>NZ_JAMBOH010000020.1 GCF_023715505.1 Neobacillus cucumis | reverse complement strand
ATGCCCGCAGAGGCTCCATGTCAAGCAACTTGGCCTTCTGAAAAAACAACGAAAGAAATCAAAAAATAAAAAACTACGAAAATGATAGATTAAGAGAGTAATTGTCCAAAATTCGGGGGTTAATCCGCGAATTATAAATGTTTTTAATATATGGAAAAAATTCTTCTCCATCTGGTGTTAGTGTAATTCCCTTTCTAGAACGTAAAATAAGTTTCGTAGAAAGTTCTTCTTCTAAAGAATTCACCATTTGGCTAATGGCGGATTGAGAATACCCAAGTTCTTCTCCCACTCCTGTAAACTGCCTGTTTCTATAGCTTTTATAAAAGGATAATAAGTATACACTCTCACTAACTCCTTTATATAAGAATTACTTATAATTCTATCAAAAATATTTATTTTAATAATGTGAATGCAATTGTTACTATATAGCTAGTGTTAATAAAAATACATAAAGGTTAGGGAACATCTGTTATTTGTTCTGTTCTTACTTGAAACAATATGTATGTAGGTATTGGTAAGATAAAAATGTAGTTAAATTAAATGATGAGGAGATGAGTAATAATAAATATTAATATTAAATATAAAAATATCATTTTTGCATTTTTAATGGCTTTTACTATGTCCTTTTTTATTTCATTAATATTAATCTTAATAAATAGGGGTTATGATGGAACATTTTTACATGCATGGTTAAAAACTTGGTCACAGGCTTTTATTTGCGCTTTTTTTGGGGCTTACTTTTTTCCGAAAGTAATACAAAAAATAATGAAAAAGATTAATTTTGTAGAAAAACCATTAATAATTGAGAATGATATTTTAGTGAGAGAACAAAACGATTAATCATAAAATTTAAAGCAAAGTACAGAGTCCAAAGTCATTATGGAAAAAGCATAACAAAGAGATTGAAAACGAACTAACTCAAACAAATAATTTAAATGTTAAGACCGTCGATGAGGAAAAGATAAAAATGCTTGGAGAAAATGCTATCGAGTTTTTAGGGTTAAATAAAACAAGTTTTCTTAGAGAAACGGTATAGATTTATAACAAAGGACATTTTGTTTAAATTGAATGTCCTTTGTTATTGCTGATCCATAGCGTATACATATTTAAATAGATTTTAAATTTTTTAAAGTTGTTTCAAAAGTATGAAGAAACAGAAGAAGCCTTTCTAACTTTGGAGATTCCTTTTTATATATTCCAGCAACATTATAAGTGAGATCTTTAAATTCAGCAAAAGGGACGGTACATAAATCTTTATTGCGTGTATTTGTGTGATTAGCTAGAATTAGTTCTGGTACGACACTAAAACCCCAGTTATTTTTAATCATCGATATTACCATTTCGAATCCGCCAACTTCAATTCGTTTTAGATTTCTTACTCCGATTAATCTTTCATCAATTTTTCGCCATAAGGCTGTTTCCCTACGATAGCAAATCATAGTTTGGTCAATAAGATCGTCTTTTAAAATTTCAGCTTTTCCAACTAATGGATGGTCTTTTCCAACAATAAAAACAAGCTTTTCATGAAAAATATATTCAGATTCCAGATTTGTAAATGGGATTACATCTCTTACAAGCCCTATATCGATTGTCCCATCTTTAATCATCTTAGAAACTTCTACAGAGTCCGCTGCTTCCACTAGTTCAAAAGAAAACTCACTTGTTCTGCGGAGCAGTGATAAAACCTCTAAGACAATTGAAACAGAGATGGCAGGTGATAATCCAATGATAATCGTTGGAGTTTTAATACCTTCAATCACCTGTCTTGCTTCTTTTACATAGTTTAATATTTTATGTGCATATGGAAGCAGGGCAGTTCCTTCCTTAGTCAATAAGATTTTTTTTCCGTCGCGGTAAAATAATTTACAGTCCAGTTCATTTTCTAATTTTTGAATTCTTGCCGTTACCGCCGGCTGTGTTAAATTCAAGTGGTCTGCTGTACGCGAATAATTATTTAACTCAAAAACAGTAATGAAGGTTAAAAGTTGTTCATCATCCATAACATCACTTCCTTATAAAAAAAAATGAGCTCCTTATATATTATGATATCAATAAAAATATTCCGGACGCTTGTATTAATGCGCTTTCATTTTTATGTAAAAAATTATAACTAACCAATAATTAATTATAGATTTTATTAATGTTAGATTCTAATCAAAAAAATCTTCTATTTACGGCTAAAATTCAAAATATTTTTTATAATACCGAGGCTTCAATAAATAGTGCATAATGATTCATTAATAATAATAATGTTTTGAGATTAGGTCAATGGTAGTTAGATTCGATAGAGAATTTGAATTCACAAACCCAAAGTCTACACTTTCTTCTCTAAACTAATTAGAGATGTCCGTATAATTACCTTGGTGTAATTCGAAATCAACAGTTGGGTACTTGGTCCTTAAAGTCTTTCGTCTTTTATCAATCCTGGTAGCCAATGACATGTAACACAAGAAAAGGTACCAATTCTTATGAGTCACTTTGTAGTCCCTCCATCTCTTTGCGCTTTTCTATCAATTCCTTATTCGAATTATTAAATGCTTTTATATATGGTTGTGATTGTTTGCAAACAACTGAAAAACTTAACTTTGGTTACATTTTGGTAACTTAGAATTTTTTAAATTTAAATTAGCTATTAATGAGCTGCTCGAATTGAAGGGCAGCTTCTTTTTATAGATTTTGAAACACATAAGTGTACGTATCATAGTGATACCGATTGTCGAATGCCCTATCCTTTCAGAAACAACCTTTGGATGTACTATTTGCTGGAAACTCCATAATGTACAGACTCTTTTCACAAAGTTGGTAAGGCTAGTACCCCATTTACAATTGCTATTCCCTTTTTATTGCTAACCCTTGATTAGTTCCGCCACGGTAATAAAAGGGTATTCCTTACTGATTCCAAGATATCATGGCGGAGTACAAAGAGTTCTCCGTTAGCCACACAGACCGCCGATTCTCCAACATCAGCATGATGAAGGTGAGAGTGCCAGTTGGCACTCAGCTTACAGTGACTGACTATACCCCGCAAAGCCTAAGCTTTATTTTGATGAAGAACTGACAGAGTAGTTTGACTTCTCAACAGATATCTTCCAAACCGCGCAGCCGATTTATGTCCAGACCTCCTCAAAACGGCAGTGGACCAGGTTCCAATTATAGGGGAAATCGAGCTATCATAGTCACTAGAGCCAATTGAATTAAGAAGAACACCCTGACATGCCTGCTTTTTGTTTGCTTATAAAATTTTCCCTACTATTAAAGTACCAGAATAGCATTTACCAGTAAATGGTTCATCTGTATAATAGCACCTATCAGATGCGATAAGAAATTCAGGTTTCGGGATACTTGTCCTAGAAAAGGACTTGTTATATCCATACTTTCCTATTTTTACTAAATATGTAAAAATACATAGGTTAATCTATTATCATGGCCTCTAAGAAAACATCAAAAAGTGAGACGGAGAAATGTTAAAACAGACAGTATTAAAAGTCGCTATGAGCGGCGCACTACTAACAGGGATTATGGCTTCACCATTTTCTTTAAACTTGAAAAGGCTGATCTCTTATGCAAGCCAGGGACAATCACAGTACGCAAAGCCGGTCGACAAGCTAGTGTTCATTTCATCCAATGAGGTGGGCGAAAAGATCAACTACATAAACGGCAAAAAGCAAGATGAAACGCTGGACAAGCTGAAAGATAAGGTTAAGAAAAATGCATTGGCAGTTAAATCTATCAAGCATTCAGGCAAGATTGATAAGAAGAACAAAGACCTTGTAGAATCAACAGACATCGCAGCCAATGTCGAGGACGTTAGAAAAGATGCGGATTTGCAAGCCTATCTTCAAACTGCGCTAGATGAAGGAAAAAGAGTCTACCTTTATGGAGAACTATCCATCGAAGAATACAAGGAATTGCTTAATATTGATGAAATCAAAGTCAAAGCAAAAGATCCAAATGGCGTCCAAGGCTACCTGGAATTTGGTGCAAGTGCTGAAAAAATTCAAGCAGAGAAAGGCGAATATAAAGAGAATGTTCCAACAGCAGACACCGTAAGCAACATCATCGGTTTCACAAAGAATGGCAAGGAGAAACGCCAATTTGTGGATATCAGCGATGCTGCTTACGATGACGAAGGGAACATGATTGGAAACAAAGAGGAATTTTACATCCAGGACATCCTAGCTGAACAAGCAGATTTGATTGAAATGGATGAAGCGGATAGCCAAGAAGAGACAGCTCTAGTATCGACAAACGAAGCAACTGCAGCTAGCTCGTTGGTAAATGACTCCTATGGTTCCTACTCTTTAGCCAAGAGTGGTTCAGGAACGACTATGGGACGTGTCGATATGGACTGGAAGCTTTATATGGCAAATCGTTCAACTGACAATAGCACCAAGTACGATTATTTCACTCTTTCACCTTTAACACAGGCTAATGCCTATAATGGGGCGCAAGCAAGAAATATTTGGCAGGATATCGATATCCCGATTGATGGTGACGAATTAGAAAAGTGGACACCACAAGGAGACAGTACAAAATCTGGTTGGGACCTAACCATTGGATTCCCTTGGGCTTTCAGTGCAACCATGTCCATGGGTGATGCAGTCACCGTGGATGATCAGAGCAGCATAGGATATGACTACGCAAGATGGGACGTATCGGATGGGGAATTGGATGATGAAGTCTTCAAGGGCACAGCCGGTTGGGCATCAACGGGCACTTATGCAACTGCGACTTATGCAGCTACTGTTACCGTTCAAATTTATAGCGGAACACAATATAAAACTGCTGCAAAACGTTTGTCTGTAAATTACGACTATAACTGATAACAGTTTGATGTGGAAAAGCAGGGTAGTAAAACTTTGCTTTTTCTTATAGGAAAATTTATGTATATTTACATAGAAATGGTAAAGTAGAATAAAGAAAAAGAACAGCGAGGGGTACAAAAAGAATGAGAGAATTAGTAGGTATTTTCATAGCAGTGCAAGCCATCCTTACAGGTCTGATCCTACATGGTATGAACTCTATATCCGATTCGATATTAATGGCATCAGCACATCAAAAGAGTGATGATATTACAATCAGTTGGGGCGGCCACCTGGGGACTGGCACATATATTTTGTTGGGTGCTATCGTGGTCGTTGGAGCCCTTTTAATTCTATTTAATAATAATAAAAGCAAATAAACGGGGCCTTAAAGCCCTGTTTTATTTTGCCTTTGATCATAAGTCAATATTAAACTTAAAGAGGTTATCAAGTTAGTATTCGTTTTTGATAATATGGGGTTTGTTAACTTTCCAAAACTCAAAATAGAACCAAAGTGTTAAAGGGCGGCCGTCCAGGCTAATTTTTGATAACTTAATAGTTTAGTTTTTTTGATATCCCATTTCATTTATTAAAGCAGTGATACACTGTTAGTCGATCTAACCTGCCCCTGTAGTTTAGTAAAGATGAAAGTAATGGAGCTTTAACTGAGTAGGGAAGCCATTTGATTATTAAGTGGAAATCCCCATCGATTTACTTCTTCCATTAAATTATCTAGTGTATTTTTTGCCTCTCTCTTTAACTCAATAGAATATCCATACACTAATAGCTTCAAATTCATCTTCATCAACAACTATCCATTCCTTGTTTCTTTCTTGAATATAATCTAAATCTAAATCAACAAAACTTATCTGATTACCTCTAAATATGGCAGGTTTTGCTACATTACAATATGTAGAAACAACATTTTCATTTTCAATTTCCATTGCCGCTGTGTACCATTGTTTTAAAGAGATAATACTCTACAGAGGTATTATGATAGTAAACACCTTATTTTTAGTATGAAGAATTAACTTTCGACCCGGTCAGATCTTGTAAGAGAAAGAAATTCTAAGGGTGAAGCACTTGAATAAAATTATAAAAATTTCAGCTTTTAAATTTCCTATATTCATCACTATGAATACCTGCCATACACGATTTCGATATGACTGAACTTAATAAAAAAGGAGAAATAAAGACAGTAGTAGCGCTTAAAAAGGTACTAACTTTATCATAAAATTGAAAGGCTATGCGATATAAAAGGTAACAAAAAGTTCGTTTTCCAATATACATTTGACGAAGAAACGCCTCCAAGGCTTTTGGATATCGTAAAATCATATATGGTATTCAGCTACAACAGGAACTTGATCACAAAAACCCACTGTTTTAGTGCATTATAATTGGGATAACTTGAATCAAGCCAAATCCGAATGGGTTACGCCGGATGACTGAGAATTTATTATTGCTGTTTGGAAAGGGCTTGAAGAGCAAGAGCAACCTGAACCATTTGTATAAAGACAAAGGATTACCACCGACAACTCTTGTGTTACTGCACTTCGGTCCCAACTGTAAATGGTTTTATCTTTAGCGGGAACAAAGCACTCACCAGGCGCACATACACTCAACACATGTGGAATGTGTAACAAAAGCGATGCATAATAAAATCTGGATCGCTTTTGTTATAAGAATCATCAAGTCGATTACATCATTGACCGGTTAACAACATGCAAACATTTTGCTAGCGGAGTACAATAAATCACAGTAAATGTTAAGATGTTACACGCAGCACCTGGAGAATGCGGATTCTATGCGACTTTCCTCTAATGCGGTTAAAAATGTTACAGCATAAAACTATATGGGCGGCATGATGTAACAATTACTGGTCTCAAATAGATCCCTTTCTCTTTGTCAAAAATGAAAAAAGAGGATGAGGTTTGTATAAAACGCAGATACTTGTACCGTATTAAAAGGTTTTAATAGTTTTTATCTTATTGCTAATCAGGGGGACAATTGGGGACACTTTGGGGACAAATTTGATCTAACTGTGTTTAATATCAAAAATTCAATCATATTAAGACTTATTGAAATCCTTGTTATAACAATACTTTCTTAATTAAACTGTTATAATCATAAAGTATATCCATCATTGACAGGGTTGGTGTCAAGGTTTAATTATGACCATGCGCCCTTGGGTGCCAATTGGAAGAAGAGGAGGTCTGAAAAAACCTCCGCATTTACTTGTTTAATCCTTTTAATAATATAAGAAAACTGGTCACACCTTTGGTCACAACTTGGTCACAGACTAGATGTCTTTATATTTAAATAGATAAAACTAAATGATCTATGATTTTTTTAAAAGTGCATTAAATCAAGACTTTGCAACATTAAATAAAACTAAATTAAATCAAAAAAGATACCTTCCCTCTAACTTCAAAACTGCTTGAGACCTGCGTGCCAGGTCTGGTGGGTTCGATTCCCACGCAGTACCGCCAAAGGTATTGATATATCACTTTTAGGTGTATGGAATAATTTGGTTTAAATAACCGTTTTACAGATAGACTGTGTAGGGGACTAAAATCAAACAGACTGTGGAGCCTCTTTTACTATGTTGGGAAACCCAATAATGCAAAAGAGGCTTTTTATCATGGAAGCCATGTAAAAAGAAGGGTAGAAAACAGTATCAACCAGGATATTCGTTGAAGAAGAGGATAAGTTCACAAAAGTGGGGTAAATCGTTATAAGACCAGTTTGAAACGTTTATATTCGCGAAAGTTTCAAGTATAATGAACCATATTCAGATTATGCATATGATATTTCTTTGAGAGAAATCCTATAGATAAGCGGGATAAATACAAAAAAACGAGGTTAATACATGAGTGAAACAAGATTTGAGGATTTTAATTTAAGCGATGAAATAAAAAGATCTTTAGAAGTATTAAAATACGAAGCTCCGACAGAGGTTCAGAGCAAAGTCATTCCATTAGTATTGGCAAATCAAGATCTTGTCGTAAAATCACAAACGGGCAGTGGCAAGACTGCATCCTTTGGAATTCCTATTTGCGAAATGATTGAATGGGAAGAAAAATTGCCACAGGCCTTAATCCTTACACCAACCAGAGAGCTTGCTGTTCAAGTTCGCGAAGACATTACCAATATTGGAAGGTTTAAACGGATCAAAGCAATGGCCGTTTACGGAAAAGAACCGTTTACGAAACAAAAAGAAGAACTGAAACAAAAAACTCATGTAGTTGTTGGTACCCCAGGACGTGTTATGGATCATATTGAAAGAGAAACCCTGGTTTTAGATAAAATAAAGTATCTAATTATAGATGAAGCTGATGAAATGCTTAATATGGGTTTTATCGATGAAGTAGAAGCAATTATAAATCAACTTCCTTTAAACAGAGTAACAATGGTATTTTCGGCAACATTACCTAAAGATGTTGAAAATCTCTGCTATAAGTATATGGAAAATCCTATTAATGTAGAGATTGAGGCTGGCGGGATTACGACGGATACAATCGAACATCGTCTAATCGAAGTGAAGGAAGATGAAAAAATTTCACTCCTGAAAGACGTTACCGTCGTTGAAAATCCAGACAGCTGCCTTATATTTTGCCGAACAAAAGAACATGTCGATACTGTCTATACTGAATTGGAAGAATCTAATTATTCTTGTGAAAGACTCCATGGCGGATTAGAACAACAAGATCGGTTTGCTGTAATGGATGGTTTCAAAATGGGGAATTTCCGTTATCTAGTTGCCACCGACGTAGCTGCACGAGGAATTGATATTGATAATGTGACACTTGTTATCAACTATGATGTTCCAATGGAAAAAGAGAGTTATGTCCACCGGACAGGCCGAACCGGCCGCGCAGGAAATGAAGGAAAAGCGATTACGTTTGCGACACCTTATGAAGGAAAATTCGTTAAAAATATTGAACGGTATATTGGTTTTGAAATTCCAAAAATGGACGCACCAAAGCCACATGATGTTGCTGGTAAGAAGGCTGCTTTCGAAGAAAAAATCAGCGGCCGACGAGTCGTAAGAAATAATAAAACTGCGAGAATTAACCAAGATATCATGAAACTATATTTTAGCGGTGGAAAAAAGAAGAAGCTTCGAGCGGTAGATTTTGTTGGAACGATTGCGAAAATTCCTGGAGTAACTGCAGATGATATTGGGATTATTACCATTCAGGATCAAATGTCCTATGTTGATATTCTGAATGGAAAAGGCTCGCTCGTTTTACAAGCTATGGAGAATGCAACCATAAAAGGAAAGAAGTTAAAAGTTAGTAAAGCACTTAAATAATTAAATTCAGCAAGTATTCGCCAAAAATATTGTCACAGTAACGTTAGTAAGCGTGTGGAATAAATTAGCCCGGAAAAAATCTGCCCCTAGAGTGCAGGGTACGTTAAATAGGCTGTTGAGCTTCTTTTGCTATGTTGGGAATCCCGATGAGCGAAGGAGGCTTTTTTACCGCATTCAAAAAATACACAAGCAAGAATTCTTCCATTATTATCGAAGTCAGCAAAAACGTAAATGAATTAATAAAAGGAAACAGTATGTAGATACCGATTATATTTTTCTTTCCAATTATGGCGGTAGGATGGTTCCCAGTTGAAAATGAGGTTCTCGGTCCTCGAAATTCACAATAAGTAAAGTTTGGACCTAATTTTAACTTGACAGAATGTTTGATAAATAGTAATATAAGTTGCATAAATTAATTGTTTGATTGATTTCTCTAAATAAATAGATTACTTTAGCATGACGTTAATAACTTTCTATTGACTATATGAAAAAGTAAATCTATAACAAAGAGGACAACTGTAATTATACTTCTTTATTGAAGAAAGAAAATTACATATTTAGGTAGACTATTAAAAGGCCTGATTGGGCCCGTTAAAAGTAAACCGACAATTTTCAAAGTTTAATGGATTTAACCATTATGCTAAAAAATTGTCGGTTTTTTTGTTTTTAAAAATAAACAGAAAGGAATGTAGCGTAATGAAGGAAATCGGTCAAAGTCATATTTTCGGAATGATGGTTTCTTCCATTCTTCGATGGGGGGAACTAAAATGTTAATTTCTCTGCCAGAAATATTTTTTGGATTGCTTGCCATATCGGTGCTTAGCGCGCTATTCCTGTTATACCCAAGGGTTCCGCTTTCTTTTGTTCGGCTTCACGTCGGTGTCACATTGCTGCCTCCAATCGCTGCCCTGCTGGCCCTTGTTACAAATAATGAAACCATGATTTATGGCCCTTGGCGGTTTGATTCCTTATCATGGCTGATGGCTTTGTTTGTTCTTACCATTGGTTGTATCGTGCAGCGTTATTCTATTCGTTACTTACTCGGCGATCGTGCCTATCGAAAATATTTTGCCCTTTTGACTATTACTACTACTGTTGATTCAGGTGCGTGGTTGAGTAATGATCTTCGCCTGTTGCTGGTCTGTTGGGGGGTTACACTCCTGGGATTGACACTCCTAATTAGATTAAAAAAGGAGTGGAGTGTCGCTAGAAACGCAGCTAAGCAATCTGGCCGTCTTTTTGCCCTAGGCTGGCTTTTCCTGATGGGAGCTGTCATTTGGGTAAACCAAGCCACAGGGCATTGGCAGCTATCGCTTGTCCTCACCAAAAGCAGTCTTGCACAGCTTGATTCATGGGAAAGGACTTGTATTAATCTTCTGCTAATTCTGGCTGTCGTAATTCCGGCAGCACAATGGCCTTTCCAACGCTGGCTGTTAGATTCAGTAGTGGCTCCAACGCCTGTTTCCGCAGTAATGCATGCGGGATTAGTGAATGCAGGTGGAATTATCCTGACTCGGTTCTCACCGCTTTTTAGCGGAGATATAGCCCAAATTGTTTTGCTTCTATTGTCCAGTGTTTCAGTCATCATAGGGACTGGAATTATGCTGGTTCACGTTGATTATAAACGGCAGCTGGTCGGGTCTACGATTGCCCAGATGGGGTTCATGTTAATCCAATGTGCATTAGGTGCATATTTGGCAGCCATTATACACGCTGTCTTACATGGTCTATTCAAATCAACCCTTTTCTTACAGGCTGGCTCTGCGCTTCCTCGCGACGTAATGCCTACCTCTAAGACGCACCAGCCATCATCATTATTATGGACAATCACTGGCGGTATTTTAGGTCTCCTGGTCGCCCTAGGTATTTGGCTGTCTTCTCCTGGAGAGAGTTATCAATTGATAAGCGCTCTTACCTTAGGATGGTCCGTTTCTTTAGCCTGGACCAGACTCGTCGCTCTGGGATTCGGACGTGTTGGACGTATTGCAGGGTTTTCTTTGGTTGTAGTAGCGACAATTGTATACAGTTTAGTACATGATACTTTTTATGATCTGTTACAGGATTCAATCCCAAAAGGAATTCAACCACAGGCACCGGCATCCATTTTGCTCCTGGTTATTCTAGTGGCCGGAAGTGCTGCAAGTGTATGGCTGGCACGTCATCGTTCATCAACTGCCTATGCTGTCATTTATCTTTGGCTTGTACGATTGGGTGAGTCTCAAAATGATTTGGTCGAAAGCCATCCTACATATTTGACACAATCATTCTTTAGAGGAGGTCATTTACGATGAATACAACCTTAGCAAAAACATTACATTGGGGAAAGCTGCCCGATACCCTTGATTTAGATCTTAATGACATGGTGAAATCCGCCAGCAGCGTCATTGCACCGCTCGGGCCTATTAACACGTTTGCAGCCCGTAACCCCTGGGTAGGCTTAGAGAAACAGCCGTTTGAAAAAACCGCACGGTGGCTTAAAGATACTTGTGATGTAGATATGTACCCCAATGATTCCGTATTTCTGTCTGCACAGGAGCGAGGCGCGATTCGTCAGGATTTTTTAGAAAAAGGACTTCAACATTGGTTAAACTCACAGTCTTTGGAGTTGCCGCGTGAGGTAGCAGAGCGATTCTGCAGGGCTGCACTTTTACAGAATCAACCATCTTCAATCTCTTTGGAAGCACCTGAGATAAAAAGCATTGCACGAAAACTAAACCGTTTTACATCGCAAATGACCGAAAAGCACTCGGTTCAAATCTATAGCCAGCGCTTGGAACAGCTGGGAAGGGTGAATGCTGCACACGAACTTAATAGCCATATGATCAAGTGGTGTAAATTGTTTTTGAATGAGTCCCAGGCTGTCTGGTCTATGCCTAATCGAGATGAAGGTTTCTATCATGCGTGGCGGAAACTAGTCCGGCATGACCCAGCACTTAGCCGTAAGGTGCGTAAACAACTAAGTGAGCTGCCGGAGAAAGCTGACGCTGCCTTAATAGAAGTTTTACTCCAATTCGAAATTCCATTTTCAGAAATTCAAGCCTATTTTGAAGCACATTTCCTTGCTTTACCTGGCTGGAGTGGTATGATGCTTTGGCGCTCACAGCAATCACCTGAAGAAAGTTCATTACTTCTTGATTATTTAGCTGTTCGGATTTCTTTGGAATGGGCCTTAGTTAAACCGTCTCTTCCCTTGCCTGAAAAAAGAAATGATAAAGTTCAGTTAGAACCATTGATCGCAGTCTGGGCTGAATGGGGGAATCTGCCAATCAATGCTTGGTTACAATTATCCCCTACAGAAATAAAGGCACGTTTGACCCTTGCATATCGTTTTGATAAGATTCTACGCAATCGGCTTTGGCTTGAAGCATGGGAAAAAACATATGAATACCAATTAAAGAAATTGATTACATCCCAACAGCCTGCTGCTGCCGAAGAAAACGTAAAACCTGCACTCGCCCAATTTGTATTTTGTATTGATGTGCGTTCAGAGCTTTTTCGCCGAAAACTTGAAACAGCAGGAAATTTTGAGACTTTTGGAACAGCAGGATTTTTCGGATTGCCGATTGAAACCTGTGAGCTTGGCAGTAACCACAAACATAACTCTTTGCCGGTAATGTTTAAACCGCAATACAAAGTAAAAGAGTTTTCAGTGGACTCTGAATCCTATCAACAACGATATCAAGCAGTCCGCTCAATAGGTTATACGTTTAAAACAATGAAACATAATCTGGTGTCCAGCATGGTGCTGCCGGAGATTAGCGGTCCTTGGTTAAGTCTGCAAACGCTCGCTCGTAGCTTTGTTCCGCGAAGTGCAGGCCGGACATTAAGCAAACTGTACGAAACATGGCTGCACAAACCATCCACGGAACTCTTGCTTGACCATACGGATACATTGGAAACTGGTCTGCCAATTGGCTTTTCGGTGAAAGAAAAAGTACACTATGTACGGCAAGCTCTAAAAATGATGGGGCTGACCGATCACTTTGCACCACTAGTTGTTATTTGCGGACATGGAAGTCATAGCACAAACAATCCATATAGTTCCGCACTCGACTGCGGTGCATGCGGAGGAGCATCAAGTGGATTCAATGCACGGGTGCTGGCAGCCTTGTGTAATCTTCCAAAAGTAAGGAAGAGCCTCGAAACAGAGGGAATTATCATTCCGAAGGATACCGTTTTTGCAGCTGCCGAGCATGTTACCACACTTGATGAATTACGTTGGCTTTATGTTCCAGAACTATCAGATGAAGCTAAAGAAGCATTTCATCGTGTTCAAGAGGCGTTGCCAGAGGTCAGTGAGAAAGCCAATGTCGAGCGGATTACCCACTTGCCAAATCTCGGAACCCATCTCAGGAATCCGAAGGCTGAAGCGCAGCGTCTTTCAGAAGATTGGAGTGAGGTGCGTCCGGAATGGGGCTTGGCACGGAACGCTGCGTTTATCATTGGGGAACGCCGGCTGACCCAAGACTGCAATTTGGAAGGAAGAGTTTTCCTCAACAATTATAACTGGAAGAAGGATAAAAACGGTGCTATTCTCGCCAACATTATTTCCGGGCCGGCAACGGTAGCCCAATGGATTAACCTGCAATATTATGCATCCACTGTTGCCCCTCATTATTATGGCAGCGGGAATAAAACAACCCAAACTGTAACAGCCGGTCTCGGGGTCATGCAGGGGAACGCCAGTGACTTATTATCCGGACTTCCCTGGCAGTCTGTTATGAAATCCGATGAAGAGGTATATCATGAGCCATTGCGTTTGCTGGTGGTCATCCAAGCACCGAGGGACTATGTGAAACGGATGCTGGACAACGATCATGCCTTTCATCAAAAAGTGAAAAACGGATGGATTCGGCTTGCGTCCATTGATCCGGAAGGACACTGGGAGAGTTGGTCTTAACCTCTTTCCCGGTATATATTTATATGTCCGTGTGTGAAGGCCGCTTTTCTTTCCAGCGTTATTGTACGATGGTACATAGCTTTCCGAAAGAAAGTCGTCATATGAGCGAAAAAGATTGTTTGTTAGAATATTATCGGCAATATTTGGCCATCTATTGGTAACTTTGAAAAAAGGAAAAGGAATCGGTATGGAAAAAACAAAAGGAACACTTGAAGCAGAAATAAGCAAAGCTTTAACACATTGGGAGAAAAATTATCTTGGACGAGGCTCCGTGTCTGTTAAATCGGATATCTTACGGGATATGGTGATTGTAATACTCAAAGGTATCCTAACTGCTGCTGAATATACTCTATGTCTGGATAAAGAAGGATTGTTATCTGTAAAAGAACATCGCAACAGTTTAGTGGAGTCTGGTCTGGATGATTTAAAAGAACTTATCTTAACGATAACAGGGGAAGAAGTAGTAAGTTTTCACACCGATATTAGTACACAAACTGGAGAACGAGTAATGGTCTTTAAGCTTTCCAGTGACCTGCAAAGCAAATTTTGTTAAAAACAAAAGGATATGTTCAAGACTTGTGCATTTTTCATATAAGAAAGAGTCAGGAAACTTATTTGGTGCAAAATTCAAAACATTTATGGGGTGAATTTAATGTCTAGAGATGAAAAGAAAAAAGTACTATTTGTGACTGGAATGGAGCATAAATTAGAACGTTTCATTAAAGAAGAAACCAATGTCAATCCGGAAAACATGATCATCTTACAAACATATCAGCCGATCGTTTCACACCCCTTCGACGATTTAATGAGGGACATCATTATTGCTGTATATCAGGATAATGTTGAGGAAATCGTTGTGGTCTCCACAAATGATTATCAAAAGAATACTGGGGATATACTGAACAAAATATATAAAAACAAAGAATTGCAGGACAAGATTCAAACATTAGATTATCTTTTTAAAAATAGCATGCCGGAATTTCCTGAGGGTACAGTAAGTGTATGGCTACAGGGAGGCAAAACTTTAACGGATAGCATACAAAAAACTGTCAACATCATCCGTAATCATCCGCTGCTGCCGTCACATGTTAAGGTCAAAGAATTATATATGGATCAGGGGAATGAAAAGCTCTCAGAAATTGTCTAATAAACTATTACAGATGCATATATTGAAATAAAAGTCTTAATTCCTCCATTTATAGGAATTAAGACTTTTTGTTTTGTAGTTTAATTATTGTCCAGTAAAACGAAATCACTGGTCACTATTAAATTTAAGTTAATACTTAACATTTAATATAAAATGAAACAACTTTATTAACTGAAGTGAATTTACATGGTTAACAACTTATTTATTTGCGACATTTTTACTACTCACTTTAAGTGTGAATCCTAAACGATTACATGAATTTAGTGTTTTCAAGGGAAAACTGATCTATGTTAATTAGTAGAGGTTTTAGAAAATACGCGGGAAAATTAACCTTCCCTTTATTGGTAATCAGACACGATTCCTTTTGTTTTTCCTAGTTCTAATTTTTTTAAAAAAATTAGTTGACGGAGAAAAAGAGTTTATGATATTATAAAATATTTGATAAAAAATAATATATATGTTAACCTTAAGAAGGTTACAAAATATGGAGGTGGATTATTTGTTTCAAATTGGCGATAACATTGTTTATCCAATGCACGGAGCAGGTGTAATTAAAGCCATAGAAGAAAAGGAAATCTCAGGGAAAAAACAACAGTATTATGTCATAAAAATGTTAATCAGTAATATGCAAGTCATGATTCCTACAGGTAAAATATTGAGTTCAAGTATACGCCCAGTTACTGACATAATTGCATTAAAACACATCATACACATTTTTCAGCATGGAGAATCAGATAGATTACTGCCGTGGAAACAAAGGTATAAAGTGAACACGGACAAAATAAAAACGGGTAAAATACAAGAAGGTGCTGAAGTTGTACGTGATTTAATGCGTATGAAGAAAGAAAAAGCACTTAATACAAGCGAAAAAAAAATGTTAGATAACGCACATGAATTTTTGATAAGTGAATTGGGATTAATTAAAGGGATCACTGAAAATCAAATAAAAAGTTTCTGCTAAGGTTAATTATAGATAAATGTATTACATCTTCTGAAAATATCCTGAATTTTATTGGGATATAATTATTAATAAGTAAATCATTTCAAAGACATTCAACTTCTTCAACTTTATTTTAGAACATTAACCTCTTTTGTTATTTCTACAATCTAATCCATTTTAATTTTCTTTTACCAACTTTTAAAGTTTCACAAATAACTCGATAAAATAGTCACTTGATTTTTGGAATCTTGAATCACACTGGCACGGACGAGGAGCCGTAAGGATGAAAGAGAGGTAGGGCTTTCATTGTTTTAGGCATACAATATATTATCTAAGTCATTATTTATAGAATTAATTTCACCTCTACCTTTAAGAATTTCTTACATCTACTGACAGACAATAGTAATTTTTTATCTTCTTTTACTTGGAAAGAGTTAAACGAATTGGCAGCACCATATGGTCAAAAAATGGTTTCCAGACTAGGAAACCATTTTTAATTTTATTTACATAACAATAGTAAATGAAGAAGTAAGAAGGAGTGCGGATAAGGAAAAAATGTTAACCATTATGCTTTAATTGGTAAATTGTTACACTTATTCTTATTGTAATATATTTTTTCAAAATAATTAATAAATTCTGATTATTATATTGACATCATCCTTTCCATAGAGTAGTATGTAAATGAAATGTATGATAGCGGATGAATATTGTGGGAGAGACCAAACGAATTGTTTGGCACCGAAGGAGCAAGTCCCCAAAAAATGGGGAACAATCTCTCAGGTAAAAGGACCATAATAGGACGCGTCTCTGGAGAGAGCCATAGGCCACCAAAGGAGTTAAACTCTCAGGTAAAAGGACAGAGGAAAGATTAGAGAACATCTATCTTCCCTTCTGTCCTTTTTTTGTTTGGGAAAGATAGCACACACGGAAAAAGGAGGATTGTGCTATGAAATCTTTTAGGAATGAGACTATGGGAACCTGCTAAGAACAAGCTGATCCTATTAATATCATTCAAATTGTAAGCGCTTTTTTGATATCGAATTAACCGGCAATATTATCTTAAACTTTTATGGGGATATTAATTTACAATTAGTTTGATTTAATTCTTAAAAAAATAGATTTAAATCGACAAAAATTGTAAACATCCTAGAAAAGTAGAGGGGGAAATCGAATGCAGGAACAAAAATTGGAAAGAGGCCTAAAAAACAGGCATGTACAACTAATCGCTATAGGTGGAGCAATCGGAACGGGATTATTTCTTGGTGCAGGAAAATCTATTCATTTAGCAGGACCATCGATTTTATTTGCTTATTTGATTACGGGGGTTATATGCTTTTTAATCATGCGCGCACTTGGCGAACTTCTCTTAACCAATTTAAACTATCATTCTTTTGTTGACTTTGTAAGAGACTATTTAGGTAATATGGCAGCTTTTATCACTGGCTGGACCTACTGGTTCTGCTGGATTTCCATTGCAATGGCTGACTTAACAGCAGTTGGTCTCTACACCCAATATTGGCTTCCTAATGTTCCGCAGTGGATGCCAGGATTAATTGCCCTTGTGATTTTGTTAATTATGAACCTTACAACCGTTAAACTTTTTGGTGAAATGGAATTTTGGTTTGCCTTAATAAAAGTCATCGCTATCCTGGGACTAATTTTTATCGGTCTTGTCATGATTGTAAAAGGCTTTTCTACAAATTCAGGTCCATCTAGTTTCACGAATTTATGGAGCCACGGCGGCATGTTCCCGAATGGCATAAATGGGTTTATTCTCTCATTCCAGATGGTAGTGTTTGCATTTACAGGAATTGAACTAGTAGGACTTACAGCAGGCGAAACAAAAGACCCTGAAAAAGTTATTCCAAAGGCAATCAATAATATCCCAATTCGAGTATTTATTTTCTACCTTGGTGCATTGTTTGTTATTATGAGCATTTATCCATGGAACGCGATAAACCCGGCGAAAAGTCCGTTTGTCCAAGTCTTCGTAGCAGTTGGTATCGCAGCAGCTGCCGGAATTGTTAATTTTGTCGTCCTTACATCTGCTGCTTCCGCATGTAATAGTGCCGTTTTCAGTACAAGCCGAATGGTATACTCACTTGCCAAAGATAAAAATGCACCTGACTCATTTGCAAAACTTACTTCACGAAAAGTACCTTCAAATGCATTGTTCTTTTCAACTGTGGTTATTCTTATTGCTGTTATTTTGAACTATGTCATGCCGGAAGGAGTATTTACACTCATAACAAGTATATCTACAGTATGTTTCATCTTTATTTGGGGAATTACTGCCATCAGCCATTTAAAGTACCGTAAAACAAGACCGGATCTGGCAAAGGTTAACAAATTTAAATTGCCGCTTTATCCATTTTCCAATTACCTGATCCTTGCTTTCTTAGCTTTCGTTCTTGTCGTGCTTGGTCTTGCTGAAGATACTCGTATTGCCTTGTTTGTAACTCCAGTCTGGTTTATTTTGCTCATTGCCATTTATAAGATTCGGACCATGAATACGAACGAGGTCGATCAAGTGAATCAGGAAAAGATAATAGAAAATTAAACAGCCACTTCAATGCTATTCTTGTATTTTAATGTTACCGTTTTCAAAAAAAGTAAAAAAACGCTTGACTTGAATCGACATAACAACTATTCTGAAAATAACAAAAAAATAGAGCGGATGACAGTTGTGGGAGAGTGCAAGATTTACACGCCACCGAAGGAGCAAGTTCCAAAAAAACCCTTGGAATAAATCTCTCAGGTAGATGGAACCACAGCTGGACGCAACTCTGGAGAGCGCATAATATGAGATGCCACCAAAGGGGATGTTCTACACAGAACTAAACTCTCAGGTAAAAGGACAGAGAAGGGACAAAGAGCTTTTAAGCTACCCTTCTTCTGTCCTTTTTTGCGTGCAAAAAAAGTCGTGTTTGGATAGTGAAAATGGGAGATCAATCTTCCATTTTGACACATTAAAGGGTAGTTTGAGCGATATTTCAAGGAGGAGTAGGAATGGGATTACAACAAAATGATTCAACTATTTTTGAAGCAATTAGGAATGAGCAGCAGCGCCAGCTTCAAACATTGGAGTTGATTGCATCTGAAAACTTCGTGAGCCCTGATGTGTTAGAAGCAATGGGAAGTGTGATGACCAATAAATATGCGGAAGGCTATCCAGGGAAGCGCTACTATGGTGGCTGCGAAGTGGTCGATGTGGCAGAACAAACAGCTATTGACCGCGTAACACAGCTTTTTGGCGCCAAATATGCAAATGTCCAACCGCACTCAGGTGCACAAGCCAATTTTGCTGTATTCTTCGCATTGCTTCAGCCTGGTGATAAAGTGATGGGAATGAACCTTTCGCAGGGTGGGCACTTAACTCACGGAAGCCCTGTAAGTGTTTCAGGAAAATGGTTTGATATTGTCTCCTATGGGGTTAAAGAGGATACTCAATTGATTGACTATGATGAACTAGAAGCAATCGCGAATAAGGAAAAACCAAAATTGATTATTGCCGGGGCAAGTGCTTACCCAAGAAAGATCGATTTCGCGCGCTTTAGGCAAATTGCTGATCAAGTTGGCGCAAAACTCATGGTCGATATGGCGCATATTGCCGGGCTAGTTGCAGCCGGACTACATCCGTCGCCGGTTCCATATGCCGATGTCGTAACGAGCACTACTCATAAAACATTAAGAGGCCCGCGGAGCGGAATTATTTTAACAAATGATGAAGAGATCATTAAAGTGATAAATAAATCAGTGTTCCCAGGGATACAAGGCGGCCCGCACATGCACATTATTGCAGCCAAGGCGGTGGCTTTTAAAGAAGCATTGCAGCCAAGCTTTAAGGAATATGCAAAACAAGTAATTGAAAATGCAGCCACACTTGGCGAGACATTGAAAAATGAAGGGGCAGCCCTTGTTTCTGGTGGAACAGATAACCATATTGTTCTTTTAGATTTACGTCCATGGAACCTAACTGGAAAAGTAGCAGAAAAATTATTAGAAGAAGCTGGCATCACCGTCAATAAAAATACCATTCCTTATGACCCAGAAAAGCCGTTTGTTACAAGCGGTATCCGGATGGGAACAGCGGCTTTAACGACCCGCGGCATGAAGCATGAAGAAATGGTGAGAATCGGAAAAGTTATTGCGGCTGTTCTGAAGAGTAAAGGGGACAAAGTCGTACTTGAGAAAGCAAAGGAAACAACTAAAGCTATTTGTGCCGCCTATCCGTTATTTCAAGAGGCAGTCACAGTCTAGAAAGGGGCATGCGGATGGAATTTCAAAGTTGTTTTGACATTATCGGGCCAATCATGGTGGGACCATCGAGTTCTCATACAGCGGGGGTCGTATCGATTGGAAAGTTTATATACGAATTATTGGAAGATTCTCCGCAAGAAGCAAATATTGTTTTTTATGATTCATTTGCTGAAACCTATCAAGGTCATGGAACAGATAAAGCACTTCTTGGCGGATTACTAGGGATGGAAACGGATGATCCACGCATAAAATATTCATTGGAATGGGCTAAAAAGGGTGGGATGAAGTACAGGTTCGAATTTGCAGAAGACTGTAAGTATTATGACCATCCAAATATAGCCATCGTAACAGCAAAATGTGAGGAACATGTTGTTAAAGTTGGCGGCGTGTCACTCGGCGGCGGCTTATCCAAAATCTTTATGATAGACGACGAAATGGTCGATATCCGTTTGAGTGCAGGCGATGATTTTGCAGCTCTTGCTCGTCATTACCAACCTAAAAGGAAAACACTAATGGGGGCAAAATGATGGAAATTCAATCGATGAGAGAGCTAATCGATGCATGTGTAAGAGAACAAAAAACCGTCGGTGAAATGATGTTGATGATGGAGGTAAAAAGATCAGGCAAAGACCAAGAAACCATTATTAGCATGATGGAAGAGCGGTTGCTCAAAATGAAAGAAGCTGTTACGAGCGGTATCAATGATGCATCAGCCGCTCCAAGCGGTCTTTCTGGCGGTGATGCCGTAAAGATGCATGATTATATCAATCAAGGTAGATCCCTATCAGGAAATTATATTAGCAATGCAATGGCTTTTTCATTGGCCACTTCAGAAAACAATGCTCGAATGGGTGTCATTGTAGCAACGCCAACGGCCGGAGCAGCCGGCATTTTGCCCGGGGTATTGTTTTCACTTCATAAAAATGATGGTACGCCTTTTAAAGATTTAGTCATGGGGTTATTTACGGCAAGCATGCTTGGCTATATCATTGCGAACCGTTCCTTCATTTCGGGAGCGGCCGGAGGGTGCCAGGCTGAGGTCGGTTCGGCAACGGCCATGGCCGCTGGAACGATTGTTGAGTTAAAAGGGGGTACACCACAGCAAGCTGTAAATGCCACTGCCATTGCGATGAAGTCACTTTTGGGTTTGGTTTGTGACCCAGTGGCAGGACTAGTGGAAGTTCCTTGCATTAAGCGGAATGTGATCGGAACCTCCATCGCATTTTCAGCAGCTGACATGTCCCTTGCCGGGATTGAAAGCCGTATTCCTTGTGATGAGGTAATTGAAGCCATGTATAGAGTTGGAAAAGATATGCCTCGGACACTCCGCGAAACCTCACTTGGCGGACTGGCAACGACTGAAACAGGAAAACAAGTAAAAGAACGACTATTCTGCAGGAAATCATAGGGGGGAGCAAGATGAGTACGGTAACAGCATTAAAGCAAACACCACTTTTCGAAACGTATGGAAAATATGGTGCGAAGGTTATAGATTTTGGCGGCTGGGCACTTCCAGTCCAGTTTTCTAGCATTTTAGATGAGCATGAAGCGGTCCGAACAAAAGCAGGACTCTTTGATGTCTCTCATATGGGTGAAGTACTTGTTGAGGGGAAAGATGCAGAGGGTTATATCAACTACCTTGTCACCAACGATGTGACAAAGCTTGCCATCAATCAAGCACAATATACCGCTATGTGTTATCCAGACGGGGGAACAGTCGATGATCTATTAGTCTACAAATTAGATCATGAAAAATATTTACTCGTCATTAATGCCGCTAACATTGAGAAAGATTTCAATTGGATGCAGCAACATGTAAAAGGAGAGATGACGCTCCAAAATATTTCGAACGAAACTGCCCAGCTTGCGATTCAAGGTCCTAAAGCGGAAGGGATCTTGCAAAAGTTAACGGGAATCGATCTTTCCAAAATAGGCTCATTTTATTTTGCCCAACATGTTGTTCTAGACGGTGTAACAGATGTACTCGTATCCCGTACGGGTTATACAGGAGAAGATGGTTTTGAGCTCTATTTAGCAGCAGAGCAAGCGGAAACACTTTGGGAAAAACTTTTAGACGCAGGAAGTGAAGACGGCTTAAAGCCATGTGGGCTTGGAGCACGAGATACGCTCCGCTTAGAAGCACGTCTAGCACTCTATGGTCAAGAATTGTTAAGTGATATTAGTCCGCTTGAAGCAGGAATCGGCTTCGCCGTTAAACTGAAAAAAGAAAGTGATTTTATCGGGAAAGATGCACTGTTAGCCCAAAAAGAAGCTGGATTAAAACGAAAATTAGTTGGGATTGAAGCCACAGGACGGGGAATACCGCGTCATGGTTATAAGGTAACTTCAGAAGGTGGAAAGGAAATTGGTGTTGTGACATCCGGAACCCAATCACCAACTTTAAAGAAAAGCATTGGTCTTGTTTTAATAGAAGCGGAACATGCTGAAGTAGGGACACCATTAAAGATAGAAATTCGAAATAAGCTTATTGATGCTGTTGTTGTGAAAACACCATTCTATAAAAGAGGTTAAAAGAATATCAGAGTTCTCCAGTAAACCACCATACAGGCTGCAGCAAGGCAGCCTGGTGCCTAAAAAACTCAATAAAATAATTTAATAACAGTAAACTCAAATTTAAAAATGGAAAGGAAGTAAAAATAATGACACAAGCGACTGCAAGCTTACTATACAGCAAGGAACATGAGTGGGTTTTACAATTAGAGGGAAATCGAGTGCGAATTGGAATTTCTGATTATGCCCAAAAACAGTTAGGAGATATCGTATTTGTAGAAAGTCCGCAAGTCGATGATGATGTAACAGCAGATGAATCCATGGGAACAATTGAATCGGTTAAAGCAGTTTCTGAAATTTATGCTCCAGTTTCAGGTACAGTTGTTCGAATTAATGAAGAGTTGGAAGAAGCTCCAGAAACTATTAACGCCTATCCATTCAGTAAAGGCTGGTTAGTAGAAGTGGAAATGTCAAGTCCAGAAGAATTGGAATCTCTTTTAAATGAAAATGAGTATCAAGCATTTATCAATGAAGGAGAGGAATAGAATGACATCCACTTACAGATATCTCCCTGATACGAAACAAGATCAAGAAGAAATGCTCGCTTTTCTAAATATGTCTTCTATTGATGAGTTGTTTGAAGATATTCCAGCTGAAATTCAATTGCAAGGTGAGCTAAATATTCCAAAGGCGGACCCTGAAGTCCTTTTACTGAAAAAAATGAATCGTCTTGCATCCCAAAATAAAAATGCGAATCAATACCCCACCTTTCTAGGGGCAGGTACTTATGATCACTACATACCAAGTGTGGTCAACCACATGATTTCCCGTTCTGAATTTTATACGGCCTATACACCATACCAGCCGGAAATCAGCCAAGGAGAATTACAGGCCATTTTTGAATTCCAAACGATGGTTTGTGAGCTGACAGGAATGGATGTTGCCAATTCTTCCATGTACGATGGGTTTACGTCACTTGCAGAAGCGGCATCACTTGCCGTTTCATCGACAAGACGTTCGAAAGTGCTCGTATCTAAGGCCGTTCATCCTGAATCTCGTGCCATCTTAAATACGGTAGCAAGTGGTCAAGGGTATACCGTAGAAGATGTGAATCTTGCTGCTGATGTTACCGACTTAGAAAAATTGCAAGACCAAATTGATAAGGGGACAGCCGCTGTTATTGTTCAATATCCTAACTTCTTCGGTTCGATTGAAGATTTGGCAGAAATTAAAAAAATTGCCGCAGCAAACGGAGCACTTTTCATCGTAAGTTCCAATCCGCTAGCGCTAGCGCTCCTGCAGGCTCCCGGTAAGCTTGGGGCGGACATTGTGATCGGCGATATGCAGCCATTAGGAATTCCAATGTCTTTTGGCGGCCCGCATTGTGGTTATTTTGCCGTAAGTAAGAAATTTATGCGGAAAATCCCTGGACGGATTGTCGGGCAAACGAAAGATGAGAAAGGACAGCGTGGCTTTGTCTTAACCCTTCAAGCACGCGAACAACATATTCGCCGTGATAAAGCTTCATCAAATATTTGTTCAAACCAGGCATTAAATGCACTTGCTTCTGCTGTTTGTATGAGTGCACTTGGGAAGCAGGGAATACGTGAAATGGCTCAGCTAAACATTGAAAAAGCTGATTACATGGCAAAATGTCTCCAAAAGAACGGCTTTATCGTTACGAACCAAGCACCATTCTTTAATGAATTTGTGGTAGAACTTCCTCTTCCTGTCAAAGAGGTAAACGCAAAACTGCTTGAGGCCGGAATTATCGGTGGGTTTGACTTAGTGAGTGATTACGGCTTTGAAAACAAAATGCTAATCGCGGTGACCGAGCAGAGGACGAAAGAAGAGATAGACCAATTTATCGAGGTACTGGAGGCTGTTGTAAATGGTGGAATATAATGATCTGATTTTTGAAATTAGTCGTCAAGGACGAGTGGGTTCAAGCCTTCCGGAAAGTGATGTTGCGAAAGTGGATATAAATGATAAACTTCCGCAGCATTTAATTCGTGATATTCCGGCAGAACTCCCGGAAGTATCAGAACTGCAGCTTGTTCGCCATTATACAGCACTATCGAATAAAAACCATGGGATCGATAACGGTTTCTATCCACTTGGCTCTTGTACAATGAAGTACAATCCAAAAATAAATGAAGATGTAGCCCGTTTGGAAGGGTTTAGCCGTATTCATCCATACCAGCCAACTGAAACCGTACAGGGCGCATTAGAAGTATTATATGAATTACAGGAAGAACTAGCTGTTATAACAGGAATGGATGCAGTGACATTACAGCCTTCAGCAGGAGCACAAGGTGAATGGACAGGGCTAATGATGGTCAAAGCCTATCATAAGCAAAAAGGTGAAGTGAGAACAAAAGTCCTCGTTCCGGACTCGGCTCATGGAACAAACCCTGCAAGTGCATCGGTTGCCGGCTATGATACCATAACGATTCCATCCAATGAGCATGGGTTAGTCGACCTGGAAGAATTAAAGAAACATGTGGATGATAACACAGCTGCACTGATGCTGACAAATCCGAATACGCTCGGTCTGTTTGAAAAAGAAATTGTTGAAATTGCTAATGTTGTCCATGAAGCAGGCGGTTTATTGTACTATGACGGTGCGAATGCCAATGCGATTTTAGGAAAAACAACACCTGGTCAAATGGGCTTTGACATCGTGCATTTAAATCTTCATAAAACTTTTACTACACCACATGGCGGCGGCGGTCCAGGTGCAGGTCCAGTCGGTGTGAAAGAGAAGCTTATTCCGTTTTTACCAGTTCCACGAGTGGTCAAAGAAAATAATCAATATCAGCTAGACTATAACCAGCCTCTATCAATCGGTCGTGTGAAAGGGTATTATGGAAACTTCGGAATTCTATTGCGTGCGTACACCTATATTCGCACCATGGGACCTGAAGGATTACGTCAAGTATCGGAAGGTGCCGTCCTTCATGCGAACTATCTTCGCAAAAAGCTTGAGCCGTATTTTGATGCACCATATTCACAAATTTGTAAGCATGAATTTGTGTTATCCGGGTCAAGACAGAAAAAGTTAGGGGTAAGAACACTCGATATGGCCAAACGTCTGCTGGATTTTGGTTACCATCCGCCGACCATTTACTTCCCACTGAATGTGGAGGAGTGTTTGATGATCGAACCGACGGAAACAGAGTCAAAGGAAACCATGGATGCATTTGCTGATGTGATGATTCAAATTGCCAAAGAGGTAGAGGAAAACCCAGGTATCGTATTAGAGGCACCACATACAACGGTGATTGGCCGATTGGATGAAGTACAGGCAGCGAGACAACCGATTTTGCGTTATACAAAAGAGGAATCAGCAGTGAAAGAAAAAGAAACAGTAAACGCCTAAAATGAACCTCCATCTGTGCAGCGGATGCGCTGTACAGATGGTTTTCTAGTTAGAAGATAATATGATCCGTTCATAGGAGTGAATTAGATGGCCACCGAGTATGTACGTAAACCAGAATGGCTCAAGATAAAATTAAATACGAATGAACAGTATACAGGTTTAAAAACGATGATGCGTGAAAAAAAGCTTCACACAGTCTGTGAAGAAGCCAAATGCCCGAACATTCATGAATGCTGGGCATCACGAAAAACGGCAACCTTTATGATTTTAGGAAGTATATGTACACGTGCCTGCAGATTCTGTGCGGTTCAAACGGGGCTGCCGACAGAGCTTGATTGGGAAGAGCCGGAGCGCGTCGCTGAATCTGTGGAGCAGATGGGGTTAAAGCATGTCGTGATTACTGCTGTTGCCCGCGACGATTTAAAAGATGGAGGAGCAGGGGTTTTTGCAGAAACGGTGAGAGCCGTTAGACGCCGTAATCCATTTTGCAGTATTGAAGTTCTTCCTTCCGATATGAATGGTGAGTATGACAACTTAAAGACATTAATGGATGCGAAGCCCGACATTTTAAATCACAATATTGAAACGGTAAAACGTTTATCACCAAAAATTCGAGCACGGGCTACCTACGAACGTTCCCTTGAATTTTTACGCCGCGCAAAAGAACTAAATGCCGCTATTCCAACAAAATCAAGTATTATGATTGGTCTTGGAGAAACAAAAGAAGAAATAATCGAAACAATGGATGATCTTCGTGTGAACAATGTCGATATTATGACGATAGGCCAATATTTACAACCTACCAAACATCATTTAAAAGTTCAAAAATATTGGAGCCCGCAGGAGTTTGATGAACTAAAAGTAATAGCGATGTCAAAAGGATTTAGTCACTGCGAAGCCGGTCCGCTCGTTCGCTCCTCTTATCATGCAGATGAACAGGTCAATGCAGCAAAGGCGAATGCGTAAACATCAAGGAAATAAGGCGTTAGGAGAGGTGAGGTCCGATGATATTAAAAATGACAGAAGCAGCCATAAACAAGCTAAAAGAATTAGCTGGGAATGAAGAGGGAATTCCTCGGATTGATGCGGAAGTGGCTGGCGGATGCGGGATGTCAGTTAAGTTTTCACTTCTTTTTGATGAACCGCGCCGAAACGATATATACATAGAGATAGAGGGGCTGCAGATCCGACTGGATCGCTTTACAAAGCGTTATTTAGATGAAGAAACAATAATTGATTATCAAGATGACAATGGTTTTCTAGTCGGAGACAGCTTTATCTCAAGTGCATGTGCAATCGAGATAGATTAATAGGAACCTGGCTATTATTAGTGTGATAGGAGAATCACCTGTTTTACCACTATAAATCGAAGTTTTCTTGTAGGTAAAATAGGTATGATGAAAAGGAGAAATGAAAATGACAATAGAATATGACATTGTGATTATCGGCGGGGGACCAGGAGGCTACGTTGCTGCCATTCGCGCCTCGCAATTAGGCCTAAAAGTGGCTGTAGTTGAAAAAGGAAAAATCGGTGGAACATGCCTTCATGCCGGATGCATCCCAACCAAGGCCTTATTAAGAAGTGCAGAATTATATACACAAACAAAAAATGCAAATCAATATGGTGTCATTGCCCCAGAAGTTGGACTTGATTTTACAAAGGTACAAGCTCGAAAAGAAGAAATTCAGGACCGCCTGTATAAAGGGATCCAACATTTAATGAAAAAGGGAAAAATCGATATTTATGAGGGAAAAGGAAGTATCTTGGAGTCAAAGGATGTGTTAGTTCAATTAAACACTGAGGAAGGGGAAGTCATTTTAAGTCCTCGGAATATTTTAATTGCAACAGGTTCCCGTCCAAGAACATTTCATGGCTTGGAGGCCGATGAAAAGTATGTCATGACATCAGATGAGGCCTTAGAAATGGAAACGTTACCAAAGTCAATTATCATTGTTGGCGGTGGAGTAATCGGAATCGAATGGGCATCGATGCTAGTGGACTTCGACATCCAGGTTACAGTGATTGAATATGCTGATCGTATTTTACCGACTGAAGATAAGGATGTTTCAAAGGAAATCCAACGCTTACTAAAGAAAAAAGGCGTGAAAATCGTCACAGGAGCAAAGGTGCTTTCAGAAACGCTTGAAAAAGGCGATGGTGTTTCGATCAAGGCAGAACATAAAGGGAAAGAAGTATCATTTTCTGCAGATAAACTCTTAGTATCCGTAGGCAGGCTGCCGAATATAGAAGGGATTGGGCTTGAAAAAACAGCCATTGAAATGAATGGGATTTTTATCAAAACAAATGAATTCTATCAAACAAATGAACCCAACATATACGCAATTGGCGATGTTATTGGGGGATTGCAGCTGGCCCATGTCGCCTCACATGAAGGAATGATTGCCATTGAACATATGGCAGGAAAAAATCCTAAAGTGCTAGATCCAACTCAAGTTCCCAAATGTGTATATTGCAGTCCAGAAGTAGCAAGTGTTGGACTCACAGAAGATGATGCGAAGGAGAAAGGATTTCAAGTTAAGACCGGTAAATTCTCATTCCGGGCGATCGGAAAGGCCCTCGTTTTTGGTGAATCAGACGGATTTATCAAACTTGTTGTTGAAGAAGGAACAAATAAAATGTTAGGTGCCCATATGGTGGGTCCCCATGTAACGGATATGATTACA
Source organism: Neobacillus cucumis (assembly GCF_023715505.1). The sequence goes on along the minus strand of NZ_JAMBOH010000020.1, from coordinate 67,319 downwards.
GAGTTTGGATTAGCCCAAGTTTTGAATGCAACTTCAATGGATATTGCTCATATGATCCATCCACACCCAACATTAGCCGAAGCGATTGGTGAAGCAGCGCTTGCTGTAGATGGAAAGGCAATTCATGCATAAGTCGAATACTTTAAGAATGATAGTGTTATAAAAATAGAACAACTATTCTAAGAGTATAAGAGGATTCCTCTTGGACGGGGACGAGTAGCCCTACTATTCAATTCCTATCATTTCACTTAAATCATTGGCCTAAGGATGGTGTCAGCAAGGATGACAAAAGTAAACCTGAACCGTGTTAAACTATTAATTTCTTGTCCAGAAAAGCCTGGTATTATCTCAAAAGTAACGAATTTTCTATTAGAACACAAGGTGAATATTGTACATTTTGACCAACATACAACAGATCCAAACTCAGGTATATTTTTTATGCGGATTGAGTTTGAAATGAAAGAATCTGATTCTTCATTTGAAAAACTAGAACAGGATTTACATGTAATGGGACGGGACTATAATTTGGATTGGCAGCTGAGCAGTAATGAAAAAAGAAAGCGAATGGCCATCTTTGTTTCCAAAGCAGACCATTGCCTCAATGAGCTGCTTTGGCGCTGGAAATCCAAGGAAATCGTGGTGGATATTCCTTTGGTCATCAGTAATCATCCCGATTTAAAAGAAGTCGTTGAGGGGTATGGCATCCCTTTTTATCATATCCCCATGTCACATGAAACGAAAGAAGAGGCTGAAAAGAAGGCATTAGAACTATTGGAAGGGAATGTAGACTTTATTGTCCTGGCAAGGTATATGCAAATTCTTTCCCCAAAATTTATATCCCATTTTCCTAATCAAATTATTAATATCCATCACTCGTTCTTACCGGCATTTGTTGGGGCGAATCCTTATGTAAGAGCGTTTAATCGAGGTGTAAAGTTAATCGGGGCAACGGCCCACTATGTAACAAATGATCTTGATGAAGGCCCAATTATCGAACAAGATGTACAACGGATTAATCATCGTTATACCGTAGAAGATTTAAAAACTGCGGGACGTCATGTGGAAAAGAGGGTTCTCGCCGAAGCTGTTTCCTGGCATGTTGAAGATAAAGTACTAGTTCATGGCAATAAAACGATTGTTTTTACATGAGTTTAAACGGCAGATGATAGGAGATGAGGTTATTGGCAGGAAATGAACGTGTACTAGGCGTTATTCATTTCATATTAGCTATTCTTTGGATATGGATTTTTCTGCAAAGTAAACGAAGGAAATCGGTAAACTACATACATATCATGCTACTGCTTTTTGCCGTTGGTATTTTAATTAATTCGCTATATAATGTGATTAATCGTTGGTGGTATTAGGATATAGATATAGCTTGCGGATGATTTGTTATCTGCAAGCTTTTTTAATCAGAAATGGGTAAAAATATCCTAGTTGCCGATTGAAGTACAAAATTCCAGTAGTTAGGATTAAGAATAAAATTATAATTTTAAGAAAATATCGAAAAAAAAGTAAATTATTGTTATAATTAAATATCCAATAGGAATAATTGAAAATTAGAAGTATTCCGGACAACCGATGTCATGAACATACAATGTTCATGTTTTTTTATAAGTATAAAAGGCTGTAAACCAAAATAACAAAGGATTGCGAACCTCTATCTCTTGTTTCATTTTCTAAAGTTTACTTGTCATTATGTTAGGGATTTTTAGGGGGGATTGTGATGGAAAATAAGGAGAACATTTTCAAAAAGGAAGGACAGAAATTTCCTGGAGCGACTTATTCAGAGGTAGTATTGGCGCCTGCTTTTGAGCATGCCAAACAAACTTTACTAGAGCCGATGCTAGCAGTCCATAAAGCCCATCTAATTATGCTGGTGGAACAAGGGTTGTTGGAGGTGAGTGGAGCCTCCCAAATCCTGGCAGGTATTTACGCACTTGATAAGGAGGCACTTCTTCAATCCACCTATGATGGACAGTATGAAGATCTCTTTTTCCTTGTAGAAGGCCAAATAATGAATGTTGCCGGGGAAATTGGTGGAAGTTTGCACCTTGCCAGGAGTCGGAACGATATGGGGGTTACAATGTACAGGCTGGTTCTTAGAGACAAGATTCTTCTAGCCATTGAGGCGCTGCTTTCCTTTCAAGAAACCCTTTTGAAGGTAATTGATACCTATAAGGAAACCATTGTCCTTGGTCATACTCATACCCAGCAGGCCCAGCCGATGACGTTCTCCCATTATCTACTAGGAATGTACGATGTCGTTGACCGTGACTTAAAAAGATTGAAGGCAGCATATGAAACATGCAATGCCAGTCCTCTCGGCGCGGCGGCCCTCACTACGACTGGATTTCCGATTGACCGAAAAAGGATCGCAGAGCTATTAGGATTCCCGAAAATCATCAAGAGTGCCTATGATTCAATTGCCGGTGCTGATTATTTAGGGGAAATTGCCACCGCAATTCAATTAACCTTTATCAATCTCGGCCGATTCTCACATGATCTACTCTTATGGTCCAGTCAGGAATTTTCAGCAATCCGTGTGGCAGACCCCTATGTGCAAACGAGTTCCATTATGCCGCAAAAAAGAAATCCCGTTTCACTAGAGCATATTCGGGCATTAAGCTCAAGCGGGATTGGAAATGCCCAAACCGTACTTCAAATGTTACATAACACACCATACGGTGATATAAACGATACCGAGGATGATCTTCAGCCTTATTTATGGAAGGGCCTGCAACTCATAGATCAAGTTTTTCGGTTAACAAAGGTGGTGGTTGGAACGATAGAAGTAAATGAAGCACTGTTAAAAAGAAGAGCCCAAGAAAGTTTTGCGGCGATTACCGAATTAGCCGACACCCTGTTTAGGGAAGCAAACATCCCGTTTCGCACCTCACATTCCATTGCCAGCCAGGTGGTGAAAATTGCCTTAGCAAGGGGATTGAATGCTACTCATGTCACATCTGTACTCGTAGATGAAGCGGCAAAAGCAGTTATCGGAATTCCGTTGAATTTACCGGAGGAGATTATTCGCACAGCAATGGACCCAGAACACTTTGTAAAAATTCGGTCGCTGCCTGGCGGACCAGCACCGGTGGAAATGAAGCGGGCCATTGTGGAACGAGAAGCTAGTCTACACCACCATTTTTCTTTACTCCATACGGAGGTTAATCGAATTACAGTTTGTATGGAAAAACTTGATCAACTGACAAGCAAGTGGGGCAAAAAGAATGAAGACGATATCAATTCAGAACATTGATGAAGGCGGTACTTAGGAAAATTCGCGAAAAAGAATAAAAAGATGCTTGTGATGTGATTGGAGTTCTATATTTGCGACTGTTGCGCACGCGATGCCCGTGTCAAATCACTAAATAAGCCTAATTTCTCAATATATTAAGGAGAAATTAGGCTTTTTATTTTCCGATAACATTTATGTTGTCATAACTCTTTAATACGACCCATATTGGGGAGAACTATTTCCTAACTTTACATTATCTGATGGAAAGAAGATTACCTATTGAATCTTTTTTACTTTTGTTTTTGTAATACTACGGCGACCATCTAAACCAACAGGTACCTCTCCATCAATGGTAACTCTTCGGACAACTCTTTGTGAATTACCATAGTCATTCACTGCATAATGTTGGGTTGCGCGGTTATCCCAAATGATGACATCGCCCGCTCTCCATTTCCAACGGACCGTATTTTCGAGTTGTGTTACATGTCCTTGTAAGATAGAGAATAAATGAGCCGAATCAGTGGAAGAAAGCCCGATAAAGTTTTTCACAAAATGACCAAGTAGAAGGTGTCGCTCTCCTGTTTCAGGATGTACATGGACAACGGGATGTTCGGTTTCATAGATGGTAGAAGTAAAGATTTCATCATGGCGTTTTATCGCTTCAGCAGAAACATTCGTGTGCTTGGCTGCATAATCGTAAGCATTCGTATGGACTGCCCATAATTGATCTGCTAGATTTTGTAATTCTGTTGGCAGGTTTTCATAGGCAGTAGCTGTGTTTGCCCAAACGGTATCGCCTCCTGCCTCTGGTATCACTACTCCGCGTAGTATGGAGAATTTTGGATACGCCGCTTCAAACGTTACATCCGTATGCCATGAATTGGCACGGCCGCCATGATCAGAATGAAGTTCTAATATATAATTTGTGCCATCTTTTGCTGGAACAGTTGGGTGAACAACTGGGTTACCAAGCAGTTGTGCAAATGCTTCTTGTCCTTGATCATCTAGGTGATTCTGATCACGGAAGAAAACAACCTTATACTTTAATAGTGCTTCACGGATGGATTTAACCGTATCCGAGTCGAGTTCACCGGAAAGTTTTACCCCTGATATTTTTGCCCCAATACGTCCAGCCACTGGTGTTATTATGATTGCTGCTCCATTTTGCACTTCTTTAACATTACTCATTTTTATTTCCTCCTTGTTTTTAGCCGCAAAAGCGGCGCATTGATAATGGACCGATAAGACAAAAGAAAGCCAGAGCATATGGCTCTGGCTTCCAGGTGACTGGTCAGCAATTCATTTGAATGTTAATTATGTAATCCCTATCGGTTTAATGTGATTTTAAATTGTCTAAATACTTCTGTCAATAATAAAAAAATAAATAGGCTGATAGAAAAATATAATTTAGAAAAATTTTTAATATTCAGTTGACGGATGAAAATGGAACTGATAGGATTGTGAAAACCAAGTAGTCCAATGGGAAATTAAATATATATCCACCGGTCGACCGGAGACTTTTCTTTTAAAAGAGATGTCTCCGGTTTTTTTTATCGAGAAATATGCTTACAAATAGGAATGTGCAGTGACTAAGAATGTTTCTCATTGCCAGTGAATGATATTCCGATTGGATGGATTGGTATAAATCTAAGTAGAAAGAAGGGACTGTTATGAAGTTTTGGGGAAGAAAAGTGCTTTTTTTGTTAGTTGTATTATCAATCGTCGTATCTGCGGGGTGCCAGGAGAAAAAGACAGGGGCCACAGGGGCAAAAGAGGAAGGCGGTTATGAAACTCTGAAAATAAAATATGAGGGGTCAGTTGGTTCGGTTATATATCCAGAATTAGCAGAGGATTTAGGTTATCTTGGTCCGATTAAGCTGGAATGGATCGGAAATCAAACAAGCGGACCTGCTTCTATTCAAAATGCAGCTACCGGTCAAACCGATTTTGGCGGTGCATTTAACGGGGCTATTGCCAAATTGAAAGCGAGCGGTGCACCTATAAAATCAGTCATTGGTTATTACGGCAGTGATAAGGATACATATACCGGCTATTATGTATTGAATGACAGTTCGATAAAAAATGCTCGCGATTTAATTGGAAAAAAGGTTGGTATGAACACAATGGGAGCTCATGCTGAATTCGTTTTAAAAGAATATTTAAAACAAAATGGATTAACAGATGCGGAAATTAAGAAAGTTACTTTAGTTGTTCTCCCACCTGTAAGTACAGAGCAAGCACTGCGCCAAAAACAAATCGATGTCGCTGTTTTGACAGGGATGTTAGGGGATCTGGCTGTAAAAAATGGGGGGATCAAAAAGCTTTTTAGTGATTATGATTTGTTGGGACCTTTCACAGCAGGAAGCTATGTATTTACCGAAAAATTTATCAAACAAAATCCACATACGGTTAAAAAGTTTGTTGAGGCTACAGCAAAAGCGATTGAGTGGGCACAAACCCATTCACGAGAAGAAGTAATTGCCCGTTATGAATCCATTATTAAGAAACGGGGGCGCAAGGAAGATACAAACACATTGCAATATTGGAAAAGTACCGGTATTGCGGAGAAAGGTGGAGTTATTCAGGAAAAGGAATTTAAAATTTGGGTTGATTGGCTGAAGAAAAATGGTGAGTTCAATGATGGCCAAGTGAAACTAAGTGATTTATACACCAATGAATTTAATCCTTATAAGGGTGAAATTGATAAAAAGTAATGAGGTGAGAAGGATGACAGCAAAAATTCAGTTTGAACATGTCAGTAAGGTCTTTAAAGTAAGGGACTTAGAGCAAGGAAAGGGTGCCCTTAAAGAATTTACAGCCATTAAAAATGTTCATTTTTCGGTGAACAGTGGAGAGTTTCTTTCATTAGTAGGCCCATCAGGATGCGGAAAATCAACTTTGCTTGATCTTTTAGGCGGGTTGACGAAACCAACCTCCGGACGGATCTTATTGGATGGAAAACCGATTGAGGGACCCGGTTTAGATCGGGGGATTGTCTTTCAGCAGTATGCGCTATTGCCTTGGAAGACAGCTAAAGGAAATATTGAATTTGGCTTAGAATCAAAAGGTGTTCCCAAAAAGGAGCGGGCTGAAATTTCTCGGTACTTTTTGTCACTGGTTGGATTATCAGGTTTTGAAGATCGTTATCCGCACGAACTCTCAGGTGGAATGAAGCAGCGTGTGGCCATTGCCAGAAGTTTGGCGTTTGACCCTGAAGTGCTGTTAATGGATGAACCGTTCGCCGCCCTCGATGCGCAGACGCGTGAAACCTTGCAAACAGAATTACTTCGAATCTGGGAACATACCAAAAAGACAATTGTTTTCATTACCCATGGGATTGATGAGGCGGTGTATCTAGGACAGCGTGTTGCCGTAATGACTTCCCGTCCTGGAACCATTAAACAAATTATTGATAACCCGCTTCATTCAACCAGTCATGAAGAGGATTTACGTTCGACAACAGCATTTGCAAATGCCCGTCACCAAATTTGGAATTTGCTTCGAAAAGAGGTAGACAAAGCGCAAACAGTCGAGAATAAAGATCAATCTGCTTAATAAAGTTTAATTATTTTATAGAAGAGGTGAGGATATGTCTGATTTTGGAAAATTATTCACAGCGCCAATGCAAACATCCCATCGGATTCGTTTTTCTTTTCATTGGGTGCAAAGTCTTATCAAACAATCAATTGTCATCTTGCTTTTACTAATCCTTTGGGAGACTGCTCCCCGAATGGGGTTAGTGGATCCCACATTCTTTCCGCCTTTTTCAAAAGTAGCAGAGAGTTGGTGGGGATTATTGATTTCGGGTGATCTGTATGCCCACTTTCAGGCCAGTATTCTCCGTTCGCTTTTCGGATTTGGGTTGGCGATACTTGTTGCCATTCCTATGGGGCTTATTATTGGGTGGTATCCCCTGGCAAGCAAATTGTTAAATCCGGTGCTGGAGGTGTTTCGTAATACAGCTGCCTTAGCATTATTACCTGTCTTTATTTTGCTGCTTGGGATTGGAGAAACCTCTAAAGTTTCCATCGTCTTTTTTGCTTGTACGTTTCCGATTCTTTTAAATACGATCAATGCTGTTCGAAATGTCGATCCATTACTTATTAAGGCGGCCAAATCCATGGCTCTTCCCTCCTACAGGCTGTTTTATAAAGTCATTTTGCCAGCTTCTATTCCGACTATTTTTACCGGAATACGTATGGCTGGATCATCATCCATTCTTGTGTTGATTGCTGCCGAAATGGTTGGAGCTAAAGAAGGTTTGGGATATCTCATTAATTATTCGCAGCAGAACTTTCAAATTCCGCAAATGTATGCCGGTATTATTACGATTTCCCTGCTTGGTGTGGCGATAAATTATCTATTAATTTCCTTAGAAAGAAAATTTTCAAGCTGGAAAACAAATTCAAACCAACAATAAAAGAAAGAAGGATTCAAACATGACTCAAAATAATCGGGAAATGAAATTAGGCGCATTTTTTATGATACCTGGACATCATGTCGCAGCTTGGCGTCATCCAAAAGCAGAATCTCATCAAACCATGAGTTTTGATTTTATCAAAAGACTAGCCAAAACAGCAGAGCGTGGAAAGTTCGATATGGTTTTTCTTGCAGATAACTATGCGGTGAGAGGGAAAAATCAAAAGGTACTTAGCCAAACCGTGAATACGTTATTCGAACCCGTTACTCTTTTATCGGCTCTTGCTGCTGTAACAGATCATATCGGATTTGTTGGAACGGTATCCACTACTTTTAATGAGCCATTTAATGTTGCCCGCAGGTTCGCTTCTCTAGATCATTTGAGCGGCGGCCGTGCAGGCTGGAATGTTGTCACATCAAGCACGGACGTAGAAGCACAAAATTTTAATTTAGAGCAGCAGCTCCTTCATGAAAAACGCTATGAACGTGCCGAAGAGTTTGTCGATGTGGTCACGAAGTTATGGGATAGTTGGGAGGATGATGCCCTAATTATTGATAAAGAGGCAGCCCAATTTGCCGATTCTTCCAAAATTCACGCGATTAATCATAAAGGGGAATGGTTTTCCGTTGCAGGTCCATTAAATATCTCTCGTCCGATACAAGGGCATCCGGTAGTGATCCAGGCTGGTTCTTCTGAAGCAGGGAAGGAGCTTGCAGCGAGGACTGCAGAGGTTATTTTCACAGCTTGGCAAACCCTTGAAGAAGCACAAGCCTTTTATGCAGATGTAAAAGGAAGAATGGTAAAATACGGTCGCTCACCAGAGGACCTAAAAATCATGCCTGGGATTTTCCCTGTTATTGGAAGAACGGAGGAAGAAGCAGAAGCTAATAAGATACTGCTTGAGGATCTTATTCCGGAAGAAGCGGGGTTATCTCTTCTGTCTGGAATGATAAGTGTTGATTTATCAGGATATCCGGTGGATGGACCACTCCCTGATTTACCTGAAGTAAGTCAGATAAATGTTGGGAAAAGCCGTTTTCAATTATTAAAGGATCTTGCAGATCGTGAAGGATTGACCATTCGCCAGTTGTATCAACGGATAGCCGGTGCCCGCGGACATCGGGAGATCAAGGGTACTCCTGAACAAATTGCGGATCAAATGCAAGAATGGTTCGAAAATGGCGCAGCGGACGGATTCAATATCATGCCCCCTTATTTGCCTGGTGGTCTGGAGGATTTCGTCAATCAGGTTATTCCAGTACTACAACAACGCGGATTATTCCGTAAAGAATATACAGGCAAAACCTTAAGGGAGAATCTCGGATTAAAACGGCCAGTTAATACACTTATTGAGTCCATAAAAGAAACGGTATAATCTCGTTTATTTTAAAAATCCTACTTGATTTATAGGATTAATGTGTTTTATAATGATAAAAATCAAATAGGAAATTTAGTAAACGCTGACTAGTTCACTAGAGGCTCTATTTAGGATAATTTTGTCATTCTAAATAGAGCCTCTTTCTTTTACCGGGATTCGTGTAATTACATTAAATAGGCGGGTTTCTAGTGGGATTAGCACATTTAGACAAAAATGGGCTTAAAAAAGATTATCTGAAAGGGGCATTTTTATGAACGATACTGAGGAAAAAATGTGGATAAATGATTATCTGGATTTGTATCTTTACGCAAAAAGTATGAATGATCATTTTTGGCAACAAGAAATTATAGAAAAACTACAAAATTCTTCATTCCAAAACACCTCCGAACTCCTCTAGTTTAATGGACATTTTATATATGATTACCTTTTACGAAATTGGTGCTGATCCTACATCTAAAATCTCTTCTCCATTCTTTTTTCATAATTAATAAAAAAACACCTTCCTCAATAGAGTTAGGTGCTTTTGGTTGACCAATCAGCCATACAATGCATAGGATTTTACTTAATCCTATATCAATTAATCCGATGAGACAAGTAGGAAAAATTTTTTAAAAATATTTTAAAAAATGAGTTGACAATTGGTTGGTGAGAATATAAAGTTTAGTCATAGTTTTAAAACCAAGTAAACATGTTGGTAAAGTTGGATAATTGTTTTATTCGATTTTCAAACCAGTTTGCTGTTTAGGTTTTAAGTTTGATATATGGAATAAACAGCAATATTTTATTATTTTTAAAGAAAATATTTTTTCTCACTTGACAGGTCGGAAAAGTATGAATAAAATGATATTAAAATTTTCAATTAATTGAACTGATTTAAAAAGTTAACGAAAAAAACAAAAAATAGCTGATCGGACTACCGAAGGCTCCTTTTCTCGAATATATGAGATCAGGGGCCTTTTTTATTCACTTATTCCGACTAAATAAATAGGTTTAATGTGTTTAAATTTACATATTCGCTTATCAGTCCACTGAAAGGAAGTGATTTATTGTGTGTTAGTGAAACAATATTTCAGAATTTACCAGAATAATAGAGAAAATGGAGGAGTCATACGTGATTAAAAAAAATAAAAATCAATGGTGGATGGCATTCATCTTACTTTTATCCTTTCTTGTAAGTGGATGCAGTTCTTCCACTTCAGTAGAAAGCAAAGAAACTGCCTCAAGCAGTAAGGAATCAAAGGTCATTAATATTGGTTATCAAAAGTTCGGTACCTTAAACATCTTAAAGGCAAAAGGAAACTTGGATAAAGACTTAAAAACCCTTGGATATACGGTGAAATGGACTGAGTTCCCTGGAGGTCCTCAGTTGCTTGAGGCACTGAATGTAGGCAGTTTAGACTTTGGTCATACAGGAGAAGCGCCGCCAATTTTTGCTCAAGCCGCAGGAGCCCCGCTCGTGTATTATGCCAATGCAACCGCAAATCCAAAAGGAGAAGCGATAATCGTACCTGAAAATTCTCCAATTAAAACGCTGAAAGACTTAAAAGGAAAAAAAGTTGTGTTAAATAAAGGTTCAAATGTCCATTTTTTATTAGTGAAAGCATTGGAAAAAGCAGGTATCCCATACAGTGATATTAAGACAATCTTTCTAGCTCCCGCAGATGCGCGGGCAGCATTTGAAAAAGGAGATGTTGATGCCTGGGTCATTTGGGATCCCTTCTTAGCAGATGCCCAGCTGGGTACGAAAGCAAGGATCTTAGCAGATGGTGAAGGATTAGTAAGCAATCGCGAATTTTTCTTAGCTTCTAAACAATTTGCAAAAGACAATCCTAAAGTATTAGACGTCATCTATAAGGAACTGGAAAAGACAGATAAATGGGTTCAAGAGAATCCAAAAGAAGCAGCCAAATTCCTTGCACCTCAAATTGGAATGAGTGTGGATACATTAGAATTAACACTCAATCGAAGAACATTTGGATTAGAAAAAGTAAGTGACCAAACAGCAAAAGATCAACAACAAATTGCTGATGCATTTTACAAGCTTAAATTAATTCCAGACGATATTGATGTACAAGAAGCACTTTTAAAAACTAATAATTAATAAAGGGGATTAAAAAAATGAATGTATTCTGGTTTATTCCAACACACGGTGATTCAAGGTATTTAGGAGTGACAACGGGAGGAAGAGCAGTTACCTTCCCTTACCTAAAACAGGTGGCTCAAGCAGTGGATGAGTTAGGTTTTACTGGGGCTTTACTTCCAACAGGAAGATCTTGCGAAGATTCATGGGTGGTAGCTTCAAGTTTACTTTCTGTTACCCAACGTATGAAATTTCTAGTCGCCGTACGGCCTGGTCTAAGTTCGCCATCACAAGCCGCCAGAATGGCATCCACATTTGATCGCTTATCAAATGGCCGGTTATTAATCAATGTGGTAACTGGCGGTGATCCTGTTGAACTTGCGGGAGATGGTCTTCATTTAAGCCATACCGAACGCTATGAATTAACGGATGAATTTTTAACCATATGGAGGGACTTGTTAGAAAAAGGTGAGGCCAACTTTTCTGGAGACTACTTAAAAATAGATAATGGAAAATTGCTATATCCACCTGTACAACAACCTTATCCGCCTCTTTATTTCGGAGGATCTTCTGAAATTGGGCAAGAAATAGCTGCGAAGCATGTGGATTACTACCTAACATGGGGAGAACCGCCTGCGAAAGTGGCAGAAAAAATAAATGAGGTGAAAAAATTAGCGGAGAAGCAGGGCCGGACCATTCGTTTTGGGATTCGAATGCATGTCATTGTGAGAGAAACAGAGCAGGAAGCCTGGGCGGCAGCGAATGATTTGATTAAGTATGTAGATGAAGACTTAATTGCCTCTTCCCAAAAGATCTTTTCACGGTTTGATTCGGTTGGACAACGGAGAATGTCGGAATTACACAATGGCAGTAAGGACCATTTAGAAATCAGCCCGAATTTATGGGCAGGAGTTGGGCTTGTAAGAGGAGGAGCGGGGACAGCCTTAGTAGGAGATCCTGAAACGGTCGCACAAAGAATGAAGGATTACGCTGACCTTGGCATTGAAACCTTTATCCTTTCGGGATATCCACACTTGGAAGAAGCTTACCGTGTATCTGAATTATTATTCCCGCATCTTCCATTAGCAAAGGATGCTGCTCAATCGGATTCAACTAGTATTATCAGTCCATTTGGAGAAATTGTGGCAAATACCGAATTGCCGAAAGTCTTAAAGTAAGGGGAGAATGAACATGAATAGAAAACAGATTGTTCCGTGGATTGTCCCCATTTTATTACTAGCTTCCTGGCAGCTTTCAAGCCAATTTGGGCTATTATCTTCACGTGTACTGCCAAACCCTGTAGATGTATTCAAGTCTGCGGTTGAGCTAACCCAATCCGGTCAGCTTTTTGAATACATTGGTGCAAGCAGTAAACGAGCTATCATCGGGTTTTTGATCGGTGGGGGAATAGGATTTGCTTTAGGTCTGTTGAACGGCCTGTCGAGAATTTCAGAAAGTCTATTGGATAGTTCCTTACAAATGATTCGGAATATTCCGCATCTTGCGTTGATTCCCATTGTGATTTTATGGTTCGGAATTGAAGAAGAGGCAAAGCTGTTTCTAGTTGCGTTAGGTACTTTTTTTCCAATTTACTTAAACACCTTTCACGGAATCCGTTCGATCGACAAATCTCTTATCGAAATGGGAAATGTTTATGGCCTTAAAGGATTTTCGTTATTCTGGAACATTATTTTGCCCGGTGCTCTTCCTTCTATTTTAGTGGGGGTTCGGTATGCAATAGGCATTACCTGGGTCACCCTTATTGTCGCTGAAACGATTGCATCGAATTCAGGTATAGGGTATATGGCCATGAACGCTAGAGAATTTATGAGGCTGGATATCGTTGTATTAAGTATTATCCTTTATGCACTTCTAGGAAAACTATCAGACCTTATAGCGAAAATAGCTGAGAAGAGATTCTTACAATGGAATCCGTCTTATCGAAAATAGGGAGGAGGAAAATCAATGACTGAAAAAAAAGAACGTGAATCAACTATATTAGAACTTTCTAACCTGCAAAAATCATTTGGCAATCAAAAAGTACTCCGAAACATTAATCTAAAGGTTAGAAAAGGAGAATTTATTGCGATTGTAGGGAAAAGCGGATGTGGTAAAAGTACGTTATTACGCTTACTTGCTGGATTAGAGCCGGCTAGTGATGGAGAGATCTATACTGATGGTGAGCGTTTAGAAGGTAGAAATCAATTAGCAAAAATTATGTTTCAGGATGGCAGACTCCTCCCTTGGAAAAGAGTGGTCCAAAACGTCGGTTTAGGTTTAAAAACAGACTGGCGGCAGCGTGCTGAAAAGGTATTGGAACAAGTCGGATTAGCTGACCGCGGAAATGATTGGCCATCTGTATTATCAGGAGGACAGCGCCAGAGAGTCGCACTTGCAAGAGCATTAGTTCATGAGCCAAATATACTTTTATTAGACGAACCACTTGGGGCACTTGATGCATTGACACGGATTGAAATGCATCAGCTCATTGAAGATTTATGGATGGATAAAAAATTTACTGCCGTTTTAGTGACGCATGATGTCGAAGAAGCGGTTGCTCTTGCGAATAGAGTCATCTTAATTGAAGATGGGGAAATTGTGATGAACCAGCCTATTAAACTACCATATCCCCGGCAGAGAGAACATCCTTTATTTTCTCCAACCGTCAGCCAAATATTGAATCGGATTTTGGGAAAAGACAAAATGTCAACGAGTGATTTAAGACTAACAAAAATTGATTAACGGTTTTCTAGGAATGGGGGAATGACCATTCAATTTACAGATAGATAAAGATAGTATAAGCCTAGTCTATATTATGAAAAAACCCGTGAAAGGATATAAAGTCCACTTAAGAAAGGGAGTTACATGATGAGTAAAATTACTATTATTTCTGGAAGTCCGTCTGAACATTCGAGATTAAATGGGGTATTGAAAGAAGTTGTAACGCATATAGAAGGTGTAAATATTAATCCCGAAATCATCCATGTTCGAAATCTTCCAGCTGAGGATTTAATTCAAGCGAAATTTGATAGTGAAAAAATTGTTAGGGCCAATAAAAAGGTCGAGGATTCAACCATCATTGTCATTCTGACACCTGTCTATAAAGCTTCTTTTACTGGTGTTTTAAAAACCTATCTAGATCTATTACCGCAAAATGGTCTCGAAGGGAAGACCGTTTTACCTATTGCGATTGGGGGAACCTTTGGCCATCTATTAATGCTAGATTATGCCTTGAAGCCAGTGCTATCTGCGCTTGGAGCAACCCATATATTAAAAGGTGCTTTTATTTTGGATAGTCAAATAAAGAAAATAGAAAATAATCAATATGAAATAGATGAAGCAGCTAAAAATCGCTTAGAAACTTCCTTGAATTTCTTAAAAAATTCTTTATCTCCAGAAATGAATGTGATCGGCTCTATCGGTTAAAAAAGGTTCATGGAAAAATGTACTTATGCTAAACAGAGAGCAAGTCTTTAAAAATATGATTTTACGCATGTGAAAGCTTCCGGTCAAAATTTGGCCGGAAGCTTTACAACTATACAGCCCCGATTAGATTACAAACTGTACAGTATCAGAATCTTTATCTAATTTAAAGCTTACCTTCTTATCTCCACAAACAAGATCATAATCACCAAGGTATCCTTCAAATGAAACCTTTCCGTTGTCATCTGTCAGGCATGTTACATTTGTATACCAGTCATTTTTAATTAGTTTCTTTACAACTTCATATGATGGTTTTGGGCTATTATCTGTTCTGATAAATCCAGCAGGAGCACCAAGCCATGCCCCATCATCACTGAAGGACCAGGCTGTAATGGCTTCTACCAGAGGATGTTTAAACAGAATAGAGTACATTTCTTCTACTTCTCTTGCCTGACGTTCTTCAAATTCTGGTGTTGATGGCCATTCGGGAATCTGATAATCGTTCAGGTCCTCAATTTGAGATGGCATAAGATGACCAGATGTTAATGTGTTCTCTTTCTCTGTAAAGTGAAGGGGAAGACCAAAGTGTGAGAAACGGTCTAAGACTTCTTCTAATTTCTCACGTCCCCAATATCCTTGATGCTGATGTGACTGTATACCAATCGCATCGATGGGAACACCTGCCTGTAAACAACCATCAATTAAGATTTCATAGTTAATAGATGTATTAAAGTCATTTAATAATAGGGTTGCACCAGGATTAAATTCACGTGTTTTTGCAAACATTTCTTTAATAATCCCAACACGGCCTAGCTCTTTACTAATTCTAGTAATACCATTGTCATATTTATCAAAGATAGGCATGATCACCACTTCATTGATCACATCCCACATATCGATTATTCCTTTAAAATCTGATACTTCCCGTTCAATTCTAGCAAATTGTGCGTTTAAAATTTCTTCATTACTCATTTCGAGAAGCCATGGAGCAGTTACGGTGTGCCAGCAAAGAGGATGCCCTTTCACGGTTACATTTCTTTCTTTTAACCACTTCGCAGCGGCCTTCAATTCTTTCGTCAGTGGTTTTCCTTTTTCAGGCTCGAATGTTCCCCAATAGAAAGGTAATGTTGCAGAGTTAAATACATCTAAGAACTTATCAAGTTTTTGCTCTAAAAAGGAAAGTCTGTCTGCTGTTACATTTTTATTGGCTACTTGGATTGCATCAAAAATACCGCAGCCAAATAAGAACTTATGGTTTGTCTGTTTAAGTGCTACTTCCTTTCCTGCAACAGGATTACCTGATACATCTACAAGTCTGATTGTCTTGTTGGCCATACGGTGTGCAAATTCATTTGTCTGTCCCATTAGATTGCCTCCGTTTCATAACCGTTTCGTATTGTTTTGTTAAAGAAAACGCTTTCGCGTATCTCAACTACATTCTATCAAACTTTGTTTGGTCAGACAACGAACTATTAGGATCTATAGTAACTTTTTTTAAATTGCCTAATGTTAATGAATTTGAACGTGGTATACCCAGAACACCTTTTCTTTGCACAGATTGAAAAAGATGAAGCCCAATTAGCCTTATTTATAGCTAATCTAATCTAGACTTCACCTTTATTAAGGTAAATACAAATTAAACCGGAATGGCAGCCGTGTCATATATTATGACGATTGTAAGTAATGGTAGGAATAGGCGCAATTTCATGTCTTTGATAGCTGCTAGTTAAAAATCGATATGTTTTTTCGGGAGTGAACGGGCCGATCCCCTTTAACTCATAGTCAAAAAATGTAAGGATTAGTTCATTCTCAGTTTCAATAGAGTAATATTGATCAATGTCAGCTTTTCCACCTTGCAGATAAATTGCAAGAATAGGAGGAAAAAGGGGAAATCGGTCAAGCTTAAATGTTTTGCCCCTTGAAAATGAGTTGTATATACCTTTAAATTGTTTCATTATCGGATTTGTTCGCTACATAGTGCGATCAAGCTGTCCCCAAACATCGTCAGAATAAATGTTAAGAAGTGGGGTCGGGCAGGCCTTGCAACTTGCTACAAAAGCATCAGTTTCTTTCTGATAAACTAAAGAATGGGGCATCAATATTTACAACTGTACGAACAACATAACATCATGTTGTCTGCCTAGCAAAACACTTGCGGCGCCGCCCATGGAGTGCCCGAACACACCTATTTTCTGTGTATCGATATGTTGATAAATGGGATTATGTCACTTTCGGCTTTATTAAGGATTGTATCAATGATCAAATTCATATCGTCTGTTCGCAGTTTCATTCATTTTTGAATGAGGTCACAGAGTTCTTCACTCGTGTAAATGCCTTCTTTATTGAGATTGTTGACTTCACGGTTATAATCTGCATTGATCATAGCAACCGTTTCATCCTCAATATATGTATAAGTAGCATGGCAAAGGGAACGGTTTCTCTTATCCGTAATGATATGTTCTGCAAGCTTTTTTAATTAACACTAATTCACTATTGGTAGATTTACCAAAATATTTATTGATAATTTGCTTCGGCACATTTCCAAATCGCTTTGCCTTTTAGCATAAAAATGCCGTTTTCCTTTGTTTTAGCGGAATTGATCATGGCCTGAGCCAATATTTCTGTGGGCAAAGGTTTTTGAGAGCGAAGAATTCCTATTTTATTAAAAAACTGTATGGCCTTCATCCCGGCAACTTCCATTGTTCTATCACTATTTTTTCGTATCAATACAGGCGGGTTAAGGATGGACAACTTTGGAAACCCCAAAACCTTTACAGCTTCTTCTAACTGCCCTTTCATCTTGGTATAAAAGAAGAGAGAATTAGGCGAAGAAAAACCGGAAGATACCAATACATAATTATTCACATTGTTTTCTCTGGCAAATTTAGCAAACTGGTATTGATAACCATAGTCAACTATCCATTGAGCTTCTTTACTACCTGCCGCTTTAAGAGTGGTTCCCAAACACGAAAACAAAACATCGCCCTTAACTAAATGCCTCCATTGTTCTGATTGATCAAAGTCAATAACATGTATCTTTAATTTTTCATGTTGGACATCAAGATCACGCCTAACAAAAATATCTACCTGATGAAAAGAATTGTCTTTTAACAATAAATCCAGCAAGTCTTTACCTGTGGCTCCCGTTGCTCCTATTAATAATGCGTGCATATTCTTCTCCTTAATTTTTTATTCATTCTGAAATAAATTTCGCGTTAGTTCTATCATAGTAGTAAAGAAGGGGCTTTATTCCATGGCTCTTCATATTAAGATACTAGTATGCTTCGTCTATGTTCGTAGTGTATCTATACTTTAATTAGAAATGGAAATTCCTATTTTAGTATTTTTGTGAATCTCTTCCGTTCTAGCCTCTAATGCAGTCTTGTAATATAAGCATTTATGCTCGATGACTTCCATTGTTTTTTTAAGTTCTACCATCTGTGCTTCAACATGAGCTTTTCGGTCTAAAAACATGTCATATCGTTGTTGCAACGTGGCATCCCCATCAGAACACCAATCAATGAAAGTTTTAATTTCTTTAATAGGCATCCCGGTAGCTTTCAGACATTCAATTACTTTTAAGGCCTCGATATCGGATTCTTTAAACACTCGAGTTCCGCTGGTTGTCCGTTCTACATAAGGAATTAGACCCTCTTTGTCGTAGTAACGCAAGGTATAAACTGTAAGATTTAATTCTTTTGCAACTTCACTTATAGAATATGTCTTCATCATTTTTCTCCTATTCTAATGATAGACGTAGAGTTAACTCTATGAATTTAGGAGATTTTATCACGGTATTTGCCGAATGTCAAAGTAACCTTACAGGGAAAGTAGAACTTGGCTCTGTTTAACGGTGATATACAATATAGGTAGCTTTAGGGTATGCCATATCGTTTAAAATCATTATGGTCATGAGATCTTAAAAAAGAATTCTATACTAATCTCTTGACCTAGAGTTAACTATAGGGATTAATATGGTTTTGCAAGAGAAAAAAGAAAGGATAGAAGGAAATGAAGGGGAATTTTAACCTGATTCTTTCATTTAAATCCGGTACAAGCTTTTTCTCTTGAAAACTATAAATTATTGGAGGTTTTTTTATGATAACTGCTAAAGCACGAGCTGTAGACGGTCCAGACAAACCTTTTCGAGCGGCTGAAATTAAAAGACGAGATCTTGATTTGCATGATGTTCTGATTGAAATTAAATATGCGGGCATTTGCCATTCTGACATCCATACTGCTCACGGCGAATGGGGTCCCGTGAACTATCCGCTCGTACCTGGACATGAGATTGCGGGAATTGTCACCGAAGTAGGCAGAGAGGTCTCAAAATACAAGGTCGGTGACCGGGTAGGAGTCGGCTGTATGGTTGATTCCTGTGGCGAATGTGAAAATTGCCGTAAAGGAGAAGAACAATACTGTCTTAATGGAAATATTCCTACATACGCTGGTGTTGATAAATACGGTGAGCCAACCCAAGGTGGCTATTCAACCCACATTGTCGTAACGGAGGACTTCGTAGTCAGGATTCCTGATAGTATTGAGCTTGATGCTGCAGCACCATTACTTTGCGCAGGTATTACGACATATTCGCCATTAAACCACTGGGGGGCTGGTCCAGGTAAGAAAGTAGCGGTTGTTGGTATGGGCGGACTTGGTCATATGGCTGTCCAAATTGCACACGCCATGGGTGCCGAGGTTACCGTTCTGTCACAAACATTGAAGAAAAAGGAAGATGGTTTGCAATTAGGAGCAGACAATTACTATGCAACAAGCGATCCAGAGACGTTTAAGAATCTTGCGGGTACGTTCGACCTTATCATTAATACAGTAAGCGCTAAGATTGATATTAGTGCCTACCTTTCGTTGCTGGCACTGGATGGTGCATTGGTCAACGTCGGTGCGCCAGCAGAGCCACTGTCACTAAATGTGTTCTCTCTCATCGGTCATCGCCGTTCATTTGCAGGTTCAATGATTGGAGGTATCCGTGAGACTCAGGAGATGTTAGATTTCTGTGCAGAACATAACCTTCTTCCTAAGATTGAAGTCATTTCAGCCGACCAAATTGATGAAGCCTACGAACGCGTATTAGCTTCGGATGTGAAGTATCGATTCGTGATTGACATCAGCACAATGTAATTTGCAATAGATGATAAATTCTAATGGTAAGTTCGAGGTTGTTTAAAATTATTAAAAAAAGGCCAGGTATGCTCACAACCTGGCCTTATTATTAGATTTAAAAGGTTTAAAAAAATACCATAAAATACTCAACAATTTTCATTAATTTGTTGAATAAACAACGAATTACGTTTTTTTAACCATTGAAAGCATCTTGGTTCTATTTATAATAATAAACAGATGTTGATTAATCTTGCTAAGAGGGCTAATACATACTATCTAATTGATGTTGTGTTACTTGACAGAAATTGTCCGAGATCCCAACCAACAGGATTGTAAAGAATCAATGTTATTTGTATTACAGGAGGGTTTTATATGATTAACGCTAAAGCACGCGCTGTATTTAATCCAGAAGGTTCGTTCAAACCGGCCACGATCGAGCGCAGGGATCTACAGCCGCATGATGTCCTCATTGAGATTAAGTACGCTGGTATTTGCCACTCTGACATTCATGCAACTCGAGGCGAGTGGGGTCCGGTAAACTATCCTTTCGTTCCAGGCCACGAGATTGCCGGAATTGTCACCCAAGTAGGTTCGGAAGTCACAAAATTTACCGTTGGTGACCGAGTCGGGGTAGGCTGTATGGTTGACTCCTGTGGAGAATGTGTTCACTGCCATAACGGAGAGGAGCAGTATTGCCTTAATGGAATGACAGGCACCTATGGATCTATCGACAAGTATGGGCAATACACGCAGGGCGGTTATTCCTCTCACATCGTCGTTACGGAAGGTTTCGTCGTTCGAATCCCAGACAGCATTGAGCTTGACGTCGCCGCTCCACTCTTGTGTGCAGGCATCACAACGTACTCTCCGCTGCGCCATTGGGGGGCTGCACCTGGCAAAAAGGTAGCGATTGTTGGACTTGGCGGGCTTGGACACATGGCGGTGAAGCTTGCTCATGCCATGGGGGCAGAGGTTACTGTTTTATCACAAACATTGAAGAAGAAAGAAGACGGTTTGCAGCTTGGTGCGGACCATTATTATGCTACGAGCGATCCAGAGACGTTTCAGAAACTGGCTGGTTCGTTTGACCTCATCGTGAATACAGTGAGCGCTAAGATCGATATTAGTGCCTACCTTTCGTTGCTCTCGCTAGATGGAACAATGGTCAACGTCGGTGCGCCAGCGGAACCGCTTGACGTTAACGTATTCTCACTTATTGGTCATCGCCGGTCGTTTGCCGGATCGTCAATTGGTGGAATTCGCGAAACACAGGAAATGCTCGACTTTTGTGCTGAACACCACATTGCTCCGGAGATCGAGGTTATTTCCGCCAATGAGATTGATGAAGCCTGGGAGCGCGTCCTAGCTTCAGATGTCCGCTATCGATTTGTGATTGACATCAACACAATGGATAATGAATAACAAGTATTCCTAGCAACATAATAGGGGGCACTCTACACGGAGTGCCTCATTTGGTATTTTAATAGCCGAAAAATGGGGGATAAAAAATGTCAAAGGATTTAAACATTGCACTTGTTACCGGTGGGAATCGAGGAATTGGATACGAATTGGTCAAACAATTGTCTTTGAAAGGTTTTAAAGTCATTTTGGCATGTCGCGATCCGGAAATAGGTCATAAAGCAGTGCAAAAACTGAAGGAGTCAAATCTGGATGTTTCGTTTGTGGCGATGGATGTAAATGATCAAGAAAGCATCCGTCAAGCTGCTGTTACAGTAAATGAGCTGTATGGAAGATTAGACGTATTGATTAATAATGCCGGTGTTTATTTGGATGAGAATAAAAAGTTAGTGGCTATGGACCCTTCTATTTTGAAGAGAACGATGGAAACAAATTTCTTCGGAGCTTACTATTGTCTCCGTTCGTTTATTCCTCTCATGGAAAAACACGGATATGGGAGAATTATTAATATTTCCTCTGAATATGGGGCGATGAGCGAAATGTCTTATCAAGGTGCAGGCGCTTATAAGTTGTCTAAACTTGCCCTAAATGGTTTGACTCAATTGGCAGCGGCAGAAACCAAAGGTGATATTAAAATAAATGCGGTTGATCCTGGATGGGTGAGCTCAGATATGGGTGGACCATCTGCTCCAAGAACCCCTAAACAAGCAGCAGAGTCAATCCTTTGGTTAGCTACGATAGGACCTGAAGGACCTAATGGGGGATTCTTCCTAGATGGAAAACGAATCGATTGGTAACAAATCAAGTACGGGTAAGGAGGAATATGAATGAAGGTTAAGACCACTAACCGTCCAGTTCTATTTGCCTTGATGCTTTCCGCTTTTTCTGCATTGGGACCCTTTACGGTCGATATGTATCTTTCATCGCTGCCGCAAATGATGAATGATTTTAATACAACGGCATCTTCCATTCAAGCGAGCCTAACGGCCAGTTTGTTAGGGTTAGGTGTGGGGCAGCTCGTTGCAGGTCCTTTAAGCGATGCTCATGGCAGGCGGAAGCCTTTGCTGATTTCGATGCTGCTTTATTTTCTCATTTCTATAGTGTGTGCGTTCTCGCCAAGCGTCGGTATCTTTATTATTTTCCGCTTTATTCAAGGATTTGTCGCTGCCGCAGGACTTGTTATTTCTCGTGCGATCGTTCGTGATCGCTACAGTGGAGTAGAAATGGTAAAATTCATGGCATTGTTGACGATGATTAGTAATGTCGCTCCATTGATTTCCCCTACTGCCGGGAGCGTAGTGACTACGTTCACTTCATGGATCGGTGTGTTTATTTTTCTAGGTTTATTAGGGCTTTTTTTAACATGCATAACCATATGGGGAATAAAAGAAAGCTTGCCTGCTCGTCAGCGTGTTCCCAGCAATTTCAGGGAAGTAGTTGGAAACTACAGTTCCTTACTTCGAGATCGGAGTTTTATGGGGTATGCGCTTGTAAATGGCATATTGTTCGCTGGTGTATTTGCGTATGTGGCCGGTACTCCGTTTATTTATCAAAATATGTATGGAATATCGCCTCAACTGTTTTCCGTTCTTTTTGCATTAAATGGGGTTGGGATTATTTTGGGATCACAGCTTGTCAAACGACTGGCCGGGCGGATGGACGAACATCGTATATTTCGGATCGGGCTGCTGTTAGCTTTCATCACTACCGCTGCCATTTTAATGGTCGTGCTAGTTCACGGACCTTTCGTTGCGTTGTTCCTTGCCATCTTCTTATTCGCAGCAGCTATTGGAATCATCGGACCGGTTTCATTTACACTGGCAATGGAATCACAAGGGCATATTGCCGGGAGTGCGGCCGCCGTATTAGGTACTCTTCAATTTGCATTAGGGGCTGTCACTTCTCCTTTAGTAGGAATGGCTGGAGAAAATTCTGCCGTTCCATTTGGATTCACCATTTTTATGACAAGTATACTGGCTGTTATCTCCTACGTAATCTTGGTGAGAAGGTCATCAACAGTATCACAATACAGGTAACTATCAACATTCATTCTGTTTTATCTATTTCTCAATGCCTATGCAAGATGTCAAATAGACCTTAATAGTAAATAACCTGAGTCCCGTAGTGATAGAGACTCAGGTTATTTCATTTCTTTAAAAATGTTGTTCCATTATTCTAGGTTCCTATCTAACAATGCTCCCGTTTGTTCTGCCATCACACGAGCTGGCAATGGCATTCCATTCTTGAACCACCATTCCACTGCACCAACGACCGCTGAACCAAAAAATTGAAGAATAACATCTTCACTTAATCCTTGATTTTTTCCTTCGGTTGTATCCACTTCCACTTTAGTCTCTTCGACGACTAAATCGAGAAAACGACTACGGAAAGAGGGTGCCCCTTTACTCGCTAACATGGTTGAAAAAAATAAATAATTACGTTCAAAGTATTCATACCAGACATAATTTCCTTCCTCAAAAGTCATCTCAGATGCCGATTGGCATAGTTCTCGGAGATTGTCCATATGTTCTTCAATCATCTTATCCAATAGATCGTATTTATCCGTGTAATGAAGATATATGGTTCCTCGATTCACATCTGCTCTGTCAGCAATATCCTGAATGGTAATGTCATCAAAACTTTTTTCAGACATCAGTTCAATGACAGCATTTTTTATAGCTACTTGGCTTTTGACTATTCTTCTATCTATTTTAGACATTTTCTTTCACCAATCTTTCTAAAGATAATCAACAATTTTACTTGATTTGTTTAGTAATCAACGAATTGAGTTGATTTAACCATTGAAAGTAAGCAGGGCTTTTTTATAATTATAAACAGACGTTGATTAATCAATCAATATTAATTTTTTATAACATTATGTCGCTGCTAACTACTGGAATAATAAAAGTAAATGAACTTCAAACAGGAGGCTTTTTTATGGATCGCATTGAAAAGAGCAAAGAAAAATACAAACAGCTATTTGGAAATGGAGTACCAGCGGCATACGCTACTGATCCTGATTTTCAGGACATCCTTAGTCGCTTCATTTTTGGGGAGGTATTCTATCAAGGGAATCTGGATGACAAGCAACGTGAGTTAATCACTTTGGTAGTGCTTACCACGAACCAGACGTTGCCTCAGCTCAAGGCACATGTAGTTGCCGCACTGAACGTCGGCCTTACACCTGTAGAAATCAAAGAGGCCGTTTACCAATGTGCTCCATACATCGGATTTCCCAAAACATTAAACTCTATCAATGAAGTCAATGAGGTTTTCAAATCCATGAATATCTCCTTACCAATTGAGAGTCAAAAACAGGTAGATGAAGAAAATCGCTTTTACAAGGGACTATCAGTTCAGGTGGGAATTTTTGGTGAGAAAATTGCAAAAATGCGTGAGGCTGCCCCAGCAAATCAAAAGCATATACAGGACTATCTTTCCTCCTTTTGCTTTGGAGACTTTTACACTCGCGAGGGACTTGATTTGAAAACACGGGAGTTGTTGACACTTTGTATTATCAGTACGCTGGGCGGTTGTGAAAGCCAAGTAAAGTCACATGTGCTTGGCAACAAAAATGTAGGCAATGACAAGGAAACGTTGATCACCGCCATTACTCACTGCCTCCCATATATGGGCTTTCCGAGAACACTGAACTCATTAGCTTGCATTAATGAAATTATTCCTGAAAATTAAGAAAGTAGAATAGGGGATACCACATATTATTGTAAAACTTTTACCATGCAGGACTGAAGAACAATAGAAAAATTTCAGATAACATTGTTCAAGCTGTTAGATATACAGTTAATGCTGGAGAGTCTAGTATCTCTGTTTTATTTGAAGAAATTCCTAATGAGATTTGGGAAAACCAAGTATATAAGACAAGGTGCTATAAAAAATATAACTATGTAAAGGAGACAAAAGCATGTTTAACGAAACTTACAAATTATCAAATGGTGTAGAAATTCCAAAATTAGGTCTTGGTACCTGGCTGCTTAACGATGCACAAACAGCACAGGCAGTGCGTGATGCGGTATCTATCGGATATCGTCATATTGATACTGCTCAGGCTTATATGAATGAAGCTGGTGTAGGCGAAGGAATCCGTTCCTGCGGTGTTGCAAGAGAAGAACTTTTCATCACGACAAAGGTTGCTGCAGAAGCAAAGGCCTATGATGCAGTTACGAATTCCATTGATGAGTCTCTAGCAAAGATGGGACTAGATTACATTGACCTTCTGATTATCCACAGCCCACAGCCTTGGATGGAGTTCCGTGAAGAGAACCGTTACTTCGAGGAAAACAAAGAAGTATGGAAATCTTTGGAGGATGCTTATAAGACAGGCAAGATAAAGGCAATCGGTCTTTCTAACTTCCTGCAGGATGATGTAGAGAATATTCTTGCAAGCTGTGAGATCAAGCCGATGGTGAATCAGATATTGGCACATGTGAGCAATACACCTTTGGAACTAATTGAATTCTGCCAGGAAAATGACATCCTGGTAGAGGCATATTCACCAATTGCACACGGTGCAGTTCTCAATAATAGAGAGGTAAAGGTAATAGCTGATAAGTATGGAGTATCAGTTGCTCAAGCTTGCCTACGATATGATATCCAGCTTGGTCTTGTAGTAATTCCTAAAACGGCAAATCCGGATCACATGAGAAACAATGCAGAGCTTGATTTTGTTATCAGCGATGAAGATATGGAGACGTTGAAGAATGTAAAGCACATCCAGAATTATGGTGAGCATAGCTTCTTCCCGGTATTTGGCGGGAAATTAAAATAAAAAAGTCCAAGTTTTCTAATAGATTAGCTGGTTTTTCGCCCAACCCTAGTCCTGATGTAATGCTAAATTTGATCTTGCTCAATAAAATGAGTGGAATCTGGAATTTCATAAGGGGTGAAAAGCAAACATATGAAAAATACTTGGAAAATTTACTTGCTGGCCCTTATTACTTTCATGGTCAGTACATCGGAGTATGTCATTGCAGGCATTCTGGATAAAATCGCTGACTCCAATAACGTTTCCGTATCCGCAGCAGGACAACTGATAACCGTATTTGCGATTGCTAATGCGGTTGGTTCTCCCCTCGTCGTGATGGCAACGACAAAACTGAATCAGCGTATGTTATTAATGTTTTCTCTAGTTTTAATGGTGCTCGGCAGTATAATGACCATCACCATACCTGGCTTCGGTTTTCTAGTTATCTCTCGCATTATACTTGCTCTAGGAAGTGGAGTTTTTGCTATTGCTGCGAAGACTGCTGCGGCAAAATTAGCACCACCCGAAAAACAAGCAGGTGCTATCGGTACCGTTATTCTTGGGTTTAGTGCTGCCATCATCATCGGTGTACCAATTGGTCGTCTTGTAGCGCTCGTCTATGATTGGAAGCTAATTTTTGTGGGAATCGGTGTACTCAGTCTACTAGCAATCTTCGTTATTATGCGTATGATTCCTGCTACTAATAACGGGGCTGCTGTCCCTCTTGGCAAGCAACTCTCCTATTTAAAGAACCCGAAAATCTTAATGGGCATTGGTGCAACGTTCTTTTGGCAGTTAGGATATGGGTTAATGTATTCCTATATTACACCATTCCTGCTGACCGTTACATCCATGAACGGACGAGAAATAAGCGGTGCTCTGTTTGCCTTCGGTATCGCTACCTTAATAGGTTCAAAGTTTGGTGGCTTCATGACGGATCGGATTGGTAACCCTAGAACTCTTGTTGGTGGTTTGGTTGTCCATTGTTTAGCTTTAGTGTTGCTATCGACTATTGCTAGTTCATCCTTTGTCGCCATTCCTTTGCTTATGCTATGGTCCTTTTCGGCTTGGTCGTCTGGACCAGGTATGCAGTATAACCTGGTTTGGCTTGCTCCAGAAGCTACAGGAATCATGCTAAGTTTATATGGCTCTATTATACAGTTAGGCATAGCGACAGCCGCTGGAATTGGGGGTATTGCCGTAAAGAGCACATCAGTACAAGCAGTCAGTTGGATCGGTGCCGCATCAGTGGCAATTGCTGCAATAATTGCGGCGGTATCATTTAGTTTTAATAGTAGAGTAGCGAGGAAGTCGTTTAATAAGGAGATACTATGAGCAATATAAAAATGACATTTAGCACCGAGGAAGTAATAGTCAACATGGATGATAAACCAACTTGCAAAGATTTTTTACTATTACTTCCATTAACTGAAACATTAGAAGATTATGCAGGAAATGAAAAAATTAGCAATCTGCCAAAAAAATGACTAAAGATGATGCACCATTAGGCTGTAATGTTTCAGTAGTAGATTTCATGTATTATTCTCCTTGGGGGAATTCGGCTATATTTTATCGGGTTTTCGCTATTGCAAGTGGACTTATTATATTAGGGATGATTGAATCTGGAATTGAAAAGATTGCAATTATGAAAGGTAATCATATCATTAATATCTTATATTTTCGGTGGAAAAGAACAATTGGATTTGTAGTAGAAAAGCTAAAATATCTATTTTCAATCAATGAAGGAATGCTAGAAGGTGAGGAGTGTTAAATCGCTTCTTTTTAATGAAGGATTAATAGATGAATTGAGCTTAATTTTAGTTTCAATTGCAGATGGTGAATCCAACTCTGTGACACTATTTGAAACGGGTTCTTATCTAAACCAACCGAAACCCGTAGATTTCTTTTTAAAAGAAGTCGAAAAACTGGACGATGATGGGCTATGGATGAGGTATGTAACAATACAAGACTAATCATCATTAAATTGGCTTTCTTTGTAAAAGGAACTCTAGGAATTAAAGTGGAAATGTGGGAATCTAAAGCAAATTAAGGAGGATTTATTATGGAATACCGCACAGTCGGAAAAACAGGAATTCAAGTTTCAAATTTATGTTTTGGTGCCATGTCTTTTGGCGGAGACGCTGACGAGGAAACATCTAAAGCTATGTATAGACGTTGTCGGGAAGCTGGTATCAACTTCTTCGATACTGCTGATGTTTATGGGCGTTCTGAGGAAATCCTAGGAGAGTGTATCTCACATGAAAGAGACGAAATCGTTTTAACGTCAAAGGTGTTCTGGAACACGGGTGCTGATGTGAATGCTAGAGGATTGTCTCGAAAACACATGATGCAAGGTATTGAAAATAGCCTGCGTCGTTTAAAGACAGGGTATATTGATTTTTATTTCGTCCATGATTTTGACGAACAAACTCCTATGGAGGAAACGCTGCGGACACTCGGTGACTTACAGCGACAAGGAAAGATTCTCTATCCAGCAGTAAGCAATTGGGCCGCATGGCAAATCACAAAGGCATTAGGAATTTCTGCAAAAGAGCAGCTTGCTCGTTTTGAATTAATCCAACCGATGTATAACCTTGTTAAACGCCAAGCGGAGGTTGAAATTTTACCAATGGCTGCATCCGAACAAATGGGCGTCATTACTTACAGCCCACTTGGTGCTGGACTTCTTTCAGGAAAATATGGAGTAAATAAACGCCCCGAGCAGGGCCGCCTTGTCCAGAATGCCCGCTATGGTGACCGTTACGGTGCTGATGAAGATTTTATCACGGCTGAACAGTTCACCAAATATGCACAAGTGCATGATGTGAAACCTGCAACTTTAGCCGTTGCGTGGGTTATGGCTAATCCTGCTGTTACTGCCCCTATCATTGGTGCACGAAATTTAGACCAATTAGAAGATTCATTAGCAGCGGCTGATTTTATTATGACAGAAGAAATGTACGCTGACATTACCAATTTATCAAGGACGCCTTCACCTGCAACAGATCGAACAGAGGTATTAACTGGTAAATGGAAGTAAGGGTAACAAACTCTTGATGAAGAGGGTTAAGAAGGATGTATTTTACTAACGAGCTCTGTAAATATGGCGATTAATAAAAATGTAAATAAAAATGACTATCAAAATGTAATCTAACTTGATAGTCATTTTTTATTGGTGTATAGCTATTTCTACCGGGTTATCTCTGGAATCTGAATTAGAAAATGTACATCAAATTGTTCGGGTACAATGGCTGGTGTACCTCTACAAATTAATATACATTTTTACTTACAAATGGTGGTACAAAATGGTTATTGACTACTCTGATGGTTCATTTTATTGGTTGACGGTCGTCAATAAATCAGTTTATTCAACGAACAAGTTCTTCCTGAATTAAAAAATAAGTAATAAGTTAATAGCCGAGCCTTACCTAAACAAATAGCACCGCAAAATGCGATAACTATTAGTCAAGCATTTTCTATTACATTTCATAATGTGATAGAAAATTTTGCAAAGGAAACGGAACTCATTAGTAGTCTACACCCTTTTTATTAATTGCATAAAGTGAGCTGTAAGCATGTTTGAAAGCGATTGGAGGAGTCTTCCCTCGAACATAAACCGCTTGAGACCTGGGTGCCAGGGGGTCTGGTATGTTCGATTCCCACAACTTCTGGAATATTTTTGTTTGCGATTGGCACAGAAGATCGATCGATAAGGTTTAAAGATTTTACAGATTGGTCTATACTGCTTGTCATTGAAAATCGCGAAGACACTGTCATGATGATAGTGTCTTCTTTAATTGTTTTTAATTCATACTTTACAGATAGGAATTATAGGTTTATAATAAAATCAATCTAATAAACGAAATTAAAAGTGGTTGTATTCAAGGGAAAGTTTTTGTAAAACTGAAGGAGTGTTTATGATGAGAAATAATGTTGAAAAAAGGCGACAAAAACTTATCAATAAATTAATTTTTTTAAACGTATATAACAATGACGATCAAAAGCTTTATGAATTGCCACTCTCAAAATTAGAATATGAGTATAGAAGATTTAAATTACAAAACCATCCGCATGGTGAGTTTGGGTCTATTCAGTGGGTATAAAATAAATATGGTTACGTTTACATTAGACTGTAGGGTGTTTCCACACCTGCGGTCTTTTTTTTGGCAAGGAATTCTATAAATTTTCCAAACACGTGGTAAGTGGCGAGGGCCAATTTCGGGGGGAGAATTAACAATATTCACCTGGAGGTTGTTACTAATTCTTACGGACATAGGCCCGAGTACACTGGGTATATGTTCGTAACCAAGTGTTGAAAAAAAAGCCATTTGATATCTAGTAGAACAAGCGATGAAATTTTTGAGCAGAATTTTTAATTGTCTCCTAGAATTTAAATGAATAGCAGCTCCGGTATTGGAGCTGTATTTCGTTTCTTAGCGTAGGAACGGCGAGCTTCTTCTTCAAGGAACTATCTTGGCGAAAATAATGTTTCTACGGTAAAACATATAGACACTATTACCGATTTTACAAGGTGTGCGGCCAATAAAAGTTTAGTGTAATTATTTACAATCTCTCAAATTTTTAAGAACCATTCAAATTTCTATTGATAAATTTTTTCGGTGTAATTCCAACAAATTTTTTAAAGACCTTGGCAAAATAACTTTGATCATGAAAGTTCAGAAGGGTAGAAATCTCCGCCAAAGTATAGCTAGAATAACTTAATAAGCTTTTTGCTTCCTCTATTTTAGTTTGCTGGATAAATTGAAGAATTGAGATACCAACTTCCTTCTTAAAAAGATTAGATAAATAATTTGGATTCAAGGATGTTAATTCAGCTAGTTCTGAAAGAGTTATATTATCGTAAAGATGATTGAAAATAAAATTTTGGCACACGTTTATGGGCTTGGAATATTTATGTTTTTTACTATTTTCCACTCGTTCAGCGAATTCTAATAAGGCATTTTCTATTAATTGATCGACTGCTTTACTTTCAGTTAGTTCCTCGAGTTTCTGTATATACGAATCACTTAAGTTGTAGGCTATTTCTTGATAAAGTCCACCTTCCACTGCTGCTCTTGTTGCGAGTGTGATAATTGAAATAGCTAGATTTTTTTGGCTTCGCAAATAACTTGTCTTCGAAAGTACTCCTTTTTTTCCTTGTTTTTGATTAGTATGGAAAGTTTCTATTAATTTATCTTTTTTCCCCATCTTTATATAATTTAAGAATTTCTTTTCAATTGATATGTCCGTATGAACAATTTTAGTTTGGCGCCCTTCGGTTATTTGGAAATGCGGAGACTCTATCTCAATTCTTTTCTTATTTACTTCCTCATTATTTTTCAAGATATCTACCAATTCTAATTTTTGTTGATAAACCATGTAATAAATGACCATGCTCATATTAATAAAATTAAAATTACTTATAATGGGAAGTTCAGTATAATACCGAACCATCTCTTCTTTATTTATACTAATTTGCAGGTCTCTTAAGGTACCATTGATGGTTTCCTCAGTCATCCTAAAATTAATAACAGGGCCAACGATTATATTTCCGCTAAATTGATGATTTGAATGTATACTAATTGAAAAAAATTTCTCTAGGTATTTTGTTTCCTTTAGTACGGGAAAATCATGAAGTCCTGTTCCCGAAAACAGTTCGGCTATAATAGCAAAATTTGAAGGATACAAGGGATTATGCAGAGAATTAGGGGCTGTATCATAGACTAAATCCCCGCGATTATTATAAAAGTAAACTGGTATTCTATACATGTTAAAAGCTAATTTACAAATATATTCGATATCCTCTTGTTTAAAGATATGCAATCTTATTCCCCCAATCTTGAATAAAAAGAGAATGTAAATTAATGTGTAATTTTTACTTTTTATCTGTAAAATATACCATAATATATTAAAAATAAAAACTATAATCTTTTTAAGAAATCGATTTCAAAAGTTTAATGAGGGGGTAGAGCTAAGAAACCAGAGTGAAGAGATTATCTCGCAAGCAATGCTAATTAAGCGTACCTATTTAAATTAATGCAACTTATAATTGGCAAACGGGATAAATGCATGTAATAATAATTCCAATTTCTTTAGTAAAACTAAACAAAATGTAAGCGAATTCAAAAGTAAGTGTAAGCAATCAATTATTTATTATTCGCAATCTATCGAAAATCAAAATTTTTTGAGGTGACTTGTATGCGTCCATTTGGTTTCAGAGATAAGATCGGGTACTTGTTTGGTGATTTTGGAAATGATTTCTTTTTTGGCCTCGTAGCATCATTTTTAATGGTCTATTATACTGACGTTTTTCATCTTAATCCTGCAGGCGTGGGGGGATTATTCTTGTTAGCTCGTTTGTGGGATGCAGTTGCAGACGTTTCATGGGGTCGCTTTATTGATACAAAAAAAGCAGGGAAAAACGGGAAATTCAAGCCCTGGATTTATAGAATGTCATTCCCGCTTGTGATTTCAGGTATATTAATGTTTATTCATATTCCAGGGATGTCAAATGGATTTTATACAGCATATGCCTATGTAACCTACATCCTTTGGGGAACATTGTATAGTACAGTCAATATTCCGTACGGCTCAATGGCTTCCGTAATTACAGCGGACCCAGTAGAACGTACAACTTTATCAACTTGGAGATCTCTTGGAGCAACTTTGGCGCAATTAATTGTCGGAGTAGTCGGACCATTGCTCATGTTCGTAAATAATAAAGCTGATGCTAATCACTTTTTAATGGGAGCCATTATTTTCGGAATTTTATCAATCTCAAGTTATATGGCTTGTTATAAATTAAGTGTTGAACGAGTAGTAATGAATGAAACCACAAAACCAAATGTTAATTTGGCAAAAACCCTAAAAGGTATTTCAAAAAATAAGCCATTAATCGTTTATCTTATTGGATCCCTTATATTCTTAATTAGTTTAATGTTAATTGGAACTGTGAATACTTATTTGTTTAAGGATTATTTCGGAAATGCAAAAATATTAAGTATGCTCAGCCTTGTTCAATCAGCAACGATATTTATTGGGATGCCGCTTGTTAAACCCTTGGTATCAAAGTTTGGGAAAAAAGAAGTAGCTTCGGCAGGGTTCTTGCTTTCAGCAATGGTCTACTTCATTTTATACCTATTGCCAAATTTGTCAGCGATACAATATATTGCGATTTTATCAATCGGCATGTTTGGTTATGCCCTATTTAACTTAGTTAGTTGGGCGTTCATTACGGACTTAGTTGATTACCATGAATATTTAACTGGTTTACGTGAGGACGGAACCATTTATTCTCTATACTCTTTTGCCCGTAAAGTAGGACAGGCTGTTGCCGGCGGTATAGGTGGTGCAGCGGTTGCAGCGGTTGGCTATAATCCAGCACTTCAGTCACAAACTCAAAGTACACTCGATGGAATCCATACACTTGGCACTTTAGTACCAGCTATAGGTCTATTGTTGGTTTTTGCATTTATTGCCTTCTTATACCCATTAAACAAAAAACGTACAGCCCAACTTGTAATTGATTTAGAAGTAAAAAGAAATGAAATGAATTCTGGTAAAACTGCATAAAAAGGGAGATAGTTATCTTACACTATTAACTATCTCCTTTAAAAATAAAATAAATTTATTAGAAAAGTTACTTTCTTTGCCATTCGATCAAAGTACACTGAATCTATTATTCTATTAAGAGGAGATTTAGAGATGTTATATCCTATCATTACTGAAACACGTAGCATAATTGATTTAAATGGGATTTGGAATTTTAAGCTCGATCCAGGAATTGGATTTCAAGAAAATTGGCAAAATGCCAAATTATCCGATACTAGAAGCATGGCTGTTCCCTCATCTTTCAATGATATTGGGGTGAATTCAAATATACGTGACCATGTTGGTTGGGTTTGGTATGATCGAGAACTTACACTTCCGAATATTCTTGCCGCTGAACGAGTGGTTTTGCGATTTGGTTCTGCCACACATTTAGCAAAGGTATATGTAAATGGAGAACTCGTTGTTGAGCATAAAGGTGGTTTCTTACCATTTGAGGCGGAAATAAATAATTTTTTACAAAAAGGGAAAAATCGATTAACTGTTGCAGTCAATAATATTGTGGATGAAACGACCTTACCGGTTGGCTTTGTAACGGAAAAGGATATTCCCGGCGGTGGAAAGGTTATTCGCAACCAGCCTAATTTCGACTTTTTCAACTACGCTGGTTTGCACCGCCCAGTGAAAATTTATACAACACCGGCTACTTATGTTAAGGATGTAACGGTTGTAACTGAATTAGATGGAAAGGTTCATTATTCTATTGATGTAGCTGGTTCGGCACAAGTAAAAGTAAAGGCTGTAGACGATTTAGGTGTTGTCGTTGGAGAGGCTGAAGGAGTTTCCGGGACAATTACAATCCCAAACGTAAAGCTGTGGGAGCCATTAAATGCCTATTTGTATACACTTCGGGTAGAGCTGGAAAAGCATGGAGAAATCATTGATGTTTATGAACAGCCATTTGGTGTCAGGACAGTAGAGATAAAAGAAGGGAAGTTCCTTATCAATAATAAGCCTTTTTATTTCAAAGGCTTTGGCAAGCACGAAGATACGCCTATTCATGGAAGAGGATTTGATGAAGCAGCCAATGTTATGGATTTCAACCTAATGAAATGGACTGGGGCAAACTCGTTCAGGACGGCCCATTATCCGTATTCGGAAGAAATCATGCGTCTTGCTGATCGTGAAGGGTTTGTCGTCATTGATGAAGTGCCAGCAGTCGGTTTGCACTTGAACATGATGGTCATGTACAACGGAGGTAACCTTCGAAATACTTGGAAGGAGCTCAAAACCTTCGAGCATCATCAACAGGTTATCAAGGAATTAATTGAACGTGATAAAAACCATCCGTCGGTCGTTATGTGGAATATAGCAAATGAACCTGCATCAGAAGAAGAGGGGGCATATGAATACTTTAAGCCGCTAGTTGAACAGGCAAAAGAACTTGACCCGCAAAAACGACCTATTACTCTCGTAACTCAAATTGAATCTTCACCAGAAAAAGACCAAGTTGCGGAACTACTGGATATCCTTACTTTTAATAGATACTACGGTTGGTATGTTGATGGCGGTGATTTCGTGTCAGCTAAAGAAAAGCTTCGTACAGAATTTAATGGCTGGCTTAAACGATGCCCTAACAAACCGTTCATGATGACCGAATATGGTGCTGATACGGTTGCGGGATTGCACGATGTAGAGCCTGTTATGTTTACAGAAGAATATCAAGTAGAGTTCTATAGGGCAAATCACGAAGTGTTTGATGAATATAACCAGTTTGTTGGGGAGCAGGTGTGGAACTTTGCTGATTTCGCAACAAGTCAAGGAATTATCCGTGTTCAGGGAAATAAAAAAGGAATCTTTACCCGTGACCGAAAGCCTAAGTATGTCGCACATGAGCTGCGAAGACGCTGGACAATCATTCCTGATTTTAACTATAAGGGCTAAGTCTTAATATAGTAACTTTTTTAATTTTCTAGAATGTAAAGGAATTCTATTGACTATTAATAAAAGCAAAACTCACAGGAGTCATTGCGGGTTTTGCTTTTTTCATTTCTAATGGCTAGGTCAAAGTCGTGGTGAAATATGGAAGGCCTTTTTGTGTCAGAACAACAAGAGTGCCCCCGGAAGAATTCAGTAGAGAGGAGATTAATAATGTATTTAGTAATTGATATAGGAGGAACTTTTGCCAAATATGCATTGATGGATGCAGCAGCAAATATTGTGATAAAAGGAAAACGGCTGACTCCAAGAACAAATTTAACTGATTTTGAGAATGTGATTTTTTCTATTGTTGAGGAGCATGTTTTATCAGATATAAAAGGGATTGCAATCAGTTGCCCAGGAACAATTGATGTAGACACAGGTATGATTTATTTTGGTGGTTCATTTCCATTTTTACACGAAGTAAATCTGAAAAATAAAATTGAAAAGAAATATGGTAAAGAAGTGTTTATCGAAAACGATGCAAATTGTGCTGCCTTAGCTGAATTATGGCTTGGTAGTGTGAAGGGTACTAAGAATTCGGTGGTGCTCGTACTAGGAAGTGCAGTTGGAGCAGGAATCATTATTGATGGAAAACTTCATCGTGGGGTCCATCTTTCTGCTGGTGAAGTAAGCTATATATTGAATCAAATCAACCCACAAACAGGAGCAGCAGAATATTTTGGATTGATTTGTTCTGCTGTTGACATGGTACGCAGGATTGCCGAAATAAAGAAACTTGACGATTCAACAGATGGAGAACAGGTTTTTAAATACATTAACAACAACGATGTAGAAGCCAATGCCATCTTCAATGAATATTGCATTAACTTAGCAGCGCAAATATTAAACCTACATTATATTTTAGATCCGGAAGTTTTTGCGATTGGCGGCGGAATTAGTGTTCAGCCAATTTTGCTCGAAAGAATTCAATGGGCTATTAATGAAATCAAAAATGCCAATCCTTTGCATACAGCAAACCCTAAAGTTGTTGCTTGTAAGTTTCATAATGATGCCAACCTTTATGGGGCACTCTATCATTTCTTTGTCAGCAAAGAACACACATTTTCTCTTAGTCACCTATGATAATTAATAGGGGCTTTTTTTTATGCATAACGGTGCTAAGCGTGGAGTCAGGATTGGAGCTATCATATGTAATAAAAAAACCTTTTCGACTATATTAAAGTTCCTCTTTATAATGATACATTTGATTTTATGATTGATACAAAAATTTATCAACCTAACTCCTTGTATATCAAGGCTTTCCCTAAATCAATTCGACAGTTGATACATTTCGTTATCAGTTTGTATGGTTCCATTATTCTATAAATACCGTAGAGATAGCATAAAACCAATCAATTCTTAGAGGCGCTCTGTTGGCATAATATTTGCAATATTTAAATTAAAAATACATCACTTTTGTATTAAAGTTGGAAGGAGGTTAGGATAAACAATTTTGTAAGCGATCTCTTAGTTGGTTAATATTAAAAAAATTACAAAGGGGAAATATCACATGATAAAAATTGATTTTGAAAATCATTTTTACGATCAAAGTTTACTAGAGGAATTTTCTAAAAGACAACAGCCGCCATTTTACAGAAAAAAAAATAATGTGATTACTTGGACAGATGCCATTACAATGCCTCAAGATGCTATACTGCCGCAGCTGTTGGAGGTTGCCGAAAAGCGAAATCAGCTGATGAAAGAGCAAGGGGTAGATCTGGTTATTTTAAGCAGTTCTCCGGGTCCGGAGCAATTGGATGAAGAGAGTAGTATTAAGATTTGTAGGAAGACTAATTATGCACTGGCGGAGATTACCAAAAAAGGACGTTGTACGGTTAGTTTTTGTTGGATACAGCGAAAGTTTCGCACTTTCCATGCTTAGCACTGCAGCGATTTTCTGTTTAATTGGCAGTTATTTATGGGGCTGGCTTGATCAAAAAGTGGGGACAAAAAAGGCGAGTATGATCTATGTTTTGTCCTACATAGTAACCATCATTTTGCTGCTCCTTGAGGGAAATGTGATCCTGACCTTTATCACGGCTATTGCTGTCGGTTCTGGTCTAGCCGGTATTAAAAACTTTATTACCTCTATGACGGGTACTGTTTACGGACGTTATGACTTCGCTGCTATCTATGAAGTACACTGGTGATTTTAATTTGGCTTACATGATCTTTATTGGAATCGATATTTTAGGATTAATCCTTATTAGCAGAATAACAACTGAATGTAAAGGGACAGCTAGTTTAGAAGATATGGACCAAAACATTATTATAGAAGAAATTGCTAAGTAAATTGTCTGTGCAAATTGTACCTTTGAAAATAAATTAGATGTTGTTATGACACATTTTGTGCGAGAAGCTGAAGGTGGAGTTGAATTAAGATCACGATTTTGGAGTGGATATCAAATTGATGAGAACAAGAACCAATATTACCAAACTTGTTTGAAGAAGAAAAGTTGAATTTTTAAATATATAAATAAAAAAGTAAAAATGTTACAAAAAGTTGTTGAGGTAAATAACTGTAAGCTTCTTCCTATTTATGACGGAGGGCTTTTTTCAATTTTGCAAATAAGGGTGAGAATATCCACAATTTTACTGAAATTTACGACGACTTTTAGTACATCCTGGTTGTATTTTTTTATATTGACTAAGACCTTAAATTAATTATCAAATAGTATCCGCTTTCAAAGATTTCGCTTAGTATTTAATATTATAGGCGATGATTATGCAATCAGGTGCATTTACAGGTATTTTAATATTTGGCCGGTTAGTGAGACAAATGGCACTTTAAAAAGTTCTTGTTCCGCTTTTTTTCTGTGGAGCTATGGCACTATCATTTATCGGGCTTACCATAATTGATGCTTTTGAAAAATTTGGGTCTAAGAG
Source organism: Neobacillus cucumis (assembly GCF_023715505.1). The sequence goes on along the minus strand of NZ_JAMBOH010000020.1, from coordinate 29,058 downwards.
TCCAGTAATTTAAAGATTTGGAAGAACAAAGGAAAGGCAAACAATTATTGAAGTGACCCCATAATGTTAAACTGTTGTTCCATCAAGCAGTTTGTTGGGGAATGAGCCTGGTAGTAGAATCATGCCTTTTACTTTTGCCTTTATTTCTTTTGTGAAGATAGTATCATACCTGATTTTTTTAAGTTAAAACGAAATTTTCATGGTAAACGTGCAGATTGTTTTGTTAAATTTTTCTTTATATTGTCATATATTTAATGCCTTTGGAGAAATTAACTATTAACTACCTTAATTTTTATAAAATAAACGGGTTTAAAAGGAACTGAACTACACCTGAGTACCAAAAGTATTCCTTCATTTTAAAAAGAGGAATTAACTTAATCAATTTTAAGGATGAATCTGAATGATTTTATCCTTTATTTTACAAAGGGAGATTAAAGATGACCACAGAGAAAGATTTAAATCCAATGAATGTTATGAAACCTCTAAATATAATTTCAAAAGATTTAGATGAGACCCAACCTTTAACGTCTTTTGAAATGGGTAAACTTTGGGCTACCTATATGGGAAACAGTATGTCAATCCAAATATTAAGCTATTTTCTTCAACACTGCGAGGATGAAGAAATTAAGACGCTGTTGGAAAATGGTTTAGCCTTATCAAAGGATTTCATAAAGAGGATAGAAGAATTCTTTAATAAAGAACATTTCCCTATACCAGTTGGATTTACGAAAGATGATGTAAATCTTGGTTCTCCCCGTTTATACGCAGATGAATTTTACGCTCATTATTTAAAATATGCTGCAAAAGCAGGTATGAGCCTTTACGCAGTAGCGGTTCCCTTAATGATGAGAGAAGATATAAGAGAGTTTTTTATTTATTGTAACCAATGTACTACCGTCCTTTTAGGGCAAATTAATAGTGTTTTAATCGAAAAAAAATTAATTGCCAAACCTCCTATCATTCCAACACCAGAAGGAATTATTAAAATTCATAAACAAAGTTTCTTAAATGGATTTACGGGAGATGTCCGGCAATTACAGGCATTAGAAATTATTCATCTTTATGATAACATTGAGAATAACACAACAAGTAAGGCATTATTATTAGGATTTTATCAGATCGTTCAAGATGAGAAGATAAAGGCTTTGTTTAAGAGAGGACTAGATATGACTGATAAAGCTGTGAAACAGTATCAGGAGAAACTTCACCTGGAACATATGCTATCACCGTCGTACCTAGACCATTTGGTTACACCGTCTACCTATCCTCCTTTTTCCGATAAAATCATGCTGTTTCATAAAGTGGACATGTTCGCAATGAAGATTAGGGCATTTGGAAATTCACTAGCGGTCACGGCAAGAAGAGATATAGACCTGTTATATGCAAGGACTCTTATGAACATTGGCTTTTTTGTTGACGACGGTACGAATCTCTTAATTGAAAAAGGGTGGATGGAATCACCGCCACAAGCGTTTGACAGAGTTTAGGGTACAATTGGATTCTCCTTATGGTTTAGTTACATATTATTCATATTAAAAAAATGGATGAAAAAGCGGTCATCTGAGAGTTCAGCAATACATTAGTTAAATTCTTATTTGACAACCGGCTCGAATAATCTGGGGAATATATATGTTTATTAAAAACGCGATGCATGGAGGAAGACTCCGCATCGCGTTTTGCACGTTTCAATATCATTGAACTCTTATATAAACAAAAGTTCATCTGTTCTGAAAGCTAGCGATGTATCGTTGGAAAGTGATTGGTCGACATTAAAGGCACTTATTTATGTTCCCTGAAATTCAACTAATTAGCCCGCAGCACGCTCAAGCACAGCTCATGCCAATATGCACCTGGTTCTTAATTAAATAGAAGCTTATCAAGAAAAAAAAAGATGTAAGTTTTGAAAAATATTATTGACAAGGAGGTCTTAAAGTTTTATTATTATCTAATATTCAAGATATTTAAATTTGAGATTTTTGTAGGAGGTGAATAAATGGATACAACATGCACTAATTTACCCTATCTTGTTTTAATGGAAACATCTAAAGCAGTACAGGATTGTATGAGAGTGGCAATGAGTCAGTATAACCTTAGTATTACTGAATTTTCCGTTCTAGAAGTGCTTTACAATAAGGGAAAACAAACCATTCATCAAATCGGTAAAAGCATTTTAATTTCAAGTGGCACAATGACTTACGTTATAGATAAATTAGAACAGAGAGAATTATTAAGTCGTCAGGCATGTGTGGAAGATCGAAGAGTCATCCATGTTAAGTTAACAGACGCAGGAAAAGAATTGATGGGCAGAATCATGCCAAAACATCAAGAATTTGTAGATTCCATGTTTTGCTCTTTAAATAAACAGGAGAAAGAAATATTTGTTAAACTCTTGAAAAAGATAAATAGGAAAGAACAAAGTTGATTTTTTGTCTTATATCTCGAAGTCGAGATAAATAATATATTAGGAGGATTTGAGATGATAAACCTTGGTTTATTAATAATTCGTTTAGTAGTGGGTATTTTATTTATTGGTCATGGAGCTCAAAAATTGTTTGGATGGTTCGGCGGTTATGGTTTAAAGGGTACGGGAGGCTGGTTTGATTCCATTGGCATGAAACCTGGTATAACCATGGCTCTATTGGCAGGATTGGCAGAACTCGTTGGAGGCGTTTTGTTTGCTCTAGGTCTTTTAACTCCACTTGCTGGAATTATGATTGCGGGAACCATGGTAATGGCTATTCTGAAAGTTCACGGTCCAAACGGATTATGGGCAACGGTAAATGGATATGAATATAACCTTACCCTGCTTGCAATTGCTATTGGTGTAGCTTTAATTGGACCAGGTCAATATGCTGTAGATGCTTTTTTGTTCTAATTATCTCGATTTAGAGATAATTGAATTAAAGTAAAAAGTTTAAGATTTTATTTTCATCCTGGGAACAAAATAGGTAAGAGTGGATTTTTAAATAATTGAATTTTAAATCAGAAATGGAGTGTTGAAAATGAGTAAGAAAACAATGGGTATTCACCATATCACAGCCATCGTCGGTCATCCTCAAGAGAATGTAGACTTTTACGCAGGAGTTTTGGGGTTACGTTTGGTAAAACAAACTGTCAATTTTGATGACCCAGGTACTTATCACCTTTATTTCGGGAATGAAGGCGGAAAGCCAGGAACCATTATTACATTCTTTCCATGGGCGGGAGCTCATCAAGGAATTATTGGGGACGGTCAAGTCGGTGTTACTTCATATGTCGTTCCAAAAGGTGCGATGGAATTTTGGGAAAAAAGACTGGAAAAATTCAATGTTTCTTTTAAAAAAATGGAACGCTTTGGAGAGCATTATTTAGAATTCGATGATCCACATGGTCTTCACCTGGAAATTGTCGAAAGAGAAGAAGGAGAAAACAATACTTGGACTTTTGGTGAGGTAACACCTGAAGCTGCTATCAAAGGTTTTGGAGGAGCAACTCTTTTATCAACCCAACCTGACAAAACGGGAGAATTATTAGAAAAAGTAATGGGCCTTGAATCAGTCGGTAAAGAGGGAGATTTCGCACGTTTCCGTTCTACTGGGGATATCGGAAACATTATAGATCTAAAATTGACTCCAATTGGACGGGGACAAATGGGTGTTGGAACCGTTCACCATATTGCATGGCGGGCAATTGATGACCAAGATCAATTGGATTGGCAAAAGTATGTAGCAGCCAATGGCTACGGAGTAACTCCTGTTCAGGATCGAAATTACTTCAATGCTATTTATTTCAGAGAACATGGAGAAATACTGTTTGAAATTGCAACGGATCCTCCAGGATTTGCTCATGATGAATCACAAGCGACAATGGGAGAAAAATTGATGTTGCCATCACAGTATGAGCCGCACCGAGCAAAGATTGAACGAGTGTTATTACCGTTTGAAGTAAGAGAACTAGACTGATTTTTTGAAAAGGAATGATATCTTTGCTTTCAATTGACCCAGCCTCAATGTCAGAAAGAGAAAATTATAAATTTCTAATAGGAAGCATCATACCCAGACCAATAGCATTCGTAACATCAATTTCAAAAGATGGTGTATTGAATGGAGCGCCATTTAGTTATTTTAACATCGTGTCATCCAATCCTCCGATGATTTCATTATCTATTCAACGCTCAGCTGGGGGACAAAAAGATACAGCAAGAAATATTACTGAGTCCAAGCAATTTGTAGTTCATATGGTTGATGAACATAACGTTGAAAAAATAAATAAAACAGCGGCAAACCTTCCTCCTAATCAAAGTGAGATAGAGTTAGCTGACTTAACTTCGGTAGATAGTGTGAAAATTTCAGTTCCTGGAGTGAAGGAAGCAAAAATCAGAATGGAATGTGTATTAGAACATTCCTTAGAATTGGGAGGCTTGGATTCGCCGGGATGTGACCTAATGATAGGAAGAGTAGTTCATTTTCATATCGAAAATGACATTTATGAAAATGGAAGAATTAATCCAAGGGGCTTAGCAGCTGTCAGCCGCTTAGCTGGGAATAATTACGCAAAAATTGGTGAAGTATTTGAAATCGAAAGACCTAAATAAGTCCTTGTGAAATCCCATTTTGATGAAATGGAGAGGGTATAATGCAAAAAACAGCAGGCATTCATCATATTTCAGCTATGGTAAACGATGCACAAAGAAATATTGATTTCTATGCAGGTGTACTTGGGTTAAGGCTTGTCAAAAAAACCATTAATTTTGATCGTCCAGAAGTGTACCATCTCTATTTTGGGAATGAACTAGGTCAACCAGGTTCGGTAATAACGTTTTTTCCATGGGCTAAACAACTAAAAGGTCGAATAGGTATCGGTCAGGTTGGTGTGACTAGTTATATGATTCCGAAGGGTTCGGCTCCTTTTTGTAAAATCGATTTCGGAAATTTGGAATTGAATTTACTTCTTCCAATCGGTTTGGGGAAAGATATTTACAATTTCATGATCCAGACGGACTCCTATTGGAATTGACAGAACGAGACGAAGGTTCATTTAATACTTGGAACTTTGGAGGAGTTCAAGCAGAAAATGCGATTAAAGGATTTGGTGGTGCTGTTCTATTTTCAGCACAGCCGCATAAGACAACGGATGTACTAGAAAATATTTTAGGGTTTGATTGCCTGGGCCAAGAAAATGAATTTCTAAGATTTAAATCTAAAGGAAATATTGGCAATACCATTGATATTCACTTAAATCCTTCAGTCCCAGGGCTAATGGGAGCAGGCACAGTTCACCATATAGCTTGGAGAGCAAAGGATGAGGAAGAGCATCAAAAGTGGAGATCCCTTCTCCTTGAAAAAGGGCATTATCCTACAGATATTCTTGACCGAAACTACTTTAAAGCTCTATATTTTCATGAACCAGGGGGTATCCTCTTCGAAATTGCGACCGACCCACTTGGTTTTGCGGCGGATGAACCTATAGAGGAACTCGGGAAAAAACTTATGCTGCCATCTTGGTTAGAGTCAAAAAGAGAAGAATTAGAAGAAACCTTATTCTTCCGAAGATTGGCTGAGGGAGTTTTTGATGAAGAAGACCTCGTTTTCCGAACAAAAGAATTAAATGAGTTTCTCGATGAAGCAGCTGAAAAGTATGGTTTGGACCGCGATCATATTATCGCTATTGGATACTCAAATGGAGCGAATATAGCAGCGAGTCTATTATTTCACTATCAAAATGCCTTAAAGGGTGCCATTCTTCTTCATCCTATGGTGCCGAGAAAAGGGATCGACCTTCCAGATTTATCGGGTAAGTCAGTGTTTATTTCAGCTGGGACAAATGATCCGATTTGCTCACCAATGGAATCGGCTGAACTTGAATCAGTATTAAAAAAGGCTAATGCGAATGTAGAACTTCATTGGGAAAATAGAGGTCATCAATTATCCGCCCAAGAGGTCGAAGCTGCTGCTCAATGGTATAGAAAGTTATAATAAAAAACTATGTTTGGGAGGAGAAAGAGAATGATGATAAAAAACGAAATAGGAGCATTTATTTTACGCGTGACATTAGGAGCATTATTTTTAATACATGGAATTGTTAAGTTTCAAGGTGGAATTGAAAATATTGTAGGATGGTTTGATAGTATCGGCTTGCCTGGATTTATGGCATATGGAGTTGCATTTCTTGAGATTATTGGTGGGATCGCCATAATCATTGGATTGGCAACTAGATTTTTTGCAGCATTGTTTGCATTAATGATGATTGGGGCAACAATAAAAGTAAAGCTTTCAGTTGGTTTATTAGGAAATGGTCAAATGGCTGGATATGAGTTAGATTTGGCATTCTTAGCAATTGCAATCTATCTCGCAATCAATGGAAGTAAGGTGTTATCCTTAAGCCAATTGGTTTTTCACAAAGATTCAAATGAGTTCAAAAGAGCTGCTTAATAAATCAATGGGTAAAAAGTCTTTATTTACCACTATTATTTTCCTTCTTCAGAAATTTATGCTTGAACCTGATACAATCGGTAAAAAAAGGGTATCTATAAAGTTAACAGGGCTAATTGAGAAGGTCGATTGGCTTTGTTAAGTAAATCATTAATTGTGATTTTGTTGCAAAAAATAATTATATGAATTTAAATAATCTTAATTAATAATATTCCAATTTGAGATAAATTTTATAATTAATTAAACAGAGATTTTATTTAGGGAGTGAAAGAATTGATTCAACTTTTTCCTGGAGATAAACGCTACACAGTAAAAAATGATTGGTTGGATAGTTCACTAGGTTTTTCATTTGGAGAGTATTATGATCCGAATAATTTACGATTCGGTCCACTGCGAGTTTTTAATGATGATACCGTTCAGGCGGGACACGGCTTTGGGATCCATCCGCATCGAGAAGCGGAAATAGTCTCAATTATCTTAAAGGGACAGCTTAAACATGAAGACAACTTAGGGAACTCTGGAATCCTTGGTCATGGTAGTATTCAGCGAATAACCGCTGGAACTGGAGTGCTTCATTCTGAATTTAACGCATCAAACGATGAAGAAGTACAATTTTTACAGTTATGGTTTTCACCAAATGAAAAAGGGCTACAACCGTCATATGAAGACATTTCATATGATATTTCAAAATTACACAATCAGCTACTACCAGTCATTTCGCATACATCGTCTGATCAGGTAGCTAGAATCCATCAAGATTTAACACTTTATTTGTCAAGATTGGATGGAAAGAAGATTTTGAGCTTTGAACAGGAATCAGGTCGGAAGATTTACGTCTTTAATATTGAGGGAGAAATTTCAATCAACAATGATTTTATTTTAAAGTCCAGAGACGCTGCCCGTATAACGGACATTCATGAAATAACTATTCAGGGAAATCAAGATAGTTTCTTTTTATTAATCGATTTACCTGGGGGTGACTTTTAATGTTGATGATACGTCACTCTATTGGCAGCAGATTGCTGTGCCAAACGAATAGTTACAACATTGAAAAACAGGACGATCGTTGGTTAATCTCCGTCCCTGTTGATGAAGAAACGGCTTCGACAGTTTTATACTTTCAGGATGAGTTAAACATATTCGAAATAAAGGAAAATGAAAAGGCTTGGTTTTATTCCTCTGATGCACAAATTAATTTTCAACGAAACGATAAAGAATTGATTATTCTTGCTGACCATAAAACTGTATATCCAACATAAAGAAGTCTTTTTTGTAATAAAACTGATTATAGTTTCTCATAATATAAAACAGTGCGTTGGGAACATAAATAAATTATTGTTAATTTTACCAAAAGTAGAAGTCAAAAATATTTTAAAACAAATGAATTGATTTTAATCTCCAAGTCAATTACTGTGAATTTGAGATGCCTTGCTTCAAACCATAATTACTGGAGGGTATAATGTTATGACCAAAGATTTTTATTCTGTACTAAAAGAAAGACGTTCATTCTATGGAATCAATAAAGACGTACAAGTTTCGGATGAGAGAATTAAAGAAATTGTAGAATTTGCAGTAAAATACACACCTTCTGCTTTTAACTCGCAAACAGCACGTCTTGTAGTATTGACTGGTGAATCTCATGATAAATTATGGGATATTATTACTGAGACCTTAAGAGAGTTAGTTGGAAATGGAGACTTTTCTGGAACTCAACAAAAAATGGAATCATTTAAGGCGGGGTACGGAACTGTACTATTTTTTGAGGACCAAGATATTATTAAATCTCTTCAAGAACAATTCAGTACATATGCTGACAATTTTCCCGTTTGGTCAAATCAAGCATCAGGTATGCACCAATTAGTTGTTTGGACAGCATTAGAATCAGAAGGGCTAGGAGCATCGTTACAACACTATAACCCACTTATTGATGAAGAAGTGAAAAATGAATGGAATATTCCTTCTAATTGGAAGTTGATTGCCCAGATGCCATTTGGTAATCCAACAGCTCGACCAGGTGAGAAAGAATTTAAGCCAGTAGAAAATCGTGTGAAATTTTATAAATAAGATAGTCGAAGAGTTTTTTCATTAATGAAGCCTGATGGTAATTTCCATCAGGTTTTTTGATGAAAATGCGGGGCAGTCAATAGCGTGTGAGCCAGAACTGCCGCGTTTGGAAGCAGCGCATACGATGGTGGGAGAAGGGGTGGTTTACCCCCTCCGTATTTATTAAGTGTATTTCCTTCAAATTTTAAGAGGTTCCCATCTTTACTTTTTTAAGCTTGTTTGTTTTTTCTAATATTATATACGTTTTATCATTTCTACAATTTCTTTTCGTTCATCTTCCTTTTTCATTTCTATATTTGCTCGTTTCTTGCAAAATTCACATTCGCAATCCTTATTATGCTGATCCAATTTTTTATTGTTTTTGTCCATCTTTGTACTAGACTCCTTTCAAACTAATGACAGCTATCTTAAACCAGATTACAACAGGGGATAGAATCATCTGTCTGAATTAAGCATTCCCAAAATTACAGAGACAATACTTGAATATAAGGATTTAGGTACATTCAAATAGGATAAGCAAAATTAAAGTGAACGAACTTTTTTATTGTATTGTTTAAAGGGTATTTATTAAAAATTTAATTAAATAACGATAGAGTATTAATGGTAAATTTAGGGCATTTTAAGGATATCATTATGAAAGTGCGAGAGGGTGTTAATTAGTGGAGAAAAAGTTGTTAAAGTTACTATTAGCAGGATGTGTTTTATCTTTTCCATTTTTATTTAGAGGTTCAAAAATGAGAGAAAATCTTTTGATTTTTTTCTCAAAAGGAGTTATTGCGACTCTTATTGATGCTTATGTTGTTGGCACCAAAAGAATTGAATACCCAGTTCGCCCTTTTTCAAAAATTTTTAAAACAAATATTATTTATGATATGTTATTTTTCCCAATTCTAAGTGTTATCTGGGTGAAAATATCGTATAATGATAAATTCAGTAAAATTCTAATGAAAAGTTTGCTTTTTAGTGTTCCTATGAGTCTGGGTCAATGGTTTATGGAAAAGAACTCGAGATTATTTAAATGGAACAAATGGTCAGTCTTCCATACTTTTGCAAGTGTTAATTCTACTTTGTTTATCATTAGAGGGTTTGTTGGTTTATTAAAAATGTTAGATAAGTTAAAAGGTAAACAAAATATAACCGAATATTAAAGTTTGATTCTAAGAAAGGTGCATCACTATTGTGATAGCACCAATATCATGGCTAATCCCAGATACGAATTCTTGGAACCCCTGCTGTTCTTAAATAATCTAATAACTGACCAGTATGAACTGATTCATGATAGGCCACTCGTAACAGCATGTCACCTAAATCTCTTATGTACCCTGAATCGGAGCGGTCAATCTTTATATTTGCCAAGTCTTCTTCAGTAAAAGACTTGATTGTATCAATGAAATCATTTCGATAAGGTTCTGCAAATTCCAATTCTGCATTGACAGAAGTAAAAGGTCTATTTTCGAAAGGGGAATCGAAAACGGATAAACTCCCTCGATTTTTAATGGCCAGGTGGTAATAATGCTCGCTTTCCAATACGTGTCTAATCATTTCTATGCAATTCAGTGCTTCATCATCTGGTCTCCATTCGAGTTTTTCTCTAGGTATAGATATCCAAACCTTTATGCTTCTTCTTCTAACTTCATTAAAGTTAAAAATCAATAAATCAATTGAGTTCATAAATGTTCCTCCTTTGATAAACATATTATAATTCACTAGTGTTGCATTAATTTAATTGGACTATTAAAAATACTCAAAATGTTCAATTTTATTATTTTGTGCAAAGAAAAAGTCCTTTATAATGGAAAAGTCGGGTGGTAAACCGTCCAAATCCATTAAAAAAGGACCAATCTCATGGACAAGAATACACCAAAAACTTCATTTGGACAATGGTTTTCACCAATAAACCTTCAATTATTCGAAGAAAAGGTGAAAACGATGAAATTAGATTACTATACAAAAAAATTAACGACAGAGTCATTCCTAAAATTACTGCTTTTTGCGCAGCTAGAAGAAATTGAAAGTCTGCATGCGCTGGGCGATGGTCTGTTTGATGATCAACTTCAAAAAGGGGTCGACCTTGATTCTATCAGTATTTCTCAGCTGTCACGGCGATTAAATGGTATGAATCCAGATTTATTCCAAAGCATTTTCCTTGATTTAGTCGCACAAATTCATGCCAAAACACACTATACAAAGCTTATCATGCCGTTAAAAATCATTGATTCAAGCACCTTGTCACTAAATTTGATTAATCATAAGTGGGCAAAGTTTCGTAAAACAAAAGCAGGTGTAAAATTGCATTTGCGTCTCGTGTTTATGGAAAAGGGTATCTCCTATCCTGAAAAGGCCGTTATGACAACGGCTAAAGAACATGACCGTGGTCAACTGGAAGTCATGGTAGATGACAAGGAATGCATGTATGTGTTTGACCGTGGCTATTTAGACTACGAGCGCTTTGATCGCATGACTGATGATGGCTACTTTTTTCTTTCTAGGCTACGTAAAAACGCAGTCATACGGGGAGTTTACGTTTTTAAACTACCCGAGGAAACAGCTATTTTGTCAGATAAAATGGTGTTGATTGGTACCACTCAAAACCATGCTGAAAATTACTTTCCCCTTCTAAAAGTGATTGATTCAAAGGGAAACGAACTCGATTTAATCACAAATGGTTTTGATTTGAGTGCCGAAGAAATCTCAGAGATGTCTAAATCACGGTGGGCAATTGAACTGTTCTTTAAATGGATCAAACAGCATCTTAGCATCAAAAAGTTCTACGGTCAGAGTGAATGGGCGATACAAAATCAAGTGTTTATCGCACTTATCGTTTTTTGCCTTCATGTTCTTGTACAAATCGAAACAAGAAGCAAGCGAAAAACCTTACAAATTAGTCGTTATTTAAGGGCTGCGTTGTGGAAACCAGCGAATATCTGGCTTCGCAAGATTGAAGGAAAAGCCATCCCTTAATAAGCAAATTGTCGTCATCCCAAAGGTCTAATTGTAAATAATTTTCCAAATGAATGGAGTCACCTTTATTGGACATTTACTTTTTTGGTTCTAAACAAGGAAGATAATTAAACTGAAAATTGAGATATTATTTATGCAACACTAGTGATTATAATTATATACACGAATGAACGTTCGTTCCAATATGTTGGAGGGAACCTTTACATATTCTTGGTTTTATTCGTCGTTAGTCGTAGCAATAAAAGCACTAAACAGCAAATTAAAGAATATCTACTACATCATTTGTATTTCAAATGACAGAGACTTATCAAATTCAATGTGTAATCCTTGTTCAACGAGCAGATTGATGTGGTGGTGGACACTAACAAGTGAAGTCTATCGGAAAACCCCATAAAAAAACAAAGCTAAATTGATTCATTCGGATAGTAAATTTCGATATAATTACATATTAAAGGGGGTGTTAACAGATGGAGAATCATTTAAGATTGTCTGGTACTTCTTCCACTCATGCAAAGCCTATTATTGGAAAGGCGATACTTTGCGTGGGGCGAAACATTTAATTATCGCTAAACAGCTTTTCTAATATTTTGGCTTTGCACCTTATTTTTTAAAAATTCAAAATAAGGGGCGGGCAAAATTGAAATATCTTAATGCAGCAAAAGTTTTACCCGAAAAGCTAATTGTGGAAATCCAAAAGTATGTACAGGGGGAAACTCTTTATATTCCTAAGCCGGAAACGGAGCATCGGAAATGGGGAACCTCAAGTGGCGGGAGACGGATGCTTGATCACCGTAATGCCGCTATTAAAAATTCCTTCAATAGTGGCAGCAGTATTCAGCAGCTAGCTAAGGAATATTACCTCTCAACCGAAACCATTAAGAAAATTGTTTATTCGCATAAAAAGTAGGCAAACAGCACTGGTGAAATCCTTCATCAGTGTTTTTTATGTAAAAAACGGTTCTAAGTCATTTTCTCCATTTTAGTATTTTGCCGCATTTTTTAAAATAAGTGTAAGAGAAGTCAGCAAATAATAGGAGAGAAATGTAATGACAGAAAAATTTATTATAAATGAGCAGTTGAATTTTATAAAAAAACAGATTGCTATGATTAAGGAAAGTACTAAAAAGAATGTACCCCCAAACGTGTTGGCTGCTGTGATCGACTTAGCCAATGCCAAAATCTTAGATCTCATTCCAAATGCATCATTGGATCAACAAGAAATGCTGGATCTTTCCAGACTAAAAACAGATGTTGAGTATGAGCAATATATCAAGCGTCTTTCAGACTATTTGCTTCCCTTTCCAAAAATCACCGAAGAGCAGCTGAAAAAGATGTTTCCGAAGAATAAAAAATTAAAGCTTCCTGATTTATCAAAAATTGACCACAGCCAGCTGACCTATTTAAGCTGGAACGATCTAAGATCTAATAAAAAATTTATTGTATATGAACTGGATGGAAAAATGGTAGGCATCGAATGTAGTATTACACCGACTAGTAAAAATAATATTTGTTCTTTCTGTAATTGTTTTGGAGAGGTTGCCTATTTTTCCACCGTCACAAAAGCGAAAAAATCTAAAAATCCGGATTATTACAAGGCCATCGGCAATTTTATTTGTGCCAATAGCAGCGAATGTAATAAAAAAATAACCAGTGTCGAATATTTAACAACTTTTCTAAAAGACTCATTAGGTATGTGAATACTTGACACGGTGTCATACTTTTTAGCTCGGAGAGGTGTGTTTTTAGCAAGGAAGTGTGGACCAAGATGAACATGATCCAATTTTAGATCATATTCAAGATAATGTAGGAATAACCTTACAATAAATAGATGAATTTTTAACGGAATACAGAGGGTGACTAAAATGGAAGCGATCGTCTTAGCTGCTGGATATTCAAGTCGAGCGAATGCATTTAAAATGACATTGCCACTCGGGCAAATGTCTGTGTTGGAGCAAACGATTTCTAAATTTGAAGGGCTATGCAGCAGAGTCATTGTCGTAGCCGGGTTTAAAGCGGAACTCATTCAAGAGGAAATCGCAAAAATCTGCCATGAAAATGCCTATTCATTTCAGATAAGGTTTGTTTATAATGAAAACTTTCATCAAGGAATGTTTTCTTCCATTCAAAAGGGCTGCAACGAAATAAGTGCCTCATCCTTCTTTTTAACACCTGGAGATTGTCCGCTTGTAAAAAAAGAGACGGTTCAGCTACTAGCAGAACACAAAGGAAACGTAGTGATTCCCAGCTTTCAATATAAAGGCGGTCACCCCATCCAATTATCAAAGCAAGTGAAACAGGATATTCTCGAAACCAAGCCAGAAAGTAATTTGCGTGCAATCCTTAATTGTTATGAAAAGGAATACTTGAATGTAGAGGATCCGGGAGTAATCATGGATGTTGATACGACGGAGGATTACGAGACAGCTATTCATTATTGTGTGCGTTTAACCAAGCAAAACCCCTTCAGATACAATTGATAGGGTTTTTTTATAGGATTTAATACAGCAGAAATTCATATTAATAAGATGTTTCGAAATTCAATTATAAGAATTTAGAAGACGGGGCTTTCCTTATAGAACTGGCGGAAAAAAGCAGCACGGGGAAGTAGTTTGAATAACGATTATTTTCATCCGACAACTCATTTTTTCCAAGAGAGAGGTTGATAATATACCTAAACACGTTTTTAGGGGTGAGTTATGATAGATAAAAAAAAAGTATTCTCTTTAGCTCAGTTAATCATTCCGTGGCTAACTGTTCCTTTGATGGGAAAACGTTCCTTTTTTAGATTTTTGCCTGTAGCTAGTCTTGTTAATTTATGCCTAAGTGCAACAAGTGTGATTGCTAATAAGAAACAATGGTGGATAAATAAAAATCCTATATCTCCGGGTCCTATTGATTTTACATACTTTCTAGGTCCTTATTTTGTTGGCACATTGTGGATATTTAAGCTAACATATGGTAATTTCTCTAAATACTTAGTTACAAATGTAGTTATAGATTGGATTAATGCTTTCCCTTATTTCTTTATCTCTCAAAAAGTTGGATTATTTAAATTTAAAAAGTGGAGTAATCGTACATGGGGTTTTATGAGTTTAGTTTGGGCAATTTTAATATATGGGATTCAGTATTTAGTGGAACAATCAATTAAGCAATACAATTCAGATAATTAGTCTTTTCATAACAATGTTATTAAGGTAAATTAAATGATGAAATACTTCATTATGGATGATCCCTTTAACTTTTTCCAAGTAATGGGAGAGTTTTATTTTAATAAGTACAATATTTCTGTATGGAGAATCGTAACAAAAAATCTTCCAAAATGAAATGACCCCCTTAAGGCGGACTAATCATCCAATTTAAGGGGATTTTTAGTATGTAAAGTTTTTAAGTGAATATAGAAAAAAGGTTGTATCAGAGTATTTAGAAGGAGGGGTGAGGAAAGAACTGACAAAAAAGTATGGCATTAGTAGTCATCTAACTGTAATAGATTGGGTAAATCGATACAAAAAATATGGGGATAAAGCGTTCAATATACGAAGTCCTAAAAGTGTTTAGTGGTAAGTTTAAGTTGGAAGTACTAGATTGGATGTGGAGTAACAGGGCATCATTACCCGAAACTGCTCTTCATTTTGACATATCTGCACCTAGTACAATTTGGTCGTGGGAAAAGAAATACAACGAGAAAGGTGTCGAAGCTCTGTTCAATCGGAGTTGTAAGCATTATTATTTATTTAGGGATGGTGAAGAGAAAAATGAAAGAGGATAATAGTTTAGATTGTGAAGAAATTTCTTAAAGTTACGAGTGCATAAATATAAAATTATCAAAAGGTGATCTAATAATGAGTATTCAAGTTAAATTGAAAGATATTATTGAGGAAATGGAAGTGCAGTTTGAAGACTCATGTTCATTCTTAAATAGTAAAACCGGTGAGATATTGTTAGTGACATCGGAGAACTTAAGAGCTGCTGAAGACGAACAATCGTTGGATCATTTACCTGAATGGGAACGTGAGAATAGAATGGTTGCAATCGATGTGGTTGAAAACTTTGAAAATTATATAGAATTACCTACTAAATATGATGTGAATGAATATGAGATAATGGAAAACTTTTGCCTAACTGTAAGTGATCAACGAAAGCAAGAATCCTTATCTAGGGCAATTAATGGAAAGGGTGCCTTTAGGAGATTTAAGGAAAAAATTATAGAGTTTGGAATAGAAACCAAATGGTATACATACCGGGACGAGTGTTTTAAACAAATTGCCATTAAATGGTGTCTGGAAAATGAGGTAGACTTTATTGAATAGAAAGACAGGAGGTGGTTTCTAAACAAAGGGCAAACACCTTTTCTTATGAACTAAAGGCAGGTTAGTGGAAGAAGGGGAAAGCGAAAAGTGTATAGATTAATGATTAATATTGGCTACTAACGCAATTATTTAAATAAAAAAGTGAGATTAGTGAAAAAGGATATGAAAAAAAGCATATCCTAGAACGTCCATACCTAACCATTTTATTAATAACGAAATATTTCAAATAATGCCTTACCAACCCAATAAGCAAGTAAAACCCATATCAGAATAAATATAATACCAACAAACCAATTTTTAGGTTTTCCTTTTTTCCTGATTTCTTCAGCATTAACCCTATTTTCTTCAATAACTTGTGGTGGTATTAATTTCAATGCCAATGAAATGCCAAGAGGAACGATAATAAGGTCATCCAGATAACCTAAAACAGGAATGAAATCAGGGATTAAATCAATTGGACTAAAAGCATAGGCAACAACACAAATAGCAACTAACTTAGCATACCAAGGAACTCTGCTATCTTTATAGGATAAATAAAGTACAAATAAATTTTGTTTCAATTTTTTGGCGTAACTTTTTAACTTTGTTAAAGCATTTTGCTTTTCCATCTAATTCCCCCTTAATGGTACAACATTATAATGTAAAGTTGGAATGATATGAAGTATATAGGATTAGGTATTACCTTGTTGCTATAACTATTAGTGTTAACAATTGTATTTTAAATATATAAATTAAGCGTAAAAAAACAAGGCATCTATATAATTAGGGTGCCTTGTTTTGTGGGCCTTACATTAGTTAATACTGCTTTGACTAGCAGCAATATTCACGTTTTCGGTTACAGACTTTCGATGCAACCATTGATAAATAATTGGAATGATAATAAAGCTGTTAATTGTTGATGTTACCATACCGCCAATTACGACAATACCGAGCGTTTGAGAAATGACCGTATCCGCATTATGAGAAAATGCAAGTGGTAACAACGTAAGAACTGTTGCTGCAGCTGTCATTAAAATTGGGCGAATCCTTGAAAGACTGCCATTTAATACAGCTTCTTTAACAGGCATTCCTACTTTTCGATTTCTTTCAATCTTGTCAATTAACACAATACCGTTGGTTACTACAATACCTGTAAGCATTAAAATACCGATTAAGGCAGCCAAATTCCATTCTCCGTGGAATAAAATTAAGGCGATAACCACACCACTTAAGGCTAGTGGAATGCTTAAAAGAACTGAGAAAGGTGCTCTCCATCCTTTGAAAATAGAAGAAGTGATAAGTAATACTAAAAGTATCGAGAATGCAACGGCAACAGACATATCGAAAATCATTTGTTTTACTTGTTCAGTAATTCCTCCCAATGAATAGGTTACATCTTTAGGAAGTTTTATACTGCTTAACGCTTTCTCTGCTTGGCTTGACACCTTACTAATATCATTTGATGTAATCTGTGCAGTTACAAGGGAGAATGGCTGACCATCCCGTTCGCTAATTGTTGAAGCAGTAGTATCCTTCGTAATTTTGGCAATTTGGTCAAGTCGAATCATTTCACCATTAGTTCCACTAAACGTTTCTGCCGAAAGAGATGCCAAAACATCGTTAGCAGAAGCATTTAAGGTAATACTTGAGTTTGCTCCTGTAGCAATTTGATCTAAATATTGGTCAACAGGAAATGCTTTATGGTCAACGATAACGGTGGCATCTTTTGATGATGACATATAACGATTAATGACCGTTAATATGTCTGCAACTTTTATTCCTTTATCTTGAATAGCTTTTTGATTAAAAGTTATTTTGTACTTTGGAGAGCCATTGGTTAAATCTACTTTTCCATCTACACTTAGGTCGGCTACTTTCGATAGCTCTGTTCTGACCTCTTGAGCTACTTGATCCAGTGTTGCTTGGTCCGAACCTGTAAACAGAATACGCATTTGTGAATCATCACCAGAGATGTTCTGGCTTGTTACCGTATAAGTAACATCTTTAGATAATGTAGGAAGCTGCTGTTGTAATTGTTTAATGACAGAATCAGCTTCTTTATCATTCTTCAATACAACGGATAGGTTAGCGACGTTTGGATAAGTGATAAAGCCTCCACCCTGGTCAAAAACATCATCACTTTGTGGTGTCATGGTTGAACCAAAATTAGATGAATACGCATCAACTTTCGGGTTAGACTTTAACGTTTTCTCGATTTTTTGTACTTCAGAATCTACTTGAATTAACGTACTTCCTTTTGGAAGCTCTGCCTTAATGGCAATTTGGTCGATTTTTCCGCTAGGCAATAAACTTACTGGAAGAAAGGCAGAATAGATGCCAGCTGCTAAAAAGACTAAGATAGAGCCAATTATCATTGCCTTTTTATGTTTAAAAGCAGATTGAAGAATTGGTTTCATTTTTGAATCGAGTTTAACCGTTTGTTTTTCTCCGTTTCCACTTTTCCATCCCATAAAAGCAAGTGCAGGAATGACAAGCATTGCCACAAAGAATGAAATGATTAAAGCAACTACAACCGACCACGCAAACCCGCTATAGGAGGCACTAATTACGCCGCCAACAAATGCAATTGGAATATAAACGGCGATCGTTGTAAGAGTTGAGCCTAAAATGGCTGGAATCATTTCAACAACAGATGATGCAAGAATAGAAAGTAATGGTTTCTCCTGCTGTTCTTCCCGTTTTCGGTACATGTTGTCCAAGATAACAATCGAGTCATCGACAATTCGACCCATCGCTACAATCAAGCCTGAAACGGTTAAAATGTTTAAAGTAATACCCATTGATTTTAAGAATGCCGTAGTTGCTAGTAATGAAATTGGCAGCGAAATAGCAATTAATAATGTGCTTCTTACATTTCGGAAGAAGAAGAATACACAAAACATAGAGAATAAACAACCGAGTAAACCTTCTCGAACCAAACCGAACAGTGAGCTGTTTAATTCTTTTTCACGGTCAAGTAAGACATGGAACGAAACATCCTTTGGATTCACGGTATCCAGGTGAAGATGTTCAACACGGTCCTTTACCTGGTCCGCCACATCGGTAATATTGGCCGATGGTGTCTTGATAACATTTAAAGTAACACTTGGTGCTCCATTTGTTCGAGACACTGTTTTTACGTCGTTTAAAGAATGAGTGATGGTACCGAACGCTGATACAGGAATCACTTTTCCTTCCTTATTCTTAATCGTAGCGTTTTCCATTTGCTGCTCGTTTAATGGTATTCCATCAAACGATACGGGTATTGATAATTGATTGTTTACAATATTCCCTTGTGGCATCGAAGGAACAGCTAAAGCAAATGATTTATTCACATCATCCAAAGTTAATCCGTTTTTCATAAGGTCTTTCATTCGTACTGTCAATACATATCCATCTTTTGCTCCCCCAATGACGGATACATCCGATACACCAGGAACAGATTTTAACTGCTTAACAATTTCCTGTGTTGCGGTGGAACGTAATGTTTGTTCATCCAATTTTGAACTTGTTACGCTGTAAGTCAAAATCGGGAATGAACTTGTTGTTAAACGCGTTACGGACGGCGTGTTTGTAATAGTTGATGGTAGATCAGCATTAGCTAGTGCTTTGTTTACTTGATCTTCTGCCATCTTCATGTCTGTATTCATAGGGAAATACAAACTCATAAATAATCCGCCATCATAAGATGTGCTTTCTACATTGGAAAGTCCGTCTACTACTTTGACAGCACTTGCCAGATTATCGGTCACTTGCTGTTTAACTTGTTCAGCTTGATAACCAGGAACTTTCATACTGACGGAAAGGGTTGTATTGTTAATCCCAGGCAAATAATCTCGTTGCATTTGGTAGGCTGAAATTCCTCCCCAAGCCAAAATGATAACAACACATACGATCATAAGAATGGCTCTTTGCATGGTTGCCTCTACTAATTTTTTCATTTATTTCCTCTCCAATCTCTTTTTATGACTAAACCCAAATAACCTTATAGTTTTCTGTCGAGAATTTAAATTTTGTATTGAAATTGAATTGGGCATTTCAAGTATATAAAACAACCTTTTGGGTTCCCTTAGTAAAACATTAAGATTTCATTAATATGGTCAATTAATTTACATCCCGTGCTATTTCATAAAATTGTGTGGGTATGATATATAAAAGCAGGAATTCTCGATGGTGAGGTGGGAGTAGTTTGTTTAATAAGATACTAAAAGCGGTACCTAATTTATTTACGCTTGGAAATTTATTGTGCGGTGTTCTTTCAATTACATGTAATATGAGTGGGCTTTTAGAGGTATCCGCCGTTTTAATATTCTTTTCCGCTGTTTTCGATCTATTTGACGGAAGGGTTGCTAGAAAACTAAAAGTGAACAGTGCATTTGGCGTACAATTGGATTCCTTAGCTGATATTGTGAGTTTCGGGGTGGCGCCTGCACTTTTATTTCATT
Source organism: Neobacillus cucumis (assembly GCF_023715505.1). The sequence goes on along the minus strand of NZ_JAMBOH010000020.1, from coordinate 8,892 downwards.
CATTAGCAGCACCTTCCATTTTAACTTCATTGGCCTTTATCCTTTTCCCAATTATGGGGGCATTGAGACTGGCTAGATTCAATGTTAAACCAACCATTGGGTATTTCAAGGGGTTACCTATTCCTGCTGCTGGATTACCTTTGGCAGGCATGGGCTTCTTTTTATATAGCAATGCTTGGATTACCTTAGTCCTCGCTCTTCTAATGGTAAGTCCAATAAGGGTGAAAAAACTTTAATTTATTTTTCTGGTAAAAAGCTATTAACCATTCATATTGGGATAGCTTTTTTTCATAACCTTTTGGTTCCCTTAATACACGATTAAGAATTCATTAAATTAGAAAAAGTATGCCTTTATCGTGCTAAATTGTAAGTAGGTCTAAAGTTGAGGGAATATATTTTAGAGTTCTTTTTATTAAAAATGGGGGCATTTATATGTCATATTTAATAACTTTATTTGAACAGCATAGTTATCTAATATTATTCATAGGGATTTTTCTAGAACTCATGGCACTTCCCATTTCAGGTGAGTTTTTAATGAGCTACGCTGGTTACTTTGTATTCCAAGGAAAAATGAATTACATTTTAGCACTTTTGACAGTTTTCCTTTCAGCTGGTGTGGGAATTACCGTAACCTATTGGATTGGGAAAGCTGGGGGATATAGACTAATCGAAAAATACGGAAAGTTTATTCATATGGGCCCAGATAGATATAAAAAAACAGCCGCTTGGTTTGAGCGTTCAGGCAGTAAATTGCTTGTTTTTGCTTATTTCATACCAGGCATAAGGCATTTTACTGGTTATATTTCTGGCATTTCTAAAATGCCTTTTCGCAAATTTATCATTCCTGCTTATACAGGTGCTTTTTTATGGGGAATTTGTTTTATTACTTTGGGAAAAATATTGGGCCCACAATGGGAGAGCTTCCATCAAGCAGCTAGTAAATATTTAATCGTATTCATTATTGTTTTAGCTGTAATGTTAATAGGTTATGTTGCCTATCGGTATTATAAAGTTCAAGTCAAAGTATTTTTTATTCATTTATTACAACGCTTGATTCAGCGTCTAAAGACTATTAGAGCAACTGAGATTTTTCTTACTTTCCTTACTTTAATTTTAATTGGTATGGTCACATTGATGTTAGGAATGGCACAAGACTATTTATATAATGAGTTTACCCAGTTTAATAAAGTTACAGAATACATCATTCATTCGGCTATTTATACGAGTTGGATGAAAGGGTTAATCGTATTTGAATCCCCAATCGGACTTGGTTCCATAATAGCAGTAACGATGATCCGAATTTGGAGCAAGGGACATAACAGAGGGCTTGAATATCTTTTACTTGCAGTTTCAATAGCTGGAGCCAAACCTTTTCATGATACGGTGTTGAAAGTATTTGCTTATCTTCAATCCTTTGGGTTTGTTGGGAAATTTCATTCTGCAAATTTTCCTGATTTTAATGCTACTGTTTTGATCATTATTTATGGAACATGTTTATTTTTGCTTGTTCGTCATTCCCCGAAAAATTATATGGCTATATTTGGGCCATTATTCGTCTTAGTCCTATTAATAGGACTAGCCATTGTAAATATTGCATCTGCAAACGTACTTCCGAGTGATACTGTGGGCGGATATGTATATGGCGGGGTCTGGATATTTTTTAACTTCTTGTTTTTTGAAATGTTAAGACTTGTAGTAGCAAAGTATTGAATTGAAAATGTGTCATATGGAAGAACAATAGAAGGGCTTGATGGACGTTGAAAACACATATTCTTGTTATTGAGGATGAAGCTCAAATTGCACGTGTATTGAAAATGGAGCTTGAGTATGAAGGTTATCATGTAACAGTAGAACATAATGGTAAATCTGGATTAGAAACCGCCTTGAATTCGGACGTGGACATCATTTTATTGGATGTAATGTTGCCTGGAGTAAGTGGGATAGAAGTGTTAAGACGTTTTAGAAAGGATAACAGAAGAACACCTGTTATTCTCCTAACGGCTCGTAATACAACATATGATAAGGTAGCAGGATTGGACCATGGAGCTAATGATTATGTCACAAAGCCTTATGAAATTGAAGAATTGTTAGCTCGGATTCGTGCGTGTCTACGTAATTATCACGAAGATGTATCAATGGAAGAACAACCCTTATTGACGGTTGAGGACTTAGTTATTAACAAAGACACACGAGAAGTAAAAAGGAATGGACAATTTATTACCTTAACACCAAAGGAATATGATTTACTGGTTTATTTAGTTTTGAATAAAAACAAGGTTGTAACAAGAGATAGCATCATAATGAACGTGTGGGGATATGAGTACGAGGGTGAAACGAATGTCATTGATGTGTTTATAAGGCAATTAAGAAAGAAGATGGATGAGGGCTTTTCTATCCAATTAATTAATACGGTTAGAGGGATTGGTTACACCATCAAGGAGAAAAAAGATGAAGATCACAACAAAGATTAATCTGTTAACAACTGTGTGGATGCTTTGCATTTTAATGATCATTAATTTTGTGGTCTTCTTTTTATTTATGAAAACAACAGTAAATATGGAAGAGAAAGTTCTCCTTCAAAAAGCAGAAGATATTATAAAAGGATTCGATACTAATCAATCTTCCAGTAATATTGAACCAAAATTAAAAGATTATTTAACGGATCATACATTTATAAGAATTATTCAACCGAAAAATAAGGTCGTTCATGAAGTAACGAATGACCAATTACTCTCCAAAAAAATTAAAGGAAAATACACAACGACAAAGCAATCCCAAACACGATTAATTTCGGCGGAAAACGGAGAAGAAGAAGTTTTGATTGTACGTTTACCAATTAAACATGGAAATAATGAAAGTTTGGAAATTGGAGAACGGTTATCGGGTCTAGAAACGAGAAAAGAAATTCTTCGTGGAATATTAGGGTTTTGTACAATATTAGCAACGGTTTTATCCTTACTTGGAGGGAGATGGTTAGCGAACATGGTCATGAGACCCATATCCAATATGATAAACACAATGGAAGAAATTGAAAAGAGCGGTGTTCCAAAAAAGATAGTCATCCAAAATAAAACGAGAGATGAACTCTATACAATGGCGAGTACATTTAATCGTATGATTGATAGGCTCCAAGAAAATTTGGCCAAGCAAGCACAGTTTGTTTCTGATGCATCGCATGAACTAAAGACTCCATTAACCATCATCAAGAGCTATGCAAATCTCTTAAGAAGGCAAGGGTTAGAAAATCAAGATATAGCCGAAGAGGCCATCCATGCCATTCATACAGAAGCAACTAGAATACAAAAAATGACTGATACTTTTCTAGACCTAGCTAACTTAGAGAATGAAAATGTATTAGAAATAAATAAAATCAACTTGGTATCTTTATGCGAAAGTATCCTAAAACAACTTAAAGAGGTATATAAAAGAGAAATAACACTGCATTTTGAAGAAAATCCTATCACCATTTATGCTGATGAGTTAAAGATCAAGCAAGTTATTATCATCTTGCTTGATAATGCAATTAAATATAGCCAAGAAAATATTGAAGTTTTCTTGGATAAGAAAGAAAAACATGCCATGATACAAATCAAAGATTATGGGATTGGAATCCCAGTGGATGAGATAGATAATATTTTTGAACGGTTTTATAGAGTGGACAAAGCTAGAAGCCGAGAAACTGGAGGTTCTGGTTTGGGCCTGCATATTGCTAAAAGAATAATCAAACTACACAAAGGCCATCTTAAAATAAATAGCAAAGAAGGATCAGGAACGAAAGTGGAATTGTTTTTACCAATTTACAACGAACAAATTCAAGATTAGTGCGTTGGTCTATAAATACGAAGACTTGATTCATGTTAAAAATTTCAAGATTGCTTTTTCTTCTTGAAGTTTACTTTGAATAAGAACAATATTTCTGTATGGAGAAACAAACAAAAAATCTTCCAAGACGGAAGATTTTATTAAAAGATAATGTGTGAATTTCGAATTCGAGAATTGTCCAGCGCAAGGCGCTGCCTATCGGCTCGAGGTTATGAGCGGATAGGCAGGCGCCTTACGCTTTTTCTATTTTAAATTGGGAAATCCTTGTTGCCGTAAAGCCTCATATACCAATATAGCAGCTGTATTCGAAAGGTTCAGTGATCGAATATTATCATTCATTGGTATTCTCAAAAAGTGATCTTTATTTTTTTTTAGCAAATCTTTTGGCAAACCGGTTGTTTCTTTTCCAAACATAAAATAATGTTCTTTTGATACATCACTGAAATCAAAGGATGAATGTGGTTTTTCACCAAACGTCTCAATATAGTAAAACTCACCTTGATTTTTTGAAAAAAAGTCATCTAGTGAGTCATAATACGTTATGTTTACAAGCTTCCAGAAATCCAGACCAGCTTGTTTGATCATCTTTTCATCTGTTGAAAAGCCAAGTGGTCGAATTAAATGCAAGGCTGTTTCTGTTGCGGCGCAAGTACGTGCAATATTTCCAGTATTAGCCGGAATTTCTGGTTGATATAGTACAACATGTATTGCCAAGAATGGTCACCTCTATCTTTATTTTGCCCTCCAAATTATAGCATACAAATTGTGAAGATATGTACTTACGAAAACGGGAAAAGGAGTGAAAAAAGCAGCGCACCAACCGAACCCAATAATATATTAAATCGTTTTTAACTTTATCATTATTTTTATTGCAAATGCAACAAATTTAGATTAAATTAAATGTATGAAATGTTATTGTATTTGCAACAAAAATTAATAAGAAGGAGTGAATTATGAAGGAAATTCTACGTGAAATTGGATTGATTGCCAGGGCATTAGATTCTATAAGTAATATAGAATTTAAACAATATGACCTTACAAAGGGGCAGTATTTGTACCTTGTTCGAATATGCGAAAATCCAGGAATCATTCAAGAAAAGTTAGCTGAGATGATCAAAGTAGATCGTACAACAGCAGCTCGTGCTATAAAAAAACTTGAAATGAATGGCTTTATTGAAAAGAAAGAAGATCAACATAACAAAAAAATAAAGAGGCTTTTTCCAACAGAGAAAGGGAAAAATGTTTATCCTTCTATAAAAAGAGAAAATGATTATTCCAATACCGTTGCATTAGAGGGATTTTCCGAAAGTGAAGCAGAAACGATTTTCAATCTTCTTCAAAGAGTAAGAAAAAATATAGAAAAAGACTGGGAATTTGTAAAAAAGGGAAACAAGAGAGAGTATTGATTCTATAAAGGAGCGACATATTAAATGACTATCAATATAAAACAGTGTAACCATGGGGATTTACGGAAACTTCAAGAAATTTGTTATGAAACATTTAATGAGACATTTAAGGATCAGAATTCACCCGAAAATATGAATGCCTATTTGGAAAGTGCATTTAACTTAAAACAATTAGAAAAAGAATTATCCAATATTTCTTCGCAATTCTTTTATGTGTATTTTAATAATGAAGTTGCTGGATATTTAAAGGTCAATCTCAATGACGCCCAGTCTGAAGAAATGGGTGATGAATCGCTTGAAATCGAGAGGATTTATATAAGGAACAAATTTCAAAAACATGGTCTTGGTAAATATCTTCTAAATAAAGCAATGGAAATTGCGATGGAATGTAATAAAAAGAAAGTCTGGCTAGGCGTATGGGAAAAAAATGAAAACGCTATTGGCTTTTATAAGAAAATGGGGTTTGTTCAAACTGGAGCCCATTCCTTTTATATGGGAGATGAAGAACAAATAGATTTTATAATGACAAAAACGCTAAACTAAATCTATTTCAAAGGCGGGCTATGATGTATATTCCAAAATATTTTAAGGTCTCAAATGTTGATGAAATTTGGGATTTAGTTCAAAAAAACTCTTTTGGCACAATTGTTACAACAGAACAAGGGAAACCGATTGCTACTCACTTGCCTTTGGGGTTAACTAAAAAAGGTGATGATTCCTATATTACTGGGCATATGGCTTTTGGAAATCCTCAGTGGAGAACACTTGAAACCTGTGATGATGTGCTTGTAATGTTTCAGGGACCGAACGCTTACATTTCTTCTTCTTGGTATTCCCACGAAAATGTTCCGACGTGGAATTATCAGGCTATCCATATGTATGGAAAAGCAAGTTTATTAGAAAAAAATGAACTAATAGAAGAATTAACAGTAATGTTGGAAAAATATGAACAACATCGTGAAAATCCCGTTTTATGGGATCAACTTTCTCCTGAACTATTAGAAAATCAGCTAAAAGGGATTGTTGGTTTTAAGATTAAAGTGGCAGAAATCCAGGCTGCTTATAAATTAAGCCAAAACCGAAATGAAACCGATTATATTAACATCATTGATAAATTACAAAATGAAGGAAATCCAAATTCGAAACAGATAGCAGAACGGATGGAAAAGAGACTAAAAAATCACCAATAAATTGTCAGACATGAAAAAGGTGCATTTTTTTATATTGATTTTTTAAATTGATTGTTCACTAGCAAGAGAACCAACAACTAGAAAAGTTGGATATTCACTAAAAGGTATAATATTAAAGAAAATTATAATTGTTTTATAAACCGCCCAATCATATAATTGTGTGAAAAAGGATACGTATCATGCCTATTAATTCTTTTGAAAACTATCGATGAGCTGGAAGCCATCGATTGATAAAACTAAAAAGCCTATTTATCAAGCACTCGCTGGGCAATTGGAACAGGATATAGTAAACGGAGTTTTATTACCTGGAACAAAACTTTCTCCACAGAGAGAACTGGCTGATTATTTGGATTTAAATTTAAGTACCATTTCAAAAGCTTTTTAAGTTTGTGAGTTAAAGGGCTTGCTAAGTGCATCTGTTGGAAGTGGCACATATGTATCGTATGATGCGTTATCGAATGCGTATTTACTTGAAGATACAAAACCGGCATTTAATTGAAATGGGAGCAACACTACCAGATAATGCTTCTTACGAGCCATTGCTACTCCAACTAAAAGTATGCTGCAAGAGACAGATTATGAAAAATGGTTTGGTTATGGTCGGTCAGGGGGAAAGCCTTTGGCAAAAGGATGCAGCTATAAAGCTAATCCGAAGAGGTGGGTTTGAAACAACCGTTGATCACATTTTATTTGCAAATGGGGGTCAAAATGCGATTGCTACTACATTGGCAAGTCTTTGTATGCCTGGAGATCGCGTTGGTGTTGACCATCATACTTCCCCCGGCTTAAGAACTGTTGCAGCAATGTTTAGTGTACAACTAGTACCGATAAAATCAGAGAATTATGAAATGAGTCCCACGTCTTTTGAATATGAGTGTAAAAATGACAATATTAAAGGCATTTACTTAATTCCAGATTATCATAATCCGACAGCTTCCTTTATGTCTGTTGAAAATCGAAAAATGATTGCAGCAATTGCCAAAAAGTATAAACTGTTCGTTATTGAAGATGCATCGTACCATCTTCTGGGCGAAAAACCACTTCCAGCAGTCACATCATCTGCCCCAGAAACAGTCATCTATATTGCAAGTTTATCTAAATCATTAGCACCAGGGTTACGACTAGCCTATGTAGCAGTGCGGAGTCAATTTAAGGAGCTAATTTCAAAGGCACTTTATAATTTAAATATAACAGTTTCCCCGCTATTAGCAGAACTAGCAGCACGTACGATTGTATTGAATCAATTTGAAGTGTTAATTGAGGGTCATCGGGAACAAACCATTTGTAGAAACCAAATCGTAAATCGATATTTTGCAGACTATACGTATTTAGGTGTAGAAACAGGCATCTTTCGTTGGTTGTTATTACCAGGCCAAATTACAGGTGCTAAATTTGAAACGGTAGCTGCGGGGCAGGGAGTACAAGTTTATGCGGCTGAACGTTTTGTGGTTGGAAATAGATGTCCAGAAAGGGCGGTAAGAGTTTCTGTATGTCACCAAAAACGCTTGAAGAGCTTGAGCAAGGATTGATGATCCTAAAACGATTGCTAAACAGTCTTACCTAATATTGTTTACCATACAATTATAATATTGTATGGTTTTTTTGGTGCGCCCGGCATGGGCTATAACTTGGTGGTGAAAGTCCACTACAGGCTTGGCAGTAGGAACTGTTAGCCAATGGCAAGGGTGTCCACCGTGAGGTGGAATCTGAAGGAAGCCGGAGGCAAAATCCCGAACTGACGAACAGAAACTGTATACAAGGCTGAATTGGAATGGACGAGTTTGCCAAACAAAACAAAGTCCGATACTGCACGAGTTCCATACAGTAAATACAGCAGTTACATGGGAGGAAGGTTATAGCTCTTACCCGGGGAGGTCTTACAAGGGTTCCCGGCAAGAGAGATGGAACATCTCACAGGAACAAGTTTGTCAGTGATGGCAGACTGAATTGTAAGAAGTCAGCAGAGGTCATAGTAATTCTTAAAGAATGAAGGACCGAACAATAATAATCTTGAAGGAATATGGAGGTAAGGACAGTGCAAAGACCACAGAAAACATCGATAGATGGCTGCCCGCAAAGGGATAAGTTGGAAACTGAAGAGTATGCGGGAGCGTGTAGTTCTGTCTTTAAAGAAGTAGGACAACAAGATGGTATCGAATTAATTGACAAAGTGATTGATGATAATAATCTTTTCAGAGCATGTGAAAAAGTCAAAGCCAATAAAGGTGCACCGGGAATTGACGGGATGACTGTAGATGAACTCTATGGTCATGTCGGTAAATACCTATACCATCTTAAAAGGAAATTGAAAGAAGGCTCATATGAGCCCCTCCCAGTTAAAAGGGTTGAAATACCTAAACCGGACGGTTCCAAACGTAAGTTAGGTATTCCGTGTGTCCGGGACCGAATGGTCCAACAGGCTATTTACCAAATAATTGGTGAAATTATAGACCCACATTTCTCTGAATCAAGTT
>NZ_JAMBOH010000002.1 GCF_023715505.1 Neobacillus cucumis | reverse complement strand
TTGCCCTCCAGGCTATCATGCCCGCCCCTCAATGTAAATTCGAAATAGCGTAGTCCACTTACGATAATTATGAGCGTTGCGAAAAATTTCATTGTTGATAATTTTACACAATTTAATGGACTTGACTAAAAAGGAGGCACGAGGGTAGTCAATAGAGCTTATTGACGACCGTAAAAGAAAAAAACGAGGCACGAGGGTAATCAATAGAGTTTATGGCAATATACCAATAACTTTTAGGTTCCTTGCTTTTTCATAGTAATACTTTAGTGAGATAAAATTTCCCATTGACTAACACCTCAATAGGTTTTATATTGGATGAGGTTTATTCATATTCATTCGTTTAAAACATTATTTTAATATAAAAGTTCGTCAAGGAGGATAACCGTGGAGAAATCAAATAAATTAGGATTCTGGGTGTTAACTGCCCTTGTCATTGGGAATATGGTTGGCTCAGGTATTTTTATGCTGCCTCGCTCGCTGTCAGAAGCAGCTAGTCCAGCCGGTGTAATTTCCGCTTGGCTCGTTACAGGCTTTGGCGTTCTGATGCTGGCCCTAGTTTTCGGCAGCTTGGCGATTCGTAAACCAAATTTGACAGGCGGTCCGCAAATCTATGCAAAAGAACTATTTAAGTCAGGTTCTCATGCATCTACTTTATCTGGATTTATGTCTACCTGGGGTTACTGGATTGGAAACTTAGCTGGAAACATTGCCATGATCACCACCTTTGCCGGATATTTATCCACCTTTTTTCCAATCTTAACAAGCGATGCAAACTGGTTTACAATCGGTCATTTCACTCTAAAAGTAGGTAATGCACTAACATTTCTAGTCTGTTCCTTATTGCTTTGGGGTACCCACTTTATTATCCTGCGTGGTTTGGAAAGTGCGGGGAGATTAAACTTCCTTGCTACTGCAGCAAAAGTAGCTGGTTTTGTCTTTTTCATAATTGTTGGTCTGTTTGCGTTTGAACAGAGTAATATCCTGCCATTTACGGCTCCGAGAATGGATGAAGCCGGACATGCGATCGGTATTATGGGCCAAATTAACGGGGCTGCTGTCAATACCTTGTGGGCATTTATTGGGGTAGAGTCAGCCGTCGTATTTGCTTCTCGTGCCAAAAAACAATCCGATGTAAAAAGGGCCACCATTTTAGGATTATTTATTGCACTGGGTATCTATATTGGTATTAGCACCCTTGTGATGGGAATGCTGGACCAAAACACGCTTATTCATTCTGATAAACCATTAATTGATGCTATTCAAACAGTTTTAGGACCAATCGGCGGTAAATTATTAGCAGGGATTGGATTAATTAGTTTGTTTGGTTCAACCATTGGCTGGTTAATGTTAACTGCGGAAGTTCCTTATCAAGCAGCGAAACAAGGGTTATTTCTGCCTGCATTCTTAAAAGAAAACAAAAAGGGTCTGCCTGTTTTTTCAATGATTGTATCCAATGGAATAGGACAGCTATTTATTTTTTCTACCGTTTCAAAATCCATTTCAGGAGCATTTGATTTTATCATTGTCATCGCGACCTTATCCTATTTGGTACCGTATCTTATTTCATCAGTCTATCAGCTAAAGTTAGTGGTAAAAGGAGAGACATACAAAGGAAAACAGAGAATGGCAGACGGTATGATTGCTTTACTGGCCACCTTTTATTCCGTTTGGGTGATTATAGCAGGTACAGCAGATCTTAAAACGTTTATGTATGGTATGATCTTACTTGCAAGCGGTATTCTTTTCTACCGGCCAAAAACAAAAAAGAAAAAGGCAGCGAATCAAAAAACAAAACGTGCATTATCTGCTTAACCTATCAGAATTTTTCTGATAGGTTTTTATTTTTTATAAAAGGGTAAAATAATCATGCTTCATATAATCATTTCTTTTGACAGTTGCTAGAGGTTGTACTAAAATTAGTAAATCCGATAAAAATAGTAAGAATTAGGGGGTCTATTAACATGAAAAAACTTACAGTAATTTTTGCGCTGCTTTTAAGCTTTATGTTTGTGCTTTCAGCATGTGGTGGCAAAGATGAGAAAAAAGATCAAAAGACAGCAGTAAACACCGAAGAAAAGAAAACTGCGGATAATCAAGATTTATTGAAAAAGATTCAAGACGATGGAAAGATCACCATTGGTACTGAAGGTACATATCCGCCGTTCACTTTCCATGATACAAGCGGTAATTTAACTGGATTTGATGTCGATTTAGCAAATGAAGTCGCCAAACGATTAGGTGTAAAAGTAGAATATAAAGAAACTCAATGGGACGCTATGTTTGCAGGTTTAGATGCGAAGCGTTTTGATATGATTGCGAACGAAGTTGGAATTCGCCCAGACCGTCAAAAGAAATATGACTTTTCTGATCCATATATTACGTCAGCCGGTGTTCTTATTGTCAATACTTCTAACACTAAGGTGAAAAAATTTGAAGATATTAAAGGCTTAAATGCTGCCCAATCTTTAACAAGTAATTACGGTGATATGGCAAAGAAATATGGAGCCAATCTTGTTGGAGTAGAAGGATTCCAGCAAGCCGTTGAATTGTTGGTACAAAAACGTGTCGATGTGACGATTAACGATAAACTTACCTATTTAGACTATAAAAAACAAAAGCCTGATGCACCAATTAAGATTGCCGCAACGGCAAATGATGCATCTTCAAGCGGATTTATGTTTAGAAAGAAAAGTGACAAACTCGTTGATGCAGTCAATAAAGCCTTAAAAGAGATGGTTGACGACGGTACTTATAAAAAAATCTCAGAGAAATGGTTTGGTGAAGATGTACTTAAATAGTATTTTTGCTGATCCGGAACGAACAGCAAGGTTAATTGATATTGCAAAAAGTTCCCTCCAGCCTCTGCTGGAGGGGGCTGTTTTTTATACGATCCCGTTAACGCTTATTTCATTTGTGATTGGGATCATACTGGCCATTCTTACGGCATTAGCCCGAATTTCAGAGGTAAGAATATTTCAAATCATCGCTCGAGTGTATGTTTCTGCGATTCGTGGTACTCCATTGCTTGTGCAATTATTTATCATTTTTTACGGACTGCCTAATCTCGGTGTCACGTTAGACCCCTATATTTCGGCGGTCATTGGTTTTTCTCTAAGTGTCGGCGCCTATTCGTCCGAAATTATCAGAGCGGCGATTTTATCAACGCCAAAAGGCCAGTGGGAGGCTGGCTATTCAATTGGCATGACCTACTGGCAAGTGCTTAGAAGAATTATATTGCCACAGGCTGCAAGGGTATCCGTTCCGCCTTTATCCAATTCATTCATTAGTCTTGTTAAAGATACTTCGCTGGCTTCACTGGTATTGGTTACGGAAATGTTCCGCCGCGGTCAGGAGATTGCTTCGACCAACTACGAATTTTTATTAGTCTATTCAGAAGTAGCACTCATTTATTGGGTTATCTGCTTTTTCCTTTCCATCCTTCAAGGGTACTTGGAAAAGAGACTGGGCCGCTATGGGGCTTAACTTAAGGAAAAAGGGAGTGTTATCATGATTAAAATTAATGGTTTATATAAACAGTTTGACCAGTTACAAGTGTTAAAAGGGATCGATCTGGAAGTGGAAAAAGGTAAAGTGGTTGTCGTAATTGGGCCGTCAGGTTCCGGGAAAACAACGATGCTCCGCTGTTTGAACGTGTTGGAAACACCAACGAAAGGTGTCATTTCAATCTCAGGTCAAAGTTTAGATTTCTCAAAAGCAGTTCCAAAGAAAGATATTGCTTCATTCCGCCGCTTAACCGGTATGGTTTTTCAAAGTTATAATTTATTCCCGCATAAAACAGCCCTTGAAAACGTGATGGAAGGGCCAATTATTGTGAAGGGAGAAAATAAGGAGAAGGCCCGGAAAAAAGCACAAACTTTACTGGAAAAAGTCGGGCTGGCTGATAAGCAGGACTATTATCCGGCACAGTTATCAGGCGGTCAGCAGCAGCGTGTCGGGATTGCCAGGGCGCTCGCGATGGAGCCGGAGGTTATGCTTTTTGATGAACCTACCTCCGCACTTGACCCAGAATTAGTCGGTGAGGTGTTAAAAGTAATGAAGGACCTCGCAGCAGAAGGAATGACGATGATTGTGGTTACCCATGAAATGCGCTTTGCCCGTGAAGCAGCAGATGAAGTGATTTTTATGGACCAAGGTGTCGTTGTTGAACGAAATAAACCGGACGAAATTTTTACGAATCCAAAAGAAGAACGGACGAGAAAGTTTTTGAATATGATTCAATAAAGTGCTGTAGCTCATGTAGCTATGGCACTTTTTATTTTTGGATAAATTAGTTAAAATTTGTGAAACTTTTCCTTTTACTAGTTCGTATTACTTAGTATATTAAACAAGTAAGAAAGAATATCTATACATGACCGCCTATTAAACTAGAATATGCCTGCATTATACACATTCTAAAAAAATAAGGATGGATGCCAATGGAACCTTTTTGCATTCCTTTAGATACCATTTATTTATACGCCTTAATTATTTCTGGTGTCATCACTGTGTTGTACGTATTGTTTGCGGACGTCTTTCATTTTCATGGGGCAGGGGAAGGTCTGGATTTTCTAAATCCGGTATTAATTTTTGCCTTTGTAACGATTTTGTCTGCGAGCGGATACTTATTTGAAAATCTGTCTTCCTTACATTATTTACTTATACTCGGGATATCCGCAGTGATTGCGTTTATTGTTGTTACATTTTTAAATGTATTTGTTCTTGTGCCGGTATCTAGAGCCGAGGAATCACTTGTCTACAAAGAGTCGGATTTACAAGGAAGGGTGGGTACTGTCATAACGCCAATTCCCGCTGATGGGTATGGAGAGGTGATGATTGATAGTACGAGCGGCCGGATTGCTAAACCTGCCAAAAGCTTTGACGGTGATCTTATTCCGGACGGGACAAGGGTATTAGTCGTTCAGGTGAAAAACGGTGTACTAGAAGTAACCGTTTATCAACAATTAGAGAAATTCACTTTATAGGGAGGTTTTAAGAAGATGGGAATGATTTGGATTATTATTGGGGTTGTCGTACTTATTCTTCTGGCATTAATCGGTGTATTTATTACCAAGTACAAAACCGCAGGTCCTGATGAGGCGTTAATTGTGACTGGCAGTTTCCTTGGGAACAGGAATGTCCACGTGGATGAATCAGGTAATAAAATCAAGATAATTCGCGGCGGCGGGAGTTTTATTTTACCAGTCTTTCAACAAGCAAAACCATTAAGCTTGCTATCTAGCAAACTAGAAGTAACCACACCGGAGGTTTACACGGAGCAAGGGGTACCCGTCATGGCGGATGGAGTGGCGATTATTAAAATAGGCGGCTCGATTAGCGAGATTGCGACAGCCGCAGAGCAGTTTCTAGGAAAACCGAAGGAAGACCGTGAAAACGAAGCAAGAGAGGTACTTGAAGGGCATTTACGTTCGATCCTTGGTTCGATGACGGTTGAAGAAATTTATAAAAACCGAGATAAATTCTCCCAAGAAGTCCAAAGAGTTGCCTCGCAGGACTTAGCAAAGATGGGATTAGTGATTGTTTCATTTACGATTAAAGATGTTCGTGATAAAAACGGCTATTTAGATTCTCTTGGGAAACCGCGGATTGCTCAAGTTAAACGGGATGCCGATATTGCGACAGCAGAGGCAGAAAAGGAAACGCGGATTAAAAAAGCAGAAGCAGCTAAGGAAGCGAAGCGGAATGAATTAGAGCGAGCTACGGAAATTGCGGAAGCAGAGAAAATTAATCAGCTGAAAATAGCCGAGTTCCGCCGTGAGCAGGATATTGCCAAAGCCCGTGCAGACCAAGCGTATGATTTGGAAAGTGCAAGGTCCAAGCAGGATGTAACCGAGCAGGAAATGCAAATCAAGATTATCGAGAGACAAAAACAAATTGAACTAGAGGAAAAAGAGATCCTGCGCCGTGAACGTCAATATGACTCCGAAGTAAAGAAAAAAGCGGACGCTGATCGGTATTCCGTCGAGCAATCGGCCGCAGCGAATAAGGCGAAAGAAATTGCCCAGGCCGAGGCTAATAAATACCGGATTGAAGCAATGGCAAAGGCCGAAGCAGAACGGATCCGTCTCGATGGTTTGGCAAAAGCGGAAGCACAAAAAGCACAAGGTTCCACTGAAGCGGAAATAATCCGCTTAAAAGGTCTGGCAGAAGCGGAGGCAAAAGAAAAAATCGCCGAGGCCTTCGAACAGTTTGGTCAGGCGGCTATTTTGGATATGATTATCAAGATGCTTCCGGAGTATGCGAAGCAAGTGGCTGCCCCGTTATCCAATATTGATAAAATTACCGTTGTTGATACAGGTGGAAATGGCGGTGCAAATAAAATCACTAGCTATGCAACCAACTTAATGGCTACCCTGCAGGAGTCTTTGAAGGCTTCGAGTGGTATCGATGTAAAGGAATTAATTGAAAACTACTCTGGAAAATCGAATGTGAGAAAAAGCATTGAGGAATTAACGGACGAACTAAAAAATAAAACAGAATAAGCTTATAGAACCTTATCACAATGCTGATAAGGTTTTTCTATGTACATTTATAGAACAAATTGGTTAGTGTTACCATTGGATTATTTGTTAATAGACAAAAGTAGTACTAAAAACTCAAATTTCGAATTTCGGAATTTTAGATTTTAGTAGATTAAATAGGTAAAAGAGGGAAAAAGAGTAAAAAGTTATATTTACTGGAATTTTTAGCGCGGTTTTATACCTATTTTTTCATGTTGTTAATATGGTTGTGGGAATAAATATCTATTTTTTTATAGTAATTTATCATTATATTCCCATTATTTACAATATTTATACTAGTCTGATAAAATGGTAGAGCACTGTTCTTCTAGAACAATGCGTTATATAAAAATAGGGGGGAATAAACAGGTGAAGAAAAAAAATACTTTAAAGGTCTTATCCAGCCTTGCTGCGAGTACAATGGTAGCTACGACCATGTTCGCAGGCGCGTTTGCTGGAAGCACAATTGCACCAAAGCCGGTATCTGCAGCAACTACCGTCTCATCGGCACCAATCGATTTGAATGTAGTTGATATGGATCGCCTTGGTAAAGCACTGCAAAAAAGAGGACTTATTGCAAAGAATGCAACACCTGCAGAAATTACAAAAGCAGCAAAGGCCTACATAAAGAAAAAGCAGGGCCAAAAGCCAGGTAAGGCAGAAAAAGGTCAAACTAAGGAGCAGCAGGAGATAGACAAAAAGGCAAAAGACTTCCTAACTAAACAAAAGGACAAGCTTGCTAAGCAGCTAGCCAAAGGTCATGAAAACTTCAAAAAGGGCAAGCCAAATGGGGCAGTTAAAGTAGATTCTGCGAAACAGGCTGCTTATAACGGAGATGTTCGAAAAGATGAAGTACTCGTTCTTTTAGTTGAGTATGCTGACTTTAAGCACAATAATGTAGTACAAGAACCAGGATATATGTGGTCAAATGACTTCAGCAAAGAGCATTACCAAAAAATGTTGTTTGGTGATCAAGATTTTACCCTTTTCAATGGTGACAAGGTAAAAACGTTTAAACAATATTATGAAGAACAATCTGGCGGCAGCTATACCGTTGACGGAACTGTTTCCAATTGGCTGACTGTACCGGGAAATGCAGCTGATTACGGCAGCGATAACCCAGATGGTGGAAACGATAATAAGCCAGGTACAAAAGGACCACGCGGACTTATTAAGGATTCCTTAGATGCAGCGGTTGCATCTGGAATTAACTTAGCAGATTTTGATAATCTAGATATCTATGACCTTGATGGCGACGGAAATATTAACGAGCCAGACGGCTTGGTTGACCACTTGATGGTAATTCATGCGGGTGTTGGTCAAGAAGCTGGCGGCGGCGCTCTCGGTGATGATGCCATCTGGTCGCATCGTTGGACATTGGATGGAGTTCATCCAGTTGCCAACACAACAGCTTCAGTTGATTACTGGGGCGGAAACATGGCTGCCTATGACTATACGGTTGAGCCTGAAGATGGAGCTGTTGGCGTATTTGCACACGAATATGGTCATGACTTAGGTGCTCCGGATGAATATGATACACAATATACCGGCAATGGTGATTCAGTTGCCCAATGGTCAATCATGAGCGGCGGAAGCTGGAGCGGTCATATAGCTGGTACACAGCCGCCAAGCTTCTCGCCACAAGTGAAAGAATTCTATCAAAAAACGATTGGCGGAAACTGGGCTAATATTACGGAAGTAAACTATGAAGATATTGATAAAAATGGTTTAGCTACAGTTATCGATCAAAGTGTAACGAAATCAAAAAAACCGGGTATCGTGAAGGTGAATTTGCCTGAAAAGAAAGTTCCTGGTATTGCACCTGCTTTTGGAGCGAAATACTATTACAGTACAAAAGGTGATAACCTAGATACAGTAATGGAAACCCCTGAATTGGACTTAACAACAGCTTCTAGTGCAACATTTGATTTCAAAGCTTATTATGAAGTTGAGACTGATTATGATTATGTGACTGTCACAGCCGTTGCAAATGACGGTACAACCAAACAACTAGATTTTATCGGAGATGATACTGACGTAGTTCGTTCTGGTTCCGCATTTGAATCAACGAAAGGTACATGGGTCGATAAATCATATAACCTAGAAGACTTTGCCGGTAAGAAAGTAAAACTAGTATTTGAATATGTAACCGACGGCGGCCTTGCCCCAGATGGTTTCGCGCTTGATAACCTAAGCTTAAACGTTGATGGACAAGTTGAATTTTCTGATGATGCAGAGGGAACACCAAAAGTAACTCTTAATGGTTTCGAAATCTCAGATGGCTTGATTAAAAAACCACATTATTATTACCTAGAGTGGAGAAACTACGCTGGCTCAGATACAGCTCTTCAATACTCTCGTGACGCAAAATATAATACTGGTTTAGTAGTTTGGTATGGTGATGATACATTTACTGATAACTGGGGCGGCGTTCACCCAGGTGAAGGCTTCCTAAGTGTAGTAGACTCTCATCCGGAAGCGCTAGTATTTAAACTAAATGGTGTTGACTCCATTGCTCAAACGACTCGCTACCAAGTTGCAGATGCTGCCTTCTCGTTAGACAAGTCACCTGCATGGTATGTTAATTCACCTACGCGAGGAATCTATGATTACAAAGGTCTACCAGGTGTAACAGAATTTGATTCTACAAAATCTTATATCAATAATGTTATTCCTGATGCCGGAGTTAAGGTTCCTGCACAGTATCCTATTAAGGTCCAAGTGATTGGCGAAGCAAAAGACAACACTGCTGGCGCCGTTTGGATTCACAAATAAGATAAAGAAAGAGACATTGGGATTTCCCAATGTCTTTTTTAATTATAAATGTCCCAATATTTGGGCTGCTTGATACTTCAATTACCCCTCCGTGAGCTTCAACTAACTGTTTGGTACTACGTCAAGAAAACGGACAAAATAAATTGAGACTTTTTTATTTAAAACTCCTATCGCGCTTCGCTTGCTGACCTGTTAGACTAGTGAGCCTTTTCCAAAGGCTCACTAGTCTAACAGGAAAATGGTCAAAATTAAGCCTTTTGTATCTTAGATAAATACTGCTGTTCAAATGTATTTGGTGAAACATATCCTAAAGTAGAATGAATCCGTTTTGAATTATAAAATCCAACCAAATAATCAAAAATGCTCATTGTGGCTTCATCACGGGTTTTATATTTTTTTTGATAAATCAATTCCTTCTTTATAGAACTATGAAACGATTCTATACAAGCATTATCATAACAGTTACCCTTACGACTCATACTAATTGTTATTTCTGCTCCCTTAAGCTTATTGGTATAATCAATTGATGCATATTGACTTCCTCGATCAGAATGATGAATAAGTCCCTCTCTAGGCGGCTGATTAATCATAGCTCTTTCTAACGCTGTAATAGCCAATTCTTTTGTCAAACGACTCCCCATATTAAACCCAATAATCTTTCGTGAATACAAGTCCATTACTGACGCCAGATATAGCCAACCTTCCTTTGTCCAAACATAAGTAATGTCAGCCACCCAAACTTCACCTGGCGCTGTAGTGGTAAAATCTTGATTTATTATATTTGGATATATTGGGTCATCATGGTCTGAATTTGTAGTTGCTTTATACTTTTTTACAGCCTTTGAACGTATTAATTCATCTGACATAATTCGTTGAACAGTTCTTTCAGAAGTCTTTATTCCTTCATTTTCCAACTGCTTATGAATTTTAGGGCTTCCATAAACCTGATTTGACTCTGCATGAACACGTTTTACTTCTTTCGTGAGCTCTTGTCGACGCTTTGCCTGTTTACTCAAAGGGCGATTTCGCCAGCCATAATAACCACTTTTGGATACACCTAATACTTTGCACATCTTCACCACACGAAACGTTTTATCGTGTTCCGAAATAAATCTATAAATCACTTCGGGCTTTTGGTGAAGATGTGCATCGCCTTTTTTAGAATTGCATTCTCCTCTTCAAGATCCTCAATTTTCTTTTCTAACTCTTTTTGTGTCTTCATATCTGGATGTATATTTCCACTACCAATAAAACCATTTTCCTTCTGATCCCTATAAACCCTAACCCATCTCCCCAAGGTTTTAGACGAAATATTTAACTCGTCTGCTAACTGAGTAGCCGTTCTGCCTTCCTCCACAACCAATCGAGCAGCTTGAGTTTTAAACTCCTTATCAAAATGAGATCCCATTATCGACACGTCCTTTATAAATTGGTTAATTTTACTATTATGCCCAATTTATCGTGTCCGTAATTTAGTCTAACATCAGTTTTACAATTGATAGTCCATGGCCCGATCCACCGAGTGCTCTGGCCCTCGATTCATCAACTTTGTAAAACCGTTCAAAAATTCGTGGTAATTCATCGTAGGACCTTTTCCTTCATCCTGAACCTTTATGTGTTAATTTCTTCTGCTCGATTTAACGTAAACTGAAAATAGTCGTTTTTGGCTCAGAATACTTCCTTGTGATATCGTACAGATTTTAGATGATCTCTTCAAACCGTTTCGGACAAGGGAAGGTGAAAAAATAAGAAAGCAGTCCGACCCCAGGCCAGCTTCGGACAAGAGAGGGCAAAGAAATAAGGAAACAGTCCGAACCCATGCCATGTTAGGACAAGGGGAGGACAAATAAGAAAGAAGCAGTCCGAACCCAGGCCACCTTCGGACAAGAGAAGGCACAAAAATAAGAAAGCAGTCCGAACCCAGGCCACCTTCGGACAAGAGGAGGCAAAAAATAAGGAAACAGTCCGAACCCATGCCATGTTCGGACAAGGGAAGGCATAAAAGGGCTCAAGAGAGTCTGAATGCATGCCTTGTTAATTTTCAAAATTAAAAGCTCTGTACTTTTTGCAGGCTGCCGGGTTGCTCCCACGCCTGCATTGGAGTTTTCCCTACATTCAGCAGGATATAATGCCTTCCGCTCCAATCACACTAAAAAAGTCAACAAACAGTACCATATAAAAAAATAAGGTGTCCCAACGACCGGGACACCCTTTATAGTAGAGAGGTTAATTTTGGGATGAGTAAGATGGCTGAAAAACCAATCTACTCGATCGATAAAGAGCCGATCACCGAAAACTTTGGGGAGTTTCGAGGTGTCATTTCTCTTTACACCAGTATCTTAGCGAAAAAGATTGAAGATGTTATGAAGAAGTTGTGGTGAATTTATGAAGTTACAAACATCACAGACCGCTGGTGGTATAGTAAGGGTATGAGGAGTGATGATTCATGAAGATTCTATTAGTGGACGATGAACGCAGAATAGTAGAAGTCCTCGAAGCTTATTTAGAGAGAGAGGGCTATGAAATCCATAGTGCTGATAATGGGATAGATGCTTTGAAAAAGGCAAAAACAATCGAACCGGATTTAATGATTCTTGACCTTATGCTCCCTGATATATCTGGTGAAGAGGTTTGCCGGCTGGTGAGAAAAGAATCTGATGTTCCCATCCTTATGCTGACAGCGAAATCGGCAGAGGATGATCGTATAAACGGAATTGTCATGGGTGCTGATGACTATTTAACCAAACCCTTTAGTCCAAGGGAAGTTGTTGTTCGGGTTCAAGCGATTCTTAGACGCGTCAAAAAAGCAGATAAGGTTGAAGAACGCCTTGAATTTAACGGTAAAAAACTGTCCATTGATTTAGTCAAAAAAGAAGTAACAGTAAATGGTGAAGATGTGACGTTAACACCAATTGAGTATAAATTATTGACCAATATGGCAGTCAATCCTGGTCGTGTTTACAGTCGAATGGATTTGCTTGAAAAAATTCAGGATGAAGGCATGTATTATGAAGGCTATGAACGGAGTGTGGATACACATATCAAAAATCTCCGCAAGAAAATAGAAGTAGATTCACGGCAGCCGGACTTTATCCTCACTGTTTTTGGGATGGGTTATAAATTTGGAGGGGTACTAGATGCTGCAAACGCTACGGTCTAAAATCCTTTTTTATCTTGTACTTATCTCGATGATTGGAATTCTAATTGTCAGTTTTTTTATCCAGTATGGATTTGAAGAAAGCTTCAATAGTTATTTAGATCGGAATCGTGAAAAAAAGATAGATAGAATTATCACCGAGATTGAAAAGGACTATCGAAAAAATGGCCATTTCACGAGTGACCCAGTATATGGACTGCTCCATGAAAACGCGATGACAGACCAGCTTTTTTTCCGTTTATATGACCGATTTGGGAAAATGCAGATGGATACGTCCAGTATCCGCGGCATGTTAAATAGCTTTGGATTAACGGAACCAGAGCCAGATGGTGAAAACTGGCATAGTAAAACCTATACTTTGAAAGTTGACAATGCAATTATCGGGAAGCTGGTAGCGATTTACCCAGAAGGCTTAATTGATGATGAATACACCTTTATTCAAACCATTCAATTGTATATATTGGCGGCCGTTTGCTTAACGATTGTTTTAGCGGTCATCTTTAGTATGATTTTTTCTAAAAAACTAACTTCTGGCCTCAAGAAGCTCTCGTTTGCAGCAGGTGAGCTGCAGCAGCATAATCTTGATATCCGCATTCCTTTAAAAGGTCTGCCGACGGAGGTCAAGCAGATTGCCGTTTCCTTTAATAATTTGGCTGAGTCATTAGCGAAAGAGGAAATCCTGAGAAAGCAATTTACAGGCGACCTCGCTCATGAACTTCGGACGCCGCTTGCCACATTAAGAAGTCAAATTGAAGCGTTCCAGGATGGGATTTGGGAGCCAACGTCACAGCGTTTGCAGGTAAGTCATGAAGAACTGATGCGTTTAGTAAGATTGGTAAACGAATTAGAAAAGCTGCTTGCAGCGGAGAATCCGCAAATAAGACTTGATAAAATGGAACTTGAGGCAGGTAGTGTATTAGCGGCCTTATGGGAAATGTTTTCACCTATTTTTAAAGAAAAGGGTGTCGGTCTGCAAATTGAAGAACCCCTTCAGGAAGAAATATTTGAGGCAGATAAAGACCGGCTGATGCAAATTTTATCAAATGTGCTTAATAATGCTTTCAAATACACACCGGAAGGGAAAAATGTAACGATTTCGGTTGTGACCGACAAAGAAGGGTACGTTGGTTTTAAGGTGCAAGATGAAGGCTCCGGTATGGCGGAAGAGGATATCCCCCATATTTTTGAACGATTCTATCGAGGCGACAAATCCCGTGACAGAAAAACAGGCGGAGTAGGAATCGGTCTCTCCATTGTGAAGGCCCTAATGGATGCCCATAAAGGATTAATAAAAGTAAAGAGCAGGGTCAATAAGGGAACAAGCATTACCTTATGGTTTCCGCAGGAAGAGTAAAGGCCGCAATGTTGTGAACGGCCTTTTTCCTATGAATTTATTAATTCTTTAATATGGTAAACCCTTCCGCTTTCGGGGTTTCCTCTAAAAACTAGGTCAACTAAGGCGTGAGCAACGGCATCGGTTTCCAATAACAAATTTTTTTCTTTATATTCTTTAAATTTTTCAAGTTCCTTAAAGGCATCTTCGGAGGAAGAACGGATCGTTTTCTGCATGCTCGTATCCATGACACCTGGGCTAAAGCCAATAATGGTATTATTCGTTTTCAATTCTGCCTGTTCAATTGCCGCTGTTTGGGTGAACATATTTAATCCAGCCTTTGAGCTGCAATAAACACTCCAGCCCTCAATCGAGCGGACAGCCGCACCGGACGTAACGTTGATAACGGTTACTTTTGTATTCGTTAATTGCGCCTTACTTAAAAATAGATTAGTAATTAGAATGGGTGCAATCAGATTTACTTTTATATTTCGAATGACCGGAGTTTGGTCTAAGTTCCCTACTTTTTGAATCGGTTCAATCATGCCTGCATTATTAAATAAAAGAATCTCTGTTGGGTGTTTTTCAAAAATACAATGGGAAATCTCCATGAAGACCTCTTGTATTTCTTTTTCTAATGAGAGATTGCAAGAAACATGTTTATATTCAATCCCGTTTGCGCGTGCAAAGTTTTTTAACTCCTCATTTTTTGTCCGGGAAACAGAGACGACTGCAATTTGCTCCTGTAACAGGCGTTTCGCAATACTTTCTCCTAAGCCCTTCGAAGCCCCGGTTATGATTGCATATTTCATGGAAAACTCCCCCTGAAAGCCAGTTTAATTATGTATAATCCTATTTTATTCTTCTAAAAAATATTAAGCAAATCTTGGCAACTATAAATTAATATAAAAAAACAGCCCCAAAAAGGAACTGTATCGCTCTTTTAAATCATTATTTCTTGTTTAAAGGAATTGTCCGTTAATGCTGGATAGAATTTCTTCCACTCATTTAGAAAGGATTGCGTGGAAGGATTAGGATGTTCAAGGACCAACCTGGTTGGCCCTGACTGCTTCATTTGACCATTGACGATAATCGCTAAACGGTTAGTAAGATAATGAATTTCCATCAAATCATGGCTGACAAACACAGCGGTTGTTTTGGTGTCTTCTATAATCTTTTTAAAATCTTCCATTAAGCGGATCTTCGTAGGGAAGTCTAGTGCTGAGAATGGTTCATCAAGAAATAGAATTTCCGGCTCCACGATCATCACGCGGGCAAGGTTGACCCTCTGTGCCTCCCCTCCAGATAGATAGAGGGCATTCTTTTTGGCTAGATGACTGATCCCAAACAACTCCAGCCAATGAGTTACTTTTTCACTGATCATTGCTTTGGGAACTTTCCGTAATTTCAAACCTAAAGCGATATTCTGAAAGACGGTTCCATCTAATAGAAGGGATTGCTGCAGGGCAACTGAAAACCTTCTCCGCAAATCCAGAGGTCCCTGTCCAGATGGAACGGTTTGCCCTCGGTACTCCATCTCCCCGCTTGACTGTTTTTCCAAGAACGAAAGAACTTTAAGTAATGTACTTTTTCCAGCTCCGTTCGGCCCCATCATCCCGAGAATTTCTCCATCATATATTTTGAATGAAGGAATATCAAGAATTGTTTTCTGCTGTACCTTATAGGTCATATTCTTTAGCTCAATTAACGGGTTCATGATATTCGCTTCCTTTGCTGTAAAAATGTTAAGGCTGCCGTGATTAATAGTGCAACAGACAACAAAATAAAGGAGAGGGCTAAGGCAATGTCAAAGTTTCCCTTCGAAACTTCCATGACGATGGTAGTGGTTAATATTCGGGTATCACCTTGAATATTGCCGCCAACCATCATAGCGGCACCTACTTCAGCAATCACTCGGCCAAAGCCGGCCATGATGGCTGCCAATATCGCCATCTTTAATTGTTTGATCAGAATGAACCATGTTTGTATTCTAGTTGCCCCAAGTGCCTTAATTTGCAGCAGCATCTTATCACTGATCTGCTGAAAAGCTGTACAGGTAAGGCTCGTGACGATGGGCAGGCTGACTAAAACTTGGGCCATGACAATGGCTATCGGCGAATAGAGCAAGGAGAAATCTCCTAGTGGACCGGAGCGCCATAGGAGCATCGTAATCCAGAGGCCGGCCACAACTGGAGGCAGTCCTAAACCAATATTTATGAAAATTAATAGAGCTTTGCGGCCTTTAAATCTAGTTAATCCTAGTAGCATACCAAGGGGCAGTCCGATGATGGTACTAATGAGAATGGAAATGAGACAGACCTTTAGAGTCAGCCCGGTAATTGCTAACACTTCCTGATCGCCGGAAAGGATCAACTCTATTGCTTTTTTCAGTCCATCTAGTAGTAATTCCATAACGTCATGCCTCCAGGGGGTGTGCATTGTAACAATAGATCAACTCTGATCTTTGAGAATTGTCTAGCTCCAGCGATCAAAAGCTAGTGTACTTCGCCCTTTTCCTGCGATAAGTCAAAGTTCTGCAGTCCATACGCCGCTAAACGATCGCTTTCGCATTTCTTATTCGGTATATTTAATGAATAAGGATCTACCAAATTCCTTTTTACCAAAGTTCTCAATCACATCTTGTGTTTTTGGATTTACCATAAATTCTACAAACTTTTTAGCATCGGTACTATTCACTTTATCGTGTTTTTCTGGATTTACTTCCATAACATGATAAATATTCATTAAATCTTTGCCGCCTTCAACGACAATTTTTAAAGTATCTAAATTTTTTGATTGGGAAAGCCATGTTCCACGGTCTGTTAACACATACCCTTTTTTCTCTGCGGCCACTTGTAAGGTTTGTCCCATTCCTTGTCCGGTTGAAACATACCACTTACCTGCTGGTTTAATATTTGCAGTTGTCCAGATCGCCAGTTCTTTTTTATTGGTCCCTGAGTCATCACCGCGTGAAACGAAAGTAGCTTTGGTTTCCGCTAACTTTTTAAAGGCAGCCACAATATCATCGCCGCTAACTCCAGCAGGGTTTTCCTTAGGACCTACTAGAATAAAGTCATTGTACATTACACGCTTATAGTTAATCGCATCTCCTGCATCCACGACAGCCTTCTCGGCAGCTGGAGCGTGTACAAGCAGGGCATCTGCTTCACCTTTCGTACCCATCGTTAATGCCTCGCCGGTACCGACAGCAATCACTTTTACTTTGACATTATTTTGTTTTTCAAACATGGGGATAATGACATCCAGTAAGCCGCTGTCCTGCGTACTTGTTGTAGTGGCAAGAATCATTTCCGTGGGTGCCGGTTTAGCAGCTGTCTTTTTTTCTTTTGTAGCAGTTTCCTTTGTATTGGTGTTTCCGCAGGCTGATAAAACTAGAAGCATCAAAACAAATAAGGCATAAACTAAACGATTTTTTTTCATATAAGTTCCTCCGTTTGACTAGTTTGGTAGATAATTTTTCCTAAGTCCTGAATTGAATAACCTTCTAAATCTGTCAGGCTATCTTTGAAGCTAGCGGACTGTAAATAATGGATTAGTGATAGTAAATGCTGCTTGTTTTCTGGGGTAAAACGAAAAACAAGGTCAAATTTTTCTTGCGCAACTGGTACAAAGTCCAGACCTAAGTGACTGGCGGCGGATTGAATGCCGAACGTTACATCCGCCATGCCTCGATTTATGTAGGAAGCAGCAGATAAATGGTTCCATTCTTCATTTGCGTAGCCGCTAATCTTACTTGGATTAATCCCGTGGTTCGAAAGCATGGAGTCGAGTAAAAATCTTGTTCCTGCCCCTTTTTGACGGTTTACAAACTGAACATCTTTTCTAGTCAGGTCCGTAAAATTATGGATATTTTTCGGATTGCCCTTTGCGATAATGAAGCCTTGTTGTCTGGCAGCAAATCTCATAACAGCAATATTTTCATAGACAAACAGCTGATGGATAAAAGGCAGATTATACTCTTGTGATGCTGGGTCTAATAGGTGAATGGCCGCAATATCGCATTGGCCGCGGTAAAGCATCATTAAACCTTCCAAACTGCCGATGAAGGAAGGCTGAATTTGAAGGTTTAAAGCGCTTCCAGCTTGTTTAGCAAAATGTTCTACAAGAAAATCATGGCTGCCGGAGAGGCGGATTGGTACTGTTGGCATATTGATTACGTTGGGAGCATCAGCACTTTTTTTAGCTGGCGCCTTCATGCTTTCTTTATAGCGTTCGAGTTCTACATGCTCGATTCTCATTTTATTTCCGATTTTAAAAGCTTGAAGTTCACCTCTTTTAATCAGTTCATAAACGGTATGTTTGGAGATTTGAAAGATTTGTGATACTTCATCAGGAGTATAAGCCCGTTCATCCATTGTTCACCCTCCTTTTTCCAGTTCATTTTATATAAAGAATAGCAGATTACCAGTGATTTTTGTTAAGTTTTGTTAAGTTTCGTTAAGTTTTGTTTGGAATTGTCATGAATCGTTCAGAAAAAAACTAAGTGTTCCCTCTAAAATCGATAAATGTCTAGCTGCAGCGCCTGATCAAGGCGCTTTCGCATTTCATATTTCATCTTTTCGTCACAAACTTCACTTTTTGTTCATTCGTGAGCAAGATGTTTTGTTGTAGTATTGTAATAGTAGGAAAATTTATGGGCTAAGGGAAGGGATGTAAATGTCAAAACTTTTGTATATTACAGCAAACCCTAAAAATGATATTAAATTATCAAAAGGGATGCAAATCGGGGGAGTATTTTTAGAGGAGTTTAAGGCTGCCCAGCCGGATGTGGAAATTGAACGCTGGCACTTATATGATATGGACATCCCTGATATTGACATGGATCTTTTATACGCACGGGCTAAACTATCATTCATGGGCTATACAAAAGAGCAATTATCAGAAGCAGAGCGGACCAAACTTGAAAAAATGCACGAACTTGCCGACCGTTTCATTGCCGCTGATTATTATGTATTTGTAACACCGATTTGGAATCTTGGCGCTCCGTCTATTTTGAAAAAATTTATTGATAATTTATTTATTGTGGAAAAGACCTTTACGAATACCCCTGAAGGTCCTAAAGGATTGTTAACTGGCAGAAAAGCGATTCATATCCAAACTCGCGGAGGCATCTATTCTTCAGGGCCAATGGTTGACTTTGAGTTTGGCGACCGCTATTTACGCAAGGTATTTGATTTCCTTGGTTTCGAGAGCTTGGAGACCGTGATTGCGGAAGGAATGGATCATTTTCCAAAACAAATTCCAGAAATTATGTCCAAAGCAAAAGAACAGGCAGCCGAAGCAGCGAGACAAATGGCCAAGGAATCGGTTACTATATAATATAAAATGCGACTCACTGATGAGTCGCATTTTTTTAGAATCTACCCGTGAATTGAAAGAATAGAACAAGGATTCCCAATGCCCAAACATAAATCGCAAATGGCTTTAAGGAATGATTTTTTAAATAGCCGATCATCCATCGTACTGCTACATAACCGAAAAGGGCAGAGGCAGCAATACCAACAAGTAAGGCAGATAAAGAAATCGCTTCGCCTTGTCCTTCTAATAAATCCTTTGTCTGTAAAACAATCGCACCGGCAATCGCTGGAGTTGATAATAGAAATGAAAAGTAAGCAGCTGTTTCCCGGTCTAATTTTCGCCATAGTGCTGCTACAATTGTCATGCCGGAACGAGAAATTGCTGGCATGATCGCAACTGCCTGAAAGGTGCCAATGATGAAGGCGTCCTTATAATTGATATCGTCCATTTTCTTATAACCATTTTTCGCTGAATCGGCTAGCCACAGGAAGAACCCCGTAATTAAAAACTCCCAGCCAATCGTCACACCTGTTTTCGAAATGTCATCAATATAATCTTTAAAAGCAAGACCAAATACGACAGCAGGAATAGTCCCGACAATTAATAGAAAGGTTAGTTTGCTAAACGGCCTTTTGAGTATCTTTATAAATTCGTCCTTATAAAAAACAAAAACAGCTAATAATGTCCCGACATGCAGCATGGTGTCAAGCAGCAGTCCCGCTTCTTGAAGCCCAAATAAGTTTCTCCCTAAGTAAAGATGTCCGGTACTGCTGATGGGCAAAAATTCCGTTAAACCTTGAATAATCCCAAGGATTAATGCTTCGAGTTTTGTTAACATACGCTCCCTCTCATTCTAAAAATAATCTAAGCCTGTACATTTAAAAGATATGCAGAAAATTCTATTTCATGAAATCCTTATCTGATTTAGGCGGATATGGGAAAGCTGGTCAATGAAAAAGTCTGTGGATGGAATCAAAATAAGTGCAAACCAACAGTCTTCTCCCATAAAATAGGTATATACCTGCCTGAGAGGAGCACGCGTCTTGGAAAATTCTCATCTTCATTTTAATACGTCTATCGGAGTCAAGAAGCCAGAAAATATTCGAAACAAAGAACAGGCTTGTCCTTTTTGCGAAAGAGACCAGTTGACAGACCTCATTGCGGTGGATGGTCCAATCATTCTTTTGAAAAATAAATATCCAGTCCTAGAAAATGCTTATCAAACCGTATTAATTGAAACAGACGATTGCCATGGCGATTTATCGACCTATTCAAAAGAGCATCTCCATCGCTTGATTCGTTTCGGACTTAAACATTGGTTTGAAATGGAGGAAACGGGCCAGTACCGATCGGTTATTTTTTTTAAAAATCATGGCCCGCTGTCGGGAGGGACGATTGCTCATCCACATATGCAGATTGTCGGTTTACATGATATTGATTATCGAGAAAAGGCATCACATGACATGTTCGAGGGTCTCGTTATTGCTGAGCGAAATGGTGTCCGGTTTACTTTGTCAACGAAGCCGCGCGTGGGCTTTTATGAATTTAATGTTGAAATGGAGGATACCGTTTACAGGCAAGAGTTTGCGGAGTATATTCAAAAGGCCGTTGACTATATCCTGAATCATTTTCCTTTTAAGGCTACAAGCTATAATGTCTTTTTTAATCATTTAGATCATAAGATTTATGCAAAAATCGTCTCCCGTTTTGTAACCACTCCCCTTTATATTGGCTACGGAATACCTCAGGTCCCGAATAATCTGGAATGGATGGCAGAAGAGGTAAGAAGGATTTATTTTTCCATCATGTAAATAAAACCAGCAGCCGGTTATAAGTTGAGATTTGTTGTTTTTCAAAATATAATGGAGGAATGGACAAGTTTTTGGTAAGGTGGAACGAATATGACTTCAAATAGCAATACAACTTCAAAACTTGATTACAGCCTTGTGTTTATATTAATCTTACTTTTTCTAGCGAGCTGTTTAGCGATTTATAGTGCGCAAGCTAGCGGACAGTATAAGGAGAACTTCTTAATCAAGCAAATCGTATGGTATGTTGTCGGGGCTGGTATTATTACAATGGTTATGACCCTGGATTCAGACCAATTGAAAAAGTTAACCTGGTACGCATACGGGTTTGGCGTCTTTTTACTAGGTTTTTTAATTATTGCACCAGCAAGTATTGCTCCGGTCATTAATGGAGCAAAAAACTGGTTTGTGCTCCCAGGGATTGGCTCGATCCAGCCTTCTGAATTTGTTAAAATTTTTATTATTCTGGGTCTTTCACGTGTGGTTGATCAACACCATTTAAAAAATCCGGTCAAAACACTGCAAACGGATTTGTGGCTTTTAATTAAAATGGGCATTGTCACGATGGTTCCTTTGGGAATGATCATCAAGCAAGACTTGGGAACTTCGCTTGTTTTCTTGGCCATTTTACTTGGAATGATTTTTATTTCCGGGATTTCGTGGAAATTGTTAGTGCCGATATTTTCGTTCGGAATTATCTTAATTGGTACGATATTTTATTTTGTTCTTTGGAGCCCGGATGTGTTGGAAAAGTATCTGGGGGTTGGTGAATACCAGCTTCGCCGTATATACTCTTGGCTTGACCCTTATAGCTACGAGGGTACCGATGCATACCAGCTAACGAAATCCTTGCTTGCGATCGGCTCAGGTCAAACTGGCGGTAAGGGCTTTGGCAATCGGGAAGTTTATCTGCCTGAAAGCCAAACGGACTTTATCTTTAGCGTCGTTGGTGAGGAGTATGGTTTTATTGGCTCAAGTGTGTTAATTAGTTTGTTTTTCTTATTGATTTACCATATTACGAAGGTTGGTATGGAAACAAAGAATAATTTTTATACGTATATTTGTGTGGGTGTGATCAGTATGATTACGTTCCACGTGTTCCAAAACATTGGCATGACCATTGGCGTACTGCCAATTACCGGAATCCCGCTGCCATTTATCAGCTACGGGGGAAGTGCCTTAATGGGGAACATGATGGGATTGGGATTAATCTTTTCGATACGCTATCATTATAAAAAGTACATGTTTTCTACGACGGCATAAAAGAGCGGCATTGGTTCGCTCTTTTTTTAGTTGGCCGGAAAAGTGGAATGCGGAATTATTCCAAATTTGCGCGGAAAAACCGGAACAAAGGGCGGGAATAATTCAAAAATAGGCGGAATAATTCAAAAACGAGCGGAATTCCAAATGAAATTCGAGGAATCCTATATTAGTATCTATTCTCTTAAAGCAGAAGGTCATTTGTTCGGAACTCAATCTATTAATATTTACAAAGAGTTAGGATATTTATAAATATGGTAGAATGAAACAGAAGTCACAGCGTTTTTCGCACCAGCTGCAGCCAAACGGTAAAAACTCTCACATACATAAATAGAAAGAACGGAAGGTGACAAAATGGAGAAGGAATTTACTGCTCAGTTCGAAGCGCTGCTCGATAAATATAGTGAGCTCCTTGTTGGAGAAAGCAGTGAAGATACAAAAGAAAAGGTCAAGGCTTGGGCTTTATACACCCACATTGCCAAGTCCATGCCAGCCTTAGCTAAGCACTGGAACGGACTGTATCCCGATGCCAAAAAGGAAATGAAACTAATTATTCATGAAATTAAAGAGCTGAACGAGCAGCATCGGAATAGCAAGAATTAAAAGGAAACGGCCATGTATGAACATGGCCGTTTTCTTACATTTGATCATCAGATTGGTTGTTCTGACTAGGTTTGTAGGTCTGAGTTGATTGATTGTCCGATTGTTTTGCTCGGTTATTAATATCTGTCATATCATTTTCTGCGCCAAACTCTGTTGCATAACTAGGCTGACCAGTGTTTTGACGGTTACTATCAGCCTGGTTCTGGCTTTGCTGGCTCTCGCCAATTGGAGCAAATAGAAGAGGCAAGCAAGCTAATCCACTTAACCCAACAAGGCTATAAATAATTCTTGATAACGCTGAATCTTGTCCGCCAAAAAGGGCGGCAACTAAATCAAATTGAAAGAAACCTATTAGTCCCCAGTTAATCGCCCCAATAATGACTAAAAGCAAGGCAATTCTTGATAATGTCTTCATGCATTCTCACCTCCTGAAACTAAATGAAAATATCGCTTTTATCATGTGTCAAATCCACTAAAATCATACAATATAAAAAAACGAATAACAGGCTGAAAACTCAGCCCGTTTTAAAAAGACAACAAAGATTAAAGAATAAACTTTGAGAATGGTCCAGCTCCCAGCGCCTAGGGGCTCGGGGTCATAAGCCACCCCCTGAAGAAGGCTTACAGGGGGTGGCTTATGCCTTCGTCCTATGCCAGTCGCCCCTGTTCAAGGCGCTTCCGCTTATCTTTTAAATTGA
Source organism: Neobacillus cucumis (assembly GCF_023715505.1). The sequence goes on along the minus strand of NZ_JAMBOH010000002.1, from coordinate 494,440 downwards.
CTATTCTGGCTGTTTTGTTTGTCAGTGTTTTGTTCTTCATTTCCTGGGCCGGCATTGCCTTTTACACTGGCAGCACTTACAGCCGCTTTGGAAGGATTCTTTTTAACTCTCGCCATAAATATCACCTCAATAATAGAATGCCCATCCGAGCCAAAATATGATGCTGGAAATTTGTGTTCAAAAAAAATTTAAAAATCCGCGTTTATTGATTGCACAAATTTTCAAAATATTTTATATTAAATAGTAGCAGGACTCATTTATAAGTAAATTTTTTTTGCTATAAAAATGAATGAGTGTTCATTCAAAGTTGAAGGGGGAGACAATGTTGAACCAATTGATTAAAAAAGCAGCTGTCCTTGGATCGGGAGTTATGGGCTCGGGAATCGCGGCCCACTTAGCAAATATCGGGATCCCAACACTATTACTGGATATTGTGCCAAGGGATTTAACGAAAGAAGAAGAAGCCAAAGGACTTACCTTAGCTGATAAACCGGTTCGTAATCGCATCAGCACACAGAATATCCAAAAACTATTAAAGCAAAAGCCTGCACCACTTACCTCTAAAAGGAATCTCGCCCTCATTGAAGCAGGTAACCTCGAAGATGATCTGGTGAAACTGAAAGATGTTGACTGGGTCATCGAAGTGGTCGTCGAAAACCTCAGCGTAAAGAAGCAGGTTTTTGAAAAAGTCGACCGATACCGCAAACCTGGCAGCATTGTCAGCTCGAATACCTCTGGAATTTCTGTCGAAGCGATGGTGGAAGGACGTTCCGATGATTTTAAAAGGCATTTTCTAGGAACACACTTTTTTAATCCGCCGCGTTATTTAAAATTACTCGAAGTCATCCCAACTCAATATACGTCGCCAGAAGTACTTTCATTCATGAAAACATTTAGTGAAGATATATTAGGGAAAGGTGTTGTAATCGCTAAGGACACCCCAAACTTTATCGCTAACCGGATCGGCACTTATGGGCTCCTTGTCACCGTCAGGGAAATGTTAAAGGCTGGACTAAGTGTCGGTGAAGTAGATTCGATCACTGGTCCATTAATCGGCCGAGCTAAAAGTGCCACCTTCCGTACCCTTGATGTCGTCGGATTGGACACTTTTTATCATGTGGCTGGTAATGTTTATGAACAAGTGGATGGCAAAGAAAAAGAAGTCTTTGAAATCCCGGCCTTCCTTAAATCGATGGTTGAAAAAGGCTGGCTTGGCAGTAAGTCGGGTCAAGGATTCTTTTTGAAAAAAGGTAAAGAAATACTTGAGCTGGATCCCAATACATTCGAATACGGACCGCGTAAAAAATTATCAACACCAGCGGTTGAATTAGCGAAGCAGGAAAAGGGTATAGCGAACAAATTGAAAGCGCTTGTATATGCAAATGACAAAGCTGGCCAATTCTTATGGAATACATTCACGGAATCCTTCGTATACTCTGCGCAGCTGTTAGGTGTGATTGCAGATGATATTGTGGCCATCGACCGGGCAATGAAATGGGGCTTCGGCTGGGATATGGGGCCATTTGAAGCCTGGGATGCGATCGGTGTGGAAAAATCTGTACAAAAGCTAGAAGAAGCAGGCGTTGAAGTACCTGTTTGGGTCACCGACATGCTTGAAAAAGGTCATACCTCTTTCTACTTAGAAGAAAATGGTGAGAGGTTTTATTATCATAACGGTCAATATCGACTCGTGGAAACAAATCCAAAGGCGATTGACCTCAAGAAAATAAAGAAACAAAAAGGCGTCATTAAGAAAAACAGTGGTGCAAGTTTAATTGATATTGGTGAAGGAGTTGCTTTATTGGAGTTCCACTCGCCGAACAATGCGATTGGTCCAGATATCGTTCAAATGATCAATTATGCCGTCGATGAAGTCGAGAAAAATTATAAAGGTCTTGTGATCGGCAACCAGGGGAAAAACTTCTGCGTTGGAGCCAATCTCGCGATGATGTTAATGGAAGTGCAGGATGACAATATCTATGAGTTAGATCTAATAGTCCGCCACCTTCATAGCGCCCTGTTAAAAGTGAAATACAGCTCCAAACCGGTAGTGGCCGCTCCATTTGGAATGACACTTGGCGGCGGTGCCGAGGTTTGTATGCCTGCAGCCCATATTCAAGCTTCATCCGAAACCTACATGGGTCTTGTCGAGGTAGGTGTCGGCCTGCTTCCAGGCGGAGGCGGTAACAAAGAATTATACATGAAGCACTTAGAGAACCTGCCTAACGGCGTTCCATTTGATTTGCAAAATGTCGCCAATAAAGTATTTGAAACCATTGCAACCGCAAAAGTTTCAACATCTGCAGCAGAAGCAAAAGAAAATAACTTCTTAAGCTCTTCTGATGGCATTAGTTTTAACAGTGATCATCTCATTTATGATGCCAAACAGGCTGTGCTTGCCTTACATGATAAAGGATATAAACCAAGAGTTCGCCGGAAGGTCCCAGTCGTGGGCGAAACAGGTTATGCAACCCTATTGCTTGGGGCAGAAGCGATGAGGCTATCCGGTTATATCTCGGAGCATGATTTAAAAATTGCCAAGAAGATTGCTTATGTCATTGCTGGCGGCCGCGTTCCATTTGGAACAGAAGTCGATGAGCAATACCTCTTAGATTTAGAAAGAGAGGCTTTCCTAAGTCTGATTGCCGAGCCAAAATCACAGCAGCGCATGCAGCACATGCTGGTAAAAGGGAAACCGTTAAGAAACTAATACTAGATTACGAGAAAGTGAGGGAGATGGCATGAGAGAAGCAGTGATTGTAGCCGGGGCACGGACACCGGTCGGTAAGGCAAAGAAAGGAACGCTTGCAAATGTTCGTCCTGATGACTTAGGAGCTTTAGTAGTAAAAGAAACCTTAAAGCGTGCCGGAAACTACGAAGGAAACATAGATGACTTAATTATCGGCTGTGCGATGCCAGAAGCGGAGCAAGGAAACAATATGGCCCGCAATATTGGAGCATTGGCAGGCCTTCCATATACAGTTCCAGCGATCACGATTAATCGTTTCTGTTCTTCCGGCTTGCAGGCCATCGCCTATGCGGCACAAGGAATTATGCTGGGGCATACCGATACCGCCATTGCCGGCGGAGCCGAATCGATGAGCATGATTCCGATGATGGGGCATGTCGTCCGTCCAAATATTAAATTGGCAGAAACGGCACCGCAATATTATATGGGAATGGGTCATACGGCGGAGCAGGTTGCCCAAAAATATGGTATTTCCCGTGAAGATCAAGATGCATTTGCAGTTCGCAGCCATCAACGTGCAGCAAAAGCGATCGCAGAAGGAAAGTTCGTTGATGAAATCGTACCTGTGGATGTAACCATACGTACTGTCGGAAATGACAATAAGCTTGTGGAAAAAACCATCCAGTTTTCAATGGACGAAGGGGTTCGGCCGGATACAAACTTAGAGACTCTTGCTAAGCTTCGTCCAGCCTTTTCCGTCACGGGATCTGTAACCGCTGGTAATGCTTCGCAAACGAGTGACGGAGCAGCCGCCTTGATGTTAATGGATCGTGAGAAGGCAGAAGAACTTGGCCTAAAACCGCTAGCGAAATTTCGCTCGTTTGCGGTCGGAGGCGTCCCGCCTGAAATAATGGGTGTCGGGCCAGTTGTCGCCATTCCAAAAGCAGTTAAGCTCGCAGGTTTGGAGTTATCGGATATCAACTTATTTGAATTAAATGAGGCCTTTGCTTCCCAATCATTGCAAGTCATTCGGGAGCTTGGTCTAAATGAAGAAATTGTTAATGTAAATGGCGGTGCAATTGCCCTTGGACATCCACTTGGCTGTACAGGAGCGAAACTGACTCTCTCCTTAATCCACGAGTTAAAACGCCGCAACGAACAATTTGGTGTCGTGACGATGTGTATTGGCGGCGGAATGGGAGCAGCCGGGGTATTTGAACTATTGTAATCAAAGAATAGGAGGAATTTTAATGACTGAAACAAAAAAGGTTGTCAAAGGCGGAAGCTTTTTAGTTGAGGATCTATCCTATCAAGATATATTTACACCAGAAGATTTTAATGAAGAGCACTTAATGATAGCACAGACAGCTTCCGATTTTGTGGAAAAAGAAGTTGTTCCACAACTTGAGCACTTAGAAAATCATGAATTTGAACGAACCGTTAAGCTATTAAAGAAAATGGGTAAGCTCGGCCTCTTAGCTGTTGATGTTCCCGAAGAGTTTGAAGGCTTAGGCTTAGATAAAATCACTTCATCGCTAATTACAGAAAAAATGGCGGGTGCCGGCGGATTTTCCCTTTCTTATGGTGCGCATGTCGGGATTGGATCCCTGCCAATCGTTTTGTTCGGTAATGATGAGCAAAAGAAAAAATATTTACCTGCGCTGGCATCAGGCGAAAAAATTGCCGCTTATGCCTTAACAGAGCCTGGTTCCGGTTCTGATGCTCTAGGCGCTAGAACTACAGCGAAATTAAATGCCGCAGGTACTCATTATATCCTAAACGGTGAAAAGCAATGGATCACCAATGCTGGTTTTGCTGACGTATTTGTTGTATATGCAAAAATTGATGGAGAGCACTTTACTGCATTCATTGTCGAAAGAGATTTCCCTGGCGTATCAACAGGTGCGGAAGAAAAGAAAATGGGCATCAAGAGCTCTTCTACTCGTACATTGATTTTAGAGGATGTAGCCGTTCCTGTTGAAAATCTGTTAGGTGAGTACGGTAAAGGCCATGTTATCGCCTTTAACATCTTAAACATCGGCCGTTATAAGTTGGCAGTCGGCGCTGTCGGCGGTTCGAAAAAGGCATTGGAGATGACAGTCAAATATGCCAATGGCCGTAAGCAATTTAAAACAGCCATTTCTCAGTTCAATTTGACAAAAGAGAAGTTTGGGACAATGGCTTCAAAAATCTATGCGGCTGAAAGCTCCGTCTACCGCACGATTGGTTTATATGAAGAAAACCAAGGAAAGCTTTCCACCGAAGATGCTAAGGATCTTAAAAAGCTGGCAAATGCGATTGCCGAGTATGCCATCGAATGCTCGGTGAACAAATTCTTCGCAAGTGAAGTACTGTCCTATGTAGTCGATGAAGGTGTCCAAATTCACGGCGGTTATGGCTTCATGCAGGAATATCCAATTGAAAGGGCCTATCGCGATGCCCGCATTAACCGGATCTTTGAAGGAACCAATGAAATCAACCGCCTTCTGGTTCCAGGAACACTGGTGAAAAAGGCATTAAAAGGCGAGCTGCCACTTTTCCAAAAAGCATTAGCACTTCAAGAGGAATTAATGATGTTAATGCCAGAAGAGCCTGGTGATGAGCCATTAGCACGAGAAAAATACCTTGTGAGAAATGCCAAAAAGATTGCCTTATTAGCTTCTGGTTTGGCTGCTCAGAAATTTGGTAAGGCATTGGAAAGAGAGCAAGAAATTTTAGCTAATATTGCGGATATCATTTCAAACGTATATGCGATGGAATCAGTTATTCTGCGTACTGAAAAAGCAATTGCGCAAGATGGCTTAGAAAAGAGCAAACAAAAGCTTCTCTATACTCAAATCTTCTGCCAAGAAGCCTTTAATGAAATTGAAGCAACTGCAAAAGAATCGCTTGTAGCAATTGAACAAGGTGACACGCTTCGAATGATGTTAACATCATTGCGCAAGTTTACACGCCACCAGCCAATCAATGTGATTGCCAAGAAACGCGAAGCTGCCGACATAGTGATCGAAGCTGAGCGCTATATAGTCTAATATTATGGAGCCCTTCATTTTGATGGGGCTCTATTATATTTTTTAAGAAAGAAGGAAATTATACAAAAGGTGTCGAATTTTACCTATTGGGGTGCGGTCTATTAGGAGTTTAGAGGGCCATATGATAAAATTTTTATGAATTAAAAGGGTGGGGTGGTGAAAACCATTGGCTTTAACTTTTTACTGGTATCCAAAATGCGGTACATGCCGTAACGCGAAGAAATGGCTGGATGCACATCATCTTTCCTATGAAGAAGTACATATCGTCGAGCATCCCCCGTCACGAGATCAGTTGCAGGAGCTTTATCAAAAAAGCGGCTTGGAACTAAAAAAATTTTTTAATACAAGTGGTTTAAAATATCGTGAATTAGGGATTAAAGATAAAATGAAGACCGCTGCTGAGGACGAATTGCTCGATTTGCTTGCATCTGATGGGATGTTAATCAAAAGGCCAATATTGACGGACGGCGAACGCGTTACCGTTGGGTTTAAAGAAGAAGAGTTTGAAAAAAATTGGCTCTAGCTTCTTAATGAAGATGAATTTTTACATAAAACAGGAGGGAATTTGCATATGAGTACACCAAAGGAATTACGTTATTCTGAAGAACATGAATGGGTAAAGGTAGAGGGAGAAAAGGTCCGTGTCGGGATTACTGCCTTTGCACAGCATGAATTAGGCGATATCGTTTTCGTAGAACTTCCAGAAGTTGGGGATGAAATTACAGCTGACGAACCATTTGGGAGTGTTGAATCTGTCAAAACGGTTTCTGAGTTATATGCCCCTGTTAGCGGTAAAGTTGTAGAAATAAACGAAGAATTAAGTGATAGCCCTGAGTTTGTCAACGAATCTCCATATGAAAAAGCATGGATGATTGTCATCGAGCCTTCCGATTTAGGCGAATTAGACAAATTAATGACTGCTGAGCAATATGAGGAAATGATTAAAGAAGATTAATCCGTTTCAAAGCACCTATTTTATGGGTGCTTTTTCTCTTAAATTTCCACTCCTTTTCTATTCGGGCAGGGACAGACTATTCCTAAACCATAATGAAGAGGGTGGAGCAAATGACATTAAACCAAAAAAAGATTGATGTGACCGACCGAGTGGTTGGAAAATTAAAAAATGGCGAAATTGAACTGTTTCTTGAAAATACATCAATCGGTAAAATAAAGCTTTCTGATCAGATTCAAGTGGAATTGGATCATCATTTTGAGGCAGAACAACAAAAAATTTATCAGCATGTTACCGTAACGGAACAGCCGAATGCCAAGTATACCGACTGTGATGATGGTGGATGGTGTTAACATATTTTTAAACAAATACCTATTTCTTAGCGGACAATCATGTTATAGTTAACTTACTAACAAGATGGTACACGAAATCAGTATTTTAGAATATGTTAACATAAACAACTTTATATTACAGGTGATGGGATATGAATGATTCGTATGTTGACAAAGTTCTTATTGTCGAAGGAAAATCCGATAAAAATAAGGTTAAGCATATTGTGAAGGAACCTGTGGAGATTATCTGTACAAATGGAACCATCAGTCATTCCAAGCTAGAGGAATTGATTGAGTTTCTTGAGGATAAGGATGTCTATATCCTTGTGGATGCAGATGATTCAGGTGAGAAGCTTCGAAAACGATTTAAACGTGAATTTCCCCATGCGGAGCATTTGTATATTGACCGGATGTATCGGGAGGTAGCGACGGCGCCTGAACACCACCTGGCAATGGTCCTATTAGGGGCAAATATTGATGTACATGCTGAGTATTTAGAAATGAGTTAATGTGTGATGAATGAATGGAATCGAACAGAATTGGCTGATTTCCTCGACCGTGAGGGAATCGGTCTGTTATATTTCTATACCCCTCTATGCGGCACCTGTCAGGTTGCGTCTCGGATGCTTCAAATCACGGGTGAGCTTATAGAGGTAACGATGGGAAAAATGAATCTGAATTTTTATCCGGATTTGGCTAAGGATTTTGCAATTGAGAGTGTACCAAGCCTGTTAATTATTCATAATGGTGAGGTCCAGGAAACGATTTATGCGTTTCATTCTGTTCCATATTTGCTTGAAAAAATTAAATCTTATCTTGGGTAAGCAGATGCGTGGAGCGCATCTGCTTTTTCTATGAGGATGTGCAGGCATACCCCCCCGAAGAAAAAAGGAATCAGGGGCTGCGACAGATAAGAGGGATTCATAACCCCCGAAGGCAAAGGGAATCGAGATCTACGATAGATAAGAGTGGTTCATAACCCCCGAAGGCAAAGGGAATCGAGATCTACGACAGATAAGAGTGGTTCATAACCCCTGAAGGCAAAGGGAATCGAGATCTACGACAGATAAGAGTGGTTCATAACCCCTGAAGGCAAAGGGAATCGAGATCTACTACAGATAAGAGGGATTCATAACCCCTGAAGGAAAAGGGAAACAAGGTCTACGACAGATAAGAGGGGTTCATAACCCCTGAAGGCAAAGGGAATCGAGATCTACGACAGATAAGAGTGGTTCATAACCCCCGAAGGAAAAGGGAATCGAAGCGTTCGACAGATAAGAGTGGTTCATAACCCCCGAAGGCAAAGGGAATCGAAGCGTTCGACAGATAAGAGTGGTTCATAACCTCCGAAGGAAAAGGGAATTAAGGTCTACAACAGATAAGAGGGATTCATAACCCCCGAAGGCAAAGGGAATCGAGATCTACGACAGATAAGAGTGGTTCATAACCCCCGAAGGCAAAGAGAATCGAGATCTACGATAGATAAGAGTGGTTCATAACCCCCGAAGGCAAAGGGAATCGAGATCTACGACAGATAAGAGTGGTTCATAACCCCCGAAGGCAAAGGGAATCGAGATCTACGACAGATAAGAGTGGTTCATAACCCCCGAGGGAAAAGGGAAACAAGGTCTACGACAGATAAGAGGGATTCATAACCCCCGAAGGCAAAGGGAATCGGAGCCTACGACAGATAAGAGTGGTTCATAACCCCTGAAGCAGCTGGGAAACGTGACAAAGAGTCGATACGAACGATTAAATGTTCTTCAATAGACAAGCAATAAAAAAATCTCCCTTAGATTTAAGAGAGATTATCATAAAAATTAATTAAACATAAAATGTATACTTCCTATTCCCATGAGCGCAAAAATTCTGCCTCAATATCCTTCCGATAGGCTGCTTAGATATAATCCCATTACACCATTCAAAAACTAAGTTAGTTGTTAGTTTTTCATTAGGATAAAGTACCTTTATTTCCGCTACCGCCCTTAATACCGCCGGATCAATCCCCTCACAATAACCACATACATCACATTGTAAATGCCTATCATATCTTGAAACACTAAAAGAATGACACACCGCACAAATAATCCCTTTCTTCAACCTATCAAATGAATAATTTGAGTATTTTTCATAGGGGGACTCCGTCTGGTGCATAGATACTAATTGCTCAGCTAGACTTTTATGGCGTCCATTCAAAGTAGACGATTTCCTATTTAATTTACACATAAAATCGGGCAGCTGATTTGGATAGATAATGGGTTTATTCAAAGGGGATTGATATAAGTGGAATTGAGGGTTAATAAAAATTACATAGGCCTCAATAGTCAGGTGACACCCAAGACTTTGAAGCAGCTGCCTGAGCAGAGATTCACACCGTTCTAATTGTAGCAGAGGATTCTTAATTTCCTTTTTGATAGCGAGAGAATAAAACCTGCCATTTTCATAATTAAAATCACCTTCATAATTTTTTACCTCGAATAGGTAAATCGGGTCCTGTCTAATCATCAACGTATCAATTTGAAACTTGCTATTGTTTGACTCCAGCAACAAGTCATATAAGAGGTAACTTGGAGGGTCAAGCTTCCCCGTTAACAAATCAAACATTTTTTCACCCTCATAACCTTTAGCTTTACTATGAAGATATTTTTTCTCCTTTTCTTCTAACTCTGTCCTAGCGTCTAATAGCTTTAATATTCTTAATTCAAGTGGTTCAGGGCGATCCTTTAAAATCATACTCCACATCCTTTCTAGTATCTCCTTCATTTTACCTAGAATCCCGGGTCAAAGATTTGACTATTTTCTAACACTTTCGAAGACTCGACATATTTCTCGGGAAATCGGCTTAAATAGCCTATTTCAACAGAGAATTGTCGAGCGATTCTCAAAGGAATCCCGTCTTCCGTGCTGAATAAGTAAAATATTACGTGCGCACAAGACCGGAGTGGTAAAAAATGAACGAACTGGCGGAAAAATTCTTAAAAAAGTTCACCCTGCAGGGGCATATCCTAAGCTTAATCAAACATACCGATATAAAAGTAAAATTTTGCTGTGAAGAGGGAACTACTACTATCGAAATCAAAAATGGAAAAATATCAATACTAAACAATCAGGATTCAATCTGGTACGAGATTAATGGAGATTCTAAGGCAATGAAACAGCTTTTTGAAGGAACCGAGACACTGCGAACACTCGAAAAGAAAGGGCGGCTAACCGTATCCGCTCCCCTAAGAACCACACTGCTCCTAGAATCCATCTTCTTTTTAACAAAAGCACATGAAAGTCTTGCTAAAGTTATATAATCCTATATGTTGACTCGGAATTAAATTTCTAGTAATCTATATTTAACAACAATTGAATTTTCAGAATCTTATCTAGAGTGGTGGAGGGACTGGCCCTTTGAAGCCCGGCAACCGGTTATAAAACACGGTGCCAATTCCAGCAGAGCTTCAAGCTTGAAAGATGAGAAGAGTAACCCCCTCTTCTTAGGAAGCGGGGTTTTTTCATTTTTTTAATAAAAAGGAGGAACAGGAAAGATGGGAGAAAATCAAAAAAGGTACCGTTTTGAAACACTAAGTGTCCATGGAGGCTTGTCACCAGATCCTGTAACAGGAGCACGCGCTGTTCCTATCTATCAAAACAATGCCTATCAATTCAAAAATACAGAACATGCAGCCAACCTGTTTAGCCTAGCGGAACCAGGTTACATATACACAAGAATTCACAATCCAACGACAACTGTTTTTGAAGACCGCGTCGCACTATTAGAAGGTGGTGTAGGAGCACTCGCCGTTGCCAGCGGAATGGCTGCTATTACACTAGCAATCTTAAATGTCGCCGAAGCAGGCGATGAAATCGTCGCTGCTTCCAATCTTTACGGTGGAACCTATAATCTATTAGCAGTAACCCTGCCTAAATACGGAATCAACGTAAAATTTGTCGATGCCGAAAATCCGGAAAACTTCCGCCAAGCGATTACTGAAAAAACAAAAGCAGTCTTTGCCGAAACGATTGGTAATCCAAGCTTACGAGTACTTGATATTGAAAAAGTGGCCGACATTGCCCATGCAGCAGGGGTCCCCTTAATTATTGATAATACCTTTGCCACCCCATACCTCTGCCGGCCAATCGAATATGGTGCAGATATTGTCGTTCATTCGGCAACCAAATGGTTATTAGGCAACGGAACCACAACTGGCGGCATTATTGTCGATGGAGGAAAGTTTGATTGGAATTCTCCAAGATTCCCAGGCTTCACCACCCCAGATGACAGCTATCATGGCCTTGTCTATGCAGAAGCCATAGGGGCAATTGCCTATATCATAAAAGCCCGCGTCCAATTATTGCGTGATCTCGGACCTGCACTGAGTCCGCAAAATGCCTTCCTGTTTACATTAGGGCTAGAAACCCTTCATGTTCGGATGAAGGAGCATGTAGCCAATACCAAGCAAATCGTTGATTATTTATTAGCTCATCCGGCGGTGGAGTGGGTATCCTATCCAGGTCATAGCTCACATCCAGATTATCAATTAGCGGAAAAGTATCTGCCTAAAGGAGCCGGCTCGATGGTGGTCTTTGGTATTAAAGGCGGAAAAGAAGCGGGAGCAAAATTGATCAATTCCTTAACACTCTGGGCGCATGTTGCTAACGTCGGTGACGCAAAGAGCTTAATTATTCACCCTGCCAGCACCACCCATCAGCAGCTCGATGCCGAAGGACTTAAGGCTGCCGGTGTATCAGAAGATTTAATCCGTCTCTCCATCGGGATTGAGAATGTCGAGGATTTAATGGATGACCTTGAGACAGCGATCGAATCTGCGACAGGATTAACCTCACTAAAAGCGAATGCCTAAATTTTACCTACTAATATGTACAGAAAAAATCATTGACACCCCATTTTATCCGTGATACGATAACTTTTGTTAATATAATAAGTTTACTGAAATAATATAATGTTTTAATTGAATATAGAAGCTGTAAGCTCTTATCGAGAGAGGTGGAGGGATGTGCCCGATGAAGCCCGGCAACCGTCAATATTTATTGAAATGGTGCCAATTCACACAAAGCGTTTGCTTTGGGAGATGGGAGAAAGGTTTATTTTTGATAATGCCTTTCTGCCCGCGCAGAAAGGCATTTTTATTTTTCTGAAATAATAGAATCCTTTTTACTTTTACAGTTAACCTATATCCAAGATTTCGATAAAAAGTAGGTGATCAAATGATTTCAATTCAGAATGTTCGGAAAATATTTCCCGGCAAAAAAGGTGAACTTAAGGCAGTCGATGATGTAAACCTTGAGATTAAAGAAGGAGAAATCTTCGGCGTGATTGGCTATAGTGGTGCCGGAAAAAGTACGTTAATCCGCATGCTAAATGGGTTAGAGCTCCCAACAGAAGGAAGCGTTACGGTTGCAGGTCGTGTTATATCAAAAGTTAAGGGGTCTGAACTTCGAAAGGCCCGTCAGGAAATCAGCATGATCTTCCAGCATTTTAACTTGCTGTGGTCAAGAACAGTCAGTGAAAATATTGCCTTTCCACTAGAAATTGCCGGTGTCAAAGGTCCGCAAAGAAAGAAAAGAGTGGCAGAGCTTGTTAAACTGGTTGGTTTGGAAGGCCGGGAAAACGCCTATCCATCAGAACTTAGCGGTGGTCAAAAGCAACGGGTTGGAATTGCCAGGGCACTCGCGAACAATCCTAAGGTATTACTTTGTGACGAAGCAACTTCAGCGTTAGATCCACAAACAACAGATTCGATCCTCGAATTGCTAGTGGATATCAATAAACGCCTAGGTTTAACCATTGTGTTAATTACACACGAAATGCACGTCATTCGAAAAATCTGTCACCGTGTGGCTGTTATGGAAAGCGGCAGGGTTGTTGAGCTTGGTTCAGTGCTGGATGTCTTTAAAAATCCGCAGCAGCCAATCACGAAGCGATTTGTCCAGCAAGTATCAGAGAATGAAGATACAAAGGAAGCGGCAGATCATTTGCTTGAGCGTTATCAATCAGGTCAGATTGTTCAATTAACCTTTATTGGTGAATCAGCTGAGCAGCCAGTTATCACTAATTTAATCCGTCATCATCAGGTCACGGTTAATATTTTACAAGGTAAAATCGCACAAACGCAAAATGGATCATATGGAACCCTGTTCATTCATATCGATGGCGACGACAAGGAAGTTAACGATGCCGTTGATTTCATTCGCGCTCAAGCCGTAGGTGTGGAGGTGGTTACAAATGATTAAACATTATCTTCCAAATGTTGACTGGTTAATCATGTGGGAAGAAACAAAAAATACACTTTACATGGCAGGTATTTCCGTTGTAGCAACATTTATTTTAGGTACCTTGCTAGGATTAGTTTTATTTCTTACCTCCAAAGGGAACCTCTGGGAAAACAAACCAATAAACGCTGTGATCAGTGCCATTGTCAATGTTTTTCGTTCGATTCCGTTTATTATCTTAATCGTATTATTAATTCCGCTGACCACAATTTTAGTTGGATCAATGATCGGTGAAAATGCAGCATTGCCTTCTCTTATTATTGGTGCGGCTCCATTTTACGCAAGAATGGTAGAAATCGGACTTAGAGAAATTGATAAAGGGGTCATTGAAGCCGCAAAATCAATGGGTGCAACTACTGGGACGATTATCTGGAAAGTTTTATTGCCAGAATCAATGCCAGCCCTTATTTCTGGTATCACCGTTACCGCCATTGCTCTTGTTGGGTATACAGCCATGGCAGGTGCGATCGGTGCCGGCGGCCTTGGAAACCTTGCGTATAACTACGGTTTTCAGAGAAACCAAAATGATGTTACCCTAATTGCAACAGTTATTATTTTAATTATCGTTTTTGTGATTCAGTTTATCGGTGATTTTATCACTTCAAAATTAGATAAAAGATAAAAGGAGAGGTCAACATGAAAAAATGGTTAACATTAGTTTTAACAGCAGCACTTGTACTAGCATTAGCTGCTTGCGGAAAATCAACTGACAAGTCTGAAGGTACAGACACGAAAAGCAGCACAACAAAATTAGTGGTCGGAGCATCTACTGTTCCACACGCAGAAATCTTAGAAAAAGCAAAACCAATTTTAAAAGAAAAAGGTATTGACTTAGAAATTAAGACGTTCACAGACTATATACTTCCTAATAAAGCGTTACAGTCAAAAGAACTAGATGCAAACTATTTCCAGCACATTCCATACCTAGAGTCACAAAATAAAGAGTTTGGCTATGGTTTCGTTAATGCTGGCGGTATCCACATCGAGCCAATTGGAATTTATTCTAAGAAATACAAAAAACTAAGCGATCTTCCTACTGGCGCTCATTTAATCATGAGCAATTCTGTCGCTGACCATGGCCGTCTGCTTTCATTATTAGAAGCACAAGGACTTATCAAATTAAAATCAGGCATTGATAAAACAAAAGCAGAAATCAAGGATGTTGTAGAAAATCCAAAGAAATTAGTATTTGATGCAGATTACGAAGCAAAACTTTTACCACAAATCTATAAAAACGGTGAAGGCGATGCTGTTTTAATCAACTCAAACTATGCTATTGATGCAGGTTTAAACCCAATTAAAGATTCTATTGCAATAGAAGACAAAAAATCACCATATGTAAACGTGATTGCCGTTCGTAAAGGTGATGAAAACAAAGCTGCAATCAAAACACTTGTTGAGGTTCTTCACTCTAAAGAAATCCAAGACTTCATCCTAGATAAATATAAAGGTGCTGTTGTACCGGTTTCTGAGTAATATATAAATAGGTAAAAACGGGTAAGTCAGTGAGTGATTCACTGGCTTTTCCTTGTGGTTTAGAAAAAGAAAGATTGACTACTTGTGTACAACGATTTACAGGTTTATACACGTGAGCTCCAGCACCAAGCCCCTCGAGCATAAGCCAATCCGTACAAAAGGTTAAAAAGCAACCTTCCGGCCGGCTCGTCTTAGGCTTGTCGGGGCTGACCAAGCCCCTCGCGCTTTTGTTCTTTGTTTGAATACATGAAAGAGATAGATTGGGTAAAAATAGAAAAGTATTTATGGTCTATTTCAGTTGGAAATGATAAAAAAATGAGGTATGATTTTATTCGGGTCTATTCTACATAAGAGTTTATTATCAGAATCTTCATTCAAAAGTTCTGTATGTATTCTCAATTAGTATTAACTTAATGAAAATAGCTCTTTGTTTCTACTGTTTAAGAGTTGCTAATACATTTCATTTGTTATAAGATTGTAATGAGAATAAAATGAGAATAGAACTTTAAACAAACTTGCTTTGCAAGCTAACCACACTTTCTTTTCGGAGGTATAAATATGGCTGGATCAACTTTAACGATCAAAGATTTACATGTAGCAATTGATGGGAAAGAGATTTTAAAAGGTGTTAACCTTGAAATAAAGGGTGGAGAAATTCACGCAATCATGGGACCAAACGGTACTGGTAAGTCGACCTTATCATCTGCCATTATGGGACATCCAAAATATGAAGTAACAAGCGGTTCGATTACTCTAGACGGACAAGATGTTCTTGAAATGGAAGTAGATGAGCGCGCACGTGCAGGACTATTTTTAGCAATGCAATATCCAAGTGAAATCAACGGCGTCACAAATGCCGATTTTTTACGTTCTGCGATTAACAGCCGTTTAGGTGAAGGAAACGAAATTTCGCTTATGAAATTTATCCGTAAGATGGATAAGCAAATGGAATTCCTTGAAATGGACCTGGATATGGCACAGCGTTATTTAAATGAAGGATTCTCCGGCGGTGAGAAAAAGCGTAACGAGATTCTTCAATTAATGATGATCCAACCAAAAATTGCGATCTTGGATGAAATTGACTCTGGACTAGATATCGATGCCCTTAAAGTTGTTTCAAAGGGTGTT
The DNA here is from genome assembly GCF_023715505.1 of Neobacillus cucumis. The sequence goes on along the minus strand of NZ_JAMBOH010000002.1, from coordinate 478,552 downwards.
AATGAAATGCGCGGAGAAGATTTCGGCTGCCTCATTATCACGCACTATCAACGTCTTTTAAACTATATCACTCCTGACCATGTGCATATTATGATGCAAGGCCGCATTGTTAAATCAGGCGGATCAGAGCTGGCACAACGCTTAGAAGCAGAAGGATATGACTGGATCAAACAAGAGCTTGGCATTGAAGATGAAACAGTTGGGCAAGAAGCGTAACAGAGTGTTAGGAGGATTACAATGACAACAGAAACCAAATTACCAGTTGATCAGGAATTTGTCCGCTCGTTCTCGAAAGAAATGAATGAGCCTGCTTGGTTTGAAGAATTCCGGCTTAAAGCACTAAACGAATTCGAACAGCTTTCCATGCCAAGACCTGATAAAACCAAAATAGATAAATGGAATTTCACACAATTCCAACAGCACACGGTTAAAAGTGATGCCTATCCATCACTAGATGCACTTCCAGAGGAAGTAAAAGCATTGATAAATGTAGAGGATCAAAATAAAAATCTCTATATCCAGCGAAATCAGACTCCTGCCTTCTTAACTTTATCTGAAGAGCTGAAAAGTAAGGGTGTTATCTTTACGGATCTATTGACAGCTGCAAGGGAACATGGTGACCTTTTGAAAAAATACTACATGACTCAAGCCATCAATATAGATGAAAACCGTTTAACTGCCCTTCATGCAGCATTAGTAAACGGAGGAGTTTTCTTATATATTCCGAAAAATGTAGAAATCAAAGAACCAATCCAGGCAGTGTTTGTACAAGATGATGCGGAGGCAAATCTATTTAACCATGTGATTGTAGTCGCAGAGGATAATAGTGCTGTCACATATGTAGAAAACTACATTTCCACAGTGGAAACCTCAAATACTCTGGCAAATATTTTGACTGAGGTTATCGCGAATGTGAATGCAAAAGTCCAATACGGGGCTGTTGATTATTTAGCAAAAGGAATTACCACCTATGTCAACCGTCGTGGTGTAGCAGGAAGAGATTCCCAGATCGAATGGGCTCTTGGCCTTATGAACGAAGGAAATACTATTTCTGAAAATACAACCAACTTACTTGGCGATGGCTCAACTGGCGACACGAAAACTGTCGTGGTCGGCCGTGGTGACCAAACGCAAAACTTTACGACAAAGGTTGTTCATTTCGGTAAAAATACGGTCGGAAATATTTTAAATCATGGGGTTGTAAAAGATAGTGCAACTTCCATTTTTAACGGTATCGGTAAAATTGAACATGGTGCATCGAAATCTGATGCAGAGCAAACCTCCCGTGTCCTTATGCTTAGTGAAAAAGCACGTGGAGACGCCAATCCAATTCTTTTAATCGATGAAGATGATGTTGTTGCAGGTCATGCTGCCTCTGTAGGACGCGTTGATCCGGTTCAACTCTATTATCTAATGAGCCGTGGAATCTCGAAAACAGAAGCAGAGCGTTTAGTTATTCATGGTTTCCTTGCACCGGTTGTTACTCAACTTCCAATTGAAGGAGTAAAGAAACAATTAACTGAAGTGATTGAAAGGAAAGTTCGCTAATGAACATCCAAGATATTCGCAGCCAGTTTCCAATCCTTGATCAAGAAGTGAATGGCAAACCATTGGTTTACTTGGATAGCTCAGCTACTTCCCAGAAACCGATTCAGGTTATTGAGACCATTGAAAAATATTACCGTGAAATTAATTCCAATGTCCATCGCGGTGTTCATACGCTCGGAACTAGAGCTACGGACGCATATGAAGGGGCAAGGGAAAAGGTTCGTAAATTCATAAATGCTAAATCCATACAGGAAGTCATTTTTACAAGAGGCACTACAACTTCCCTTAATACGGTAGCTTCCAGCTATGCGGCTGCCAATTTAAAGGAAGGCGATGAAATCGTTATTACTTACATGGAGCATCATAGTAACATTATTCCATGGCAGCAGGTAGCGAAACGTACCGGTGCCGAGTTAAAATACATCCCGCTCCAGGAAGATGGCACTATCTCACTAGAAGATGTTCGAGCAACGATTACAGCTAATACGAGAATTGTCTCTGTCATGCAGGTTTCTAACGTTCTTGGCGTTATTAATCCCGTTAAAGAGATTGCCCAAATTGCACACGAGAATGGGGCTATTATGGTCGTTGATGGTGCTCAAAGTGCACCGCATATGAATATCGATGTTCAAGATCTCGATTGTGATTTCTTGGCCTTCTCAGGACATAAAATGTGCGGTCCTACCGGCATTGGTGTTCTATATGGAAAGAAACATCTTCTTGAAAATATGGAGCCAATTGAATTTGGCGGTGAAATGATTGATTTTGTCCACTTGCAGGAATCAACCTGGAAGGAACTGCCTTGGAAGTTTGAAGGCGGCACTCCTATCATTGCTGGTGCTGTAGGTCTAGGAGCGGCCATCGACTTTTTAAATGAGGTTGGCTTAGACAATATTGCCGAGCATGAACATAAGCTTGCGGCTTATGCGCTTGAAAAATTAGCTGCGGTTGAGGGTATGACCATCTATGGTCCGCTTGATGCAGCTAAGCGTGCTGGACTTATTACGTTTAATATAGAAGATGTTCACCCGCATGATGTAGCAACCGTATTGGACGCAGAAGGAATTGCCGTCCGTGCCGGCCATCATTGTGCACAGCCGCTGATGAGATGGCTAAAAGCCTCTGCTACTGCACGTGCAAGTTTTTATTTATACAATACGGAAGAAGATATTGATAAACTCGTTGAAGGGCTTGTCAAAACAAAGGAGTATTTCAGCGATGTCTTCTAGAAATTTAGATTTAGATGCATTATACCGTCGAGTCATTATGGACCATTATAAAAAACCCCGCAATCGCGGTATTTTAGAGGATGGCAGCCATACCATTAATATGAATAACCCTACCTGTGGTGACCGAATTCAATTAACCTTTAAGGTCGAAGATGGAATCATCAAAGAAGCTATGTTTGAAGGCGAAGGCTGCTCGATTTCGATGTCTTCTGCCTCGATGATGACGCAGGAGATCAAAGGGAAAAAAGTTGAAGAAGCACTTAAATTATCAGAGATTTTTTCTGAAATGATGTTAGGTCACGATCACGATGATTCCATTGATTTAGGTGATATTGAAGCACTTCAAGGTGTTTCTAAATTTCCTGCCAGAATTAAATGTGCAACATTAGCATGGAAGGCAATGGAAAAGGGATTAAAGGAAGAGGAACAAAAGTAAAACGAAAAGCGATTGAAGCGGTTATGTCCAGCTCCAGCGCCTAGCCCCTCGAGGTCGCTTCGGTCCTGCCGATGAAGTCAAAAAACGACTTCACCGTCAGGACCGCAAGCAGCTGTCGGGGCTGGTCAAGGCGCTTCCGCTTTTCTAATAAGGAGGAATACGACGATGGCAAAAAAGATGCCTGAAATTGGTGATTATAAATACGGTTTTGCCGATAAAGACGTTTCCATTTTCCGATCAAAACGTGGGTTAACGCGTGAGATTGTTGAAGAAATATCAAAAATGAAGAACGAACCACAGTGGATGCTTGACTTCCGTTTAAAGTCTCTTGAGCATTTCTACAAAATGCCAATGCCACAATGGGGCGGGGATTTGAATTCTTTAAGCTTTGATGAAATTACGTATTATGTAAAACCATCTGAAAAATCCGAGAAATCTTGGGATGAAGTACCAGAGGAAATTAAAGCTACCTTCGATAAGCTTGGGATTCCTGAAGCAGAGCAAAAATACCTTGCTGGTGTATCTGCACAGTACGAATCAGAGGTTGTTTATCATAACATGAAGGAAGACCTTGAAGAGCTAGGAATCGTCTTTAAGGATACCGACTCTGCCTTAAGAGAAAACGAAGATATTTTCCGTGAACACTTTGCAAAAGTAATTCCGCCAACGGATAATAAATTTGCAGCCTTAAACTCAGCGGTTTGGTCTGGCGGTTCATTCATCTATGTACCACCAGGAATTAAGGTAGATACGCCATTACAGGCATACTTCCGAATCAACTCTGAGAACATGGGACAATTTGAACGTACCCTTATTATTGTTGATGAAGGTTCATCTGTACACTATGTAGAAGGATGTACAGCACCAGTTTATACAACTAACTCTCTTCACAGTGCGGTTGTAGAAATCATCATTAAAAAGGATGCTTATTGCCGTTATACAACGATCCAAAACTGGGCAAACAATGTGTTTAACTTGGTTACCAAGCGTGCGGTTTGTGAAGCGAACGCAACAATGGAATGGATCGATGGTAATATCGGTTCTAAGTTAACCATGAAATACCCAGCCGTTATTTTAAAAGGCGAAGGCGCACGTGGTATGACTTTATCGATTGCGATTGCAGGTAAAGGTCAGCATCAGGATGCTGGTGCAAAAATGATTCACTTAGCACCAAATACTTCTTCAACAATCGTATCAAAATCAATCTCTAAGCATGGTGGTAAGGTAACATATCGCGGACAGGTTCATTTTGGCCGCAAAGCGGATGGTGCCCGTGCAAATATTGAGTGTGATACATTGATTATGGATAATCAATCAACATCTGATACGATCCCATACAATGAAATTCTAAACGACAATATTTCTCTTGAACACGAGGCGAAGGTATCAAAGGTTTCTGAAGAGCAGTTATTCTACTTGATGAGCCGTGGTATTTCTCAGCAAGAAGCAACTGAAATGATTGTAATGGGCTTCATTGAGCCGTTTACAAAAGAATTACCAATGGAATATGCCGTTGAGATGAACCGTCTGATTAAGTTCGAGATGGAAGGTTCTATCGGTTAATAATAAAAAACCTTTGTATATCAAGGGTTGAGCGATGATTATAAATGTAAAATTGACGGCGTGCCGATTCAGTGCCGGTTTGATTTTATCTTTAAGTGTAGGAGGCGAACTTTTGAAGTTCGTCTTCTTCTTTTTTTAAAATTATATCCGGATACGTATCACTGTTGTTTTGATGGTTTTATGTCCTAATCAATTAGATACCATTTCAGACTTGCACCAGATTCAAGAAGCAGAACATCAAGTGTATGTCTAAACACGTGAGTGCCTTTATATTTTACACCGGCTTTTTTACAATAATCTTTGATAGTTCCACGAACGGTAGAAGGTGTTAAATAATGTCCGTTATAATTTTGAAAGATAATGCCATCTTCATTTTTTCGGAATCTGCCATTTGCTAAAATCAGTTCATTTTGCTTCAACTTAAACTTTTTTAATTCACGTAATAAATCTTGGTCAATTTTAATGGTTCGATAAGAAGCACTATTTTTTAATGTTATTAATTTTACTTTGTTATTATAATTACGGCTGGTTTGTTTATCTATGGTTATTTTATCACCATCAATATCTTCCCATCTTAAAACCAAAGCTTCGGATATCCTTAAACCGTTTTGCTTAAAAAGTACATAAGCATGTAATAAAGTTGATATTCAGGAAAGCGCTGATGTTTATATGCTTTCATAAAATCCAGTAACTTGTTTAATTCTTCGAGGCTAAAATATTTTACTTCTTTATTTTTCTTCAAAGCTACACTATCTTGAACCGGAACCTTTAATTTATCGGCAGGATTTTTTTCAAGAATTTCAAGTTCATGAACAGAATAATGTAAAATACTTTTCATAACTGAAAGATATTTTAACCTTGAACCAAATGAATATTTTTCTTCGCCGTTTTGATCGAGTTCACCAAATTTAGCAATCCATCTTTTTATCTCAGGTCTACGAATCGTCATAATTTTTTTATGTCCAAAAGTGGGCAAAACGTGATTTCGAACAATCACTTCAAGTTGCACAAACGTCGATTCCTTTACATTTGCTTTTTTATGTTCAAGCCAATCTTTCATAGCATCTTCAAATAACATGTTTCTATCATTTAATGTTTGCCCGTAATATATTCGTGCTTCAACTTTAGCAGCTTCAATTCGAAATTCTTTTTTGTCGCGGAATGTTCCAATACTTCTTTCTTTTCCATCTTTTGAAACTCGTGCCTGCCATTTTCCGCTTGGTAACTGTCTCAATGTAGCCATCTTTCCTTAGCTCCTTTCAATCCCTTAAAACGATTTTGATGATGAAAGCTAGTCATTTAGAAATATTTCAATTATTTTTTTTATCTTGATTCGTTCATTTGTTGTAAGTAAACGATCCTCAAAATAAACCTCATAATCTAAAGCACTAAAAATGCTATTAAGGTCATTTTGCTTACTTAGTTCAACTCTTTCATTAGAAAATAATAAATCATGTTCCTCTTTTGTTATTGGTCCTCTTACTCCATCTTCTTTTGTTACATAAGAACGTAAAGGAGGGTATGACAATGCAGAAGCTAAACTCTTTAACAGAGTTGTTAAAAAATGTAAAAATATTCCATTTTCATTTAGAATAATTGGAAATGCCTTGTATCGAGTTGAAAAAAAACCATTAAAGGGAAATCAGGCAGAAGAACTTAAAATATTGGTTGCTCGCCATGCCCCTATAATAAAGCGGGAGCTATATAATGTAGAGTAACCTCAAGTTTACTATGAAATTGCTTGGAATGATCGAGGGAGGTTAGTTGTTGAACTAGTTTCTGCTGGGGCATTAGCAACTAAAAAAGAGATGATTCCTCTCGCTGAACAAGGATTCCCATGTAATGACAATAATTATAGGCAATTAATTGATTACTTCGATAAAATGTTAGCTTCTAATCAGATTGACCGAGGTTTTATGGTGGAACGCCTCGGTCATATAAAAAATGGGTTTGCTCATCCACTGCTACCTCGAAATTTCGAAATTCTCCCCAATGACCAAGGAGAAAAACAGCTATTAGAAGCTTTTCAAGAATCTGGCAAGGATGGATTACTAATGTTTTTGAACCAATCAAACATCATCCTAGAGCTTTATTTATGGTTTTATCATCATTCGTAAGTGTGCTGTTAAATGATTTAAAAATAGATCCGTTTATAGTGGACCTTGCTAGTAGTACATCACAGGGAAAAACAACAACTCTCAGGATTGCAGCAAATGTCTGGGGAACACCGCAACTGGTAAATGAATTCAATACTACAAAAGTTAGTGTTGAAAGAAAAGCTGCTTTTTTGAACAGTTTTCCGTTAATAATGGATGATACTAGAAAAGCGGATGAACGACTCTTACAGTCCTTTGTTTATAACTTTTCAGGCGGCGCTCCAAAGGTCGTGGCACTCTCCAAGGTTCACAAAGAGAGTAAAATCAAAAGGTAGTGAGGTTTTGACACGATTAGCTTTGTACTATGCAACTGTTCATTTTACGGCAATACTTTTAAATCATAATCAAGGCTATCGATATATTGTTTCTATTAGTGTATAGATTATTTCTATAATTCATCACTTAGTATAAAAATTATAATATAGGAAAGCTTTCCAAAAACTATAAGTTAAAAATTTATTATTAAGTGGTGAAGAAAATGCAAAAAGTAGTTGGGATAATTGGTGGAATGGGACCATTAGCAACTGTCGATTTAATAAATAAAATTATTTTTTATACACCTGCAAAGAAGGACCAGGATCATATCCATATAATCGTGGACAATTATTCACAAATACCTGATCGAACAACAGCTATTTTGGGAAAAGGTACAGATCCTGCCCCATTTATTATACAATCAGCACAAAGACTAGAAAATGCCGGTGCGGATTTTCTTGTAATTGCATGCAATACCGCTCACTTTTACTTTAATTTAATAGAAAATTCCGTCAGTATCCCAGTATTAAATATGCCTTTAGAAACAGCTCGCTTTTTACATGAAAAAAACTTTAGTAGAGTTGGTTTATTAGCTACTGATGGAACAATAAATACAAAACTATATCAACATAGTTGTCAAGTCTATGATATTAATGTCATTGAACCTGATTTACAAGTGCAGAAAGAAGTGATGGAAGGAATATATGCTATTAAAGGGAGTGATTTAGAGAAAGGGCTTTTATACCTTTCAAGAGTAGCTAATACATTAATAAATCGAGGGGCAGAAGCTATAATAGCGGGTTGTACAGAAATTCCTCTTGTACTTAAATCTTCGCAAGATATTTGTGTTATTGACCCAACAGAAATTTTAGCCAAAACCGTAATTAAAACAGCTATTGGGAAAGTATCAGCAAGTGCAATTGGTGTAAAATAAAAATGAAAGAAGATGTAATAAGATAGCGTTATTTTTTTCTTTTTTATAAAGTTAAATTTATTGATTTGTTATAGTAAATAAATACAATGGTGAACTAAAATAAGGAGCATAAGAAATGAATATTGAAAATATTGAAGCCTTCATATATGTTTGTCAATTAGGTAGTTTCAATAAAGCAGCAGAGGCTCTTTATTTAACTCAACCTTCTGTAACGGCTCGAATTCAATCCCTTGAACGTGAAGTGAATTTAAAGCTTTTTCATCGAAATGGAAACAAAATTTCATTAACTGAAAAGGGAGAATATTTCTTTCCACATGCACAAAAGATTCTTCAATCCTATCAGGAAGCAAAGTATGGATTACAACAAGTAACTGTACCTTATGAGCTAGTCCTTGGGAGTGCTTTGTCAATTTCCAACAACGTTCTCCCTGATATTTTGCCGGCTTTTAAATCAAAGTTTAATGACGTTAGAATAAAAATTATAACGGGACATTCTAAAGACATTTTACACAAGGTCATTAACAAAGAGGTGGACTTTGGTATTATACGAACAGAAACTCACCCTCAAGTAGAATCAATTCGTCTTTATAATGATCCTATTAGCCTCTTTGTCCCTGCAAATCATTCTTTTTTAAAAGAAGAAGGAGTAACAGTAGAGGATGTAGCTAAACAGCCTCTTATCTTTTTTGATTATGGATCTATCGATTGGCTTATTATTCATCGTCTCTTTCTAAGTAATGGTGTAAATCCGAATATATATTTAGAAGTTGATAATATGGAAACGGCTAAAAATTTAGTATTGCAAGGTCTAGGCATTAGCTTTTTACCTGAGCATTGTGTAAGAAAAGAACTAGAAAATGAAGAGTTATTTAGAGTAGAAATGACTCCTCCGGTGAAAACTAATATTAGTATTGACTTTATTTATTTAAAAGGTAAACCTAAATCTGTTTTTATGGATTTTTTAAAAAATAAAATGTTTGAAAAGCAATAAACCGAATGACGTTATCAATCGGTTTATTGTTTTTTTGTTTTAAAGACTAATTTATCTAATTGATTTCTTCTATAACCGTATAGTTTTCCTTTATAACTTAACTTTAAAATAGTAATTTATAATCAATTTCATGAGGTGTTTAAATTTTAAAAATATTTAAACTATCATTTCTAGCTTCATCAACAATTTTCATATCTAAAAAAGGAGGTACACCTAATATTTTTATTTTTATCTTTAAGTATTATGAAAGGGGTTTCAACTTATGAAAATATTTGGGTTGGCTACACAAATATTTATAGGTCTTACTTTAGGTATTATTATTGGTGCTATTTTTTATGGGAATCAAACTGCAATGATCATTCTCCAACCAATTGGCGATATCTTCATTCATTTAATTAAAATGATTGTTGCCCCAATTGTTATAGGTGCCCTTGTTGTTTCTATTGCAGGCGTTGGTGATATAAAAAAGATAGGAAAATTAGGTGGAAAAACCATTATTTATTTTGAAATTGTAACCACCATTGCTCTTGCTTTAGGTTTAATTGCTGCAAATTTATTCCACCCCGGAAGTGGAGTTAAAATTGGTCACTTGGAAAAAGGGAATATTTCGACATTAGTTCAAACTGTAAAGACGAGTGAAAGTACAAGTATAGCAGATAAATTTGTACATATTATCCCAACTAATGTGTTTCAATCATTAGCTGAAGGAGACCTACTAGCAATCGTCTTTTTCTCTGTTTTATTCGGTTTAGGCGTTGCAGCCATTGGAGAAAAGGGAAAACCAGTTTTAAAATTCTTTGATGGTGTATTGGAAACAATGTTCTGGGTGACAAATTTAGTTATGAAATTTGCTCCTTTTGGTGTATTTGCCCTAATTGGTGTCAATGTAGCAAAGTTTGGTGTGCATTCTCTAATTCCATTAGGAAAATTAGTTCTTGTCATCTATGGAACGACGTTCTTTTTCGTCATTGTTATATTAGGAATTATTGCAAAAATGGCTGGTACAAGTGTATTTACCTTAATGAAAATATTAAAAGACGAAATATTCTTAGCGTTTACAACTGCAAGCTCAGAGACTGTATTACCAAGATTAATGGACAAAATGGAGAAATTTGGATGTCCAAAAGAGGTAGCTTCCTTTGTAATTCCAACCGGATATACATTTAATCTTGACGGATCTTCCATTTATCAGGCAGTTGCATCACTCTTTATAGCCCAAATGTATGGGATTCATTTATCCATTGGACAACAAATTACTCTATTATTTGTGCTAATGTTGACTTCCAAAGGAATGGCTGGAGTTTCTGGTGCTTCACTTGTCGTTGTGTTATCAACCTTAAGTTCAATGGGTCTTCCACTTGAAGGTATGGCATTTATTGCGGGTATTGACCGCGTTTTAGATATGCTTCGTACTGCTGTGAATGTTGTGGGAAATGCATTAGCTTCCATTGTTATGTCAAAATCAGAAGGCTCATTCGATAAGGTAAAAGCGAAAAATTATACAGAATCTATTAAACAATCAACTGTAGCATAAATTTCATATCTATCTTTCAACATTGGAGGCACAAAATGATGATCACTGAAGAAAAACAAAACGTCAGAATTGAAAAAGACTTTTTAGGAATAAAGAATGTTCCTATAGATGCTTATTACGGAGTCCAAACATTACGTGCGGTTGAAAATTTCCCAATAACAGGTTATAAGGTTAGCGGAGAACTAATAAAGGGTTTAGCAATTGTTAAAAAAGCTGCTGCTCTCGCTAATATGGAAGTAAAACGTTTATATGAAGGGCTTGGGAATGCAATTGTTAAGGCTGCTGATGAAATAATTGCAGGAAAATTGCATGATCAATTCATTGTTGATCCAATCCAAGGCGGGGCGGGCACTTCCATGAATATGAATATGAATGAAATGATTGCTAACCTTGCTCTTGAGTTGCTTGGATATGAAAAAGGTTCATATAATCAATTAAGTCCCAATAGTCATGTGAACATGGCACAATCAACAAATGATTCGTTCCCAACTGCCATTCATATTGCAACACTTAATTTATTAGAAAACTTATTGCAAACAATGGAAAAGATGCATTCAGTGTTTAAAAACAAAGCTCAACAGTTTGACCCTGTTATTAAAATGGGACGTACTCACTTGCAGGATGCAGTTCCAATTCGACTTGGACAAGAATTTGAAGCATTTAGCAAGGTAATTGAGCGGGATATAAAGCGGATTAAGGAAACTCGTGTGCATTTATATGAAGTAAACATGGGGGCAACAGCGGTAGGAACAGGATTAAATGCCGATCCCGGTTATATTGAAAAAGTTGTGAAACACTTAGCAGAAATTAGTGGGCTACCGCTAAAGGGGGCTGATCATCTTGTAGATGCAACGCAAAACACAGATGCATATACTGAAGTTTCAGCTGCGTTAAAGGTTTGCATGATTAACATGTCGAAAATTGCTAACGATTTACGATTAATGGCTTCTGGTCCCCGTGCCGGTCTAGCTGAAATTTTGTTACCTGCACGCCAACCTGGTTCATCGATTATGCCTGGTAAAGTTAATCCGGTTATGCCTGAAATGATTAACCAAGTTGCTTTCCAAGTAATCGGTAACGACCATACGATCTGCCTAGCTTCAGAAGCAGGGCAACTTGAACTAAATGTTATGGAACCTGTTTTAGTCTTTAATTTGCTTCAGTCAATCGACATAATGAATAATTCATTTAAAGTATTTACAGAGTATTGTCTATTAGGCATTGAAGCCAACGAAAAACGTTTAAAAGAGTATGTAGAAAAAAGTGTAGGAGTTATAACAGCTGTAAACCCTCATCTCGGATATGAGGTAGCAGCACGGATTGGACGAGAAGCCATTTTAGATGGTAAATCAGTACGCGAGTTATGCCTACAATATGATGTTTTAACTGAAGAAGAAATTGAGCTAATTTTAAATCCGTATGAAATGACAAAGCCTGGAATTTCAGGAGCCGCTCTATTAGACAAAGATTGAATAAATCGTTTGTAACCCCAAATTTATAGAAGGAGTGGTGTATATGGTAATACAGGGAATACAAAAAACACAGACAATAGTTCGTTATCAGAATCATAAAGGTAAAATATATTACGGAATTGTTGAGGATGATGAAATTATACAATTTTCCAATGATTTTACTGAAATTGTAAACAATCAATTAAAATATGATGGAGTAAGACATAAATATAGTGATGTGAAAATTTTGGAGCCTGTATCACCCTCAAAAGTAGTTAATTTAGGCTGGACATATGTTGAACATGCAAAGGAAACTGGGGGAAGGGCTAATCTTAAGGAACCATTTCTTTTTTTAAAGCCGACATCTTCCTTGATTCCAAATGAGGGAGACATCATTCTTCCTTCCTGTGATTTAAGCAAACAGGTGGAAATGGAGGGGGAAGTGGCACTCGTTATTGGGAAACGCGGAAAAAATATAAAAGAAGAAGAGGCATTGGATTATGTTTTTGGCTGCACCATTTTTAATGATGTAACGGCAAGAGATCTTACAAAAACTGATCCCCAATTTACACGCGGCAAAGGTTTTGATACTTTTGGACCTTTAGGTCCATGGATTGTGACCGGTATAGATCCAACCAATTTACGCATAATTACAACGTTAAACGGTAAAGTAGTTCAAGAGGGTAATACAAATCAGATGTCACTTTCAATTCCTTTCCTTATAAGTTGGATTTCACAAGTTATGACTTTGGAGCCGGGTGATGTTTTGGCTACTGGTTCGCCCTCTGGTAGTTGTTCAATGATGTCAGGTGACATCGTATCTGTGGAAGTAGAGAATATCGGTAAGCTATGTAATTATGTAATTTAGGGGATATAATTTTTTTATTAAATTCAAAGAATGGGGTGCCTGCGGGTTTTCCCTTTTTTTGTAATGCTGTACAAGTTTGTAAAAGTCACCACATCCAACAAAATGAACCACCAGAGCAAAACGAAGGTAGGGCTCCGTCTCACTAAGCCAGTTCAAATCAAAGGATGAATTACCATGAGACATAGCAAAAAATAAGATATTTTATTCAATAATGTGAAGGATTCAATTAAACTTAAGGATGCCTTCCTTGGAGAAATTGAATTATTGGACCTAAAATGGTCCTTTTTATTTTAGTTTCGTAGGGAGCGTTTGTTCGTGTATAAAGATGTCGAGGTGCAGCTTGAAGGCGATAAAATAAGAATAAGGCAACACGCCAATGCGGTTGCTGCCGCCGAGCGCGCCAACATTAAATTTATTGCGTTTACCAGTGCGACTAAAGCAAGCGATAGCAACTTTTTCCTTGCTCAAGCTTATAAAGCTACGGAAGAGGCTATTGTAAAAACAGGCATTCCTTATTCATTTTATGAGGAATAACTGGTATCTAGAAAATGAAATCGAAAGTATAAAAGGTGCTATGGCGGGTGCTCCATGGATAACGGCGACCGAAGATGGGAAAGTAGGTTGGGCGCTTCGACAGGATTTGGCGGAGGCAACTGCCAACGTACTTATTGGAAATGGACATGAGAACACGATTTACGAACTTTCCGGTAAACTTATGGAACATAAAGAATTAGTCCCTATACTTGAAACTGTATTAGGGAAAGAGATTCCTTTTCAACAGGTGGATGATGACACTTATGCCGAGATTATGAAAGGTGCTGGAGTTCCGGAAGCCTTCCTTCCGATGCTTATTAACACACAAAAGGGCATTCGTGAGGGTGGATTAGAGGTCGAAAGCAACGATCTGGAAAAACTGCTTGAACGCCCTGCCGTACCGATGAAAGAGGCTTTGACCCAAATTGTTAGCCAAATATCTCAAATAGACAATTAAATTATCACACAACTTAGAAGAAGGATGCTTTATTATTTTTCCATAAAGCTTAGAAAAGTTGATTCAAAACAATTTGTTTTTTTGACAATGTTAAATGAAAAAACCATCAGGAGGAAGAAGTAATGACAAATGAAAAATTAAATATCGGAATTATCTTAGGAAGCACTCGTGAAGGTCGGGTTAGTCCTCAGGTTGGAAAATGGGTAAAAGGAATTGCAGACAAACGTGGAGATGCAAATTATGAAATAGCAGATATTGCCGAATTCCAATTGCCTTTTTTCGGAACAACCGATGGAACAGAACCTGGAATAGCAGCTTGGAGTGAAAAGGTTTGAAGCTTGGAATAACAAAGCGGCAGGCATCGTTAGCTATGGTGGAGCTGGTGGAGCTCGTGCAGCTGAACATTTACGAGGGATCTGTGGAGAATTACTAATTGCGGATGTTAAGACTCACCCAACATTATCTTTATTTACAGATTTTGAAAACTTTACAACATTTAAACCAGCTGAATTACATCTTAATAATGTCAATTTGGCTTGACCAAGTTATTGCATGGAGTGGTGCATTACAAACCTTGAGAAAATAGTATTAATTGATAGTAGAATGTAATTTGATCAGAATATCAGACGCTAACAAATAAAGTGTCTGATATTCTTTTTTATCTAAGGAAAATTTCCAGAATGCTCTCTTTAAAAAAGATTGTGAACTGTTGCACTTAAACTTTCCTTAATTAGATTCTAAACAATAATTGAGAAATTCAGTTTCATCGAACCATAATTAAACTGTATTAATACCAATATATTGGTTTTCCATCTCTAAAGAATCCTCCGGAAGGTCCTTCAGGTCCAATCGTCGCTAACCACAGGATTAACTCGGCTGCTTGCTTGGGTGTTCTTGGAGCAGATGGTCCACCCATATCTGAGCTAACCCATCCCGGATCGACTGCATTTATTTTGATATCACCATTGATTTCTGCCGCTACCAATCGTGTCAATCCGTTTATGGAAAATTTAGATAACTTATAAGCTCCTACTCCTGGATATGACATTTCGCTCATCGCCCCATATTCTGAGGAAACATTAATAATTCTCCCAAAGCCTTGTTTTTCCATGATTGGAATAAAGGAACGGATGACATGGTAAGGTCCGAAGAAATTCGTTGCCATTGTTTTCTCCAAAATAGAAGGATCTATAGCCACTAACTTTTTATTCTCATCCAAAATACACGCCAGCATTATTAATCAATACGTCTAATCTTCCAAATCGCTCATTTACAGTAATCGCTGCTTGACGGATGCTTTCTTGGTTGTCTACATCCATCTCCAGAAACGACACATCAAGATTTGGCTCATTAAGTTTTTGCGCACCTTCAAGTCCTTTTTCTGGATCCCGACTTACCAAAATGACCTTAAAACCTATCTGAGCTAATTGTTTGACCAGTTCATATCCAATTCCTCGATTCCCGCCAGTGACAAGTGCAACTTTTATATCCTTTGACATTAATATCCTCCTTTTTTCGGCTACTAATCTTGGGCTAGAGTAGATTTTTCCACACCCTAGAAATTTTATAAAAGACAGTAGGGCAGGAAATATAAATCAATAATGAATAGAGAGCTCTTAAAGAATATTGAAATTTATTCCTTATCTAGATAGTTGTTGTGTAGGTATATACATGTAGTTTCTAAGTAAGATAGTTACCAAACTTAGGAACAATGATAGGATTCCCACCAATACGACGTATTGTGTACCCATTCCTGATATAAATACCCCACCTACGGCTGCACCCAATGTTGTTCCTACGTTACAGGCTGATATAAATAATCCATTGGCAAAATCAGGTGCTTCGGGGGCTGAAGACGTAACCAAATATTGGTTAATATTTGCCATGATTCCTCCAGCCAATATTCCCCAAATTAAAGTTATAATTGCCATAGGTACCGTAAACTGCCCTGTGAAGAATAAAATGATGTAAACAGCACCCAATACCAAAGGAAAAGATACTACAGTCTTAATGGCACTATGAGTAAGTAACTTTCCTGTGACAATGTTTCCAATAATACTGGCTCCACCAAAGATGAATAACGTTAAACTTATGGTATTCGGAGACATATTCGTTACTGTTTTCAGATATTCAGCAAGATAACTATATACCCCAAATATAGCCGAATTTAATAAAATGACAGTCACGATGGAAAGCCATATTATAGGTTTTTTTAATATGGAAAGTTGTGTACCATAAGAAAGTCTTTCTTCAACAGGTATTGATGGTACAAAGATCAATGTTGCAATGAATACAATAGAATTAACAATAGCAAAGAATGCCATCGCCATTTCAAACGAAATGGAACTATCGATAAAACTTGCAATCGGTACTCCGGCTACCATTCCAGCAGATACTCCTATAAATACTTTAGAAACAGCTTTTGGAGCTTCTTCTTTACTTACTGAGGAAGCAGCTACTGTAAATGCCAAAGAACAATAAATTGGATGAAAAAAGGCTGGAATGATGCGAGCAATTAATAGAATGGTAAAGTTAGATGTAAATATGGATACAATGTTTCCCAAAACGAAAACTCCTAATACAAGTAACATGCCCTTCTTACGATTTATTCCGGAAAACAATAACGGCATCGTTGGTCCAGATACAGCAATAGTAAGAGCAAAAAGACTCACCAGCCATCCTGCTTTTGATATGCTGACATTAAAGTGATCAGCAATGGAAGGCAATAACCCAATAACCCCCATTTCGGTATTTAAGATGCCGAAAACTCCTATAGTCAATATGAAAATCAGCAAGTTATTTCGTTTAGTCATAAAATGGATCTCCTTCTTTAAGGACAGTTTTATTTTGTAGTTGTGTAAAGGGGAGTAAATTAAGGGTTTACCTTTGCCGATATCATTTAGATAACTTTTTCAATGAGTGATAACAGTTTCCATTTAGCTGTTTTCTCTATTGATATCCATCCCTTTTAAACTGTATAGTTTTTTTGAACTCCTCTTTGTTCCTTCCTCTGAATAAATTTCAAAGCATTATGTGTCCCAGCGATGTAGATTCCTATGATAGATAGGTGGTCAATTAAAAACCTGAAAGTGGAATGATCATTGAACCACCCAAATGGGTTGTAAATGAATAGCTTAGAACCCATTTCTCCCTCGAAGGAAGAATGCAACCCGTAGACAACAATTAACACCGCCAAAATACGCAACCCAATGGTGCGAATACGGTTAGTGCCGGTTATTCCCGTCATCCTCCGCATTGAATTGATAATCATACCCCAGGAAAATCCTATATGTACTGCCACGATGATAAAACCCCAATAGGCAGTCTGAACATGTATTTGCCGTAGTATCATGTCGTTATTTATAGGAATAAAGGTAAATAAATCACTGGAAATCAACAAGCACTTATCATCATCAAAACCATAGTTACAAGAAATAGTAGGTTGATTACTATTTGTAGGATGCTCCGTAAATTATGTGTTCGCTTTATAATCACTTTATACCAACGTCGATTTAAAGAGTTATGGACAACAAATAATAAAAGTACCATAACTCCAACGACTTCATGAATCGTATTTCCGGTGATATAATAAGCCATTGCTATCAACATGAGAACAGTCATAACAAGGTCATTTACTAGCTTGAATAACATCTTCCGATTCAAAGCATTCACCTCTTCTATTGCCTATTTATCACTAGATTGTGTCCCATTGTGTGCATGTAAATCTATTAATAGCACACAACCATTAGCTATCATATTTCTGTAAATACATCTTCAACAGAACATCCTGAATTTTTTTCGCTTTTTCCTCATCATCTATTAAATTTCTTTCTTCTTTATTTACATCCTTAGAATCATTAGTATGAGCCGTTACCTTCCAGTGATCTACAGGGATTGCTGCGATTAAGGATTCTGAGCTGCTATTCTTTGAACTTGCAACTTTTCCTAAATCAAACTCTTTCATTTGATCTAACGAATTAATATATTGATCCCTTTCCTGATTTGCGTGGCAGGAAAAGCAACGTCCAATATTATCTTTAGCCACTTCTCTGGCAGGAGTAAAATGCTGATATTCCCATTCCCCGTTACGTTCCTCCGGTGAATATTTGGAGCCCCAGCCGGTACGCTTTTCCATCACTAAATATTGTTCAATCTTTCCATCCTTATAGCCAACGAGAGTGATAATGGTGCCGCTCGGAAGCTCCTTTCCGTTTTGCACTGCTTCAATTGCTTCCTTCCTATTTACATAGATGTCTTCATGAATATCTCCTCGATCGTAAGTGGTAAACACTATCCCTTTTTTTAGGTCTTTAGGGAATTTAACAAGATTAGCCCCAGATCCAATCTCAGCGTATTCCCCAGATTTAGCCCCAGAGGAATTCTCTTCTTGTTGAGAAATATCCTTTGTACCAATACCAATGTTGTTGCAAGCAACAAGGGTGAGGGTTAACAGCGATGCAAATAATGGAAGTAATCTTTTTTTCATACCATTTTCCTCCTCCAAGTTTCTGTTTATGGTCTAGTAAACTCATCGTAACGGGGTTTCTATTTGACTACTAATTCTAGTTGAATATTAAAACCTGTATAAAATAATGAGAGGAATTTAAAAGGCTGTCGAGGTCTCCTCGACAGCCTAACCTTTAGAAAATGAATAGTCTTAATTTTATCTTATCTTGTAATTATTACCAAGGTTGACTTGTTGGTCCTATTGTAAACTCATTAACGTTCGTATCTTCTGGCTGATCAATCGCGAATGCTACAACATTGGCAACTCGATCAGGTGAAATACCATATTGTTCGTACAACGCAGTCATACCTTCTGAAACATTCTTATCAGTAATCGTACCCAACAATTCCGTGTTGATAGCTGCCGGATAAATAGTTGCTGTGCGGATGTTAGTACCTTCTTGGGCAGATTCCATACGCAAAACTTCCATTAAATCACGAACAGCCCACTTTGTTGCGCCATAAACCGCACCGCCTGGGTAAGCTTTAAGCCCAGCTACTGATGAAGTAGTGATAATATGACCAGATTTTTGCGATGTAAATGTTGGCAATACTGCTGCGATACCATTCAATACACCTTTAATATTAACGTCAACCATACTGATCCACTCTTCAGTTTTTAAATCGGAAAGTGGTGAATTAGGCATTATTCCAGCGTTCAAGAAGATTACATCGACACCACCAAAAGTGTCTTTAGCTAGCTGAACAAGCTGCTGACTATCATCTGGATTTACAACATCTGTAACGCGATAAGCAGCTTGTCCACCAGCTTTTTGAATTTCCTCAGTCAATGCTTTTAATTTGTCTTCACGACGAGCGCCCAAAACAATTTTAGCACCTTTACTTGCCAATAATTTTGCAGTTGCTTCACCAATTCCAGATGAAGCTCCAGTGATTATAACTACTTTGTTTTCAATTGTCATTTCGTTTTTTCATCCTTTCAAATTGTTTTGCATTATTTTAAATTTCATTATCTAAGGATTTACAAGAATGGTGTTTTATTATACCAATTCATAAGAAGTAAGTCCTTTGAAGATCTCTGCGCTGAATAGTAGTGAGCTTGAATGGACTATCTGGACTGAATACGGCTCGTGCATTAGTATTAATCATTAATAACACCTCCAATAATCTAAAATGGCTGTAAGTCTTCTTGTGAGAAAACGTGTCCGTTAATGAAACGAGAATTGACGCTCTGCCATGTTTTGAGCATAAACACCACCATGGGGGGCACTGATAATAACGGCGCGTGTTTCTTTGACTCATCAAAGACTTTTGGCAAAGTACAGATCTGCCGCAATTTTGATGCCAAACCTGTTTTGATGAAACGGATTCCTTGTTACCCTATTGATTAACTTAAAAATATAGTTTGGCATATTAAATAACATCCATCATGTAAAATAAAAATTACAATTGATGTTTTCACGACATCTGTCAATAATTTATAATATAACTATAAACAAAACAATACATAAAACTCGTTAATTTAACCGGATTTGTTGTTTACGCAACAAATCGATAAAAATTGTTGATTTTCTCAAGAAAGCAGGGTGTTTTAACATGACAAAAGTCGATAGAAGGGTTGCTAGAACTCAAGAAGCAATTAAAAAAGCATTTCTTGAATTAATGTCAGAAAGAAATTTCGATAGCATTACCATTCAAGATATTGCTGACAGGGCAAATATTAACCGTGCAACTGTTTATTTGCATTACTTGGATAAATTTGATCTGTTGGATAAGATTATAGAAGAACATATCAATAATATGGCTAAACTTTGTGAGTTGGAAGCTGAAATGGATTGGATAGAAGCGACCGTACTCTGCATGGAATATCTTGAAAGTAATTATTTATTTTTTTCGACGATGATAACAAGTGAAGGAGCCCCTTATTTTCGTAGCCGGTTTGTTCAACATAATATCGAAGAATTCAAAAAAGACGTTGATGTAACAAAAGGCAAAAATCTCGGTCAAAATAAAGATATAGTTGCCGAATTTGTTGCAAATGCATACGTAGGTGTAGTGGAATGGTGGCTAAAAAACGACATGCCTTATCCACCGCAGGAAATGGCAGAAAAAGTGGGGGATTTATTAGACAGGATTATATAGATTTATCGTGAAAAAATCTCTCACATTTTTGCTAATGGGGCAAGATAGTTGATTTTAACCTTTTTGAAAAAATATATTGCTAATCCAAAAATCATATGATAAAGTACTGTTAACGTATACAGCACGGATTGTAACTGTTAAATCAGGCAAAACCGTTTACCTTGGAAAGAGGTAGGGGTTTTGCCTTTTTCTATTATCGGAGGTGATAAAGTGAAATTAGAGAAAATTTTAAACAACAATGCAGTTATTTCTACAAAAAACAAACAAGAAATCATCATCATCGGACGTGGAATAGCTTTTAAAAAACAAGTTGGAGATGAGATCAACGAAGAACAAATAGATAAAATTTTCACTTTAGAAAACGAAGATATAATGAAAAAGTTCAAGACCTTAATTGCTGATATGCCAATTGAGTATATGGAAATATCTGAAAAAATTATTGCATATGCAAAAATGAAATTAGGAAAGAAATTAAACGATAGCATTTATATTCATTTAACTGATCATATTCACTTTGCAATTGAACGTTATAAAAATAATTTGCCTATTAAAAATGGTTTACTTTGGGAAACTAGGCAATTATATAAAGATGAATATGAGATTGGATTAGAAGCATTAAATATGATATGTGAACAATTTGGTGTCATTTTACCGGAAGATGAAGCAGGTTTCTTAGCTCTTCATATTGTTAATGCTGAATTGAATGAAGAGATGCCAGTCGTAAAAGACATGACAAAAGTTATGCAAGAAGTCTTAACTATAGTTAGATATCATTATAAGATTGAGTTTAATGAAAATTCTTTACCATATTACCGATTTATTACGCATCTAAAATTTTTTGCACAACGTTTAGTAAAAGGCAATCATTATAACAGTACAACAGATGATGATTTATATAATGTAATCAAGATGAAATATCCTGAGGCACATAAGTGTTCACAAAAAATAAAGAAGTTTATCGAGAGCTCTTATACCTACCAGTTAACGGATGAAGAAATGATTTATTTAACGATTCATATTGAAAGAGTAGTAAAAAATAATAATGCATGATTTTAGGGTTGTAACCAACGGCAAAACCTAAATCAAACAATCAATTTTGAATGTTTGATTTAGGTTTTTTTTATTACATTCATTTTTTACCGCATGAAAGGTTAATAAAAGTTAGAAAAAAACAAAAAACAATATATAAAAGGAGTGGAGAAAATTGAGTTACCAAAGCTTAGCTAAGGAAATAGTTCAATGGGTCGGTGGAGAACAAAACATAATTAGTGTTGTGCATTGTGCCACACGTCTACGTTTCACATTAAAAGATCATAGTCAGGCTGATAAGAAAAGTCTTGAAAATTCAGATGGGATTCTCAGTGTTGTTGAGAACGGTGGTCAATTTCAAGTTGTTATTGGAAGTCATGTTTCTGAGGTATATAAAGATGTAATAAAGATAGCAAATGTAGGTACTGCAAAGGATTCATCAGAAAAATCAAAGGGAAATGTTATTGGAAAAATATTTGAGGTTATTGCAGGAAGCTTTTCTCCGATACTGGGAGCCCTTGCTGGTGCTGGGATGCTTAAAGCGTTGTTAGCTCTTTTAACAATGACTGGTCTTTTATCCGCCAAAAGCGGGACCTTTTTTATCTTATCTGCAGCTGGAAACGCGCTCTTTTACTTCCTCCCAATCTTTTTAGGGATTACAGTTGCAACAAAGCTAGGAGCAAATCCTTATGTGGGTGGTATGATTGGGGCAGCATTGCTAGAACCTAATTTTACAAGTTTGCTACAGAATGCAGGTGGTAGCACTCATTTTCTTGGCATACCGGTTGTTTTGATGAGCTATTCTTCTACTGTATTCCCTGTTTTTATCGCAGTTAGTATTTACGCTCTTTTAGATAGATTTCTAAGGAAAACCATTCACAAAGATCTACAATTGTTTTTGGTTCCTATGTTGTCTTTGCTTATCATCGTACCATTAACAACAATTGCATTTGGTCCTTTCGGAGTCTATTTTGGAAATAGCATTGGAACATTTATTAATTTTTTATATTCCAAAAGTGGAATCTTGTCAGGTGCCTTAATGGGAGGTTCATACACTTTCCTTACCTTATTAGGTATCCACAATGGGCTCGCTCCATTTATTCTTGAGAATTTGACACATGGTGGGGATCCACTGCTAGCATTACTTTCCGCAGCTGTATTTGCACAAATTGGATTGGCATTTGGTATTTTCATAAAAACAAAGGACAAAAAAGTAAAAGCACTTGCTGGATCTACGTTATTACCTGGAATATTGTCAGGTGTTACAGAACCAATTCTGTACGGGTTAATGCTTCGTTACAAACGTACAATACCTTATGTCGTAATAGCCGGAGTTGTCGGAGGAGGAGTTAGTGGCTTGGCTGGAGTAAAAGCAATGACATTGGCACTACCATCTGCTTTAAGTATTCCAATTTATTCACCATTAGTACCATACATTATTGCTATACTTTCTTCTTTTGCAATTACAACGATTCTGACAGTAATTTTCGGGTATGAAGATAAAAAGAAAATAGAAGTAGAAGAAAACAAGGTAGAAGAAAACAAGGTAGAAGAAAACAAGGTAGAAGCAGGACAGACAATTATAAAACAAGAAGCAATTGTCAGCCCATTAACTGGAGAAATTAAACCGTTAGCACATGTTGATGATCCAGTGTTTTCATCAGAAGCTATGGGAAAAGGGATTGCAATTGAACCAACTGTTGGAAAAGCTGTATCGCCTGTGAACGGGACGATCACAACAGTTTTTCCGACAGGGCATGCAATTGGAATTACGTCAGACGAAGGAGCAGAAATATTAATCCATATCGGAATCAATACAGTCCAATTAGAAGGAAAATATTATTCTCCGGTCGTTAAACAGGGAGATCGAGTAAACCAAGGTGACTTATTAGTCAACTTTGATATTGAAAAAATTAAAGAAGCTGGGTACCCAGTTACTACTCCAATTATCATTACAAATACAGACCGTTATATTGATATTATCGAAATGAATAAAGAAGCTGTTCAGGAAAAAGAAGCATTGTTAACATTAGTGGTTTAATGATCTTCAATTTGGAAATCTGGGGAGAGACTTAAGTCCTCTTCCCTATATATTGATGATATTAACAATTAGAAAGATATTAATTGAGGAGGATTTAAAAATGAATTTTGATGAAAAGAAATTTCCAAAAGGTTTCTTATGGGGGGGAGCTACTGCAGCCAATCAATTGGAAGGCGGCTTTCATGAAGGGAATAAAGGATTAAATATTGCAGATGTTCTGCCAGGTGGAAAAGAACGATGGAAGATATTACAGTCACCAGGCTTTAATTTTGAAATGGATACAGAAAAATACAGTTATCCGAACCATGAGGCGATTGACTTCTACCATCGTTATAAAGAAGATATCGCGTTATTTGCAGAAATGGGATTCAAAGTATATCGTATGTCCATTGCATGGACAAGAATTTTTCCAAATGGTGACGAGATAGAGCCAAACGAGGCTGGATTAGCTTTTTATGACCGAGTGTTTGATGAATTGCATAAGTATGGGATTGAACCAGTTGTCACAATGTCTCACTATGAAATGCCAGTGAATCTTGTAAAAGAATATGGTGGTTGGAGAAGTAGAGAAGTTGTTACGTTCTTTGAACGATATGCAAAAGTAATTTTGAACCGTTATAAAAACAAGGTAAAATATTGGCTCACATTTAACGAAATCAATTCTGGTATAGAAATACCAACTATGAGTCTAGGTTTTGCAATTCATAAAGAAGAAGACAAATATCAACCTACCTTCCAAGCTTTCCATCATCAATTTGTTGCAAGCAGTTTAGCTGTAAAGGCTTGCCATGAAATAATTCCTGATGCAAAAATTGGATGTATGGTACTATATATGCCTACGTATTCCTTTGATTGCAACCCTGAAAATGTAATGTATGTTCTACAAGAAGGACGTTTACTCAATAATTTTTGTACTGATGTTCAAGTAAGAGGAGAATATCCTCCATTTATTCAACGTTACTTTAGAGAACATAATATTAAGCTTGAAATACATCCTGATGATTTAGAACTACTCAAACAGTATCCGGTTGATTTTATCAGCTTTAGTTATTATATGTCTCGTGCAGAAAAGAAGGAAAAAACAGCGGATGACATGGTAGAAGGAAATATGTTAGGAGGAGTAAGAAATCCATTCCTAAAAGCCAGTGAGTGGGGATGGCAAATCGACCCTATCGGACTGAGAATTGCTCTAAATGAGTTATATGACAGATACCGTAAACCACTTTTCATTGTGGAGAACGGTTTAGGAGCTAAAGACACGGTAGAGGAAGATTGTTCGATTAACGATGATTATCGAATTGAATATCTCCGAGAACATATTAGACAGATGCGTGAAGCCATTGAAGACGGTGTTGAACTTATGGGATACACGCCTTGGGGGTGTATTGATTTAGTCAGTGCCTCAACAGGAGAAATGTCCAAACGTTACGGTCTTATTTATGTCGATAAAAACGATGATGGCAGTGGTACATTGGAACGTAAGAAGAAAAAGTCGTTCTTCTGGTATAAAAATGTAATTGCGACGAATGGTGGGCAACTTTAATTTCTTTTAATCACTTTATTAAGGGCTACTGAGGTAGCCCTTTTATATGTGTGCAAGGCATGGCAACTATCTAGGTGGTGAAAGTCCACTGTGGGGGTACACATCGACCAACCACTAAGGAAGCGCAAGGTACTTATCATGAGGTAAGGGCTGAAGGAAGCGTGGAATAAAATCTTGGCTCGACGAACAGAAATCTGATACCAAGGCTCTACAAAGGGATAAGGCTTCATAACAAGTCAAAGTCCAAAAGATGTGCGGAACTTTGTAGGGTAAATCAGGCGAGTAAAAGAGGAAAGATAGTTGTCTTACCCTGGGAGGTCTTGCGGATGTACATTGTGCAGTCGAAAAAGGTTAGTCGCATTATGCAAAATTAAAAAATGGTGAACACTCCGAAATGTGCTGGATTTGCGAAATAACCCCTACAGTGAAAATTTTGATGACC
Organism: Neobacillus cucumis; assembly: GCF_023715505.1. Next base: position 452,932 of record NZ_JAMBOH010000002.1, on the reverse strand, counting down.
CATTTGTCTTCTATGTTCCAAAACTCGCTATTTAGAAAAATAGTAAAAGTGAGAAACCCAGCTTATCTTCACATAAGAAGGTAGCTGTGTTTTAAAGTTGGATCTGCAAAATAACACTTAAAATAAGTGCAAAGTATATCCAAAATTGACATAGTACCAATGGGAATAGTATAGAACACACTAAAGAGTGTGGAAAATAGCTTGAAAATTAGTATTGTTAATCGTATATTCTGAAAATTTTAAATACTATAATGAATACATACCGAACCAAGCTAAGGAGTGGAAGAAAATGACGATTATGAGAATTGGAAGAGCCGAATTAAGGGTACTAGATCTTGAAGAATCTATTAACTATTATACGAATATCATTGGATTAGAAGTAGTGGGAAGAAGTTCGGGAAGAGTCTATCTTAAGGCTTGGGATGAATTTGATCATCATAGCCTCGTACTACAAGAGGCGGATTCACCTGGTCTCGACCATTTTGCTTTTAAAGTACGGAATGAAGTGGATCTCGAATTTTACGAAAGACAGGTCGAGCAATTCGGCTGTACAACAAAAAGGATTTCGAAAGGAACTCGTCTTGCTGAAGGAGAAGCCATTCGTGTTACGCTGCCAACAGGGCACCAAATGGAGCTTTATCACGAAATTAAACAACTGGGCAAGAAGACAGGCACCTTAAATCCGCATCCTTGGCCAGATGAAATAAGAGGGATTGCACCTCATCGTTTGGATCATGTTCTACTAACTGGCGATGATTTGAAAACGATTACAAGGTTATTCACAGAAGCACTAGGCATGTTTCAGAGTGAAAGAATCGAGACTTTGGATGGAGAAGACATGGTTGGCAGCTTTATGTATGCACAAAATGGAAAGGCTCATGATATTGCCTTTATTAAAGGGCCAGATAATAAATTGCACCATGCAGCCTTCAAGGTTGATAATTGGTACGAAGTGTTAAAGGCCGCGGACTTATTGGCAAGATATGATGTACCAATTGAAGTAACACCAACTCGTCATGCTATAACCAGAGCAGAAACAACTTATTTTTTTGATCCATCTGGAAACCGAAACGAAGCTTATTCGGGAGGATATATCACATATCCAGATTTCCCTACAATCACTTGGACAGAGGACAAAATCGCTCATGGAATCTTCTATCATAGAAGAGAAATGGTTGAATCCTTTGGTAAGGCGCTTACTTGATTTAGTTTAAATTTTATAAATCTATCAAAAAAATGAAAACGTTTACTATAATTTGATTATTAGAAAATATATTTCATCTACCTTAGAATACCATTTTATTAGGGAGGAATTTTAAATGATTAATACAGGCCAAGTAACAAAAGAGAATGTAGACAGGAATGCATGGTTAGCTGTAGCTGAAAAAATAGGCCAAATTGCTGAGGCAGAATCAAGAGAAGCAGATCAAAATGGTCGTTTTTCCCCAAAGGTTGCGGAGGCTATTCTTGAAGGAGGAATTAATAAATTAATGCGCCCAAAACAATATGGCGGCACATTTGTTGATTTACGGACCTTCACAGATATTGTAAGAACTGTTGCAAAACACAGTGTAGCTGCTTCATGGCTAACCAATTTTTATGCTGTACATGACATATGGCCTTCTTATCTTCCTCCAAAAGGAAGAGATGTCGTACTTGGTCATAACGGTTTGATTGCGGATGTTGTTGCTCCACTTGGACGTGCGGAAAAGGATGGAGATGGATACCGTCTTTTTGGTCAATGGAATTTTGCTAGCGGTGTCTTATGGAGTGATTATGTCGGTCTTGGTTCAATGATTGATATAACGGGTGAGGGTCCTGAGTATTGTATAGCCGTAGTTTCTACTTCAGATCCAGACGTCAAAATCATTGAAAACTGGGATACGTTAGGTTTAAGAAGTACGGGAAGTAACGGGATCCATGTAGATGGTGCATATATACCAGAACACCTTCTTGTACCTGCGAAATATTTATTTGAAATAGGAAAACCAATGGGAGGGGATTACGATCCGGAAGATCCGGTTTATCGTATGCCATTTATGCAGCTCTTTTTGGTCGGTTTCCCTGCTACTGCTCTAGGGGCAATGGAACGCTTAATCGGCATTTTTAAAGAACGTACAGAAAAACGTATTCGCGTATTTAACGGAGGTACGCAAGAGAAGAATGCGGCAGGTAGTCAACGCTTGCTTGCTGAGATGAATATTCAATACCGTGCAGCTGAAGGTTTATTGAATCGTTACATTGAAATCCTTGAAGAATGGCAGGCAGAGGGAAAAACAGTTGTGGGTGATGAGGAACGTGCAGAGATTTATTCTATAAGAGCGCAGGTGGCAAGAATGGCAGCAGATATGGCTTTGAAAGTGATTCTAACACTTGGAGGAACTTCGATTTTTAAAGGAGACCCAGTGGAGCTGTTTACAAGAGACGTAATCGCATTCGCTTCACATCCAACGAACTTATGGGAGGATGCGATGAGTGCATACGGGAGAACGCAATTTGGAGGGCCAGCACATCCTGTTTGGTAATGAGTTTTAACCCTTAGTCTAGCAGTTACAAGGTTCTTATTACAATGAAGTGTGAATAGAGAATAGATTAATAAATATAAGATTATTGGCTCATTTATTAAAATAAGTGAGTCAATAATCAACAGAGTGGAATAATTGTTCGAATAAAAAGGGGCTGAGGGATTTGCAAACTGTCTATCTTACCTATGGTCCGGAATATTCTTTGCCGAAACCAGAGCCCTGTGTCATGGCCATGGGTTTTTTCGATGGAGTTCATGTTGCACATCAACGAGTGATTCTAGAGGCAAAAAATATTGCTAGAAAAAGAAAGATTAAATTGGCAGTAATGACCTTTTTTCCCCATCCAAGAGAGGTTCTTAGCTGTGGAAAAGAAAAGATGAATTATTTAACACCCTTAGAAGTCAAAATAAATAGGTTTTCTAAGCTTGGGGTTGATATGGTCTATGTTATAAAATTTGATCATTTCTTTGCTCAACTTTCTCCAAAAGAATTTATCGAAACCTATGTAACTGGTCTTGGTGTAAAACATGTTGTGGCAGGATTTGATTTTACGTACGGACAAAAAGGAAAAGGAAATATGAAAACGATTAGCACTGACGGTGATGGAAGATTTCTAGTAACCGTCATCTCAAAACTTGATTTTAAAGGTCAAAAGATCAGCTCAACTTTCATTAGAGAATTGTTATCAAATGGTGAAATAAGTGGGATTTCCTCGTATCTTGGAGATTTTTATGAAACAAGGGGAAAAGTGATTTCTCACCATCAAAGCTTAATGGGAAAACGTTCTTACATGGAAGTAGAAACTTATCCCTATTATACATTACCATCAAATGGTTTATATGAAGTAGAGATGTTTACAGAGGATTATGTTTGTCAAGGAAGTGCAATCGTTTATTCAGATAAAATAAAGCTTACCTTCAATAGTGATCTAGAAAATATAAAAGATCGGACAATAAAACTCAAATGGATTAGATGTTTAGAGAACATTCAATTTAAACAAATGTAAATAAATATTGAAAAATAAAAGGGATTAAGTCAAAAAATATCGAATTTTTAGACTAAATGGTTTGAAACTGAAATCCCTTATTATTGATTCAATAATATGGAGGGAATACTCATGTTTACGATAAAAATAACCGATATCAATAATACTAATTATCAATGGATATGCGGTGATACTGAAAGTGTACTCGATGGAGCACAAAAGAATGGAGTAAAAATACCATATGCCTGTAAAGGAGGAGGATGCGGGCTTTGTAAAATTAGAGTAGAAGATGGTGAATTTGAACGAGGGCGTAGTTCAATAGCTGTACTACCGAATGATGAAAGAGACCGTAATTATACGCTTGCTTGTAAAACTTATCCAAAAAGCAATATGAAGATTCAATTAGATCTGTTCTAGACAAAAAGAAAAGATTAGTAACTAAAATAAGAAAAATGATCTAGCTCTAGATACCAAAGGCTCTTTCCGTTCGATAAGCTGGTATATATAGTTTAATCATGGTGGTGGAAATATGAAAGCTGAAGAACTGAAGCTAGAACAATTTTATAAAATATCTAGTCCATTTAATCATAATTATTCTCAGGAAAGATTGCTTTCAATTCCTGCAGCTGCATTAGGCATGTTACGGCATGAGCTGCTTGAAACAATAGGTTCGGAACGAACAAAAGGTTTCCTCCTAAGGTATGGATGGCATTCAGGAACTTATGATGCAGAAAAGGTAACAGAGTTATCATGGAAGAATAAAAGTGAGCTGTTGATAGCCGGTCCTAAAATGCATACATTACATGGTTATATTGAAGAAGTAGAAATCGTAAAAGCTGAAGCTGATTTTTATAAAGGAGCCATGTATCACGAAGCCATTTGGAAAAATTCTTATGAAGCAGAAGAACATATAAAGAGGTATGGCAATAGTGATGAACCTGTTTGCCATACATTGAGTGGATTTGCAAGCGGTTACTTATCTAAAGTGCTAGGAAAAAAAGTAATTGCAAAAGAAATAAAATGTAGAGCAATGGGACATGAGCATTGTCATGTTATTTGCCGTACGATTGAAGAATGGAATGGAGTTATTGATCAGGAGTTAAAGTATTATGAAGAAAATTCCATTATTGATGAACTAAACGAGACATTTAGAAAGCTAAAAATAGAAAGAGACAATTTAAGTAAAGCGTATGATGTACATCAAAAACTGGCTGAAGAACTTTTAAAGGAAAATGATCTGTACGGAGTAGCCAATGCCCTTTATAAACATACCTGTTTGCCTGTTCTAATTGAAAACGCAAACTTAGAAATTTTAGCAGTGGCGGGAATTTCAGAGGAAGAGGGTAATCTTTATTCTAGGCAATTAAGTCAACTCATGAATAACAAGAGAAAAAAAGATGTAAACCAAATAACTCGAATTAAAGAATTGAATGATTTTGACGATTACAAAAGACTGATTACGCCTATTTACCTTCAAAAAGAAGTGGTGGCGTACTGTTCCTTTTTATATAAAGATTTGATACCACAGGAGGTAGATAAGTTAATTATAGAACAAGGAGCCTTGGCTTGTTCCCTCTATTTGTTTAATGAGCGTACACGTATTCAAACAGAGTTACGTATGCAAGGAAACCTTTTAGACAACATTTTATCAAATCGATTAACTTTTGAAGAAATTTCGAAAAAGTCTTACTACGTTGATTTCGATTAAATGCCCCTTATTTCATGATTTCTATTTGCCCTAATCACCAGAAGTTAACCATAAGAGACGAACTGGAGTTTAATGATCATCTAAACAAGGGAATTTCCCAATTCCTCAAAGATAGAAAGATAAATGCATTGTTGGGTCAAAAATCAGGGAAAATAATTATCTTTTTAACCGAAGATATTATGTTGAAAAGTGAAAATAGTAAGAAGAAGTTCTGTGAAGCATTGCATGATTACTGTTCAAGTAAATATCCTTCTCATGATTTTATGTTTGGGATTAGTTCAAGCTCCCCCAGAATAGAGGAGGCTTCTCAATTATATGATGAGAGCATCTCTGCCTTACAAATTGCTAATCATTATCAAAAAATTGTTTTCTTTGAAATTTTAGGGATTGAAGGAATTATATTTCAGATGAAAAATGATCCTTTGCAAAAATTCATTAAAAAGAAGTTAGGGACTTTAATAGAGGAAGATAAGAATAAGGACATGGAATTGACCAAAACTCTTTTTCATTATTTAAATAATGGCTGTCATATTAATAAAACAGCACGAGCCATTAATTTTTCAGTCACTGGTCTAAGGTATCGTCTTCAAAAAATAAATGAATTGTTAGAAACAGATATTAATGTTCCTGATGTGGGTTATCAAATTTACTTTTCTCTTAAGCTTTTGATTTATTGGGGAGAATTAGATATTGATGTGAGAACTTCAATTGATTTAAGCGAGGAAGATCGTTTTAATGGTTTTGGCAGGCTAGGAAAATGACTGTTCGATAAAAAAGTACAAATGAAATGCTTACCCGCCTATAAAGGAGGAACCTGTCTTGGAAAGTTCATATCTATATAATATTAAATTACCTATACAGATGGAGAAGGATAAAAAATATCCTGTGATTTTTGCCTTACATGGAATTGGTTACAACGAACAGAACATATTGGATTTATTAGAGGATTTAAAAGAGGATTATATTTTAATTGGTATTCGAGGCAATCTTTCCTATGAGGATGGATATGCTTATTACTATTTAAAAGGTTACGGTAATCCAGAACGTGAATTATTTGATGAAAGTGTCGAGAAATTGAGGAGTTTTATAGATTTTGCTTCAAATCATTATCCAATCGATCCTGACAGAAAATATTTGATCGGCTTTAGTCAAGGAGCTATTCTTAGCATGACACTAGCCTTAGTGTTAGGGGATTCCATCAAGGGAATCGTTCCAATGAATGGTTATATCCCTCAATTTGTAAAAGAAGAATATCGGTTAAAATCGATCGATCATCTGTCTGTCTATCTATGCCAAGGAGCAGCAGATCCGATTTTCCCGTTAAACATCGGACAGGAAAATTATGATTACTTACGTAAACAGGTAGATTCTATAAAATATACCATTTATCCAACAGCACATGAAATTTCAGACAACAATAAGCAGGACGTTGTCGCATGGTTACGACAAGAATTAGAAAAAAATATTCATAAGGAATCAAATCAATTCGTTACCAAAAATAAATAAAAAAGGGATTTTGGAGGAGATTTTCGCATGGTAGAACAAGGGAAATTTATTGATGTTAAAGGAATTCAAACACATTATCATGAAGCAGGTCAAGGAGAACCACTTCTATTAATCCATGGTTCTGGTCCAGGGGTATCTGCATGGGCCAACTGGCGTTTAGCTTTTCCAACTCTTTCTGAACACTACCATCTTTATGCACCAGATGTCGTTGGATTCGGGTACACAGAAAGACCAGAGGGACAGGAATATTCAATAGATGTATGGGTCAATCATATCATTGATTTTATTGGGGCTATTGGTGAACGTAAAGTTTCAGTGATTGGGAATTCTTTTGGAGGAGCCATCGCTCTTCATTTGGTCAATCGTCGCCCTGATCTTGTCAATAAATTAATTTTGATGGGAAGTGTAGGAAATAAATCTACTCTTTCAGATGGTTTGGATGCGGTGTGGGGTTATACACCAAGTTTTGAAAATATGAAAAATCTAATTAAGATTTTTTCCTACGATCAAAGTAATGCGGAAAATAATGATTTAGTAGAGATGCGTTATCAAGCTAGTATCCAAGAGGGATTTCAAGAGGCCTTTTCTAGTATGTTCCCTGCACCTAGACAAAGACATTTAGATGCGATGGCTTTGTCAGATGATGAATTAAAAAGCATTCAGGCTCCTGTATTATTAATTCATGGACGAGAGGACAAAGTTATTCCTATAGCAGAAACTAGCTGGGAAATAGCTCAATTAATCCCCAATGCCCACCTTCATGTATTTCCAAACTGTGGACACTGGGTACAAATCGAAAAAACAGAGCCATTTATTCATCAAGTGATTGAGTTTTTAAATCAACGTAAAACAGCTGATATGGTATAAGCAAATACTCTTTTTACTTGCATCAGTCGGGAACAATAAGAAGTTTTGTAATGATAGTAATGAAATAAACGATGGATAAATTGATATTGGCTTTTCACTCTGGAAAAATCAAGCAGATACGAATCTAGAAAATAACGCAACAATTGAAGGGTAATTGCTTAGTGTTTTAATGAAAAATTAAGAGGGTTAAACATTATAAAAGGAGGAATTATGTAATGGATGATAGACAATTTCGCACAGCAATGGGGAAATTTGCTACAGGAGTAACGGTCATTGCCACAGAAGTAGAAGGAGATATTCATGGAATGACGGCTAATGCATTCATGTCTGTGTCACTTGATCCAAAATTGATTGTTATTTCGGTTCGGGAGCAAGCCAAAATTCTTTCTAAATTGCAAGAAAGTAAAACATTTTCAGTGAATATTTTAGCAGAAGATCAACAGGAAGTATCCATGATATTTGCAGGTCAGATAAAGGATAAACAAGTAGAATTTGGTCGTCTTGACGGGAAGCCAGTTATACCAGGAGCTATTGCACAAATCGCTTGTGAGGTAAGTGCAGAACACGTAGAGGGAGATCATACATTAGTCATTGGAAAAGTAACAGATATTCATTTGGCGGATAAGGAAGCACTTATTTTCTATAGTGGAAAGTATCGTTCGCTGAAAGAAGAAAAAACAGTAACGATTTAGATTGTGATGGCTGTACGGAACCATCTATTAGACTATCTGACTAGTATCGGTATTGTCCATATAGTCGATAGTTTTGATTTTACCTATGGTCGCCGAAGGGAATTTCAACCGGTTAAAACAAAATTCTAGAGGAAATATAGAAGTCACCCAATTGGAATAGCTAAAGTTTGAAGGGGTAAAAATTAGTTCAACTAGTATGTAGAAAGGGTAGAGGAAAAAATCCCTACCCAAAATGCTCATAATTTTGCACATAATCACTTTTTCTTCTGTTTTAAAATATATTAAATCAATAGTAAAAAACCTATATTATCAATAATTCTATAAATCTATTTATCCCTATTTTATATCTGATGAATGGGCGGCATGATGTAATAATACATACAAATAGATGCCCCTTTTTTATTGGGAGGCAACCTGTTTCTTTGATCACATGCTGAACACGAAACATATAGAACTGTATTTTATCCGTGCCGATTTCGTGCCGAAATAAATTTCTTCTGTATTATAATCTATTTATAAGAGATTGCTTTATATCAAGGTATATCCGTATTTTTTATAAATTATTTCGTTCAGTTAAAGCAAAATTAATCAAGTTCGAGATGGAAGGTTCTATTGGATAATATATTATAAAATTTACCCGTTTGCCAACCTATGGCAGGCGGGTATTTTTATATCAAGTGTGTCGTTATGCTCAAGGTCACGTTGGTTATATTGGCGGAATTAAATTGAAATTTGACGGAAAAAAGTCCAAAACCCACGGAATAAACGGAGAATTGCGCGGAAATAAACCCAAAACCAACGGAAAAACTCACAAATCAGTCGGAATTAATCTACCCTCAATACCCATCGCCCAAAAAAACAACTCAAGCTGTCGTTATTTTGGCCGAACAAAAAATGGTTATGCTATTATAAGATAGGGGTGACAGACATGATCTACATTGGTGTAACCGGCTGGGGTGACCATGACAGCCTTTATCCAGATAAAATAACCTCAAGAGATAAACTAAAGGTATATGCCGGACACTTTCCAATCGTCGAAGTGGACTCCGCCTTCTATGCCATCCAGCCTATACGAAATGCTGAAAAGTGGGTCAATGACACCCCGGATAATTTTCAATTTATTGTCAAAGCCTATCAAGGGATGACCGGCCATCAGCGGGGAGAACTTCCGTTTGATACCATACATACCATGTTCAAAGCCTTTAAAGAGTCATTAGAACCCTATATTGAAAAAAATAAATTAGCCATGGTTCTGTTTCAATTTCCGCCTTGGTTTGATTGTAAAAGAGAAAACGTCCATTATCTAAGATGGTGCAGACAAGAAATGGGGGACATCCCCTGTGCCTTAGAATTCCGGCACCAATCCTGGTTTGCCGCCTCTTACCTTCAAAAAACACTAGAATTTATGAAATTGGAAAAATGGATTCATAGTATTTGTGACGAGCCGCAATCAGGGGAAGGATCGATTCCAACTATTCTGCAGCCTACCACAAAAGACCAAGTCCTCGTTAGATTTCATGGCCGCAATGTTTACGGCTGGCAGAAACGAAATGCGGATAACTGGCGGGAGGTCCGTTATCTCTATCGCTATAATCAACAGGAACTGCAGGAATGGAAGGCTCATATCGAAAATTTGGCAGCGGAATGTAAGCAGGTATACCTTCTGTTTAACAATAACTCCGGCGGGGATGCCGCCGATAATGCAAAAGAAATGATGAAACTCCTGCAGCTCACATATGAAGGGCTCGCACCCAAGCAGCTCGATTTATTTAATGAACTATAAACTTAGAAGGTGAACACAAATGGAGTGGATACTCTTAATATTAATAGGAATTGCAGCTAGTTCACTCGGCTCCCTGATTGGCATGGGAGGAGGAATTATCGTCGTTCCTGCCTTGCTTTACCTGGCAACCCTTCCTTCATTCCATCACTTGACACCACAAGTGGTAGTAGGTACCTCGCTGTTTACAATGATTTTTACTGGCTTATCGTCGACGCTGGCTTACATGAAACATAAAACAGTCGACTATAAAAGCGGACTCATTTTTCTAATCGGGAGCGGACCAGGAAGTATTTTGGGTGCCTGGGTAACGGAAAAAATGGGCTTACATTCTTTTAACATCTATTTTGGTACATTTATTCTTTTTGTCTCGTTCGTCCTAATCGTTAAGGACAAATTAAAGCCGCTTCCGTTTCGTAAAGATAAAGGAATTATTCGTACTTATACAGATAATAGCGGCGGCTCCTTTGAATATGGCTTTAACCCTATTCTAGGAGTCGTGATTGCCTTTGTCGTCGGGTTCCTATCTGGAATCTTTGGAATCGGCGGCGGCTCACTCATGGTACCAACGATGATTTTGCTATTTTTCTTTCCGCCGCATGTGGCCACAGCTACATCGATGTTCATGATTTTACCAACCTCCATCCTTAGTTCCATCACACATATCTGGTTAGGAAACGTGAATTGGCTTTATGCCTTGGCGCTAGTGCCGGGGGCATGGATTGGTGCAAAAGTTGGTGTCTATCTAAATACGAGGTTTAAGAGTAAAACGATTGTCATCATTATCAGAGCCACCCTCATCATTGTTGGGGTGCGCTTAATCTATCAAGGGATAACAGGGTAGGACAAACATGGAAACTATACATATCTTACATACAAATGATTTTCACAGCCACTTCGAGCATTGGCCCCGAATTCAAAATTTCCTGATGGAAAAAAAGAAGTACTATCACACCAGGGAAGAAGAGCTTTTTTTATTTGATATTGGTGATTTTATTGACCGCTGGCATCCATATACGGAAGCAACCAAAGGAAGAGGGAATATTGAACTGCTAAATCGTTGCGGCTATACAGCTGTGACGATTGGGAATAATGAGGGAGTTAATCTTCCACATGAAGATTTGGATCATCTATACGATGATGCAGACTTCGACGTACTTAACGCAAACCTGTATAAAGCCAATGGTGCTTATCCTAATTGGGTCAAACCTTATAAAATCTATGACACAAAAACAGGAACTAGAATTGGGGTCATTGGTCTCACTGCCTGCTTTAGCCATCTATACAATCTGCTGGGATGGGAAATCACCGATCCAATTTCAGAGTTAAAAAAATGGCTGAAGCCTCTAAGAAAAAAGGCTGATATCATCATCTTACTTTCCCACCTTGGCCTTCAAGATGATGAAAACATAGCTGCCAATTTTCCAGAAATTGACGTGATTTTAGGGGCACATACCCATCATTTCCTCGAACAAGGAGAGATGGTCGGGCAGACACTGATTGGAGCCGCAGGGAAATTTGGTCATTATGTCGGTCATATGACACTCACCGTCAATGAGAATAAGGCTGTTGAAAATAAAAAAGCCATTCTTTACGACTTTGAGGAGATTCCTGAGGCCAAAAACGAACAGGAGCAAATGGCCTACTTTTTTGAAAAGGGGAAAGAGCTTCTCAATCAACAAATAACCATTCTCCAGGAACCATTGCTTCATGATCCTTTTCATGAAACAAATCTTTCGCAATTACTGTGCAAAGCTTTACGAGAGTGGTGCCAAACCGATTGTGCGATGATAAACGCTGGTCTTCTCTTGGGCTCATTATCTGGTAAGGTAACCACCTATGATTTGCTTAATATTTGTCCCCATCCCATTAACCCATGCGTCATTGAACTGACTGGGGAGGAGCTTGAAAAAATACTTTCGGAAACAAATGGTCCTGAATTACGCCACAGAGAAATAAAAGGCCTAGGTTTTAGGGGAACAGTCTTGGGGATTTTTGTCTATGAGGGAATTCAATTCAAAGAAGGCCAACTATTGATCCATAATGCTCCGTTAGAATATGATAAAACCTATACTTTCGCACTTCCTGATATGTTTACCTTTGGTCACTTTTTTAAAGAAGTTTTGCCTTTTAAAGAAAAAAAATATCTCCTCCCGGAATTCCTGCGGGATTTATTAAAATGGGAGCTGGAGAAACACTGATAGCCTGTCACCCTTTAATCCTTCTAATCATACAGTGATAGTAAGGAAAGGGGTGAGGAACCTTTGGTTGAGCTTTCACCAATCGAAATTAATGGACATACTTTTTTGGCTGTTACTGTGTTACTCCCTAAAACCACCTTGCTTACCGTTTCAAATGATAAGGGCTATATTATGTGCGGTGCATTAGATGTGGGCCTATTAAATGATAAACTGAAAGATCGAAAAATCATTGCTGGCCGGGCTGTCGGCGTCCGGACGATTGAGCAGCTTCTAAATGCCCCTTTAGAGTCGGTCACATGGGAAGCAGAGGCACTTGGAATTCATAAGGGAATGATCGGTAAAGAGGCTTTGCTTAAAATGATTTAAATGCTTGCTACTAGTTAGCAGGCATTTTTTCTTTGTTTTAGCAACGGTGTTAGCTTCAGCTTTACCGGTGATGACCGCTGCATTCTTTTTTCTGGGCTAGTTCATCTTTCTTGTGCATACATTTAACAAGAAGGGGTGATTTACTTGGCTAAGTTTTCTAGACGGCTTCGCAAACGGGGGCCTCTGCCTTTCCGCTACGTCCTGTTGCTATCCTTTATCCTTTTCTTGTTCTCTACTGCTTCAGGATTATGGCTCGTGAATAAGGGGATTGAGCCGACTTTAATGAGAATTGCTACATCTGAAACACGGAATATCGCCTCACTTGTCATCAACCGAGCCATTACCAAACGAACCACCAATGTTGGTGATAATAATGATGTGATTAAAATAGTACCAGGCAGTAACGGCAAAGGACAAAATGCCCAATTAAACACTGACTTAATCAATCGAGTACTGGCAGAAACCACAGCACAGATTCAAAAAAATCTAAAAACAGCTAAAAAAGGTGATATTGCATTATTGGAAAATGATGTCGAAATCGAAACAGAAAATACCGAGAAAGAGGACGGAATTGTCTGGTATATTCCATTAGGGCAGGCAACAAATATCACTTTATTAGGGAATATTGGTCCGAAAATCCCTGTAAAATTTCATGCGATCGGTGAAGTAGAACCGGATGTGCATATTGCCACAAAAGAAATGGGAATCAACAATACGTGGATGGAAGTTTCTGTAGATATAGAGGTTTCTGTGCAAATTATTACTCCATTTGCAACAGAAGTGACGAAGCTCAAACAAAGCATACCTGTTGGTGGAACCCTTGTGGAAGGGGAAGTCCCACAATTTTATAATCATGGAGGGAGCTTAACACCTTCCATACAGATACCGGAAAAAAAGACGGATACGAGCAAGAGTGAAACTAAAAAGACGAACTAAAAAATTAGTAAGGACTATCCATCTGGACAGTCCTTTTTTGTCGATAGGCTAATTTTAAGGGGAAGCTCTCTCAACGGGATTTTTTCATTTTTCGAAGCTCTTCCCGTTCCAACCGTTTCCACTGCGCTAAGTGTGGATAGGGATCAAATGACCATTCCGTAATCCCATTGTCTTTGTACATTCCATAATGTAAATGAGGTGGGAACTTTCCGGAGGTTCCCGGAGGACCGTATCCGGTGCTGCCTACACCGCCTATGACCATACCGGGTTCAACCACTTGCCCGACTTGAAGATTTTTAGCAAAGCCGCTAAGATGGGCGAAATAATGATAAGTGTTATTAATATCACGGATGCCGATTCTCCAGCCACCGAACTTATTCCAGCCTTTCATCTCAACAATCCCGTAGGCCGTAGCTCGGACGGGAACACCATAATTAGCAAAAATATCAGTTCCTTCATGAATTCTTCTGCCGCCCCAGCCGCGTGCATCGCCCCAGGTACTGCGGTAACTGTGATTGCTGTATAAAGGAACAGGAAAAACACGCTTATCTAAATCCAAGCGCCCAAGTTGGCGGTAAATTTTAGCCTTCCCAGCAATAATGCCAACTGTTCGATCGCGATGATAGTAGTTCCATAACCCAATTTTAAGATTATCAGGATCAACACCGTATGAAAGGAGATAATTTGCAAATGCATATAAAACATCCTCATCGCTCTTTAAACTCGCTTTGCCATCTCCGTCTCCATCAACGCCCATACCATTAAAAAACTGAATGACAGCTGGATTCTCTTCGTTTGGATTAGGATTGGTCAAGCCTGCCCACACTTCAGGACGAAAATAAATACCAATGACACCATCAGCTTTTGGTAAATCTCTGCGAGCTAGGCGGACACTTCTCTCGTATTGATCAATGGCTGCTAAGTAATACCAAGGGATTTGAGTAATGGTTTCCACTTTTTTATATAGCTTCATTCTTTCCTGATAGGGATCGGTTTCTTGTGCATGAGCATCCCTGACAGACAAAGTAGAAATAAAAAGTATAAGGATGGTTCCAATCTTTAGAACAGCCCGCAACAGGAATCCTCCTTCCAATTAATGTACAAGATTAGTGTATGATACTTCTGATATTTCATTATGGTTAATAATTGGTAATCCAATTTTAATTGCTTGTTGTTCATCCTCTAGTATGATAAAGTGACAGAAGAGCTCAAAAAAGAACCAGATAAGTTATTTTGAGGAGTGTAAAAATGAGCAAGAAAGAAGAAATTTTACGTAAGCCGGAATGGCTAAAAATAAAATTAAATACCAATGAGTCCTATACAGGCTTAAAAAAAATGATGCGGGAAAAAAATCTTCATACGGTTTGTGAAGAAGCCAGATGCCCTAATATTCATGAATGCTGGGCCGTAAGACGTACGGCAACCTTTATGATCCTTGGGGATACCTGTACACGTGCCTGCCGTTTCTGTGCGGTAAAAACAGGTCTTCCGACAGAACTCGATTGGCAAGAGCCAGAAAGAGTCGCCGATTCTGTTCAATTAATGAACCTAAAACATGTCGTTGTAACGGCTGTTGCGCGGGATGACTTAAAAGATGGCGGAGCAGCGGTATTTGCCGAAACAGTACGAGCTATTCGCCGTAAAAATCCATTTACAAGTATTGAAGTTCTTCCATCCGATATGGGTGGAAAGGAAGAAAACTTAAAAACCCTCATGGATGCTAAGCCAGATATCCTTAATCATAATATTGAGACCGTTAGACGGTTAACTCCAAGAGTTCGGGCACGAGCTAAATATGACCGTTCACTGGAGTTTCTCCGCCGTGCCAAAGAAATGCAGCCAAGCATTCCAACTAAATCCAGCTTAATGATTGGTCTTGGTGAAACAAAAGAAGAGATATTGGAAGTTATGGATGACCTAAGAGCTAACAACGTTGACATCATGACCATTGGACAATATCTGCAGCCGACCAAAAGTCATTTAAAGGTTGAGAAGTATTATACTCCTGATGAATTTAAGGAATTCCAGCAAATTGCGCTAAGTAAAGGTTTTAGCCATTGTGAAGCAGGTCCGCTTGTCCGCTCCTCCTACCATGCCGATGAACAAGTTAATGCAGCAGCAAAGCATAAGCAAATGCTCGGTGAAATAGAAGAAGCGAAGGAAGCGTAGCAAAAAAGAGTTCAGCCATCAGGCATGAACTCTTTTTCATTATTTGTTGCTCATATTGGTATTATTGTTACTATTATTGGAATTTTGATTCGTATTCTTAGCTTTATTTGTGTCTTTGTCATTAACTTTTGGAGTTTTGTTGATATCAAAGTCATCCGGTGTCCGGCCATTTTCGTCTTCACTTGCATTTAACCGTGCTCCTTGAGGCGACTTTAACATTTGCTTAATCACACTATTAACCGTATGGCGGGCATTCCGGCTCGTAGAATCAAGGCTTGCAAGGTTCTCCACATCTCGCATTAATTTAGAGTTATCTGACACATACACATGGTAATAGCGAGGAACCACCGAAAAGGCCGTCTTCTTCACTTGGTCCGCGGTGAGGTTCCGTTTCTTAGAATCCGTATCATATGCAATCAACACTTCTTGGTCAGTGACCAGTGTGGCAACGTCATGAACATTTGGAATATCTGCACTGTACTTACTAATAATATTAGCTAGTTGCTCGCGGTCAAGTGCAGTGTAATGATCATTTGCTATTTTATCGTTCATTAGTGGGCTCTTTTGGTGACGAACAAACCCATAGCTTGTACTCGTATTCCGAATACCGCGGCTACCGCCTTCATTGTAAAGTTCATGCCGCTTATTATTTACGTTAATGGTGTTTCCGCTCTCTTCATAAACATCATTATTTCCAGTATCCTTTGAGCACCCGCTTAGTGCTGTTAGGGTACATAGTCCTGCAATTATAAGTAACTTTTTCATATTTTTTTGCACCTCCTATATATAGGATGACCAAACCAGGCATTTATTTTCTTAGCAATTGATGGTGAATCAGGTATAATGGAAAGTAGGAATTTGTCGGCAAAAAACGAGGTGAAATAGATGATTGTGATCAACAATACCACATATGAAATCATCCGGGAATTTCGAGATGGGTATAATGAAGAAGCCTTAAAAGCAAGATACAGTGATATTTTAGCGAGGTATGACTATATTGTCGGTGATTGGGGATATGGGCAGCTTCGTCTTAAGGGTTTTTTTGATGATCAAAACCAAAAGGCTACATTTGATACCAAAATTAGTACCCTAAGTGAGTATCTTTACGAATATTGTAACTTTGGCTGTGCTTTTTTTGTATTAAAAAAAGTAAAAAAATGAGAAGGATCAGTAAACTGACCCTTCTTTTTTAATTAATATCCAGCTCCAGCCCCTGGTCAAGGCGCTTCCGCTCTTAATTGTCATAAGGTGCCTGATAATCTATATTCGGATCATCGTGGGTCGGATGGGCTCCCTCCATCTGCCGTGGTATATCCTGATGCAATGTTTTATTTTCATAGTTAAAATTGCTGTAATAACGTTGTCCGTCTTCCCACGGAGTACTTTTATTCTGAACGGGTTTATTTTTTCGAATTGGAGAACCATAGGGACCTTCAGGAAACTCTTGTGCCGTAAGATAATTTTGTTGTTTTTCAACATTTGATAATTCCGTATATTCTTCTGAGCCTTTATTTGTCATGGTTTCACTCCTTTGCCCTTATTATGAGACCGTGGAGTGAAAAACATGTGTTGTTCATTAGACGATTTCTGCCAAAAAGCTGCGCAATTCCTCTGCATCCTCTTCGTTTAATTGAAAAGCAAACTCTAAATACCCTTCTTCCTCTAGGTCATCTGGGCCAATAATGGCAAAACGATTTCCTTGCATATCTAAAACTAACGATTTTCCATAATGGCGATTTGTTTGCGTAATGGCCAAATCAAAGCGTTGGTTTTCGCCAACAAAACTAACAAATCGTGTTTTGGTATTTTCTGTATCATCGTATAAATAAAAACGTTCCTGCATTCGTTCGTCTCCTTTTTGGTTTAACTATTTACCATCTCCTCTATAGTATCAAATTTACGTTCACGTTGGGAGGACAAGTTTCATGAATTCTGTCCGCTAAAAATTCTGAAAGGCTTGGTTTGTGATACAATAAGAACTGGAATGATTACATAGAATAAGAACGGTGGAAGGAAGTGGACTAGGTGTATTTTGTTGATAGAGAAAAAATTGAAAGCATGCTGAAATATTTAGAAGTACAAATCCATCTATTCCGAGGTCAAAAGGAATATTCAACGCCTCTTGAAAAGGCAGCCTTGGAGCGTCTATGTCAAATGATGATTGAGTCTATTTTAGATGTTGGAAATAGCATGATCGATGGGTTTATCATGCGTGACCCTGGCAGTTATGAGGATATTATTGATATCTTAATCGATGAAAAGGTTATTAGTGGAACAACAGGTGAAAATTTAAAGCTTCTCATTCAGTATCGGAAAAACCTTGTTCAGGATTATCTAGAGATTCCTCATCACGAACTGCAGGAACAATTTTCACAGTATCTCCACGAATTAGAGAGCTTTTCAACCAATGTCCGTGATTATTTAGTCAATGAATTAGGACCTGTTTCAGCGTTTAAAAACTAATCAATGGACCGTTCATACGGTCTATTTCACTTTTAAGATCACATTCGATATACAGGAGCGATTCTTCAAATGAAAAAATATAAAGGCTACTTGATTGATTTAGATGGCACGATGTATAAAGGCACAGAACGGATTGAGGCGGCGTCTGACTTTGTGAAAAAACTGAAGGCTAAACATATTCCATATTTATTTGTAACTAATAATTCCTCCAGAACACCAGCGCAGGTGGCGGATAAATTAAACAGCTTTGATATCCCGGCAGAGGAGCAGCTTGTTTTTACAACAAGTCAAGCGACGGCTAATTATATTGCCGAACAAAAAAAGGATGCAAGGTGTTTTGTGATTGGGGAAGAGGGACTTCAATCAGCAATTGAGGAGAAAGGTTTTAGAGCTGCGGGGGAAGATGCCGACTTTGTTGTCATCGGGATTGACCGTGAGATAAGCTATGAAAAGCTGGCAGTAGCCTGTCTGGCAGTCCGTAATGGAGCGAAATTTATTTCAACAAATGGAGATATTGCCATCCCAACAGAGAGAGGACTGCTCCCTGGAAATGGCTCGCTCACCTCGGTTATCGCAGTTTCGACGCAAACAAAGCCTACTTTTATCGGTAAGCCCGAAGCGATTATTATGGAGCAGGCGTTAAAGGTATTAGGTACCTCTAAAGAAGAAACGCTGATGGTGGGGGATTATTATGATACCGACATCTTAGCGGGCATGAATGCCGGCATGGATACATTGCTCGTTCATACAGGTGTGACCACTAAAGAGTTGCTAACGGGATATGACCGAAAGCCAACGTATTCCATTGATACATTAGACGAATGGGATGTGTAAAAGGGAATTATTTAATTCGGAAAAAAGAACCATCCGGTGATGAATTATGCAGACTTATTGACGACCGAAAATCCGAAAAATAAGGCAACAGGGTAGCCAATCGCACTTATTAACGACCGAAAATCTGCAAAATGAGCGAACAGGGTAGTTAATCGCGCTTATTGACGACCGAAAATCCGAAAAATGAGCGAATAGGGTAGCCAATCGCGCTTATTGACGACCGTAAATCCGAAAAATGAGGCAACAGGGTAGTCAATGGCGGTTATTGACGACCGTAGATCCAAAAAATGAGCGAACAGGGTAGTCAATAACCATTCCGCATTTTTGGGTTTCACAATTTGGTAGTAAAAATGCTTACCAGCCATTATCTCCAATAATGCGAACTCCAATATTAATTCCATAGACATCCCTAAAACATAAAAATGACTATCCTTTTGATAGTCATTTTCGTTTACATTTTTAATGTTACATCGTTAAACGAAATCCTTTAGAAAATTGCTTAAAGCTTTTAGGCGTTTTCTTCTTCCTCATGTGCGGCACGATGGGCGAGTCTGCTTGACGCTGCCGCAGCGATCGCACCGACAATATCATCTAAGAAGGTATGACATTCACCAGTTGATTTATCATTTAAATGAGCCAAAATGCCAGGCTTTAATTTATCAATGTAGCCATAATTAGTAAAACCAATCGAACCATACACATTTACAATCGAAAATGCGAGGATTTCATCTACACCATAAAGACTCTCATCCGTCCCGATGATCGATTGAAGCGGCTCTTCTAATAATCCTTTTTCAGCCAGCATGTCTAGCTGAATACCTGTAAGAATCGCGTTTTGTACTTCTCGTTTTGACAGAACACGTTCCACGTTGGAAATACAATCTTCCATTTTTAAATTTTTATGATACTTTTCCTGTAAAAAGAAGACTAAATCCGCGATGTCCTTTATTTCAACGCCTCTTTCTTTCAACCATTTGCGTGCCGTTTCCTCAGTTAGATCCACTTTTTTGTCGTTTGCCATTCCTGATCACCTTTTCCTTGTGAAATAAAATCGGGTAGTAATAACAATAGTTCCAGCACTTTCTATTTTCACTATATATATACGATTTTCCCTTAAATTATGCAATTGCAGTTCCAATCAACAAACTAAAATGTTATAATTCCCTGCTTTATTTAGCCTATTCACTATTTTTAAAAACAACAAGTTTTTTGTTGCTATACATATACATAGAGTAAAACAGGTAAATAAGGCGAGGTGTGAGGATGCTTCAAAAAATGCTGGAGAATCAATATGGGGTCACGGTAGAAGAATATGTGAAGTTAGATGTGTATGAGGCATTGCGGGGAAATGGCTGGCTTTACTTGATTTCTAAACCGGCAGGGAAGGCAGAAGAGGATATATCAGAACTGGAAAAGATTGCGGAACATTTACGAAATTATGGGGACCAAAATGTGCCCATTTTTTTACAGTCAAAAGAAGGCAGCTTAATTACCACTTGGGAACAAAATCAATATTGCGTACTAGCAAACCGGCAAGTGGAAGAACAGCGAAAAATCAAGTTAGGACGTAAGCTTGCCAGGTTCCATGAACGAGGCAGAAGGGTTCCGTTTCAAATTGAAAGGGCAAGCCGGATTGGACAATGGAAAACATTATGGGAAAAACGCCTTGAGCAAATGGAAAGGGTTTGGAATGGTCTTTTATTTCAATCACCGGAAGATGAATTTGAGCGGATGTTTGTTGATTCTTTCCCTTATTATTTAGGTCTGACAGAGAATGCCATTCAATATTTAGTCGATACGGAAATTGATGACGAACCGAACGAAACGGATAGCGGGACCGTTTGTCATGAGCGGTTTACAAGTAAAACCTGGGGGCCTTATGACAAGTACATGATAAAAAATCCGTTTGATTGGGTATTTGATCATCGGAGCCGAGACTTGGCCGAGTGGACGAGGGAACGATATTTTCGCAACATCCAAACCTATCAAGTCGAATTAAGGAACTTTTATAAAGATTATCAAAGCATTTCGCCGTTATCCTCGTTTTCATGGCGGTTGCTCTATGCACGATTAGTTTTTCCGCTTCACTACTTTGATTGTATTGAGAGTTATTATATCACCCGTTCTGAACAGGAAAAGAAAATACTGGAAGAACGGTTAAGTAAAATATTACGGCAAGCCAGTGATTATGAACGATTTTTAGCAGAGTTCTACCCAATATCCGGTGCTCCAATCAAACAATTACACCTTCCATCGCTAGATTGGCTTTACACAAAATAATCCAATCTAATTGTTAAAAGGAAGCCTCACATAGAAAATATGTTACACTACTAGTAAAACTGCCCAAGGATGTGACACGAGATGAAGCCCTATATTTATATTACGAGAAAGCTTCCAGATGCACTAGTGAATCCATTAAAAGAAAAATATGACGTACAGATGTGGAAACATGATGATATTCCTGTCCCAAGAGAGATCTTAATGGAAGAAGCTAAAAAGGCAGATGCCCTTTTTACCGTATTGGCGGATTCCATAGATGAAAGTGTTCTAACAGCGGGAAAAAATCTAAAGGTTGTAGCAAACCTTGCTGTTGGATTTAATAATATTGATTTAAAAACAGCTAGTGAAAAAGGAATCGCCGTCTGCAATACACCGGATGTCCTGACCGATACGACCGCAGACTTAACGTTTGCCCTGTTAATGGCAGCTGCCCGAAGAATTGTGGAAGCGGCAGAGTTTGTAAAAGAGGGAAAATGGCAAGCTTGGAGTCCTTTTCTTTTAGCCGGTAACGATATTCACCATAAAACACTTGGGATTGTCGGAATGGGGAGGATCGGTGAAACTGTTGCGAAACGGGCAACAGGATTTGACATGAACATCCTATATTTTAACCGGACAAGAAAACCTAAAGCAGAGAAGCAATTAGGGGTTACTTACGCATCTTTTGAGGATCTTGTGAAGCAGTCAGATTTCATTATCTGTCTAACACCTCTTACACCTGAGACAAGTAACATGTTTACCCGGGAAGTCTTCCAGAAAATGAAGCAGTCTGCCATTTTTATTAATGTCTCAAGAGGAGCAGTCGTCGATGAACAGGCATTATATGAAGCCCTTATCGCTGGGGAGATTGCCGGAGCAGGACTAGATGTGTTTCAAAAGGAACCTATCACAGCAGACCATCCGTTATTAAAACTTCCGAATGTCGTTGCCCTTCCTCATATTGGAAGTTCAAGTACAGAGACCAGGACAGCAATGGTCCAGTTGTGTGTTGAAAATATAATATCTACCTTAGACGGAAAAGAGCCAAAGACATTAGTTAATAAAGACTGGCGGCCCTTAGTAAAAGGATAAATAGAAAAAAAAGCGACTGCCGCTCTTGGCAATCGCTTTTCTTTCTATTTTTAGTTAAAAACATCCGGCTCCAGCGCCTAGGGGCTCAGAGGTCTACAGCCAATCCGTCAAGAAGGCCAAAGAGCAGCCTACTCGCCGGCTCGACTGTAGCCTTGCGCCCCTGTTCAAGGCGCTTCCGCTTTTGATATTAGAATACTTGTTCAACTTCTACAATGCCAGGAACTTCTTCAAGAAGGGCTCTTTCGATACCGGCTTTTAGTGTAATGGTAGAACTAGGGCAGCTGCCGCAAGCACCTAATAGACGAAGTTTTACAATACCTTCCTCTACATCTACTAATTCACAATCTCCGCCGTCACGAAGAAGAAATGGACGTAATTTATCTAATACTTCTTGAACTTGCTCAAATACTTCAGTTTCTGTTGCCATATGATCGACTCCTTTCCTAATTATATTATAATGTGGTTGGTGCTAAAAATCCATTCTCAGAAATTAGGAAAATACACATTAAAAAACATTATTTTAGTTTTTATCTTACTTTTTGTTTAAAATAAAAGAAAAATGACAGGAATGATTTTGATGGGAACAAATAAAGTAGAAATTGTCTTATACGGTGCTGAGACCTTATGCCCGAGCTGTGTGAATTTACCATCATCAAAAGAGACCTTTGAATGGCTGGAAGCGGCCATTAGCAGAAAGTTTCCGAATCAGCCATTTAAGATGACGTATGTGGATATTTATCAGCCATCTGGTGAAAGCGAAAAAATAACGTTTGCCAAACGGGTGATTGAGGAGGATTTGTTTTATCCAGTTGTCGTCATTAATGAGAAAATCGTCGGCGAAGGGAATCCTCGCTTGAAAACCATTTTTGCAGAACTTGAAAAATACGGATATATAGCACAACCATAAAAAGCATTCCAGACTCAGCCTGGAATGCTTTCTTATTACCCGTTATGAAATTTATATAGCCATAAAATTCCCGATTTTAAGATACGGGCGACACGTCCGGTGATAGCCCGGTCAGCCATGAGCCCAAAGCCTTGTTTTTTTCCAAGCGAGCCAAGTACGCCTTTTAGTTTAATCGGCGGGAATTCGGCAGGCAGTGGTTCACCATTCCAGCGCTTTCTTAATACTTCGACAATTTGTTCTGCCTGCCCTTCAGCTAATTGTGCACTTGGGGCATGCGATGAGCTGGCACAGTCACCGACAATAAACACATGTTCATCATTCGGTAAGTGGTGATGAGGTGTGACAATTAATCTTCCTAAACGGTCTTTTTCTCCGTCTATTTGGCGGACGATCTGATTCGCTTGAATTCCAGCCGTCCAAACAATAACGTCACAATCAATCGGCTCGTCGTGGTTATACAAACGCCCTTCTTCCACCTTTGTAATATTGGATTGGTTAATAATTTCAACATTATTCCGGATAAACCAATTCTCAACATATTTACTTAATCTTTCGGGGAATGAAGATAAAATGTGTTTACCTCTATCAAATAATTTTATTTGAAGGTCTTCACGGCTTTCACTTAGCTCACTTGCTAATTCAACACCGCTTAATCCTGCCCCGACAATTCCAACAACAGAGCCTGGGCCAAGGTTGTTTAAGAGGGAATAGGTAAGACGGGCTTTTTCAATCGATTGAATGCTATGAGTAAATTCAGCTGCTCCCGGGACATCATGATACTTATCTTCACAGCCAAGACCAATCACTAGATCATCATATTGAATTGGTTCAGCATCCTTCAAGATCACTTTACGTTCGTTTGTATCAATTCCCGATACTTCGCCATATTTAATCATCAAGCGTGGGTGTTCAGGAAAAGCTACCCGCACTTCTTTATCAGAAATGGTTCCGGCAGCTAAGGCGTAGTATTCCGTCTTTAAACAATGATACGGAACACGATCGACAAGTGTGATGGTAACATCTTCAGGCAAATGGTTGGGAAGAAGTTCGTTAAGAATTTTCATTCCACCATAGCCGCCACCGAGAATCACAAGGTTTTTCATGGTTATTACCCCTTTGTTTATCAGGCTTTATGTATCTTTCGCAAAAAAATAGTAGAATAATATTATATAGCATAACCAAATTAGAGTATATCTAAAATGTGTCCAAATAACAACATCATTTATTTGGTTCTTGACAAGTATATAGAGAACGTGGTATTTGACGGTTTTACTTTAATGGAGTAGGATAAGTAGGTGTGGAGAGGTGAAAACATTGATTAAACCGATCATTGAATTTTGCATTAGCAACTTGGCAAACGGTGCTCAAAAGGCACTTGAAAAACTTCAAAGAGATTCGAATCTGGATATTATTGAATATGGATGTCTAGGATACTGTGGAAAATGTGCCCTCTCTCTTTATGCACTCGTAAATGGAGAGGTTGTCACAGGAGATACTCCTGAGGATCTGGTTGATAATATTTATCAATACTTGGAAGAAAATCCAATGTTTTAATGAAGGAGCAAATTATGCTCCTTTTTATATAATGCGGTAGTTAAAAATTTGTGCTTTGATTCAGTTGAGACTTGAATTATAAGTGTATATACTAAATTAAAAGCAGGCGGAGAAGGAGGAGTTATGATGAGTAAAGAAATTGTGATCCTGACTGAAGCGGCATCATTACACATAAAAGAAATGATGAAGCATAACGAAGAGGAAGGTGCCTTTTTACGAGTTAGTGTAAAAGGCGGCGGATGCAGCGGCCTATCTTATGGAATGGGCTTTGAACATGAAGTAAATGAGGATGACCTTCAGTTTGAACAATATGGAATTACTGTTCTAGTTGATAAAGAAAGTGCCCCGATATTGAATGGTACAAAAATAGACTATAAAGAATCAATGATGGGCGGCGGATTTACGATTGATAATCCAAACGCCATCGCTTCATGCGGCTGCGGTTCTTCATTCCGTACTGCAACTGCAACTGGTACACCAGAAGAATGCTAAAACAGAAAAGCGTAAGCGCCTTGAACAGGGGCGCAAGGCTACAGACGAGCCGGCGGGAAGGCTGTTCTTCAGCCTTCTTGATGGATTGACCTAAAAGTGGCGGTTTATGGCTCTAGTCCCAAGGAGCCGCAACTGGATAAGCTTATGATCCCGAGCCCCTAGTCGCTGGAGCTAGACATATCTCAATTTTAATTTGATATAACAAAAAAGGCGCCTATTAAAGACGCCTTTTTCCTATTTATTAAACATGGACGAACTATGAAGCGGCTGAATTCTTGCTTTTGGATCAATGTAGGATTTCGCGTTATTCACTGCAGTTGGTGCTTCGCCAAATCCACAGGCAATTAGTTTAGTTTTTCCGGCATATGTACAAATATCTCCTGCTGCGTAAATGCCTGGTACATTGGTTTCCATTTTTGAGTTTACGACAATGCAGTTCTTTTCTATTTCCAGTCCCCATTCCTTAATTGGACCTAGTGATGAAACAAATCCATAATTACAAATAACCGAATCAACATCAACCGTTTCCGTTTCTGCACCTTTTACGGTCTTTAGGACAACTTGTTTAATTCCGTTAGTGTCACCGATTAACTCTGCAGGAACATAAGGAGTTTTTACTTCAACCTTTGAGTTATAGAGGCTCGCAACACTGTGCTCATGGGCGCGGAACCTTTCACGGCGGTGAACAATGGTTACCTTTGCAGCGATAGGTTCCAGCATTAACGCCCAGTCGACAGCAGAATCTCCGCCGCCAAATACAACGACTTTTTGCCCTGTGAACTGATGTAAGTCTTCAATAAAGTAATAGAGGTTTTTCTTTTCATATTGCCCTGCACTTTCAAGCTCTAAACGACGAGGCTGAAATGCCCCGTTACCGGCTGTAATAATGACCGATTTGCTATAATGGACTTCCTGGTTTGTTGTTAATTTAAAGACGCCATCTGCTTGCTTTTCTAGCTTTTCAACTGACTGCTCTAGTACGACTGTTGGTTCGAATTTTGCCATCTGTACTTTCAAATTATTTATTAATTCTTGAGCACGGATTTTAGGAAAACCTGCTACATCATAAATATATTTTTCCGGATATAGGGCTGACAACTGGCCGCCAAGCTGCGGCAAGCTCTCAATGATTTTTACTGTTGCTTGTCTCATACCGCCATAAAAGGCAGTAAATAGACCGGTAGGACCGCCGCCAATAATGGTAATATCAAAAACTGTTTGATTCTTTTGCATCCGAATCCCCCCAACGAGTATAACAAACTCATTCCTTATATTATATAAATAACGTCATCCACATATCCATTATTGTGAATATTTAGATAAAGTAATTTTTGATAAATAAAATCAGCTAAAATATTTTATAAATGGCTTGAAAATAGAGGGAAATTAGCATAAGATGTATTGTGGATATATTGTTAAGATTGTGTGACAAAATAGGTACAGTTATGTGAATGGGTCTCTATTTATCTTATTCATTCTTTTACTTTAAAATGCCTCACACGTTTCTATGTACTGATCGTCATTTCTTTTTCTTTATTCCTATTCGTGAATTACATCACATATTTTTTTGCTGTGTATCGTGAATTATCTCACATACATTAATTTGCAGCTAAATAAAATAAAAATGAGCATAGCAGTGGAAGATAAGAAAAAGGACATTTATACAAAAATACTATAAAAGGTGGAAGTGATCACTTTGAGAAAGCCTAAAATTGTGATTCTTGGTGCGGGTTACGGCGGACTTCTTACAACAGTTCGTTTGCAAAAGTTAATTGGTGTAAATGAAGCGGATATTGTGTTAGTAAATAAAAATGACTACCATTATGAAACAACATGGTTACATGAGGCCTCGGCTGGTACGCTTCACCATGATAAGGTCCGCTATGATATTCGTGATGTCATCGACCGCAGTAAGGTTGATTTCGTTCAGGATACCGTAGTAGAGATTAATAAAGATGAAAAGAAAGTTATCTTAGAAAAAGGCGAAGTTGATTATGATTACCTTGTCATTGCCCTTGGCGGTGAGCCGGAGACTTTCGGTATCAAAGGCTTAAAGGAATATGCATTTGGAATTACCAATGTCAATTCTGCCCGTCAATTACGTGAGCATATTGAATATCAATTTGCTACTTACAATATGGAAGAAGAAAAGAATGACAATCGTCTTTCTATCGTTGTTGGTGGTGCTGGTTTTACGGGAATTGAATTCCTTGGTGAGTTAACGAACCGGATTCCAGAACTGTGCCATGAATATGATGTGGATTTCCACAAGGTAAAAATTTATTGTGTGGAAGCAGCCCCAACTGTATTGCCAGGTTTTGATCCTGAACTAGTGAATTATGCAGTTTCTACTCTTGAACGTAAAGGTGTAGAGTTTTTAATTGGTACTGCGATTAAGGAAGCTGTTCCTGGCGGTATTCTTGTAGCAAAAGGCGATGCTGAGCCATATGAAATTAAGGCTGAAACGGTTGTTTGGGCTGCTGGTGTACGTGGTAACTCGGTCATCGAAAAATCAGGTTTTGAAGCAATGAGAGGCCGTGTTAAGGTTCAGCCAGATTTACGCGTTCCTGGATTTGATAATGTCTTCATTATTGGTGACAGCTCTCTTGTGATTAACGAAGAAATCAATCGTCCATACCCGCCAACCGCACAAATTGCGATGCAGCAGGGTGAGGTTGTAGCGAAAAATATTGCCGCTTTAGTTCGTAATAAGTCTGAGCTAGAAACCTTTACTTTTGATAATAAAGGTACCGTATGTTCACTAGGTGAAGATGACGCGATCGGTGTCGTTTTTGGCAAAAAGATTACCGGCGGAAAAGCTTCCTTTATGAAAAAAGTAGTCGATAACCGTGCCCTTTACATGATCGGCGGAGCAGGTATGGTATTGAAAAAAGGTAAATTTAATTTATTCTAATATGTGAAGCAGAATGCCATTACGGGCGTTAGTGTATCTATCATTTTAAAAAAAAAGGACAGAGTAGCTCTGTTCTTTTTTTGTTATGATAATACAGAGATATCCGAAAGCAGGTCACCTTCGGACTGTGGAAGGCCCAAAAATAGTAGTCCTGTCCGAAGGCAGGTCACCTTCGGACCAGGGGAGGCCCAAGTATAGTAGTTCTGTCCGAAGGTAATTTCAACTTCGGTCAGGAAAAGGGCCAAAAAAAGTAGTTCTGTCCGAAGACGTTTCACATGCCGACAAGGGAGGGATAAAAAGAATAGTGCTTTTTCAAGAATGGGGGGACTTTTTACATGAGCAATAATCAGAAACGCGGAAAGGTTTGGCTTGCCGTTTCCGGTTTAGTGGAATCGAATAAAGGGGAATGGCTCGTTGTAAAAAAAAGATACGGCGGCTTAAAGGGAAAATGGTCTCTGCCTGCGGGATTTGTGGATGAGGGCGAAACAGCAGACCAGGCTGTTTTAAGAGAAGTGAAAGAAGAAACCGGGATCGATTGTACAATTAAAGGTCTGCTTGGGCTTAGGACAGGTGTCATCAAAGGGGAGATTAGCGATAATTTGCTTGTGTTTTTACTAGAGCCTACCGGAGAGCTTACCATCACTCATCAAGAAAAAGAGTTGTATGAGGCCCGTTTCATGGCACCTGAGCAGCTAAGCTTAGAAAAGGATGCCTCCATACTTTTACATTATTTAATCCAAGAAAGTCTCTCAGTCGTTAAACCAGGAGCAGATGATATTAACCCCGGTAACCAGTTTGGCTACACTTCCTATAAGTTATTTTTTTAATTTTTTGATAAATTAAGCAACCTTTCGTAAATGGAAGATAATCTGACATGTATCCGTTTTCATATTCAATTTTGCGTGAATTTAGCTCTTTTCTTTTTCACGAATCCTTGGTATATTATCAGAAAATTAAGTTAATATTCAAAGGGAGGCGAAAGAGATGACTGTGAAAACGATTGATACAACCAAAACGTGTGATTATTGTGAGGGTAAGGGCTATTTTCAATTAGTACTTGGCGGTTCGGAGACATGCCCAAACTGTGAAGGAACTGGTAAGAACAAAGATAACTAAGCATATCAGCTTCTTACTCTAAGAGGCTATTTTTTTTGCTTACTTTTTTTAAAGTTGTCCATCACCATTCCTGTCGTGTGCAAAACGGGCACTTGTGCTATTCTTCTTGACTCTTCCTGGGCTTTTTAAGTACACTAATTGATGTATAAAGGGGGAATTGTCGGATGCAGATGAGCATAGTAGTCCTAATCATCTCAATTGTGCTATTTTTTGTCTTATTTTTTGGAATCGGTTTTATTCTGAATATGCTCTTAAGAATGTCATGGGTAATGGCAATTGTTTACCCCATCATAGCCATCTTTATTGTTGATAAAGTAGAGTTTGTGGAGTACTTTACAAATAGTAAACATGCCTTTCAAGATCTTGGGTCAAGAATCAGCACGTTAGCTACAGCGGATATTCTAATTTTGATTAGCGGTCTAGCAGGCGCGATTGCGGCTGGTTTTACAATTAAACTATTACGAAAAAGTGGATATCAAATGTTTTAGGACTTTTACGGTGGTGTAAAGGTCTTTTTTTGTCTCTTTAAAATCATTTTTCACCCCAAAATTGTATAATTCCCTTCACTTTGGGAATGAATATTTTTGGAGGGTGAAAAATTCAATGATTAAAATGAAAAATTGGACGAAACGATTTGCAATGTTTTGCCTGTTTATCATGGCATTAGCAGCAACCTTTCAGTCCATTACTGGCGTAAGTGCAAAATCGTTCATTCTGCCATTTGCGTCAGCGCTTTCGTTTACGAAACCTGTTTCTGGAGAATCAACTCCGCTCCTCGAGGATGCGTTTGATTGGTCTAAGTACCCAAAATATACAGTGACCGCTACAGGCTATACGGCAGGATATGAATCCACTGGGAAAAGCCAGGGGCATCCTGAATATGGAATTACTTACTCAGGTGTAAAAGTGAAACGTGATCTATTTTCAACCGTAGCCGCTGATTTAAACGTTTTTCCCATCGGTACCATTCTATTTATCCCTGGTTATGGATATGGAGTTGTGGCGGATAAGGGAGGAGCGATAAAGGGAAATGAGCTAGACCTTTATTATAAGACTGTGGAGGACGTATATAAGCAGTGGGGTAAAAAGCAGGTGAATGTCTATGTCATTCAAAAAGGAAATGGACATCTTACCGAACAGGAATTGCTAACTTTAAATAATGATAAAACGCTTCAGGTATTCCGCGGGCAGTATACAAGCTCGGAAAAAAGATAACAATACGATGAATTTGGCAGGCCTTGTGCCTGCTTTTTACATTCATCAGATTCTCGAAATAAAATGATCTTTTCGTTATAATGTAGAGGTACATTTCGGAGGTGAAGGAACATGTTTCATGTAAAAAAAGAATTAGACTTAACGGCGGGTCATGAGGGCTTAGTCGTAGGTATATTTGAAAGGCCTGAAAAATTTGCAGGACTATTAGCCGGCTTAGATGAAAAATTTGACGGGCAATTAACCGAATTAGTGAAGTCAGGTGACCTTTCAGCTAAGCTCAAAAGCATTACTAAAGTACATACTTTTGGAAAAATTGGAGCAAAGCGAATCTATTTTGTGGGACTAGGAAAAGAAAAGGATTTATCCTTCGATAAGCTTCGAGCCGCTTTTGGAAAGGTTTTTAAGCAGCTAAAGTTATATAAACATGTAGAAACAGCTGTTTATTTAGATACGTTTGTTAGCGATGAACTTGATAGCTTAGATACGGCTCATGCTTTGAGTGAGGCCATGGCGCTCTCCACATATCAATTTGATGGCTATAAACAAAAATCGAATGAGCCTGAGAAAAGACTTGAGGATGTAACTGTTTATAGCGCTGCCGCCGAAGAAGAGGATGTGCAGGCATCTTTAACGGTTGGCTATGCATTCGGAAAGGCAACCAATTCGGCGCGCACGCTTGTGAATACTCCAGGTAATTTATTGACGGCTGCAGATTTAGCGAACTATGCTTCAGAGCTAGCAGCTAAATACAACTTTGAAGTCGAAATTCTTGATAAAGCAGAGATTGAAAAGTTAGGAATGGGGGCATTCCTCGCTGTTAATAAAGGGTCTGTCGAGCCCCCTAAAATGATTGTTTTAAAATATCAAGGAAAAGATGAATGGACCGATGTTATTGGTTTGGTCGGAAAAGGGATTACCTTCGATACAGGCGGTTATTCCATTAAAACAAAGGCTGGCATTGTCGGAATGAAAACTGATATGGGCGGGGCAGCAGCTGTTCTTGGAGCGATGGAAATCATCGGTGAAATTAAACCGGAGCAAAATGTGGTTGCGGTTATTCCTTCTACCGATAATATGATTTCGGGCGGAGCCTTTAAACCAGATGATGTGATTACATCGATGAATGGTAAAACGATTGAGGTCTTAAACACGGATGCAGAGGGACGTCTAGTTTTAGCAGATGCGGTAACATATGCAATACATCATGGTGCTAATTATTTAGTCGATGTGGCTACGCTAACAGGCGGAGTCATTACTGCACTTGGCCTGCATACCACTGGTGCAATGACTAATCATGATGGTTTGTATGAGCAAGTTCTGGAGGCGTCTGTTGAGGCAGGAGAACAGATGTGGTTATTGCCGTTGTTTGAGACGGAGAAGGAACGTGTTCGCAACAGTAAAGTGGCCGATTTAAATAATTCGCCAGGAAGTGAGGGACACGCCCTTGTAGCGGGTGCATTTATTGGTGAGTTTACGGAAGGAAAGCCATGGGTGCATTTGGATATCGCCGGAACGGCCACCACATCAAAAGACTATGACTTAGGTCCAGCAGGTGCTACTGGTGTTATGACCCGTACCCTTGCGCTGTTTGTCGAACGCTTTGAACCAATTGAAAAATAAACCTATCGCTGCCGGAGAATTCCGGCAGTTTTTTAGTTGAAAGGTTTAATAATTAATTTTTTTTACGGTCAGACGGTTTCATGAGGACAAATGGGAGAGGAAAGCTTAAGGTACTGTCCGCATGAAGGCTCCATGAGGACAGGAGTGATGAGAAATCTTAAAGATTTGTCCGCATGAAGGCTCCATGAGGACAGTAGTGATGAGAAATCTTAAAGATTTGTCCGCATGAAGGCTCCATGAGGACAGAAGTGATGAGAAATCTTAAAGATTTGTCCGCATGAAGGCTCCATGAGGACAGAAGTGATGAGAAATCTTAAAGATTTGTCCGCATGAAGGCTCCATGAGGACAGAAGTGATGGAAAATCTTCAAGATTTGTCCGCATGAAGGCTCCATGAGGACACAAACGGTGGAAAACCATAAAGATCTGTCCGCATAAAAGCTCCATGAGGACACAAACAGTGGAAAACCATAAAGATTTGTCCGCATGAAGGCTCCATGAGGACAGAAGTGATGAGAAATCTTAAAGATTTGTCCGCATGAAGGCTCCATGAGGACAAAAGTGATGAGAAATCTTCAAGATTTGTCCGCATGAAAGTTCCATGAAGACATAAGTGATGGGAAACCTTATAAATCTGTCCACATGAAGGCTCCAAAGGGACAAACGCAACGGAAACCTATAACTTTCGAATCACTCCAGGCCATACGCCGCTAAACGGGCGCTTCCGCTTTTCTATTTGCCCACTCCAATCGCTGTGTTTCCGCATATGAAATAGTGTAGGCAAGTAGCTTAGAAAAAGGAGGTAATATGATATGTACCCATATCGAAGCCCGTACCCGGTACAGGATCAACGATTTATAGGTCTTGGCTGGCCGTTAGCGATAGGTGGTCTTAGCTTTTTAGGAGGTTTACTTGGCGGAGGAATAGGTGCTTCTTTTGGAGCCCGGCCATTTTATGGTTACCCAGGAGGATTCGGTGGTTATCCAGGATTCGGTGGATACCCAGGATTCGGTGGTTATCCAGGAGGATTCGGTGGCTACCCTGGAGTCGGATACCCTGGTTTCGTTTAAATCCCGTTAAAAACAGCTCTTGCAGCTGTTTTTTCTTGTCTTTTAGGAAATTATAAAATTTTCTCTTCGTGGATAACTGTTTATAAAAGACTTTCGACGTCCAGCTCCAGCGCCTAGCCCCTCGATGGTCTACAGCCACTCAGGGAATGAAGGCAAAGAACGCCTTCTTTCCCTGAGCGTCTTATGCTTGTCGGGGCTGTTCAAGGCGCTTGCGCTTTTGTTCTTCCAACATAAAGGAATATGAACAAAAGTGAAGAATAGGTTAATATGAAATCAGAATATGTACCGGAGGGGTAAGATGATTAAAGATACATTAATTGAAGCACTCGGAATAGAAATTACGCTGCTAGAGCCTGGGAAAGTAGTTGCAGTTATGCCTGTCGATCACCGGACAAAACAGCCATTTGGATTGCTGCATGGAGGGGCATCTGTTGCCTTAGCAGAGACAGTTGCAAGCCTTGGAGCTTATGAACTCGTTGACAAAGAAAATGAAGCAGTTGCTGGATTGGAAATTAACGCTAATCATGTCCGCCCAAAAACGGACGGAGTTGTCACCGCAGTAGGAACCATTTTGCATCAGGGCAAAACAACGATGGTCTGGGATATTAAAATTACCGATGAACAAGACCGTCTCATTTGTGTTTCAAGATGTACAATGGCCGTTATTAAACATAAAAAATAATGCCTGATAAAAGAATGGTTATCCATTCTTTTTTTGTGTCCATTGTACAAAAATTTAAAAAATTCTAATGAAATTCATGTTATAATAAAAAAAATAGAAAAAAAGCACAATTTTTTGTACATGTATCTTTATATAATGGTAGTAAGATGGAATAAGAGAAGGTGGTGAATGTTATGAGAGTAAAGAAACAATATTTATTTATTGATTTTGAGTTTACAATGCCAGAGAGAAATGTTCGTATGAAGGATTTTTTCGCAGAAATTATTGAGGTGGGAATTGTTGCCATTGTAGATGACCAAGTAACTGAACAATTTTCTTCCTATGTAACCCCGTTAAAATTTCCGAGACTATCCGAACGCTGCAAATCATTCTTACATATCACGCAGCAACAGGTGGACAGGGGATTAACCATTTACGAGCTCATTAAGAAATTGGCAGAATTCAATAAGGACAATGTTGATACGACCATCGTTACTTGGGGAAACATGGATATGAAGGTACTGCGGCAAAATTGTTTAATGGCGGGAGTTCCGTTCCCGTTTAAGGGAGCAGAATTAGATTTATCAATGGAATATAAACGATTCTTTGGAGACCAAAATCAAACAGGTCTATGGAAAGCCGTTCAGGAGTATGGGAAGGAAGGGACAGGTAAACACCATCGGGCATTGGATGATGCCTTGACTACCTATAATATATTCAAGCTAGTCGAAAAGGATAAACGCTATTTGGAAAAACCAAAACCGACCACCATCGGCGACCGAATTGATTTTTCAAAACTCTTAAATGAATTTGCATAAAAGGCCAAATCACTCAAACTGATTTGGCCTTTATATGTTTAATTAAATCTTATAATCTCTTTCCAAGGATTCCAAAGCTCGAATGCTCATCTTTGCCCACTCTGAATTTGCTTCCGTCAATTCCTTTTTCATCTTCTCTAAAGCTTCTTTTAGAGATTCCTGATAATCAGGAACTTCGCCCTCAAACGGTTTAACCATTTGTTTGGGAATATTCGTCTGCTCCCGGTAACTAAGGGCTTTTCTCTCATGAAACATGAGGACATCTGCATCCTTTGGATGGTGGAGATCTCCTTGCATCGGATGTTTCACAACCGCCAACACCCTGACTAAGTAAGCTTGAGGGCGTACTTCAGTAATTTCACCGATATACTTCCCTGTCTTATAAATCCCCGTAACCACATTGCCAACTTGTAATTCTGTCACGTCATCCACCCCAATCGTATAAAATTCACTTGATTCCACTCCTTCATTATGACTAAATTAAAAACATAGTGCAAAAAGTTTAAAGTGAGAAAATGGAGGGATGATAAATGAGAAAGAAAGGGCCATTCATATTTTTTTTATTTATGACTGTTCTAATGTTGGCTGCGTGTGGGACAAGCCAGAAGAAAGATGACGAAGCATCACAAAACACAAAAACTACAGCGCCAAAAACAGAGCAGAAGGAAGGAGCAAAGCAAGTGGCAGACACAACGTATCCGCAGCTTTCAACAGACGTGGCTGAAAATGAAAAATTAGTGGAAATGGAAACCTCAATGGGGACAATTAAAATTAAACTATTCCCAGAGTATGCTCCAAAGGCTGTCGAAAACTTTGTTAAGCACAGTCAGGATGGATACTATGATGGATTGATTTTTCACCGGGTAATCAAGGACTTCATGATTCAAGGCGGCGACCCAAAGGGGAACGGAACCGGCGGTGAAAGTATTTGGAAAACTCCATTTGAGGATGAATTCTCTGAAAATCTTTTCAATCTTCGCGGAGCCTTATCCATGGCAAATGCGGGAGCCAATACGAATGGGAGTCAGTTTTTTATTGTTCAGAAAACAACATTGGATCCTGCAATGAAAGAGCAAATGGACAAGGCGGGCTATCCTAAGGAAATCATTGATGCCTATGATAAAAACGGTGGTACCCCATGGCTGGACCACCGTCATACCGTTTTCGGTCAGGTGATCGAAGGAATGGACATTGTGGATAAAATTGCAGATGTAAAAGTGGATGCAAAGGACAAACCGGAGGAAGATGTCGTGATCAAAGGGATTAAAGTATTAAAATAGACTCTGAAAATGTCCAGCTCCAGCGCTTGGTCAAGGCGCTTCCGCTTTTCTGTTGGTACGGAATTCTTTTTGTTGCTATAATAAAGTGAACTTATTAGTGCCTTAAGAGAAAGGGAGAAGAAAAATGTTTCTGCCATCCGTACTAGCATTATTTTTGTACTTTCCTGAAGATAAAAGAGAATACATTCCTGCAGCCATTACGTGTGTTATTTTTTTAATCGGTGCATTAGTAACCATGCGTCTCATTATCAAAATTTCCAACCGGGAAGCCTTAAAAACAAAAGAGTTAGAAGATCAAATAAACAAGAATCAAACCACGCAAAGGAACAGTTAAATACAACTGTTCCTTTTATCTTTCCATAAAGGCACTTGTTTCCACTTTTAGAATAGTTCAAGAGTTGATTGCCGATACTATTCTCAAAATGTCTAAATGGGGGGAAACTATGAAGAAAAGCTGGATGCTTATTCCGCTTCTCCTGCTTACGGGGTGTATGGAAAAAGAAGTGAAACAGTTAGACGTACAAGTATATAATCCATCAGGAGATTCGCTCGGGACCATAACGCTTGCTGAGCAGTCGAGCGGTGTTAAAATGACCGTTGATTTAACTGGACTTCCTGCAGGCGAACATGCCATACATATACATGAATCTGGTACATGCAAGGCCCCTGATTTTAAATCAGCGGGGAACCATTTTAATCCTGAAAATAAACAGCATGGTCTTTTGCATCCAAAAGGAGCTCATGCGGGAGATTTGCCCAATTTAATTGTCGAGAATGACGGGTCCGTAAAGGCTGAACTAATGGCACCGAATGTTACCTTAAAAAACGGAAAAAAATCTCTGTTTACAAAAGAAGGGACTTCCATTGTTATTCATGAAGGTAAAGATGATGGCATGACCCAGCCGGCAGGGGATTCTGGAAATCGAATTGCCTGTGGTGAAATTTCTAAAGAAAAGAAGATTGAGCAAAAAAAGGCACAGGACGAAAAACAATAGGTTACAAGCTATCCCGAGCGGATAGTTTATTTTTTTTGCTTCCCTAGGTATCCATCTAAGCTTATCCAAAAAGTGGACATACACTATTAGCGAGAATGTAAGGAGGCGATTTTTTTTGGAAAATAGACAATTTGGCGGATTTTCAGGACAAATGATGGGAGGCTACCCGCAAATGGGAGGTTACCCACAAATGGGAGGCTATCCACAAATGGGAGGCTACCCGCAAATGGGGGGTTACCCGCAAATGGGAGGCTACCCGCAAATGGGAGGTTACCAGCAAATGGGAGGCTACCCACAAATGGGAGGCCATTCGCAAATGGGAGGCTACCCGCAAATGGGAGGTTCCCAACAAATGGGAGGCTACCCGCAAATGATGGGCGGTCAGCAGCAAATGGGCTTTCCTCAAGGTATGGGCGGAATGGGCGGATCCATGCAAGGGCAACTACCAACTTCTTCTGGCCAGCGGAAAAAAGATAAGTAATAGCATAACATAAACAGTGGAAAGAGGAACCTGTACTTTTCAAATAAGGCACAGGTTCTTCTTTTTCGCTTGATTTCATGGCCATCTTTTTAGACAATGAAAACATCCATTCAAAAACAATCAGGGGTGCTTATTCTAATGCGAGCTAAACTATATTATCAGGATGCATACATACATACCTTTTCTGCAACTATTTTAAAGCAAGAAAGCGATGAAACGGGCAAAAATTATGTTGTCCTCAATCAAACAGCCTTTTATCCAACCGGAGGCGGACAGCCGCATGACACAGGTCGAATCGCGGACAGGGCGGTTATTGACGTAGAAGAAGTTAACGGTGAAATTCGTCATTATCTTGACGCACCATTACAAGCCGTAGATTCTGATGTAAGCTGTATGATTGATTGGGAAAGAAGATTCGATCATATGCAGCAGCATGCGGGTCAGCATATTTTATCGGCTGCTTTTGACCGTTTGTTTGGCTATAAAACAGTTGGCTTCCATATGGGAACCGAAAACCTAACCATTGACTTAGCGACGGAAGAATTAACAAAGGAAGAAGCCTTAAAAGCGGAAGAGCTTGCTAACAAAATCATTCTCGAGAACCGCCCCATTGAAACAAAATGGGTTACAGAGGCAGAATTGTCCCAATATGATTTAAGGAAAGAGACAAAGGTAAAAGAAGATATCCGGCTTGTGATCATCCCCGACTTTGACTATAATGGCTGCGGCGGAACGCATCCCAAGGCAACCGGTGAGGTCAGTGCCATTAAGATTTTAGATTGGGAAAAGCAACGAAAAAATATCCGGATTCAATTTGCCTGTGGCTTGCGTGTGCTCAAAAAGCTGGAAGAGAAACAAAACGTGTTACACCAATTAACCAACCTCTTAAATGCCCCAGAAAAGGGCATGCAGCAGGCTGTCATCCGATTATTGGAAAATGAGAAACAACTAACAAAAGCACTTGAACAGTCCAAAGAATATTTACTCCAATATGAAGCGAAGGAGCTGGCAGGAAAAGATCAGCCTGTCGTGACGAAGGTTTTTGAAAACAGGACAATCCAAGAGCTCCAGAAACTGGCCCGTGTGGTTGTTTCCGATCATGAAAACAGTCTCGTCTTTTTTGTTTCAACGGATGGGACTCGCTTACAAGTGGTTCTCGCAAAAGGAAAAGAACGAACAGAGAATATGAAAAAACTAATCGGCGAGATTTTGCCGATGATTAATGGTAAGGGCGGAGGAAATGATTCCTTTGCCCAAGGCGGTGGAGAGGCTCTCCTGACTGGTGAGCAAATCCTAGATAAGCTTTTAACCTTGATGAACTAGGCCCGGTTATTTGTTAGAATAGTAATATAAAAGGATGGAGGGGAAATATGCGAAAAGAGGTACAGACCAATCTGCAGTTTGTAGACGTCTTGAATCAATGGGATCCTTTTCACTTAGCCAGTGGCGATTATGATACAGAAATAGCTGATACGATTCAAGCTGTTCATGAGCTGGATGACCCTTTAAAATTAGCAGACCGGATTCAATCTATTTATGAATTTTCATTTGAAAAAGTGATTCCAATCAACGAATGTCGTAAAATTGCGATAGATTTGTTAGTCATAAAAGAAAACCAATCCTGCTCATTGTAAGTTAAGAAAAGCTGGTTGAATAAACGGTAAAAAAAGAGGACAACCTGTTGGATTGTCCTCTCAAAAAGGGGGAATACTAGAAAGCTTTATAATTAGTTTTCCCTTTTCTCCCATTTTTATACATAAAAAATGAATTAAAATAAAAAAACGGTAAATTATACCGTTTTAAACTAAATATTTTCACGGATTCACAGTGGTATTTTTCTGTAATAACTCAGATGCAGGTATATCTAGAACAGTAGATAATTTTAAGATGGTCTGATTACTTGGAATTTGTTCCCCTGCTTCATATTTAGCGATTGTAGAGGTTCCTACTCTAATCTTTTGAGCTAATTCCTCTTGAGTCATGTTAAGCATTTCACGGCCCATTTTGATGCTTTGCCCAATTGAATTCATACCGTTCACCTCATCCTAAAAAGATATTTTCTCACTATTAGTATATCATGGAAATACTCCCTTTTCCTTATGCATTTATGAATTTTATGTTAAGGTGTTTAAAGGACTGTACGTATTTCACCCATAATTTTGATTAAAGGCATGGTTTATGATATAATTTTTTAATGCGTATATAGGGAAAAATAATTATTTACTTAGGAGTGTTTTCATGACAGAAAAAATTGAAGTTGGAAGTATATTAACAGGTAAGGTAACAGGAATTCAACCATACGGGGCATTCGTTGCGTTAGATGATCAAACACAAGGTCTTGTTCATATTTCGGAAATCACGCACGGTTATGTAAAAGATATTAATGAACATCTTAAAGTTGGAGATGAAATTAAGGTCAAAGTCTTATCAATAGATGAAGGAGCTGGAAAAATCGGCCTCTCTATCCGTGCTACTGAAGAAGCACCGGTACAACAGGCTGCTAAGCCAAAGAAGCCTCGTAAACGTCAAGCTGCAGCGATCATTCCTGAAGCAGATGGGCAACAAGGTTTTAATACCTTAAAAGATAAACTGCAAGAATGGATTGACCAATCTTCACGGGAAGAAGTTAAAAAGTAAACAGAATCTAAGCCTGGGCCAGATCATTTTGTATCTTTGGACCAGGCTTATTTTTTTTTATTTTTGTTGGAAATTATAAATGTAATTCGATCGTATAAAAAATTAATAGAAAAAAATGTTCATTCTTTTTCATGGCTCGGCTACAATAGAAGTATCTATACATGAATTCGGAAATAAACAGGAGGAAAATGCATGGATACAAGAAACAGCTCAAATGAATTGATTGAGCAAACAGAGAAGTATGGTGCCCATAATTATCATCCGCTGCCAATCGTCATTTCACGCGCTGAAGGGGTCTGGGTGGAAGACCCAGAAGGCAACAAGTACATGGACATGCTTAGTGCATACTCCGCGCTTAACCAAGGCCACCGCCATCCTAAGATTGTTCAGGCACTAAAGGATCAGGCGGATAAGGTTACGCTAACTTCTCGCGCTTTTCATAACGACCAGCTTGGTCCATGGTATGAAAAAGTGTGTAAATTAACGAACAAAGACATGGTATTGCCGATGAACACGGGTGCGGAGGCAGTGGAGACGGCTGTTAAGGCAGCAAGGCGCTGGAGCTACGATGTAAAAGGCTTGGCGGAAGATCAAGCTGAAATCATCGCTTGTGTCGGGAACTTCCACGGACGAACGATGACGGCGGTCTCCTTATCGTCTGATGCTGAATATAAGCGTGGATTTGGCCCCATGCTGCCAGGTATCAAGTTAATTCCATATGGGGACTTAGAGGCGCTTAAAGCAGCGATTACTCCAAACACAGCAGCATTTTTAATTGAGCCAATTCAAGGGGAAGCCGGGATTATCATCCCGCCAGAAGGCTTTATGAAGGCGGCATTCGATGTTTGTAAAGAAAACAATGTCCTATTTATTGCTGATGAGATTCAAGCAGGCTTAGCACGGACCGGTAAAATGTTTGCCAGCGAGTGGGAGGGGATTGAACCGGATATGTATATCCTTGGTAAAGCCCTTGGCGGAGGCGTCTTTCCAATCTCCTGTGTGGTCGCCAACAAAGAGGTATTAGGCGTATTCAATCCTGGCTCACACGGTTCGACCTTCGGAGGAAACCCAATCGCCTGTGCCGTTTCCATCGCGGCTCTAGATGTTCTAGTTGACGAAAAACTTGCCGAAAAATCATTGGAGCTTGGGGAGTACTTTATCAATAAATTGAAAGCAATCAACAATCCAAAGATCAAGGAAGTACGCGGCCGAGGTTTGTTCATTGGAGTAGAATTGACAGAATCAGCAAGAAAATATTGTGAACAACTAAAAGAATATGGACTATTATGCAAAGAAACACATGAAACAGTCATTCGTTTTGCACCGCCGCTTATCATTACTAAAGAAGAATTAGACTGGGCCATTGAACGAATTAACAAAGTACTTGGATAATCAAGAAATAACTAGGGGTGCCAACATGGTGACGATGGATGAGGAGACAGTGGATGCTGAGCAATTGGATTTACTTGCATCGACAAAAATTGTAATACACGATGCCTTAAAAAAACTCGGATATCATCAAGATATGTTTCATCTTTTAGAGGAACCGTTGAAATCCATCACCGTCAGGATTCCTGTTCGGATGGATGATGGCTCCACTAAGATTTTTAAAGGCTTTCGTTCCCAGCATAATGATGCAGTCGGACCGACAATGGGGGGAATCCGATTCCATCCGAATGTAACCGAGGATGAAGTCAAGGCATTATCGATGTGGATGAGCATGAAGTGCGGAATTTGTGACCTGCCGTTTGGCGGTGGCAAGGGCGGAATCATTTGTAATCCTAGGACCATGTCTTTTGGAGAATTAGAGCGGTTAAGTCGTGGGTACGTCCGCGCGATCAGCCAAGTGGTCGGACCAACAAAAGATATTCCTTCCCCTGAGCTGTATACGAACTCGCAGGTTATCGCCTGGATGCTTGATGAATACAGCCGTCTCAGGCAATATGACTCCCCGGGCTTTATCACAGGAAAACCTTTGGTGCTGGGCGGTTCCGAGGGATGGGAAAAAGCAGGAGCAAAAGGAATTACCCTTTGTATTGAAGAAGCAGCCAAAAGGCGTGGAATCTCAATCAAAGGGGCTCGGGTGATTGTCCAGGGCTTTGGTAATGCAGGGGGATATGTCGCCAAGTTTTTACATGACGCGGGGGCATTAATAATTGGTATATCCGATGTTTACGGTGCCCTTTATGACCCTGATGGATTAGATATTGATTATCTTCTGGATCGCCGGGATAGTTTTGGAACAATTACCACGCTGTTTGATAGCGTGATGACAAACGAAGAGCTTATTATAAAAGAATGTGATATTTTAGTACCTGCAGCGATTGCAAATCAAATAACCACTGAAAATGCCTACAATATTAAAGCAAAAATTGTCGCAGAAGCTGCGAGCGGACCCACCACACTTGAGGCGACAAATATTCTTTCTGAGCGTAATATTTTGCTCATTCCCGATGTTTTAGCTGGAGCTGGAAGTGTGATCGTCTCCTATATGGAATGGGTTCAAAACAAACAGGGGTTTTATTG
The DNA here is from genome assembly GCF_023715505.1 of Neobacillus cucumis. The sequence goes on along the minus strand of NZ_JAMBOH010000002.1, from coordinate 410,264 downwards.
GGATGAAGAAGTGATAGAAGAAAAATTGCGAGAACAAATTATCCGGGCCTTCGGGCGAATTTATGAGCTGGCACAAAGCAGCCATATCGATATGCGTCTTGCTGCGTATATGGTGGGAGTCAAAAAATTGGCAGAAGCGGCCCTTTTCAGGGGCTGGGTCTAAAAAATTCCTTGTATCGTACATCGATACAGGGAATTTTTTTTGTAACCGAGGGAAAATTATAACTTTGAAAATGGTTAAACGTCAGCGTTCCTAGTATGTTTTTAAGAATTCAAGAGTACGCACAGATAAGAGCGAGTCATAACCCCCGAAGGGAAAAGGAATCTGGTGCTCCGACAGATAAGAGCGAGTCATAACCTCTGAAGGGAAAAGGAATGCGGTGCTACGACAGATAAGAGCGAGTCATACCCCCCGAAGGGAAAAGGAATCCGATGCTACGACAGATAAGAGCGAGTCATAACCCCCGAAGGGAAAAGGAATGCGGTGCTACGACAGATAAGAGCGAGTCATAACCCCCGAAGGGAAAAGGAATGCGGTGCTCCGACAGATAAGAGCGAGTCATAACCCCCGAAGGGAAAAGGAATCTGGTGCTACGACAGATAAGAGCGAGTCATAACCTTCGAAGGGAAAAGGAATCCGATGCTCCGACAGATAAGAGCGAGTCATAACCCCCGAAGGGAAAAGGAATCCGGCCCTACGACAGATAAGAGCGAGTCATAACCCCCGAAGGGAAAAGGAATGCGGTGCTACGACAGATAAGAGCGAGTCATAACCCCCGAAGGGAAAAGGAATCTGGTGCTACGACAGATAAGAGCGAGTCATAACCTTCGAAGGGAATAAGAATCCGGCCCTACGACAGATAAGAGCGAGTCATAACCCCCGAAGGGAAAAGGAATCTGGCACTACGACAGATAAGAGCGAGTGATAACCCCCGAAGGGAAAAGGAATCCGGTGCTCCGACAGATAAGAGCGAGTCATAACCCCCGAAGGGGAAAGGAATCCGGCACTACGACAGATAAGAGCGAGTCATAACCCCCGAAGGGAAAAGGAATGCGGTGCTAAGACAGATAAGAGCGAGTCATAACCCCCGAAGGGAAAAGGAATGCGGTGCTAAGACAGATAAGAGCGAGTCATAACCCCCGAAGGGAAAAGGAATGCGGTGCTACGACAGATAAGAGCGAGTCATAACCCCCGAAGGGAAAAGGAATGCGGTGCTACGACAGATAAGAGCGAGTCATAACCTCCGAAGGGAAAAGGAATCCGGTGCTCCGACAGATAAGAGCGAGTCATAACCCCCGAAGGGAAAAGGCATCCGATGCTACGACAGATAAGAGCGAGTCATAACCCCCGAAGGGAAAAGGAATCCGGCCCTCCGACAGATAAGCCCGAGTCATAACCCCCGAAAGCCAAAGTCTTCACAAGCTACAACAGATAAGAAGGGGGTCGAGGACGACAGTCTAGTTTTTTGCAAAATGGAACATTATAAATAATAATAGTAATTGAAAAGGAAGGTGTTTATCTTTGGAGAATTTTACATTTTTGAATCCAACCAAATTGATTTTTGGAAAAGGCCAGCTAGAACAATTAAAAACAGAAATCCCGCAATATGGGAAAAAGGTGTTACTTGTTTATGGCGGCGGCAGTATTAAAAAAAGCGGCCTTTACGATAATGTGATCGGCATCTTAGCTGAAATAGGAGCTCAGGTTTTTGAACTTTCAGGTGTGGAACCGAATCCGCGTATTTCAACAGCTAGAAAAGGTGTGGAAATTTGTAAAAGAGAAGGTATCGAGTTCCTTTTAGCAGTAGGGGGCGGTAGTGTCATTGACTGTACCAAACTGATTGCCGCAGGTGCTAAATATGAAGGAGACCCTTGGGATATTGTCATAAAGAAAACCGCTGCACATGAAGCACTGCCGTTTGGAACGGTTTTAACGCTTGCAGCAACTGGTTCTGAGATGAATTCTGGCTCCGTTATTACGAATTGGGAAACCAATGAGAAATACGGCTGGGGAAGTGCGGTTACATTCCCGAAATTTTCAATCCTTGACCCGGTAAATACCTTTACCGTTCCTAGAAATCAAACCATTTATGGCATGGTTGATATGATGTCCCATGTGTTAGAACATTACTTCCATCTAGAAGAAAATACAGATTTTCAAGACCGCATGTGTGAGTCCTTGCTGATTACCGTAATGGAGACAGCTCCTAAGTTACTAGCTGATCTTGAAAACTATGAACACCGTGCTACGATTCTTTATGCCGGTACAATGGCATTGAACGGTATGGTAAATATGGGCTATCATGGCGATTGGGCAACACACAACTTAGAACACGCGGTATCTGCAGTCTACGATATTCCACATGGCGGCGGATTGGCGATCCTATTCCCTCACTGGATGGAGCATAATCTAAGTGTGAAACCTGAGCGCTTTAAGAAGCTCGCTGTCAGGGTGTTCGGCGTAGATCCGGAAGGCAAGACGGCGGAGGAAGCAGGTTTAGAAGGAATTAGTAAGCTGCGTGAATTCTGGAACAGTATAGAGGCTCCTGCGCGTTTGGCTGATTATGATATTGATGACAGCAAGATTGAATTGATGGCTGACCGTGCGATGGTCAATGGGGAGTTTGGTAACTTTAAAAAGCTAAACCGTGACGACGTACTAGCCATTTACCGGGCATCATTATAAAAGTAGGAAATTGTCGAAAATGGGTGCGCTTTCACCAGCTGAGGTTTCTTGATAATTTTCTCAAGCTTAGGTAAAGTGATAACTGAAAAATAAAATTATGGAGGATCATACATGACACACGTTCGCTTTGATTACTCGAAGGCCCTCTCCTTTTTTGGAGAACATGAAATTACATATTTACGTGATGCCGTAAAAGTTGCCCATCATTCTCTTCACGAGGGTACAGGCGCTGGAAATGACTTTTTAGGCTGGATTGAACTGCCAACCAACTATGACAAGGAAGAATTCTCACGGATTCAAAAATCTGCAGAGAAGATTAAATCTGATTCAGACGTTCTGCTTGTAATCGGAATCGGCGGATCATATCTTGGGGCAAGAGCAGCGATTGATATGCTTTCCCACAGCTTTTACAATGCACTTCCAAAAGAAAAACGCAGCAATCCACAAATCATTTTTGTTGGAAACAGTATTAGTTCTACCTATATGCGCGATGTAATGGATCTGTTAGATGGTAAAGATTTCTCCATTAACGTTATCTCAAAATCAGGTACAACTACAGAGCCAGCGATTGCCTTCCGTATTTTCCGTAAGCTTTTGGAAGAGAAATACGGTGTAGAGGAAGCGCGTAAACGCATTTATGCGACTACAGACAAAGCAAGAGGCGCTCTTAAGACTTTAGCGACAGAAGAAGGCTACGAGTCCTTTGTGATTCCAGATGATGTAGGCGGCCGTTATTCCGTTTTAACAGCTGTAGGTCTCCTGCCGATTGCTGTATCCGGTGCAGATATTGAAAAGATGATGGAAGGTGCCCGCCAGGCACAAAACGATTTCGGTCAGTCTGAAATTGAAGAGAATCCAGCATACCAATATGCGGCCGTAAGAAATGTCCTTTACAATAAAGGAAAAACGATTGAAATGCTGATTAACTATGAACCAGGCTTACAGTATTTTAATGAATGGTGGAAGCAATTGTTTGGTGAAAGTGAAGGGAAAGACCAAAAAGGAATTTACCCATCTTCAGCCAACTACTCAACAGACCTTCACTCCTTAGGACAATACGTTCAAGAAGGACGACGTGATTTATTTGAAACGGTTGTGAAGGTAGACAAGCCACGCCATGAGTTATCCATTGAAGCCTTTGAAAATGATTTAGATGGTCTTAATTACTTAGAGGGAAAAACCATCGACTTTGTTAATAACAAAGCATTTGAAGGCACCATGCTTGCTCATACAGATGGCGGTGTGCCAAACTTAATTGTTTCCATCCCTGAAATGGACGAGTATTCATTTGGCTACCTCGTTTACTTCTTTGAAAAAGCATGTGCGATGAGCGGCTACCTTCTTGGAGTGAACCCATTTGACCAGCCGGGCGTTGAAGCTTACAAGGTCAATATGTTTGCTCTATTAGGCAAACCTGGCTTTGAAGAAAAGAAAGCAGAACTTGAGAAGAGATTATAAATTATTTTTAAAAGAGTGCTGATGCCATTTTGCATCAGCACTCTTTTGTTTGGGGAAACTATAAGAAATGCGCAAGGTGCCTGCCTATCGGCTTGTGACCTCGAGCCGATGGCGCCTGGAGCTGGACAACTCAAAGTCCAAATTTATTTCTTTTAGAAGAAAAGGGGGGAATTTGTATATGTTTGAAATTCAATCCAAGATCGAAGGACAACAATTTGACCTGTATAAGCTTGAGCAAAAATTAAAGCCAATCGGCTATACGATTGGCGGGAATTGGGATTATGATCATGGTGCATTCGACTATAAACTGAATGACGAAGAAAGTTATCAGTTTTTAAGGGTGCCATTTACAGCTGTTGATGGCGAGCTGGATACTAGAGGATGTACAGTCGAAATCGGCAGACCGTTCCTATTGTCACACCAGTATGAATACGGAATTGATGACCACGGTGATACCGGTAACTTTTCGGCTTCTTTAAATCAATTCCAAGCACCTATTGATTCGGATGCCGATATTCCAACTAAATATATCGAAAGGGGAAAAAGGTTAGTGGCCAATTTAGAAAACGTCCTTTTATCTACCCAATAACTATTTAAATGTCAATAACTTGTCATTTTCTTCAATTTTAAACGAGTTGGGGGGATTTAGAATCGTTTCATCCCCTCTTTTTAATCCGATTAATAAACATCCATCCTCCATCAGTTCAACAGCGATTTCTTTGAAGCTCCTGCCGATATCGGCTCTTTTTACGGAATTAGTGAAGAGCCTGCTTTCTTGCAGTTGATTGATTACATTTAATAATAGTCCATCTCCATTCGAATGGAGGCTGTTAATCATAAAGACACTTGTTAATTTATTGGATTGGATTACTTCATCTGCGCCTGCTCGTCTGGCATTGATTACTTGCTCAGCCGTCAAGATTTCAATAATACATTTTACTTGTGGACATAGGCCCTTAATCGTAAGTAATGTTAAGATGCTGTTCATATCTGCTTGAAGTTCATCGTTCCCCCGATCCGCTGTAATGAGTACTTTTTCCGCATGTTCAATATCACTTTTCATAATCGTATCATCCACATGGCCTTTTCCTTGGATAAAATGGACAAATCTCGATTTAACGGGATTTGCTTCAAGCGTCTCATCAATTAAGACGATCATTTGCTGATTATTTGTTCTGGCCAGCTTATGAATTAATTCTTTGGACCGCTCATTCCAACCGATGATGATGATATGACCAGCCCCTTTAAAAGGGATTTTTCCTTCTGAAAGAGCATCTTGTTTGGTAACAGCCGCAGCAGCTAATGTCCCAAAATAAGAGGACACAAAAGCCACGCCAAAAAGGATTAATAGTAAGGCAGTTACTCTGCCAAAGAATGAATGGGGCACGTAATCACCATATCCAACGGTGGATGCCGTAATAATCGCCCACCAAATCCCATCAAAGACGGTTGGGAAGGTATCAGGCTCTAAAAAGTGTATCGTAATCCCAAATGTAAGAAAGACCAATAAAGCCATCATTAAGATGCGTACTAGAAGCGGTAAGCGTAAAAAGCCTATATAAACTCTGTTTGGCATCACCGGCACCTCGTTTCTATATTACCTATTATGGTCAAAAGTAGGGAGTCTCATAATCTCTACCATTTTAGAATCAAATATCATTAAATCGCCATTTTTTTGTTTTTTGGAATAAATTTCATTCCTTCAGTAAATTTTAAAATGGAAGAACTCTTGAACATAGGGGTGTAGAAGAGTGGTTATTGAAACGAAAAAGGAGCGTAGCTTAATCCTTTTCGCTTTAATTGTGATTGCGGTCTATCTCTCTCCACTATTTATTTTGCAGGAAAATGCCCATATCCGGGTTCATGATAATCTGGATTCCAATTTAGCTTGGTATAAGGTATTAGCAAGAAGTGGGGAAATGTTTGGCAGCGTTAATGCCGTCATACCGCAAATTATTAATGGACAATTATCGAGAAATGCCTTTGGGACGGAATACAGTGTGATTGTCTGGTTATATGCGCTCTTCCCGACAATGATTGCCTACGGATTAAGCCAAGCACTCACAAGAATTGTTGCTTTCTTTGGTATGTATTTATTACTTAAAGACCACCTAATGCCTGATAATAGATGGCTTGTCATAAAAATTGGCAGTGCACTTGCTTTTGCTCTGACCCCTTTTTGGCCGTCAGGGATGTTAAGTACACTAGGCATGCCATTAGCACTATGGGCCTTTCTCAATATCCGAAAACATGAGGATACATGGAAAGACTATCTAGTGCTGACACTACTTCCTTTGTACGCAAGCATTGTATTAGGTTTTTTCTTTTTTCTAAGCGCGATGGGAGTCTTTTGGCTATGGGATGTTATACGCGGGAAGGGCTGGAACCTGCGCTTTTTATTTGCGATTAGTTACATGACGGGTATTTTTATGCTGGTGGAATATCGGCTTATTTATTCCTTTTTGTTCTCCTCCGAACCTAATAGCCGTGATGAATACTTTCATGCCCATCTACCATTTTGGAGAGCGGTTAGGCTTTTTGTAAAAAACTACTTACTAGGACACACACATGTGATGACCGTACATACCCTCATTATTCTGCCGGCAACCTTAATGGCAATCTATATCGTGGTTGCAAAAAAACTTTGGGAGCAGGAAAAGCTTTATGTCTTTTTATTTGGATTAAATATGTTCCTGTCATTATGGTATGCCTTTTGGTTTTATGAGGGCTGGCTGCCATTAACAAAAATCTTTCACTTTATGGATACCTTTAATTTTGCCCGCTACCATTTTCTAAGACCAATGGTGATTTATGCAAGCTTTGCCCTTGCCTTAAAAATTATTGCCGTTCATGGACTCGATGGGATCAAAATAGCGAAATGGCTGGTCGTTTCGCAAATTGTTTTTTTGGGTTTATTGAATGATGAAATCGTCTACCGGGAGAAGCCAACGGTTAAGGAGTTTTTTGCAGAAGACTTGTTTACCGAAATAAAGGATTATATCGGTCAAAATCCCGAAGAATATCGTGTTGCTAGTATCGGACTCCATCCGGCCATTTCTCAATTCAACGGTTTTTATACAATTGATACCTATAACAATTTTTATCCATTAAGCTATAAACATCAGTTTAGAAAAATCATTGCAAAGGAATTATCAAAAAATAAAACAATCCAAACATACTATGACAAGTGGGGAGGGCGCTGTTACCTTTTTACAGCCCAGCTTGGGAAAAGATATATGATTAAGAAGGATTCAAAACAGCACTTAAAAAATCTTCAGCTAAATACGAAAGTCTTTAAGGAGATGGGCGGCCGATATATCTTTTCAAGCCTTCCAATCGACAATGCCAGCCAGAACAAGCTTTTACTTGAAATGGTATTCTCTTCAAAAAATTCAGCTTGGAAGATTTATTTATACAAAACCATGTAATCAGCGAGGGGATTATAAATGATAGAACCAGTCCTTACCATTGTTGTACCATGCTATAACGAGGAAGAAGTTTTACCAGACACCATTGAACAGCTCGCGGGGCAGCTAAAAGAACTGATCGATGATGAGCTTGTTTCAAAACAGAGTAAAATCTTATTTGTTGATGACGGCAGTAAGGATCGAACATGGGAGCTAATTTATAAGGAGGGGCTTCGCAACGACTGTGTCCGCGGCCTGAAGTTATCACGGAATGTCGGCCATCAAAATGCCTTGCTGGCGGGGCTATTTACGGCAAAGGAACATTCTGATTGTGTGATTTCAATTGATGCGGACCTCCAGGATGATATCCGAGTGATTCGGGAGTTTATCGTCAAGTTCCATCAGGGCTTTGAAATTGTTTATGGTGTCCGCAAAGGGCGGGAGACAGATACGCTATTTAAGCGAAGCACAGCCCAAGGGTTTTACAAACTAATGAAAAAAATGGGTGTTGACCTTGTTTATAATCATGCTGATTTTCGGCTGTTAAGCAAACGTGCTGTCCAAGAACTCGAGCGTTTCAATGAGGTTAATTTATTTTTAAGGGGTATTGTACCATTATTAGGTTTTCGTTCCGATGTGGTTTATTATGACCGCTTAGAAAGGCAGGCTGGAGAAACAAAATACCCTTTAAAAAAGATGCTTGGGTTTGCCTTCGATGGGATTACATCCTTTTCTGTTTCTCCCATCCGTTTTGTATTAATAATAGGATTGGTATCCTTTTTCATGAGTTTGGTTTTTGGAGCTTATTTCTTATTCCTAAAATTTTTTGGTACAACCCTAACTGGATGGACGTCCTTAATTACTTCGATCTGGTTAATTGGCGGGCTACAGTTGATTGCCATCGGATTGATAGGAGAATATGTTGGGAAAATTTATAAGGAAACCAAGAACCGGCCTAAATATATTGTTGAAATTGATTCCTATTCTTTACCTGTACCAAGGCATCACTTGCTTAATCAGCCGCTAGATGAGGGAGGATTCAGTTTCGACTTTAGGCAGGTATCGGAATCAAATAAGTAACGTTTAAAACGGTGGGCTTTCTATTAAATGTGGAAAGCTCTTTTTTCTATTTTTTAGTTGTACAACCCTCTCCTTTTGAATACACATGGATAGACAGGCATCTATCCATTGCTTTGGGGGGAGAGGTATTAATGAATGTATTTTTGAGCTATGTACTGTTGGGGTTATCGCTAGCCGCTCCAATTGGGCCCATTAATGCGGCCCAAATTGATCGGGGGATTAGAAATGGCTTTATGCACTCATGGCTTATAGGGGTAGGAGCCGTGGTGGCTGATGGAATTTATATGCTTGTTGTTTACATAGGTGTGGTTCAATTCCTAGAGACCGCTTTTATGCAAACCTTCTTGTGGTTCTTTGGCTGCTTTGTGCTGATGTATACAGGAATCGAAACCTTTATGAATGCCGGAAAAATTAATCTACAACAGGCACGAGGAAAAGAACCGCTTTATAAATCATTTTTTTCTGGTTTTTTGATGTCGATTTCCAACCCCTTAACCATCCTTTTTTGGTTGGGGATTTATGGATCGGTTCTTGCTAAAACGGCGGCTACCTATGAGACAAGCCAATTAATTCTTTACAGCAGTGCTATTTTCATTGGGCTGCTGATCTGGGATATTACGATGGCAGGTGTAGCGAGCAGCTTCCGCAAATTCTTAACGTCCCACTTACTGGTTGTTATATCGTGTCTATCCGGCATATCCTTGATTGGTTTTGGAATTTACTTTGGTATGCAAGCGTTTCATAATCTATTTGGGTAATCAAAAAGTCAGCCTTAGGCAGCTGACTTTTTTGGGGATTTCTGATTAGATCCATCCGTCAAGAAGGCTAAAGAGCAGCCTCCTCGCCGGCTCGTCTGTAGCCTTGCGTCTCTGATCAAGGCACTTCCGCTTTTCTATGCTGTTGGCCAAGGCTTGAGTACTTTACTCTTGCTTTTTTCTTTTCTCTTTTCTTTTCTCCATTTAAAACTCAGGAAAAAGGTAATAATCCCGATGACCCCAATAAAGGCTAAACTAATAAAGAAGCCAGGTCTGCTTGTGTCATGAAATAAGGTTCCGCTCACAGCAATTAAAATAAACAAGGCTCCGATCGTATACATAATCTTTTCCTTTACCTTTAACTCTAAAATTTTTCTTGAGGATGCAAGAATAAACAGCCAATTATAAAGGAGCATTAAGCCTGCCGCTGTGGTAACCCACTCATAAATTTTATCCGGCAGTACCAAGGCCGAGACGATCGATGCTGTGATGCCGAGCATGGTAACGATCAAAGTCCATAATGGAACCTTTAGTTTCCCTTTTTTTGCAAAACATGCAGGAGCGTCCTCCTCCTCACCAAGTGTTTCTAATACGCTGGTCACTCCATATAAGGAAGCAGTCATCGTCGAAAAACCGGCGATAATAAGCGCAGCATTAAAGAAATGCGGGATAAAAGGCAAATGGTATGCCTTTAAGGCGACAACAAAGGTGCTTTCCTTTGTATTAAATCCATTCCAGGACACCATCGTAACGGCTAAACCAATCGACAATACATAAATAAACATGAGGGTAAACAGCATGACTTTTCCAGCTTTTGGTGCTTCACTGGGATCCTTTAATTTCGTCGCCATTAAACCTAAAATTTCGATTCCGCCAAACGCATAAAAGGCAAAAATAACGGCAGACCACAAGCCGATTGTCCCATGCGGTATTATTTCATTGGCACTATTCGGAAACTGTATCGGACGGTCACCCTCAATCACACCAAAGAGCGCAAGCAGTGCGATGACAATAAACATCGTGATGGCAGATATTTTTAAAATAGCCAAAATATTTTCAAGCCTATTTAACACTTTAACTCCGATTAAAATAATCGTTAAGCCTAAAACCGCGTAGATGGCGGTAAATATCCATAATGGAATGTTTGGAAACCAGAAGCGTGAAAAGATGGATAGTGCTGTTAATTGGCTTCCCATGATTAGCACTTCTGATGACCAATAAACCCAGCCGCTGCTAAAGCCGGCCCAACGCCCGTAAGCTTTCTTGGCATATGACCTGAACCCGCCCTTTAAAGGATCTTGTGAGGTCATTTTGGACAAAGCATCATAGACAAAGTAAGTACCAAGCGCAGCAATTAAAAATGCAAGCAATATAGCGGGCCCGGCCATTTTAATAGCAAGACCTGAGCCGAGGAAGAAGCCTGTTCCAATCGTACAGCCCACTCCAAATAGTGACAACTGCCACCATTTCATATTGTTTTTTTCTTTCGCACCTGATTTGGATTTACTCATGGTATTCTCCTTTGTATCGAAACATTGCTGATGTTAAAAAGGCTGGGAGGGCAGTCCGCCCAACCTTGTAGCTTCCTTATGGGGAGGGAGGCATTTACAGATTTCGTCCTGTTGCACCTGGTGATTTATCTGTAATGGATTGATTATTATATTCACGATCATTTAGGCCGGGCTGTTGATTTTTGTCGCTGCCAAGATACTTTCCTTGATGTTCCTGCTCAACCTTCCTAAATTTATCAAAGTTTTCATTAACCATTCAAAATCCCCTCTTTTCTCTTCAATTTTCGCCTTATCATTCTTAAGATACACGACAGACTAAAACTTATTCGATTGCTCCCTGAAAAAACAAAGGGAAATTTATTGGAATTAAATTTTTATTACATAATCAACCATGAAAAAAATGAAAATATAAAGGAACAGTAAATAATAAAACCTTGCTGGTGAAATAAATAGTTAAATTGCGTTTTCTGAAAGGGGTAATAACATGTTATCGACACAGCAGTTAGCTGAGTTACGGTTACAACTGTTAAAGGAAAAAAGTGAAATAGAGGAACGACTCGACCAGAACGACCATTTCGGATTTGAACGCGGACATTATCACGAGTCAATGGGGGAGTTATCAAGTTATGATAACCATCCTGCTGACGAAGGAACAGAACTTTATGAACGTGAAAAGGATAATGCTCTCCTTGAGCACGAGAAATTACAGTTATATAATATCAATCGCGCCTTAGAGGCGATGGAAGAGGGAACATACGGAAAATGTGAGGTTTGCGGTAAGGAGATACCAACAGAAAGGTTAGAAGCACTGCCTAATACAACGTATTGTATCGAGCATAGCCCGGACCAAGTGACCTCCCATGACCGGCCAATTGAAGAAGGCGTCCTAATGCCTCCATTTGGTAAGTTTGATATGGATGAATCTGATGAAAATGTGACCTTTGATGCGGAGGATTCCTGGCAGTCAGTCGCGGAGTGGGGAACATCTGATACACCTTCTGATCTTGCTTTTCCTAAAGACCACTTTAATGACACATACAATGAATCCGAAGAAAGTATTGGTTATGTAGAGGACTATGAAAACTTTGTTGGAAATGATATGTATGGTAACAATGTAACGGTTTATCCGAATGCTCAGCATGAAAAATACGAGGCTGAACTCGACGAAGAAGGAATTATGACAAGTTACGGGGATTTACCTGGTTATGAACATGACCCATATGTTGAAGATGAGAAGTGATAGCTAAAAAAAGAAAACAGCTTTCAATTGAGAGCTGTTTTCCTACTTCAAGAAAAGAAGGTATTAAAATTTTGACTTAGATAATTGTCCAGCTCCAGGCGCCATCGGCTCGAGGTCACAAGCCAATCCGTCCAAAAGGTTAAAGAACAACCTTTCGGCCGGCTCGTCTTGTGCTTGTCGCCGATAGGCAGGCGCCTTGCGCTTTTCTACTTTATTCGAAACCTTTTCTAGGAATTGGAATATCTTTGCCATTAACATCATCAATGACAGCCCCAATTTCTCCTTCTGTATAAGTATCGCTCACTTGCTCGTGAGAAGTAGCAATGCCAGAAGATAGGTCGTCACTTTCTTTGTAGTAGCTTGGATGATAAAAACTGCCCGCAAGTTCTTTTTTAGGATTTGCTTTCTTATGTTCCACCTTTGTAACCTCCCTTTTTAGATTATGGTACAACCGTATTTTTTCTTATTTCACATTAATTACTCCTAAAAATTTTTGAAAGGGGAATAAGCAATGAAACAAAAAAATGAATTTCCATCTCGTGAAGAGCTAGATCAGGCCTTCCATTATCTACATGATCAAATTAACCGGATTACTGTCGTGGAAGAAGTGGAAATGCAAAAGCAAGAAAAAGAGGAGATATAAGAGTAAGGGCATATTTTTTGCCCTCACTCAATATTTTTTAAATCATACAAGAGTTTTTCTCTGGACCCATCTAGGTTCTTTTTGATATGATTTTTGAGGCAAGTCTGCTTAAACTTAACAAGGAAGCATGTCAAAATCAGTCAAAACGGGTTCGATTGAAGTTTTTAGTAGATAAGCAGGTATAAAAGTTTTTGACTTTGAGAATTGTCTAGCTCCAGCGCCTAGCCCCTCGATGGTCTTCAGCTTATCCAGTTTCGGCTCCTTGGGACGCAAGTCTAGCCCCCCTGAAGAAGGCAAAAAGCGCCTTCATGCAGGGTACGTCTTAGTCTAGAGTCCCAGGACAGTCGCCACCACATTTAGGACAATCCGGCCAAAAGGTTAAAAAGCAACCTTTCGGCCGGCTCGTCTTATGCTTGGCTACAGAAAGCTATCGCTTTCTGTACGCATTAAGGGCGACTAGTCTTTGACCCTGCTTTCGCCGGTCAATCGACAAGTCGCCCTATATCGGGGCTGACCAAGGCGCTTACGCTTTTCTTAAAAAGATAAGAAAGTATAAATGTTTTTGACTTCGAAAATTGTCCAGCTCCAGCGCCTAGCCCCTCGAGGTCACAAGCCAATCCGTCCAAAAGGTTAAAGAGCAACCTTTCGGCCGGCTCGTCTTGTGCTTGTCGGGGCTAACCAAGGCGCTTGCGCTTTTCTAATTTAAAGGTGGTTTCATTATGGTAATGAGAGAGACGCTGGCTAAAAAAGTAGCCTGGATTAGTGTGATTAGTAATATCATCCTAACCCTAGGAAAGATTGTGATTGGCTGGTACGGACATAGTGATGCCGTCTTTGCAGATGGTATTCACTCGGCAGCGGATGTATTTGCATCTGTAATTGTCTTACTTGTAATCAAAATTGCCAATAAACCGGCCGATAAGGAACATCCATATGGACATGGAAAAGCTGAAGTCATTGTATCGGAAATAATCGGGATTCTCCTTCTATTAGTTGCCATTTATGTGGCTTACGAAGGCATCAGCGGTTTCTTTCATAAGGTGGAATCACCAAGTCTGTTAGCCATGTGGGTGGCCCTTTTTTCGTTTATTACAAAGATCATCCTCTATCGAAGTTCGTTAAAAGTCGCGAATGAAAATCATAGTAAAGCAATTGAAGCGATTGCCTTTGATCATAAAGCGGATATTGTGGCATCAATTGCAGCCGCTATAGGGGTTCTTCTTTCCATCATAGGAGAGCGGATGGATATTCACTTTTTACTATACGGTGATAAGGCAGCCAGTGTTTTTGTGGCCTACTTAATTTTTAAAATTGCCAAAGAAATGTTGACCGAAGCATTTGATATTTTATTAGAGCGTAATATTGACACGGAAACATTGCAGGATTATATAACGGTTATAAAGGATTTCCCAGATGTTCGCAGGATCGACCGGGTAAGAGCCAGAGAACATGGCCATTATGTTTTAGTGGACATTCGGATTGCCATTGATCATTTCAAGACCATAAAAGAAGGACATGACTTGGCAAAATCGATAAAACTTGCACTGATGGACCAAAATGACAATATTCATGAAGTATTAATTCATCTAAATCCATATTTTCCTGAAGACAAATAATTCCTGAAAAAAAACTCCTTTGTACTTTGTAGCATTTGGGTTTATGATAGGATAGGATATAAAAAGTAAGGGAGTTGATATTTTTGAGTTATTCCGTAGACCCGGACCCAAGTAGGCGGGAGGAAGTCAATGTAATCTTAGAATTGATGAAATTGAATATCAGAATATCAACTCTTAAAAAGGTTGTTGGCTTCCTCGATTAACAGTAAAAGAGGAGGTTTTGCTTGTGTTAGAAATTTTTAAAAGCACCGATGCCAGGGTCCTTGAACAGGTTGAGACAGTAACCAAAGGCTGCTGGGTTAATATGTATGCTCCAACAGCAGAAGAAATAAATAAAGTTTCAAATGATGCTCAGGTTGATGTAGATATTATAAAAGATGCGCTGGATGATGAAGAACGTCCGAGGATTGAACGGGATGACGGCCGAGTCTATATCATCGTCGACTTTCCCTATATTATTCACGATGAAACAGGCCTAGCTGTGTATGAAACGATTCCGATTGGCATTATTTTAACTGAAGATAATATTATTACCGTTTCATTAAAAGATTCACCGATTATTGAAGAGTTTCGAAAAAATCGTGTCAAGGAATTCTTTACCTTTAAAAAAACACGCTTTGCCTTGCAAATCCTGTTTGTGATTTCATCTTATTATCTTCGTTACCTCAAGCAAATAAATAAGAAAACAAACGAAATAGAACGTGAAATACACCAGTCTTTAAAAAATAAAGAGCTCTATGCCTTTCTGGCGTTAGAGAAAAGTTTAGTTTACTTTACCACTTCCTTAAAATCGAATAAGGTTGTCCTTGATAAAATCTTGCGTTTTAATTATCTAAAAATGTATGAAGAAGATAAAGATTTATTAGAAGACGTGATCATCGAAAAAACTCAGGCAATTGAGATGGCGGAGACATACCGTTCGATTTTGTCGGGAATGATGAATGCTTTCGCTTCGATCATTTCTAATAACTTGAACATCGTCATGAAATTTTTAACGTCGATTACGATTATCTTATCCTTCCCAACAATGGTGGCAAGCTTCTATGGGATGAATGTCGATATCCCTTTCCAGCACTCAACCCATTCATATGCCATTCCGCTAGTAATCTCGGCATTTTTAACGAGTTTAACCGCGTTTGTTTTTTGGAAAAAGAAATATTTCTAGATTACCAGTCTTTTAGAAGGCTGGTTTTTTTCATTTTTTAAAAATTTTCCCAACTTTTTTTTCTAATATTGATAGACAGGTCCGAATATAATTTAGCGCTAGTGACTTGTTCTGTACCATTTTGGAAAGGGGAGTTTGGATGAGAAAAAAGAAAACCATAGGTGCAACCATTATGAGTGTGGTAATGGGGGTCTCCTTGTTTGCAACAGGGGCATTTGGTCAGCAGATGAATTCCAATGAAACATACCGTGTCCTAATTCAAGGTCCCGCTTCTGAAAAGGCGAAGGCAAAAACAAGCTACGGTGTCCGCTGGGAATTCGCAGCTAATGGTTTTACAACCACGGTCAATGCTCAAGCATACCAAGCACTCCTTCATAACAAAAATTTAACGATTGAAAAAGTTCCGGAGGTTAAATTAGCTGTTGTAAATGAAGCGGCAGCAAAGCAGGGTGGAACTTTAGTGACGGCTCCTAGTGACCGAACTCCATGGGGAATACAGGCCATCTATAATGATTCAGCCGTTGCCAGTACTTCCGGTGGCAGCGGCATTGTCGTAGCTGTGCTTGATACAGGGGTGAATCGAAACCATCCTGATTTATCGAACAATGTGGCACAATGTCAGGACTTTTCACAAATGAAGGTGTCCTGGGTAGATGGAAGCTGTTCAGATGGAAATGGCCACGGTACTCATGTTTCGGGGACAGTCTTAGCGAATGGCGGAAACGGTACGGGGATTTATGGTGTCGCACCAGAAGCAAAATTGTGGT
Organism: Neobacillus cucumis; assembly: GCF_023715505.1. The sequence continues at coordinate 393,936 of NZ_JAMBOH010000002.1, read as the reverse complement.
CGTATAAAGTATTAAATGATCGGGGCAGCGGCTATTCTGATGACATTGCAGCGGCAATTAGGAAGGTAGCCGATCAAGCAGCAGGTAAAAAGGTGATTATTTCGATGTCACTTGGTTCGAGCACGAAGGATTCGCTCATCTCTGACGCTGTGGACTATGCCTATGGAAAAGGGGTCCTGATTGTGGCAGCGGCCGGTAATGATGGTTCTGCCGATAATACCATTGGTTACCCGGGGGCATTACCGAATGTTGTGGCTGTAGCTGCACTCGAAAATGTACAGCAAAATGGGACTTATCGTGTAGCAGATTTCTCTTCTAGAGGTAATTCAGCCACAGACGGTGACTATGTCATACAAGAACGGGATGTTGAAGTTTCTGCACCAGGCAGGGCGATCGAATCGACCTGGAAGGACGGCGGTTATAACACGATTAGTGGTACATCCATGGCAACACCGCATGTCTCCGGTCTTGCGGCAAAAATTTGGGCTGCCAATTCATCCTGGACCAATGCACAGATACGGGCAGAACTGCAGAATAGAGCAAAATTGTATGATATTAAGGGCGGCATAAGCTCTGCAACTGGTGATGATAACGCATCAGGTTTTGGTTTCCCTAGAGTAAAGTGATCATGATTAAGCCATCCGGAAAAAGGCCTTCCGGGTGGCTGTTTAAATTTTGAAAATTCAACATGTTAAATAATATCAAAATTACTGTTAGGAAATTTCCTAATATAGTAAAATGGGTAATAAAAGAAAGGCAAGCTGGTGGCATGATGGAATTCGGAGCCCTGATTAAATACTATCGAACCCAACGGGGAATGACCCAAACGGAGCTTGCAAAAGGAATATGTTCCGTTCCGCATTTAAGTAAAATTGAAAACAATTCAAAAGAAGCCAACGAAGAAACGATCGCCCTTTTACTTGAACGGCTCAGCATTAACCTTGAAGAAATGGAAGAGAAAGAAGATGAAATCAAACACCTTCTTAGAGATGTAAATAATAAAATAAATTTCTACCTTAAAGAAGAAGCAGATGAAATCTATCAAAAATTAAAAAATAGGGAGCATCTCACCCCATTCTCTAAACATATTTATATTTGGGAGCTAACGAAATATCGCTATCTCCTATTTAAAAGAAAAATTGGGGAAGCTGAGTCGCAAAGGGACTTATTATTTAAGCAAAAGAAAAAATTTTCCCAACATGAAAGCTATTTATTTCGCTATTATAATGCGATATTCTTAATTTTAAAAGGACAGTTTAAAAACGCCGATGATATCCTTGATACATTGTACATAGAGAATGATCATGATACAACGAGCGGCGAATTCCTTTATCATCGAGCACTTGTCAAAAGCTCTCTTGAACAGTCGGGACATGCCATTCATTTTGGGAAGATGGCACTGCAGTTTTTTATGAACCAGCACAACTTTTTGCGTATTTTGCATACGTTAATGCTCTTAGGCATAAGTTACACTCACTCGAAAATTTACGAGGAAGCAGAGGGGTGTTTTCAGCATTTAATCCGAAATGCAGAATTGTTAAAGGAAGAAAATATGCTGCCGCAGATTTACCATAACATGGGCTTTTTACAAAATAAAATGAACAATGACAGGGAAGCACTGATCTATTATGAAAGAAGTTTGGCATTACAGACTAACGTCAACCAACACTATTTAGTTACACTTTATTCTATTGGCGAAATTCATTTCTCCCTTCAATTTACAGAAAAAGCAAAAAAATGCTTACAGGAAGTCTTTTTATTATCGAAAGAGTTGGGAAATAAGAAATATCGCCTCTTGGCAGAATTTTATTTACTTCATATGGCTTCGCCGCAAAAAGCGTTTAAATACTTAGAAACAAAGGTCATTCCTTATTTTGAGGAAATAAGTGAGCAGAACGATTACCTTACCCGTTTTTATAAAATGTTAGCCGATTATTACAATGAAAATGGACTGGTTCACAAAGCAGTCAGCTATCTCAATAAAATTACAGGAGGAATAGTATGAAAAAAATGGCTGTCCTATTACTGTCAGTTTCATTCCTTGTTCTTTTTGCATCCAATAACGCTGTAAAAAGTGAATCTGTATCCAATGCTCATAACTATGCTTACGCAGGTCCACAAGGTCCTCCTATTCTGCCTCCAGTATAATGAGCATATGAAAAAATCCCTGACCTCTCTCAGGGATTTTTTTTATTGATTGGAATGAATGACTATGGAAAGCAGAAAATAAGCAAAAAATTACTTTTATAGGAGATCATTTTTCAATGAGAAATGTAGGAGAGTTCGAGCAAGATAAACAGATTTGTATGCATTATGAAGATGACCGCGGTCGATTTCACGGGGCCGTTGTTCCGCCGACATTTCAAAATACATTATTTACTTATCCAACCCTTGGTGAGTTGGTGGAGGCTGTTCAGTCCGAAAAACATCATTATGTGTATGGACGAGGAACCAATCCTACGGTTGAAGTTGTGGAGAAGAAATTAGCAGCATTGGAACGTGGGGAAGATTGCAAGACATTTTCTTCGGGAATGGCGGCCATCAGTGCGGCCATTATCAATAGTGTTCAAAGCGGCGACCATATCCTTTGCGTCAGTAATTTATATTACTCGACGATGGAACTCCTAAAATATTTAGGAAAGTTTAATATAAGTCATTCGGTTGTATATTCTACTAATACCGAGGAGATTTCACAGGTGATCCAATCCAACACCAAAGTCATCTTTCTCGAAAGCCCAACAGATATGACCTACCGATTAATCGATCTTGCTGAGGTCAGTAAACTGGCAAAGGCAAATGGGATTCGCACCATTATCGATAATACATGGGCCACTCCTTTATTCCAAAAGCCACTAACATTCGGAATCGATATAGTGGTCCATTCAGCCTCTAAATATCTTGGCGGCCATAGTGATGTCCTAGGCGGGGCTTTAATTACGAGTAAAAAAATAATGGAAACCTTATTTAAAAAAGAATACCTGCTAATGGGTGCGGCAATGCCCCCATCAGAAGCATCATTATTACTGCGGGGGATTCGTACATTGCCATTACGGATGACTGCCCATCAGGAAAATGCTTTAAAAGTAGCGGAATTTCTGGAGTCTCATCCGAAAGTAGCTATGGTTAATTATCCAGGACTTAGAACCCATCCTGATTTTGAATTGGGCCAAAAACAGTTAACCGGGTACAGCGGCTTGATGAGCATTGAATTATCGCAGGCTGATTATCGCCAAGTCGAGAAGGTTATCAATAAAATGAAAGCTTTTAAAATAGGGGTTTCCTGGGGTTCATTTGAAAGCCTTGTTTTGTCCCCTAACCTAAATAACAATGAAGGGAAGCTGCTTAAGGAACAGATCAGTCCGGGAACGATTCGTCTTGCCGTAGGTCTTGAGGATGTGAATGTTTTAATCCGTGATTTAGAGCAGTCACTTAATGATTAAAGTCTAAATAGGAAGCAGGTGAGATTAAATGAAAGATCAAAAACTCTTTGAGGATGAAGAATGGGAAAAAGAGACGATTAAAAAGCTTTATGGTGTAGAACCGGAAATGACGCTGCAAACTGCAAGGTTTGCTACAACGGAAAATCCTCTACTAACGGAGTATTACCCAGAGCGATGTAATGATGAACAATAAACCTGAATGAAATCAGTCCAATATTGGGTATCCTAATATCATGTGTTTGTACTCTAAGTAGAGGTTAAGGAGGGTATTATGGAATCATTTGTTGTGGGATTTCACCAAGAAGATAATGTAGACAGCATGCAAATACAGAAAATAAATCAAGAGGAATTTAACAAAGCAACCGAGGGCGGGACAAGGCATTTATTTGAAGTTGATACGAATATAGGCCTTTTTGTCTTTTTTGACGCGGCTGACATTGATGGGAATCTTTCTTACATGGTCTTACAATATGAAGACGACAATGAAGACCCAGTCGGCTGCTATTCCTTCCAATTGAAGGACTTCTATGAATTTATGGCGCTTTTCTTAAATGACCTTGAATTCGACCAGGAAACTGAAGAGGAAGAAGAACAAGAATATGGCCCGATTCATCATCTAGCTCATTTACTGTTTCATATTGTCGAAGCAGGCAAGGATCTTAAAGTATAAAAACAGCACTGACCGGTTGAGGTCAGTGCTGTTCTTTTATCCTTTTGCGGGCTTCTTGCTTACTTCTACGCGGGCGTTCCCCATAAATACAATCGTAATCGCAGCGAGAGCAATGGGAATCAATGTTAGTATAAAAGTGTGAGTGATAGAATAAGACATAGCTTGAACAATTTTATCTAAGATAAAATCAGGTATTTTTGCCCGTTCACTTGCCTGGAAAATTTGCCGGGGGTCACCCATTTGAAATGGCTGTCCGCCCCCGCCTTGCATCCCTTTAAAGGCTTCCTTTAATTGATCTGTAAACAGATTACCTTGCAGCGAACCAAAAATGGTTACCCCAAGTGTCATCCCGAAGGAACGTAAAAAGGAATTAGTTGAATTAGCAGTTCCCCGGTATTGCGGCTCCAAATTGTGCATTGAGGCAGTTGGCAGCAAGGAGAAGGAAAAGCCGACCCCAAAACCAACCAAAATCATATAAATCGTTAGTAAATAACGGGCGGTGTCAACCGTCATCGTTCCAAGTAAATACATCCCGGCCACATAGGAAATTATCGATACTATCATCAAATTACGGAAAGACGTTTTTGTTAAAAAGATCCCTCCAATCGAACTTCCTGCCACCGACCCTAACATCATCGGTGTTAAAATTAATCCAGCATTCTTCGCGGTTCCCCCGTAAACGGCTTGAACAAAAATCGGAATAAACACAGTTAAAATGATAAATGTTCCGCCGTATAAGAAGGATAGGATCTGTGAGGTGGCAAACAAACGCCGTCTAAACAGCCAAAGTGGTAAAATCGGTTCTGCCGCCTTAAATTCGGCAATGAAGAAGGCCACAAAAAAGATGAAAAAGCTTGCAAATAAACTGATGATTTGGACAGAATACCAATCATATTCCTTACCGCCTAATTCAAGAGCAAACATGAGACTCACGACCGAAATCACAAGTGTAATCGCACCGAGATAGTCAATTTTTTGTTTAGAATGCTGTAAGGATTCATGATAGTAACGAACAATTAAAATAATCGAAACAATACCAATTGGTACGTTTACATAAAAGACCCAATGCCAGCTAATGTAATCTGTTATATAAGCACCAAGTAATGGTCCAAGAACACTGGAGGCACCAAAAACAGCACCGAGCAGACCTGTCATTTTTCCGCGGTTTTCCGGCGGGAAAATGTCAAATACAATGGTAAAAGCAATCGGCATAAGAGCTCCGCCGCCAATTCCTTGGATGGCCCTGTAAATACTTAACTGAACGATCGATTGGGCTATTCCACAAAGAGCAGATCCAATCAGGAAGACGATTAACCCAAAAAGAAAGAAACGTTTCCGTCCGTACATATCGGATAGCTTTCCGAATATCGGCATCCCTGCCATGACGGCAACCATGTAGGCAGAAGTCACCCAAACAAATTTGTCAAAGCCGCCGAGGTCTGACACGATGGTTCCCATCGCGGTAGCGACAATTGTATTATCCATGGCCGCCATCAAAATAGCGAGCATCAGCCCCGTAACAACGAGCTTTAAATTAGTACCTTGTTTAATCATATCAATCTCCTTTTATTTTTCCGAAATGTAAATAGCGGGATAATCGCGAGTGCTCCTCCTGCGTTTTTTAGTTTTGCTTGATGTTTAAATACCTACTAGTAGGATAAAATTAATTTTATTAATTGGGTTATAGAATTGTCAATTTAATTGTTAGGCTCTGTTAAACGAGATTGTTGTTTTTTATACTCTGTTGATTGGAGCGGAAGGCGCTCGACTCCTGCGGGAGTACGGGGCAGGGGAGACCCCACAGGCGCAAAAGCGCCGAGGAGGCTCCCCGGCACGCCCGCGGAAAGCGAGAGCCTGGAGCGGAAATCAACAGCCAAATTTAACAGGGCCAATTATAAAAAGTGAAGAGCGTTAATTAGAAGGGATGAACATAGAACATGTATCAGCTTAAGGTTAGTAAAGAAAAGGAATTATCTGTTTATGAATTATCTAATGAAACGTTAGGCAGCTGGCTAAGGGTTTCTCCAGAGAGCGGCGGAATTATTACTAGTTTTGGCGTAGAAAACGACGAGATCTTATTTTTAAATAAAGAGACTCTTTATGATCCTAATAAAAATATTAGAGGCGGCATACCGATACTTTTTCCCATATCAGGACAGCTGGAAAATGGGGAATATGAATGGAACGATAAGGTTTACAAAATGAAAAATCACGGTGTAGCCAGGAATCATCCTTGGGAAGTAATCGATACGGAATTAAATGAAACAAAGGCCACGGTTAGTTTACAATTAGTAAGTAATGAAGAAACAATGAAAGAATACCCATTTCAATTTGAAGTCATTTTTAGCTATACGATTACTAAAAATGAGCTATCGATCGGCCAGGTCTATCGGAATACTTCCGATGAGTCCATGCCAATCTACGCGGGTTTTCACCCCTATTTTAAAACATCTAGTAAAGAATTGACCTATCAAACCGATGCGAAGACCTATTTAGATTATAATACGATGGAGGTAAGCCCGTTTAACCATTCCTTGGATTTAACGAATAAAAAGGAATCCTTAGTATTCATGGATAGTAGGAAAAGGAAAATATCATTTGAGCTTCCCGAACTAAGGAAAAGCGTTACCATGAGATATGGAGATGAATTTAAGTATATTGTGTTGTGGACGGAGGCAGAACAAGAATTTATTTGCGTCGAACCATGGATGGCGATGACCGATGAACTCAATCGGAAAGAAGAATTAGTCATGATTGAACCCGGTAAATCACTGCAAACATCATTAGTTATTTCGGTCAAATAGTGAATACATGATATTAGCTAAAAAACCTCCTGAAAAAAGGAGGTTTTTTACTACTATCTCTGAAAGAATTCAACTTTTTCCCCATCAGGACCGTTTACAAAGAAATTACGATACCCGTTTGGAAGGGTATCGACTTGTTCACTAATAAATGAAACATCTAATCCCTTTAAACGCTTAAATTCCTCTTCGATGTCATCGACTAAAAATGCGATATGATTGACTTTCCCTTCCTCTGGAAGATCGGGATTGCCGCCATAAACTAATTCCAATTCCGTTTCATCAGAACCATTGAAACCAAGGAATGCTAAGGTTAGAGCTCCATTATTAATGGTAAACTGATCCTTAAGGTCCATACCAACAATCTCTTGATAAAATGTCAGTGATGCATCTAAGTCTTTAACAAATACGCCAACGTGATCCATCTTTTTAACAGCCATCTTCATTGCTCCTATGCTAATTAAGATTTTAATACATCATGGTCAACATAACGCTCACCATTGATTTCACTAATTACATTAATCGCAACTTTAGCACCGTCGCCAGCTGTTATGATGGTATGTACACTCACACCAGCAACCGTTCCAGCTGCCCAAATGCCATCAATATTGGTTTTTCCAGCTGCATCTACATCTAGGACCGTTTTAATTCTTGGTTCTGTTCCAGGCTTGGTTTTTAGACCAATAGGTTCAGCGAGAGCAGTTAAGGCTCCAGTTGCCACAATGACATGCTTGGCTTGGTATTCGTTTTGGTCGGTTACGACTTTGAAACCTTCTTCATTTTTTTGAACATCAGTTACAGTAGCTTCTACTATTTCTGCACCAAATTTCGTTGCTTGCTTTTTACCGATATCAATCAAATCTGGTCCAGTAATTTCGGAAACTCCATAATGGTTCTCGATCCAAGCACGTTTAGTCATGCTTTTGTCATTGTCGACAACCAAAGTTTTTTTACCAGCTTTAGCTGTAAATAGAGCTGCACTTGCACCTGCAGCACCTGCTCCAATAATAACTACATCAAACATCAAAATCCCTCCAATATTTAGTAATGATTCTAGCTTAGCGTAATTAAAAATGATTGTAAAATGAAGTGCTTACATTTTAGGGGGCTCATGTACATAATAAGTTATGGTTCTTTAAGGGAGAAATTTTTTAAACATTTAATACCCCCTTTAAACCGCTTTCAAAAACGTAATATATAGAAATCAAGGATAGGAGGCGGACATTATGTCGTTAATATCTAAGATACTTTACAAATGGCATATATTAAGAAAAAACTATCATCTACTGTTATTGGATAGTTGTCTAGATTATAGTTTGAAAAATGAAATAACAAAAAAGATTATTTATCATGAGGAAAAAATTAGACAGTTAAATTAATACAAGTAGTAAATCAATTGGATTGTTTTTGTTATTGGATAGCTGGATTGACCTTCAAGTAAAAAGTGGTATTACCGCTCAAAAGTATCTGCAAAAAGCAGATGCTTTTTTTGATACTCTTCTATCATTAGTAATACTCTATAATTAAGTTTATTTAATGAAATGTAGGCTCTTCTTAAAGTGAATCTATGAATTAAAATTGCAACTTTAAGAAAATTAATTTAATAATTGTAGTGTACTTATCTATAGCCTAAAAACAAACGATGAAAAATAGGGGATGACCATGATTGAGATAAAATCACTTGGAGATGTAGCCATCCAAGTATCTTTTGGGAATCAAATTAATGAGGAGATACAAAGGGAAATCCAGCATTTTATTACAGGTCTTCAAACTGCAAAAATAAAGGGGATCATCGAATGGGTGCCTGCCTATTGTACGGTTGTCATTTACTATCAACCAGAGGTCATTAGCTATCACGTTTTAGAAAAAATCCTCAAAAGTAATTTTTCTACCACTGACAAAGTTGAGCGGGAAAAGGGGATCGTCTATGAAATACCTGTTTATTATGGCGGGGAAACAGGTCCTGACTTACCATTCGTGGCCAGTTATCATCGGTTAAGCGAGGAAGAGGTGATAAGACTGCATACAAGTAAGGAATACCTAATTTATATGATGGGATTTGTCCCGGGGTTTCCTTATTTGGGCGGACTGCCGCTAAGTCTCGCGGTTCCAAGACTCGAACATCCACGTCCAAGTGTGAAGGCAGGTGCGGTTGGCATTGGTGGAAATCAAACCGGCATTTATCCCGCTGAGGTCCCGTCCGGCTGGCGCATCATAGGAATCACACCCGTTACCCTGTTTGACGTAAATCGCCCGTCACCGTTTCTTTTCTCAGCAGGAAATTATATTAAATTTTATTCGATTGATATACAAGAGTATAAAAGAATCAAGCAATTAGTTGCCAATAAAACATATAAGCTAAAAACATATAAAAGGGAGAATACGTATGACAGTGATTGATTTGAATAGTGATTTAGGGGAAAGTTTTGGCGCCTTTAAGATTGGTAATGATGAAGAGGTATTAAAGTATATCTCATCTGCAAATATTGCCTGCGGTTATCATGGCGGGGACCACAATGTCATGTTTGAGACCGTCAGACTTGCCAAAAAATATGGGGTCCAAATAGGGGCACATCCTGGCTTTCCAGACTTGGCCGGTTTTGGGAGGAGGGAAATGAAGCTGGCCCCTCGAGAGATTTATCATCTTGTTGTTTATCAAATAGGTGCATTAGATGCTGTATGTAAAGTAAACAGTACCAACCTTGTTCACGTCAAGCCGCATGGTGCTTTGTATAATATGGCGGCCAAGAATCGGGAGATAGCCGATTCCATCGCTCAGGCTATTTTCGACCTGAATCCTCAGCTTGTTTTATTTGCACTTGCCGGCAGTGAATTAGCGAAGGCTGGGGGAGAGAGGGGACTACTCGTTGCAGGGGAAGTGTTTGCCGACCGCACCTACCAGCCAGATGGGACATTAACCTCCCGTCAGGAACCAAATGCCATCATTCATGATTCGGAGATTGCGATAACAAGGGTCATACGGATGATTAAGGAAGGAAAAGTCGAGGCGGTGGATGGCTCAGACATAACGATTCAAGCGGATACCATCTGTGTACATGGAGATGACCCGCAGGCATTAGAATTTGTAACCAAACTAAAGCAGGCTTTTCAACAAGAAAACATCGAGATTAGAAAAAGCTGGCGAAGCGAATGAAGGCTATCTTAAAAGTTTTAAAACCTGGGCTGCAAACAACCGTTCAGGATTATGGCAGATATGGATATCAACAATTTGGAATCAGCCCATCCGGGGCAATGGATTCCTATTCTATGCAAGTGGCGAATATCCTCGTTGGAAATCCTAAGGGAGAAGCTGTACTCGAGGCAGCTTTAATAGGTCCCGAAGTGGAGGCCTTAAGTGATGTTGTAATCGCCATTTGCGGCGGTGATTTTACGCCTAAAGTGGACGGGGAGGAAGTGGACTTGTGGAAAAGCTTTCTCTTACGGAAGGGTCAGGTTCTGACAGTAGGTCACTGTAGACTAGGAGCTCGAACCTATATAGCCATTGGAGGAGGAATTAATGTTCCTCTTGTGTTAGGCAGTAAATCCACCTTTTTAAATGGAAAGTTTGGCGGCTTTGAGGGACGGGCATTGCAGAAGGGGGATGTACTAGCTGGCAACCCTTTAATAAGGAGGCCATATAAAATGCTACATCCGGAATTAGTTCCCCAATATGCAAAAGAAATGACAATTCGGGTGGTTATTGGACCTCATGAGGATCGATTTACGGAGGAAAGTATTCACCGGTTTTTCACGGAGGAATTTGTTGTGACCCATCAAGCCAATCGGATGGGCTATCAGCTGAAAGGCCCGAAAATCGAACACATCGGCGGTCCAGATATCATTTCCGACCCCATCCCGCTAGGCGGAATCCAAGTCCCCGCAAGCGGCCAGCCCATCATCCTCCTCGCCGACCGGCAAACCACCGGCGGCTATACAAGAATCGGGACAGTGATTTCTGCAGATATTCCGGGACTTGCTCAAGCGGTGCCTGACACCGTTATTCACTTTTCCATAGTGTCAGTAGAGGAAGCACAACAGCTTTATGTGGAAAGGCAGCGATTATTAAGGCATTTGCAGCTGGGGGCGGCAAAATAAAAAGAACCATCATTTCCGTCACGGGTTTGATGGCTCTTGTGTTTAAACTGATATAAATGATCTTTTTTTGTTTTGGTTGCTCTTGTTCTCATATCCGTGAAAACAAACGGACTTCTTTTCGCTTCGGGATTCAGATTCCCTTCGCGCGCTAGTTTTTCTCTAAGCCTTTTTGCTTTAGATTTAGCCATAAAAGTCACTCCTCAGATTTGTTTCTTTACATTATATAACAAATCGAGGAGGTTTGTTTAAAAAACTTAAATTTCCTGTGCTTTTCCTTGATGCTGCGCAGTTCCCTTTGCCGAAGCACGTTTCTTCGTATGAAGGAAGTAAAAAAGAACTAATCCGATTAAGATATAAAAGGAACAGAAGAAATATAGAGTGCCATAATCGACTTTTGCTGCAATGATTCCAACGACAAAGGAACCTAACGCAATGCCGGTATCATAGATCGATAAAAACGTTGCAGTGGCCACGCCTCTTTTGCGGGGCTCCGCATCTTGAATCGCAATCGTTTGAAACGTTGGGAAAAGGGTTCCCCAGCCTAAACCAATTAAACCTGCTGATAAAAGGAAGGTAACTGCTCCATTACTTTGGCTCAAAATAAACATGCCAATCGCAAAAAGAGCGATACATGGGAAACTAATCACATTCGGTCCATATTGATCAAGCCATTTTCCAGTGAACGGTCTTGAGGCTAATAAGAGAATCGCATAAACAACAAAGAACATGCTGGCGATGCTTTCTAAGTGAATTTCACTTGCATAAATCGATACAAAGGATAAGAGAGCTGAATAAACAATTGCCATAAAGCCGCCGACAATAGAAATGGGAACAGCAGAAGCCTCAAATAGGTTGCTGAAAGAAAAAGATGAATGAGCTTTCGGTTGAACAGCTGTTTCTGTTTTGGCTTGTTTTACACTTAGTCCTGTAATTAACGCACAAATGGAAACAATCACACTGATGATAAACAAGGTCTTAGCGCCCCATTGATGGATGGCCAATAGACCAATAAATGGACCAATAACCATTGCTAAATTGGTCGACATAACGAAATATCCCATTCCTTCTCCACGTCGAGAGACAGGGATAATATCAGCCACAATTGTACCCACCACTGTCGTCGCCATTCCAAAGCCGATTCCATGTAACAGGCGGATGACTAAAAAACCAACCATGGAGCTAGGGAAGAAATATAACAGTGACGCTGCAGCGAAAATAATTAATGCTGCTAGCAACACCTTCTTATTACCGGCGCGTTCAAGCCATTGACCGGCAAGCGGGCGGGAAATGATCGCCGAAAGTAAGAAGATTGTTGTCATCAGACCTGCCATAGAAGAACTACTATGTAATTCATCAAGTGCGTATGATGGCAGTGTTACGAGCAAGATATAAAAAGATAAAAACAGAAATAGATTGCTAAAGGAAATACTAATAAAGTTTTTTGTCCATAATTTTGGTTTGTTCATGTGATGCACCTCTATTTATAAAATTTGCTGCAGCCAGCTTTTTTGCAGTTTTAGGAATTGTTTACGTGATTCAATAGGGAAGTCTCTCATTAGTTCATGATTGACAGAGTTTACAATATGCTCCCATTTTGGATATTCCTGATTGGCCAATTCTGTTAGTTGGACATGCTTTTCTCGTTTGTCTTTCCCAGGAACTTGAGTGACATATCCTTGTTTAACTAACCGTTGGATGGTTCTCGTGATCGGCGGCGCTTCAACAAATAGGTAATCACAAAGTTCTTTTTGTGTCAGCGATCCTTTATTTTTTAGAACATAGATAACGGCCCACTGGGCACTGTATAATCCTGTTGGTTTTAGTGCTTCATTGAGTCTATTGGTGAGATGTCTTGAAAGCTGGTGTAGGGTATGGAATAATTCGTGGGTTGACATGATTCGCTCCCATTTCTTTATAATTAGTTACCTAGGTAACTATAGTTGAAAAGTGAGATTCTGTCAAGGAAAGAACGTGAATGTGGACGGAAATGTAGATCCGCTGGGATTATGGATGCTTCTGGGAGGAATAAATCCAAAAGTGCGCGGAATTAATTGGGAAAAGGGCGGAATAAATCTGGAATCCAGCGGTAAAAAACAAAGTCTTGGCGGAAAAAAATCAAATTCGGTGGAAATAACCAAAGCAAATCTCCCTGAAAATGAAGCCTTTTAATATAAAAGGAGGATAATGGGCGGAATAAACACAAAAACCGGCGGAATCTGCCACCATAGAAATCCCCATAAAAAAATCCGCAGACAAAAATCCTGCGGATAAAATCATAAATATTAGTTACAATACCATCTTTTCCAAATTTCAGCGGAGTCTAGGCAGCCATCATCATTTCCCCAACTGCCTTTATTATCTTGACACTCATCATCATGATCTCCTCCACCGCCAGAACCTTCTCCATTACACCACTTCAAAAAACTCTCCCACCAATCATCTTCATATCTATTATCATAGTTGTTTTTTTCGAGACTATAATATTGGTAATTATTCTTATAACTATCATTATTAAAGATAGTGAGGAGATAAGAAAGTGAAAATGTTTGAGAAAATCCGCTACTAGAGTTAGATTGTGTAGAATATGTAGAAGCATAGGTAGAAGTAGGAATCACTAATGTACTAAAAACAATCAAAACGAGGGTAAAACTAAGTATTGCCTTCAAAATTCATTACCACCTCCTTTATAGTAAAATAGCATCATATATTCTTAATAAAATATCAATTTGTTTCTTAATAAGAATCATAGTACATTTATATGAGCTTGTAAATGAGTTTAGATTTATTTTTAGGTCGATGGTCATAGAAAAAAGGGTATCCCTCTGTAAACTCGGGATACCCTTAAAAAATTACCTATTCACATTAAAATATCGAGCCTCAGGATGCGCAAATACAATCGCTGATACCGATGCTTCAGGCTCCATCATACAGCCCTCCGTTAACTCAATCCCAATTTCCTCAGGTTGAATCAACTTAAACAGCTTCTTCTGATCTTCTAACTCCGGACATGCCGGGTAACCAAATGAGAAACGCTGCCCTTGATATTTCGCCGTAAAACGATCCTGCATCGTAAAATCAAGCGGATCTGGGAATCCCCAACGATCACGCATCTGGCGGTGAATCAATTCAGAAAAGCCTTCAGCAGACTCAAGCGCCAATGATTGAAGTGCATGGCTTTCAAGGAATCGTCCCTCTGCCTTTAACTCATCTGCCTTTTGGCGAATCCCTCTTCCAGCTGTCACTGTAAAGAAGCCAACATAGTCCATCACACCACTGTCAACAGACTTCAAAAAATCAGCTAAACAAAGGAATGGCGCTGATTCCTGACGAGGGAAATCAAAAGTTTCAATAATGGTAGTTTGATCTTTTGGATCATAGATATATACCTTATTACCATCCGATTGAGCCGGGAAAAATTGATATAACGCTGCAGGCGTAATCCAGTTATTTGCACTAGCATCTGCTAACAACTGATCGACGACTCCCTTAACTTTTAAGGCCTTTTCATCTTTCTCAGCAAGCAGCTTCGAAAGTTTCCCTTTTACCCCAAGATGATGGCCTATTAACATTTGCATATTAATATACGGCTCAATATGAGAAAGAGAATAGGATCTTAAAACATGCCTCTTCGTATCCATCGGCGTAAAGACAGGTACTTCTGTTGACACCGCCGGTTTTACTTTTACCGCAACAGCACTAGCTGCACGGGTTGGTAATTCCCTTGGAATCTCCAATGCTGCCAGCTTTTCTGCTTTATCATCAAGCAGCTTTTGATACTCTTCTGGCGTTTGCAGCTGATTGGCAAGCGATAGACCATTCATTGCATCCTTTGCATAAAGAACAAGTCCATCATATTCCTTGGCAATCCTTGTATCGGTGAACTTACGAGAAAGGGCAGCACCACCAACAAGAATCGGCACAGAAATTCCGGCTTCCTTCATGTCTTGAGCAGTTAATACCATTTGCTGTGCTGATTTTACTAATAAGCCTGACAATCCAACTATATCGGGCTTTTCTTCACGAATCGCTTGCACCAAATCCGTTGGAGTAACCTTAATCCCTAAGTCAACCACGTTATAGCCGTTATTACTTAGTATGATATCTACGAGGTTTTTACCGATATCGTGAACATCACCTTTAACCGTTGCTAAAATAACTTTCCCCTTAGAGGCAGACACATCGCCTTTTTCCATATGAGGCTCTAAGAAGGAAACAGAGGCTTTCATAACCTCCGCACTTTGCAGAACCTCCGCCACAATTAACTGGTTGTCATTAAACAGGCGGCCGACTTCTTTCATGCCGTCCATTAATGGACCGTTAATAATATCCAATGGAGCAGGGTAGGAGGCAAGCGCTAGTTCTAAATCAGGAAGCAAACCTTCTTTTGTTCCTTCAATCACATAGTAAGCAAGTCTTTCCTCTAGTGTCATATTAGGAATGGTTGTTTTGGCTTCCTTCTTTTTCCCGCGGTAAAACTCGGTAAAGGTAGCTAATGTTTCATCCGTTGTATCAAATAACAAAGCCTCTGCTAACTGAACTTCATCCTTTGAGATCGAAGCAAAGCGCTCAAGCTTTTCCGTATTCACAATCGCATAATCCAAGCCAGCCTGTGTACAATGGTAAAGGAAGACCGAATTCAGCACCTCGCGTCCGACAGGAGGAAGACCGAAGGAAACGTTACTAATTCCCAGGATGGTCTGCACTTCCGGCATCGCTTCCTTAATCATCCTAATTCCTTCTACGGTCGCTTTAGCTGAGCCAATATATTGTTCATCCCCTGTACCAACTGGGAATACAAGCGGGTCAAAGATAAGATCCTGAGGCTTCAGTCCATACTTATGAACTAATAGGTCGTGAGAACGTTTGGCAATCTCTAATTTCCGCACTGCAGAAACGCCCATTCCCTCTTCATCAATCGTCCCCACCACGACAGCGGCACCATAACGGTGAATTAACGGAACAATCGCTTCAAAGCGCTCCTCACCATCCTCAAGGTTGATTGAATTGATAATGGCCTTACCTTGAGAATACTTAAGTGCTCTCTCAATAACCTTTTCATCAGTGGAATCAATAACAAGCGGCACTTTCACCTTTTTAACGACTTCTTTAATGAAGTTCTCCATATCAGCCATCTCGTCACGATCGGGGTCGGCAAGGCAGATATCAATAACATGGGCACCGCCCTTTACCTGAGCGCGGGCAACTTCTGACGCTTCTTCAAATTTGCCTTCTGTAATCAATCGTTTGAACTTACGAGAGCCGATAACGTTTGTACGTTCCCCAACCATAATCGGTCTTAATGTAGGATCATCGTAAATGAATGGCTCAATACCAGAAACCATATGGGTGCTGGATGATTGGAACGGACGTGGCTGATATTGCTTCATTGCTTCAGCAATCACCTTGATATGTTCAGGTGTTGTACCACAGCAGCCGCCGACAATATTCAACCAGCCATGTGCCGCAAAATCGGACAATTTTTTCGCCAGTATTTCTGGTGTTTCGTGATAGTGACCATCTTCATCAGGCAAGCCGGCATTTGGATAACAGCTGACAGCCGTTGTTGACAAACCTGCAAGTGAACGAATATGATCCTGCATGAATTCAGGACCGGTCGCACAGTTAAGACCAACAGCGACCGGATTCATGTGCTCCACTGAAATAAAGAACGATTCAATCGTTTGTCCAGCCAGGGTTGTCCCCATCGGTTCGATCGTTCCTGAAATAAAGAGCGGCAGGGTTTTGCCTGTTTTTGAAAAAGCACTTTGAATACCGACAAATCCAGCTTTCACATTAAGCATATCCTGGCTTGTTTCTAGTAAAAGTAAATCAACGCCGCCGTCGATTAAACCAATCGCCTGCTCTTCATAAGTTGCAGAGAGGGCATCGAAGGTGGTTCCACCGGTAACACTTAAGGTTTTGGTCGTCGGACCCATGGAACCTGCTACATAACGCGGCCAATCATCAGTCGAAATGCTCATCGCTTCCCTGACAGCCAGCATCGCAGCAATTTTATTAATCTCATAAGCTTTAAATCCAAGATCATATTCGTCTAATACAAGGCTTGTCGCCCCAAACGTATTCGTTTCAATGATGTCTGCACCGGCCTCTAAGTATTCACGGTGAATACGAGAAATGACGGAAGGAGCCGTTAGAACGAGATGTTCATTACAACCTTCATACTGCTCACCGCCAAAATCCTCTGCTGTAAGATCGGCCTGCTGCAGCATCGTACCCATTGCACCGTCCATGACTAAGATGCGCTTTTTAAGTTGTTCAGAAAATGGTGTTTTCGGCATAGCTGGCCCCCCTAATCTCACTCGCTCGCTGGTTTGCATATGCAGCGAGCTCTGCTGTTAATTCAAACCTTAAGAATGGTGTAATTAAATAAATTCCATTAAATAAATCTAATGCTGCATCAATGAGTGACTTGGTAATCGCAATGCCTTCTCTAGCCGCTTGAAGCGGATTGTCATTCAAGAGAGCCATCCGGTCACGAATGGAATCGGCGATTTTGATCCCAGGCACTTCATTATGAAGAAACTCTGCGTTTTTACTGCCTGTTAATGGCATTAAGCCAATGTAAATCGGTGTATCAAGATGTTTCGTATTTTCATAGACTTCGATTAATTTTTCCTCAGAAAAGACCGGCTGAGAGATAAAGTAATCAGCACCGAATTGAATCTTTTTCTCCAAACGCTTCACGGCTTTCTCAACAGAGCGGACATTCGGATTAAAAGCACCCGCAACACTAAAAGCTGTTTTTTGTCCTAAGTCTTTACCGGAGTAAGACAAGCCTTCGTTCATCTGTTTAATCATTTGAATTAGTTCAAATGACGACACATCATAAACGGATGAGGCACCAGGGAAATCTCCTACTCTAGCAGGGTCTCCCGTAATGGCTAAGATATCATTCATTCCAAGTGTGTGAAGTCCCATTAAGTGAGATTGAAGCCCAATGATATTGCGGTCACGGCAGGCAAGATGAATCAGCGGCCGCATTCCTAACTCACTTTTTAAAAGATAGCCTAAGGATTCATTAGAAATCCGAACGGTTGCCAGTGAATTATCCGCAAGCGTGATCGAATCAATGCCAGCTTTTTTTAGCGCCTTAGCCCCTTCGAAAAACTTCGTTGTATCCAGTTTTCGAGGAGGATCTAATTCGACAATAACCGATGGTCGTTCTTTGACGATTTCCTGCAGGGGAGTGTATTCCCTTTTAGGAGCAATTTCGACAACAATCGGCTTTTGTTTCAATTTTACAACTTTTTCAGTCACAGGGATACTATTCTTTAATTCAGATGCATAGGCGCGAATATGGTCTGGTGTTGTCCCGCAGCAGCCGCCAAGCAAGCGTACGCCTTCGTTTCTAAAGCGTTGCGCCGATTTTTGGAAATAATCGGCATCGCCTTCATAATGAAACTTTCCGTCCGTATAGGTAGGAAGACTGGCGTTTGGATAAGCCGAAAGATAAGCATGCTTCGGAATCTCAACCTGTTCCAATGCTAGTAACATATGGTGAGGACCTAATCGGCAATTCAGCCCGACCACATCGGCGCCAAGGCCTTCCAGCCTTTTTAAAGCTTCATTAACAGGTGTTCTGTCCTGTAAGAAACCAGGGTCCTGAAGGGAAACTTGAGCAATAATCGGCAGCTTCGTTTCCTTCCGTGCAATCGTTAGGACGGTTTCGAGCTCTTCTAAATCGTAAAAGGTTTCGAATAACAGCCCATCAACACCTTCAAGCAAATGGCAATATAATTGTTCACGGAAGCTTCGTTTTAATTCTTCTATTGTAATTGAACTTGTTTTGATCCCGCGGTTGCCGCCAATCGTTCCGAGAACATAAGCATTCGATTGAGCGGCTTTTTTGGCATTTCGGACAGCAGCACTGTTGATTTCCTTCACCGAGTCCTCTAATCCATACCGCTGCAGCTTTAAATAGTTCGCCGCATACGTATGGGTTTGAATGACGTCTGCTCCGGCATCAATATAGGCCCGATGGATGTTCTGAATCTGCTCTGCTTGAGATAAATTGAGTTCTTCTGAACATGTATCCACTCCAAATGAATATAGCAGTGTGCCCATGGCACCATCGCCTATTAAAATTTGGTTTTTTAATTTGTCTAAAAAGGTCATGATGATTCTCCTTGATGTAACACTAAATGTTGAGCACGAACCTCCTCAAGCGCCTGAGAAAAATCTTTAATCAAATCATCTGGATTTTCTAGTCCAACTGATAAACGGACAAGTCCATCCGTAATTCCACGCTGGTGGCGGTCTTCTTTCGACATAGCAGCGTGAGACATTTTTGCCGGATAAGAAAGGATCGATTCAACCGCACCTAAACTTACCGCAAAAACAGGTATTTCTACATTCGCAACAAAGGTGCGAAGGGCATCTTCAGTAGCTAATTCAAATGATAAAACCGCTCCTGGGCCATCTGCTTGTTCTTTTTGAATTTCATATTGCGGGTGGCTTTCCAGCCCAGGATAATGAACCTTTTCAACAAGCGGGTGTGCATCTAAAAATTCCGCGATTTTTATGGCTGATTTTTGTGATTGCTCGAGGCGAACACTCAGCGTCTTGATTCCTCTTAATACAAGCCATGCATCTTGAACACCTAAAATCGCACCAAAACTATTTTGCAAGAATCCTAATCTTTTAGCTAACTCTTCATCTTTGACAACGGCAAGACCCGCCACCACATCACTGTGACCTGCCAAAAATTTCGTTGCACTATGAAGGACAACATCAGCACCTAATGCAAGCGGTTTTTGGTGGTAAGGAGTAAGGAACGTATTATCAACAAATGTCAACGCACCGATTTCATTAGAAATCTCACTAATCGCTCTAATATCTGTAACTTTCATTAAAGGATTTGATGGTGTTTCCACATAGAATGCCTTTGTATTCGGCTGAATCGCTTCTTTTACTTCCTCTAAATTGGTCATATCGACAAAGGTATGTTCAATCCCAAGTCTCGAAAGAACTTGTGTAACCATTCGGAATGTACCGCCGTACACATCCTCTGTAATCACAATATGATCACCAGAAGATAGTAGAAGGAAGGCAGTTGAAATAGCGGCCATCCCTGATGCAAACGCAAATCCTTTCACTCCTCCTTCAAGTTCCGCGATCACTTCTTCAAGTGCTTCACGAGTCGGATTTAAGCTGCGGCCATAATCGTACTTGCCAAACGAATCAAAGTCAGATTGGTGGAAGGTAGAGGCATGCTGAATGGGAACACTTACCGCCCCTGTTACTGGGTCAATTTTATGTTTGTTGTGAAGCAGTCTGGTTTCAAAACTATATTCTTCGTGTGCCATTATGCAATTACCCCTTCCTGTACCTTAGCAAAAGCGTGTTGTAAGTCTTCAATGATATCTTGTGAGTCTTCAATTCCAACCGAGAAACGTAATAAACGATTGCAAACGCCGGCTTGAATGCGAATCTCTTCTGGGATATCCATATGTGTTTGCGTTGCTGGATAAGTAATGAAGCTTTCCGTTCCACCTAAGCTTTCCGCAAAACTAATTAAATTTAAATTCTGTAAGAATGGATTCACCCATGCTTCGTCCTTAATTCTAAAGGAAACCATTCCGCCGCGTCCTGGGTAGAGAACATCTGTTACCGCATCATGCTGTGAAAAGAATTCTACGATGGCCTTTGCATTTTTTTCATGTCGTTCCATTCTTAGGGACAATGTCTTCATTCCGCGCATTAATAGCCAAGAATCAAACGGACTTAAAACCGCTCCGGCACCGTTATGGTGGAAGGCCAATGCTTCACAAATTTCCTTTCCTTTTGCAACAACTAGGCCAGCAAGAACGTCATTATGACCACCAAGGTATTTCGTAGCACTATGGATGACGATATCCGCACCAAGGTTGATTGGCTGTTGTAAAAGCGGTGTATAGAACGTATTGTCCACGATTAACAATAGGCCATGTTGTTTGGCAATCTTTGAAATCGCAGCAATATCTGATTCCTGCATAAGCGGATTGGTTGGTGTTTCTAGGAAAATCGCCTTTGTTTGTGGGGTGATTTTCTTTTCAACTTCTTCCGGACAACAGGTATTTACATATTGAGTCGTTAGGCCCCATTTTTTATAGCCTTTTTCTAATAGGCGGTAAGTACCACCATATAAATCTTCACTAACGATCCATTCGTCACCAGATTCAAATAAAGCAAGGATAAGTTGAATGGCAGCCATACCAGAGCTGCAGGCAAATCCTTGATCCGCATCTTCTAAATCAGCGATCGTTTTTTCAAGGAGCTGGCGCGTTGGATTTCCTGTTCGAGTATAGTCAAATCCAGTAGATTGCCCGATTCCTTCATGACGGAAGGCTGTTGAAAAATATACAGGCGGGTTTACGGTTCCAGTTGTTGTTTCACTGCGGTTGCCGATTTGGGCAAGTTTTGTATCGATTTTGTACATAAGGCACGCTCCTTGTAATAAATAAATGTTTATAATGTTCCACATTAACGCGATTGAGTGATAAAGCTTTTTAATAAATAAAAAAAGTCTCCTTATAAGAAGAAGACTTTTGTATGCACGACGCACCTGTCATTCTTCTTATCTTGCAAATTAGTAAATTTGCAGGACTTAGCACCTTTTCAATGAGAATAGACATTGAAGGTTGCTGAGGTGTCGCAGGGCCCTTCCCTCAACCTCTCTTGATAAGAAAACAATTATTTAGATTATTTATAAAATTTACTACAAATTTCGTGTTATGTCAATTTGTTTTTTTATAATAACTATATCAATGAAGAAACTGGGCGAAAAATCTTTTTAACAAATTATATAAATAGTTAATGGAAAAGTTGTTGACAGAGGTAGGTTATGGATATATGATAGGGTTATAGGTTGTTCTCAATAAAGAACCAAAGTGGGTATTATGTAATATTAATTAGTAGTTGGAATACATAACGTTGATAAAATTATACTATATTTTCGGGAAATTAAATCATAATAAATTTCTTTTAGTTAACTATGGAATTGATGTTCTATTTAGTGAACTTAAATTTCGGTTAAAAGATTGTAAAACTGATGAAATTATGGCAGGAGGAAAAGATGAGCGCTATAGCCGGAATATATCATTTAAACGATGAACCAATCAATCTAGAGCACGGAAACCGGATGATGAAAGAATTAGAAAAATATCCGGCGGATGATATTCAAACTTGGCATAACGACAAAGTCTTTCTTGGCTGCCATGCACAGTGGATTACACCGGAGTCTGTAGGCGAGAAGCTTCCTTATTATGATCATGAGCGGAAATTAGCGATTACGGCTGATGCGATTATTGATAACCGGGAAGAACTGTTTGAAAGATTACAAGTGAAAAAAGAAAGACAGAAACAAATAACTGATAGTGAATTAATCCTACTTTCATATTATAAATGGGGAGAGGACTCTCCGAAATATTTGGTTGGCGATTTTGCTTTTATGATTTGGGATGAGAAAAAGCAACAATTTTTTGGTGCTAGAGATCCGTCAGGATATAGGACACTTTACTACACTTACATTAATTCACGCTTCACTTTCTGTACAACCATAGAACCTCTATTGTCTTTTCCTTATATAGAGAAACAATTAAACGAACACTATATAGCAGAATTTTTAGCGATTACTGGGATGATAGATACAGTAGATGCCCGTATGACTCCTTTTAAAAATATAGAACAAGTTCCGCCATTTCACTCAATATCTGTAGTTAGAAATAAACTTTCCTTAAGAAGGTATGGTGCTTTTACCCCAAGTGAAAAAATAAAACTTAATTCGGACGAAGAATACGTAGAGGCGTTTCAAGAGGTTTTCCAGAAGGCAGTAAACTGCAGGTTGAGAACCTTTCGTGGAATTGGTTCACAATTAAGTGGCGGATTGGATTCCGGTGCTGTAGTAGGATTTGCGGCAAAAGAACTGAAAAAACAAGATAAAACATTACATACATTCAGTTATATTCCACCCAAGGATTTTGTCGACTATACTCATAAGCAATTAATGCCAGACGAACGTCCGTTTATTAAGAAAACAGTTGAATATGTAGGAGGAATCTCGGATCATTATTATGATTTTGAGGGTAGGAGTTCTTATTCCGAAATAGATGACTATCTTGATGTGATGGAAATGCCGTATAAATTTGCGGAAAACTCTTTCTGGTTAAGGGGGATTTTTGAAAAAGCTCACGAAAAAGGAGTTGGTATTCTATTAAATGGTGATAAAGGTAATTCGACAATTTCTTGGGGATCTGCACTAGATTATTATGCGGTTCTATTAAAGCGGTTGAAGTGGATACAACTTGTTAAAGAATTACATCAATATAGTATGAAAACAGGCGGAGCTAGATTTCGGTTGCTTCCTCATATTGTTAGAAAAGGATTTCCAATTATAAATCAAATGACAGCTAGGGATAGTGAGGAAGAACCTCCTACACTTATCAGTCCAGAACTCGCGGAGAGAACTGATGTATTTTCAAAGTTAAAAGAGTATGGAATTGATCATTCCGGCTGGTTAACCTCACAAAATATTTATGAGCAAAGAAGAATCGTATTCGAAGATTTATGTACTTGGAATTCTGGAAGTACTTTTAATTCAAAGCTTTCATTACGTTATAAACTCTGGAAAAGAGACCCTACAAATGATCTTCGGGTGGTTCGTTACTGCTTTTCGGTTCCTGAAGAACAGTTTGTTCAGAACGGGTTAGATCGAGCACTGATTCGAAGAGCAACAGAAAATGTGCTTCCGGAACAGATTAGACTAAACCAACGTGTCTGGGGGATCCAAGGAGCTGATTGGCTCCATCGTATGGTTCCAAATTGGAACATGCTTATTGAAGAAATTAAGGAACTTATTAAGAATAAAAGCGTAGTTGGATTTTTTAATGAAGAGGTAATTAATTCTGCATTGATCAAAAGTGAAAAGGGCCCTAGGATAGAAAGTATGTCTGACCCTGACTATAGAATTTTAATGAGATCAGTGATAGTGTACCGCTTAATTAAGAAATACTTTGAAAGGGGGTGATTAAATGAAAAAAGAGTGGCAAAAACCTACATTAGAAGTGTTAGATGTTAAGATGACGATGCATAATGTTTCTGGAAGTAAATATGATGCCGACTGGTCCAATGGTCAGCCAATCCCAACAGATCCAATTACACATCAGCATATGGACTCAAAAAGCTAATTGAAGAAGAGCCAATCGATAATTTTTGTGATTAAGTTAATGTGTATGTACTATTAAATATGAAGTACATATTTAACGATTGAACATTGGTTCAACTTACATAAAAAGCCCTTATATAGAAATAGGATATAAGGGCTTTTTATATCATCAGTGATTTAATGGAGTGAAAAGTATGAAGATAGTTGCAAATGAAGTAGTTTATAATGCTTTTGGCTTTTCAATTAAAAGTAAAATCCCTTTTCCTGAATTACTGATTGACAGTAATAAACTGAGATCAATAGATATAGAAATTGAAATAAAGGATTTATCTGATATATGGTTAGCGTTATCTGAACCACAAAGTACTCTTGTCGTGAATGAAACTTTAGTGATGTTCAAGGTTCAGGATATCGCTATATTTCTAATAGAAGAGGGAAGACGAATCATTGTATCACCTATAAATGAATATAAAGAAGATGTTATTAGACTTTACCTATTGGGGAGTTGCATGGGAGCTATTCTGATGCAACGAGGTATCTTTCCTTTACATGGGAGTGCAGTCTCTATAAATGGAAAAGCCTACGCCGTTATTGGTGACTCAGGGGCAGGAAAGTCAACGCTAGCATCAGCATTTCTACATCAAGGATATCAATTGTTAACAGATGATATTATTGGTGTTTATTTTACAGAAGATGATGTACCAATGGTCATTCCGTCGTATCCCCAACAGAAACTGTGGCAGCAAAGCTTAAAGGAATTTGGAATAGATAATAGGAAATTTAAGCCTATTTATCAACGAGAAACTAAGTTTGCTATCCCAATTAACCACAAATTCACATCCACACCCCAACCCTTGGGAGGTTTATTTGAATTAGTTATTAACAATAAGGAACAAATTGAGTTTAGTGTAATTGAAGGTCTATCACGTTTGCAGACACTTTTCATTCACACTTATCGAAATTTACTTATTAAAAATCTAGGCCTTAGTGAATGGCATTTTACAAAATCAACCAAGTTAGTTAATCAGATTAACATGTACCAGTTAAGTAGACCCCAGACTGCTTTTACCGCAGATAACTTAGTATCAATAATACTAAGTTGTATAAACGAGGAGAAGAGAAAATGAAAATGTTAAGTACAAATAATTTTACGATGGAAACAACGATTGTGCAAAGCCCTGGAAACATTATTAGTGATATGGGCGGAGAAACAGTGATGATGAGTATTGATAATGGAAAATATTATAATTTGGGTTCGGTTGGTGGATATATTTGGAGTAATATAGAAAAACCTATTTCTATTAATCAATTAATATTAACACTAACAAGAGAGTTTAATGTTGAGACTAGTAAGTGCCAAAAAGAAGTAATGCCTTTTATAGAATTGTTATTAAATGAGAAATTAATAAGTATAGAAAAGGCTTAATTGCTTAGATAGTAAGGAAGGATTTGTAAAAGGTGAGAAAGATACGTTTATTTATCACTTCAGATATAGAAATGAAAAGATTACTTGTCGAAGCGTATATTCTATTAGGGTGGGCACGCATACTAAAATCCTTTCCTTTTAATAAAGTTTCTCCTCTTCTAGGCTCTCAAATGTGTGAAACAACCTATGAAATTGATCAGAATAAAATAAAAATAGCAAAACAAGTTTCACATGCCATCCATATTATGAGTAAATATACTTTTTGGGAAAGCCAATGTTTGATAAAAGCTATTGCTGCAATGAAAATGCTCGATCGACGCAAAATGGATAGTACCTTATATTTAGGAACTGCCAAAGATGAGAAAGGTGCAATGATTGCTCATGCTTGGTTAAGATGTGGCCCACTATATTTGACTGGCGCAAGGGAAATGAAAAGGTTTGTAATTGTTTGCAAATTTGCAAAAGAGAGTCGAGGAATTTATTAATTAAGGAGTAATAACAGTGAACAAATTTATTCTCGACATGAGGGATGTTTCTAAAGAATTGATTCTAATACTTGAAATGTTAAAAGATAATAATGAAGACTCATTAAAGAAATATATAGAAGCAGAGTACAAAAACATTGATTGGAAATTGTTTCTTGATTTGTTGTTACATCATAGAGTGTATCCTATACTTGCTTCCAAACTTCAACGATATGATGAAAAGTTAATTCCTCAATTTGTTATCCAATCAGTTAGTGGATTCTATAAGAGAAATGTTTTTAAAATGCTCCAACTGAGTGGTGAAATGAATGAATTAGCAAAACTGTTTAATATAAATGGTATTAAAGCTATTTTTCTAAAAGGCCCTATGCTCGGTAATGAAATTTATGGGGATATGTCTCTAAGAACGTGTGGGGATTTGGATTTACTTATACCCATTGATGATTTAGAGAAAATGCATAATCTTTTAGAACTGAAGGGTTATATAAAAGATGATTACATACAGACAGTCTTAGAGGATTGGAAATGGCGACACCATCATGTAACATATTACCATTCCTGCAATAATATGAAGATAGAAATTCATTGGAGATTACATCCTGGCCCTGGGAAGGAACCATTATTCAACGAATTATGGGAGCGTAAAAGAGAATTAAAGTTTTCAAATAATCCAATCTATATGTTAGGTAGGGAGGATTTATTTTTATTTCTAGTTTCACACGGTGCAAGACACGGGTGGTCACGTCTACGTTGGCTCAACGATATTTGTGGAATGATTGAACAAGGGATAGATTGGCAAAAAATTGACTCTCTTTTAAAAAATCACAACAATTTTCATGTTGTAGGACAATGCATTATTTTGTCTTCCCAACTATTAGATGTCGCTGAAACAAAAGAAACTCATCGATATATTAATAATCAAAAATCAAAATCACTAGCTCAGGATGCAATTTTTTATATAAAAAAAATGATTAATTTGCATAATGATATGTTACCAAAAGATGTTTATTTATATCATAGAAAACATTTATATAGGTTAATGTCTCGTCAGCAAAAGGTATTATATATACTAAGTTATTTATACCCGTACCATATCGACGTAGTTACTTTACCACTACCCAAAAAACTTCATTCTCTATATTTTTTATTAAGACCTTTTTTATGCTTGTGGAGGAAGGCTAGAAAGCAAGAACTTTCCTTGGAGGAACCGAAATGAAAGAAGCAATGCATTTTTTAAAGCTTATCCATTCTTTTTCAGGGAAAATCTTATATATTAACCTCTTCGCTATGATTATAATTAGCTTATTTGAAGGCGTAGGTATTTATTTGCTACTTCCCTTAATTAATGTAACGAAAATTATAGACCTAAAAATTCATGATAGTTACTTAAATAGAAAAATTCTTTTCATTTTTGATAGTATTCCTCAGACAATTGCCCTTACTATAATCTTAGCTATATTTGTTTTCGTCATCATAAGCCAAAGTTTCTTTCAAAGGAATCAAACTATTTTAAATACAAAAATTCAACAAGGCTTTGCGCGTAAAATAAGGGAAGAAACACATAAATTAATATTATTGGCTAATTGGGGATTTTTCTTGAAAAATCGAAAGTCTGACCTTATTAATTCAATGATTATGGAAACAGGACGCGTAAGTGGAGGAGTAAATCTATTACTAAATTTCCTATCATCCATTGTATTTACACTTATTCAAATTGGAATTGCCTGCATATTTTCGGTAAAGATGACCATCTTTGTAACTACATTTGGACTAGTATTAGTTTTTTTCTTACGAAAGTTCATTAAACAAAATAATAAATTAGGTAAGGATAATATTGAATTATCACAAACATACATGGCGGGAATATCTGAACATATTAATGGTATTAAAGATATAAAGAGTAATAATTTAGAGGAGAAGCACATTTCATGGTTTAAAAGACTAAATGAAAAAATGGAAGAAAACGTAATTAGAACTGCGGATTTAAAAACAAGAACTACCTTTATTTATAAAGTTGTATCAGCATGTTTGATTGGTATCTTTGTATTTCTATCTATAAAACTGTTTAAAGGGCAGTCTGCTTCTTTAGTGTTAATTCTTATTATATTCTCCAGAATATGGCCGAGAATTACTGGAATCCAGTCTAATTTGGAACAGATTGGTTCAGTTTTGCCTTCTTTTAAAAATCTTCTTAATTTGCAAAAGGAATGTTTAGAGTACCGAGAAATTAATGAAAAAATGATTCATGATGTAAAACCAATGGAAATTAATAAAGGGCTAGAATGTAAAAACGTGTATTTTAAATATAATATAGTAGAGAAAGAATATGCATTAAGTAATGTTAACCTACAATTTCCCGTTAATCGCATGACAGCTATTGTAGGCCCTTCTGGAGCTGGAAAAAGCACATTAATAGATCTCTTAATGGGTCTTAACCAGCCTGGAAGAGGGGAAGTATTAATTGATGGAGCACCTTTAAACAATGAAATTGTCCTATCATTTAGAAATTCACTCAGTTATGTGCCGCAAGATCCATTCTTGTTTAATACTACTATTCGAGGAAATTTATTACTCATAGATCAAAAGGCAAGTGAGGAACAAATTTGGGAAGCCTTACGGTTTGCTGCAGCTGAAGATTTCGTTAAAAAGTTACCTAGCGGACTAGATACACTAATAGGGGATAGGGGGATAAAACTTTCTGGAGGAGAAAGGCAAAGGCTTGTTCTAGCACGAGCAATATTACGTAAACCATCAATTTTGATTTTAGATGAGGCAACAAGTGCTCTGGATACGGAAAACGAATCAAAGATTCAAGAAGCACTTGAAAGGCTTAAAGGAACCATGACTATTATTGTTATAGCACATCGCCTATCAACCATTAGAAATGCAGATCAGGTAGTTGTACTTAATCAGGGAGAGGTTATCCAACAAGGGCAGTTTAATCAGTTGGCTAAAGAAAAAAGAGGGATGTTCAGCCTTTTGCTTAAGAAACAATTAGAGGTAAGTGGTTAGTTTTTCATTTTATTAGATTAGACTGTAGTTAAATGTTGACACGTTCTTTATAATGAACTAACATGAATGATATAAAATGCTATTTAAAGTTTAAACATATTTTTTTGTTTTGTTCGTTCTTTATTTAGAACTGGAAAATGTAAAAGGTCTAAACTAAAAAGGTGGTTTAATGGATAATTTACAAAAAATGAATCGAATGAATCAGAGAAGACCAAAGGAAATTAATTTAAAAGAATTGTTCCTAGTAATTAAAAGACGTTCAATGATAATTCTATTAATGACCATAATAGCTGGTTTGGCAGGTTATATTTTAAATCAATCGAATGTGGTCCCTCTATATCAGTCATCATCAAGAGTCATTATTGGTGCTGATGAAGAATCAAGAAAAACTCTTCAAGTAATCGTAAGAGATTCTTCAATTTTAGACATTGTCATTAAAAAAATGGGATTAAAAGAAACATCGGATCAATTGGCAAACAAAATCACAGTAGCAAGTTTGGAAAGTTCGCAGGTGGTAAGCATATCGGTTGTAGATTCTAATCCCATTATGGCTTCTAAAATAGCAGATACCACAGCTGAAGTTTTTAAAGAAGAAGTACCTAAAATAGTCGATAAAGATTATATACGAATTTTGTCTAAAGCAAAGGTCAATCCTGAACCAATCAATCCTAAAAATGATAATAAGATGTTTTATGGTGTGATTGGAGGCCTTGTAATTGGCATTGGGGCAGCATTCTTTCTAGAAACGTTAGATGATAGAATCAGGTCTAGCAAGGAGATAGAAGAATTCTTAGGTGTACCCGTGGTAGGAAGAATACCCAAAATTACCAGGTGGAATAAGAAAAAAGCTGCGAGTAAAACAAAATTGGATGTAAAAATGAGGGGGGAGACCGTTGATTATAAATAAAAAAACAATGATTACTAAAAGAAAGAACCCCTTTCTTACTTACTATTATCCCAATTCATTATTAGCAGACCAATTTCAAACGATTCAAACAAATCTCAATTTCCTTATGTCTGAAAAAATGACCCAAACGATCATGGTTACTTCTCCTGAAGAGGGAGATGGAAAGTCAACCCTGTTAGCCAATATTGCTGTAGCAATCGCACAACAGAAAAAAAAGGTTCTCTTAATTGATAGCAATTTAAGGGCTCCTGCATTACATGAATTCTTTTATACTTCTAATACCCACGGATTGACTGATGTACTGTCAGGCAGAATGACCCTAAGTGAAGTAGTTCATCATACCGAGATATGGAGATTAGATTTGTTATCAAGTGGAGCTATTCCTAAAAATCCAGTTGAGTTGTTAGGATCCAAAATAATGAAGGAGTTGCTTGTAAAAGTTAAAGAATCCTATGACGTTATTATATTGGATTCTTCTGCACTGATTAAATTACCTGATACAAAGTTGTTAGCAAGTCTATGTGATGGTGTACTTCTCGTAGTTAAAAATGGAAGGACAAAACTCCAAAGTGCATCAGAGGCGAAAAAAATGTTGGAATTCGCAAAGGCTAGACTCTTAGGTGTAGTTTTAAATCAGTAACAAAAGAAATCTTTACTTTTTGATATCGTTTGTTCTAATTGAGGAACTAATAATTTGATTATATAGTTTTCTATCTGGAAATGTCTCCTTTCCTTTATCAATGGAGGCACTCGGTCATGCTGTGGGTGAATGCCTTAGACGCCGGTCGTCAAGAGTGTGATGTGAGGAAGGGTTAGATGCCCTATTAATTATAAAAAATTTTTAACTATATGTTCTTTATTAAGAATATATAGTTAAAATTTTTTTAGGAAGTGATCCATTGAAGAATGATAGTCTTTATCCAAAATGTATAAAAAAGGTAGTGAGATATATTAAACAAGATGCACCTAGAGAGCAATTGGATGAAATAAAGAAATTAATCGACCACGCAATACGAATTAGATCCAAAACTATGAATTAGTGTCCATACTATTCAAAATTCTAGGGGGGGTTATATGTCTTATCAACAACGATTATCATTATTTTTACTTATAGATTCGTGCATAGTATTTACTGCTATATTTATTAGCTGCTTCTTAGTTAATGGAACAATTGAGGTTGTAACCTTTCCAATTTTATTAAGCTGTATTGTTATTTTATTATGTCATTTTACTTTATCAATTAAATTTAATTTGTACAAAAAGGCGTGGGAATATGCCAGTGTTGGGGAATTGTTAAGCATTTTAAAGATTGTAACCGTCTCAGTACTGTTTGCAGGAATTTTCCAACAGCTAATTGTTCATGATATATTTTTTCGGTTACTTGCAGTAACGTGGTTACTTAATATGTCTATTATTGGAGGATCTCGTTTTTGCTGGAGGATGCTTCGAGATTCTCGCCTAAAAAAAATTGAAAATAAAAAAAGGACATTAATTGTTGGGGCTGGTTCGGCTGGAACAATGGTCGCAAGACAATTATTACATAATAAACAAGCGGACTTATTACCTGTTGCATTTATTGATGATGATTCTAAAAAATATAGGCTTGATATTTTAGGAATCCCAGTTGTGGGAAGTATCGATGATATTGAGAAAGCTGTTATTGATTATGCTATTGAAAATATAGTCATAGCTATACCTTCATTGAGTAAAAAAGAGGTAAATGCTATTTTCCTTGAATGTGCAAAAACAAATGCAAAAACTCAAATACTACCAATGTTAGAAGATTTGATGACAGGTAAGGTGTCTGTTAGTCAATTTCGTGATGTGCAGGTTGAGGATTTACTTGGAAGAGAACCTGTTGAATTAGATATAAACAGTATATCAGATAATATCACGAATAAGGTGGTCTTAGTTACAGGTGCTGGTGGATCAATTGGATCGGAAATCTGCCGGCAAGTCACAAAATTTTATCCGAAAGCACTTATATTATTAGGACATGGTGAAAATAGTATTTATTCGATTGAAATGGAGTTAAAAGAGACGAATAAAGATTCTAAGATTGAATTTGTTCCAGTGATTGCAGATATACAGGATGAAAAGAAAATGATGTCGGTTATGAATTTCTATCAACCTGATATAGTTTACCATGCAGCAGCACATAAACATGTACCACTAATGGAAGCAAATCCGGAAGAAGCGGTTAAGAATAATATCATAGGGACAATGAATGTAGCAAAGGCAGCGAGCTGGAATGGGGTTAAGACCTTTGTAATGATCTCAACTGATAAAGCAGTGAATCCGACCAGCGTCATGGGGGCAGCCAAAAAGTTAGCCGAAATGATTATTCAACATATTGATCAACAAAGTACGACAAAATTTGTTGCCGTTCGATTTGGGAATGTGCTAGGAAGTAGAGGAAGTGTTATTCCACTATTTAAAAAGCAGATTGAAAAGGGGGGACCTGTTACAGTCACCCATCCGGAAATGATTCGTTACTTTATGACCATTCCTGAAGCATCAAGACTGGTATTACAAGCAGGAGCCCTTGCTGGTGGTGGAGAAATATTCGTACTAGACATGGGTGACCCTGTTAAAATTGTAGATTTAGCAAAAAATCTAATTAAACTCTCTGGTAATTCTATTGAGGAAATTGGTATTGAATTTTCAGGTATTAGACCAGGTGAAAAATTATTTGAAGAATTGTTAAAAGAGGATGAGGTTCACGACCAGCAAGTTTATCCAAAGATTTATATTGGGAAAACCTCTGAACTATTAATAAATGAAATTGAAGAAATTATTCAAACATATTCTAATATGGGAAAAGATGAAATTAGAGCTAAACTTATTGATCTTGCAAACTATAGAATAAGCCCAAACTCAAAAGTATCAATTCCAGTATAAAATGTAAAGTGTTGAAAAACTGATATTAGTAGCAATTAAAAAGAACCTGTTATTACGTCGAAAGGACCTTTAATATGACAGTCCTCTGGATTAATCTTGCTGTAGTATTTTCACTGGCATATCTTTCACGATATTTTTCAAGAACCCTAGTATTAAGCGGGTCATTGATATCAATAAAACCCAATAAATTATTGGCTTTAGGGGCTATCATATCATTTATTTTAGTTGCGGGGCTTCGCAATAATATTGGAGATACACCTTTTTATATCCATACGTTTAATATTACGAATTTCACATGGGATTTAGTTAAATCACAGGATGACATAGGATTTGGTGTTCTTCAGATGATATTAAAAAGTTATTCAACTGATCCACAAATATTAATATTTACAACAGCTTTCATAACTAATGCTCTTATCATAACTGGATTATATAAATATTCGAGATTATTTGATTTGAGTGTCTATGTTTATATAACTGGTGGTTTGTTTTTGGTTACAATGAATGGAATTAGACAATGTTTAGCTACCGCAATTATATTTACCGGTACAAAATATATAATAAATGGTAATTGGTTTAAATATATATTATTAGTCGTTTTTGCGTCGTTTTTTCACCAAAGTGCACTGATCTTAATTCCTATCTATTTTTTGGTACAGTATAGAGCATGGTCAAAGGCAACTATTATTCTTCTTGCGTTTTCAATATTAATTGTTATAGGCTTTAATCAATTTTCTCAAGTATTATTTTCTGCTATTCAGGATAGTCAATACGGTGTATATAGCCAAGTCAATGAAGGAGGGGCAAATATTATCAGGGTAATAGTGTTTGTCGCTCCAATGGTTATAGCTTTTTTTGGAAGGGAAAAACTGAGAGAACTATATCCGGAGAGTGATATTATTGTAAATATGGCAATCGTAGGTGCTTCATTTATGATAATCTCTACTGGCAACTGGATTTTTGCAAGGTTTAATATTTATTTTGAGATTTACCAAATTATTCTAATTTCATGGATTGTCAAGGTTTTTAGAGAAAAAGACCAAAGGATTATTTATTATGCTATATTGTTATGCTATTTGGCATATTATTACTACGAAAGTGTTATTAGCTTAAACATAGTTTATAAAAGTAATTACTTGGGTTAAAAAAGCCCTATTAACATCTTAATATAGTTAGTCCTCACAACTTGTATGTGAGGACTTTTTTATTAAAAATCAGAAACTAAGAGAGGGAATTGAAATGGCAATTTCAGAAAACTTAAACGAACAAAAATTAAAAGAGATCTTAACAGATATTTATATTAGTGGGATGGAGCAAGAAAACATGCATGTGTCAGATTTAATCGAGGAAATAAAAAAACAATTGTTGGTTTATTCCAAATAGCTCAGGAGGTTAAAAATGAAGCGGCTATTTGACTTTACAATTGCCTTAATATTATTTGTGGGCCTTTCCCCAATTTTTGTTGTAATAGCATTTTTAATCAAATTAAAGCTCGGTTCACCTGTTATTTTTAGACAGATGCGGCCTGGTTTGGATGCGGTCCCTTTTTGTTTATACAAGTTCAGAACAATGACAGATGAAAAAGATGAGCAAGGTGAATTGCTCCAAGATTGTATTAGATTAACACCGTTTGGTAGATTTCTACGTAAATTTAGTTTAGATGAGTTTCCGCAATTATGGAATGTCATTAAAGGAGATTTAAGTTTAGTTGGACCAAGACCTTTACTGCTTGATTACTTACCACTTTACACAAAAGAGCAATCTTCAAGGCATAAAGTTAAACCTGGGATAACAGGTTGGGCACAAGTAAATGGAAGGAATGCTCTTACCTGGGAGAAAAAATTCGAGTTAGATGTCTGGTATGTTAGGAATCAATCCTTCCTACTTGATATGAAGATTCTCTTTTTAACTGTATATAAAGTTATCATGTCAGAGGGAATTAATCAGCCTGGAAATGCAACGATGGAAAATTTCAGGGGGTCAAATTCTTCAATGGGAGGAGGAAATACTTGAATATTGTTGTGATTGGTCACGGAGGTCATAGTAAAGTAGTTTCTGATATCATTCGAGCAAATAAGGGACACCAAATAATAGGATATCTAGATGATAAGTATGAAAAAATTCATATGATCAACAACTTAATATTTGCACCAGTTAGTGAAGCAGTGAAAATAAATGAAACGTTCGATGATGTTAAATATGTTATAGCTATTGGAGATAATACAGCAAGAAAATCGGTCGTTGAGAAAATAGGTTTCCCTGTAAAGTGTTTTGAACCAATTATTCATCCTTCTGCATGTATCAGTCCAAGTGCAAAAATTGGGCCTGGTACAGTAGTCATGCCACAGGCAGTTATTAATGCAGATGTAATAATAGGAAATCATTCCATTATCAATTCATGTGCTGTAGTTGAACACGACAGTTTAATAAGTGATTATGTTCATCTATGTCCTAATACTACGATAGCTGGAACGGTCACAATCGGGGAGGGCACATGTTTGGGAAGCGGAGGAACCATTATTCCAAACAAAAAAATAGGTGAATGGACAATGATTGGTGCTGGAGCAACTGTAATCGAGGACCTTCCATCAAATTGTCTAGCTATGGGTATACCAGCAAAGGTAATAACGACTAAACAAGTGAATGCAGGGTGAGTTAATGAGTCAATCAATTTATAAAAAGAGAATATTTTTATCTTCTCCACATATGAGTGGAAATGAACAAAAGTATATTAATGAAGCATTCGCAACCAATTGGATTGCACCTCTTGGTCCTAATGTGGATGCATTTGAGGCAGAAATAGCTCAATATGTTGGAGCCGATGAAGCAGTGGCTGTTAGTTCAGGAACAGCTGCTATTCATCTGGCTTTATTGTTATTAGGAGTAGGAAAAGGTGACAAGGTGTTTTGCTCAAGCCTCACCTTTATTGCAAGTGCCAATCCCATAATTTATCAGGGAGCTGAACCAGTCTTTATTGATTCTGAACCAGATACATGGAATATGTCCCCACAAGCGTTAGAAAGAGCTTTTTATGACGCGATAAAGGATGGAAATCTTCCAAAGGCTGTCATTGTAGTAAATTTATATGGTCAAAGTGCCAAAATGGAAGAAATTACGGCCATTTGTAATCAATTTGGCGTGCCAATTATTGAAGATGCTGCGGAATCACTTGGGGCGAAGTATAAAGGAAAGGCAAGTGGAACGTTTGGAAAGTTCGGGATTTATTCCTTTAATGGCAATAAGATTATTACTACCTCTGGAGGAGGAATGCTTGTCTCAAATGATCGAGAAGAGTTACAAAAGGCTAGATTCCTAGCAACACAAGCAAGAGATGCAGCACCTCACTATCAACATAGTAAAATCGGATTCAATTATAGATTAAGTAATATTCTTGCTGGCATTGGAAGGGCTCAATTAGAAATATTGGAAGAAAGAATCGAAGCAAGAAGAGCAATTTTTCAACGTTATTTTAATGAACTTTCAAACTTACCTGGTTTTACGTTTATGCCTGAGTTAACTAATACTTTCTCTAATCGGTGGTTAACAGCATTAACTATTAATAAGAACGAAGCAGGAATATCAGTAACAGAGTTAATTGAAGTGTTAAGTCAACAAAATATCGAAGCAAGGCCTGTTTGGAAGCCTTTACATCTCCAACCTGTATTTAAGGATAGTAAATATTATCCTCATAAATTGCATGAAAGTGTTTCAGAAGCCCTTTTTAATAACGGGTTATGTTTACCATCCGGGTCAAATATGACAGAGGATGATTTAGACAGAGTCATTCACCATATTAGACAATCAGTTATTAAAAGGAAGGAAAGAGCAAATATGATAAATACTTAGAAAAATTTTATAACAAACGGGGTATGAGAAGTGATAGGAAATACAATATTTGACATTCGAAAACAAAAGGGACTAACCTTATCCGAATTAGCTAAACGTGCAAAAATATCAAAATCTTACCTAAGTAATATTGAGAGAAATCTAAATAGGAACCCGTCAATTGAAGTAGTGAAAAGGATAGCTGAAGTACTAGATATTGAATTCGATGCATTTTTGAGTAAGAAAAACAATGACATTCAATTAGGAATAGATCAGGATTTGATTGATTTTGTAGCAGAATTAAAGGAAAGCGGTATAGGTAAAGAACAGATAAAGGAATTTAAAACGTTAATAGAATTTATTAAATGGAAAAATCTTAAATCCAATGAGGATATAAACAGAGGTAGCAAAAATGAAGCATATTAATAATATTCCAAGAGCCATTCATTATTGTTGGTTTGGAGGAAAGGAAAAACCTAGTATCGTAAAAAGATGTATAGAGAGTTGGAAAAAACATTTACCAAATTATGAAATCATTGAATGGAATGAAAGTAATTTTAATTTAGATTCTAATTTATATGTCAAAGAAGCGTACAATGCGGGGAAATATGCATTTGTGAGTGATTATGTTCGAGTATACGCTCTGTATAATTATGGTGGAATTTATTTAGATACAGATGTTGAGGTTGTTAAACCCTTGGATGATTTATTAGAGCATACTTCTTTTTGGGGGTTTGAACAAGAGAATTTTATCGCAACAAGCACGATTGGAGCAGAAAAGGGTAATAAATTAATAAAAGAATTTCTAGACTCTTATAATGAGAAAAATTTCATAAAAGAGGATGGAACGTTCAATCAATTGACAAATGTTGCTATAATAACTGAATTACTTGCGGAAAAGGGTTTAAAATTGAATGGGAAATACCAAAAAATTAATGAAATGGGTGTTTTCTATCCTCAAACCTATTTTTCTCCGTATGATTATATAAACTGTCAAACATTCTTAAATGAAAACACATATACCATCCATCATTTTTATAAGAGTTGGCTACCATTAACGAAAAGGGTAAAAGGAAAAATAAAATTTGTTTTGTCAAAATTAATAGGTGGCCACAACATTGCAAAGCTAAGGAGAATATATCGTTGAGGTACGTCATTTAAGGAGAAGGAGCATGGTAAATATCTTTAAGAAATTAATAATGACTTTATTATCTGATATAAAAAAACGAGGACTTTTTATTACAATTCTTATGAATCTCTCACATTTAATTGGGATTACAAGGGGTTTATTTTATAAGGTTTTATATTTTAGAAATATTAACTCCACTTTTTTTTCTCTACAAGCTAATAGTAAAATTGAAGTTTTCAATAAAAAAGCAAAAATCACAATGGGGAAATTCGTTTTTATCAGAAAAAATGCCAGCATTCGGATTGATTTTGATGGAGTTCTCCAGATTGGAAATAATGTTTTTATTAATGATAACTGCAATATCAATTGTGTAAACCGAATCACAATCGGAAAAAATACTAAAATTGCCCCAAATGTTTGTATAAATGATCATGATCATAATTATAAAAAAAATACAACGGACCATCTAATAAGAGGGGAAGTCACCATTGGTGAAAACGTCTGGGTAGGATCAAATGTAGTTATTTTAAGAGATACTCATATTGGTGATAATGTGGTTGTAGCTGCTGGAAGTGTCGTTAAGGGAACAATTCCGTCAAATACAATATTTCTAAATAAAAGAGAGCCCGAATTAAAACCCTATAAAGGTAAAGAAAAAGTCGTACAATTTAGTATTTAATACATTTTGGTGAGGTTAGAGGATGAAAAAGAATATTTTAATTTCTGTATATAATATGGAAATTGGAGGAATTGAGAGAAGCTTAATCAATATGTTGGAATGTTTTGATTATGGTAAATACAATGTTGACCTTTTAATCTTCCACCATGTGGGCGAGTTTTTGAGTTTAATACCAAAGTCGGTGAATATTCTGCCACAGGTAGGGGAGTATACTGTTTTTCGTAAACCAGTCACGATTTGTCTTAAGGAAAGACAGTATTCACTAGCTCTAATAAGGGTTCTATCGAAGTATTTTGCGAAAATAAAAGCATCAACAAGGAAATTGGAAGAAGGATCTGGATATATACAAATGCAGCTAACTCAAAAATACTCATCCTTCTTACTGCCAAAACTTGAAAAAGAATACGATGTAGCTATTAGTTATGCATGGCCACATGATATAGTTGCTAAAAAAGTAAAAGCAAAGAAAAAAATTGCGTGGGTCCATACAGATTATAGTAAATTGGAAATTGATAATGAATTAGACCTTAAAGTTTGGAAGCAATTTGATCATATTGCTGCCGTATCGGATGCATGCAGTAGGGCCTTTTTAGCGACCTATCCAAGTTTGAAAGATAAAGTTTTGGTTTTAGAAAATATCATTTCTCCCACATTCATTAAGCAAATGGCAGAGGAAGAGCAGCCGCTTTATAAAGAAAGGTCGCAAACCTTTAATCTAGTCTCAGTAGGCAGATTATCGTATGTTAAAGGGTTCGACCTCGCAATAGAAGCTCTTAAACTACTGCACAACAAAGGGTTAAGCAATATAAGGTGGTATATAATTGGCTACGGGGGATACAAGAAGGAACTAGAGGATTTAATTTCTAAGCATAATTTAAATGATAGTTTTATCCTTTTAGGCAAAAAAACAAATCCTTATCCTTATATAAAAGATTGTGATTTATATGTACAACCATCCAGGTATGAAGGAAAAGCAGTAACGGTTTCTGAGGCAAAAATACTAGGGAAGCCTATACTAATTACAAATTATCCAACCGCATCAAGCCAAATCAAAAATGAAGTGGAAGGAATGATTTGTGATTTAACTATTTCAGATCTAGCACAAGGAATTGAACAGTTTTATTATAATCAGGAATTGAAAAATTTATTGGTTAATAATATTAAGACTACAGATTATAGCAATAGTTATGAATTGGATAAGCTGTATAAAATTATTAGCTAATAAGCTGAAAGGTATGGACAAGATAAAAGAAACAAAAGAAAGAAAATAAAAATTGTAGATTTTTGTCGAATGAATGTTCTTTAATAAGAACAAATTATAAGTTATAATCTTTTTAGAAAGTATTTCATATGGTATAATATAAAATATTTTTTTTTTTTTGAGGGTACTGTTCGTTATAGTAAACGTCGTTCTGATACGAGTTTAATTATTAATAATTCTAAGGTGTGAACTAAATTGAAAGAAACAATAAAAAAGATTTGGGTTCTTTTTAATAAAAGAGAAAAGAAAAAGTTAATATTACTTTTTTTTATGTTGATCATAGCGGCTATATTCGAAACCACTGGGATAGGTTTAATTGTTCCTTTTGTTGGGATTGTGACCAATCCCAAGATGATAAAAGAGCAATCGATATTATCAAATATATATAGCCTATTAGACTTCCAATCAACAAATGCTTTTGTTTTATTCGCTGTCGGCGTATTACTCTCAGTTTTTATTATCAAAAATGCCTATCTTTTGGTATTTTACTATTTACAATATAGAGTCATTTATAATCAAAAAGTAAAATTATCAAGCGCTATGTTTAGAGAGTACTTAACAAAACCCTATACATTTCACTTGCAGCGAAATTCTGCTGAATTATTAAGGAACATAAATGGGGAAGTACCGAAAGTATTTGATGGCATATTATTAGCGAGTTTTCAATTGTTAACCGAAATTTTAGTTATTATTTCTATACTTTCGCTCCTGATCGTCACAGCACCAATAGCCACGTTCACATCGGGTTTATTGTTAGGTGGAAGTGTTCTACTTTTCTTTAAGATCTTCCGTAATAAGATTACTTTTTTAGGAAAGGAAAGCCAAAGAGTAAGTCGTGAGGTGATTAAATGGGTAAATCAAGGATTAGGGGCAAGTAAAGAAATTAAAGTCTCAGGAAAAGAAAGTTACTTTGTGGATTCCTACTCAGTCCAAAGTAGAGTTATGGCTAACAATACGATTTATAAAAATATGCTAGATCAAGTGCCAAGAATGTTTATCGAAACCTTATTAGTATCGGTTGTGTTAATTACGATGATTATCCTAGTTTTTCAAGGGACAGATACATCTAAATTAGTGGCGACAATGTCATTATTTGCTATGGCGGCTTTTCGTCTTATGCCTTCAATTCAGAGAATAGTAGCAACCCTAACAACTATACGATTTAGTCAGCCAGCTTTGACAGTGGTTTATAATGATCTGGTTAAAGATAATAGTGGCAGAAGCCTAATCGATAAAGAAGTGGACTATAATTCGAGGACAGTTAAGTTTCTTGCTGGAGAAAAAATATTTAATAATTCTATTAAATTGGAAAACGTAGATTTCCGTTATCCAAATCAGGAGAAGCATTCCATAAAAAATGTATCATTGACTATTCCAATTGGAAATTCAGTTGCTTTTGTGGGAACATCGGGTGCTGGTAAAACAACAATTGTTGATATTATACTGGGCCTTTTAGAACCTGAGAAAGGTCAAGTGTTAGTTGATGGGAAAAATCTAATTGAACTTATGCCATTATGGCAAAAAAAAATCGGTTATATCCCCCAATCCATTTATTTATCCGATGAATCAATAAGAAAAAATGTAGCTTTTGGAATTAATGATAAAGAAATTGATGAAGATGCTGTTCAAAAGGCAATTGTAGATGCTCAGTTAAAGGATTTTGTTGATTCACTTCCAGAAGGATTAGATACTGTAGTCGGTGAAAGAGGAGTCAGGCTTTCTGGGGGGCAGCGCCAACGTATCGGGATTGCTAGAGCATTGTATCATAATCCGGAAATTATCTTTTTAGATGAAGCGACCTCTGCATTAGATAATGATACAGAAAAAGAAATTATGAAATCGATAGATGGTCTAAAAGGTGAAAAGACATTAATTATTATTGCTCATCGATTAAGTACAATTGAAAATTGTGACATTGTTTTTAAAGTGGATAAAGGAAGATTAATATCTGTAGATCATAAATTAAAACAGACAATGTAAAAGTCCAAATAAATGTAGAAAGGAGGAAAATAATGTTTCCTAAAGTCAGTTTGGTAATCCCAGTTTATAATGTTGAAAAATATTTACATCGTTGTGTTGATAGTATTTTAAATCAGACATTTCAAGATTTTGAAATTATCCTTATAAATGATGGATCCCAGGATAAATCTGGTGAAATTTGTGATGAATATGCTAAGAAAGATAAAAGGATAAAAGTTTTACACAAAAAAAATGCCAGAGTGTCAGCTGCCAGAAATGATGGCCTTAAAATGGCAAAAGGCAAATATATTGGTTTTATTGATTCAGATGATTGGATAGAACCTGAGATGTACCAAGAGATGTATAACAAAGCTAATGAATTAAATCTAGATATTGTTATGTGTGATTATAAAAAAAGATTAGAGGACTATGAAAATAGACGTACACAACCTATTCGTGGTGGTTTTTATTCAAAAGAAGATATTAAGAATGAACTGTTCAAATGTTTAATAATGTTTGATCATATCGAATTTCCACCTACCATTTCCAATTGTGTTTGTTTGTTAAGTTTAGAATTCTTAAGAAAAAACAATTTGTACTATGATGAGGATATACATTACTGTGAAGATTCGATTTTCGGATCGAAGGTTATGTATCATGCAACTAATTTTTACTATTTAAAGGACCGACATTATTATAACTACTTTTACAACCCGAATTCTACCACTAATACATATAATGAAAAGAAGTGGAATAATTACCTTAAAATTAATGAAAGGTTAATAAAATATTTTGGTAAAACTAGTGAATTTGATTTTTCTAGACAAATTAAAATTAACATGTTGTATTTTACATTAAATATGTTAGGCCAGATAAATTTCTCGGCCCGCAAAAACGAAGAAAAATTGTATATGATAAAAGAAATCATGTACCACCCAAACGTTACAAATATATTTAAGAACTTTAAATTACCTAACATTTCTTGGAGAGGTAAAGTTATAATCCTTCTAATAAAGTTTAAAATGGTTAGATTGTATTTTTTTTTAGTATTGGATAAGCGTTATAAGCAAGAACTGATTTCAGGATAATCGTTATTGAATAAACCTTATAAGAGAGAGGAATGTCATTGATGATACCGAGGGTAATTCATTACTGCTGGTTTGGGAAGGGAGAATTACCTCCATTAATAAAAAAGTGTATTACAAGCTGGAAAAAATATTGCCCTGATTACAAAATAATTGAATGGAATGAATCAAATTTCGATATAAATATAAATCCTTGGACTAAGGAAGCTTATGAAAATAAAAAATATGCTTTTGTTTCCGATTATGCGCGACTATTTATCCTCTATAATTACGGAGGAATTTACCTTGATACAGATATAGAATTAACCAAAAACATTGATGAATTTCTATCGCATGAAGCATTTTCTGGATTTGAAAATGAAAAATATGTTCAAAGTGGAATAATCGGAAGTCTTCCTAAAAATAGTGTAATAAAGAGATTTTTAGAATATTATAATGACCGTCACTTTGTAAAGGAGGATGGAAGTATTGAGGACATTCCCAATGTTCGGATAATTACAGAAATATTAAAGGACTATGGGCTTAAATTAAATAATGAATTTCAAGTAATAAATGGTATATATATATATCCTAGAACATATTTTTGTCCAATAGATGCTAATGGGAATAGAGATTTTTCTAAAAACACATATTGTATCCATCATTTTACTTCTACTTGGAGATCATATAAAGAACAAAAACAAGTTACCTTTATGCATAGGTGGTATTATCCATTATACAAAAAAAACCTGGTAGTTTTTATGTTACTTGGAAAATTATTGTTAGGAAAACAGAATGCAAAAAGGCTCCATACTAAATATAAAAAATTATTTTTGAGAGATTAGTCATATGATTATAAAGAAATATGCAAGAAATCAACTCTACCGAACAATTACATTTTCTAGATATATGATTTTCCCATACACTACTAACGGAAAAAAATTAAAATATTTAAGAAATAAACATAGAGGAAAACGATGTTTTATCGTTGGTAATGGTCCAAGTTTATCAATTAAAGATCTTAATAAATTAAAAGATGAGATTACTTTTGCTTTTAATCGAATTTACTATATTTTCGATAAAACGGATTGGCGACCTACATATTACTGCTCTGAAGATGATAAAACCATTTTTAAAAGTAAAGAAGAGATAAATAAATTAAATATAGAAAACAAATTTTTCCCTGTTAATTTTCCATGGGATTATAATATTCATTTTAATAATGCCAAATATTTCATATTTAAATTCGGTGATAGGAATGTTGAACCGAATTTTTCTGAAGACATTGTTAAAGGAATATATTGGGGGAATACCGTTGCATATACTGCGATTCAGATAGCCGTATACATGGGTATAAGAGAGATATATCTATTAGGTGTTGACAATAATTTCAGTAAAATGATTAATGATAAGGGTGAAATTGTCATTGATGAGTCAGCGAAAGACTATTTTACTGAAAAATATAATACTGATAAAGAGGATCTATATATTCCTAACATTGAAGTTTCTACAAGAGCCTTTTCAGCTGCAAAAAGATATGCAGATGAGAACAATATTAAAATATACAATGCAACTCGTGGCGGGAAATTAGAAGTTTTCGAAAGAGTAGATTTTGATCAAATAATATTATAGAAAGTGTGGTTAAAAGTATGAGAATTATTGGAATCATACCAGCAAGAGGAGGATCCTCAAGATTTTATAATAAGCCTTTAGCAAATATTTTTGGTAAACCGATGGTTTGGTGGGTTTACACACATTCTAAAAA
The DNA here is from genome assembly GCF_023715505.1 of Neobacillus cucumis. The sequence continues at coordinate 349,355 of NZ_JAMBOH010000002.1, read as the reverse complement.
AGTTGATTGCTTTGAAGCGGTATATATTGCAACGGACAGCGAAGAAATTAAAGCGGTATGTGAAGGGTTTGGAGCAAAAGTTATCATGACCTCTAAGGAGCATGATACGGCGACAGAAAGGCTGTATGAAGTATCCCAAAAAATTGATGCTGACCTTTATGTAATGGTAAATGGTGATGAGCCTGTTATAGAAGCGAAAGATATTGTAAAGTGTATACCAACTAATCTTGATAAAGATGATTTCTATGTATCCAATCTTATGACGGATTTTACTGATCCAGTTGAAGTGGTTGATACAACTAATCTAAAAATCGTGACGAATAAAGATGGCATTTGTCTGTTCATTTCACGTAGCCCTATTCCATTTCCAAAAGGTGGGATGAACTATATCTATCAAAAGTTCGTAGGAGTTGGAGCATTTACAAAAAAGGCACTTCAATACTACCACGAAACCCCACGAGGTCCTATTGAAAAAATTGAAGAAAACGATTCTTTTAGATTTATTGAAAACAGAAAAGACATTTATTATATTAACGCCCATTGTAAAACCATTTCAGTTGATACACCGAAGGATATTGAAAAAGTCGAAGAGTATTTATTCCAGAGTGGAATAAAACCTGTTTATTCACTCAATTAATGAAACTGTTTAATTATAAATTTTAGAGAGGAAGACTTATTAATGAGAACAATGAAGGTAGGAAATATTACGGTAGATACTTCAATTTTTACGTTAATTGCAGGTCCTTGTGTAATTGAATCAGAAGCACAAGTGATGGAAGTAGCAGCAAGAATGAAAGAAATTACAGGATTACTAGGTATTCCTTTTATTTTTAAATCATCGTTCGATAAAGCGAATAGAACGTCCATTTCATCGTACAGAGGTCCTGGAATAAATGAGGGTCTTCGTATTCTAAAAAAGATAAAAGATGAGTTAGGAATACCTGTAGTAACAGATATCCATGAACCATATCAAGCTGAGCTTGCAGCTAAAGTTGTAGATATGCTACAAATCCCGGCTTTTCTATGCAGACAAACAGATTTATTAATCGCAGCAGCAGAAACTGGATTACCAGTTAACATTAAAAAGGCTCAGTTTTTATCTGCCAAAGATATGAGAAATGTGATTACAAAGGTTGAAGAATCAGGTAACGAAAACATTCTTTTATGCGAAAGAGGCAACACTTTTGGTTATAACAATTTAGTGGTGGATATGACTAGCATCATTGAAATGAAAAAATTCGGCTATCCTGTTGTTTTTGATGCAACCCACAGTGTTCAAAAACCAGGAGGCAACCTCATATCTACTGGTGGTAATCGTGAGTATGTGGAACATTTAGCGAAAGCTGCCTTAGCTGTCGGTGCAGATGCTTTATTTTTGGAAGTGCATAAGGATCCTGATAACGCGAAGTCCGATGGTCCTAACATGGTTAAACTTGATGAGATTGAAGTTATGCTTAAAAAATTTATTAAAATTTTTAAGGCGGTGCGAGAAGTTGAATCAAACAGCTATTCTCTCTGAATCAAAAATTGACCATCAAATCGATATTCTTACTGAATCGAAATATGTTTTTGAGACTGAGATTAATGCTATAAACCTAGTGAAAGATGCTTTAGATGAAAGATTCGTAAGAATAGTGGAATTAATTTCCAATTGCACCGGTAAAGTTATTGTTACAGGAATGGGTAAACCTGGTCATGTTTCAAGGAAAATTGCCGCAACAATGGCGAGCTTAGGGACATCAGCGTTTTTCCTGCATCCAGCAGAAGCACTGCATGGAGACTTAGGAATGATTTCAGCAAATGATATTGTCATAGCGATTAGCTATAGTGGGGAAAGTGAAGAGATTACTAAAATTTTGCCTAATATAAAAATAATAGGAGCAACACTAATTGGTATCTCTGGTAATCAAAATTCATCACTCATCAAATATAGTGACTATTCCTTTGTATTTCCTAAATTTATAGAAGCATGCTCGATGAATTTAGCTCCTACATCCAGTACGACGGTCGAGATGGTTCTTGGAGATGCATTAGCAGTATGTTTATCAAAGATCTACGGTTTTCATGAACATAATTATGCATTGTACCACCCGGCTGGTTCCCTTGGTAAAAAACTATTAATAAAAGTAAGTGATATTATGCATAAAGATGAAAAAAACGCAGAGGTAAAGGCTGGTACTAAGTTAAAAGATGCAATTGTTGAGATGAGCGCTAAAGCGATTGGAATTATTAATATTGTAAATGAAAATCATGAATTACTCGGAGTCTTTACGGATGGAGATTTAAGAAGAACGTTTACTAGGGAAGTAAATGTATATGACTTATCAGTAGACGATGTGATGGCCAAATCACCTTTATATATTGATTCTGATATGCTTGCTGTAGATGCACTAAAAATCATGAAAGATAATAATATCTCTGCACTGCCGATTATTCGTAATCATAAGTTGGTTGGAACAGTAAGAGTTAACGATATTCTTGGGGTGGGTATATTTGTATGATAAAAGATAGAGATTTATCAAAAATAAAGATGCTCGTTATGGATGTAGACGGTACTCTCACAGATGGAAAAATTTATGTGGGAGATAGTGGTGAGGTATTTAAAGCATTCAATGTAAGAGATGGATACCGATTAATTCATATGGATGAGTATAATATAATCCCAGTTATTATTACTGGTAAGAAATCTGAGATTTTATCGAAACGTGCTACTGAATTAAGGATTGAAGAAGTTCACCAAGGGATTGACGATAAGCTAAAGGTTTTGGATGAGGTTATTGAAAGATATCAATTAACTTACGAAAATGTTGCATATATTGGTGACGATGTAAACGATCTTGACTGTATGAAAGTATGCTACCTTAAAGCCAGTCCAGCAGATGCGATTGATGAAGTACTTGGTGTAGTAGACTATGTTTGCAAAACTAATGGTGGAAATGGAGCCGTTAGAGAATTTATAGATTTAATTGTAAAGGCACAAAGCAGGGAAAAGAAAAAAATGAAAGTAAATCAGTATTAGTGAAGAATGAGGGTGTCCCAAATAAAGAAGAGTTTATTAAGAATCTATAATTCCCTTTATTTAGTTAAATTTAATATTGTTAATTTTTTCTCAAAAATGAATATCCCTCTTACTAAGAATAATTACAAAATACTAAGGTTGAAAAACAAATATAAGGGTAAACGCTGTTTTATTATTGGAAATGGCCCCAGTCTAAAACCTGAGGATCTAGAAAGATTAAAAGGTGAATTTACATTTGCTTCTAATAAGATTTATAAAATTTTCAACAAGACTACATGGAGGCCTACATTTTATATGGTTGTTGACCCCATTGTACTTGAGGAAAATGCAAAAGAAATAAATTTGGTTGAGGCACAGAAGAAATTCACTTTAAAAGTTTATAAAAAATTACTTAACGCAGATATTTATTTTAATAATAATCTTTATAAAGACAAACGTGGTACTTTTTCAACTAAAGTTATGGAATCATTATACTCTTCAGGGACTGTCTCATATCATATGCTTCAAATAGCTTTCTATATGGGATTTTCAGAAGTTTATTTGATTGGCCATGATTATAATTACAAGGATGCAGTTTCCAGAACAAGAGATTTATCTTTTCTTAAAATGGCAAGCAATTCAGAGCATTATTTTAGTCAGGATTATTTTAGAAATGATGAAAAGAAACCAGGTCAGGCACCTGATGAAATATACTATGGAATGGAAAAAGCAAAGATTGTCTTTGAAAGGTCTGGAAAAAAAATATTTAATGCTACCCGGGTTTCGTATTTAGATGTTTTTGAGACTAAGGATTATGATAGTTTGTTTTAATTGATAATTAAAATGGAAGGTGTTTATGTTGTGCTAAATATTGCAAAAACAACTGTGAACAATGTTTTATCTTTTATTATTTGGCGATGGAAAAACCACTTAAGAATTCCTCTTATAAACAGAAGATTAAGTAAACTACAAAAAAAAGTGGGAGTATTCAAGGATATTCATATAGGGGAAAGCTGTTTCATCATAGGTAATGGCCCAAGCCTAACTGGAAGAGATTTGAACCGCATAGATGGATTACCTTCATTTTCGTCTAACAGAATTAATTTAATATTAGATAGAACAAATTGGAAGCCCTATTATTACACAATTAGTGATTCATCAATGGCAAATAAATTTTTTAAAGAAGTAAACTCTATGGAAAAGAAACAATTGTTTGCAGTAGTAACAAATTATGGTTATGACACTCTTAAAAAGTATTTTAATACAGATAATATATTTTTAAGAAGCTATAGAAAAAAAGATAATAATGGATTACCGAATTTTAGTAATGATATTTCTAAAAAGACATTCACACAGGCAACCGTAACATATGTAAATATTCAACTGGCAACCTATATGGGCTTCAAAAAGATTTACCTTATTGGAGTTGATAATAATTATGCTTTAAAAAGAAAAGAAGATGGTACATATGAAATCAATAAAGAATTACTAGGTAAAGATCATTTTGATAGTAATTATTATAACTCATGGTTTGATGATAAGCTAAAGCCATCCACTAATACTGATTTAATGACAAATGCTTTCATTGCTGCAAAGAATTATTGTGACAAAAACGGGATTGAGATTTATAACGCCACCCGGGGAGGCAACCTCGAAGTTTTTCCACGTGTTAATTTTGATGATTTATTTGATGATGATGGTAAGTTTATCGGAGTTTCAACTGAGTTTAAGAGACAAGGTTTAGCTTAACCATCCAATTCTCTAACTTTAATTTGATTCTCATAAATGGAGGAGTAATTATGAATAATATAAAGTTATTAGACTGTACACTACGTGATGGTGGATATTATAATTCTTGGGATTTTGATGTTTCAATGATACAAGATTACTTAAAAGCAATGCGTGAGATTTCTGCGGACTTTGTTGAATTAGGATTAAGAGGGTTCAGTAAAGATGGATTTAAAGGAGCATGTGCGTATACTACAGATAGATTTATTAAAAATTTAATAATACCTGAGGGATTAAGATTAGGTGTAATGGTAAATGCAAGTGATTTGCTAAAGCATCCAGATGGTATGGATCAGGCATTATCGAAACTTTTCGTACCAGCACTTGAGTCACCTGTAAGTTTAGTTCGTATAGCTTGCCATGTACACGAATTCGAAAAAGCACTACCTGCAGCGAATTGGTTAAAGAATAAAGGTTATATGGTAGGATTTAACCTTATGCAAATTGCAGATCGAAGTGATGAGGAGATAAAAAACTTAGCCTTAGCAGCTAGTCATTATCCATTAGATGTTCTATATTTTGCGGATAGCCTTGGAAGCTTGAGCCCGGATGAGACTGCCCGAATCATCCGAACTATACGTGAAGCATGGAATGGACCATTAGGCATTCATACACATGACAACATGGGGTATGCGTTAGCAAACTCCATAAGAGCTGTAGAAGAAGGTGTGACATGGATAGATGGAACAGTCACTGGAATGGGAAGAGGGCCAGGGAATGCCAAAACAGAATATCTAGCAATTGAATTAGAAGAGCAACGAAATTTAAAAATCAATATAACACCATTGATGAAAATAATAGAATCATACTTCAAACCAATGCAACAAAAATGTGGCTGGGGAACAAATGCTTTTTATTATCTTTCTGGTAAATATGGAATACATCCAACATATATACAAGAAATGCTTAGTGATTCCAGATATATCGAAGAAGATATCCTAGCTGTTATTGATTATCTGAAATCAGAAGGTGGTAAAAAGTATAACATTAATACATTAGAAGCTGCACGTAACTTTTATGTTGGAAATCCATCAGGCACTTGGATACCAGCGGATGAAATTTCAGGTAAGGAAGTACTAATAATTGGCGCGGGACCAAATATAGTAAAGCATAAGAAGGCATTAGAAAATTATATACTAACCAACAGGCCCTATGTTATTGCATTAAATACTCAATCATCTATTTCATCAGATTTAATTAATGTTAGAGCTGCATGTCATCCAGTTCGAATCCTCGCAGATAGTGCCATGCATTCAGTTTTACCACAACCTTTAGTAATTCCAGCTTCAATGTTATCTGAAAACATTATAACGGCTTTTCAAGGAAAACAGTTATTAGATTTTGGTATATCCATTCAAGAAAATACATTTAGGTTTGAATCTAATCATTGTGTATTACCTAATTCGTTAGTATTTTCATATGCTTTAGCGATTGCAACAAGTGGTAAAGCTTCCAGGATTCTTCTGGCAGGGTTTGATGGCTATGGAGCTGACGACCCTAGGACTAGTGAAGTAAATAAATTGTTGTTAAACTTCACAAGTGTTCCCAATACACCAGCATTAATCTCAATTACACCAACACAATACGATATCAGAACCAGTTCAGTTTATGCTTATTAGGAGGTAAAATAATGAATTACTGTGTAATAATTCCGGCGCGTTATCAATCTTCAAGATTACCGGGCAAACCCCTTATAGAATTGTCTGGAATTCCTATGATTATAAGAACTTATCAGCAATGTATAAAAACATGTCCAGCTGAAAAAATCTATGTTGCAACAGATGATGAACGAATTAGGGATACATGTAGGTTATATGGAATACAAGTTATTATGACTTCAAGTAATTGTCTCACTGGTACCGATAGAATTGCAGAGTGTGTGGAGTACATCGATGCAGACGTATTCATTAATGTTCAAGGTGATGAACCATTATTCAACCCCCAAGACCTAGACTTATTAATTTCTAATATAAAAAAATATCCTGGAGAAGTATTAAATGGGTATTGTGAAATAACCGACGAAAGTTTATTCAGAAGTGCAACAATACCAAAGGTAGTCTTCCGTCCAGATGGACGCTTACTTTATATGTCGAGATCCACTATCCCTTCTAATAAAGATCAAGGTTTTGATAAAGCGTGGCGTCAGGTTTGTGCATATGCGTTTCCGAGAAAGGCATTAAAAGATTTTGCTTCGGTTTTAGAGAAAACGAAACTCGAGAGTATTGAAGATATTGAAATACTTCGCTTTTTGGAATTAGGATGGGATGTTCGAATGCTGGAACTTTCTAACGATTCTATTGCTGTTGATACTCCAGATGATATTCAACGTGTAGAAACAGCTATACGTGAACGTAATCTTTTAAATGTATAACGTTTTAACAGAGATCTGTGGCCTAGATACTTGTTATCATAAGCTGCTGTTAATATGAAAAAATAAAGAGGAGTTAAAAAATGAAAACACCTTTTTTAAGCCAATATGATATCATCATCTTTGATTGTGATGGAGTACTAATTGATGTAAATCTTTTAAAATGTGAAGCGTTTGGTAAAGCTGTAGGAGGTTACTCTTCTGAAATTGTTGACACCTTTGTTAACTATTGTAGAAAGACATTTGGAATCTCAAGATATGTAAAATTTAAAGAGTTTTTAAGTGACTTTGCAAACGAGCCTTTTCAAGAAGAAAAGTATAAAATCTTTTTAAACAATTTTGCAAAGATTTGCAAAGAAATTTATGAATATGCAGACATTACGCCGGGCTGTGAAAATTTACTGTCAGAGTTATCTAACCAAAATAAAAACTTATATGTAGCTTCTGGAAGTGATGAGAAAGAACTGAATGAAGTTTTTATGGAAAGAAATCTAAGCAAATATTTTAACGGAATATTTGGATCTCCGAAAACTAAACTAGAGTGTACATCCATTATATTGAAAAATCATCCTGACAAAAAGGCCGTTTTTATAGGCGATGCATTTTCAGATATGAAAACGGCAAAAGAACATGATATAGATTTTGTTTATATGTCAAGATATACAGTCCAGTCTGAAGAACAAGATCTCATATGTAGAAAAGAATCTAAAAAGGTTATTAGTACACTTAAAGACCTTATTTATAGTAGTCATAAATCTGAAAACACAAAGTATGTTCCTATTTGAAAACTTTTGTTATAGATTATCCCCACTCTTCTTATTAAAAGGTGGGGTAACTTTCTCTTCCTTTATCCTATAATCTCGTCAATTCCAATTCCCGTTTTTCCTCACTTAGCATACCTTTTCTTATATCGTTTTCACTCATATGAATACAATGGGGGAGATAGTCTCTTGTATTGCTAATGTAGTCGAAGTCCCCGTTGATACATGGTCGTATATATCAAATCATCAATTATATTTAATAAAATCAGGAAGACTTAAGGAATAATGTTTTTTACTTGATAATTTTATATTAAAATGTTCTACACTTTCCGTTATAAGGTGTGAATTTTTTACATTCAAGTAAATTAATCTAAAACATAAATATTCAGTAGATTCCTGGGAAACAAACACAGAACAATTTAATTTAATAATAAATCTTTATTGTATATTTCCATGTTTGGAAGTTGTATATAAATAATCACAAAATATCCTAATATTCATATATATATAATTAATCACAAAAAGATTTGATTAGCAGCCACCTTAAATGCTAATGCTTAGGGTTTACTTCTTTGATGGTAGAACTAAAAGTGGTATTTTTGAGCGATGCTAAGATATCATTAGCAAAAGGTGGAGATATAGTCAGACTAGTCCAAAAAGCAGGACAAGCATAGAATCAGTAACAAGTACAAGCGTTGGTGGGACAAACTTTAACTAATTATTTAGAGCAATCAATCAGTACAGTAAAAGATGATGGAGGTGAATTTTAGTGGATGGTGGATTATTTACAGAAACTCCGGATTCATTAGTGGATTGCGGAACATTTAAAATAGAACTAATAGATGGTGGAATATTTCCAGGCATGTCTATAAATAAAAGCATTGAGATCCTTGAAGTAGGAGAAAACTTCTCCGCTATGGCTACAATATACCCATATGATGTGATGGACAGCAATATAGTTGAATGGGAAACATCGAACCCTGAAGTATGCACGATAAATTATGGGGTTATAGAAGGTATTTCGCAAGGAACTTCAACTATTACAGCTTATGATCCTACAAGAATATATTCTAAGAGTTTTAAAGTTGAGGTTAAAGAGCCAATAACACAAACCATAGCACCAACAGATATATATTACGTAACAGCTTCAAGATATGATATTTATTTAGATAATACTCATTCAACTGAAACTACAAATGGTATTATTAATGCTTTAACCTTCGCCAAGTCAATGGAGTATAAAAAGATTGTATTCCCATATGGAACCTATCTAGTTACACCGATGGCAGGAACAGTTAATTTCCCTAGCAATATGATAATTGACTTTAACAATTCCAAGATAAACATTGAAATTAGTACTAAAACATCGACAGGTTATGAAATGTTTAAATTGGATAACGTCCAATATACAAAGTTTATTAACGCACATGTTTATGGAGAAAGGGACTTTACAACTATTGCAGGATCGCATGAAGATTGTGTTTCTTTACTCATTGGTGATGCCTATAAATCCGGGATTGAATTATGCACTTTTAGTAAATCACCTGGTTTTAATGTCAAAACATCAACAAAACGCATGAAAGATGGCACTGGTGATGCTTGGTTTACCTATTCCAATTTTGAACCGGGTAATATTGATAATTCAGGTGTTAATGATGATAATATCGTTACTTATCATTTCCGCACACCTAACTTTGTTGATATATCACGTTTAGGAAACTATTTTATGGTGGGCTATAATCAAGGCTATTGGGATTATCGATTCTTGCGATCACGATTATATAGCATTTACTTTTATGATATCAATCATCAATTCATAGAAGTCCAACCTTACAACTGGCAATATTACTGCTACGATAAGCCTCAAAATGCATATTATGCAAAGATTGTTGTATATCAAGATACTGCCCCTAATTCGGGTGATACAGATTATAAAGATGCAGTTGCTTTTATCCGAACATTAGGAATACCTCGTAAATGTTTTATTAAAAACTCTATCCTTTCAGACAGTTGGACTTCAGGATTAGCAATGACTGGTGGACAAGATTGGACTATATCAGGAAATTCATTCTCAGGTAATGGTGGAAGATTACCGGGGTGTGATATTGTCTGGGAAGATGGCTGGGATGCAATGGTGGGCGATATCGTAAAGAACAATACATTTGACTCCACATTAGGTATTGTTACGACAGCAGGAGCAAACCACTCCATTTTTGATAACACCTTTAATAAATCCTATATATATATATGGGAAAGAACGCAAAATTGGCGGATTTTTCGGAATTCATTTAATGGCAAGGGTGGCACAGCAGGGCAGTTTAATATGCACCTAGGAACTCAAGGAGATTCATATTTCGCGGAAAATACACTTAAAGAAATTCTTTATACCACAGGGAAGAACCACCCAGATGCAGCCTATGAAGTTCACCTTATTAATAACAATTTATTATAAAATAAGAGGGTTGAGAACATGACAGAAAAAATTCAAATCCGCAGAGGATTAAAAGCGGATCTACCAGTTTTAAGTGAGGGTGAGTTTGGTTTTTGTTTGGACACAAAAGAACTTTACATTGGTACAGCTGGAGGAAATGTTTTAGTAAATAACTTTTCATGGGCAAACATTTCAGGTAAGCCAAGTTTTTCTACAGTAGCAACTACCGGTAGTTATAATGATTTACTAAACAAACCCCTTATACCCTCTGCCTACACATTGCCTAAAGCTAGTACAACTACATTGGGCGGGGTAAAGGTAGGTAACGGTATTACTGTAGGTAGTGATGGTACTATATCTGTTTCTGGTAGTACAGGCAGAACTGCATTAGAGGTTTATAAAACTGAGCCAATAGGTGAATTATTTAATCCACCAGCAAAGTATAATGCGTGGTGTCCTAGCAATCTACAATTTGATAAAACAAGAGGGGTTTACGTTGTTCTAATTAACGGGGCTAATGCTCACGTATTTTCTATGTTAAACCAATATTTTTGTACGATTAATCCTGATACACTTTTATCCATCACACCAAAGCTTATTTCAGTGGTTGATTCTAGCGGGAATCCGGTCACGTTTGATGTAACTTCCGCTAATAACTTTATGGTATTCGAAGATGGAACCTATATGTATCTCCTTAGAAAAGATGGTATTTATCACAGAATTACGTCGGTTGATGGTGGGGAGACTTGGGTAAACCAGGGGAGAATAGTAGTAAGTCCCAGCAATAGTTTAACAACTTCTAGCAATATTTGGGGAATTACGAAATTATCTAACGGTAGATTGATTTGCGGGTTTGGAGCACAATCTGAAGTTCGTGGAAAACTCATGTATTCGGATGACAATGGGGGCAATTGGACATTTGTACCTGTAGGTACTAGTTATCCTAGCGGCACGACTAGCGCTGAGCCTTGTATTATAGAAGTATCACCTAACAAACTAATCAGTCTTGCACGAAGAACCACTGGCGGAGCACCTGCTGGTAGTGCTCCTGAACCTGCTCTAATCTCGTTTTCTGCTGATAACGGGGCAACATGGACAAATTATAAAAATTCTACTTCTATTCTTAATATGAACGCGTCAGGAGCTACTGCATATGTTCATGATGGCGTTGTAGAGGTATTCGCAGCCTCAAGATATTATTCAACGACTGCTAGTGTGAACACTGGACAATCAGGTAGTATAACTCACTATATTGCAACAATTGAGAATGCTCTCAATGATAACTTTACGTTAAAAGAAACAACTGTTTATGCAAATGCATCAAATAGCGAAGACTTTCATTCCCCATGTGTTTCGATTGATGATAAAAAGAGGTTATTGTTAATGTATATGGACGAATCTGAAAATTCCTATGCTGATGTTAATTATTGGTTTATAAGAGGGGGCCTAGGGTATGTTTCTTACAAAAACCGTGATGGTGCAAAGTCCTCTATCTTTAGCTATAGTGGAAAATATATTGAATATATAATCTCTAATTTAAGGACAGATTTGGCTAGTCTTCAATATGTAGTATCGCAAATAAGCACTGGTGGGACTGGAGCTGGTGGTGTAGTTAACCCGCCAACAGGAACACTTATGTGGACAAAACAATATAGTGCTAAAGTTGAAAAAATACTATTGATTAATGATCAAGATTTTACTGGTAAAACAAGTTGGGGGAATTCATCCCCTAGTTATAACCAATTAAGAACTGATGCGAATGGAACTACTTATAACTGGAACGGCACCGCTTGGGGGATGTCTATTACAACGTTAAAACCTAATTTTGCAATTGCTTATAAAGGAACGGTTGGTAACGAATCAGTTGGCTTACCTGTTGTTGGTGCTGTTATAAATGGAGTTGGTCATGGTATTTACAAAATAGGTCCATCATACGGATTAAATCGTAATACACTTTATGATTTTAGATTTGAATATTGGGGGGGAAAAATGAAAGCATTTGTTAATGATAACGAAGTTGCCGTTAAAACATTCCCATTTGATTCAACAAACGTAATTAACTACACATATCTAACCAATGTGATCGGTACTTTAGATACCACAAAAATTTATGCCATACATGGAAGTACTAGCGGTAATATCTACGAAGTAAAGTTCGGTGAGTGGGATAGCTAAAGAATATCAGAAATAAAGCGATGATTTAGAGGGCTGATTATAGGCCTTTTTTTATTAGAAAAAAAAATATAAGTCATAAAATTAGAGTTGACTATATTTCCTTAAGGTAATATGATATTCATATCAATGTTCTTAATAAAGAACCTGCATTTTGCGCAATTTAATAAATTTTATATAATTTATAGAAATTAGGGAGGAACTTGCGTTAAAGAATAAAGGCCTCTCGATTTTTTTAAATTTAACGTTCTATTTAATGAACGATAAAAAGAGGATGTTGTTTGCATTGACAGAAGTTGATATTTATAGTCGCCGACCTTATGTTGGCTTTTGGATAGGGAGTTCTAATAATGAAAATTCTTGTTTTAGCTAACTTCGGTATGGGGTTGTATAACTTCAGAAAAGAATTATTAGGCGAACTAATAAATCAAAAAAAAGAAGTTTATATTTCGTTACCGAATGATGAATATGTTCCAAAACTAAAAAGTTTGGGATGTAAATTCGTAGATTCTCAGTTGGAACGTCGTGGGACCAATCCAATTAAAGATGTAAAGCTTTTGTTTCATTACATAAGCATTATTAGAAAAATTAAGCCGGATGTTGTTTTAACCTATACAATTAAACCCAATGTATATGGTGGTCTGGCATGTAGAGTAACAAACACACCGTATATTACAAACATAACTGGGTTGGGTACATCCCTTGAAAATAATGGTGTCATTCAAAAAATCACCTTATACCTTTATAAGTTGGGATTAAAAAAAGCATCTTGTCTGTTTTTTCAAAATGAAACGAATTTAAAGTTCTTTCGAAGTCAAAATATTATAAGTAGTAAGACAAAGCTAATCCCTGGCTCGGGTGTAAATTTGGAACATCATCCTCTTGAGGAATTTCCTGAGGATCAAGAAAGGAACAATTTCCTTTTTATTGGACGAATAATGAAAGCAAAGGGGATAGAAGAACTACTACACGCAGCAAAGACCGTCAAAAATAAATTTCCAAACACACAATTTGACTTAGTTGGCAGCTGCGAAGAAAACTACCATGAACAATTAGTTGAGTTAAGTAAATTGGGCATTATTAATTATCACGGTCAACAAAAGGATATCCATTCATTTATTAAAAAATCTCATGCCACAATCCTTCCTTCTTATCATGAGGGCACAGCTAATGTACTGCTCGAATCCGCCTCTTCTGGCCGTCCAGTGTTGGCTTCAAGAGTACCTGGCTGTAGAGAAACATTTGATGAAGATGTAAGTGGTTTGGGTTTTGAAGTAAGGAACGTTGATAGTTTAGTTGAAGCAATTATTAAGTTTATTAATCTGCCATATAATCAGAAAAAGGCCATGGGCATCGCCGGACGTAAAAAGATGGAAAAGGAATATGACCGCAAAATTGTGATTAAAGCATATATAGATGAAATTAACAATGTGTTAGGGGGATAAATAATGAATTTATATCAAAGGATTGTTAATAGAGAAGAAAAAATATCATTAGTTGGACTTGGTTATGTTGGGATGCCGATTGCTGTTTCCTTTGCTAAAAAAGTGGATGTAATAGGATTTGATGTGAATAAAGATAAAATCAATCTATATAAGAATGGTATTGATCCCACAAAAGAAGTAGGAAACGAAGTAATTAAAAATACCACAGTTGAGTTTACTTCCGATGAAAAAAGGCTTCGGGAAGCAAAGTTTCATATTGTAGCAGTACCAACACCGGTAAAAGAAGACCGGACACCCGATTTAACACCAGTTGAATCAGCAAGCAGAACTCTCGGTAGAAACTTAACCAAAGGTTCGATTGTTGTCTTTGAATCCACTGTTTATCCAGGAGTAACAGAGGAGATTTGTGTTCCGATTTTGGAAAAAGAATCCGGGTTAAAGTGTGGAGTTGATTTTAAAGTTGGCTATTCTCCGGAAAGAATTAATCCTGGGGATCAAGAACACCGATTAGAAACAATTATAAAAGTTGTTTCTGGTATGGATAATGAGACACTTGAAATTGTGGCCAAAGTATATGAATTAGTTGTAGAGGCTGGAGTTTATAGAGCAGAGAGTATTAAAGTAGCTGAAGCAGCTAAGGTTATTGAAAATTCTCAACGGGATATTAATATTGCATTTATGAATGAACTTTCCATTATTTTTAATAAAATGGGAATTGATACAAGTTCTGTGCTAGAGGCAGCAGGAACCAAATGGAACTTTCTTAAATTTTCACCGGGTCTTGTCGGGGGTCACTGTATTGGTGTAGATCCATACTATCTTACATATAAAGCGGAACAAATGGGCTATTATTCTCAAATTATCCTATCAGGAAGAAAAATAAATGATGATATGGGTAAGTATGTTGCTGAAAGTATTGTAAAGAAAATGATTAAGGCAAATAAACAAATTAATGGTTCAAGAGTGGCGATCTTCGGAGTTACCTTTAAGGAGAACTGTCCAGATGTCCGGAATACAAAAGTAGTAGATGTAATCAAGGAATTAGAAGAGTACGGTGTTGAAGTAAAAGTAGTGGATCCTCTGGCAGATAAAGACGATCTTTGGCATGAATACAGAATTAATCCATGTGAGGCACATGAAATCAAAGAGATGGACGCCGTGATATTTGCGGTACCGCATGAAGAATTTAAATCTATTAAATTAGATGATGTAAAAAGAATGTTTAGATCGTCAGGGCAAACGTTTATTCATTCTGAAGCTATGAATGAAGTAGCTGCCACATCTGAGTTTAATACAGTAGTTGGAAGTAATGTATTAATGGATATTAAGGGAGTATTTAATCGAACAGAAGCAGAGAATGCTGGCTTTATTTATTGGAGGTTATAAAGTGGGATATCAAAATATTAAATTTCCAGAGGGATCAAGATTTTTAGTTACAGGAGCGGCTGGATTTATCGGATCCAATTTAGTCGAGGCTATATTGAATTTTGGTTATCAAGTTAGAGGGCTCGATAACTATTCCACGGGAAAAAAAGAAAATGTAGAGCAATTTTTAAATCACCCCAACTATGAATTTTTAGAAGGGGATATTTGTAACCTAGAAACATGCATAAGTTCATGTGAAGGTATAGACTATGTTCTTCACCAAGCAGCATGGGGAAGTGTCCCACGAAGTATTGAAATGCCATTAGTGTATGAAGAAATTAATATTAAAGGCACTTTAAATATGATGGAGGCTGCCAGGCAGAATGGCGTTAAGAAATTTGTATATGCTTCAAGTTCATCTGTATATGGTGATGAACCTAATCTACCTAAAAAAGAAGGCCGGGAAGGCAATTTGTTATCTCCTTATGCACTGACCAAAAAGGTAGATGAAGAATACGGAAAGTTATTTACCAAATTATACGGACTCGATACATATGGTTTACGTTATTTCAACGTATTTGGGAGAAGACAGGACCCTAATGGAGCTTATGCAGCTGTTATACCGAAATTTATTAAACAACTACTAAATGATGAAAGTCCGACTATTAATGGAGATGGGATGCAAAGCAGGGACTTTACATATATTGAAAATGTAATTGAGGCTAATTTAAAGGCATGTAATGCAACTAGTGAAGCTGCTGGACAGGCTTTTAATATCGCCTTTGGTGGAAGAGAGTTTTTAATTGATATCTATACTCACTTATTAAATGCATTAGGAAAGGATATTCAACCAACATTTGGTCCTGATAGAAAAGGAGATATTAAGCATAGTAATGCTGATATCTCAAAAGCGATTGAGATGCTGGGGTATGAACCAGAATGGAGTTTTGAGCGGGGGATTGAAGAAGCTATAGAATGGTATAAGAACAATCTGGGTGCTAGAACAGGTGCCAGTATCTAGTAGGAGTGGAGTGAATGAGTAAGCCAATTAGAATTCTCCATGTTGTAGTTAACATGAATAGAGGCGGTGCCGAAACACTAATTATGAATCTATATCGGAATATCGACCGTTCAAAAGTTCAATTCGATTTTCTAACATGCAGAGAAGGTGTATTTGATAGTGAAATCAAGGAACTAGGAGGCACAATACATCGAATTCCATATATTAACGAAGTCGGACATTTTGGTTATATTAAATCCCTTAAAGATTTCTTCACCAAACATAGTGATTATTTAATAGTGCATTCTCATCTAAATCAGATGAGTGGAATCGTAGTTAGGGCTGCAAAGAAATGTGGAGTAAAGTGTTGTATTTCACACAGTCATAATACTAATGCTGAAGGTGGGTTTCTTACCAAGGGATATAAATGGTACTCAGGATTATTTATTCCTGCTAATTCTGATTATACCTTTGCCTGTTCCCAAGCCGCTGCTAAGTGGTTATTTGGCAATAAATCTGATCAAGCTAAATTACTTAACAATGGAATAGAACCTGAAAAGTTTGCTTACTCATCTGAGGTTAGAATGTTGAAAAGGAAAGAATTAGGGATTAGCGACCAACTAGTAATTGGGCATATTGGCAGATTCAATAAGCAGAAAAATCATAAGTTCTTAGTTGAAGTATTCGCTGATTTAGTAAAGAGAAAACCTAATTCAGTCTTATTATTATGTGGTGACGGGGTATTACGAAAGGAAATCGAAAAAAGAGTTAAAGAGTTAAATATACAAGACAAGGTAAGGTTCCTAGGAGTTAGAAGTGATATTCATCAAATACTTCAGGCCTTTGACATTTTTTTATTCCCATCGTTACATGAAGGTTTACCAGTAACACTTATCGAAGCACAAGCAGCAGGAAAACCTTGTTTAATTTCAGATCAGATCACTAATGAGGTTGACTTGGGTTTAGGCTTAATCAAGTTTTTAAACCTAACAAATAAAGATTTGTGGGTTAATGAACTAGATAAAATTGAGTCGAAAAAAATAAATAATACTTCCAAACTCAAAATGCTAAGAGAAAAAGGATATGATATAAAAATTGCAGCAGAATGGCTGCAAGATTTTTACTTATCAAATGCGAGGTAATAATTCATGCCAATATTAACGATATTTACCCCAACATTTAATAGGGCATATACACTTCATAAATTATATGAAAGCCTTAAAGAACAATCAAATAAGGATTTTATTTGGTTAATTATCGATGATGGTTCTTCTGATAATACAGAAGAATTAGTTCAGGGGTGGATAGAGGACAAAGTTATTTCAATTAGATATTATCGCCAAGAAAACCAAGGGATGCATGGAGCTCATAATACTGCCTATCGTATGATTGATACAGAATTAAATGTTTGTATCGATAGTGATGATTATATGCCAGACAATGCAGTTGAAAAAATAGTGACTTTCTGGAAAGAAAATGGTGATGAGCAAATAGGTGGTATTGTTGGCCTTGATTGCAATACCAGTGGGGAAATAATAGGGACGGAACTGCCAAAGGATATTAAAACCTCGACACTATTTAATCTATATAATAAATACGGAGTCAAAGGGGATAAAAAGCTGGTTTATCAAACGAAAATAACTAAGAAATATCCTTATCCCCTTTATCCTAACGAAAAGTTAGTTCCTCTCTCATATAAATATTACATGCTAGACCAGGAATATGAACTACTATTAATGAATGAAGCGCTTTGTTGTGTGGAGTATCTACCTGATGGATCATCGAAGAATATATTAAAACAATATAAAAATAGTCCAAATGGTTTTAGATTTTATCGAATGGAAATGATGAAACTGCCAGACACTCCAATGTTATTCAAATTTAAGCAGGCAATCCATTATGTATCTTGTTGCATCTTTGCCAAAAGCAAAAGTATTTTAAGGCAATCACCTAAAAAACTACTGACAATTGCCGCATTACCATTTGGTATTATCCTAAATAAATATATTACCGTTAAAGCTATAGATAAATAAGGGATACGGTTTGATTTTAACTGTACTAAGGATGGAAAATGAAGATATTGTCGAATTGTTGTTCTTTAAAAAGAATATATTTTACGTTATATTTAATTTGTATATTAATAAGACTATGACTAGCCTATTACTTTAAAGTAAAGGTTTATTTTTTGATTGAATGTTCAATATAAAGAACAAGTATTGATAAGGAGGTGATTTTTATGATTGCTGAAAAGGCTTATAAGAAACCATTGGTTTTAAGCCACCAACCACTCCAGTTTGAAACCAGACATAGCTGGAATCCCGGAAAAGGGAAAAGTCCAGATTCCGATGGAAATGGAGGGATAAAGTTTCCTGCAGAAACAAATCCAAACCCACAGCCATGCGGAGCTGGAACCGCTGGAAATGGAAATAATAACGGTAATGGCAACGGCAATGGAAATATTGGTGTCGGTCAATGCAATCCAAATGTTAACCCTTAATTGACTAAGGTGGGAAGATAGGTGAATATTCATCTTACTTCCCTTCTATCAATAAAGGATCTTATTATTAGGAGCCCAATATGAGAGTAATTCAAACAAAAATAGGCGACCATTTGATTCGTATAGTATCTAAATCAGGCAGTATATATAAAATGTTACAAAATTTCTATGTTTTCGAGGATGATGAAAATCAAACCGTCGATCTAATTATTAAAATTAAAGATGGTTACGGTGTTCCTTTCCAAGATTATGAAGTGGAAATCACCAAAAAGAATAATAGAGTCATCTACTCCAGAGCGGATTATTTAATCGATGTTGATTCAGAATATAAATCTGCAACTATATCAGTTTATGATGACTTCGCGTTAAAACACGCCTTAACTAATTTGTATAGTTCTTTTATTGTTCATCACAACTGGGGTCTGTTAATCCATTCTTCATGTGTCCTTGAACATGGCAAAGCCCACTTATTTGCAGGGCATTCTGGTGCAGGAAAATCAACAGCAGCAAAACTTTCTTATCCAAGGCATCTTCTATCAGATGAAGCCTCACTTGTTAAAATAACTTCTAATGAAGTCTCCGTATTTAATTCGCCATTCCGAAGCGAACTAGATGCTGGACCATTTAAGGGAAATGTCGAATTAGCAAGTATTCAAATCCTTTTCCAAGCGCTTCAAAATAAACGAGTCAGATTGGAAAAATCCGATGGCCTGCTTCACTTAATGGATAAAGTATTTTTTTGGCCGCAGAGTCAAGATGAGGTCAAAACAATTATGAAGCTAATGACACAGTTAGTTAAGCAAGTGCCAGCCTATGAGCTTCATTTTCAAAAAAACAACACATTTTGGGAGTTAATATCATGATGACTCAATATATTCAAAAAGGAAATTATGAAACAACTGAACTTGATGATGAATTTATTATTCTAAATACCGATGAGTTTACCATTACGAAGTTAAATAATGTAGGTGGATTCTGCTGGTCAAAATTAAAGGAAGCTCAAACGGTTGAAACACTTTCAAAAAACTTGATTGAGAGGTTTTCCATCCAGGAAAACCCGACCCAGGTTAAAAAGGATATAGAAGAATTTATAGAGAATCTTCTTCTGTACGGGTTGATTCAATATGCTGATTGATATTCATACTTTTACTTTATTAAAAAAAGCCATAAATAAGGATGGCTGGCTGGAGCTCCCTGCTTCTGGTAATAGTATGTTTCCTTATATCCAGAAGGGAAATCTCTGTCGATTTGTCCCATGTAAACCTTCATTATTAAAAAAAGGCGATGTTATTCTATATTATTCACAAACAGGTCAATTGATTGCTCATCGTTTTGTTGGAACTACGAGCGTAAAGAATCAATCGTTATTTTTACTAAAGGGAGACACAAACCTTGGTTTTGACCAACCGATTGAAGAACATTGGATACTTGGAAAACTGGAAACAGTCCAAAAAAAACAATTCAAGATCACTGCAGATCATTTTATCGTTAGAATCTGGGGGAAATTAATCCTTTCTTTTCCCTTCCTATCAGGTATTCTACGAAACTATTTGAATAGAAAGTTAAAACTACATTTTAATTAATGATGGAGTGTCCTTACCATGAAAGATCAGATGAAATCGCTTATGATTCAATATTTCTCGATGAAGGATATTCGCAGGGTCTTTTCCTTTGTCCTGCCTTATATTCTCAAAAGGTGGAAGGCATATGTTGCCATTCTTCTTTTATTAGGATTGGATATATATCTAACCATTGCATTCGCCAAATTTTACGGGGAGATTACAGATGCAGCCATTCATGGTGGTTATAAACAAATTTTATCCTTTATTCCCTATGGAGCACTCCTTATCTTAATGAGTATCGGTTCTAGTGTATCTTATACCTTCTTTAATATGATCGCGACCAATGGAGTAAAAATGGATCTAAAAAACCACTTTTTTAACCATATATTAAGATTACCTTCTGGAGAGGTGTCCAATTATCGTTCCGGTGAATTAATGTCCCACTTTTCCAATGATATTCATGGTGTAGATGGAGTGATCGGAAGCAGCCTGATTAGCCTGATTAGATTACCGATTATTTATATTGTTGTATTTGTGTATTTAGTGAATATTAATCTTACACTATGCTTAGTAAGCCTGATAATCGCACCGATTGCAGCAATTTCTGGTTTGGTATTTGGCTTAATGCTTCGGAAAAATGGCAGATTAATTCACCGTTTAGTAGGTAATATCAATAGTCTCTTAAATGAAACGTTCCATGGATTTACTGTTATTCGCTCATTTACACTAGAAAAGCAGCGCTATAAGAAGTATGTAAAACAAAATCAAGAACTATATCAATTAGAATTAGATAATGCGAAACTACAAAGCCTGTATAATACGGGTGAACAAATCATTGGTTCCATTACTTTTATTATCAATCTATCTATTGGGGCACTTTTTGTCTCCAAAGGGGTTCTTACAGTTGGTGCATTATTAACTTTTTTAAACCTAGTCACCCATTTATTCTATCCAATTACAGGGATGGCCAATGTTTGGGCAGGCTTTCAACGCTCAGTTGCTGCGCTTGAGAGAGTACTAGATGTTTTAGAAAAAAAAGCAGACGTAAAAGAACTTCCATCCTTTTCGCAAAATAGCTGTGTTAACGGAAAAATTGAATTTCGAAATGTTACTTTCAGCTATGTGGAAAATAAACAGATATTTGAACATTTTAATCTCGAAATTCCAGAAGGAAAGGTAGTTGCTTTAGTTGGTCCTAGTGGTGCTGGGAAGAGTACGCTATTTAATCTTCTTCAGGGATTTTATAAACCGCAATCAGGTGACATTCTCATTGCCGAAAAATCACTTAAGGAGTTATCGGCATCTGAATTAAGAAGTTCAATTGCTCTTGTTCCACAGGAGACCTTTCTTTTTTCAGGAACGGTGAAAGAGAATTTGCTGATTTCCCGTCCCGACATAACTGAAAAAGAAATGGTAGAAGCAACTATTCGGGCTGAAATTCATGACTTCATCCTGTCTTTGCCTAAAGGATACGACACAGAAATTGGTGAAAACGGAATTAAACTATCCGGGGGTCAAAAACAACGTATAGCAATCGCAAGAGCGATTTTAAAAGATGCCCCAATCCTGTTACTGGATGAAGCTACTTCTGCCTTAGATGGAGAAACCGAGTATTATATAAAAGAGGCGTTGGAGGAATTAATGAAAGGCCGAACCACGATTATTATTGCCCACCGTTTGTCCACAATTCAACACGCAGATATCATTATGGTTATGGACCAAGGGGAAATAGTTCAACAAGGAACTCACAATGAACTAATAAAGCAAATTGGTTTATATCGAAAACTTTATGAGTCATCATTTAGTTCAAAAAATGAAAATACTTTACCTTTAGTTGCAAAATAGAATGGGGGGTGAGAGCCGTGAGTTTAGAGATGGTTACATTACTATATGATCAAAACACTGGCATGCCCCTCGAAGATGGATTCTACACACGTGCACTCTTGGATATCGAAAATGAAGGAATCTCATCTCAAGCTTTCTTCATTTTAAAGCAGCAGGGGAGGCTAAATCAAACCCCTGTTTTTTTTCAAAATCGTTTAAAGGAAAGCTATGAAAAAGGGCTATTCCAAAATCTTTTGATCAGAAATCAAATGAATACCATACTAAACAATTTTGAGAATCATAGTATAGAGGTTATCCCACTTAAAGGGGTTCATTTTGCTGAAAACTATTTTGGACATATCGGAGCAAGGGCCACCTCGGATATTGACCTATTAATTCGATTACAAGACCTTAATAGAGCAATTGAAATAATCCAAGACTTAGGATTTACTGTTGAAGAGGAGCAGGTACCTGATCATTTTCATTGTAGTTTTAGTAAAACCATACCTGGTTCTACCATGCCGTTAGTGGTAGAAATTCACTGGAACATAGTGAGGGAAAACACGTCTGACTTTCGAATAAATGACTTATGGAATCAATCTGAACAAGTTGGCAGCTTTAAACATCTTAAAGAGCTATCACCAAATCACTTATTTTACATGATTTGCTTACACGGTTGGCGGCATAATTTAGATTCACCGAAATACTTTATAGACATTATTCAGTTGATCTACAAATTAGATGGAAAAATTGATTATGATTACTTATTAAAACTTGCTGCCTCGCACAAAACACTAAAGCGGCTAAAGAGGACTTTATCAATCGTCTATCACCAGTTCCCTCATTTGCATAAAGTAAAAGAGCTGCCATTTAAAATAAAACAAACCAATTGGGAGTATAAGAATATAAAAGGGTTAAATCAGTACATTGACTTTATTGATTATCAGTTATTCAGCTACGACACAGTTAAACATAGTTTAATTGAACTGGCAAACTTGATTTGGCCATCAAAATATGAACTAGCTGCGGAAATTGGTGAAGAGCATCATGGGAAGTCGTTGTTCAAGATGTACATGGCTTTATATAAAAAGAGATTCACTTCCGTGATGAAAGTATTTTTACCGCATTAGCTACCTTCAAGAGACTCCGATACCCCAAAAAAAGGATGAGCATTGCCCATCCTTTTTCATTCCAGCTATTTATCTTTTTGAGAAAACCTCTTTGTTAAAAAGTAAACAGAAAAAATCCCCAATGAATCAATAATTAAATCGTAAAATCTGCCATCCCTTCCGAAAAAAAGTTGAAGAAATTCAGTGATAAACGCAAAAATTAATGCGATTACGACGGAGTATTTATGATTTTTTACTAAACTAAAAAGAAGTAGGTCCATAATAGCAAAGCCTAGAAAGTGACCTGATTTCACTTTAATAAATTCAGAATGGACCAAAGTAATATCATTAAAAATAAAGAAAGATAAAAAGTCAGGATGAGGTACCCATCTAAATCCGAATGTATGTAGATACATAAGCTTTTCAATACTTTCTGTCCATGTATTTAATAACAAGAATAGTCCCCATAAAACAATTAATAGTATTTTAATGAAAATTTGTTTTTTTGGAGAGTGGCTTTTATTTTTCTCTATCCCCATGTAATTCATTAGTTTTTCTCCTGTTATTTTCTTAAGAATATCTACATATTATCATAGCATTGTTCCTTTTTAAGAACAATGATACGATTAATAGTTTTGTATCAAATATTTTTCATTATTTTATATGTAAACGGATTCAATTCGAACTATGCCTTTAGTACTATTATCTGAAGATGTTTTTTGGTAAAATTAACCTCAATTCATTTACAAAATTCTACACCTTCCTTATAATGAATTTATATTGTTCGCTTGAAAGAACTAAAACCAAGAAAAGAAGGGAAGTCATGATCTATCCATTAATAGAAGAAAGAGATCAAATACACATTGTGAAAGATTCAAATTGTTGTATATGTGGTCTGGAATTTAATACGGAGAGAAAAATTAAAAGGAAAACCCTTAGAAAAATTAAATTTATTGAATTAGGTCAGGTAACCTGTGAAAAATGTGTTTTAAAACTTCTTAACAAGGAATAACATTATTTAGTATATCGAACTATTGTCGAAATTGTGTCGAAATTTTTGGGAATATTCCCATTTATTTCCCACGAAGACTATAGTACTATTAAAATAGTTATTTAATACTTTAATACTATAAAAGACAAGGGCAAACCATTCGAAAGATTGGGACGCAAAGCTACAGGTCTAAGGTTTAGTAACTAAGATGGCTGAGTTACCTAAAATAGTAATATTTTTAGGAGGATCTATCGTGTCTGCATTAACTGCTGAAACAGAACTTGATCAAGAATGGTTAAAACTTATTAATGAGGCTAAAAATTTAGGACTGTCCATTGACGAAATTAGAGATTTCTTATCCAAGCCTAATTAATCTGTCCTTTTGAAAAGCATGCAAGCAGGTTATAAGTTAAATCTATTAACAACTGGGAAGTATTGTTTACTAATTTTTCTCAATATTCACTCAAGGTAAAATGCACCTCATACATAGTATTTTGAGGAGAAAATTATATGGTCAGCATAGAAATAAAAACAGCTTAACCAATTGATAAACAATTAGTTAAGCTGTTTTTTAGTATAAGTTAATAATTCAAAAACTTCACACAAACCCCATAAGGCACCGTAATATCCGAAGTAATCAACGTCAATCTCCCCGAAACCTCATCCCTTGAATACAACACGGCATTGCCTGACTCCTGATTCACTGCAACCACAAACTTCCCGCTTGGATCAATTTCAAAATCCCGTGGCCAATTGCCCTCAGTAGAAGTATGCTCCACAAACGTAAGCTCACCTGAACCTGGATCGACACTGAAAACAGCAATACTGTTATGTCCGCGATTACCCGCATACACATAACGGCCATTTGCAGAAATATGGATCGCACTGCCCTGATTATTTTCTTTAAAATCCTCAGGTAATGTAGAAATATATTGAACCTCAGTAAAATGGCCATTTTCTGGATTATAGTTTAAAACGATTACTTCAGAACTGAACTCTGTCATTACATAAGCCATATCTCTATTTGGATGGAAAACAAGATGTCTTGGGCCGCTTCCTGCTTTTACAGGTAATAAATTCACCTGGGTAAGAGTGCCATCTTCCTCCACAGCATAGGTAATAACAGCATCAATTCCTAATTCACACACGGCAAGATACTTTTCATCAGGTGTTAGTTCAGAATAATGGGTATGAGGCTTTTCCTGTCTTGGGTCAGGACCTGATCCTTCATGCTCTCGGATAGAAGCATATGGTAGCACAGAGCCATCCTCTTGGTTAATAAGATGGGATTGAACAAGCCCTTGGTGATAGTTGGCACCAAACACCATACGGTTCTCGCTGTCAACACTCACATAGCACGGCGGCGCTCCTGCCGACACTTGGCTGTTAATAGCGGTCAGGTCTCCTGCCTCACCAATGGAGTAAGCGGCAATACCGCCAGTATCTCCTTCTTTAACTACTGAGTAAAGGTAACGATTGTCCTTGCTGATGGCTAAATAGGTAGGGTTCCCTAACTCGGCAGCCACCTTAATATCTTCAATTCTTGCTTCATCGGTATTGAGTGTAAAGCTATAGATTCCTTTACTTTCTCCCTTTGTATAGGTTCCGATATAACCCTTAAATCCCTTTTTGTTTGTCATTCAATTACTCTCCTCAATCATTTTCTACCAGTTATTGTATCAAACTATTTGATATTTACTCAAAGTTTGCTTGTTATCCATGGTACATCTATGTCATTTTATTTGCCAGACCTTTGCACATAAACCTGGGGAAATATCGCGAATTTTCTCAAAATACTCGTTAGATATAAAAAGGAATCTATTGTTATTAAAAGAATTAATAAAGAAAATGAATTTAATGTATCAATAAATGATAAAAGGATGCGATATCTTGAGTGCCAATCTGGATCGTAAAAAGTATCAAGAAAATGAGGAAGCGGCCTATGTAATGGGATATTTTACTGAGACACCCCTTAACGAGGGAAATGAATTTGCGTTACATTTAGCATACAGCTATGATGGCTTAAATTGGATCCCCCTTAATAATAATCATCCTGTTCTTGTTCCAACTATAGGAGAAAAAGGGCTCCGGGATCCGTTTATTTATAAAAAACAAGATGGTTCTTTCATCGTATTAGCGACGAATATGTGGAATAGTGAGTATATTATGTGCTACGATTCTGCCGATCTTACGACATTTGAAAATAGCCGTCTTCTTAGGTTAAATACAGATGGGATGCACGCATGGGCTCCAGAAGTCTTTTTTGATAAGGAATTGGGGAAGTATGGGATCTTCTGGTCCGGCAACACAGATAGAAACCGAATTTACGTCAATTATACCGAGGACTTCGTAACGATTAGCGAGCCAATCCTTTACTTTGATCCAGGGTATAACGTTATTGATGCCGCAATTGAGGAGCATGACGGTAAATACTATATGTATTTTAAGGACGAACGTACGCCGGCAGAAGCACCTTTGTCAGGTAAGCGGATGAAAGGGGCGTATTCGTCTTCTTTGGAACCTCGGAGCTTTGATTTAAATGAATACACTCAACCGATCGGTGAGCCTATGATCGAAGCATCGATTGTGATTAAAAAATATGGTGCCAATAAATGGTTTCTTTATGGCGATTGTTATTATCCGGTAAACGGAAGAATGTTTGTCTGGGAAACAGATGATTTATCGCGAGGAAACTGGACTCCATTAGATAGACGGGACTATAATCCACCGTTAAATGCAAAACACGGATCTGTTGTACGAGTGACCAAAAGTGAATTAGAACGACTACTGGATTATTGGGGCAGCAAACCGCTTTGGAATCGTATAAAATCATACAGTTCTCCTGACTGTTATGTCAGACATGAGCAAACATTTGCTCAAATTGCTCATTATCCTTTCGATTCCTATAAATCCTCTCAGTGGCTGATTGTACCTGGTTTAGCTGATCCGGATGGTGTATCCTTTGAATCTCTGCAAAATCGAGGCCATTATTTGAGGAATGTAAGTTATGCCCTCCGTCTCGAGAGGAATGATGGTTCAGATGATTTTAAGAACGAGGCAACGTTTTTGCCAGTTTCGGGTTTAAGTGATTCCGAATGGACATCATTCCAATCATTTCAGTACTCGGATAAATTTATTAAATTAGACGGTATCTATTTGCGGGTAAGTGACATTAACAATGAGAGTGACAAACAATTCGCCACTTTCAATGTTTGCTGGTAGACAGCCTCCATTCCTAATGGGAATGGGAGGCTGTTTTTTTATGAAAGTTCATATCCCAATAAAAAAATAATTTATTTTAATTAATTGAGTATACATACAATTTGTAATATTATAAAAATAACAAGCCACATATACGTATAAGTTGACGTCAAACTAATTTAAAAGATGTAAGCGATTTCTATGTTACTAGAATCTAGTCCATTGATATTTATTTTACTAAATTAGCAATAAGAGGTGTAATGATGAAAAAGAAATATGACATTGTTAAACAAGAAATAAAATCAAGTATACTAGACGGAACCTTTCAGCCCCTTCAAAAAATATCCTCCGAAAGTGAATTGATGAAACAATTCGGGGTAAGCCGTCATACTGTTCGTGCTGCGATTGGTGAACTTGTCAACGAAGGCTGGCTCTATCGCGAACAAGGGGCTGGGACCTTTTGTGCGGACCGAAAAATGGATCATCGCTTAACAAGTGGGGGCAAACAAAAGAATATCGCCATTATTACCACATTTATTTCAGATTATATATTCCCTTCCATCATTAGAGGAGCAGAATCCTATTTAAGCAGGCATGGGTACAATGTAAGTTTATTTAGCACAAATAATGACCATGAAAATGAGAAAAGAATCTTAGAGAGGATTCTATCAGAGCCCTTCGACGGAGTGATTGTAGAACCAACTAAAAGTGCCACATCCAACCCAAATATCAACTATTATCTGAATATAGAGCGGCAAAACATACCTTACATAATGATTAATGCTTATTATGAAGAACTGGAACCACTAAGCATTACGATGAATGATGAAAAGGGTGGTTATATTCAGGCTGAACACCTAATCCAATTGGGACATACGAATATTGTGGGCTTCTTTAAGACGGATGACCTTCAAGGTGCGAAAAGGATGAAGGGCTTCATTAAAGCACATCGCAATTACGGTATTCCTATTAATCCCAATGGTATTGTGACCTATAATACGAGTGAAAAGGCAACAAAACCGTTAGAAGCTCTCGCCAAATTCCTTTCCTTGGATCGCGAAGTCAGACCGTCTGCAGTTGTATGCTATAATGACGAGTTAGCCATTAGCCTATTAGATGTACTTCGCGAGAAAAATATCCGTGTCCCTGAAGATCTTTCTCTTGTGGGATTTGACAATTCTTTTATGGGGAAGCTTACAGAGGTGAAATTATCCACTATTGATCATCCGCAAAGTAAGATGGGGGAAACGGCAGCTGAAATAATTGTTGATTTGCTTAAAGAAAAACATGGACAACAAAAAAAATCAGCAGGTAAAGAAAACAGACAATCTATTATCTTTGAACCTAAATTAATTGTACGTAATTCAACAAAGTCATTAATTCAAACTAAACAGGAACCCGATAATCCGGTATTAAGTACTTAGGTCTTAATACCTTAAATTTATTGATTATTTAAAAAAATCTAAATTTTCTATTGAAACATGAGAAAGAGTTTAATATAATAAGTTCAGAAAAACATATACGGACGAGTGGACAAAAATTATTAGATTAATAAGATGACGTTCGTACATATGAAAAGAAAAATTGATTACTTAATGTTTTATTTGTAAACGTTAACATTAATGGTGCCTGTACAATTATTTTTGTACCAAGGTTAAGGAGGTGTCGTTTAATTAATTAAGAAAAGAACTACATCAGGAATCCTCTTCCACAAGTATGTTACCACCCAGGATTTAAACACCCTTGTAGACCTACAACAATTTGAAGATAAACCGAAAAAAGGACAATCCCGATTCGGGGCATTGTCTAAATGAAGGATTAGTCATTCACTACTCAAACAAATCTCACCTACATCACCGAACTTACGAGTTAAAATTTAATACTTCTGTAAGGAATTTCGATTAATTGGATTTTCGAGTTATTCCAGTACTTTCTAAGGGGGTTTATTAATGATATCTACGCCTAGAAATACAACTCAGGAACTCGCAGCGCCGATCAAAAGACCGAATAGATTACTGAATTTGTTAAATTCGAAAAAAGTTGTCCCTTATATTTTTGTCTCTCCGTTCATTCTTTCATTATTAATTTTTTCTTTATATCCGTCTATTAAAGCAATCATCATGAGTTTCCAAAGTATATTGCCTGGTGAAATTACGTTTATAGGGCTAAAAAACTATTCAAGAGTTTTTAATCCGACTTTTTATAAAGCGCTTTCAAATACAACGATTTATGTTATTTTAACAGTCGTGATTTTAACCGTATTGCCGATTATCTTTGCGGTGTTATTAGATTCTAAACTTGCTAAATTTAAAACGTTTTTTCGGGCGTCACTTTTTGTGCCAGCATTGGCATCCACGATTGTTTCGGGTATGGTCTTCCGTTTGATGTTCGGTGAAACAGATACGGCTGTTGCGAACCAATTTCTTCATTGGATCGGCTTGGATTCTGTTGATTGGAGATATAATGCCTGGTCGGGTATGTTTTTAATGGTTTTACTTTGCTCCTGGAAATGGATGGGGGTCAATATTATTTATTTCTTAGCCGCCCTTCAAAATGTTCCTAAGGAATTATTTGAGGCTGCAGATATGGATGGAGCAACTACTTTAAAAAAATTCCGCTATATTACACTGCCATTCCTAAAGCCTGTTACTATCTTTGTTGTCACGATTTCGGTAATAGCCGGATTTAGAATGTTTGAAGAAAGTTTTGTGTTCTGGGAAGCAGGCTCACCCGGAAATATTGGACTAACAGTGGTTGGTTATCTCTATCAACAAGGAATACAACAAAACGATATGGGGTTTGGTGCAGCTATCGGAGTAGTCCTCATGCTAATTATCTTTATCGTTAGTTTTATCCAATTAATTCTAACGGGAGCTTTTAAGAAGGAGGATCAATAAATGAAAACTAAAAAACATTCATTATTAGTATGGATAACTAACATAGGCTTTCTCATAATTTCTTTTATTGCTCTATTCCCGATATTAAATTTATTACTTTCGTCCTTTAGACCTTCATCGGAAATCATGCGTAATGGAATTAGTTTATCCTTTGATCCTAGTTCCTTAAGTCTTGATAACTACACCTATATTTTTACACAGGGGGGCAATTACTGGACTTGGTACGGAAATAGTTTAGTGATTACTGCTATAACTGTGGTTTTATCATTATTCTTTTCTTCGATGGTCGGATACGCACTAGCGGCCTATGACTTTAAAGGGAAGAACTTTCTATTTGGATTTGTTCTGTTCATTCTAATGATTCCTTTTGAGATTCTCATGCTGCCGTTGTTTCAGTTAATGATCAGCATGAACATCATTAATACATACACTGCTGTTATCCTGCCAGCAGTGGTTGCACCAGTAGCTGTATTCTTTTTTAGACAATATGCTATTGGCCTTCCGAAAGAATTAATGGATGCTGCTAGAATTGATGGTGCTACCGAATATGGTATCTACTTCAAAATCATGCTGCCGCTCATGGCACCATCGATGGCTGCTATGGCGATTCTGCAAGGGTTAGGCAGCTGGAATAACTTCTTATGGCCCTTAGTGGTATTAAGGTCTAATGATATGTTTAACCTTCCTATCGGTTTAGCGACTCTTTTAACACCGTATGGAAATAATTACGATATCTTAATTGCTGGATCTGTTATGACCATCGTACCTATTATCATCCTATTTATCTTCTTCCAACGTTACTTTGTTGCAGGACTAACAGTGGGTGGAGTAAAAGGATAAGAGAAAGCAGCTTTTTAAAGAGGTGACTAAAGATATGAACGGAAATCAACTTGTGAACAAACTAGATTCTTTACTTCAATGGATTGTCCGCCTTGTTGTGTTGAATATACTATGGATCTTATTTTCCACGCTTGGATTGTTTGTGGCTGGTGTCTTTCCAGCTTCGGCTGCCGTATTTGCAATAGCCCGAAAGTGGGTTATGGGTGAACAGGAGATTAAAATTTGGGCAACTTTTAAGCAAATATTCCGCCGGGAATTTGCAGCTGCGAATTTGATGGGCTGGATTTTAACCATTCTTGGCATCGTTCTTTATTTAAATTATCGAGTTATCTTGAATTTTACCGGAGAAATGACATTTGTTATACCGTTTGCGTTCTACTTTCTTGTCTTTTTCTATACCATTCTTGTCATTTGGACATTTCCGTTACTTGTGCACTATAAAGCAACATGGAGACAGCACTTTAGGAATGCCATCATCATTGGTTTAACGAAAATCCATTACACAATTGTGTGCAGTGCTTTAGTATTTGCTATCCTATATCTTTCATTTAGCTACCCGGGTGTCATACCATTTTTCACAATCAGTTCCATTGGATTGGGATGTATGTGGTTCACTTTAAAAATTTTTAACAAGATGGATGAAGGAAAGGATCAGCTAACATCAGAGATTTCTATGTAAATACCTATTATCATCGTAAGGACTTTTCCTAAGTGACTTTGTTAAAAAATCAACTGGCTATTGCTTTTATGGGTTGAAGACGACCTGACTTTAGGGAGGTGAATTATTTTCCATAGTTGATCGTACGCACACAAAATTAAAGATTAATATTAGGGGGAGAAAGCGTGAAAAAGAAAAGTTTACTAGCTTTACTTTTTGGATTACTGGCCGTCCTATTAATTGCCTGTAGTAATGGTGGTGAAAAAGCTTCCGGGGATAAAGCAACTGAGAAGGAAGTAATTGGTGCAGATGAAAAGGATGCTACCGAATTAAAATATTGGACCTTTGTGGAGTTACACATGGACTTTTTTAAAGATGCAGTACCTCGTTGGAATAAACTACACCCAGATAAGAAGATTAAGTTAGTAGCTGAAACATTCCCTTATGATCAAATGCACAACAATTTATTACTGGCATTACAATCTGGTAAGGGTGCCCCTGATATTGCTGATATCGAGGTTGGCCGGTTCCCTAACTTCTTGCAAGGGAAACCACAACTATTACCTATGAACGAATATGTCGAGCCAATTAAGGACAAATTTATTGAATCACGTTTGAACCTATATGCGAAAGATGGAAAATACTACGGTATGCCAACACACGTTGGGGCAACTGTCATGTATTACAATAAAGAAATTATGGATAAAGCCGGCGTCGATATCGACTCCATTAAAACATGGGATGATTATATTGAGGCAGGTAAAAAAGTGGTTGCCAACACGGATGCTGTTATGACAACAGTACATACTGGAGACGCCACTCAATTCCAGCAAATGATTAGCCAGCAAGGCTCCGATCTTTTTGATAAAGATGGAAAATTGACAATTGATGATGAGAAAAATGTAAAAACTCTTTCATTATTAAATGACATGCTTTATAAGTATAAAATTGCGGAACTTACTCCAGGCGGGGAACCTCATGCTGAAGAGTTTTACGCTTATATGAATAAAGGAAAAGCAGCTTCTATTTCTATGCCATTATGGTATATGGGCCGCTTCACCGATTACATGCCTGATCTAAAAGGTAAAATGGTCATCCGACCATTGCCTGCTTGGGAACCAGGCGGAGGACGTTCCGTTGGTATTGGTGGTACAGGTACTGTAGTCACAAACCAAACGAAACATCCTGAGCTTGCTAAAGAGTTCTTGGCATTTGCCAAGCTTTCCAAAGAAGCGAATATTAAGTTATGGTCCGTTCTAGGCTTTGATCCTCCACGCTGGGATGTTTGGCAAGATCCTGCGATTAAAGAAGATAACAAGTTTTATCAATACTTTGGAACCGATATCTTTGATACATTATTGAGCATTAAGGATGAAATTCCTGGTCTCAATATTAATAAAAATACACCAAATGCGCTGACTGAATTAAATACAAATACATTAGAAAATGTCCTCAGACAGAAAAAGCAAACCCCTGAAGAGGCTTTAAAACAAGCACGGAAAACAATTGAAACAAATATGAAGTAAACGTAGAGTCAAGGTTAATTAAGGGTCTCAACCCATTTAATCAAAAGGGGTTTGACCCTTTCTCTTAGTCTAGCTCTTTAAACTATTTTCTAACCATGAAAGGAGAAAGTAATGAATAAAAAAGCCAAAATGATTTTAGAAAAGGATTTTAAAGTCTCAGAGATTGATAACCGTATCTATGGGTCTTTCATTGAACATTTAGGTCGTGCTGTTTATGGAGGAATCTATGAGCCAGGCCATCCTCAAGCTGATGAAATGGGCTTTCGTCAAGATGTAATTGAAATGGTAAAAGAACTCCAAGTACCGCTTGTTCGATACCCAGGGGGTAACTTTGTCTCCGGTTATAAATGGGAAGATGGTGTGGGACCAGTAGATCAGCGTCCACGCCGTTTAGATTTGGCGTGGCGGACGACGGAAACAAATCAAATTGGAACAAACGAGTTCATGAAATGGGCAAAGCTTGTTAATGCTGAGGTAAATATGGCTGTAAATTTAGGTACACGAGGAATTGATGCAGCTAGAAACCTAGTAGAGTATTGCAACCATCCAGGTGGTTCCTATTATAGTGATCTACGTATTTCCCATGGTGCAAAGGAGCCCCATAACATTAAGACTTGGTGTCTCGGAAACGAAATGGACGGTCCATGGCAAATCGGCCACAAAACGGCAGCAGAATATGGGAGAGTTGCCCAAGAAGCGGCTAAAGTAATGAAATGGGTTGACCCAACGATCGAGTTAGTTGCCTGCGGCAGCTCACACCGTAACATGCCGACGTTTGCAGATTGGGAAGCAACCGTGTTAGATCATACATACGATCATGTTGAGTTTATCTCCCTGCATCAGTATTACGGTAACAGAGATAACGAAATTTCCAATTATTTAGCTCTATCTCTCGAAATGGATGATTTTATTAAATCAGTTATATCAATTGCTGACTATATTAAAGCCAAAAAGCGTGGTAAGAAGAATATTAATCTTTCATTCGATGAATGGAATGTTTGGTACCACAGTAGAGAGCAAGATAAATTAATTGAACCATGGACTGTTGCACCTCCACAGCTCGAAGATATGTATAACTTCGAAGATGCCCTATTAGTAGGTTGTATGCTAATTACCTTATTAAAGCATGCCGATCGTGTGAAAATTGCCTGTCTTGCACAGCTAGTAAATGTTATTGCTCCGATTATGACGGAAGACAATGGAAAGGCATGGAAACAAACGATTTTCTATCCTTATATGCATACTTCTGTTTATGGCAGAGGAGTTGCGTTGAATCCGATTATTTCTAGCCCTAAATACGATAGTAAAGACTTTACGGATGTACCATTATTAGAATCTACTGCCGTTTACAATGAAGAAAATGATCAGTTAACGATTTTTGCTGTAAATCGTGACTTACAAGAGGGCTTACAGCTTGAATGCGATGTTCGGAACTTTGAAGGCTATAAGGTTGTTGAACATATCGTGCTTGAGAATGACGACATTAAACAAACCAACTCTGCTCAAGGTACTCCGGTCGCTCCTCATTCAAACGGAAATGCTGAACTTGAGAATGGGGTACTTTCTGCTGTATTGCCAAAACTATCTTGGAATGTCATTCGTTTGGCTAAGCAGCAATAAGAAGTGGGGCCATATCCTTACTATTTATATGGTAAAGGTATGGTTTATTTTATTTGTCCTGCAGCTGTCATTCAATCCATTATTGGGGATTCACCTCCAAAGCAACAAAAAGTGAACGAGTTTGAGTAACTTATCCAAATGAAGCACCAGAGGTTTGGGCAGCAGAAGTAACCTATCGAAAAAGTAAAGAGGAAAGAAACTATGAAGCGCCGGAGGGAAACATACAGAGCCAACGATTCACGATAAGGTTTAGGTAGCTAAAAAGGCCGGAAATTTTCTTGAAATCTACCAAACATAGAACGGTTGGTCCAAATGGTTCGCTATGTTTACGAAGCGACTCGAACTGGCAGGTTCCTGAACCAGAACTAGGCCTTGTCTTAGATGAAAAGGGGAACGTAGCGTGTTCCTAGAGTACTGCATAAATTAGATGTAACTTTGTAATCAGAGGGAAGTAAAGAAGATTACAGTTTGGTATCATTAAAAAAGACAGGGGAGCCGTAAAAAACGGCCTCCCTGTCTTTTTTGAGGGGAATGAAAGCAGAACATAAAGATGCTATTAATATTTCAAATTAAGGTGGCTAATCATTAATAAAAACTAAAGCTGTCTTTCCCCGTCTTTAATAAAGTTTTCGGTCGCGAAGGCAGCAACACCTAATGCAGCTGAATAACTAGATAAGGATGAGAAATGGATTTCCATTTCATTCTGATGTAAGGACAAGGCATGATTTTCAATGGTTTTTCTAATAGGTGCTTCAAGCCACTTCTTT
Organism: Neobacillus cucumis; assembly: GCF_023715505.1. Next base: position 313,535 of record NZ_JAMBOH010000002.1, on the reverse strand, counting down.
GCTTTCGCTAAGCGATTCCCGATGATAACTTGCTTTGGATTAAATGTATTTATAATGTTATTAATGCCATAACCAAGATAGCAGCCAATCTCCTCAAAAAGCACCAGTGTATCTTCGTCGTTTGTCTCTGCTAATTGAATTAATGATTCAAGTGTCGCATCCTTATCGTTAGCTATTTTTAAAAGGGTATGTTCAGAGGCGTACATTTCCCAGCAGCCCTTGCTCCCACAACTGCAGGGTCTTCCATTAACCTCAATAATCATATGACCAAATTCCCCAGAATAACCGTTATTCCCTTGATACAACTCACCATTCAGGATTATGCCAACCCCGATACCGATTCCAGCACTTATATAAATGATATTTTCGTGATGTTGACCTGCACCAAATTGCTTTTCTCCGTATGCGCCGGCATTTGCTTCATTTTCAATGATAACTGGAAGTTTAAATACATCCTCTATCTCTGCCTTTAAACTGACGTTTTTCCAGCCTAAATTAGGGGCAAGTAACACCATGCCTTCTTTATCCACAATACCTGCAACACCCAATCCCAAACCAACTACACCATATTTGCTTTGAGGCATTTCATCTAGCAGGCTATGGATACCTGTCTTTACTAGCTCTTTAACAGCTGAAAAACTGGAATCATCGATACGCTGGTTTTTTTCAATAATAATATTTCCTTTTAGATCCGTTAAAACACTCAGGATATAATTAACCCCAATATCAATCCCAATTGCGTATCCCGCTACTTTATTAAAGTGAAGAAGAACGGGACGTCTGCCGCCGCTGGATTCACCTGGGCCAGATTCATAAATGAGCTCTTCTTCTAATAGTTCATTCACCATTGATGAAACAGTACCCTTATTTAGACCAGTTACCTGAGCAATGTCTGCACGTGAGATCGGTTCTTTATCGATAATCATTTGCAGTACCAATGATTTGTTATTTCGTTTCACTACTTGCTGATTCCATGTAATCGTTGTCAATAAAAAAATCTCCCTACGTTCGTTATCGTATCTATATCTTAACATAAACTTAGTTTATTGAATATACAAACAAAGAAAAGGATGCTATAATGCTATTATATTCGGTAAGAAATAACATCTGACTAGCCTAAGAACAACGCTCAATTTGCGCAAATCTAATATCATTTGGAGAAAGAAGGGGAACTAGTTGACTAAAAACATGTTTTTCAACGCACATCATTCACCAATCGGTGCCTTCTCAAGTTTTACCCTTGGTTTTCATGGAAATGGCGGGGGGCTCGATTTAGAGCTAGGCCGTTCACCACAAAAAAATGTCTATGTGGGTGTTGAATCCGCAGAACGTGAAGGAATCTATGAAGCACTTCCATTCTTTGAGCTAGAAGATGACGAAAGTAAGCGCTATGATATTGAAAATATGGATCCAAACCCAGATAAGCCGCGCATCATTTTACCTTTTGAGAAGGAAAAAATAGAACGGAACTTTCAGTTAGGAACGGATTCTTGGAAGGCAGGCGACTTAACCTTCACCGTCTATTCTCAAGTCCAATCCGTACCCGATCCGGCTAAAGCTACTGAAGAAGAACTAAAAAATGCTTTAATCCCGGCTGTTTGGGCAGAGCTTACCATTGATAACACACAAGGAACAAAAAGCCGCCGTGCCTTTTTTGGCTATCAAGGCAGTGATCCATACAGCTCGATGCGCCGTTTGGATGATACGTGTGATGGGATTGCCGGAATTGGCCAAGGCCGCTTAACAGCGATTACCACAAACGACCCTGAAGTGAAGTCAGCTCTGCACTTTAGTGTGGAAAATATTTTAACAACACCATTTGAAGAAAACTGGACCTTCGGTTTAGGGCCTGTCGGTGCACTGGTTATGGATGTTCCTGCCGGACAAACACGCACCTATAAATTTGCCGTCTGCTTCTATCGCGGGGGATATGTAACAGCAGGGTTAGATGCTTCTTATTTATATACGAGATATTTCCCAAATATCGAATCTGTAGCGGCTTTTGCTCTAGAAAATTTTGATCAATTCACAGCAGTTGCAAAAGAATCCAATCGTTTAGTAAATGATGCGGATTTATCTGATGATCAAAAGTTTATGATGATTCATTCCATTCGTAGCTACTATGGCAGCACACAATTGCTGGATGTGGACGGAGAGCCGTTTTGGGTGGTAAACGAAGGGGAATATCGAATGATGAATACCTTCGACCTGACTGTCGACCAAATTTTCTTTGAATTGAAAATGAATCCTTGGACAGTGAAAAACGAGCTGGACATGTTTGTCAGCAGATTTAGCTATGAAGATAAAGTTCGTTTCCCAGGGGATGAGACAGAATATCCTGGCGGTATCAGCTTTACGCATGATATGGGGGTTGCTAACACTATTTCCCGTCCGCATTATTCCTCTTATGAATTATACGGATTAGATGGATGTTTCTCTCATATGACTTATGAGCAGCTGGTTAACTGGGTGTTATGTGCATCTGTATATGTAGAACAAACAGGAGATACCGAGTGGTTAAACGGGAATTTGGATGTTTTCTTCCGCTGCTTTAATAGCATGATAAATCGTGATCATCCGGAAGCAGATAAACGAGATGGCATTATGGGTCTTGACTCCACACGCGTAATGGGTGGTGCAGAGATTACGACTTATGATAGTTTAGATGTTTCGCTAGGTCAGGCAAGAAACAATATTTATTTAGCCGGCAAGACATGGGCATCCTATGTGGCATTAGAGAAAATCTTTAGAGAGAATGGACTAACGAACTTGTCGAAACAGGCTGGAGAGCTAGCGGGAAAATGTGCATCCACGATTGCAGGCCATATAACGCCTGGCGGTTATATCCCTGCGGTTATTAAGGAAGGGAACGATTCTAAAATTATTCCAGCGATTGAAGGACTAATTTTCCCTTACTATACCAACAATAAAGAAGCATTAGATCCTAATGGCCGTTTTGGCACCTACATTCAAGTGTTGAAAAAGCACTTAACCACCGTATTAACGGAAGGTGTTTGCTTGTTTGAAGATGGAGGCTGGAAGATTTCGTCTACTAGCAATAACTCGTGGTTAAGTAAGGTATACTTAAGCCAGTTTATTGCCCGTGAAATTCTTGGGCTAGAGTGGGATGAAAAAGGAGCAAAGGCAGATGCTGCCCATGTCGCTTGGCTCACCCATCCAACTCTATCTGTTTGGAGCTGGAGCGATCAAATTATTTCAGGTGAAATTGCTGGAAGTAAATATTACCCGCGTGGAGTAACAAGTATTTTATGGCTTGAGGAAAGTAAAAAATCTGCCGCCTTAGTCGCTTCTACATTGACTGAATAATAGGATAAGAGACTGTTTGGTTTTAACTAGACAGTCCTATTTTTAATAGAAGTTAATGCCATACTTTTCTTATAAAGTAAGTACTCATCAAGAGGTGAAAGAACATGCAATTTAATAGTGTAGTTGGCAAGGCATACACAGGTTGTGAATGGGTTATGAAACTAGCCTATGTAAATATTTTATGGTTGCTCTTTTCATTGGGTGGTCTTATTTTTCTCGGTATTTCACCAGCATCTGCAGCATTGTTTTCCATTTTAAGAAAGTGGTTGATGTATGAAACGGATATACCGATCTTTCGTACCTTTTTGGATACCTATAAAAAAGAGTTTTTAAAAGCAAACAAGCTTGGATGGTTAATGGCTTTGATTGGGATGTTCCTATATTTCGATTTCAAGTATCTGATCACAGTTGGAGGAACGATACAATATGTGCTTTCCATCCCGCTGTTGATTGTTTCAATTTTATTCTTCATTACCTTGCTCTATCTATTTCCTGTTTATGTCCATTACGAATTAAGCCTGATCCAGTATATTAAGAATTCCTTTTATATTGGAATCATTAACATGCATATTACCATTTTGATGATTGCCGCAACGATCCTGATAGGTATTCTATATAGTTATATTCCCGGGATTGTTCCGTTTTTTAGTATAAGTTTATTCTCTCTTATGGTGATGACTGGAGCCAAACAAAGTTTTAATCGGATTGAAGCCAAACAAAAAAAGCTCAGTGTACAAAATTAAACTCACTACCGAAAAAGCTGTTGCCGCAAAAATGGTACAGCTTTTTTCTTTGCCAAAAATTGTTCAAAATATTTTCTATAAATCTTTGTTTATCCGATAGACAAACGAAGTAGAGGATGCTATAATCTAATTAAAGAAAGGTGTTACAGACTAATAGATTAAATATCGAATGAAAGCAGTTACATGAGTTAGTCTGAAACCGAAAAAACTTAGGAGGAATCCAACCATGGCCTATTTCGAAAATGTAAAAAACATTCAATTTGAAGGTGCAACTTCAACTAATCCTTTAGCATTTAAGTACTATAATCCCAAAGAAGTAATCAACGGAAAAACAATGGAGGAGTTACTGCGTTTCTCTGTCACCTGGTGGCATACTTTCACAGCAGATGGAACTGATCCATTTGGTGTAGGTACAGCCATTCGTCCTTGGAATCACTTAACAGGACTTGATTTAGCAAAAGCACGCGTGGAAGCAGCATTTGAACTTTTTGACAAATTAAATGTTCCATTCTTTGCTTTCCATGATGTTGATATTGCTCCAGAAGGAAGCACATTAGCTGAATCAAACAAAAACCAAGACATTATCGTTAGCATGATTAAAGAATACATGAAAACAAGCAAGACGAAGCTTCTTTGGAACACTGCTAATATGTTTACAAATCCTCGCTATACACACGGTGCGGCAACTTCTCCTAATGCAGATGTATTTGCTTACTCTGCAGCAAAAGTGAAGAAGGGCTTAGAAGTAGCGAAGGAACTAGGTGCTGAAAACTATGTATTCTGGGGCGGCCGTGAAGGTTATGAGACATTACTAAATACAGATATGAAGCTTGAGCAAGATAACTTAGCACGTTTCTTCCATATGGCTGTAGATTATGCTAAAGAAATCGGCCTAAATGTTCCATTCTTAATTGAGCCAAAACCAAAAGAGCCAACAAAACACCAATATGACTTTGATGTAGCAACTGGACTTGCATTCTTACAAAAATATGACTTAACTGATTACTTCAAGTTCAATCTTGAAGCAAACCATGCGACATTAGCTGGCCACACATTCGAACATGAACTTCGCGTTGCCCGTATTAATGGAATGCTTGGATCGATTGACGCCAACCAAGGTGATCCATTACTTGGCTGGGATACAGATGAGTTCCCAACTGATTTGTATTCTACAACATTAGCATGCTATGAAATTCTTCAAAATGGCGGCTTAGGTAAAGGCGGAACTAACTTCGATGCAAAGGTACGCCGAGGCTCCTTTGATCCAGAAGATTTATTCCATGCTCATATTGCCGGTATGGATGCATTTGCAATCGGCTATAAAGTAGCGAACAAGCTACTTGAAGACCGTGTATTTGAAAACTTCATTGATACCCGTTATAGCAGCTATACAAAAGGTATTGGTTTAGAAATAGTTGAAGGCAGAACGAATTTCCGTGAATTAGAAGAGTATGCACTTGGGTTAACTGAAATTAAAAATACATCAGGCAGAACAGAAGTTTTAAGAGCTACACTTAACCAATATCTATTAGAAACACTTTCAGGTGTAGCAGTTCGATAAAAACAACAAAGAACCTAACAAAATAAAATGGAAAATGTGCTGGAAGTTATTTGTCCAGCACATTTTTATAGAAAAGGAGAACTATCGAATGAAATACGTTATCGGAGTTGACCTGGGGACAAGTGCGGTTAAAATTTTACTCGTCAACCAAAATGGTGAGGTATGCCAGGAAGTTTCCAAATCCTACCCATTAATTATCGAGAAATCAGGATATAGTGAACAAAACCCGGAAGAATGGGTGGCTAAGACTACAGAGGGTCTAGCAGAGTTGATCGAAGCGTTCCAAGGTGATGTGAAAGACATTGAGGGAATCAGCTTTTCAGGGCAGATGCATGGATTGGTATTATTAGACGAAGCAAATAATGTACTTCGAAATGCGATTCTTTGGAACGATACAAGAACAACGAAGCAATGCCAGGAAATTTATGATGTCGTCGGTAAAGACCACTTGCTAGAAATTACGAAGAATCCGGCATTAGAAGGGTTCACCTTGCCAAAAATCCTTTGGGTAAAAGAGAATGAGCCTGAGATTTTCAATTCTGCAAGCGTATTCTTGCTTCCGAAGGATTATTTGCGTTACCGGATTACAGGTAACATCCATATGGAATATTCAGATGCAGCAGGAACATTACTGCTAAATGTAAGTAATCGGGAATGGAGTTCAGAAATCCTGAATCTATTCGGAATTACTCTTGAACTTTGTCCGCCGCTAGTAGTATCCCATGCTTGTGTTGGAACAGTTACCGCTGAATTTGCGCAGTCAACGGGATTGTCTGAAGCAACCAAGGTGTTTGCAGGCGGGGCTGATAATGCTTGTGGTGCCATTGGTTCAGGGATATTATCGGATGGCAAAACATTATGCAGCATTGGTACTTCTGGCGTTGTTCTTTCTTATGAAGAAAGAAATGACCTAAACTTTGAAGGCAAAGTTCATTATTTCAACCACGGTGAGGAAAATACTTATTACACGATGGGTGTTACTCTTGCTGCAGGCTATAGTTTGAGCTGGTTTAAAGATACGTTTGCCAAAGAGGAAGCCTTTGATCAATTTTTAGAAGGTGTCGACGGGGTGCCTGCTGGCAGTGACGGGTTATTATTTACTCCATATATTGTCGGTGAAAGAACACCACATGCGGATTCGAATATCCGCGGCAGCTTTATTGGCATCGATGCAGGCCATGAGCGTAAGCATTTTGCCCGCGCTGTCCTTGAAGGGATTACGTTCTCTTTACAAGAGTCAATCGAGATATTTAGAAACAGCGGGAAAACAATTGACTCGATTATTTCTATTGGAGGTGGAGCGAAAAACGAAACATGGCTGCAAATGCAGGCAGATATCTTCAATGCAAAAATTGAAAAGCTAACAAGCGAACAAGGTCCTGGAATGGGCGCAGCAATGTTAGCAGCCTATGGCTGCGGCTGGTTTACCTCTCTTAAAGAGTGTGCGGATGCCTTTATTCAAACCTCAAAAACCTATTATCCTATTAAAGAAAATGTTGAAACATATAGTAAACTATTTACTATTTACCAACAGGTTTATACACAAACAAAGGAGCTTAATGACCAATTAAAGGATTTTAGAAGATAAGTATTGGATCGATATATGGAGGGGACATATGACAAAGTTAGTTGAAAAGCAGGAAGGCTCTTTTTACACTGGGGAATATCGTAATCTCTTCAAAGAAATTGGCAAAACAGACGAAGAAATTAATAAAAGAATTAAGGACAATTGGGAACAGCTCTTTAATGGGGATGAAGATACCAGAATCTATTATCCAGTCGGAGATGATTTAGGTTACATGCTCGATACCGGGAACCTCGATGTCAGGACCGAGGGTATGTCCTATGGAATGATGATGGCGGTACAAATCGATAATAAGGAAGTTTTTGACCGGCTTTGGAAGTGGACATATCAGTACATGTATATGACGACAGGAGAGAATGCCGGTTATTTTGCCTGGTCTTGTCAGCCTGATGGTACGAAAAATGCCTACGGTCCAGCACCAGATGGGGAAGAGTTCTTCGCTATGGCCTTATTTTTTGCCTCCCACCGTTGGGGAGATGCTCCAGCTCCTTTTAACTATAGCGTTCAAGCAAAAGACATTCTCCGCACCTGTCTTCATAAAGGAGAAGATGGGGTCGGATTCCCGATGTGGAATAGGGAGAATAAATTAATTAAATTTATCCCTAATTTTGAGTTCTCGGACCCATCCTATCATTTACCACATTTTTATGAATTATTTGCATTGTGGGCTTATGAAGAGGACCGTGCCTTCTGGAAGGAAGCAAGTAAAGCAAGCAGGGAGTATTTAAAAATTTCCTGTCATCCTGAAACAGGCTTAGCCCCAGAGTATGCATACTATGATGGCACACCAAACAATGAACGGGGCTATGGTCATTTTTTCAGTGATGCCTACCGGGTTGCAGCTAATATTGGCCTGGACTATGAGTGGTTTAGAGTCGATGAATGGGAAACAGAAGAGGCAAATAAGCTTCAAGCTTTCTTTGCAGATAAGGACCCGGCTGATTATCGTCGATATACGATTGCGGGCGTTCCATTTGAGGAAAAATCTCTTCATCCGGTCGGTTTACTTGCGACAAATGCCATGGCGTCCCTTGCCGCCAATGGTCCAGACCGATTAAAATGGGTGGAGTTATTCTGGAATACGCCTGTTCGGACCGGAGTCAGACGTTATTATGATAACTGTTTGTATTTTTTCAGTTTACTAGCATTAAGCGGCAACTACAAAATTTGGATGCCCTAATAAGGTGAATTTTAATTAATCACTTTTAAACGATGGCTTGAAGGCGCTCTTCAAGTCATTGGTCTTTTATGATTTTTTATATGGAAAATTCTATAGTAGTCTTGTCCAAATGCCCCCACCTTTCGGCTGCCATGAAAAATTCAGTGAGTCCTGTTCACATTTTACCGTCTTTTTTATTATGTAAGCGCTTTATATAATTTGGTAGTGCCAATTCGCTAATTTCATCTAATTGGAGTTGAATAGACATGCACAAAGTGATTTTAGTTGATGATGAAAATTTTTTCCGAAAAGGATTAAGAAGTTTAATTGATTGGAATGCATGTGGATTTGAAGTTGCAGGAGAGGCAGCAAATGGTGAAGATGCGTTAGCATTAATTAAAGAAGTAAATCCTGAGCTCGTCATAACTGATATCCGAATGCCTGTTTTAGATGGTTTAGAGTTAATTAAACAAGTGATGCAAAAAGAGGGATATCATCCTAATTTTATTATTATAAGTGGTTATAGTGATTTTAAATACGCTCAACAAGCGGTTCGTTATGGTGTGCATGATTTTATTCTAAAACCAATAGACCAAGAAGAAATTGAGGAGACCTTACAATCGCTTTCTAAAACGATAGCTGAACAAAAGCTCGTTTTTGCTAGAAACATCCAAATAAAGAAAGCTGTCTTGCTTGAAAACCTGATTTTTGGAAAAGTCAACGAGGAAGATACATACTCTTTTTCAAATGAACTATCGTTGAGAAGTGCAGCCGACTATTATTATTTGATACTAGAGGTGAATGGACTTCCTGAAGCTCTAAGTGAAACGGTCCCTGATAACCATGTGAAGGAAAAAGTCACTAAAATTATTCGCGAGATTTGCGACCATCATGTGGGAGTTTTTATTCAAGAGTTAGATCAAGGCAGTTATGGACTATTAATTCCCTCTACCTATCTGCATCGTTTTCAAATGCAAATCAATCATTTTGTCAAGTGGCTCCACGGACTACTTAAAAATAGCATGACTCAAGCTATCACCTTTTATATCGGGCCTGCTGTTCCTAAATTACATATGTTAAAAGACTCCTTTGAAGCGGCCAAAAATGCACGCGAGTATAAATATGTTTATGAAGATAAAAATATCATTTTTTCTAAAGACATAGAAAACAATAAATTGATTACCTATACGGAGCTCGAGGATTCCTATTATCACTTATTAATTGAGCAAATAGAAGAAAATTCAACCATAGGGATTATGGAAACCATCGATAAAATATTCCTTCAGTTTGCCTCAAAAAAAATGGCCCGAGTAGCCGTGCAAGCATCCATCAATCGTTTTGTACACGCGATTTTAAAAATTATTAAAAATATGGAGGGGGAAGTATCGAATCTAAAAAACTTCCAGACAATGCTTCAATTGCAAAACTATAATTTAACCTTGCCGCAATTAAGGAAACAGTTTCTTGAATTTGTGCTAGAAAGTAAAGAGGCTATCACCCTGCTTCGTAAACAATCTGCCGATGGTGAGGCACATAAAATTAAACAATTTGTAGACACACACTATCGGGAGAATATAAGTTTGAAATCCATTGCAGCAAAGTTTTATATGAATCCTGTCTACTTAGGACAGTTATTTAAGAAAACCTATGGAATCTATTTTAAAGATTATTTGCTGCAAGTAAGAATTAACGAGGCAAAAAAACTGCTAAGACAATCGGAACTGAAAATATATGAAATTGCCGAAAGAGTAGGTTTTAATAATACTGATTATTTCGTGACGATGTTTGGGAAGTTTGAAAAATTAACCCCGTCTGAATATCGGAATAAACTCCTGGAGAAAAGAAAAGTGTGATAACTATGAAAAGAGCAAAATTTAGTTTTCATAATGTTCGTTTAAGTAAAAAATTATTGATAATGTATATTTTTTCGGTCCTTATTCCGATTGTTTTAACCAATATTATTTTTTATACCGTTACAATCGACAATGTGAAAAAGCAGCAAATGCACGACTCGCAGCTGGCATTAAACCAAATAAGTAATGATTTTGGGAAGATTATCGACGACGCCGTTGGGATATCTTCCTCCCTCTATACGAATACCAATATTAATTTATTCTTAGAGAAAGATTATCCGTCAGATGTTGATTACGTTGATGATTATGACACTTATTTACGAACCTATAACCAGTCAAGTCCAATTAATCCTTCGATCAATTCAATACGTTTTTATACGGATAACCCAACGATGATCTACTCGGGCGGGGTCTATCCATTAACGGAAGAAATCAAAAAATCAGCTTGGTATCGACAAATAATGGAAAGTAGTAATACGTCTCCTATCGTATTGCGATCCATAACCGATAAACAAACACCCACGTTTAGTATTATAAGAAAGCTCGATTATTTTAACTTTAATAATAAAGAAAAGATTGTAAGAATCGAAATCAATCCTGCAACTATCGAAAATATATTCAATAATGTCACCTTTAAAGGAGATATATATCTTCTTAATCAAAAGGGGGAAATTGAATATTCAACAAAAAAAGATTTAGGATGGAGAAAAAAACCTATTCGATTTAATCAGATCTCGAAAACAAATAAGACGGTTATCCTAAATTCAACCTACTTGGACCAAGCCTATCTTCAAAACTGGAAAGTTGTCGGGACTATCTCTGAAAAAACAATGCTTAAAACAGTTAACAAGTCCGGACGCTTTATTCTCTATTTGGCCTTTATTAATATCATCATTCCTACGATTATCATTATCATCATTAATCGGTCCTTTTTAAGAAGGTTACAGCGCATATTTAGGCATGTAAAAAAAATGGGCGATCAGAATTTTGAAAAGATTCCTGATCCAGAATTCACGGATGAAATAGGTATCCTAACCAGTGAGTTTAATCGAATGATTAGGAAAATTGAGGAACTAATTCAAGATGTATTTATGGCTAATATCCAAAAGCAAGAGATGGAGATTAAACGAAATCGTGCTCAGCTTAGCGCCCTGCAAAGTCAAATTAATCCGCACTTTTTGTTTAATGCACTTGAAACCATCAGAATGAGAAGCTTAATGAAAGAGGAGACAGAGACCGCAAATATTATCCATAATATGGCCAAAATCTTTCGTAACTCCCTTACTTGGGGAAAAGATATGATGACGGTTCGATCGGAAGTAAACCTCGTTCTTAGTTTTCTAGAAATACAGAAGTACCGATTTGGAGAAAAACTAGATTACGAAATTGAAATAGATGAGGCTGCCGAACAGTGTATGATTCCGAATATGGCCCTGCAGCCATTTGTTGAGAATGCTAGTATCCATGGAATAGAGCCTCTAAAAGGAAATGGGAAAATTAGTGTAAAAGTCACCGTTAATCAAGATATATTAACATGTATGATTATCGATAATGGTGCAGGCATGGCGGCTGATAAAAAGGAACAAATACTCTATTCCTTAGAAAATGAGGAGGAAATGGGGAATAGTGTGGGGATAAAGAATGTATTTTATCGGTTAAAGATGTACTACGCGGATCAATTTCGCTTTTACGTGGATAGTGAGAAAGGAAAAGGGACGATTATCACGATAAAAATCCCCTATAAATCTAGTATAAATTGCAATGAAATGGAAACTCCACAAAACAAACTATACTTTCCTAAGTAAAAACTATAGTTTTAAGGTACTTCAAGAAAGCCCTTACATTTTATAATAAACATGTAATCACAAAGAAATAGGGGGTTAGTAAATGATTAACAAGAAACTTTTGGCAGTACCATTAATGGCTACCATGTTATTTACTGCGGCAGGATGTACAAAAGACCAAAGTGCAAGTACAAGTACAAATTCTAACAAGAATGACAAATCTCCTGTAACCTATACTTATTTTAATGCTGGTGCGGCAGGAAAAGACTTGAATACCGATGAAACCACCATTGGTAAAGAACTTGAAAAACAAACCGGTGTAAACTTTAAGGTTGAGCACATTGTGGGTGACGTTAATACAAAGATAGGAACCATGATTGCCAGCGGAAAATACCCAGACCTTCTTGTTCCTGATACCGCTATTGATAAAGTAGTGCAAGCAGGTGCTTTTATCGATCTTACTGACTTAATTGATAAATATGCCCCAAATCTTAAGAAATTATATGGTCCTTACTTAAATCGGATGAAAGACCCGAAAGACGGTAAAATTTATTTTATACCATTTGGTGCAAGTCAAGGCTATGCTCCATATCCGGATATTCAACAGAGTGCGTTTTGGGTTCAGCGTGCAGTTCTTAAAGAGGCCGGCTATCCTAAAATTAAAACTGCTGATGAATATTTCAAGCTAATCGAAGATTACCAGAAAAAACATCCGACTGTCGACGGCGCAAAAACAATCGGTTTTACAGCTCTAACTTATGACTGGAGATTCTCAACACTTTCAGGAACTCCTGCACGTTTAGCGGGTTCGCCAAATGATGGCGGTGTCATTGTTGATATGAATACACATAAATCTTCCGTGTACGGTAACAAGGACATCACTAAGAATTATCTAAAAATGCTAAATGAGCTAAATAATAAGGGGTTATTTGACAAGGAAGCATTTGTTTCCAACTATGATGAATACCTTGCTAAGATTGCTTCCGGCCGTGTCTTAGGATTCTACGATTATCAATGGCAGATTTCCCAATCCTTAAACAATCTTAAACAAGCAGGAAATGACGATAAACAATACATGGCGTTGCCAATTACGTTTGATGATAGTATAAAAGATCAATATATTGATCCGCCAACTTTTGTAAACAACCGCGGTGTTGGGATTACGGTTAGTGCGAAAGATCCTGTTCGAATTATTAAATACTTAGATGCACTTTGTAAAGAAGAAAATCAAAAGTTAGTAGAGTGGGGAATTAAAGGACAAACTTATGAAGTCGACAGTAAAGGCAGATACTATCGTACTCAAGAAGAAATTGCAAAAACAAGTGATCAGGCATTCAATGATAAGTTTGGATTTACCACTTTTGATTGGTACTGGCCTGTTGGTGACGGTCTGTATAGCGATGGAAATGCTTGGTTGCCTGGAAAACAACCTGAAGTGGCTATAGCTTCCTACACAGATGGAGATAAGAAATTATTACAGGCCTACGGTATAAAAGTATTCTCTGATTTGTTTGCTAAACCAGATGATCGTCCATGGTATCCAACATGGAGCGCACAGATTCCACAAGGCTCTCCAGCACAAATATTTGATCAAAGAAGTACGGATTTAGAAAAGAAATACTTCCCTAAATTAGTATTATCTTCACCATCACAATTCAATTCGATTTGGAATGAGTATGTAAAGCAATACAATGCATTAGATGTAAAAGCCTATGAATCTACTATGGATAAAGTGGTTAAGGACCGCATTGAACAAGCCAAACAAAAGTAGAATAACAGAAACACTAAAAACCAAGGCCGATATTGCCAAATTGGCTATATCGGCCTTGGCCCTTTCAAGTGACAATTTTCAAACAATCACAGTTGGAAAGACAAGCTACTTATTACTTTTCTTAAAGAGGAGGGCTAGTAATGCAGGCAGAAACGAAAGTTGCTGATGAGGTAATTCAAACCTCAGTCTCGATACAGTCTCATAAGAAAAAGGGGTTATTTTTCAAGAAGTTGAAAAACCAAAAGGCACTTATGGCCATGAGTATTCCATTTTTGACCTGGTTGTTTATTTTTAAGTACATCCCTTTATGGGGCTGGAGTATTGCCTTTCAGGATTATAAACCCGCATTAGGCCTATTTGATCAAACATGGAACGGATTTGTTCAATTTAAATTTTTATTTAGTGATGCGAACTTTTACAGAGTGCTCCGTAATACACTGGGCATGAGTGTCATTAACCTTGTATTAGGTTTTGTAACCGCTATCGGTCTTGCGCTGCTTTTAAATGAAATAAGACATACGAAGTTTAAAAAAATTATTCAAACCATCAGTTATATGCCTCACTTTCTTTCATGGGTTGTGGCGGCAAGCATCATTTCTTATTCTCTATCCACAGATACTGGAATTGTCAATATTGTATTAATGAAACTGGGGATTATTCATCAGCCGATCCTATGGCTTGGAAAGGAAACATGGTTTTGGGGAATTAACGGAGTTTCAGATGTTTGGAAAAATGTTGGCTGGAATACGATTATTTATTTAGCCGCCATTACGATGATCGATCCAGAACAGTACGAGGCGGCAGATATTGACGGTTCAACGAGATTGCAACGGATTAGATATATTACACTTCCATCTTTAAAACCAACGATCATCATCCTATTGATAATGAATTTAGGCTATATCTTAGAATCAGGCTTTGAAGCCCAATATTTATTGGGAAATCCTATGAACCTCGACTATTCGGAAAACCTTGATATATATGTGTTGAAATACGGGATTTCCATGGGGAATTTCTCGCTCGCAACGGCAGCAGGTATATTTAAAACCGTTGTAAGTTTCATCTTCTTATTTACAGCTAATCATATTGCCAAAAAGTTTGATCAGCAAAGGCTTTTCTAGGAGGAAGAATTATGAAACAAAAGCGATTGTTTAAAGTAACGAAACATTATTCAGGTCCAGGCGATTATGTCTTTGATTTTTTCAACTATGCGTTTATGATTTTTCTCTGTATCGTGATGATTTATCCGTTTATCAATCAAATGGCTGTTTCGGTGAATGAGGCGAATGATTCGTTAAAAGGCGGAATCTTCCTCTGGCCTAGACATTTTACTTGGGCGAACTATAAGTATGTTTTTGGTGAGGCCAGCATCTTTCATTCCTTTTTTATCTCCATTTTGAGAACAGTAATTGGAACATTAACTTCCGTTCTATGTACGGCAATGGTGGCTTACACCATCAGCCGCAAGGAATATGTGTTACGAAAATTTGTGACGATCGCCTTCGTTATCACCATGTATATTAATGGGGGGCTTATTCCAAACTATTTACTTATTAAAGAGTTGAATTTAATAGATAGTTTTTGGGTTTATATTATCCCTGGGATTATTGGGGTATTTAATCTCATCGTTATTCGCTCGTTTATTGAAGGAATTCCAGAGAGTTTATTTGAATCAGCAAAAATTGACGGTGCAGGGGATTTTACGACTTTTATCAAAATTGTCCTTCCGTTGTCACTTCCAGTACTAGCAACGGTTTCATTATTTGTCGCCGTTGGTCAATGGAACTCTTGGTTTGATGTATTCTTGTATAATTCCTCTAATCCAAACTTAAGTACGCTCCAATACGAGCTGATGAAAATTCTGCAAAACTCAAACGCTTCTATGTCCGGTAAAACAGCGACGGATGCCTTTTCCAATACAACCGCTGCTGCCAATATGGTAACACCAACATCAATCAGAGCTACGATGACAATTATAGCTAGCTTACCAATTATTATGGTTTATCCTTTCTTACAAAAGTACTTTGTAAAAGGGCTTACATTGGGTGGGGTTAAAGGTTGATTCTATTAAATAATAGTAACAGAGTTTTTTGAAAAAACTCTGTTATTTTATTGTAAATGGGTTATAAATTTTATATCATATACATATAGTTAGTTTGTTGCTTGTATAAACAAACTAACTTAATTCCAAATGTTAATGGGAGATGGTCCATGATGGCAAAGACAAGTGTTGAGGTTCCTTCATTACAGAAAGTCTATGAAAGCTATTTTAACATTGGTGCAGCGGTAAACCTTCGTACAATTGAAACACAGCAAAATTTATTAGCAAAGCATTTTAATAGTATTACAGCAGAAAATGATATGAAATTTGAGTTATTACAACCGGAAGAGGGCAAATTTACATTTGAAAGAGCCGATAAATTGGCAGCGTTTGCAAAAAGACATGGGATGAAGATGCGTGGGCATACATTGGTGTGGCACAATCAAACGCCTGACTGGGTTTTTAAAAATTCTGAAGGAGAAAGGGTAACCAGGGATCAATTGTTACAACGGATGAAAGACCATATGACCACTGTCATGCAGAGATATAAAGGACAAATTTACTGTTGGGATGTAGTCAATGAAGCAGTAACTGACGAAGGGCCTGAATTGTACAGAAAAACTAATTGGCTAGACATCATCGGCGAAGATTACATAGAAAAGGCCTTTGAATTTGCACATGCCGCTGACCCCGATGCCCTGCTTTTTTACAATGACTATAATGAATCCAATCCAGGGAAGCGGGAAAAGATTTATCAGCTTGTTAAATCGTTGGTTGAAAAAGGGGTCCCTATTCACGGAGTCGGTCTTCAGGCACACTGGAATTTAACAAACCCATGCCTGGAGGACATTCGTGATGCCATTGAACGATATGCATCCCTTGGACTGAAGCTTCAGCTGACAGAATTGGATATATCCGTTTTCAACCATGAAGACAAGCGGACAGACCTTACAGCACCAACAGCTGAAATTATTGAACAGCAGACCCAAAGATATCAACAGGTATTTGAATTACTTAGAGAATATCGAGAGGTAATTACGGCCGTCACGTTCTGGGGTGCTGCCGATGATTATACTTGGTTAAATGATTTTCCAGTAAGAGGACGTAAAAACTGGCCATTTTTGTTCGATGAACATCATCAGCCAAAGGAAGCGTTTTGGAAGGTTACTAGCTTTTAATGAAACAGGAGGAGAGAATCATATGCTACCATTAAATCTAAATTTACAAGGAAAAGTGGCAGTCGTTACAGGCGGCGGTGGAGTTTTATGCGGTTGCATGGGGAAAGAGTTAGCCCGGCAAGGAATGAAGGTGGCGATTTTAAACCGCACCTATGAAAAGGCTTTAAACGTAACAGATGAAATAAAAAGTGTTGGCGGGGAAGCCCTCGCTATCGAATGTGATGTATTAAACGTTGAAAGCGTAAAAAGAGCTGAAGAGATCGTCTCTTCTGAATATGGAAGCTGTGACCTATTAATTAATGGGGCAGGTGGAAATCATCCAAAAGGGATTACCTCAAAGGAAATCTTTGAACTAGGTGATCTTGGACAATCAGATTTAACGACCTTTTTTGATATGACCACGGAGGGATTTGGTTATGTTTTTAACCTAAACTTTATTGGTACGTTAATTCCTACTCAAATTTTCACCAAAAAAATGATTCATAATGAAGGATCGATCATTAATATATCTTCGATGAGCGCTCCTAGTCCTATGACAAAGGTTCCGGCGTATAGTGCAGCAAAAGCGGCCATTGAAAATTTTACACAATGGCTTGCGGTCCATTTTGCTGAGACAGGTATCCGGGTAAATACGATTGCACCTGGGTTTTTCTTAACCGAACAAAACCGGGCTCTGTTAACGAATCCTGATGGAACGAATACAGAAAGAACCAATAAAATCTTAGCTCATACACCGATGAGACGCTTAGGAAAACCTGAGGATTTACTTGGGACGCTGTTATGGCTTGCCGACAAGGATGCAAGTGGGTTCGTCACAGGCATAAGCGTGCCAGTGGATGGCGGCTTTATGTCCTATTCAGGTGTCTAAGAATTCTTTTATCAGCAAAAATACGAGTTTGGAAGGATGGTAGATAAATGATTAACGTAGCCATAATTGGTACAGGTGCGATTGCAACTGCACATATTAGAGCCTATCAACAGTTTTTTGAAAGATGTAAAATTGTAGCCATTTGTGATATCTATCCTGAAAAGGCAGAAAAAAGCGCCCAGACTCACAATATAAAAGTAGATATATACAGCGATTATAAAGAGATGCTGCAACGCCAGGATATTGATTTGGTATCTATTTGTACCCCTCCCTATACGCACGCTGAACTATCGATTGCCTTTTTACAGGCTGGAAAGCATGTCCTTGTTGAGAAGCCAATGGCCTCTTCTCTGGAAGAATGCGATGCCATGAATCAGGCTCAAAAGGCAAGCGGCAAAATTTTATCGGTTGTATCACAAAATCGCTTTACCAATCCAATGATGAAATTAAAAGCCATTCTTGATACAAAGCTGATGGGCCCGATTGTCCATACTCAGGTAGATTCCTTCTGGTGGCGGGGCTACAGTTATTATGATTTATGGTGGCGGGGAACCTGGGAAAAAGAAGGAGGCGGCTGTACATTAAATCATGCTGTCCATCATATTGATATTTTCCATTGGATGAATGGAATGCCTGCTGATGTAACGGCTATTGCGAGTAATACATCACATGATAATGCCGAGGTGGAGGATTTGTCAGTGGCCATCTGCCGCTATCCGAATGGCAGTTTGGCGCAAATTACAAGCTCCGTTGTACATCACGGAGAAGAACAGCAGCTAATTTTCCAAGGGAAAAATGCACGTGTCTCTGTACCATGGAAGGTTTGTGCATCAAAATCGAAGGAAAATGGTTTCCCGGAAAAGGATGAAGAATTAGAAGAAAAACTGCAAGCTGCCTATGAGCAATTGTCCAATTTGGAATATGAGGGCCATACCGCCCAAATTGATGATGTATTATCAGGGATTGAGGGTAAAAATGAAGTTTTAGTAGATGGACATGAAGGCAGAAAAACGCTGGAGCTCATTACAGCCATCTATCAATCTTCTAGTACAGGACAAACGGTAAAACTCCCACTAGATGAAACAAGCCCATTTTATACAAGTGACGGCGTCTTAAAGAATGCCACTCATTTTTATGAAAAAAAGAACCATGTCGTTAGTTTTTCAGAAAATGCAATTACAACCGGCGGTAAGTATGAATAGCTCTTTTTGAAGAGACTTGAGCGAGTCAAGGGTGGTATTGACGACCGAGCAAGAGAAAAAAGAGCCCGGCCGGTAGACAAGGGGCCGTATTGACGACCGAGCAAGAGCAAAAAAAGCCCGGCCGGTAGACAAGGGGCCGTATTGACGACCGAGCAAGAGGGAAAAAAGCCCGGCCGGTAGACAAGGGGCCGTATTGACGACCGAGCAAGAGCAAAAAAAGCCCGGCCGGTAGACAAGGGGCCGTATTGACGACCGAGCAAGAGAAAAAAAAGGCCCAGCCGGTAGACAAGGGAACGTATTGACGACCGAGCAAGAGCAAAAAAAGCCCGGCCGGTAGACAAGGGGCCGTATTGACGACCGAGCAAGAGCAAAAAAAGCCCGGCCGGTAGACAAGGGGCCGTATTGACGACCGAGCAAGAGCAAAAAAAGCCCGGCCGGTAGACAAGGGGCCGTATTGACGACCGAGCAAGAGAAAAAAAGGCCCGGCCGGTAGACAAGGGAATGTATTGACGACCGAGCAAGAGAAAAAAAGGCCCGGCTGGTAGACAAGGGAACGTATTGACGACCGAGCAGGAGAAAAAAGAGCCTCGAGGGTAGTCAAAACCGACACAAATCACGACTAGGCATGAATGTAAAAGTGGAAAAGGAGCGGTGAAAATGGATCGAAATGATGGGATGAATTATGCACCAAAAGGGTTGGTTAAAAAGGTTGTCGCTCGGCCGGGAGTCTTTCAATTTGCGGCCATCGGCTTAGATCATGGTCATATTTATGGGATGTGTAACGGTTTAATCGAAGCTGGCGGTCAGTTAGTGGCAGTGTATGACCCAGACCCAAAAAAAATCCAAGGTTTTGTTACAAAATACCCTGAGGCAAATATTGCTTCATCCGAAGAAGAGGTTTTTTCCAATCCTGACATTAAACTAGTTGCCAGTGCCAATATTCCATCTGAGCGAGGACCATTGGGCCTCCGTGTCCTTGAACACGGTAAACATTATTTTACAGATAAGCCTGCGTTTACTACATTGGAGCAAGTGAAACAGGCAAGAGAAAAGGTAGCAGAGACCGGTCTTAGATGGGGAATCTATTATGGTGAACGCCTGCACTCTGAAAGTTCGATCTTTGCCGGACAGTTAATTGAAGAAGGGGCGATTGGCCGGGTTGTCCAAGTCATTGGGACAGGACCGCATCGTGCCAATCCAAAAAGCATGCCTGACTGGTTTTTTGATCCAGAATATTATGGCGGCATTCTTTGTGATATCGGAAGTCACCAAATTGAACAATTCCTGCACTTTACAGGCGCAAAAGATGCGAAGGTACTTCATAGTAAAATAGCCAATTATCATTTTAAAGAGTATCCGAAGTTTCAAGATTTCGGCGATGCCACACTAGTAGCTGATAATGGGGCCACCTTTTATTTCCGCGTCGACTGGTTTACACCGGATGGTCTTGGTACATGGGGAGATGGACGGGTCTTTATTTTAGGGACAGATGGCTATATTGAAGTCAGGAAGTATATTGATATTGCGAGAGATTCAAAAGGAGACCAGCTATATCTAGTAAATCATGAAGGAGAAAAACACTTCCAGCTATCAGGTAAAGTTGGCTGCCCGTTCTTTGGCGAATTCATCCTTGATTGCTTAAACGGAACCGAAAATGCGATGACCCAAGAACATACATTTAGAGCGGCTGAATTATGTATTGAAGCCCAAGAAAAGGCGATTTGGATAGAGACAGCAGAGTCTCCTTTAGTGTATAAAAAATAAAGTTTAATAGGAAAGAGTTGTCTTAACATGGCAACTCTTTTTTGCAAAAAAAATAATTGGGGAGAGGGTAAGAAATGACAATCACTGTCCAAGCTGTCTTAGATAAATTAATGGAGCCAGTGAATAAAATTCCTAACACCGTTGACACGCTCAAGTTTGGTGATCCAAACATGGTGGTAAAAGGAATCGCAATCACATTTATGGCGACACAAAAGGTTATTGAAAGGGCAATCAACCTAGGAGCTAATCTGTTGATTACCCATGAAGGCCTGTTTTACAGCCATATAGATCATATCGAAATCGTGGAAGAATCTCCGGTGTATCTTGAAAAGCGCCGGCTTATCAAAGAGTCTGGAATAGCCATCTATCGTTTTCATGATTATATACACAGGTACCAGCCTGATGGGATTATGGTTGGTTTGATTGAGGCATTGGGTTGGAAAACCTATGTGGAGAAGAATCAACCCACATCAACCATTGTAAAGATTCCTTCCATGTCTTTGAGGGAAATTGCTGAGTACGTAAAGGGGAAACTTGGAATCGAGTTTGTCCGTACGGTAGGGAATTTAGATGGAACTTGCACTCGTATCGGCTTGTTAGCAGGATATCGAGGAGGAGGGTCTTTATCTATACCACTTTTCGAGAAGGAAAAACTTGATTTAATCATTTCAGGAGAAGGTCCTGAGTGGGAGACTCCAGAGTTTATCAGGGATGCCGTCTATCAAGGCAAACAAAAGGCACTAATGGTCCTCGGCCATGCTGAAAGCGAAGCACCCGGTATGAAGTATTTGGCAGAATGGATCGAAACTATTTTCCCAGGGATTCCTGTTCATTTCATACCAGAAAAGCCAATTTTCCAAGTAGTTTAAAAAGCACAAATTTAAAAGATAATAAAAATGTTATAGATTAACAAAAAAATTGATAGATTTTGTCTGAAACCGCTTGCACCTATAAAATAGAGGTGTTAAAATGGTTACATAAACATAGTTTGTATGACGAACAAACTATGTTTAATAAATATACAAGGATTGCTATAGTATGTTTCAAAGTAATTGAGACAAATAGTCTGGTAAAATCAACCAACATAGTTTGTAGGATATACGAACTATGTTATAGGTAAAAGGCATTACTTTTATTCTTTCTTAAGCAATGCCGCCGATCAGTGGAAAAGCAAAAACTAAATAACAAAAAAGATAAGGAGGGAATTCATTGAAGCAAGTTGTCGAGGTATCAAAGCAAACACAAGAACTCCAAGTACCGATTATTACCACTCCTAAAAGATCATTCGTACTAAAAGCACTAAAAAAAGATTGGCAGCTGTATTCTTTACTTATTTTACCAATCATTTATCTGGTGATCTTCAAGTACATACCCATGATTGGTAATATTATTGCTTTTAGAAGATTTATTCCCGGGGGAAATATCTTTGGGGAAGAGTGGGTTGGTCTTCACTATTTTCAAATGTTTGTAGGAGACACGGCCTTCTGGCAGGTATTTAGAAACACGTTAATTACCAGTAGTTTAACATTACTTTTCTGTTTCCCTGCTCCGATTATTATTGCCTTATTACTAAATGAGATCAAATCAACAAAGTTCAAAAAGTTCGTTCAAACAGCATCTTATTTACCACACTTCCTATCCGTCGTCATCATAAGCGGGATGATTTTACAATTAACCTCTACGAGTGGTGCGATCAATTCATTAATAGAATTCTTTGGCGGCAAGCCCGTCTTATTTATGCAAGATCCACATTGGTTTAGACCGGTATATGTTGCCTCAGAAGTTTGGCAGACGATGGGGTGGGGAGCGATTCTCTATTTAGCTGCCCTTACAAATATCGACGATTCTCTATATGAAGCAGCCAAAATAGATGGTGCAAACAGATGGAAACAAACCATTCATATCACCATTCCAGGAATTCTTCCAACCGTGATTACACTACTAATTCTGAATATTGGAAATATTATGGCGGTTGGATTTGAGAAAATCTTATTAATCTATAACCCATTAAACTTTGAAACTTCGGATGTTATTTCTACCTATCTTTTCAGGATTGGCTTACAATCGAGCAACTTTAGTTATGCGACTGCAATTGGCTTGTTTGAATCTATCATTGGATTGTTCTTAGTCTTTTCTGCCAATTTTCTATCGAAAAAGTTTACAGACAATGGATTGTGGTAAGGGAGGAGAGACCAGTGAAGGAAACGGTACAGTACAAAATATTTAAAGTCATTAATGTAATTATCTTGTTATTAGTTATATATGTAACATTATTTCCCTTCTTGAATGTCGTTGCTCAGTCATTTAGCGGTCAGGCCGAGATTAACGCAGGTAAAGTAAACCTGATACCAAAGGGATTTAACCTTACAACCTATCAAACTATTCTGCATGACAAAACGTTTTGGACGAGCTATCGAAATACCATTGTTTATACCGTTCTAGGTACCCTGATCGCAATGGTAATGACGACCATTTTTGCTTACGTTTTATCGAAAAAGCGTCTTATGGGTCGTAAGTTCTTTACTTCCATGGCAATTTTTACAATGTTTTTTAACGGTGGATTGATACCGAATTATATCTTAATTAAAAATCTTGGCTGGACCAATACCATTTGGGCCATTGTGATCCCTGGTGCCATTAGTATCTTTAATATGCTGATCATGAAATCATTTTTCGAAGCCATGCCAGAGGAACTGGAAGAAGCAGCATCGATTGATGGATCCTCTACCTATGGAACATTTATAAAAATCATCTTACCGTTATCAAAGCCCATTTTAGCTACCATGGTCCTGTTCTATGCGGTGGGAAGCTGGAATTCATGGTTTGGGGCATTCCTTTATTTGGATCAGTCCGACAAGTTCCCAGTGACGCTTTACTTGAGAAATCTTTTGGCGGGAGCAACATCAGGCCAATCAGCCGGTGCTACCTCTGCAGATGATTTGCAGCAAATTGGCGCTAATATCAAGGCCGTAACAATGGTATTAACGGTATTGCCAATATTAATGGTGTACCCGTTTGTTCAAAAGTACTTTGTTTCCGGCATCATGCTTGGATCCGTTAAACAATAACCTGGATGCGACTTAGTTACATAAGTTCATTATAAAAATTATAAAGTGGGGGAAATCCAATGGCAAAGATTTTAAAAAAGTTAGCTTTTTTAGTTGCAATTGTTACCGCTCTTAGCAGCTTATTGGCTGGATGCAGCAGTGATAAAAGCACAAGCTCAACTGCTTCTTCTTCTAAGGATAAGGGAGCGGCCATGGCAGATTACGGGGTCGAAAAAACATTTAAAGCGAAAAAACCGATTACGTTTACAACAATGTACAATGATGCTGCATGGTATGCCTATAAAAAGGATTGGCTGCTATGGAGTGAAATCACAAAAAGAACGAATGTTACTTTAAAACCAACAGTTGTTCCAATGAGTGATTACGCCCAAAAAAGAAGTTTGTTAATTAGTTCCGGGGATGCTCCGCTAATTATCCCTAAAACGTATCCTGGTCAGGAAACTCCATTTGTTTCCTCTGGTGCTATTCTGCCAATTAGTGATTACGTGAAATACATGCCTAACTACATGGATAAAGTAAAAAAATGGAAACTACAGCCTGAGATTGATAATTTAAGACAAGCCGATGGTAAATATTATCTACTCCCTGGTTTACACGAAGAGGTATGGCCAGATTACACACTAGCTGTAAGAACAGATATTTTTGAAAAGAATAATATCGCGATTCCGAAAACATGGGATGAATTTGAAGCAGCATTGAAAAAATTAAAAGAAATCTATCCTGATGTTACACCATTCTCCGATCGTTGGAGTACATCCGGAGCCGTTAGTCCGCTGGGTGCTTTATTGCAATATGCCGCTCCTACTTTTGGTACCGTTGGCGGCTGGGGCACAACAAACTATGTGACATTTGATCAAGACAAAAATAAATTTGTATTTGCTGGTGCATCAAAAGAGTATAAAGAAATGCTAACTTACTTTAATGGACTTGTTAAAGAAGGTTTGTTGGACAAAGAAAGCTTATCACAAAGTGACGATCAAGCGATTGAAAAATTTGTAAATGGTAAGTCATTTGTGATTAGCAGCAACTCTCAAGAAATCGTTACCATGCGTACAAGTATGGACAAAACGCTAGGAGAAGGTAAATACAATATTGCAAAAATCGACGTACCTGGAGGTCCAAAAGGAAACGTTATTGCTGGATCAAGATTAGAAAACGGAATCATGATTAATGCCAAAGCCAAAGATGATCCAAATTTCATTGCCTTGCTTCAATTTATTGACTGGTTCTGGTATAGCGATGAAGGAGAAGAATTAGCTAAATGGGGCGTTGAAGGCACAACATATAAAAAGGAAAATGGTAAACGCGTTCTTATGCCAGATATCAACTTCCTTGGCTTAAACCCTTCCGGAAAGAAAGATTTACGTGTGGACTATGGTTTCGGAACTGGTTCATTTGCTTATGGTGGTACTACTGATTTACTGCAATCCACAATGAGCGAAGAAGAAGTTAAATTCCAAGATAGTATGCACAAAAATAAGGAAGTATTACCAGTAAATCCTCCATATCCAATGAGTGCAACTGATCAAGAACAAGCAACACTTATTTCAACACCATTAACGGATACGGTAAAACAAAATACAGCGAAGTTCATTTTAGGTACTCGTCCATTATCTGAGTGGAATGCTTATGTATCTGAATTAAAAGCTAAAGGTATGGATAAATATTTAGATATGGTTAATAAAGCTTATAAAGATTTTGAAAAGAAAAATAAGTAATTAGATTAAGTGATTGTGTGATACTGCCTGTAATACTTTTTAATAGAATTACAGCCAGTGGTCACTAAAACGTAATCAACATAGGTGATGGTTGTGAAGAGAAAGTTGACTTCTCACGTTCACAACCATTTTTCTCTATTAGAGAAATTTCACAATCAAAATGAACTTGATAGGTGGATTTATTATGAGAAAAAGAGAGTTTGGTGAAGGAACCTTATTTTCAGTTACAAATTATATCTATTGGCTGTTAATGACAAATATATATTTTGTCCTTTGTAATGCTATTTTCTTATTCTTTTTTATGACACTGGAACCTACTTTTTCTAATATTACGATTTACTTTCTGGCTCTTATCCTGACTGGACCTTCGATTTCAGCCTTGTTTTATTCAATGGGAAAACTTATCCGGGATAAGGAACTTTCTCCATTAAAAGATTTCTTTCACGGATATCAAATAAATTTTAAAGATACCATGCGATTTTGGCTGCCGCTTCTTCTAGTTCTATACATCCTTTTTGTGGACCTGCAATACTTTAATTCAAACCCATCAGTACTTCATCATATTTTATCAGTAGTCTTTTTCATAGGGATTATCGTTACGTTGATTTTTATGATGTATGCATTTTTAATTAATGCAGGCTTTAACTTTAGATTGAAAGATATTTGGAAACTTTCCATTTATTATAGTTTCAAAAAGGTAAAGGTTACCTTTGGGAATATCAGCATTGTTATTATCACCTTATTTTTAACCACGATTACTTCAAATTTTTTCATCCTATTTACGGCAAGTGTAGTGTGTTATGTATTTTTACTTAATAGCAGGGAAGTATTAGAAGATTTAAGATTGAACTTTTGTAAACCAAATGAGAGTGCCAATTAACGGAGGGGTAAAGGAATGAAGATGGGATTTAGATGGTATGGTGAGGGCAATGATTCTGTAACCCTAAATCATATTAAACAAATACCAGGCGTAGAGACGATCGTTTGGGCGCTTCACGATATGCAGGCAGGCGCGGAATGGCCTATGGATCGAATCCAAGAAGTAAAACGACAAGCAGATCAATATGGTTTTAATATCGATGTAGTGGAAAGTGTAAATGTTCATGAGGATATTAAACTCGGATCTCCTACCCGGGACCAATATATAGAAAACTATAAACGTACGATTGAAAAGCTGGCTAAAGTGGGAGTAAAGGTCATCTGTTACAACTTTATGCCTGTGTTTGATTGGATTAGGACCGATCTATATAAAGCACATGAAGACGGCTCTACTGCCCTTTTCTATGAAACATCAAAAGTGGATGACATTGACCCAATGGAATTGGTAAATAAAATTGCCATGAACCCTGACTTCACCATGCCAGGCTGGGAGCCTGAGCGTTTAGAGAATATTACCAATCTATTGGAAGCCTATAAACATGTAACAGAAGAAGATTTATTTAATAACCTTCAATACTTCCTTGAAGCTATTATTCCAGTGGCAGAAGAACATGATATCAAAATGGCAATTCATCCGGATGATCCACCATGGTCTGTATTTGGCTTACCACGGATTGTCACCAATCAGGAGAATATCCGACGGATTTTAAAGCTTGTTGACAGTGCGTACAATGGGATCACACTTTGCAGCGGGGCATTAGGTTCAAGCCGCAGCAATGATGTGGTTGCAATGGTTCGAGAATTTGCGGAGCGAATCCCGTTTGCCCATGTTCGCAATGTGAAAATCTATGAAAATGGTGATTTTATTGAAACCTCTCACCGAACACAAGATGGTTCAGTAGATATAGTTGGAATCATGAAGGCCTATCATGAAAGCGGCTTTAAAGGATACATCCGTCCGGATCATGGCCGGCATATATGGGATGAACAATGCCGGCCTGGATATGGTCTATATGATCGGGCATTAGGCATCATGTATTTATTAGGCGCTTGGGATGCCTTAAATCGATAGTATAGTAGTTGTTCCTCAATTACTTACGCTAACACTTATTTCAATATGGAGGAGGACTCATAATGAACACTATAGTTGAAAACACTCTAAATAATGTAACGGAACAATATAAAGTCCATCATAAAGAGAGCTATGCCGCATGGCTGCAATACCAAAAAATAGATGATGGAGCATTAGTACAGGAATACCAAAAATGGGCTTCTACTATTGTAAGTCTTGCAGATTCCATCGTGATCCAATCTGCACAAAACGAACTTATAACAGCCTTTTCGTCCATGTTAGATTTACAACCTGAAATTTCATCGGGTATTAGAGCAAAAAAAAGCATTGTGTTAGCGACCAAGAAGGAAGTAAATTTGTTAGACGACAAGATCGATGCTGATTTTGAGCAAATCAATGAAGATGGTTATATGATAAAGACTATTAATACGGAAGAAAAAAGCACCATTTATCTAGTAGGTAAAAGAGAAGCAGGAGTATTATATGCCGCTTTTCATCTATTAAGGCTCATGCAGAATCGAGAGAAATTAGATAATTTAAACCTAGTGGAATCCCCTAAGAATCAATTAAGGATGATTAACCAGTGGGATAACATGGATGGAAGTATTGAACGAGGTTATGCAGGAAAATCTATTTTCTACAAAGACGACGTATTCTCTGAGGAGCTAAACAGGATTCAGGATTATGCTAGATTACTGTCTTCTGTTGGGATAAATGCTATTTCTATTAATAACGTAAATGTTCATCAAGTCGAAACCAATTTAATTACAAGCAGCCTACTTCCTCGAGTAGCGGTTGTTGCCAGTATTTTTAGAGCTTACGGAATTAAAACATTCCTAAGTATTAATTATGCAAGTACAATTCAATTGGGCGATTTGGACACGGCAGACCCATTAGATCCTGTGGTAAAAGAATGGTGGAAAAATAAGGCGGAGGAAATATATCGCTTTATCCCTGATTTTGGAGGATTCCTTGTAAAAGCAGACTCCGAACACCGGCCTGGCCCTTTTACTTATAATCGTAATCATGCAGATGGGGCTAATATGCTGGCAGAAGCTTTAGAGCCATTTGGCGGTTTAGTCATCTGGAGGTGTTTCGTCTATAACTGCCTGCAGGACTGGCGCGATCGTTCGACAGACCGTGCGCGGGCGGCATACGACCACTTTAAACCACTTGACGGTCAGTTCCATGAGAATGTTATTTTACAAATAAAAAATGGACCGATGGATTTCCAGGTACGTGAAGCGGTTTCCCCGTTATTTGGAGCGATGCCGCAAACGAACCAAATGATGGAATTTCAGGTGACACAGGAATACACAGGGCAGCAACGGCATCTTTGTTACTTAGTTCCACAATGGAAGGAAATTCTCGATTTTGACACTTTTGCAAATGGAGAAGGATCACCCGTAAAACATGTGGTTGACGGTTCGATGTTCCCATACCGTTATTCAGGTATAGCGGCTGTTTCTAATATTGGCAATGACTACAATTGGACCGGACATACTTTAGCGCAGGCAAACCTATATGGTTTTGGCCGGTTAACCTGGAATCCTGACCTTGAAGCAGAAACCATCACTAATGAATGGATTGGGCAGACCTTTGGCCAAGATGAGCTGGTTAACGAACAAATCAGTCAAATGCTCCTGAAGTCGTGGGAAATTTATGAGCATTATACTTCACCACTTGGCGTAGGCTGGATGGTGAATCCGCATCATCACTATGGACCAAATGTGGATGGCTATGAATACTCGGTTTGGGGTACCTATCATTTTGCTGACTGTCACGGTATTGGGGTCGACCGTACCGTCCAAACAGGTACAGGTTACACCGCACAGTATTTTAAAGAAAACACCGAAATGTACGAATCACTTGACACCTGTCCGGATGAATTGTTGTTGTTCTTCCACCATGTTCCATATACACATAAATTAAAATCGGGTGTTACAGTCATTCAGCATATTTACAATACTCACTTTGAAGGCGTTCTAGAAGCCGAGGAATTAAAGGAAAGATGGACAACGTTAAAGGACCGGATAGATTCTGAGCGTTATGAAGATATATTAAATAGATTAGAAGAACAAGTATCACATTCAAAAGAGTGGCGGGATATCATTAACACTTATTTTTACAGAAAATCAGGTATTGCAGATGAACAAAATAGAAAAATCTATTAAGACTATGTGTTAATGTTTTCTACCTTCATGTCAAAGGTGGAACTGTAATGGAAATGGCAAAAAGCCAGGGAGCGGCGCCACAAGTAAGTTTGCTCAAGTTAACATGGCCAATTTTTATTGAACTTTTTCTTCAAGTCATTATGGGCAGCACGGATACCATCATGCTGTCCCATATCTCTGATGATGCAGTAGCCGCTGTCGGGGTATCGAATCAACTAGTTTTCTTTACCATCCTCATCTTTAATTTTGTTTCAATGGGGACAGCAGTGGTCCTCTCCCAATACTTGGGAGCGGGTTTACGTGAACAGGCAAAAATCGTGACGACCATGTCAATTAAGCTAAATTTTATCGTTGGTTTAATTATTAGTTTAATCATGGTCATTTTTAAAGGTGAATTTTTGGCATTCTTTCATCTTCCCGAACATCTTGCCGGACTAGGAAAGCAATATCTTTCCATTGTTGGAGGAACTCTTTTTATCCAGGCATTATTGCAAACGGTATCCTCTATTTTAAGGGCGAATGGTTACACGAGAGATGCGATGTTTGTGTCTATGTTCATGAACATGATTCATTTAGCCATCAATAGTATTTTGATTTTTGGTTTATTGGGATTCCCTCAACTGGGCGTAAAAGGGACGGCTATCTCTACAGGAATAAGCAGGACAGTAGCCCTACTGGTGATCCTCTGGATTATGTATAAACGGATCTCGCTGAATATCAAATTAAAGGATTATCTAACAAGTGATCGGACACAAATTAAAAAAATCTTAAAAATTGGTATACCGGCTGCTAGTGAACAACTATGCTACAACGCCAGTCAGTTGGTGATAACATCGATGATCGCTGTTCTGGGTGCTGCGGCCTTAACCACCCGTGTTTATACACAAAGCGTCAATTCATATATTGTTTTATTTGGCTTGGCCATGGGTCAGGGAACACAGATTTTAATAGGTTATAAGGTAGGTGCCCGTGATTTTGATGGTGCCTATCGCCAATTATTAAAAAGCTTAAAATATAGCTTTACTCTCACCTTTGGGATTGCCGTACTTATATGTTTCTTCCGGGAATCTCTTCTTTCGATTTTTACAGATAATAAAGAGATTATTTCCATGGGAAGCAAATTATTATTGTTTTGTTTCATTCTGGAGCCGGGCCGAACGTTTAACTTGGTCGTGATTAGTTCACTAAGAGCAGCCGGTGATACAACCATCTCCGTTAAAATGGCCGTTATCTCCATGTGGGGGATTTGCGTGCCGCTAGCTTACTTCTTAGGAATACATCTCGGAATCGGACTGCCAGGTATTTGGGTCGCCTTTATTGTGGATGAGTGGGTTAGAGGGATTACGATGTACTTTAGATGGAAAAGCAGGGCATGGGAAAAAAAAGTCTTAGTTCAAAATCAAGTATCACCAACTGCCTAAAAATGAATAATCGACAATTTTCCCCCGTCGTAAAAAGGCGGGGTGTTTTATGGAAATAGATAAAAATTTACGGAAAAGAGAGATATTAGAAGGAACATGGTAAGACATGAAGAATATATAAGCTGAGTTTATTTAGCCTACTAGCTAGAGTCAAGCTGAATAGTGCTATTTAGATACTTCATTTAGTCATCCAACAAACATTTAGAAGCATGTTCATAATTTCATAAGTTTATTAGGAGGAAATTAAAATGAATCAGAAGCTGCGCTGGGGAGTCCTAGGATGTGCCAATATTGCCATCCACTCTGTAATTCCAGCAATTAAAAACTCTGAAACCAGTGTGGTGCTTGCGATTGCCAGCCGGGGGTTAGAGAAAGCAAGATCGACGGCTGCTGAATTAGGCATTGAACGAGCATACGGTAGTTATGAAGCACTTTTGCAAGACCCTGAAATCGACGTGGTTTACATTCCCCTGCCAAATCATCTGCATAAAGAATGGACCATAAAAGCCGCAAAAGTTGGAAAGCACGTTCTATGTGAAAAGCCGCTTGCCCTAAATCAGGAAGAAGCTAGAGAGATGGTTTGGGCATGCAAAGAGTCTGGGGTGAAACTGGGCGAAGCATTTATGTACCGTTATCACCCTCGATATGAACGAATTAAGGAAATTTTAAATTCCGGAGAAATAGGAACCATTCGCGGACTGCACGGAACCTTTACCTTTAATAATGCCGGAGACAAAGACAATGTCCGCTACCGTGCTGAGTGGGGCGGAGGTTCCATATATGATGTTGGTTGTTATCCGATTAGTGCAGCAAGATATTTGTTGGAGCGGGAACCAGAAGCGGTTACCGTACAAACATTTTTCTCACCCGAACATGATCATGTCGATATGATGGTATCTGGCTTAATTGAGTTCCCTGAAAATATTGGAGTAACCATTATGTGCGGCATGTGGGCTCATTTTCAAAATACCCTTCAAATTGTAGGGACAAAAGGAAGGATAGATATTCCAAACGCCTTTATCGTAAATTCCGATTTAGGAGGGGATTTTAAAGTTACCGTTGAAGGGGAAACACGAACCGAACCAAGTAAAGAACTTAATCAGTATACCATCCAGGTGGATGAATTTGCCAAAAGTATTATTGGCGGCACATCGCCCCGTTTTCCAGCGGAAGATGCTATCAGAAATATGAAAGTCATCGATGCGTGTTTGTTATCGGCAAAAAATAAACAGCGGGTGTCACTTATTTAAAATTAAAATTTCATTCGTATGGTTCTCCCAATCAAACAGATGATCCAGAAATGGCTCGCTTTTCATGAAGACAATTGGGAGCGGTCGCAGGGCAGAGGAAGAGGAGCTGGGGTGAAAAAAACAGTGTTTCACTAATCCAAATTGCCTTAGCCTATGCGTTAAATCGACCCTTCGTCGACTTGTACGTCATTAGATCCAATGACAACAGCTGGAATGCATTCCAGTATGGAGAGGCTGCATATTCAGCTAACCCAAGCCAAAATCGATTGGCTGGACTTACAAGAATGCTATTACTAAAAATAGTAAGCCATTAAGCTTTTATATAAAAAAACTTAGTTTGTTGAATACGCAAACTAAGTAGGCGGTGATATAATAAAATTAGGTTTTTTAATAAACGTAGAAATTTTATCAACTAAGGAGGAGATTGTAGTGTCTTTCGTTACGAATCCGATTTTGCCAGGGTTTAACCCGGATCCTTCCATTGTAAGAGTAGAAGATGATTATTATATTGCAACGTCCACTTTTGAATGGTTTCCCGGGGTACAAATCCATTATTCAAGAGATTTAAAGAATTGGAGATTACTAACCCATCCATTAACACGTAAAAGTCAAGTGGATATGCTTGGGGATCCGGATTCTGGAGGAGTATGGGCTCCATGCTTGAGCTATGATAATGGAACATTCTACTTAATCTACACCGATGTGAAAAGTCATATTGGACCATTTAAAGATACCCACAATTATCTCATTACTGCTAACGATATTATGGGTCCATGGTCCGAACCGATTTATTTAAATAGCAGTGGGTTTGATCCATCCCTATTTCATGATGACGACGGGAGAAAATGGCTTGTGAATATGGTGTGGGATCACCGGAAAAACAAAAATTCCTTTGGCGGCATCTTGCTTCAGGAATATTCCCCTGAGGAGAAGAAATTAATCGGACCGATCCATAATATCTTTAAAGGAACAAAGTTAGGATTAACAGAAGCCCCTCATTTATATAAGCACAATGATTATTATTATTTGATGACTGCTGAAGGTGGGACAAGATTTGAGCATGCAGTCACAGTGGCCCGCTCCGAGTCATTATTCGGCCCTTACGAGGTTGACCCCACAGGACCAATTTTGACTTCGTCTGGCAAACCGGAGCTTGAACTTCAAAAGGCGGGACATGCCAGCATCGTCCATACACAAACAAATGAGCTGTATTTAGTTCATCTAACAGGACGCCCTCTGAAGCCTTCGATGAACTGCAATCTTGGCAGGGAGACAGCAATTCAAAAAGGAGTTTGGACCGAAGATGGATGGCTCAGGCTTGCGAATGGAACTACTAGTCCGGATGCAAAAGTGGAACTTCCTTCATTACCTGAATGCCCTTTTGAAAGAGAGCCTGAAACCGATCATTTTGATGGGGAAGAACCAAGCATTCATTTTAGTTCCCTTCGAGTACCATTTACAGAAGAATGGGTTTCTATCAAAGAGAGACCAGGTTATTTAAGATTAAAAGGAAGAGAATCGTTTAGTTCTTCACATAGACAAAGCTTGATCGCCCGCAGACAGCAGGCCTTTTCGGTAACAGCTGAGACTGTTGTGGAATTTGAACCGGAAACCTTTCAACAGATGGCTGGGCTTGTTTACTATTACAACAGTCGAAATTACTACTATCTTTGGATAAGTCATGACGAAGAGCTAGGCAAATGTATTGGGATTATCGCCAGTGACCAGGGGGTCTACACAGAGCCGCTCGACACTCCAATATCAATAGACGGTTGGAACCAAGTATTCTTAAAAGCCGATCTTCATTATGCGGAGCTCCAATTCTACTTTTCTGAAGACGGTATCAATTGGGCTAAGATCGGCCCAGTCTTAGATGCCAGCAAAATATCTGATGATCATGTGGAACTGAAAAAGGGCGGTACATTACTCGATCAGGGATTCACAGGCGCATTTATTGGCTTATGTGCCCAAGATTTAAGCGGCAGGAAGAAACATGCGGATTTTGACTTTTTTACCTACCGTGAACGAGATGAAAAATAAACGTACCTCGAGAAAGGATAAAAGGATATGACAACAGGTTCAATGAATGCCGCAGTGATGGCAAAGCCACTCGATATGGAAGTAAAACAAATCAACATTCCGGAGCCCAAGGAAGATGAAGCATTAATCAAAGTGTATTGCATTGGTGTCTGTGGTTCAGATGTCCATTATTATGAACATGGAAAAATCGGCCGTTATGTCGTAAAAGAGCCGATTATTCTAGGACATGAATTAGCCGGAGAAGTTGTAAAGGTAGGAGATTCTGTTACCAATGTATCCGTAGGCGACCGAGTAGCAGTAGAACCAGGGGTCACTTGTGGAAGATGTGATTATTGTAAGTCGGGAAGATATAATTTATGTCCTGATGTTGTGTTTTTGGCCACCCCGCCAGTGGATGGTGCTTGGGCTGAGTATATCGCGATTCGAAGCGATATGCTGTTTAAATTGCCAGACACCATGAGTTATGAGGAAGGTGCCTTGCTTGAGCCGTTATCAGTAGGTTTTCATGCGATGAATCGCGGAAAGGTGACACAAGCAGACCGCGTATTTATCAGCGGACTCGGTCCAATTGGCTTACTTGCCATTCAGGCAGCAAAAATGTTTGGTGTTACAGAGATTTATGCCAGTGATGTGGTTCCTTTTCGCAGAGAACTAGCTCTGGAAATGGGAGTAACGGATGTGCTTGATCCGCTTAATGAAAATGTGAAAGAGCGGCTTGAAGAACGAACTGGTGGAAAAGGTATTACCGTCGTTGTAGAATCATCGGGGAATCAAAGGGCTATTTCGGATACCGTAAAAGTGGTCAATCGTGGCGGAAGAATTGTTTTCGTTGGAATGCCAACCACAAATGAAATTCCCCTTGATATCAATCAGTTAATTGATGGAGAAATTGATGTTTATGGTCTTTTTCGCTATGCCAACACCTATCCTGCGGCCATTCAGGCGTTAGGTAAATCTGATTGTGATATTGAAAAAGTGATTACACATAAGTATGCGCTAAGTGACATCAAGGAAGCCGTGGAGATGGCTAGGACACAAAAGGATACCAGCATCAAGATTATGATTTATCCAGATAAGAAAAATGTATAGGCGGCTGTAATCAATTTAACTATCGAAAAGAGGGAATTTTATGGCTAATATAGATCAAGTTGCAGAGAAAAATATACTCGGTACGAATGTCATTGCTCAAATTGGAATCCTTGTTCATGATATTGAAAAAACCAGTCAAGCGTATGCTGATTTCTTTGGTGTGAAAAATCCGGGCTGGAGTCATACTGATGCGGTGGATAAAGCCGAGACAGAATATAAAGGGAATTCAACCGAAGCACGTGCCAAACTCGCCTTCTTTGATATGGGGTCTCTTCAATTAGAATTAATTGAACCAGACCAGCATCCAAGTACATGGAGAGAATACCTCGACGAGCATGGTGAAGGTCCGCATCATATTGCTTTCATTATAAAAGGGATGAAAGAAAAAATTACTCTGATGGAAAGAAACCAAATGCCCTTAATGCAAAAAGGCGAGTACACAGGAGGAAGGTATGCATACATGGATACCTTTAAGGATTTAAAAATTATTTTAGAGCTATTAGAAAATGACAATTAAAAGAGACTCCCAATTAAATTTTGCAGGCAGGTGATTATAAGATGAGGATTTTAATAACAGGTGCCAATCGAGGCTTAGGATTGGCGCTCGCCAAATTAGGGGCAGAAAAAGGACATCATATTGTTGCAGGAGTTAGAGATCCAGAACAAGGAAGAGAAAAATTATCTGATCTTGAATTCTCAAAGTCTATTACGATTGTTCCATTAGATGTGACAAAGGAAGATTCTGTACTACAAGCTGCCAATTTTGTCAAAGAGCAATTTGGAACCATTGACGCCATTATTAATAATGCTGGAATCCTGTTGGGACGGGATGAAAAAATAGAAGATTTAGACTTGGATCAAGTTCAAGTATCCTTTGATATCAATCTGTTTGGTCCAATGAGAGTCGTCAAACATTTCCTTCCTTTATTGTTATTGGGCGACAGTTCATCCATTATCAATATTTCTTCTGAAGCGGGAAGTATTGCAAACGCTTATGGTGGAGATTATGCTTATGCTGCATCTAAAACCGCCCTTAATATGTTTTCTCAACAATTGAGTAAATATGTGAATGAGAAAAATATTCAGGTTTATGCTGTTCATCCTGGATGGATCAAGACAGATATGGGTGGAATAAATGCCCCAGGAAATCCTGATGATACGGCAAAAGGAATTTTCAATCTTATTGAACAAAGACCGGCAGTTGAAAGTAAATACGTTTTTATCGATTATAAAGGAAATCCGATGCCTATTTAATTAAACAAATTTTTGTGAGGGATAGCGAATGGTGAAATTGCTGGCTATTTTAGGAGATTATTATCACCCGGCAGAGTGGGCGAAAGAGTCGCTTGAGGAGGCGGTTCGTACCAATTTCGGACGTGAAGAGGTTCAACTCGTTTTTGGATCCTATGAAACTTTAAAACACGAGCTTTTAGACCAGCCAGATGGAGTGATTCTTTTTAAGGAGAATCGCTTAAATCCGACGGATGAACTCGTAAGGGATTGGATGACAGAGGATCTTGCTTCAGAGATTACTAGATATGTACAAAAAGGCGGAGGCTGGTTGGCTTGGCACTCTGGATTAGCGTCCTATTCTTCTGAAAGCGGCTACACCAAGATGTTAAGAGGATCATTTCTTTATCATCCAGAAAAGCATCAGGTTGTAAAGTATTCTACCATAGAAAAAAATTCATTCCTTCCAGGTCCTTCTTTCTTTGAATTTTCGGATGAACATTATTTCGTCCAATGTGATGAGGCTAATACCAATGTCTTTTTACAATCGGAATCCATTGATGGCCAAGCTGTGGCGGGATGGTCACATTCTTTGGGGAAGGAAGGGTATGTTGTTTAACACCCGCCCATACCAAACAGGGTCTGTTGAATCAAGAATTTTTGAACGTTTTGGGAAACTGTATCAATTGGATTGTCTCTAAGTAAGCTTGCTAAAATTTTGTTAAAGAATCAAATAGAGCTGGCCAAACAAGTCAGCTCTATTTAAAAGTAAATCTAGTAAGAGGTGAATAAACCTAAACATGAATAAAAAATTACTTTTTAATGATGGCTGGGAATTTACAAAAAGCGGTCTTGACGTGCCTGATAGTTCCGGTCTAACATTTGAACCTGTTGATTTGCCCCATGATTGGCTTATCTATAATACCAGAAATCTATATGAAAACAGTATCGGATGGTATCGTAAGAGATTTACCTTTTCCAGCGAAGGCAAGCAGGTCCTCTTATGCTTTGATGGTGTGTATATGGATTCTTCGCTTTATGTGAATCAACAGTATATAGGCGAATGGAAGTATGGATATTCATCATTTGAACATGAGATCACAGACACCCTTGTGGAAGGGGAAAATGAGATTCTCGTCAAAGTGGTGCATCAAAGTCCGAATAGCAGATGGTACTCGGGAGCTGGTATTTATCGGAATGTCTGGTTAAAAACAAGAGAAGTAAACCATATTGTAACGGATGGTATTTACATAACAACCAAACAGAATGAGGATGGCTGGCAGGTTAAAGTAGATACTGAAATGAACCTTGCTGAAGATGTGCAGCTCACTCATACGATTATGTATCAGGATAAAATCATAGCCTCATCTGCAGAGAAGATTGCTGCAGGAGGTCATTCCCGTTTACATAATCAACAAAGTCTATTGGTAGAAAATCCGAAGGTTTGGAGCACGGACGAGCCAAATCTTTATCAGCTGATTACTCAATTAACGCCCATTAATACAGATGAAGAAGTCGAATCTGTTTCACAGAATATTGGATTTCGGACCATTACCCTGGATCCCAACCAAGGTTTCAAATTAAACGGTAAAAAGATGAAATTAAATGGGGTTTGTGAACATCATGATTTAGGAGCTTTAGGTGCCGCATTTAATAAAACGGCCTTAAAGAGAAGATTTACGATATTAAAAGAAATGGGTGTTAATGCAATCCGGACCGCCCATAATATGCCTGCAAAAGAATGGATGGACTTAGCCGATGAAATGGGATTCCTGATTGTCTCGGAGGCCTTTGATATGTGGGAAAGATCCAAAACACGATATGATTACGCTAGATTTTTCAAAGATTGGGCTCTAAAGGACATTAAAAGCTGGGTCATGCGTGATCGGAATCATCCAAGTCTATTGATGTGGAGTATTGGAAATGAAATTTATGATACCCATGCAGATGAAAGAGGGCAAGAGATAACTAGAATGCTCATAGATGAGGTGCGAAAATATGATCCAAACGAAAATGCCAGGGTAACCATTGGATCCAACTATATGCCGTGGGAAAACGCGCAAAAGTGTGCGGATCTGGTAAAGGTTGCCGGCTATAACTATGGAGAAAAATATTATCAAAAACATCATGACGAGCACCCGGAATGGATCATCTATGGCAGTGAGACTGCTTCTGTCGTGCAAAGCAGGGGAATCTATCATTTTCCATTTGAAAAATCGATATTGGCAGATGATGACGAACAATGTTCCGCCCTTGGAAATAGTTCTACGAGCTGGGGAGCTAAATCTGCGGAAGCCTGTATCCTTGCTGAAAGAGATACACCTTTCTCCCTTGGCCAATTTATATGGACGGGATTTGACTATATCGGGGAGCCTACCCCGTACCATACGAAAAACTCTTATTTTGGTCAGATTGATACGGCTACTTTTAAGAAGGATTCCTATTACATTTATCAATCAGTATGGACAGATTACAAGACAAAGCCGATGGTTCATATTTTGCCTTATTGGGATTTTAATAAAGGACAAATGATTGATGTACGAGTCTGTTCGAATGCACCGAAAATTGAACTTCAATTCAATGGAACGACCATCGGAACCCATGAAATTGACCATGAACATGGGACACAGCTTGCTGGCTGGTGGAAAATTCCTTATGAAGAAGGGGAATTAAAAGCGATCGCCTTTGATGAAGCAGGCAGCATCATTGCAACCGATGTAAAGAAATCCTTTGGAGATGCAAAAAAAATCAGTTTGCACGCCGACAAGAAGCAGCTAATTGCCAATGGTACGGACTTAATTTTTGTCGAAATTAGCATGGAAGATGAGAATGGGACTCTAGTGGAGAATGCTAACAATCGGGTGCGCGTGGATGTGACAGGAGCTGCCCGCTTGATTGGCCTTGATAATGGGGACAGTACCGACTATGACCAATATAAAGGGGTAAGCAGAAGATTATTCAGCGGCAAGCTAATGGCCATCATCGGAGCGACACTAGAATCCGGAACGATTCAGCTTGAGGTTTCTTCCGAAGGTTTAGAAAGCCAGAAAGTAGAATTTGAGGCTTTACCGGTAAAAGATGACCTGGTCGAAGGGATTTCTGCAGATACGAGGAACCAGGACCTGCCGATTGTTATGGGCATGAGCGAAGATATCCCACTTCGCAAGATTGAAATCATCAGCGAAGACGGACAAGTGTTTGATGCATCACAAAAAGAGAGAATTGTTCGAGCAAGATTTTTCCCGGAAAATACTTCTTACCGAGAAGTAGAGTGGAGCGCAGTCAATGAAACAGGGATTGAGTCTAATATTGCCATAGTAGAAGCGTTTGGTCAGGAAGCAAAGATTACAGCATTAGGAGACGGAGAATTCCGCGTTCGTTGTACCAGTAAGAATGGTACGGACAAAACGAAATTAATCTCTCAGCTGGAATTTACGGTAGAGGGTCTTGGTACTGCCTATAAAGATCCTTATGGATTTATCTCTGCAGGACTCTATGATTATAGTAAAGGTGAAGTCGGAAACGGAAACGAAAGAGGAATAGCTACCGCTAGAGATGGTGAAACACAGGTAGGTTTTCGAGGAATTGACTTTGGAACATATGGTTCAGATATGATAACGATTCCGATTTTTGCCTTATCAAGCGAAGAGTATTCCTTGCAGATTTGGGAAGGAATGCCTGATGAAGCTGGAAGTGAGTTACTGGCGGATGTTATCTATCAAAAAGAATCCAAGTGGAATGTCTATCAAGAAGAAACGTATCAATTGTCCAAAAGACTCCAAGGTATTACTTCCATTTGTTTTGTCCTCGATAAGAAGGTCCATATTAAAGGATTTTCTTTTGAAAAGAAGAATAGGGCCTTCGAAAGAAATCTCGCTGCCGATAGTGACCATATCTATGGGGATACGTTTACAGTAAGAGAAAATAACGTTGAAGGAATCGGAAACAATGTTTCACTAGAGTTTGAACAGCTGGATTTTACCAGTGAAGGGGCAGCAAAACTTGTGATTTTTGGCAGGTCGCCAATTGATAAAAATACCATTCATATCCGCTTTGCTAACGAAGCAGGAGAATCCAATCAACTCGTTGAATTTACGCAATCGGATGACTATGAAGAGCGAATATTTGAAGTGGAAAGAATCACCGGAATACAAAAAGTGACCTTTATCTTCCTGCCGGGAAGCAATTTTGATTTTGGCTGGTTCCGTTTTGAAAGGTAGAGTATTACTCGCTCGAATTTTTTAGTAGGTCATGTAAATGGATATGGAGGGAAAATGAATGAAGCTTGTACCAGCTCAAAAACTACTATTTATTGGTGATTCCGTAACAGATTGTGAGAGAGCGAAACCTGAAGGAGAAGGGTTATTTGGTGCCTTAGGGAAAGGCTATGTATCAAATGTGGATGCACTGCTGCAGGCTGTTTATCCGGAACTGGGCATCCGAGTGGTGAACAAAGGAATCAGCGGAAATACCGTTCGCGATTTAAAGAACAGATGGCAGGAAGATGTCATTAATCAAGAACCAGACTGGTTATCGATTATGATTGGCATCAATGATGTTTGGCGGCAGTATGATACGCCTTTCATCAAAGAATGGCACGTATATGCTGACGAATATGAGGAAACTTTGCGTAAGCTTGTTACAGAAACCAAGCCACTCACAAAGG
This sequence comes from Neobacillus cucumis, assembly GCF_023715505.1. The sequence continues at coordinate 272,092 of NZ_JAMBOH010000002.1, read as the reverse complement.
GCCTTGTCCTTATGACTCCATTTTATTTGGAAAGCAATGAACAGGACCAGATGCGGAAAACAATGGACCAATATGGACAAATCGTTCGAAAGGTGGCCGAAGAGACTGGTAGTTTATTTGTAGATACACAGGCAGCTTTTAATGAAATCTTAAAGGAGCTCTATCCGGCAACTATCGCCTGGGATCGTGTTCATCCATCGGCTGCAGGACATATGGTTTTGGCTAGGGCATTCTTGAAGGCAATCGGATTTATGTGGGATCGCTCTTAACAATATTCAATTCATTAATTTTTTGGGAGAGATGACGAAATGAATTATCGTGAATTAGGAAATACAGGGATCAAGATTAGTGAAGTCAGCTTTGGAACATGGGCGATTGGAGGATCATGGGGGAAGACTAGCGACGAGGAAGCCCTGAAATCCTTGGATTATGCGATTGGGCAAGGTGTTAATTTTTTTGATACAGCCGATGTTTACGGCGACGGTCATAGTGAAGAGCTATTGGCAAAAGCTACAAAGGGGCGCGAAGATCAAGTCCATATCGCAACGAAGTTTTGCCGTAAGGGAGATATTTTTGACCCGCAAAATTACAGCTATGAGAAAGTAAGTGCCTATTGTGAGGACAGTCTCCGCCGCCTAAAACGGGAAGCGATTGATTTGTATCAAATCCATTGCCCTGCAACTGAAATATTACGGGATGGCAGAGTATTTGGAGTACTTGATCGATTGAAGCAAGAAGGGAAAATCAAGCAATACGGGGTTAGTGTGGAAACAGTCGAAGAGGGCTTAATTTGTTTAGAAAACCCAAATGTAAAAAGCCTTCAGATTATTTTTAATATTTTCCGTCAAAAGCCATTAGAGGATTTACTTCCTGAAGCTTATAAAAAGGGAGTGGGACTTCTTGTAAGATTACCGCTTGCAAGCGGATTGCTTACAGGGAAATTTACAAGTAACCATGTGTTTGAAGCGGATGATCACCGCCGTTTTAATGAAAATGGAGAGGCTTTTAACGTGGGAGAAACGTTTGCCGGACTGGGTTTCCAAAAGGGTGTGGAATTAGCTGACCAGCTTAAATGGATAGCAGAAGGCAGAAAATCTATGGCTAGCGCCGCGCTACGCTGGATTTTAGATCAAAAAGAGATTACCTGCATCATCCCTGGATTTAAAAACGTGAAACAAGTGGAACAAAATCTGTCTGCATTGGATACCCAATCGTTTACAGAAGAAGAAAAACAGAAGCTTCAAAGTTTTTATCAGGAAAAAGTAAAGAATTCTATTAGAGGGCCTTATTAATGGTTCGGCCTCTAGAGGGGTAATCAATAGACGTTATTGTCGACCGAGCAAGAGAAAAAAGGGTACCAAGGGTAGTCAATAGACGTTAATGACTACCGAGCAGGAGAAAAAAGAGTGCGAAGGGTAGTCAATAGACGTTATTGACGACCGAGCAAGAGAAAAAAGGATTAAGTCCGTATAATTGTGTAAAAAGAAAAGGAGTCAAATTAATTCCTCTTGTCAACAATGTTAACAGCGACGAAAACAATGAGGAGGAATTAATCATGACTCAAATTCAGTTTAACCTAAATATTGATGATTTAAAAGACTATGTAATGAATTCCGATTTAAACACTGTTATTAAAGCTTCCCTTGTTCTAGTTTTAAATTCAGTGATGGAAAAAGAACGTGATGACTATTTACAGGCTGGGACTTACGAACGTACATCGGATCGTCGTGACTACCGAAATGGTTACTATGAACGGGAGTTACTGTTGAGTGTCGGTAAAATTTCCTTGAAGGTACCTCGTACGCGTAATGGAGAATTTTCGCCATCCGTATTTGAAAAATATTCCCGGTGTGATCAAGCTTTTGCCATTTCAATGCTTGAAATGGTTGTGAATGGGGTTTCTACTCGGAAGGTGAAAAATATTGTGGAACAATTATGTGGGGAGAGCGTCTCAAAATCTTTTGTTTCTTCCCTAACAGAGAAGCTAGATCCTATTGTTAACACATGGGCAAATAGACCTCTTAATACAACATATTATCCCTACATTTTTGCAGATGCCATGTACATTAAAGTTAGAGAACATCACCGTGTAGTGTCTAAGGCTGTTTATATCGCTACTGCGATTAATGAACATAACGGTCGGGAAATCCTAGGCTTAAAGGTAGATCACTCTGAGAGTTTTGAGGCTTGGCAAAGATTTTTTCAGTACCTACAATCACGAGGACTACAATCACCTAAATTAATCATTTCAGACGCACATAAAGGCCTAAAAAAGGCCATTTTGAAAGAATTTGTGGGGACTACTTGGCAACGCTGCACAGTACATTTCAAACGCAATATCTTTAATCATTTGCCAAAAAAAGACATGGATGATGTGAAAATAGGTTTAAAGAGAATATTTGATGCTGTAAAAGTTGAAGATGCTAGGGAATTCAAAGAGGAGTTTTTATTGAGTTTTGGAGAAAATCCAAAACTACAAAAGGCTATAGAAACATTAGAAGAGGGCTTCGAAGATGCCATTCAATACTTGAACCAACCTTCTAAATACCACGTATTTATTCGTAGCACGAACTCGTTAGAACGATTAAATCAAGAGGTTAGGAGAAGGGAACAAGTTATACGAATTTTTCCTAATACACAATCGGCGTTCCGATTAATAGGAGCAGTATTGATCGATATTGCAGAAGAACAAGCAAATAAAAAGGTACCTGTAGGAAATGAGTAAGCATACTATATTTGTTAGTTTCCGTTAGGGAACCGAGTTACCCTCAAATTAGAGTGCTAAAGAAAGTAGTATTAAGGTGTAGTGGATGGCCTAATTTCGAATTGACATCGAGCCTCTGCGGGCATGATGTAAAGCCAGGAAGCCAGGAGTTTAACAACCCCTGGCTTGCCCTCCAGGCTATCATGCCCGCCCCTCAATGTAAATTCGAAATAGCGTAGTCCACTTACGATAATTATGAGCGTTGCGAAAAATTTCATTGTTGATAATTTTACACAATTTAATGGACTTGACTCTTTCCATTTAATTTCGGTCGTCAATACCCTTTATTGACGACCCATTTTGTTCTTTCCATTTAATTTCGGTCGTCAACACCCTTTATTGACGACCCATTTTGTTCTTTCCATTTAACTTCGGTCGTCAACACCCTTTATTGACGACCCATTTTGTTTTTTCCATTTAACTTCGGCCGTCAATATCCTTCATTGAATCCCTATTTGTTCTTTCCAATTAATCACAATCGCCAATGTCCTTGGTATTGGATACTCTAAATGTCTTGGTATTTTCCTGCTCCCCTGTTCGAAACAGCTTTGTCTTTGAACTATTCTTTGTGATCCCCTGCCCTTGTCTGAAATCATCCTCGCAAATGCACTAAATATGGTCTATACTACTCCACTAATTCCACTTCTAACCATTTACGCACACTGTTAATAAACCAAACCTTTGAGCTTTGCTGTAAATCCGCAATCGTTAAAACTTTCTCATGAATGATCCCTTCCTTTATTAACATCTCCCGGAAGGTACCGGCAAGCAGACCGCTATTGACAGGTGGAGTCCATAATTTCCCGTCTAATTCTAAGACAAGATTACCATTCGTAAATTCTGTTAATTCTTCGTCTTTATTCCAAAGTAAGATATCAAAAACATCAGAAGGCTTAGTTAATTGAAAATCAGTATAGATTGACCGATTGGTTGTTTTGTGATAAAGAAACGTATGATCTTTATCAACCGGTTTACCGGCAAGAATAACCTTTATTGGAGTAGGCTGCGCTAATACAGGCTGCGCATCTATTGTTACTACGCCTTTCTTATTTACTAAGAGCCTTACTTTTAGCTTCCCATTGGTTCTGCTGGCGAATTGATCCAATTTCGTTTGGATACATTCAATATCAACTGAAAATCCAAAGTATTTGGCTGATTTTTTTAATCGTTCAAGGTGTTCTTTTAACAAGAAATACTTTCCATACTCCAATAGGAGGCTTTCGAGAAGCTCGAACTCTGGTCTATCTTCCTCAAGTAAACTTGCTTTTGCAAGAACCTCGTCATATTCCCCCTCAGAGGTAGAATCCCACGTAATTCCTCCCCCAACCCCATATGTAGCTATACCTGATTGCTGATCAATCAAGACTGTTCTAATTGGTACATTGAATACCGCTTCTTTATTTGGTGTTATATAACCGATTGCCCCACAATATACCTCACGCGGCTCTGGTTCCAATTCTGCAATAATTCTCATCGTGCTGACCTTTGGTGCACCGGTAATGGAGGCACAAGGAAAGAGTGCCCTAAAGATATCGATAAGCTCAGTATTTTCGGCGACTCTTCCTGTAATGGTTGAAGTCATTTGATAAACAGTCGGATAGGGCTCAATTTCATATAGCTTTGGAACTTCAACTGTCCCAAAATCCGCCACAAGGGATAAGTCATTTCTAAGCATATCTACAATCATGACATTTTCGGCCCGGTTTTTTTCAGAAAAATATAACCAACGGGCATTAGCCTCATCCTCTTCAAAGGATTTCCCCCGTTTAATAGTCCCTTTCATAGGTCGAGTGATAATGGTTTCATCCTGCAGGCGGAAAAACAATTCAGGTGATGCCGATAAAATACTATACTCTCCGGTGTTGATATAAGCACAATAATCGGAAGACTGAGCCTTTTTCAACTTCTCAAAAAAGGCAAAATCATCTCCCTCGAAATGGCTATGAAGTCGGATGGTATAGTTAGTTTGGTAGGTGTCGCCCCTCTCGATTCCGTCCTTTATCGCTTGGATTGATTGATTATATTCTTCTAAACTAACGGAAGGTTCCCAATCTGTAAGTGCATAAGTTCCTGCACTCCTAAAGCTTTGGTATTCTGGTTCAGCAAAAATACCAAACCATATTAATGGCATTGTACTTTCCTTATTGGTAATAAATGCCGCATCAAAAGCAGGTGCGCTTTCATACGATAAAAATCCAGCGGCATAGTAACCGTTATTTACTTCTTCCTGAACAAGTTTAAGACAGGGCAAAACTTCATTTATGGTTAAAGCCGCTATCACTTTAAGTGGCCTTTTAAATATAAGAGGATTAATATCACCCTCTGAATTAGCAAATTCAAAAACTAACCATGGTTCTTTACTTTTAGTATCCATCGTGACGTTCCTTTAATAATTAATTTTTTTCCACATTATAAATAGTGACAATAAATAATGTTAAAAGCAACTCTTTTTCTTTTATTTTATCTACTATTATAATATGTTAAAGAGTATCGTAAAAAAATTAAAGGAGCTTATAATATGATTAACGTTTTATTTGTGTGCCTAGGGAACATTTGCCGTTCACCTATGGCGGAAGCATTATTTCGTGACTTAGTAGAAAAAGAAAATTTGTCCGACAAAATTTCAGTGGATTCCGCTGCTACGAGCTCGTGGCATATTGGTTCTCCGCCTCATAAAGGTACCCTTGCTATTTTGAAGAAATATAACATTTCAGCAAATGATCTTGTTGGACGTCAATTAACAAAGCAGGATTTTGAGAAGTTCGATTATATAGTAGGAATGGATGATAGTAATATAACGAACATCTTCGAAATAACCGGACATCCAAAGCATCCTAAAATCCTCCGTCTGCTAGATTTAACGGAACACCAAAAGGATGTACCTGACCCATATTATACCGGGGATTTTGAAGAAACATATCAGCTGGTATCCGAAGGCTGCCAAGCATTATTGAAGAAAATTCACAACGAACATTACTAAAAATAATGGTTATCCAGCTTGTAAGTTTATGTATGTTTACTTGGATGACATATTGAATTATTGAGGTGAACTTCTTGGGGGAAAAATCAACTCGCATCTATCTACTATTTCTTTGTTTGTACGCAGTTTCTTATATGGGCAATGCCGTCTATGGTACATTTATGCCTGTCTACTTAAAAAGTATTGGTTTAAGTCAGACCTCCATTGCTACACTATTAAGCTTCGGTCCATTGGTTGCCATTCTGGCACAGCCACTGTGGGGAAGTATTGGGGATCGGGCAGAAAGTAAAAACCGAGTCCTTCAATTATTAGCTTTGGGAAGTGCTGTTTCCATATTGTTACTGCCGGTATCCAATCAGTATCTTTATTTATTGCTAATCATTTGCCTTGTCACCTTTTTTCAAACATCAATATATCCTTTAAACGACGCAATTACTTTAGAACATCTTGCTCGAACCAAATGGAATTTTGGTCCAATTCGTCTAGCAGGAACGATAGGTTTTGCAATAATGTCGGTTGCTTTTGGGATAGTGGCAAAAAAGAATATTAGTAGTATATTTATCGTTTACTCTCTTGTAATGCTGCTAACCCTTATAATCTGCACTCAATTGCCCAAAATAAAAGGGCATCAGTCTAGTAAAAACAAGGTTTCTCTACTTGTTTTATTAAAAAACCGAAAACTTATGTTGTTTATATTATTAAATTTTATCGTTCAAATTACCCTTGGGTATTATTATGCTTTTTTCCCGATTTACTTTAATCAGCTAGGTGCAGATAATAGTATGCTTGGCTGGTCTATGCTTTTCGCATCCATCAGTGAGGTTCCTTTTTTACTATTCGGCCATAAAATCATTGAGCGATTTGGTATTCCCGCTGTCTTAGTAAGTACTGCCTTTTTCGCTGGTCTGCGGTGGCTGTTCTGTTATTTTGTCCATAATCCGTATCTCCTCCTTCCGATTCAAATGCTGCATGGATTAATTTTTATCGTATTATCCGTTACGCTTGCTATCTATATAAATCAGGAGGTGCCTAAAGAACTTAAGGCCTCAGGACAAACGATGAATGGATTAATTAGTTTAGGTTTAGCTAGAATAATAGGAAGCATGGCAGGCGGGATTGCCAGCGAATATGTTGGAATGCGGGAAGTATTTTTATATAATTCCGTGGTGGCTTTTATTACCTTTATCGTTTTTATATTTATTTTCTTAAAAGAAGCCAGCGCCGTACAAAAGGCGACAGTATAGTAAGCCTTCAAAAAGACCGTTTACTTAGCTAAACGGTCTTTTTAGAATAAAATGGTCGATAAGTAAACAACCGTTGTTACTGTAATCATACTAAGTATAGTTGACATTAAAACAACCTGTGCCGCATATTCTGGATGATTTCCATACTCCAATGCGAAAAGAGCACTGTTTCGTGAGGTAGGAAAAGAGCTGGCAATAAACAACGCCTGTGCCGTCGTTCCGTCTAAATTTAATGTAGTAATAATAACCATCGCTATCAATGGAGAGAGAATTAAACGGCCAAATAAACTTAAAAACAGCGGTAGAGAAATACGACTTATTTTTATATAAGCACTTTGTGCACCAAGAGTAACTAATGCAACTGCCAAGAACGCATTCGACGTATTATGGATAGGTGTCCAAATAAAAGACGGAATTTTAACATGGCAGGAGTGCAGAATCAATCCTAATAAAAATGCATAAATCACAGGGTTTTTTAAAAATTCCTTCAACGCTTTAAAACCTCTTTGGTCGACGGAAACCGAATTAAACAATCCATAGGTATAGGTTAACAAATTTTGAAAAATCATAACAACAATCTGAATGGACGCCCCTAATGGGTTATGTTGAAAAACCAACTGACTTACTGGCAGCCCAAAGTTACCAGCATTATTTAGCACAATACTATTTTTAAAAGTGGATGACAGACCGCTATCAAACTTTGCTGTTTTTGATATCACCGCACTTATGATCATTAAACATGTACATTGGATAACTAAAAAACCAATAATATGTACCAGCGTTTCTCTGCCAACGTTATTTTGATAGATGTTCACAAAGCCTACAGCAGGCATTAGAAAATACGTATTTAATTTGGATAATGTGCTCATATCAAACTTAAACTTCCGATGCAGCAATACACCTGCTGCAATTAAAAGAAATACTGGTAAAACCACATTTAATAAAATGAGAAAAAAGACTTCCATAAGACTCTCCTATTTTTAAAAACAAAATCCAAAAGCTCCATTCAAGGAGCTTTTGGATTTTACTAGAATGTTAGATTGGTATGATTGTAAGCACTAGTGCAACTAATATCATCACCGCTGTCGAACCGCAAGCCCATTTTAAAAAGGAGCGCTGTAAATCTCCGAAATCTGATCCAACCATCCCTACTAATAAATAGGTTGAAGGTACTAATGGGCTTAATAAATGGACTGGTAGTCCCAATAACGATGCACGGCCAATCATTGCCGGGTCGATTCCATACCCGCTAGCGGCTTTCGCAAGTAATGGAAGTACCCCGTAATAAAATGCATCATTTGACATAAAGAATGTAAATGGTGCGCTGATTATCGCCGTAATAAGGGCAAAATGAGAGCCCAACTCCGCTGGAATATGAGTAATCATCGTATTTGCCATCGCATCCACCATTTTTGTCCCTGCAAGAATACCTGTAAAGATCCCCGCTGCAAAAACCATCGATACAACAGACAATGCATTATCAGCATAGTGCATAATCCGTTCTTTTTGTTCATGTATATTTGGATAATTGATGGTAATTGCAATCGCAAATCCAATCATAAATAAAACTGTACTAGGCAGTAATTCCTGAATAAGCGCCACTAATAGGATAATGGTAAGCAGGTAGTTTACAACAATTAACTTTGGACGTTTTAGGAAAGCATCCTCTGTTGTTGCTGCCATCAAAGCAAGAGTACTATAGTCGATTTCTAAAACACCAATTCGTTTGCGCTCTTTTCTGCCAAGGCAAAACGCCATAAATAATACAAACAACACTCCGCCTATCATACTTGGTATTACAGGAGTAAAAATATCTCCCATTTCAAGATGTAGTGCGGTCATAGCTCTCGCAGTAGGCCCTCCCCATGGAAGGAGATTCATTACTCCAGAAGCAGAGACGGCGATTCCAGCAAGGACTATAGGTTTCATACCAATCCGTTTATACAATGGAAGCATGGCTGAAATGGTAATCATATAAGTAGTAGTTCCATCACCATCAAGAGAAATTAATAATGCAAGGACTGCTGTTCCAATGGCAATTTTTACAGGGTCCCCTTTTACAAGTTTTAAAATCGTTGAAATAATAGGATCAAAGACTCCAGCATCAATCATAATTCCGAAAAAGAGAATTGCAAACAGAATCATGATCCCGGTTGGTGCGACGCTTTTGATCCCTTCAAGCGCCATCGGCCCCATTTCTTTACCGAACCCCCCTAGTAAGGCAAAGATAACGGGTACAACCATGAGTGCAATCATCGCAGATAACCGTTTGGTCATAATTAAAATCATAAAAATAAGAATCATTAAAAATCCTAAAGTTGCAAGCATCGTTCCCACCCCTTTTGTTTATAAATTTATAATAGTCTAAATATTAGGGATTGAAAACGATTACATAATAAAGTTATTAAAGTACTTTAAACTTTATTTTGTACATATTGTTCACGGTTAAAATATATAAAAAGAAGACGCCTTTTGGCATCTTCACTTCATGGGATAATACTTTCTTTCAGGCCTCCCGACGATTCCATAAACCACTTCTGCCTTAGCTTCATTATTGGAAGACAAATACTCCAAATAACGACGGGCTGTAATTCGAGAAGCCCCAATTTTTTTCCCCACTTCTTCAGCAGAGAGGCCCTGATTATTAGTAAGAAGAACTTTTTTCACCTTTCCAAGCGTGATCTCATCAATTCCTTTTGGAAACCCGCCTTTTCCCACATTTTCAATTACATTTTTACCAAACAAAAGGTCAACATATTGCTGATTTACTTCCTGTTCAGAAGAAAGTAGTGAGTATTTTTTTATATATTCCAAAATAACTTCGTCAAATCTTTCCCTATTGACAGGTTTAATTAAATAACTCTCTACACCGTAGCTTAATGCTTTCTCAATGAAAATCTTATCCGTTGCAGCAGTTATCATAATAATACTTACCTTTGGAAACCCTTCTCTTATCATTGAGAGCAAATCTGATCCTAGCATATCAGGCATATACACATCTAGGAGCAACAAATCGATTTCTTTTTCGTTTAGCAATTTCAATGTCTCATTGCCATTTAAAGCTTTTCCGACCACATCAATTTCCTTAAACTTTTTTAAAAATTTTTCATGTATATCAGCAACTCGAAAATCATCTTCTGCAATCACTGCTTTTATCTCATGCATGTTCTGGTCTCCTCTCATATTGCTTAGGAAGATACACGGTAAAGACTGTTCCGGTTTCGGGGTTACTTTGGACCTCAATCATCCCATTTACTTCAACAACAGCTTTTTCAGCATTTGATAGCCCAAATCCCCTCGGCATGTCCCCCTTCTTAGAAGAAAAGCCCCGATTAAATAGATTAGGAATATCACTCTCACAGATTCCCTTGCCATTATCTGAAACTTCAAAAATGATATCACTGCCAATGTCGGTAGCGAAAAATTTCACTATTGGATTGTTTAATTCAGAGACCGCTTCAAGGGCATTATCAATTAAATTACCAATGATAATAATTAGGCTAGAAAAGTTTATATGGGTTGGCAAAGCTTCTAAATAGCTTTCTGGATTAATCTCAAGATTAATCTTTTTTTCCGATGCTTTACCTAATTTCCCTAAAAGAATAGCTTGTACTTTGGAATCTTTAATCTGGTTAAATAATATCGTATTTTGTATCTGTAGCACCTGGGTTTCCGCTTGAATCATCGCAATTGCCTGATCAAACTCGCCGAGTTGAAGCAAGCCTGATAACACATACAACTTGTTCGTGTATTCGTGTGTTTGAGCACGAAGGTCTTCCGAATAACTCTTTACTTCTGATATCGTGTTTACCATTTGCTCAATTTCTGTTTTATCACGAAAAGAAGCAACCACACCACTTATTCCGGATTCGTCAAAAAGTGGTGTGCAATTGACAATTACCGTTTGATCCTTCCAAATCACTTCTTTATCAACAATCGGACTTCCCGAATGTAAAACTTCATATAAATACCCTGACGAAAAAAGTCCATCTACTTTTAAATGGCGGACAGAACCATTAATGTGTAGTAGCCTTTTTGCGGGCTGATTCATCATGGTAATAAATCCGTCTCTATTAACGGCTAATATTCCCTCTTTCACTCCATGGAGTACCGCGTTCTTTTCTTTATAGAGTGCGGCAATTTCATAGGGTTCGAGACCCAATGTATCTTTCCGAATATTCCGTCCAAGCAGCATGCTGCCTAAGAAGGAAATCAATAATGCAAAAATGGAGACTAATAATACCTTTGTGATATTTTTTGTAATTTGGTGATGAACGTCTTCCAACAGGAAGCCTACCGAAACGACTCCAATCACTTCTCCGTTTTTGTTTAAGATGGGTGATTTCCCCCTAATCGAAGGACCAAGTGAACCGTTTGCTTTGGAAACATAATATTGCCCTTTTTTAATAGCCTTATCATTGTCTCCACCCTTCATCTTTTTTCCGATCATCGATTTTAATGGATGTGAGTACCTTGTTCCATCCAAGTTTCCTACCACCACAAATTCGGCACCCGTTTCTTTTCGAATTTTTTCTGCTAGGGGCTGAATAGTTTTTGATGGATTACTAGACTGAAAAGCCTCAATAATCGTCGGCATAAATGAGACTGTTTTTGAAATTTCAAGTGCCAACTTCCCCTTGTTCTCCTCTATTTGTTTACTCTCCATATAGCTATAAAATGAGGTCATCAGGAGGATTAACAATAATCCCAGTAATAGGGCCAGCCCAAAGATTTTTGTCTGAAGCGATATATTTTTTGTTTTCAGGGCAGCATACCTCCTTGTTGAACGCTAGCAATAGAAACATAGTCTTATTATATCTTTTGTTGATAGAGATTTCTTTTAATAAACGAAAAAAAAACTATCATACAGATAGTTTCTCATCGATCTATTAATGCTCACGATTTACCATATAATTTAATAAATGCTTTAAGAACGTAATATTACGGGGCACTTCTTCCAGTGCCTCCATTGCCAGACAGTAATGCTCCCACATTTCTTTTCTTGCACCTTCCAGACCTAGAATTGATACAAAGGTAGAGTTATTATTTTCTTTATCCTTACCAATCGCTTTTCCGAGTTTACGATCATCCCCTTCTACATCCAGCAGGTCATCCTTAATCTGAAAAGCAATGCCAGCATAACGGGCAAATTTCTTCAATGCCTCCATTTCGGACTCCTTGGCTTGTGCAAGGATGGCAGGCATAATGATCGAAGCTTCAAATGCAATTCCTGTTTTATAATAACTCATGGTCGTTAATTGTTCTAATGTTAACGGCTTTCCTTTTGAGGCTAAATCCATTGCTTGCCCCTTACACATATTCTCGGTCATTCTGGCCGAATACTGAATCATCTTAAGCACTATTTTCGAATCAAATTCAAGCAAGGATGCTTGCTCCTCAATCGCTTTCTGTGTCAAAAACAAACCAGCTAATTCCGCAATCGCTGCGTTATACACCTCATGCAGCGTCTGCCGTCCTCTACGGATGGATGCATTATCCTGAGAGGGAAGATCATCAAAAATAAGGGATGCCGTATGCATATATTCCAATGATTTTAAAAGCGGCATTATCGCGGATTCATTTAATCCATACCCATTTACAGCAATTTCCCAAGCGACAATCGGCCTTAATCTCTTTCCATCACCCAAAAGACTATAATTGGAGGCTTCTGTAATGGGCTCATCCATCAAAGGAATTTTTTCTCCCTGGTGAATTTTTAAACTATTATTAATTTGATTCCGGACCGTTTCCAACCGATCTAAAAAGTCATCTTGTTCCTGTCGGTCCTTTTTTAAATTCGTAATAATATGGTCTCGAAGTAGTTTATCAAAAAAATCCACATCATCTGCTTTAATGACCATTTTTTGAATAACACGATTGAAATCTGAATGTCCGGAAGAAAAGAGATGCATCACTTCGTTGTATTTTTCCGTTCCGATACGATTTTTAAATCGTTTTAGTCCGTTTATGGCTCGATCGAGTATAACCTCACAGGTCTTACCATCTTCGTTATACACATTATGAATTAAGTTGGCAATTACTGCCCAGTATAATTCGAAGGGATTTATCAAATCAGGACGTTGATTATGATATTTTAGATAATAAGTATAGGGAGTCACTGCCCCCTCCTTCATATCATCAAACATATCGGCAAAGTCATCTGCCAGCTGATTGTAAATTCCATAAAAGAAGGTCCGATTGTCAAATCCCTCATCCTCAGGAGCACTGAGGACGGAACGCACGATCAATCTCGAAGAAGATGATTTTAATATAACGGGGATATAAAGCTCTTCATTCGAGTAGTTGGCATTGGACAGATTTTTTTCACGATCTACTTCCTGTGAGTTAAAAAACACATAGGATTGATCAAAAAATAACTTCAATGTCTCAGGCTGCTGATTGGTCTTTATATATTCATAAGCCTCTCGAAGCTCTGAATGGATATATCGAATGAGATTGATGTTTTTTCCAATCCAGTCTCCCAACTCCGGTACAGCCCCAGTAATAAGGGTCGTCCGTATTAAATGGGAGTATTGTTTTTTCTCATTATCTGATAAAACACGCGAATCTAATAGGTCATCAATGAAGGGATAAGTCAGACCATAGGAGTAACCAAGCCTAATTGCTTTATCTAGTTTCTGTTTACGTTCAAGAGGAGATAGATCATCTTCCAACTCTACAACCACATGCATCATAACACCAGCTATGATTTTGATAAGTTTTCTCTGGGCATGTTCTGCATCCATTCCCTCTGGTATATTAAGGGTTACGGTCTTTAATTTGTCTAAGACCCAGATCATCGTGGATTCAATACCTTCCTTTTGAGCCCAGCGATATAATCCGGCCATACTGAACGACTCTTTATCCTCTTTTCCGCCTTCAGTCAGGGTACTTTTTAAACTGTCAACGACCTGACGAATCTTTATCTGGGTGTCAGGAGAATTTAATGCTTTACCCAGATCCCGCATAAAAAGATAGGAAATACTGCGATCCAGGTAGTTATCCAGTTTACCTGTATAATCGAGCCAACGGATATAATTGTAATACCCTTGGGTATCAGATTTTTTCTTTCTTCTCGAAAAGAACGATAATAGTGGATGATGATGAATATGGTTTTGTTTCCAAGAATGTATATCTTTTGTTAAGGCAGGGACATATGACTTTTCCATGACCTGATGATAAAGGGAAAGAAAATATTGTGCAGCCTTTTGCTCAGCTAACTGATAAGATGTATCGGCTTTTTTTATTAAGTCTTCATTCATCCTTTACATTACCTCTACTTAATGGTCTCGATTGCCATATAATTTATAAAATTTCATTTGAAATATATTTATGTATAATCTTTAATGAACATCTTTATGACCCAAAGCGGGAAATTGCACTTTATATTTCTTTCATGAACATTAAGAATCCATTTCTACACCCTTCCTACTATTTTACTAGATTTAACAAAATGAGCAATAGAAAGTGCCAGTTCCTCTTTATCCGGCCTGAACTTTAGATACTTTTATTTTGATTCTTACACCTTTAAACTTTTACAATGAAAAAGTTTCAGTTTCCTTTAGGCTAAATATGTTGCCAAGGTCCTTTAATGTATAAAGTCTTGCCGTTAACAGATATAAATCTTCGTAGTTATTTCTTACATATTCATCTATAATGTCAATTCCCTTTTTAAAACAATTAACTAAATAATGAGTATACTTTCCATCCCATGAATACTGATTGATTCTCAATAGTTCGTCTGCGATGATCTGAAACTTAAATTCTTCAATGAGGAGTTTTACTTGTAATAATTTATCAGGATTAAATCTAAAGCTGTTCTTATTTTCATTACTTTTTTGAACATATTTTATAAAATTATTTATATTTTCAGCTAACATAATAGCTTTTTGCATCTCCAACTTCATTTTCCCATCCCCCCTCAAAAGTTATATGCCACCTCTAAGAAGAGTGTATGTTTTCATCCTGCAGTCTGACACTCCATTGCATTATTATTGACATTATTCCTTGTCCGTGTTTATAATTTATTTCGCATACGAAATATTCTTGTAGGTAATATTAGATTTAAGTAAGAAAGGGGGGTCCGAAAATAGACGTTCTTAATAATGAGATTTTAGGAAGTTTTATGGAAATTAATAAAGCCTACAATAGACTTGTTAAATTGGATGCAGAAAGATTAGGAATTACTCCTGTTCAATTAAAAGCACTATACAAAATTAATTATAATCCAAATATCAGTTTAGGTGATCTCGCTGAAAAATTAAAACTGACCAACAGTACTGTTAGTGGGGTGATTGACCGGCTCGTTCATAGTGGCTTAGTCGAACGAGTGATACCTCCCGGAGATAGAAGATCCATCTCTATACGTTTAACAGACGAAGGAATAAGAACATTAGATCAGTTTAATTCTTCCGATTCCATGCTTATAAAGAAAATGAAGGAAGTCATTGATTTACCAGAGGAGGAAATCTCTCATCTACTGCGTCTTCATAAACTGGTCTTGGAAAAGTTAACAATTGAGGAGGAATAATTGGAATGAGTACGAAACGTTTACTTTTAGTCAACATTATAATTTTAATTGTCTTAGTAGGTGGAGGTTTTGCAGGATATGCTTACTATAATAAAACCGTCAATTATTTAACGACAGACAATGCGCAAATCGCTGGACAACAAGTATCCATTGCAGCTCCTGCTAACGGGAAATTAACTGGTTGGGAAGGCAAAGTTGGGGATAGTTTTACGAAAGATGAAACAATTGGGACGATCTTAACAACTGGAACTGATGGACAGCCGACTGAGATGAAAGTTACTCTTCCAACAAACGGAACGGTTGTCCAAAGTAACGCTGTACAAAATTCATTCGTTGCTGCAGGAACACCGCTTGCTCAAGTATATGATTTAAATAATTTGTGGGTAACAGCAAACATTGATGAAACAAAGATTGACGAAATTGCCGTAGGACAGGATGTTGACATTTACGTTGATGCTTTTCCTAATTCAACATTAAAAGGGAAAATACAACAAATTGGTTTAGCTACTGCAAGTACATTCTCATTATTACCAAGTTCAAATAACACAGCAAATTACACCAAGGTAACACAAGTTGTTCCAGTTAAAGTATCCATTGATGACAATAAAGGTGTAGGAATTGTTCCTGGTATGAACGTGACCGTGCGAATTCATAAGTAGGTGATAAGATGTCAATATATATCACGGTTTATGCCCTTATATGTATTTTGGTGTTACTTTTTATTAATTTTGGTGTGTTGAAACAAAAAAAGCCCAAAATTGCTCAAACTGAAGCAATAAAACAAGAGGTTGAAGATATTCCACAAGGGCAAGTAATCAATAAAATAGATCAACAAGAAGATCTATCAAGTCAAGTCGAGGATATGCTTGAAGATAACGTGATAGCCGAGCCAGCTTTGGAATATGTTCAAGCCGATGTAAAGCCAAAAGAAGAAATTAGAAACCGTTCCAGTCAAGAAGAGAGTAAATCTGAAAAGTCTTCGGGAACAGGTAAAATACTCACTGCATTAATGCTTGGTGCATTTGTTGCTATCCTTAATCAAACTTTACTTAATGTAGCGATTCCTCATATCATGAATGATTTAGGTGTTTCTGCAAATACGGTGCAATGGCTATCAACTGGTTATATGCTAGTTAACGGTATTTTGATTCCAGTTACGGCCTATTTGATTGAAAAATTTGGAACCAGGAAACTTTTTATTGCTGCGATTTTTCTTTTTACCGTAGGTTCATTAATTTGTTCCCTATCCATAAACTTTACCATGCTGATGATTGGCAGGGTCGTTCAGGCTAGTGGTGCTGGTATTATTATGCCCCTGCTAATGACTGTCTTTTTCGCCCTCTTCCCTCCGGAAAAACGTGGGAAGGCTATGGGACTTATGGGAGTTGTTATGATCTTTGCTCCTGCTATCGGTCCAACATTATCTGGTTGGCTGATTGGACATTATTCATGGAGATTATTGTTTGATATCGTTATTCCAATTGGTATACTTGATTTAATTTTTAGCTTCTTTTGGATGAAAGATGTAACCGAAACAACGAATCCTAAATTTGATTTCCCAGGATTATTATTCTCAACATTAGGTTTTGGATTTCTGTTATATGGTTTTAGTGAAGCAGGAAGCGATGGCTGGGACAGTGCAACTGTTGTAGTTTCCTTAACAGTCGGAGTGATATTTATTCTTGCGTTTATCTGGCGTGAACTTACAACTGATAAACCAATGTTAGATCTTAGAGTATTTAAATACGACATTTTTGCTTTAACTACCATTATCAGTATGATTGTCAACATGGCCATGTTTGGTGCGATGATCTTGCTCCCTATTTATTTGCAAAATATTCGTGGTTTTACCGCCTTAGAATCTGGTTTATTGATGCTTCCTGGTGCCATTGTAATGGGAATTATGTCGCCAATCTCGGGAGCACTTTTTGATAAAATGGGTGCAAGATGGCTTGGTGTCATCGGTTTAACCATTACGGTAATTACAACATGGCAATTTACTAAATTAAGTATGACCACAAGTTATACCCATCTGCTTCTCCTTTATGTATTTAGGATGTTTGGTATGTCTTTTATTATGATGACGATTATGACAGAAGGTCTTAACCAATTACCTCGTCACCTCGGGGCACACGGTACGGCCGCATCCAATACGGCAAGGCAAATTGCAGGAAGTATTGGAACTGCCTTCCTTGTTACCGTTATGACCTCAAGGTCAGGTGTGCATTATGGTGAATATATTAGTACAATGACTAGTGCGAATCCATTCATCTCAGGTCAATTTTCTCAGCTTAGTCAAGGCTTAGCAGCATTAACACACATGCCTGCGGCCGCTGGTAAACAACTAACTACCTATGTGCTTTATGGGCAAGTTATGAAACAAACCACAATAGATGGGATTAATGATGCATTTATTGTCGCTACCATTATTGCCTTTATAGCCTTGGTTTTAGTATTCTTTGTAAAACGTGCTCAGATACAAAAATAAAATATAATTAATAAGATAGAGGATTCCCAAAAGACTATTTCTTGGGAATCCTCTATTTTTCTGTATATAGAATAAGAAAAGCCGCTCAGCAAAACTGAGCAGCTTAAGCTTAGATAGTGAATGACTGTTATAGTCCAAGAGCTTTTCTCGTATTTGGCCCTACAACGCCATCTACTTGCAGGTGATATGCCCTTTGGAAGTTACGGACTGCGCTATCAGTGTTTGCTCCAAAGATGCCATCAAACCCTTTGGTATTGTATCCAAGAGATGTCAGCTTCTTCTGAAGTGTGACTACTGCAGGTCCCTTGCTTCCTTTTTTAAGAGTTTCCCCGATTGTAGTAACAGGGACAGTAGGTATACTTTTCCCACCTTTCAATCCATTGGCCACTGCAATCGCATCGAATGAACTATTCGAAGTGGTAATAACCACCGGAGTATTCACTGGCACCTGATTGAATAGCCACTCTACTTCATTATCGTACATCCGCACACACCCACTGCTCACATACCCTCCTATTGAACCTGGGTTGTTGTTACCATGAATCCCATAAGTTGTCCCCCATGTTCCGCGGGCATTTAAACCCATCCATCGATTCCCTAGCGGGTTGCGAGGATCTCCACCTGGGATGTGTCCCTTGTAATATGGACGGTTAACAATTTTGTTAACAATTTTGAATTTGCCTTCAGGTGTTAAGGAACTACTACGCCCTGTGCCCACTTTAAATTGTTTCTTCAAGACGCCGTTTTCATAGTATGCCAGACGGTTGTTAGCTTTGTTAATAATAATAAACTTGTTGACAGTGGCCGCCGAACTAGAGGGTACCCCAAAACATAAGCTAAACAATAACAGAGAAGCCAAACTAATAAAAATTAACCATTTTCTTTGCAAATTGATCCCCCCAACTACCCATTAAAATAACTAATCCGTGTATTCTATGTTGGCTGGCATATCCACATTACAATTTTGTTAGCAATATTACATTCTAGTTTTCTGTGTTACACCCAGCTTTCCATAATATTAATATTTCTACATATTTTTCCTTTTTCCTTTTTAACGAACAAAAAATTAAACTATCTTCTTAAAAAAAAACTAACCCAATCATAATGATGTGGGTTAGTTCACTTTTATATTTTATATCTATTATGCAGATACTTTTATGTTCTGATCTTTGAATCTTTTAAAAGAGTACAAGATAAATAAAAGAATAAACCATATCGGTGTCAATAATAAAGCTGTCCGAGTTGAATCAGCAAACAACATAACAATTAGAATAAAAACAAATAACGCTAAGACGGCATAATTAATAAACGGCGTAAATGGAGCTTTAAAAGTCGATTTTTTTCGTAGATCCGGACGTAATTTCCGATACCGTAAATGACAAACTAAGATAATACCCCAAACCCAAATAAAACAAATCGCACTGATGGTTGTCACGATGCCAAAAGCTTGTTCAGGAATCAGCTTGCTTAAAAGCGCTCCGACTGATAAAACAAGGGCTGAGACCAATAATGCATTACTTGGTACATGATTTTTATTTAATTTAGAAAATTGGGCTGGACCTTGGGCTTTAGAGCTTAAATTAAATAAGATTCGGCTCGTTGAAAACAAACCACTATTGCAGGCAGATGCCGCTGATGTTAACACAACGAAATTTATAATACCTGCTGCAATCGGGATTCCTACCAAACTAAACGTTTTTACAAAAGGACTGTTACCTGCATTTAACTGTGACCATGGATTGATACATAACAAGATAAAAAGTGCACCCACATAGAAAAATAGAATTCTTAACGGAATTTTATTAATCGCTGACGGGATATTTTTTTGTGGATTGGCTGTTTCCGCTGCTGATACACCCACCAATTCAACGCCCACATAGGCAAAGACTACCATCTGAAATGAAAGTAAAAAACCTGAAGCACCGTGTGGAAAAAGACCACCATATTCCCAAATATTTTTTACAGTTACGGTTGCCACATCTGTTTTGAATCCTATTACTAATAAGATAACTCCTATTCCGATTAAAGCGAGAATCGTGATGACTTTTATTAAGGCAAACCAAAACTCTAACTCTCCAAATAGTTTTACCGTTAATAGATTAAGCCCCAATAATAGAACTAAACACACGATGGCTGGAACCCACTGCGGGATAGCAAACCAATATTGAACATATACACCAACGGCAATGATATCAGCCATGGCCGTCATGATCCAGCAAAACCAATACGTCCATCCAGTTACAAATCCTGCCCATGGTCCGATATAGTCCTCAGCAATGTCTGTAAAAGATGTATAGCCCGCTTTTGATAATAGCAGCTCTCCTAATGCTCTCATAACAAAAAAACAAGCGATCCCTACAATGATATAGGCAAACATAATCGACGGGCCTGCTAACTGGATGGCTCTGCCTGACCCTAAAAATAAGCCTGTTCCAATCGTTCCGCCAATTGCAATCAATTGTACATGCCGGTTTTTTAAATCCCTTTTTAATTCCTGTTGTGCCACTTGAAACTCCCCCTAATGGTAGTAATAATTGTACTTGTTCAGGTGAAACAGTGAACAAGTAGAAAACCAATAAAAAAAGAGATTGGAATTTCTCCAATCTCTTCGGGCGAAAGAATAACAAATAATATCTATTACTCTTTTGTGATAGAATAATAAATAGTCTTCGTACTCTTCTGTCCTTTTGCCTGAGATTGTGAACCCTTCGGCGCCGCTATCTAGCGGTCTCTCCAGAAGCTGCTCCTGCTATAGTGTGATCCATAGCAATCATAGCTTGCTAAATATTTAATTTGTAAAGTAATCAATGATTATTTAGCATTCTTACTCAGAAACTAAACTATCGTTGAATAATTTATAATTCTATTAGTATTAGTTCTATTTGTCAACAAATAAATTTATGTACCAATAAAATGACCATTTGTCAGGTATTGAAACTTTCTAAAGCACAAAAATGGATGGCGAGTGGCACCATCCATTTTTTTAACATCTGATTGAGAATAGTTCTGCATGTTTGTTAACGGGTTTTGTCCTCAAGACCCCCTATTGAAGACACTTCTAAACTTTTTTACTCATTTTTGTCCATATCAGTTGAATCTAATAAACCTTGACTCTGCGACTCTAGGACTTCTGCTCGACTTTGGCCATACAGCCCAACATAGATTTGCTCTATCTCTTCGCCTGTTAAATCGCCACGCTTCAGGAGCTCCTCGGCAATCCGGTGAACAAAGTCTCCATTATCATTTACAAGCTTCTTAACTTTGTTCATCTCTGACTTTAGGAGTTCATTGATTTTGGATCGCAGTGCTCTTAGTCCGTCCGAACGTGAACCGACCGCGAGCCAGCTGAATAATTCTTCACCCATGCCGACTATCCCTAGATAAGCGCCCGCAAGCTCTGTTGCCTGCCTCAAATCAGAAGTAACCCCATTTAATTTTTTATTTAAAAACTCCTCTTCCACCGCACGAGCTGCCAAACAAACTTGTATTTCTGCTAGGATTTCTTTGTCGGTTCGATTATATCGTTCATGCGTTGGTTTCGTAGCTGCGAGTCCTAGCGCACCACCCCTGCGGATAATGGTTACTTTCCATACTCGTTCATGAGGCTTTAGAAGAAATTGTGCAACCGCATGACCGGCCTCATGATAGGCAACATTTCGTTTTTCATCCTCACTCATGGACCTAAGCGGCTGTTTTAGCCCCCATTCATATGTCTCCATTGCCGCACGGAAATCCTCATAACTAGCAACTTGTGCTCCCCGTTGATGGGCAATTACCACTGCTTCGTTTACAATGTGTTTAATTTGTGCTGGAGAATAACCAATCGTATCAAGTGCCGCCCGCTCAGGTGTAATCGTGGAGTCCCTTTTTACCTTTTCGAGGTAATACTGGAATACATCAATCCGTCCATCATAGTCAGGTGAATCCACCCAGAGTTTTCGGTCGAAACGCCCAGGCCGAAGCAAGGCTTGATCAAGTACATCGGGAAGGTTGGTTGCACCAACCGTTAAGACTGCAGGCCGGTCCGCCTTCCTTTTTCGAAGACCAATTGACCGAAGCAACTTGGAGAACCAGCCGTTATCGATATTTGGCGGGTCCATCTGTAAGAGCAGTTCATTTAGTAGACCCGAACCACCCATCCCCATCAGTCCGCCCATCATTCCTCCTGCTCCGCCTCCTGCCTGACGGCTCATTCCGATGGCGTCAATTTCATCTATAAAAATAATGCAAGCACCATACAACTTTGCGAGCTTTCGGGCCTTCTTATAGAGCCCCATTACTTTCAGGTTTCCAACACCAAAGAACATATTTTGAAAACTAGGTGCAGAGGCGTAAGCAAAAGGAACTTGGGCTTCGTTTGCAATTACTTGGGCAAGGTAAGATTTTCCAGTCCCTGGCGGTCCACATAGCAGTAAGCCGCGAATGGCCTCACCACCCATTTCCTTAAACTCTTTAACTCCCTTTAAAAGGGTAACAATGCGCTTCGCATTTTCAACAATCTCTGGGTTTCCCCGATAATCGGCCCAGGTGGAGCCGGTTTCCCCCGGCAGGATCCAATAGGTCCTGCCGCGGGCTAGGAACCAGAATAGGGCAACAAACTGGATAATCATGAACAGCATCGCAAAGAGCAGCTGCAGTAACAAACTGACAATACTGATGACGACTCCCCAGACTGTCGGTCCACTATTAAGCAAATATATACTTATAATGACGACAGCTGTGACCCAGAGGATAATTTTTCGCCACTTTACCCACCGATATTTCCTCATGGCCCCACAATCCTTTCTGAATATTGCAAAAATTTTACAAACAATCCGCTTGATTGGTGCCGATTTACTGGTGAAGCACCACAGATATTTAATCTAGAATACTGATATTTATTCTTATTTCCTGTTAGTCATACCTGTTGAAAAAGGTAAATTTATTGACTAATTCACCAAGATTTCTTACCTGCTGTGAAAACATTGAAAAAACCCTCCAATCAGCATGGAAGGTTTTCTGACGGGGTTTATTTAAATTTGTTGATTATGTCTAATAAATACTTAATTGCAACGCCAAGACCGCCAACGAAAAAGAATGCTATTAAAATCCACCCAGAAGGGTCAATCGGAAACATGGAAATGAGAAAGTTTAATGGGACAACGTAGTATAGGACGTCTTTTAAATATCCTAAAATAAAATCTGAAGTGAGCGTGCCTTTCCAGAATGACTTTAAAAATCCTAATAAAAGATCAAGAATCATTAGTCCAAAAACAGCCCACATTGTATAAAGCATCCAATCTGAAAGTGTAAATGTCATTTTTTATCACCACCTTGATACATGATATGCTTGTAACAATGGCTGGTGAGAGTAGATGAAAAGTTTTGTTCACAGAATATTCATGAAAAAAACACACAAAAAAAAGCACCCTATAATTGGGTACAAAAGTAAATTAAGCTTATTTTAGTACTACAAAAATGGGTTCTTCCACTCCATTAAAGTCCCATAATTACATGATTCTTCATCCTCTAAATAATTTGTAATCACTTTTACTGGGGTTCGGCCGCAACGGAGAAGAAAGGTAATAACTGAATCTTTTAGCTCTCCTTTGACAACCGCAACGATATATTGTTCTGCAGACATTCTATCCGCCTGTTTATGATAACCTGGCATCCTTCCCCCGCCTAGTAATCTTTCTAAACGGAAGTGAACAACAACATCATACATCGAGAACATCAACCATTTGCCTAATCCTAATTTTCGATAAGATGGTCGAATACCGATATCGACCACGTACAAGGTATTACCATTTGGGTTATGGTTACGAATATAACCATTATCAGTTATCTCTTCCCAATTGTGGTCTGGATGTTTGTCATCAAAGGCAACGAGCAACCCTGTCATAGAACCGGCAATTTCTCCGTTTACTTCGATACAAAGGGCTCCTTGTGGAAAAAGATTCACATGATTTATTAGCTGCTCATCATTCCACCATAATTCGGATGGAAATGGAGGAGGAAAGCTCTCTTGTTGAATACGAATTAAGTCAGGAAAATCCTTTTCCTCATAATTACGTACGATCACTGGAACGGGTTTTTCTTGGTCGAAAACAAAAAATTCTTTTCGATACATTGTGCCCCTCCATTTCTAACTGAGAACAAGCCTCTCCGTTTCCCAATCTGGGTAAAGATCTGTACGTCGGTCCCGCCAGGTTGTAACAGAACCCTTTTCACGTACCTGATATAATAGCTCTAAATTCAGATCCGCAGTGACAATCATATCCTGGTTAATCTCCCCTTCTACCATGATGCCTTGTGGGGGGAATGGGATATCATTAGGTGTGATGACTGCAGCCTGTCCAAAATTTGCACGCATAAAGTCAATGGTTGGCAACGAACCGACGGTACCAGTAGTTACGACATAGACTTGATTTTCAATCGCTCTAGCATGGCTCGTATAGCGGATACGATGGAAACCATGACGGTCGTCCGTGCATGACGGACAAAAGATTACATCTGCGCCTTTTGCCTTTGCCATACGAACGATTTCTGGAAACTCAATATCATAACACGTTAACATCGCGATTTTTCCTTTTTCAGTTTCAAAAACCTCTAGTGTATCTCCTGCACTCATATTCCACTCGTGTACCTCTGTTGGAGTAATATGAAGTTTTGCCTGTTCTGCCACCCGACCATCTGGGTAAAACAAATGCGCCACATTGTAGAGTCGATCACCTTTGCGGATCACATGAGTTCCGCCAATAATGTGCATGTTATACTGTTGGGCTAATGTGATAAATAATGAACGATATTGATTGGTATAATCCGGTAATTCGCAGATAGTCAATGCTTCCCCATTAGCATTGCCAATTGACATTAGCTGAGTAGTGAAAAATTCAGGAAAAAGGATAAAATCCGCTCCAAATTCTTCTGCTGTTTTAATATAATGTTCCACTTGATTGGCAAACTCTTGAAAAGAATAAATCGTGTGGAGATTATATTGAACCGCTGAAACTCTTAATTGCATAAAACCCCCTCTTTCTATATGAGTTTTTAATCCTATTATGGATCAAAATTTATAAAGTGAACAAGTTCGCACTTTTTAATAACATAGTGTAAAAAAGTATACTGTAAGAAATTAATATACATTATTCGCATAAATTTGAACACAGATATTCCCTAAAAAATTTTAACAAAGGAAGGAAACGCTTTAGTTGACCTTTAAAAATGACAATAAGATTCTTCACCTATTTTGTTTTTAAGAAATGTAAATAAATATATGTTCAAAATCTATCACTCAAAAGATAAATAAAAAAAGGGAACATGGAGAACAGCAAGTTATTATTAATATGAAACGATTTTAAATACATATGTAGCCCTTTCATGCCCCTAAGATACTTTTTGTTGGATAAGACAAAAAGTACGAAAATCTTTTCGTACTTTTGAATTCATTCATTGGGATAATAACAATCAATTAAACCGGAATCGAAATAGTAAAAGTAGTCCCTCTGCCTATTTCACTATCGACTTGTATTTTGCCATTTACTTTATTAATGGTGCTATACACCATTAGCATTCCAAGACCAGTTCCTTCTTTTTTTGTAGAATAATAGGGATTCCCTAATCGTAAAACTTCCTCTTTTGTCATTCAGATCCCATTATCCTCTATACTAATCACAATTTCTTTCTTTTGCTCCGAAACACGATTGAAAGAGCCCCGCCTTTTTCTTTCATCGCTTCTACACCGTTTTTATATAAATTAATTAAACACTGCTGTATTTGGTTTTTATCATACTTAAAAGATAAGGAGTTATGAAACGCATATTGAACATCGACTTGATGCATGCTCGCGTATGGGAGTAATAATGTTTTTGACATACTCTGTTTCTTCCTTAAGATTCGAATAAATCATGTTCTCTGACTGTGGTTACGCGAAAGCCAGAAAGTCACTTACAATATTTTCAGCTCTTTTTAACTCCAATAATGCATACTCAATATAGGTTTTTTCTTCGACAGTTAGCGTTTTAGATTTATCTAACAGCTGTAAAAAACCATTTGTAACGGTAAGCGGATTTCTAATTTCATGAGAGACACTCGCGGATAAATCACTCAGAACATTTAGCCGTTCTGAGTGTATCGAAGAATTACGGATTTTAATGTTATCAATTATCTTTTCAATTAATATCATAATAATGGTCATTACCAACGCGTAAGTTGGAACGGCATATACCGCTAATAGCCAGAATTCTTTGTTCAGTGATGGTAATACTGCTGCCAACGTAGATAAATAGAAGGCCATTGTAAAAATAGACACAAAAACTGCCCCAAAAATTCATTTCTTAGCATTTTGAACAAAAAACCATTTATGTAAAAGAGGTACTAAGATAAAAATAACGGTTGAGAAAAGAAATGACTGTAGGGTGCCTGCCCCGCCAATAAGCATGAATCGATAGATGTTTAACACTAGATATAATGGAAAAGTATATTTATATCCCCCAAAAAGGGCGACAATAATAAAAGGAATGTAACGTAAACCAAAGATAAAGCCAATGTCTAATTTAATAGGAATGGCCATACACAAGACCATTGATAGGGATGAAAGCAGAATCAGGATCGTTTTGTTATATGTATGTAGTTTATTTCTCAAAGAAAATAAGGAAAATTAAAACCGGAAACAGCAGAAACAGATAATAATAAAGATTCGAACAAGGTGAAACTCCTTCCATAGCAGTTAAAACACAATAATATATATGATTTCTTTAAATGCCCAGATTACTAGTTTACTACATTTTTAGATATTCATGCATAAACAATTATTATTTGATTAGTATTCACCTTAGGTTCCATTAACAAAAAAGGGGAAATCTCCTTCACAAGAGATCCCCCTCTAATCTGTCACTAATTTCATTACATATTGGTAAATAAGTTGAAAAGAAACCTTATGCTCCCTTGCTGCTTTGGCTACATCTTCATATTCAGGAGCTTGATGCAGCATCTGGTTATCTCTGTATGCCTGCTTTACTCTAATAGGTCCATACGGGGTATCTACCTCAATAAATCTTCGATCAAGAATGTTACGGGTCCACATACTTCTTCGCACTCCGAGTGTAGTAGTTTCCTCCAACAAAACTCTTTCACACTGGTCCGCTAATTGTAAAGACACTAAAATGGTTATAAGTGTACCAGGGCGATTTTTCTTCATATAGACAGGAGTATAGAAAACATCGAGAGCGCCAACTGCCAAAAGTCGTTCCATTGTATAGCCAAGCCCTTCCCCTGTCATATCATCGAGCTGGGCTTCAAGTATAAAAATAGATTCCCGTTCTTGATGAAACGCCTGGCTGCATGGCTGCTCGATGTCTGATGGTTTGAAGAGTAGGGTCCTTAGTACATTAGGGTGGTCAAAGTCTTCTTCCCCAGCGCCATAACCAATCTCTTCTACAGTGTGTCCACCAATTGGCATGAACTTTTTTACCAGTGCCTTTAATATCCCTGCCCCTATTGGTGTAGTTAATTCACCCCTAACGTTTAACTCTGCAAGAGGTATTCCTTTTAGCAACTCCATAGTAACTGGAGCAGGAATTG
This sequence comes from Neobacillus cucumis, assembly GCF_023715505.1. Next base: position 244,522 of record NZ_JAMBOH010000002.1, on the reverse strand, counting down.
GATAGAGTCCATGAGCCATTCCCTTCTTCCCATAACCGGTTGGTACGGGTGACGCATAAATATCTTCAATTTCAAGGCTTTCTAAAGCCAAACATACCCCAATCGTTTCTATAATGAGGTCCATTACCCCCACCTCATGGAAATCAACTTCTCTAGGGTCAATTCCATGGATTTTCCCTTCAGCCATAGCCACTTCTCGAAAGATTGCCATACTTCGTTCTTTTACTCTTGAAGGAAGATTGCTTTGCTCAATTAACATCACTATCTCTTGTGCACGCAGATGATCGTCCGTATGGTTTTCATGAACTCGAGATGGAAAAAAGATTTCCAGTTTCTTTGCTGCAATCCCCCGTTTACTGACATTATGTACTTCCATTTCAAAGGGATTAATCGGTAATTTTCTTAACTGATCTACGATGTAGGAGAGATCCGCTCCTAAATCAATAAGAGCAGCAAGTGTCATGTCTCCTGCAATTCCGGAGATACAATCAAGGTAGAGGTTATTCAATTTTTTGTTCCTCCAAATTAATTTTTAAGATTCATTAGCTGTAAACCTATTAACATGAAAAATGAAATCGCGACCAAACACATTACCCAAAACCATGCCAAATCCATATTTCCTGAATCCATCGCTATATAGATAGCTGTTGATATGGTTTGGGTTTTCCCTGGGATGTTTCCAGCAAACATTAAAGTTGCCCCAAATTCGCCTAATGCTCTAGCAAAACTTAGTATCGTACCGGAAATGATCGCTTTAAGTGATAAAGGAATGGAGATGGTCAGAAATAATTGATATTCATTCGCTCCATCCACACGAGCTGCATTCTCAATATCCTCATCTATAGCTTCAAAACCTGATTTAGCAGATTGATACATGAGAGGAAAAGCAACTACGGTAGAGGCAATAACAGCAGCCCACCATGTAAACATAACTGGTTGTTTAAATATCCATTCAATCAATTGTCCCACAACACTATTCCTGCCAAATAATACAATTAACAAGAACCCTACAACAGACGGTGGCAATACTAATGGTAAAAGGAAAATAGTCTCAACTACAGCTTTCCCTTTGAATTTCGTATTAGCCATCATCTTTGAAAAAAATAACCCTAAGATTAATACCAAGATGCCAGCGACAGATGCTACCTCAATAGACAGTTTGACTGGTGACCAAAAATCCGTTTCCATGGTAAGTTTAATCTAATCCTTTAAAACCATACTTTGTAAAAGTCTTCAAAGAGTGGTCATTTTGAAGATAATCATAGAAAATTTGCGCCTCTTTTGGATGAGTACTAGTTTTTATCACACCCACTGAATAAACAATTGGATCGTGAGTATTTTCTTTAGCACTAGCTGCAATCTTAACCTTTTTTGAAATCAATGCATCCGTCTTATAGACAATACCCGCGTCAACATTTTGGCTTTCTACATATGTAAGCACTTGCCGAACATCCTTGGCATATACCACTTTTCCTTCGACTGCCTTCCAAACATTCATATTTTCCAATGTTTCTTTTGCATACTGCCCAGCTGGTACAGCCTCTGGGGTCCCAAGGGATAGTTTATCTGATTTAGTGAGGTCTTCAAATGATTTAATTCCCTTACTCTTACTTGAGCCGATTGGTACTACTAATACAAGTTCATTTCCGAGTAAATCTTTCCCATTTTCTTTCTCAATTAGTCCATCCTGGACCAATTTATCAAATTTGTCTTCTGCTGCAGAGAAGAAGAGATCCACAGGTGCTCCCTGACTGATTTGTTGTTGAAGTGCCCCTGACGCTCCAAAGTTATAGTTTATAATCACATTGGGATGTTCGTTTTGGAAAGAGTCTTTAATGTCATTTAAGGCATCTTGTAAACTAGCTGCTGCTGAAACGGTTAATTCTACATTCTTTTCAGAATCTGATGGTTTCTGGTTATTAAACATTTTAGCTTGATCATTGTTTGAACATCCAGATAATGCTATTAACAGTATCATTATAGAAAAAAATAAGTAATTTAGGTTTTTCATGACTACACTCCCATTCTGCCCATATAAAAATAGTTATATCTTATTGTAATAAGTTATAACAAAAAACTAAAGAAGAAAAATCACCATAAGGGTTTGGAGAGAACAGATTCCACCGGGATCGGTATTTATATAAAAAATATTTAAAGAAGGCTCGAATACTTGAGCCTTCTTTCTTTTTTGGGATCCATTTTAATTAAAGTACCAGCAAATATTGAATTTGTACAGGTGAGAGTGGTGTTATGGCCACAATGTGATAGCCGATACTTAGGAGCTGCGATAACGTTTCAGCACAATTTCTTCGTGGCGGTTCAATTGGGGCATGAAAACTTTTATAAAGATTAATAAACTGATTGTCCGTTGTACAATGAAGTAATACAACATGTCTTCCGGTCCACGCTTGACCAATTATTGGTTGGGTTTGGATTTCCCTATTGTTTCTCATCTTTTACATCCTCACTTATTGATACCATTACAATATGAAAAACTTTAATCCATTGTTCTTCCAGAAACCATAGCAAGATAAATTTATTGGTACATATTGTTCATTAAAATAAAGGGCTTACTATATTAAAATAGAATTAAATTTTAATAAATTTTTATATTTATATTAATCCAAGTTTCTCCTAGAGGAGGTATTTATGCTTAAGAAAATATTCTCAACTATGTTCTCTTTTTCACTTGTTTTGTCGGGGATTTTTTCGGTTTCAATATTAGACCCCGAAGAAACAGAAGCTTCATCATACAATAATTTGGCCGGACGGCCTTTCATGGGCTGGAGCAGCTGGAGTTCCATCCGTAAAAAACCAACAGAAAAAAATATCAAAGCAGCAGCCGATATTATCGCAGAAAAATTCAAATCACATGGCTATGAATATGTAAACCTTGATGATTATTATCAGCTTGATTGGACCACGAACGTGGACAAATATGGCAGATGGGTGGTAGATCCCAAGAAATTTCCAAATGGCATGAAAGCAGTTGGGGACTATATCCACAAAAAGGGATTAAAGTTTGGTCTTTATGTCACTCTTGGTATTCCAAAAGGTGCAATTGATCAAAATACACCAATTGAAGGAACACCCTACCATGCAAAAGATATTGTTGACTTTAGCAAGGGTCAAAAAGTAAGTTTTAATTATGACAATATGTTTTCTATTGATTTTTCAAAGCCAGGGGCACAGGAGTATATTGATTCTTGGGCCAGATTGTTTGCTTCCTATGGGGTAGATTACCTAAAGATTGACGGTGTTCGAAACCAGGATATCCCAGATATCGAGTATGGGCAAAGGCGTTGAAGAAAACAGGAAGACCGATTCATGTAGAGTTATCCAATAATTTGGATATAAAAAATATTTCAACCTGGCAGCAATTATCGAATGGCTGGCGGACAGATCATGATGTTGAAGCCTATGGCACGCCCACGCATACCAATTGGGTAAAGGTTTCTCGAAGATTTGGCGATGTTGCAGAGTGGCAGCCCCATGCGGGATCAGGCGGGTGGAATGACTTGGATTCACTCAATGTAGCAAACGGAAGTAAGGATGGTTTAACGGCAGATGAAAAACGTTCGTATGTATCCCTATGGGCAATTGCCGCTTCACATTTTGTGATTGGCAGTGATTTAACGAAACTAGACGATTATGGAGTGAGCCTGCTTACGAATGACGAAATTATTGGGGTGAACCAAAGTGGAGTCGCAGGGAAACGTCTATCTAAAACATCAACCACCCAAGTTTTCTATCAAGAACTGCCGGATGGTTCGTACAACATCGGTCTCTTTAATACAGGATTAACGCCACAAAATGTAACTGTGAAGTGGGACGATTTAGGAATTATGGGTTCAGCAATGGTGCATGATTTGTGGAGCCATGAGAATCTGGGTAAGATGGACTCAGGTTTCACAGCTAGTCTTTCTACCCATGCTTCTCAAATGATTCATGTGGTTCCTGCAAACACCCTTACTGTTTCCCCAGCAAGTGGTGAAACGGAAGTAAGCCCTTCAAGAGTTACCTTAAACTGGGATGCACAGTCCAGCGTTGACAGCTATCATATCCAGGTGGCAAAAGATTCCGCGATGACAAAAATTGTTTTTGATCAGTCAGTTACTTCCAATTCAGCTAATATTAGGGACCTTTCAATGGATACACACTACTACTGGAAAGTGTCCTCTGTGGCAGATGGAACAGAACATCAAATCGGAATTTACTCCTTCCATACAACAAAAACTTCTGTTCCAACAGCACCAGACTGGATATTGGCAAACAAAAATAAAAATGATTCTGTTTCAATTACCTGGAATCCGACAGCTGGAGCCACTTCCTATACGATCTACCGTAAAAAGGTTGATATTCTTGGTTTGGCCAATTACAAACCTATCGCAACAAATCTAATGACTCCAAACTATGTTGATAAATCAGCTGAAAATGGTGTGAACTATTCGTATATTGTAACAGCAAAAAACGACATAGGTGAAAGTGAACAGTCTAATGAGGTACAAGCAGACAACCACCATCTAACTATTCAGTTGATCACTCTTTTGATTGGATTTTTAATCTTAGTAATCTTAACCACAATCTTTAGGATTAGAAGAGACAAATCCAAATCTAACACTGTAGAAGTTCTGTTAAATAAAACAGCTTAAAAGAATACAAAACGGGGTAGTTTAGTGAAAACTGCCCCTTTTCTTGTTTCCTTTGATTGCCACTTTTTCATTCCTTCAAGCGCGGTTTTGCTGGATCACAATTTGGTGGTTCCAGACTCGCCGATTCAGCTAATTTCATTAAGTAATAACATTCCTCACGAAACATATGATCCGCCATTAATGGGGCAAATGTTCCCAATGCTTGCTTACTTAATTCCAGTTCTTCTAATTCCGTTAAGAAGTTTTGAAATAACTTTATTTCTAACTGGGTGTCTTTATTCATTTTTGTCAAAGCTGGAAAGGATGTCAAACTAGACCTTAAATAGCCGGTTAGTTCAACAGCCTTCATATAAAAATCCTCAAAATTCTTCTTATATAAATTACTTTTCTCCCTCAATTTCTTTTCAACCCCATCTAAATTGGAAGTAATCGCCTCAGAATGACCTGCCGCATCTAATAACCACAAAAGATGATGATGTAGTTCATGGTAGATAGGGGGTACATGACCTGCTTTCAGGTGATTTAAAATTCTTACATACTCCTCTAATTCGTTAACCATGTGATTGAGAAAGGTGGGTGAAAGGTGAATCTTGATTTTGCCGATAAGATGCTTTCTAATTAATTCCAATTTAAATTCTCGTAAATTCATAACCTCTGCTTCAGCTTCAACTGTTAATGAACCTAAATTAGCAGATTTTGCACGCTCAAGAAGTGTGTCAAATATGCTTATAAAATTTGAGGCCATTTTAATTTCCGCATCTTGAACCGGTGCAAGGGCTTCATAAATAAACCTGGAATGATCACCTAAAATTTGGAGCCAAAAACGGTGTTCAAATCGCGCTGTCCTTTCAAAGACATCATTCATGTTTATTCCTCCCTATAAAACCACATTAATTAAATGTTTATTCTCCTTTTTAATTTTTATGAACCACCTAGAAAAAATGAATGCCCTTGTATAAAATCTTAGCCAAGCGACAACTTTTAACTAATTCCTATGTGGGAGGGATAGACGTGTTGAAAGTTAAATTAGTGGGCGCAACACTACCTCGGCAGACGATTTAAGACTGTATGCACAAGATTTATTTCGTTACTCGAAACAAAGTGAAAATGGAAGAAAACTGATTAACTATCTTGAACATACGGTCTATAACTCTACCATTCCAATGGGTATTCAAGGCAAAGCGGTTGCTCATAAGGTTGGGATGATTCCAATGAATTTAATCTTTAATGATACTGCCGTAATCTTTGATAAAGAGCCGTATACCTTAGCAGTTACAACAAGAGGAATAGATTATGAAAAATCACAAGAGGTTATTGCTGAAATTGCTTCAATTATTGATCACTATCATGAACTTCTTACAGTGGGGTCAGATGAAGTCGAAGTGGTTAATCTAGCTTTAACCGCTGCGAAATATAATGTCCCCTCTTCTTTTTTTAGAATGGAACAGAATTCATTTTCCTATTACTATTTTGTTAATACAATCTCGGGGAGGTTTAGTAGTCCATCCAAATATCGATGGAATGTAAGGAACAATAGCTTTCATCAACAGTGGGTTTTTCTTCAAAGAGGGGCCTTTGTAAAAAATGGGGAAGTTTCCGAAGAAGTTAAAACTAATACTTTGAATGCTCCACTTGCACAATCAAATTAACTTTTAATAAATAATAAAAGTGGCCTTCATAGCCGAAGGCCTCTATACAAATGATTTATGAGCTGCTTTTTGTTTTAATAGTCTTAGCTTCTGGTTCTTTGTTAAGATTCTCCATAATCTTGCCTTAAATACCATAATATACCTCTCCTCTCAGAGATCATGTATTTTAGTGTCATTTTATACCAATAGTCTGAATATAAGGAATCTTTTTTTCTATTGTAGCAAACATATTAACGAAAGGAAATTCCAAAAAAACGACTATATCTACCCCATATTTACAAAATTCCTGCCAGATTTTAGATTGGAAATGAAAATAAGTGGATTTATTGGGAAAACTTTCTCTATTATTGTCGAAATATAAATTAAAAAAATTGAATAAATATGTCAAGAATGTGAACTATCAAATAGAAATTCTCCTTCCGTTTCTAAAGTAAACCTATTAATCAAAAAATTTATATAATTTCTGTTACGAGAATATTGATTTTTTTTAAAATAAATTATATTATAAATCTCGTTGATTTATTTTCGACAATTTTCGCACTATTTCATTGTTTATTTTTTCACAATAAATATTACCAAGGAGTTTTTAGAAGGGAAGTTTTTATGGGAATTTTCAGAAAAAAGTCCATACAGGATTTAATAAATCAAGCAGAAAAAAAAGATGTAACTTTAAAAAAAGAGCTTGGCGCTTTTGATCTATCCATGCTTGGCATTGGAGCGATTGTTGGAACAGGGATTTTTGTTCTCACTGGAGTGGCAGCTGCCGAACATGCAGGCCCTGCCTTAATTCTTTCTTTCATATTATCAGGACTGGTTTGTATATTTGCCGCACTCTGTTATGCAGAATTCGCCTCAACTGTTCCTGTTTCTGGGAGTGCCTACACCTACAGTTACGCAACATTTGGGGAATTCTTTGCCTGGATTTTAGGTTGGGATTTGATTCTGGAATACGGGTTTGCCTCCGCCTCAGTGGCCAGCGGTTGGTCTGGTTATTTCCAGGGACTAATAGCAGGTTTCGGCATTCACGTTCCAAAAGCAATCTCAAGTGCATTCAATCCAGCAAATGGAACATATGTTGATGTGCCGGCCATATTTATTACCTTTGTTATTACATTCCTATTAACTAGAGGAGTTAAACATTCAGCCCGTTTTAATGCGACTATGGTTATCATTAAATTAACGGTCGTTATCATTTTTCTAGCTGTTGGAGCATGGTATGTAAAGCCGGACAACTGGGCACCTTTCATGCCGTTTGGATTTTCCGGTGTGGCTTCTGGGGCTGCGACAGCGTTCTATGCTTATATCGGTTTTGATGCTGTTTCAACTGCGGCTGAGGAAGTAAAAAACCCGCAGCGGAATATGCCTATTGGAATTATTGCCTCCCTCGTAGTTTGTACCATTTTATACGTTGCCGTTTCCGCTGTATTAACCGGGATTGTTCCTTATCAACTGCTAGATGTAAAAAATCCGGTATCTTTTGCATTAAGTTATATTCACCAAGACTGGGCGGCAGGATTAATTTCCCTTGGGGCCATTGCTGGAATTACAACCGTCCTAACGGTAATGGTGTATGGACAAACCCGTTTATTTTATGCAATCAGCCGTGATGGTTTGCTTCCTAAAGTATTTTCAAAAGTAGATAAGGAAAAACAAACACCAGTAGTGAACTCATGGATAACCTGCCTGCTTGTGTCTATCTTTTCAGGTTTAATTCCGCTTGGTAAGCTTGCCGAACTAACGAATATAGGTACGTTGTTCGCTTTTATGTCCGTTTCCATTGGTATTTTATATCTGCGTAAAACACAAGGAGCGCCCAAACGTGGTTTTCGCGTTCCGTTTGTACCGTGGATTCCAATCATCGCCTTTTTATCATGTGGCTACCTAGTGCTTCAGCTGCCTGCATTAACCTGGATCAGTTTTTTCATTTGGCTGATAATTGGTTTAGTGATTTATTTCAGTTATGGTAGAAAACATTCAGTGCTGAATTAGAGCTATATTAATTGTGTTTAAAAGACCTTCTGTGAATTTTTTTTACAGAAGGCCTTTTTATTTTGAATTCCCCGCATTTTCAATTGTATTATAATGGTATAATGTTAGTAAAAAGTGAACTAAACTTAATTTGGACGCCATACTAAAAGAGGTGTAGAGACGTGATCACTGCTGATCAAATGCTAGTCAAAAAGATTAATCAAAAGCTATTATTGAATGAAATTGTTGCTAATTCCCCTATCTCAAGGGCAAAGTTATCTGAAAAGACAGGATTAAATAAATCTACTGTTTCATCCCAAGTAAATACCTTAATTGAAAAAAATCTTATTTTCGAAATCGGACAAGGTCAGTCAAGTGGCGGAAGAAAACCTGTGATGCTGGTTTTCAACAAAAATGCTGGTTATTCCATTGGAATCGATGTTGGTGTCGATTATATCAACAGCATTTTAACTGATTTAAAAGGGAATATTGTTCACGAGGATTATCAACAAGTAGAAAGTCAGTCCTCTGAAGAGATAAAGGATGTTCTAATTTTAAAAATTAACCACTTAAAAGCTCAAATGCCGGAATCTCCTTACGGGCTAATTGGGATCGGGTTATGTGTTCCAGGACTAGTAAATTCCGAGCAAAAAGTCATTTTCACGCCTAATTTGAACTGGAATTATGAACTAGACTTAAAACCACTAATCGAACAGGAATTTAAAGTACCTGTCTTTTTAGAAAATGAAGCGAATGCCGGGGCTTATGGAGAAAAAGAGTTTGGAGCTGCGAAAAATTACGAAAACCTTGTTTACGTAAGCGTTCATACTGGTATAGGTGTCGGTATTATTATTAATAATCATCTTTATAGAGGAGTCCGTGGATTTGCTGGGGAAATGGGTCATTTAACCATTGACTTAAATGGACACAAATGCAGTTGTGGAAATCGGGGCTGCTGGGAATTATATGCTTCCGAAAAGGCATTAATAAAATCATTGTCGAAGCAGCAGCAAGAGAAACGATCTAATCAAGATATTATTCAGCTTGCAAATCAAAATAATCCCGACATTCTAATGGCACTTCAAAAGTTTGGTTTTTACCTTGGTATTGGGTTGACAAGTATCCTTAATACCTTTAATCCCCAAGCCGTTATTATTCGAAACAATATCGTTGAAGCCCTGCCAATGGTCTTAAACTCAATCAAGAATTCGGTGGCATCAAGAACCTATCAACAACTTGAGAATAGTTATGAACTATTAACTTCATCATTAGGAAAAAATGCTCCTGCTTTAGGGGCCTGTTCGATTGCCATCGAGCAATTTTTAGAAATGTTTACCGCATAAGAAGCTTTTAAAGACGCAAAGTGAAAATATGGCTTTGCGTTTTTTAGTATAATCTTTGGCTTTATCACTTAATTCTAATTTTTTTAAATACCACATCGAAATTGGTCCAAACTAACTATGAAAAGATTACTTATCATTCCTAGGATAAATTTATAATGAAATAAGAATGGGAAGAAGGTCGTCGAATATGTCTTGGTTGGTATTTGCGATTTTATCTGCTGTTTCAGCAGCGCTAGTTTCTATTTTTGGTAAAATCGGATTACAAAATATTGATGCCAATACTGCAACTGCCATTCGATCCGTAATTATGGCACTCTTTTTAATTGGGGTAGTTTGTTTTCAGGGGAATTTAGGGAAAATTCCTGAGATTTTCTCACAAAGGAAAGCGTTGCTATTTATCGTTCTAAGCGGTCTGGCAGGTGCCATTTCTTGGTTGTTTTACTTTTTAGCCCTAAAAACAGGAAAAGTGTCGCAGGTGGGACCCATTGATAAACTCAGCGTAGTTATTGCGACGGTTCTAGCGATTATCTTTTTCGGTGAGAAGCTTAGTCTTGTTAACGGAATCGGAGTTGCATTAATTGCAATTGGGGTGATTTTAACTGCATTACATTAACCTTAACTCTAACGTTGAGAAAGACTATAGTTAAATTGTATAAACCACACTAGTGATAAAATTCACTGTGTGGTTTTATTTTTCTTCTAGACATAGGCATTAGCCGTCTCTTAAGGATTTGTATGTAAATATCATGTCAGAAAGATCACTTAATCTTGACTAAGTTAATCAACATTTAGAGGTTTTAGGAGGATTTCAAAATGAAGCTGCTTGATTGTATTCATCAACAATTAGGGAAATTAAAGAATCCAACACTTAAGGAACTGGGAACTGCACTAAAACGATTTCCTGATCTTTCTGATTTAATCCAACCTTTTATTACTGACGCAGACCAGTTTCCGTATGGTAGAAATGTCATTTACTTAAATGAACATGTAGAGGTACTTGTTATTAACCTTCCCCCACATGTTGAGACAGCAATTCATGATCACGGTCAATCTTTAGGGTGCGCACTCGTTGTGGAAGGCAAACTACTCAATTCGATTTATCGGTTCAACGAAAACCAAATTGAACGAGCTAAAGCCTATACAGTTCAAAAAGGGGATTTTCTTATCTCACCTCAGGGGATAATTCATAAAATGAGTAATCCTCATACGGAGCGGATGATCTCCCTTCATGTCTACTCCCCTCCGCTTTTTAATATGTCTAATTACAAAGACCAACAAACAAACGAAATCTTAACTGATTTAGTATGAGATAATTCTTTTTTCAAATTTAAATAGAGGCAATTCTCACTTGCCTCTTTTAGTAATTTCATAACCTTCTAAATATAAATAGAAACACTTCATACAGTTAATAAGGAAGGTTTAATACTATTTAATGAAGAAGCTAACCGTTTTTTGGCCTCAGAATCCAATTCATAACGATTATTTCCTAATTTTTTTATTTGACTGTCCAAAATATATCCTCCTTTTAAAATATGGGTGGCTCCTAAGGCAGTAAGTACAGGTTTAAGGGCATAATCAATCATTAATAAGTGCCCAAAGGTTCCACCGACAGCAATCGGTAAGATGGTTTTACCCTCTAGACCATTTTGAGGAAGAAGATCTAAGTAAGTTTTTAAAACTCCGGAATACGATGCTTTAAATACCGGAGTCAAAATTATAATGATACTTGAGTCCTCTAATTTCTTATTTGCCTCTATTATTTCTCCACTATCAAACCTGGCTTGAATTAAATCTTCTGATGGAAGCAGACGGACATCTATAATTTCAGGTGCAATCCCAATCCCATTGAAATGGTTAAAAATATCATGTAAAACTCCATTTAGTCTCGTTTCCTCTGAAGGACTTCCAGAAATTATCGTTACTTTGCTCATCATTCATTCTCCCTTTCTTCTATTATGATTTTCTATTTCGATTTCTTACTAGTTAATTTAAGAGAACCAAAATTGCAATGTGGATGTTGCATGGATTTGAATGCTTTGTACTCATTTTCTAGTTCCGTTAGTGATAACTCAAAAAGATGTTTATCTTCTTTTTTATATACATTAAAAGCAATTAATTTTTCGATTATTTTTTTGCGCTTATTTTCCACAGCATCACGAAGAATATTCCCCACCCGAATCACTCCTATTTATAGATTTTATTTTATAAATGAAACGTTTTTCGATTGGATCATAAACTATTGGCTAATTAACTAATAACTTGGCTTTCTAATAATTCTCTTGCACTTTCATATAGAAAATAAGCCGCTTTTAAAATAGCTGATTCATCAACTGTAAATTCAGGGTGGTGCCAATCTTCGTTCCCATTTGTACCAAAAAAGGCAAAGGTTCCTGGGATACTCAGAAGATAATAAGAGAAATCTTCACCTGCTGTCGAAGGTTCTGGTTGGATTACTTCAAAAGATTGTTGTCTCGCAGCGGTTTCCACAATCTCGGTTACCGTTTTATGATTTACTAGAGCCGGTGGACCTGGAAACCAGTTGATTTCTACTTCTTGTGAGAAAGCTGCAGCTATTGCGTTTACAATCGTGTAAAACTTTGTTTTTATCTCTTCCCGAATAATGGGGTTAAAGGTACGAACGGTCCCTTCCAAGCTGACTTCACCCGGAATAACATTCCACGTGCTGCCGCCTATTATTTTTGTCACACTCACTACAGCATTTTGAAGCGGTGACACGTTCCTGCTGACAATCGTCTGAAGGGCTGTGATCAACTGCCCGGCCGCTACAATCGGATCATTTCCATTTTGCGGGAGTGCCGCATGACTCCCCTTCCCATATAATACAATTTGAAAACGATCCACTGCTGCCATTAATGGTCCTTCTTTTATTCCTATTGTACCAACTGGTAACTCAGGTTTATTATGAAGTCCAATAATAGCTTTCACACCATCCAATTGTCCATCCTCTATCACATGCTTCGCCCCTCCTCCTAACTCTTCGGCCGGTTGAAAAATCAGTCGGACTGAGCCATTTAGCTGAGACAGATTTTCTTTTAATAAATAGGCCGCACCAATGAGTGCAGCGGTATGGAAATCATGGCCGCAGGCATGCATAACTCCTTTTATTTTGGAGGCATAGGGTAGTCCCGTTTTCTCCTCAATTGGCAGTGCATCAATGTCTGCACGTATTGCTACAATGGGTCCTGGTTTATCACCTTTTATGTCCGCAAATACACCTGTCTTCAAGTTTGTGTTTCGAATCGGGATAGATAATTCCTTTAGCCATTTTTCAATAGATTTTGTTGTTTCAAACTCTTTGTTTGATAATTCTGGGTATTGATGTAAATAACGGCGGACCGAAATTAAATATGATTCTAATTCCTGCTGATTCATAGTAATGTCCTCTCTTATAAATCATATCGATAGCATTTTACTAAATTATCATTGTTATAAAATTCTTTTGTTTGATCTCGTTTAAAACCAAACCATTCATACAGCCGAATTGCTTTTTGCATTTTATCACCTGAATGCAAATACAACTCTTTTGATCCTTGAGACTTTGCAAACTGAAGACCAGCTTTTAATAATTCTTGTGCAATGCCGTGTCCACGGGCTTCCGGATGAACAGCTAATAGACGAATAATTGGTGAAAATATCCGTAATTCTGGTCTTTGATAGGCCTTTTCGGAAGACAGGAATAACTGTAAGGTCCCAAGAATTTTGTCATCACTTTTGGCAATCAAAATTTTTTCCACGTTTGGATTATCGACGGATGCTATAATGTTGGTTAAGTACTCCTCCCAAACTTGAACACTTTTATAAGCATGCTCATACTGCTGATAGCTCTCCACTAATAATTGTCGTACGGTCTCTTTTTCTTCTTCCTTTAATTCATCTATGGTAATTTGGTTGATTGCCATATTAGTCATCCTTTCGCAATTTAGTTATTCGATCATCTCCAATGTTTATTTAAAAATACTGATTTAATCTACACGAATAGTCGGAATTAAACTAGCGCTAGTACTTGAAGCATTTCACAACAGAAGAACTTCTTTTTAAAATAGAAATTTCTTTTTTGACAACATCATTCCCTATTGATTTACGATTTTTGATAATTCCTGATCAAATTCATGGTTCCAGAAAGTGGTGACTTTAATTTTGTTATTAATAATTCCCGCATTATGAAAGACATTGGCTATATCTTGCTGGGAGTCTGTTTTCGAATCAGAAAGAGGGATTATCCGTGTTGGTCGTTGTTCTTCTCCATCTTTAAACGTTTGGAAAGCTTGATCATACGGTTGTTTTGTTTCTGCTCCTACTATTTTGGCCCATTTTTCTGGATTCTCTCTTTGCCATTTGTATGCTTGATTTACTCGGTCAAGCAAATCGACTATGGCGGCGTGTTTTCCTGGATCACTTATAGCCTCTGTTAAGGCATTGACTTGGAAATCTCCTGATAAAATATCTTTTGCACTATCAAGCGTAGTTGCTCCCTTTTGATGTGCAGATATAATGGCATTCCCATAACTTGCTAAAGCATCCACATTCCCCCCAAGAAGCGCAGCTAATCCATCAGAAGTAGTCAATTGAACAGGCTTAATATCATTCCAAGTTAAACCCGCATCCTCCAACATTTTGATTAGAAAATAATGAGCTGTTGTATTTTGTACATATGCTACCTTTTTTCCTTTTAAATCTGCTACACTTTTGATATGGGATCCTTTTGCAACTACTAATTCCTGTTGAAGAGTATTAGATTGTTGAATTGCAATAACTTTCGAATGCTCCCCATTTTGTGCCAAAGATGAAAAAAGAGGAGGAATTTCACTAGTAATCCCAAAATCAACATGACCAGCCGTCATTGCCTCTAAAATTAAATTACCGCCTTGAAACACACTGTATTCTACTTTATAAGGAGTGTCCTCAAGACCTGCTACCTTAAGGGCTTCCTGGATTGTTCCCCAACCCGTTTGGCCAACGCGCAAAGTAACTTTACTTAAATCTACTGATTCTTTTTTCGTTACTTCCTTAGCGCCTGTTTGTTCACTTTCTTTATTAAATGAACAGCCAGTTAACACGATAGATATTAAAAGTCCTAAGAGTACGAAAAACACACTCATCTTTTTCATTCCCATTACCTCACGCTTATTCAGATTAATAATTATTATCTTTTAATTTACCTGCTCTTTTAACGGTGCAAAAAACGATTCACCCGAAATTCGTTGTAAGAATCGACGAGTTCTTTCTTCCTTAGGTGCATGGAATATCTCCAATGGAGTTCCTTCCTCCACGATGACTCCCCCATCCATAAACAGAACACGATCAGACACTTCTTTAGCAAAACTCATTTCATGCGTAACAACCACCATCGTAATTCCTTCTTGTGCTATTTCTTTTATAACGGATAGAACTTCTCCAACTAATTCAGGATCTAATGCCGACGTTGGCTCATCAAAAAGAATAACCTCTGGATTTAATGCTAATGCCCTTGCAATTCCTACTCTCTGCTGCTGCCCGCCCGATAATTGAGAAGGATAGAAATGTAATTTATCACTAAGACCCACTTTTTCAAGCACTTTCTCACTAATTATTCTGGCATCCTTTTTCTTTACTTTTTTTGCAACCACCAAACCTTCCATTACGTTTTCCACCACTGTCTTATGAGCAAATAAATTATAGTGCTGAAAAACCATTGCCGATTGTTTTCTTACCGACAACATATCCTTTTTCGTAGCGTTCTTTGCATTAACCTGGATATTTCCGATTTGTACAATACCAGCCTCAGGTCTTTCTAAAAAATTTAGGCATCGTAGTAAAGTGGTTTTCCCTGAACCACTTGGCCCAAGTATGGTAACCACTTCACCACGGTTTATTTTTAGATTAATACCTCGTAACACCTGCGATTTGTTAAATGATTTCTTTATGTCTTTTAAAATAATCATGACATGCCTCCTCGACTATACGATGTTACTCGTTTTTCTAATAAAAAAGAAATTCCCTCAACAATAATCGTAAGTCCCCAATAAATTAGTCCAGCAGCAATAAAAGCCTCTAAAAATTTCAAGTTAGTTGAAGCGACAATATTAGCAGCACCCGTCAATTCTTTTTCAGATACGAGAAATGCTATAGACGATGTGTGTAAGAAACCAACGAAAATATTTGTAAAATTTGGAACAGACTGTGCTAATGCCTGTGGAAGAACAATCCGGAACATCGCTTGAAGCTTCGTCATCCCCACTGAATAAGCAGCTTCCAATTGACCCGTCGACACACTGATAATCCCTGAGCGGATAATTTCTGATAAATAGGCACCTGCTGCTAGTGACAACGCGGTTAAAACAAACAAAATAATGGGAATTTTGCTAGATTGGATATTTAAATTAAACTTTAACGATACTTGGTCCACTAATAAGGGGATTCCGTAATAAATGACCATAATATGCATGATAATGGGAGTTCCTCTAAAAAAGGAAACATACCCATTAGCTGCCTGGTATACAAATCTTGTTTTATAGATCCTTACGAGTGCAACAATTATTCCAATTAAGAATCCCACCAATAAGGGGACAATGGTTAAAATGAGAGTAGTGGGAAGAGATTTAATAATTTCTTTAAAAGCGATCCATATAAAAGGAAGATCGATTGTCATGTATACCCCTCCTTTTTAAGCAGCAACTGATATATCAGCACTCTGATAACGATTGAAATGTTTTTCTAATTTATTAAAAATCTTTTCAAACAATAGAACAACAGCATAATAGATGATAGAAAGGGATATATACACTTCCAATGCATGAGCGGTTGCTGAAATAAGCGTATCTCCTCTGCCTACCATATCCATCACGCCAATGCTGAAAGCAAGGGATGTATCCTTTAAAGATCCAACAACGGAGTTTGCCATATTTGGAAAAGCAATCCGTAAGGCCTGTGGTAAAACAATCCGAAAGAAGTTTTGTGTGCTTGTCATTCCAACTGAATAGGCTGCTTCCGTCTGCCCTTTATCAACAGCGCGTATGGCTCCGCGAAAAATTTCTGAAAAGCTTGCGCCATTACTAATTGCATAAGTAATAATCACAAAATAAATAGCCTCTAGCTTAGAAATATCAATATCGAAAATCATTAGAATTGCGGGTAGGCCATAAAATACTAGGAATAACTGGATTAAAATCGGTGTCCCGCGAATAAATGAAACATATAAAATGACCAGTTGATTTAAGAAAGGGATTTTAAACAACCTCGGTATAGCGGCTGCTACACCGAGGATTAGTCCTAGAAAAATAGATGCTGCTAAAATCTCAAGGGTTACCCCCAGATAATGCAGTAGTGTTGGTAAAAACTCAATAATTAATAAAGGATCAAACGCTTTGCCCATTTTTAAACAACCTCCAAACACTAACGAGCTACGATTTAAAAGTTGACGGTATAGTCAGCTCCTAACCATTTTTTACTTAATTCGCCAACGACTCCTTCTTTTTTCAACTCTACGAGTGCTTCGTCAATTCTCTTTTGTAGTGGTGTTTCATCTTTTCTTAGAAGGAAATAAACTTTTGAATTTAAGAGTGGTTCACCGACTACTTTTTCTTGAGCATCCACTTGCTTATTAAGGAAATCCACTGAAAACGGTGTGGTAATGGTGGCATCTGCTCTGCCTGTTTTTATTTGATTAATAGTAGAATCTGGTCCATTACCTGCATAAACAATTTGTATACCTGCGTTATGTTCCTTGTTATACTTTTCGATAAATACAGCTGAGTTACTGGTCGCACTTACGATTACCTTTTTCCCTTTTAAATCTTTAATGGAATTAATTTCATTGTTATCTTGTTTCACTGTTACATGAAGAGGAAAAATATTATACGGTTCGCTATTAAAAAGAAACTTCTTTTGTCGTTCTTCATTGACTTCCATCTGGTGGGCAATAAAATCGATCTTATTTGTTTCTAAGCTAATTAACAGGTTGGAAAACTCCATTGTTTTAAACTCAAATTTGTACTCTGGCAGTTTTTCATCTATTTTTCTAACTAGTTCCACATCATAACCGGTTAACTTTCCATTTTTATCGATAAAGCAAACATTCGGAAACTGTGTCCCAGTTCCCACTATTATTTTTTGTACTTTTGTTTCTCCTTTCGCTGTATTCGAACTTGCTTTGAAAGTTTTGCTAGTTTCTTGTGATGAGCATGCCCCCGCCACTATTGCGGTCAATAGCGTCAATGTTAATAGAAATGATTTTTTAAATTTCATAATGATCCACCCTTTATTCACATTTTTCCCCAACTCTTTATACAAAGTTACTAGCGTTGCTGTATTATGTAGTGCATACTAACACCTTCTTTAAACTAGTAAACATATGAATTTAGTCGGAATTATTTTAAAATACTACTCTTATTAATTTTCTCCAGTACTGCTTCAATATGTTCGATCCCTACTTTTGTCACACCCTCATATAAATCCCCTTGACCAATTTCAACGACAGGTACATGACGAACACCATACTTGATCTCCAAAATATCTCTGCGCTCATCATGATGAGTAACATCAACAGTTTTATATTTAATTCCTTTATCTTCTAAATATTGTTTTACTTCCCCGCAATAATGACATCCTTCTTTAGCCCAAACCACAACTGATAATTCTTTACTCATCTTAAATTCCTCCATTAATTTTTTATTTTAACAAAATAGGCTCCCCATTTAAGATTTATCATCTTAATATAGAGAGCCTCTAGTTGACTAGCCGGCATATAGACTGATTGTATTTACTATTCAATGGGTTACCACCTTATTTGTATAACGGTTTTCTGGATAAGGAATTCCTAGATTACCACGTAATGTGTCAGCCTCGTAATCTGTTCTAAAAATTCCTCGTTTTTGAAGAATCGGCACAACATAGTCTACAAAATCATTTAACCCATTGGGTACAGCAGAAACAATTATAAACCCATCAGCGCCACCTGCTTCAAACCATTCCTGAATGAGATCGGCTACTTTTTCCGGCGTTCCAAGAAAAGCAGGTTTTGGCGTTGTCTCTCGCAAGGCGACTTGGCGAAGCGTTAAATTCTCTTCTTTTGCTTGCCGTTTAATTCGATCTGTATGACTTCGGAAGCTATTCTTACCTAAATTACCAAGTTCAGGGAACGGTTCATCGAGAGGATATTGTGAAAAATCATGATGCTCGAAATAACGTCCCAGATAATCTAAGGCTTTATCGATGGAAACTAGATTGGCAATTTCTTGGTATTTCCTTTCAGCCTCTTCCTCTGTTACAGCAACAATTGGCGCGATCCCTGGCAGGATCACGAGCTCATCTGGATTCCGTCCGTAGGCTTTTGCACTCTCTTTGACATCCAGATAAAATGCTTGTGCGGCTTTTAATGTTGGATGTCCTGTAAAAATGGCGTCTGCTTCTTTTGCTGCAAGATTTTTGCCTGTCTCGGAAGATCCAGCTTGAAATATGACTGGTCTGCCTTGCTTCGATCTACCGATATTTAGCGGACCTTGTATAGAGAAAAATTCCCCTCTATGATTTAAATGATGCAATTTATCTGGATCAAAAAATACTCCTGTTTCTTTGTCGCGAACAAATGCATCATCTTCCCATGAATCCCAAAGTCCTTTCGCTACCTAGAGATATTCAGCTGCAATTCGATACCTTTTGGCATGATCAGGATGTTCCTCAATCGTTTTACTATAGTTTAGAGCCGTTTTTTCTAATGGTGATGTAACCACATTCCAGCCCGCACGGCCATGACTGATATGGTCAAGGGAAGCAAACTGCCTGGCAACATTAAACGGTTCACTATAAGACGTTGAAAGTGTTCCCACAAGACCAATTCTTGAGGTAACTGCAGCAAGGGCTGATAAAATCGTCAGTGGTTCAAACCTATTTAAAAAGTGTGGAATGGATTTCTCATTGATATGCAGACCATCAGCAATAAAAACCAAGTCAAATTTACCTTCTTCAGCCTTCTTAGCTTGACTGGTGTAAAAATCTAAACTGACACTGGCATCAGCTTGGATATTGGGATGCCTCCATCCAGCAATATTGCCGCCAACACCATGAATAATAGCCCCAAATTTCAACTTTCTTTTATTAGACATTTACGCTCCTCCTTTTTCGTTTTATCCCGAGTTATTTGATAGGAATACTTTTTTAATTCTTGTGCTTTATCCTATCACGTAAGGATCCGATTTTCTATACTTTATCTGATAGAAAAAATTATTGTTTATATTCAAAAAAACTATCAATTACCCTAAGTAAAATACTAAGCTTATGTAATTAAGGATGACGCCAGGAGGCCTGAAGATATCCAAGGTTATATAGAAATAAATTTAGATGCATAGTACGGATCTGATTGCTCATTGAATCCCCCTTTCCGCCAGTAATCATATAAGGCAAATAGTTTAGGAATCGACTGCTGATTTTTCTATTTCCCAAATAGTACTAGGGATCTCACGTCTGAGCACTGGAATAACCTCCATAGCGAATCTCTCTAGCTGCTCATATTGTTCTTCCTGACTTATCCCCCCCACACTTATACTTTGTACTTGGTGTCCGAATGCTTGATGGTATTTAAGTATCTTTTCTACAACATAATCAGGACTTCCTATTAAAGGTGAACCGTTTTGTACATGGTCCTCAAGACTCTTAAATGGAGATTGGTTATGTTTTGATGCATCTGTATTCATATAAGTGTCATAATATGGCCGGTACCGGTTAATGGCCTCTTCCTTTGTGTTGGCCAAATATAAACTGCCAGCTCCAGCACCGAGGACAGCGTTTTTTGAATCAAACCCATAGAATTCTAAACGTTCACGATAATGGTCAATCAATTCTTTGTATTTTGCCATGGGATGAAAAGCATTTGATGAAAAAATCGGTTCCCCATTTTTTGCTGCAAGCTCAGTAGAAAGTGGGCTAGATGCACTGCCATGCCAAATCCGTATCTTCCTCTGATAGGGTCTAGGTTCTGTTGTCACATTTTTTATTGGAGGACGATATGTCCCTTCCCATGAGACATTTTCTTCAGACCATAACCGTTTAAGAAGATCATACCGCTCAGCTAGTGCTATCCATTGCTCTTCCTCTTTGATTCCGAATAAGGGGTAGTGGCGCGGATCGTTACCTTTTCCAATCATCATCTCCAATCTTCCTCCAGATAGATGATCGAGTGTGGCATAATCCTCTGCTACTCGCACTGGGTCAAGGACGCTCAAAACTGATATGGTAGGCATCAAGCGTATTTTTGAGGTTCGTGCTGCAATGGCCGTTAACATTAGGGCTGGTGAAGAAGATAGAAATGGAGCACCATGCCTCTCACCTACTCCATATCCATCAAACCCAAGCGTTTCTGCGAAAACGGCTTGAGCAATGACTTGTTGAATTCGTTCTTGCTCCGTTAATATCTCTCCTGTCACACCATTTGGATGATTACTCATCAAATCAAACACAACAAATTTCATCCTTGTTTCCTCCTATTTAAATCCCTAGCCCTCTATGAAGGACACTTTTCGTTATGATTTATACAATTTCGTCCTTCACCCCGCCCATTTAAACTGGATGATGGCATGCAGCCCAATGACCTTTACTCACTTCACTAAATAAAGGCTGTTCTTCACGACAACGGGCAGTTGCTGCCGGGCAGCGGGTATGAAATCTACATCCAGATGGCGGGTTTGCTGGTGATGGAATTTCCCCACTAAGGGTTATCCGTTCCCTTAAGCACGTGGGATCGGCTACTGGGATTGATTCAATAAGACCTTTTGTATAATGATGGGCAGGATGTAAAAACAACTCTTCACTATTGGACAATTCCACCAATTGACCTAAATACATCACACCGATCCGATCGGAAATATGCCGAACAATATTTAAACCATGGCCGATGAATAAATAAGTTAAATTCCGTTCCCTCTGTACATCCTTCAATAAATTAATGATTTGGGCCTGAACGGAAACATCTAAAGCTGATACCGCTTCATCGGCTAAAATAAACTTGGAATTTAGCGCAATCGCTCTAGCAATCGCAATACGCTGACGCTGGCCGCCAGAAAATTCATGTGGATAACGATCATAACTGTTTTTATTTAACCCAACAATCTCTAATAATTCTTGAACTCTATCAATCTTGTCTTTCACACTAATTGTTTCATGAACTTGAAGAGGTTCTCCGATAATATCCCCAATCTTCCAGCGGGGATTAACAGAACCATAAGGGTCTTGATAGATTACTTGCATATCCCTTCTCATTTCACGTAATTCTCTTGCTGACAATTCTGACAACTCCTGGCCCTGAAAGAAGACCTCTCCACTGGTAGGTTTCTCTAATTGCAAGAGAACTCGGCCCAATGTCGATTTTCCACTGCCTGATTCTCCAACCAGACCAAATGTTTCACCTACATTGATATGGAAGGACACGTTATCAACAGCGCTAATATAGGATGGCTGTCGAGAGAATAGTTTCTTCCCTATTGGATAATATTTACTTAACTCTTGAACCTCAAACAATGGTTCACCAATAACCACGGGAATCGCTTGAGCCATTTCTTTTTGAGGCTGTACGTCAACTTTCGTCTCCAAATCTTTATTAAAGAGTTTTTCTGATACCTCTTCCGCATGCCAACAAGCCGTCTGACGATGATTAACCTCCATAAATGGAGGCGATTCGCTCTTACAGAGATCCGTTGCAAATGGGCATCGCGGATGAAAATGACATCCAGAAGGTAAATCATCTAAGCCTGGAATTGATCCTTTAATAGAGTATAGTTTTTTGCTCCTATCACCATCCACAGTCGTGATTGATTGTAATAATCCATATGTATATGGATGAAAAGGCCGTTCAAATAATTGTTTCACATCAGCTTGCTCAACGATCTTGCCGGCATACATCACTATAATTCGGTCCGCCATTTCTGCTGCAACGCCCATATCATGGGTTATTAAGAGAATGGACATGCCAAGTTCTTCTTTCAATTCCTGTAGAAGTTGCAATATCTGAGCTTGAATGGTCACATCAAGTGCGGTAGTCGGTTCATCTGCAATAAGTAAATCTGGATCACAAGCAAGCGCCATGGCGATCATCGCCCTTTGAAGCATACCTCCGGACATCTCATTTGGATACTGGTTCAAACGAATTTCAGCATCCGAGATACCTACTCGCCTTAGTAAATAAATGGCCCTCGCTTTAGCTTCTAACTTATTTGAATGCTTATGTTCAAGGATGGTCTCAATGATTTGTTTCCCAATGGTAAAGACAGGATCAAACGCGGCCATCGGTTCTTGAAAAATCATCGCTATTTTTTCCCCGCGAAGAGAACGGAGTTTTTTTTGTGAAAGTTTTGTAAGGTCGATTCCATCGATTACGATACTTCCCTCGGATATTTTTCCATTCTCGTAATCTATAAGCCTCATAATCGTTTTAGAAGTTACCGTTTTGCCGCTTCCTGACTCCCCAACGATACAGACCGTTTCTCCTTTTTTAATGTCTAATGTGACATTTTTAATCGCAGTTAACACATGATTGCTACTGGTAAAATCAACCTGTAAGTCCTTTATTTTAAGTAATTTCTCCATTTTTTCTCTCCCCTACCTCGTTTTTGGGTCAAAGGAATCGCGAAGCTTATCGCCAATAATATTGATTGAGAGGACGAAAAGAGTAATGGCTAATCCTGGAAAGGTGGAAATCCACCATGCCACTGTTAAATATCCTCTTCCTTGTGATAGTAAGGCTCCCCAATCAGGAATTTCCTTTATGGTCCCAAGACCCAGGAAACTTAACCCTGAACCAATTAAAATCGAAGTACCAAGTCCTATCGTCCCCAAAACAAGAAGCGGTGACCAGGAATTAGGTAAGATATGCCATAGGAATATCCTCCAACTAGGTGTTCCAATTGAACGTGATGCAGCGACGAACTTTCTTTTTTTAATACTCATCACTTGTCCTCTCATTACACGTGCATAGCCCGGAATTGCCGAAGCCGCTACAGCCAATACAATATTAAATAAACTAGGACCAAGAGCAGCAGCTATGGCTAAGGCAAGTAGTATTCCTGGGATAGTCATTAAAATTTCGATGACCCTCATTAAGATTACATCAACAAAACCGCCAATATATCCTGCCAATGCTCCAATACTCCCACCTATAATTCCACCTATAAGTACGGATGTTACACCAATAATAAGCGAATCTTGACTTCCATAAATGACGAGACTAAATACGTCCCGGCCAAAATAATCCGTCCCAAACCAATGATTGGCACTTGGCTTACTTAGGATATACTCTGCATTCATATAGGTTGGTGAAAAGGGCGCAATCCACTTAGGAAAAATGGCACAGGCAATAATAAAGAGTACAACAACTGTTGATGTGTATAAAAAAAGGTTGGATATGGAGAAGTTCGTTTTCCTTTTCTTTAAAGTCCATTTCGGAACTCGCAGTGTTGTTTCAACATTAACGATTTCTTTCATTTATACTGCCTCCTTTACCTTTGATCAGATCTCCGAACCCTGGGATCAATTAATGAATAGGATAGGTCAACTAGTAGATTGACAATCACATAAACGATCGCACTAAAAAACACAACCCCCTGAATTACAGGTAAATCTTTAGCCATGATAGCATCCGCAACAATTCTGCCAACCCCCTGCCTGGAAAAGACGGTTTCGATGACAACAGTACCAGCCATTAATTCACCAATATTAATACCAATAATTGTTATCGCAGGAATTAATGCGTTTCTAAGAGCATGTTGGTACATAATTACCCGTTCGGAAAGACCCTTCGCACGAAGCGTCACAATAAACTGCTCATTTACTACTTCGAGCATGCTCGTTTTTACCATCCGAATGATTAATCCTGCACCTACAAATCCTAGAGAAAGTGATGGAAGGACAAGTGTCTTCCAGCCATCTGATCCCATAGCAGGAAACCAGTTTAAAAAGACAGAAAAAATGAGAATTAATAAAATGCCTGACCAAAATGTTGGCATTGAAATTCCAAATAAACCTATTAACCTAGCAATAAAATCAATCCATTTATTCCTGTATATTGCCGAGAGCACTCCAAATAGTAGTCCAATTACTATAGAAAATATGGCACTCGTAAGTGTAAGAGCAAGTGTAGCCGGAAAATGTTCTAAGACTTTAGGCAAGACTGGTTCGCTATTGATAATAGATTGACCAAAATCCCCATGTAAAACGTTCAAAAAATAATCAGCAAATTGAATATAAATTGGTTGATCAAGCCCAAGTTCCTTGCGTAAATTGGCTATCGTTTCAGCTGTTGCCGTAGAAGGATCCAGCATGGACAGTACTGGATCACCTGGCAGCAAATAGATGATTAAAAATACAAGGATGAGGGAGCCAAAAATGGATACTATTGCAGAAGAGATTTTTAAAAGAATCTTATTGGCTAGTGCCACATTTCCCAGCTCCATTCCATTATTTCTTAATATTTGTATCATTAAATAGCGGATAACCTAATGAATCGAACTTAATCCCGTTAACAGTCTTAGATGCTGCTACGGTATAAGGAAATACATAAATAGGAAGAATCCATGCTTGATCAATGATTTTCTGTTGGACTTTTTTGTAGAGCTCTTCTCTTTTTGCTAAGTCAGTTTCTACTGTACCAGCTTCTAACCATTGATCTATTTCTGGATCGGAACCCCCACCCAGTCTCTTAACCGTTGCCTCTACTTCTGGGGTGGTTGAGTGATAAAAGGCTAGTAATGCGTTGGGGTCAGAATTGACTTGGCTATTTCCATATAGATCATAATCCGCTTTCTGTTGAACCACTGAAGCAATGTCCTTTGTAATATTGATTTCTACCTTGATTCCAATCTTTTTTAATTGCTGTTGGACCATCACGGCGATATCATTTCTCTTCTCACGGTTTGGAGTTCCATCGACATATGTTAATATCAGTTTCTTTCCATCCTTTTCACGAATACCATCCGCCCCTTTTACATAGCCAAGTTTATCAAGGAGCTGATTAGCTTTCTTTACATCAACCTTGCTGCTATTTTCAAGAGATTGATCATAACCAAAAATACCTGGTGAAAGTGGAGACCATGCTCGTGAATAGGTATTTAAGTAAAGGGTTTTTACAATTGCATCCACATCAACCGCCAGCTGAACTGCTTTACGTGCTTTCACATCATTCCACGGAGCCCTTCTTTGATTAAAAAAGAGGGTATATGGTAAACCAATTGTGTTTACTTGAAGCAATTGAGTGTTCGGATCATTTTTTAATGAAAGAATATTTTGCGGCGGTACTGTTTCTGCCGCAAGGACTTGCCCGCTTTGGACACTGCCAATACGAGTTGCCTCCTCTGGAATGATTTTAAAGGTTATTTTATCAAGATAAGGTGCATCTTTGTTTTCTACGATGGAAGGTCCCCAATGATAATCTTTATTTTTTTCAACCACAATGTCTGCATTATCCGTCCAACTGACAAACTTATATGGTCCAGTTCCTACGGGGTGTTTGCCAAACTGATCACCATACTTTTCTGCCGCAGTCGGGGAAACAATTCCCAGCATTGCCTGGCTTAGGTTACTTAAAAACGCCGTTGAAGGTGTTGCAAGATTGATTTTGATTGTGTAATCATCCATCACTTCTGACGATTGATAGGGTTTTAGAAGGGCAACCGCATTTTTTGCTTGGGTTTTTGGATCTAAAATCCGGTCAAAACTATATTTAACAGCCTCCGCATTAAAAGGGGTTCCATCCTGAAACTTGACATCCTTACGCAGCTTAAAAGTATAATCTTTTCCATCATCTGAAATTGTCCATTCTGTAGCAAGCCACGGTTTTATAGTATTATCTGGCGCCTGAACGACTAAGCTGTCAAAAATGGTTCTGAATGCACGAACAGCAACCGCTAAACCACTCCGTGCCGGATCAAGTGAATCAGGAGAGGTTGCAAGTGCATAGGTTAAATCACCCCCAGAGTCAGGCTGTGATTCAACCTTACCGTTTGTTCCTTGTGAACTACTATTTTTTGTACTAGTACTACTTGCACAGCCTGATAATAAGAGTAAAATTGCTAATGAAATAGGTAATAATTTTTTCCAATATACTCGTTTCACATGAACCACCCCTTAACCATTTTTCACTATATTTTTTAAATAACGGTTTTCTGGGTACGGGAGTCCTAGATTGCCTCGTAAGGTATCTGCTTCATACTCCGTTCGAAAAAGACCACGTTCTTGCAGAACTGGTACTACATGCTCAATAAAACTTGTTAAATTACTAGGAACATTAAAGTGAATAATGAATCCATCGGCTCCATATCCCTCAAACCATTCCTGCATGCAATCTGCTACTTTTTCTGGCGTACCAATAAACGGAGTTCTTGGAGTCGCAGCCCTTAAGGCAACCTGGCGAAGAGTTAAATTTTGTTCTCTCGCATCCTGTTTTATTCGATCTGTTCCACTTTTGAAGCTATTTGACCCCAAATCGCCGATTTCTGGAAAAGGTTCATCAAGTGGATACTGTGAAAAGTCATGATGTTCAAAAAAGCGGCCTAAATAGTTTAATGCTTGTTCAATGGATACTAAATTAGCAATCTCTTGATATTTCTGGTCAGCTTCCTTGTCTGTTTTCCCAACAATTGGCTCGATGCCTGGCAAGACGAGAATGTGATTAGGATTTCTGCCATATTCAGCAGTCCTGCGTTTAACATCTTGATAAAATTTTTGTGCCTCCTCCAATGTCGCATGACCAGTGAAAATAGCATCAGCATCTTTAGCTGCAAGGTTTTTCCCATCTTCAGATGATCCAGCTTGAAAGATAATCGGCCGCCCTTGCTTTGACCTGCCAATATTTAACGGACCTTGTACAGAGAAAAATTCTCCTTTGTGATTTAATGGATGTAATTTCTCAGGATCGAAGAATACTCCTGATTCTTTATTGCGGATAAATGCATCTTCTTCCCATGAATCCCATAATCCTTTGGCAACATCTAAATATTCAGAGGCAATTCGATATCTTTTTGGATGGTTAGGATGCTCCTCAATCGTTTTGCTAAAGTTTAATGCTGTTTTCTCTAAAGGGGAAGTAACGACATTCCATCCTGCCCGGCCATGACTAATATGATCCAATGAGGAAAATTGCCGTGCAACATTAAATGGTTCACTATAGGAAGTGGATACGGTTCCCGCAAGACCGATTCGTGAAGTGACAGCACAAAGTGCCGATAAAATCGTAAGCGGCTCAAACCGATTTAGAAAGTGGGGCAAAGATTTTTCATTAATATGCAGGCCATCTGCAATAAAAACAAAGTCAAATTTAGCCTTTTCAGATTTTTGCGCTTGCTCCTTATAAAAATCAAAATTAACACTGGCATCTGTTAATACCTCTGGATGCCTCCAAGCGGCAATATTTCCCCCCACGCCATGAATAATCGTCCCTAGTTTTAATTGTCTTTTATTTGACATCACAATTTCCGTCCCTTCACTCAATGGATTGTTTATAATCCTTACCCGAATAGTTGGTTTTAGCGTTAAAAAAATAATGAAACTCTTCATTCCGAATCTTATCTATTTAAAGGTTGAATAGTTAAATTTGCCGTTTTTAAAGGGCTTAACAATTGAAATGATTGATATCTTGCTGCTTCTTGTTCAAATGGTGTATGTATGATAAATTCATCTACCTGGTACGTTTTATGAAGTTGATTTAAAACTTCCGTTATATAGTCAGGTGTTCCGGCAATAATGTCTGCTTCTTGTTCAGTAATTTCATATGGTTCACCGGATTGCTTTCCAAAGAATTCCGCTTGCTCAGTTGATTGTACAGTTACGGAGCGGCCACTCTGAAGATGGACTTTGACTATTTTTCTGTTCCCTATTAATTGTTCTGCCTCTGTTTTAGTAGGTGCAGCAATAACAGCCAACGAAACAATGAATCGTCCATTTGGAAAATCCTCCCGATAAAGATTTGCCGCTTCTTCTAATACCGCTTCATCACTATTGATAAATTTAGCAAAAACAAATGAAATTCCTAGTTCTGCTGCAAGCCGAGCACTGTTTGCACTCGCACCTAGTAGAAAAATTTCTGGCTTTTCCTGGGGAATCGGGGTCGCTTGAATACCTGCAAGCGGATGTCTGCTATCGACTGAGTTTTCAATTAAGTCTAATAAAAAAGAGAGCCGTTCTGAAATGTCCTTACCGTCATTGACCGTTCCATACTGCAGGGCTTTTGTGGATAAAGGAAGACCACCTGGTGCTTTCCCAATCCCAAGGTCTACTCTTCCAGGTGCCAGATTTGATAAGACATGGAAGTTTTCAGCCACCTTATATGGACTGTAGTGTTGAAGCATGACTCCCCCGGACCCAATTTGAATGCTCTTGGTTTGAGCCAATAAATAGGAAATCAATACCTCCGGTGACGATCCTGCTAATTGCTCTGCATTATGATGTTCAGAAACCCAAAAACGCGAGTATCCCCATTCCTCTGCTTTTTTAGCGAGTAAAACCGTTTGTTTCAAAGCATGAGAAGCAGTTGTTCCTGGAAAAATTGGACTCTGATCTAAAATTCCCAACTTATAACTCATTGATATTTCCCTCCGCTTTTTCTGACTTAACCAATCAGAAAAGTATGTTTTTATTTATTGTTTTTTATCCTACACCGGCAATGAGGACAACGCAATACTTTCTCTGATAGGAAATTTGTTGTATTTGATTAAAAAAATCTATCGCTTTATTTATCCTTATTATTGATAAAATCATTCAATCTTTTAGTTAGACCTCCATGACCAAATCTAATAAATTTAGATGAATGAGGTTCATTCAAGTCCTCTTTAACAGTATCTAAAAAGGCTAAAAGCTGAATTCTGCGAGAATAAATATTAATAATCCCATATTCGTAAAACCATTGATCAATCGTATTATAGATTCCTCTATTTACTCTATATTGTTGATTGCACCAGATAAAAAACTGTAGATCTGGCATATTAAGATATTTAAGCGTTCCAAAAGAATTTAGTTTTTTCGTTTTAATAAAAGGTCTCACATCATTTACATTTTGTGCTTTCATCATGAACATCCTCCTTTTATACCCAAGAATACACACTTGAATAGTCGGATTTATTAGTGAAAAAGTGTATTTACCTGAGATTAATCCTATCACCGAGAAGTTAGAAATGACAATACGTTTAGTAATAGAATAATTTATTCTTTTCATTCGAAATTTTAATTAATCGTCAGGATGCTTTGATTGTTAAATTCCTTAACGGACAAAAGTATAGCATCCC
The DNA here is from genome assembly GCF_023715505.1 of Neobacillus cucumis. The sequence goes on along the minus strand of NZ_JAMBOH010000002.1, from coordinate 214,655 downwards.
AGACCGGCCTATGTGCAAAACCATTGATTAGATGGGTAGCATAAATATGCTGCTGAATTTGCAGGAGATGAGACACATCTATCTCAATAAGATCTCCCCGTTGAAGTTCATCTTTAATACTTAAGGATGGTAAGAACCCTATGCCATGTTGATTAAGAATAATAGATTTTGCTACCTCGAGGTGATCAACAAGAAAATCTATTTTTGGCTCAATATTGGCTACTTCAAATAAATGATAAACGCTATTCCAATCAAAAGCCCCGCATTCAAAAAATACCAAGGGTTCATTTGCTAATTGTTGAACAGTGATTTTCTTTTGAAATTGAAATAAGTGTTCAGGATAAACAACTAATTTCACAGCATTATTTAGAAGCCCATGCTTTTGCACTCCTCGATGATTAACATCCTTTAAGAAGGCGATATCAACCTGCCTTTGCAGCAGTTTCTCAAGCAATACTTCGTTTGAAGCTGAAATAAATTTAAATCGAAGCTCAGGATGCGCTTTTTTTAAGGAAGGAAGGGCAAATGGTATAAAATATTGTGATGTAATTAAATTCGCCCCAATCACGATTTCCTCTGGATGGTCTTCTTTTTTTAATAGTTTCTTCCCTTGTTGATAAGTACGAATAATTTGTTCTGCATACGGAATAAATGCTTTTCCCTCCTCAGATAGTGTCAAACCTCTCCCCTTTCGTAAAAAAAGTTCGATGCCAAGGTCCTGCTCTAATGTTTTAATTCTCGCTGTTACGGTTGGCTGAGATAAATAAAGTGCTTCTGCTGCTTTGTGGATACTTTCAAGGTGAACGACATACATAAAAGCATCAAGATGATCAATATTCATTCTAACACCCCTTTTTGACTTACTATGAAGCGTTAATTTAATTCTTCATTGGCTATTGTTTACTAAAAATAAAAAAGGCCCCTTTCCGCATCATGCGTTTAGGAGCCTTTGGTCGACCAATCAGCTTAGTTCTTTTTTGAATTATTTAAATTTTAACCCAATTAATCCTATAAGTAAAGTAAGAATAATAATTATTTTAATGAAAACCATTCATTTAAATAATTATTTGTCTTGATATTTTTTGATAATTTAATATAATAATTTTCACCTATATAAAAAGTGAGTGTTTAAAAACACTCACTTTTGGGTATACATGTTTTAGGCTAATGATTAATTAGAACGTTCAGCGAGCCAATCGCCAATGGTTGGGTAGGTAATTTTGGAAGCTTGGCTGCCAAATGTAATTGACGTATGACCGACTGGTAAATTTTTAAACTGTTTGTCTTTACTAGAAATAGCATCCATCAAGGCTTCTACCATATGTGGTTGGGCAATTAAGTCATTTTGGCCTGCTAAATTTAGTACATTAGCCGTGATATTCTTCAAATCAACTTTGCGGCCACGAACCACCAATTCCCCTTGAATCAGCTTATTTTTTTGATAAAAATCTCTGATCCACTGGCGATAAGATTCACCTGGGAATGGAATACCATCATTTAGCCATTTTTGTAAAAGTTTAAAACTTTTTACAAATTTTTCATTATCCGCACGATCTACTAGACTTATAAAGGGTCCATAGAAGTTAGCCATTGGCTTTGACAGTTTGTTTCCATAGTCAATCATTTCAGGTGGAATCACACCAAGGGTATCTACTACTTTATCAATATTAAAGTATTTTTCATTTAACATGGCACCATATGATCCAGAATCTTCAAAATCAAATGGGCTTGTCATAAAGATTAGATTGCGAATCGGTAATTCAGGGTAAAGAGCTGCAAAAATAGACGTCATCGTACCGCCCATGCAATAACCAAGAATCGACAATTCATCAACTTTTGATGTCTTTAAGACTTTTTTAACTGCCCGCGGGATATAGTCGATAATAAAATCATCTAGTTTCATATTTCGATCTTCGTATCCAGGTGTACCCCAATCAAGAAGATAGATGTCAAATCCATTATTAACTAGATATTCTATTAAACTTCCGCCCTTAGTTAAATCCAAAACGTATGGTTTATTGATTAATGCATAAATCAACAGTAATGGGGTTTTATGTTTTTTCGGCTGTTCAGAAACATAACGATATAGTTTTGTTTTATTCTTAGTCCAAATCACCTCTTTGGGAGTAGGACCTACTTCTGGCTTAGGATCAACAGTTAACACTTGAGTTGCCTTTATAACACGTTTCACTTGCTTTCCATACTCTTCAGGGAATGCTTCAAGAAACATGTCCCAATCTTTTTCCGCAAGTACGCTCATGAAAGTTCACTCCTTCCTTACCTTAATTATTATTTACTATATACATAGATATCTACCTTCATGACAATTACATGTAAAGTCCGCCATTAATATTAAGCTGCTGACCTGTAATATACGCTCCATCACTACATAGGAAAGCAACCCCGCGAGCTACTTCTTCCGGTTTTCCTAGACGTTTTTGCGGAACTTTTTCTACAATTCCAGCTAGAACTTTTTCAGGGATTGCTTGAACCATTTCAGTTCCGATAAATCCAGGGCAAATGGCATTAACGGTTACATTTGTTTTAGCTAATTCAAGAGCTAAAGATTTAGTGTATCCAATTAGTCCGGCTTTTGCTGCTGCATAGTTGGTTTGACCAAACCCGCCCGCTTGTCCGATAATGGATGAAATGTTGATAATACGGCCTGCATCTGATTCTAGAAGGTAAGGAAGTGCAGCTGATGTTGTGTTGTAAACACTGTTTAAATTAACATCAATTACTCTTCTCCAATCCTCTGAACTTAGCTTTTTAAATGTGCTATCTCTCGTAATACCTGCATTATTAACCAAAATATCTACTCTTCCGAAATGATCGATGGCTTCCTGTACAAGATGTGCTGCATCATCGATATTGGAAACGTCCGCACGAACTGCATAAGCTTCTCCACCAATTTCATTTATATCTGCTACCATCTTTTCAGCTAATTCTTCACGAGAAACAAAGTTAAGAACCACTTTTACACCCTGTCTTGCAAGTTCCATCGAAATAGCTGCACCAATACCTCTGCTGCCGCCTGTTACAATTGCTACTTTACCATTTAAATTTGTCATGTTTTTCATCCCCCATTAGTTGTAAGTATGTATGTTATTCTTTAGTCTTTAAAATGGATAGAATTTGATTCAGTTTTTTATCTAGATTCTTCATTTCGGACTTCAATTCCGATAATTCGCTTTTTAAAGACACCTGATTGTCAGCGCTCTCCAGTTTATCCTCTAGCAGCTCTTCTAAGCTATCAACCTTTGTATCGACATTAACAATTTGAGAAGATAAGTGAGCAAGATCCTTGCGTGATGGCAGATTGCTAAGTTCTAAATATTTTTCTGTTGTTTCGTCAAGAAATTTTTTAAATTGTAGATTCATGTCTAAAAGTTGCCCGACCCCCTGGGAAGGAAAAGCCTCCATGATTTTTTCATCATATAAATTACTAGTCTGGTTATATAGATCCTTCCAAGCTTCAAAAACATTAAAATTTGTTGTCAATTTAATTCCTCCTTAACCTTTTTATCGACATTTTAATCATACTAACATCTTTCAACAAATTAAAGCACAAACATTAAAAATAATCTAAAAATATTATTGCATATTACGACAAATTTCTAACCTTAATGTGAATTACATATATAGAATTTTTTTATAAACCCCTTAAACACAATAGTATCAGTAGTTTAAGCGCTTCCAATAACAGCGGATAAATTTTCCTTTGTTCTATTTTTGATATAAATTGAATAGTATTTTTAGCAAATCGCTATTGTTTTTTAAAGAATAGTCGGTGGTTAGCGACTAAAGATTAGTCGTTTTTTCAACAAGTATCGACAAATTTTTATTATTTACTGCTTTTTTGTTCACAATTTAGACAAAATTTCAGACTGAATGTTTCTCTTCATGAATTCTGGTGGCTGAATGAATTTAAAAAAAAGAGGTGGTAAGTTTGAAGTTTAATGAAAGCGTTGTTTTGATTACCGGTGGAGCACAAGGAATAGGAAAAGAAACAGCAATAAAATTTCTAAACGAAGGAGCGAATGTGGTTATATGTGATTATGATGAAGCAGCTGGAAGAAAAGCATTGGAAGAAATGAATAATGAAAAAGCAGAATTTTTTCAAGTGAATGTAACCGACAGCTCCCAAATCGAAGAAATGGTTCAAACTATTATCCAAAAACACGGTAAAATCGATATCTTGATAAACAATGCTGGTATAACCCTTGATGGATTTCTTACAAAAATGGAGGAATCAGATTGGGAAAAGGTTATTTCTGTTAACTTGTCGGGTGTCTTTAAATGCACGAAAGCGGTCGCTCCTATTATGTTAAAACAAGGTTCGGGTGTGATCCTGAATGCTTCGTCCGTTGTCGGACTTTATGGGAATATTGGGCAAACCAATTATGCAGCGACAAAGGCTGGGGTAATTGGATTAACTAAAAGCTGGGGTAAGGAATTTGGGCCCAAAGGAATTCGAGTCAATGCGGTTGCTCCCGGCTTCATAGAAACCGGCATGACTGCAGCTGTACCAGATAAGGTCCTCAATTATATGAAGGATAAAACCCCACTTAAAAGGCTTGGAAAACCTGAAGATATTGCAGCTGCCTACCTTTTCTTGGCCTCGGATGATGCAAAGTATATTAACGGAACAGTTTTAAGTGTTGATGGAGGTTTGGTGATTTAGAATTCGACGGGTAAGCTCTTTAAATATAAATAGGAAATATATAATTCAAGTAAAGCAAAATAAAAGGGAACGACATCCATTTGGATGTCTTCCCTTCTCATTTAATCATCAAAAAAAACAAAACAATATAACTATATTGACAAACTTTTTTACTAATTTACAAGTTCTTGTCAAGAAAAATGGAAAGTAGCCAACCTTTTTCAGAATACATTTCTACAAATTCCGCCAGATTTCTACATAATTCTCTCTGTCTATTTGGACAAACTTGCTTCGTCTTCTTTAGGTTTTGTTGTAAATTTAAAATTATGCTTCTATCCACTCTTAATAGGATTTTCCCTCCATAATTTCCTCCCCCCAAGAGAGTGAATTTAGCGTTAGCCATTTATTTAAATCATTAAATCAACCTCTAAATTTGTCGAAGGGTTACTGATAAAACTAGCATCTATATGTAGTATCATATGAGTGAAATTATACATAGGAGTATAATAAATTTGTTATGGGAGTGATTCGAATGACAGTAAACGAGGTTGTAATTGTCAGTGCTGTTAGAACACCAATTGGAAGTTTCCTAGGAAGTTTACAAAATGTTTCAGCTAAAACGCTAGGTGCCACAGTAATAAAAGCGGCAATTGAAAGAGCAGGTATTACTCCAGTTAGTGTTGATCAAGTTATTATGGGTAATGTGTTACAATCTGGCGCAGGTCAAAATCCAGCTAGACAAGCATCCCTTGCAGCTGGAGTTCCACAAGAAGCACCGGCATTGTCTATCAATATGGTTTGTGGTTCAGGCTTAAGAGCCGTGCACCTGGCAACACAAGCGATTCTTTCAGGCGAAGCTGAAGTGATCGTAGCAGGCGGAATGGAAAATATGAGTCAAGCTCCATATTTACTAAAAGGCGGCCGTAACGGTTTTAAAATGGGGGATCAGAAAATTTTAGACAGCATGATCCAAGACGGATTATGGTGTGCTGAAAATGACTATCACATGGGTGTTACTGCCGAAAATCTTGCTGAAAAATATGAAATTACCCGTGATGAGCAAGATGAATTTTCTGCATGGAGCCAACAAAAGGCACAAGCGGCGATTGAGTCAAATAGATTCGAAGATGAAATTGTTCCGGTTGAAGTACCTGGCCGTAAAGGTCAAGTAAGCGTCTTCAGCCAGGATGAGTTTCCTAAGTTTGGAACAACCGCGGCAAGCTTAGCAAAACTTCGTCCAGCCTTTAAAAAGGATGGAACTGTTACAGCTGGTAATGCTTCAGGTATTAACGATGGTGCTGCTGCTTTAGTTGTGATGAGCCGTAAAAAGGCTGAGGAACTGCAGCTTAAACCATTAGTAGTTATTAAAGCAAATGCTGTGGCTGGTGTTGACCCAAGTATTATGGGTATTGGACCAGTACCAGCTGTTAAAAAGGCTTTAAACAGTGCTTCTTTATCATTAGAAGATATTGATTTAATTGAGGCAAATGAAGCGTTTGCTGCCCAATCAATCGCTGTAGACCGCGAATTGCATTTTAATAAAGAAAAGTTAAATGTTAACGGCGGTGCGATTGCATTAGGTCACCCGATTGGTGCCAGCGGTGCAAGAATTTTGGTGTCATTAATTCATGAAATGAAGAAACGTGAGGATCGGTTTGGTTTAGCTACATTATGTGTAGGCGGAGGCCAAGGTGTAGCAACGATTATCGAAAACATTTAAACTGGCAAATGCAAATAAAATGACAGACTCAAAATAGAGAGAAAAAGCCCTATCTAACATTACTTGTAATAGTGGGTAATTGGAAAGTCAGCATTTTATTCAAGTTAATTAGACATCCCTTGATTATTCTCCTTTTAGAGAATACAAGGGATGTTCATTTATCTATCCTAATTTTACTTATTAAACATACGATTTCTTGAAAACAAATAGTTTCCCCTATAAAAAGCTGCTAGTGATTTATTTACAACTACCATCTCAATCAATTTTAAAAAGAAGTATTAGGAGGGATTAATTTGAAATCTAATGAATCTAAGATTAATAGTGACTTTAATAAAATGCCCAATACCGATCAAATTCACATAGAAGAAAATACTCCACAGGATCTCTTTAAAGAATATAAAAGATTTTACGAAACTGAAAGCTTTCTGGAAGCAATAGAGATGCTAACTCAAATCATTAATAAAGGATTTCCAGCTGCGGAGTTCGAAATGGGTAAACATCACTATTTTGGAAGTGAACAATTAGGTATTGCAAAAGACTACCTAAGGGCATTTGATTATTTTTCAAAAGCTGCCTTTCTTGGACATTCAGGTGCTCTTTATTACCAAGGGATTATGTATCTTAAAGGTTTAGGGGTTGCTTTGGATGTTAATCAAGCATTGCACAACCTAAATATGGCTGCAACTCAAGGTGAAATTGAAGCATTAGACGCATTAGGTAAAATTTATCAATTTGGTTACTCTGACATTCTACCTGATTATAAAAAAGCAGAAAGCTACTATAAGAATGCAATTAATTTAGGCAATCCCCCTTCTATGTTAAATCTTGCATTATTGCTTGAAAATCAACTTAGGTTTGAAGAAGCCTATGAATTAATTATCGAATCAGCAAAACATGGGTTTGTGGGAGCCATTCAATATGGCTTGAGTACATACAAATAATGTATTCAAACATACTAGTAAGGGTCATTGAGATTGAATCTCAATGACCTTATTTCAATTATTCATTGATTAAACACTGCTCCCAGAAATCGGTGCAGTTCAATTTAGTTATTTCATTTACGGTATCTTATACTTACTTGAAGAAATCATTTTAATCATTCCTTCAACAAGGAATGGAACCTCTTCAAAGGCATTTTTCATGTGTAGTCGCTCCGTCCGTTTATGGGCATCTTTGCCAAACGGCCCGACATTTAAGACAGGAGCCTGTAGTTTTGCCATTTCATCAAAAGGGATGGTATAGCTGTTCCCCCATACCGGTGTATTGTCTTTAAATGCAGTCCAGCCTTTTCCATCATCTTGATAATTTACATAGCTTAAGTCGCTGATTCCATTGAAATAATGAACTTGTTTGACTGGTAAAGCAAATTTCTCCAGTCCTTTTTCCCTCACATATTTAACACATTTGTTAACAAGATGATCGTCAGATGAATTAACTGCTGGATAATAGGGAGGTGCAAACATTAACACAATCGCCGGTGCGAGTTCTTGGCACTCAATCATCAGGCTGTCGGCAATTCGTAAGGATTTTTCACGATCATCCCAGTTGGAGTTAGCTTGAACCTCTGCTTTCACTTTCTCAACGAATTCACGGCCGAGTTTTCGAATTGCATGCGACTGTAGATCCTCAAAAAGCAAAACTCGGACTTCTCCGACGGGCTTGACGGATTTCTTAAGACAAACACCTTGATAGGATTGATTGCATGCCTTCGCAGCTTCTTGAGCGATTATTTCAAATTTCTCCATTATTTCTTCTGCCTTCTGTTTCATTAAAAAAACGTTATACAATGCTGCTGAGCGGTATGGAGTTTGAACGGAGTATTCCAATCGTAAATCCTTTTGCTGAAGTGTCACAGGAAGCGGTGTGGATTCTCCCATCATATTTTCCTGCAGGCTAAAATTCCATTCCATGCGCTGAGTCAAAGATGAAGCAATATATGGCGCAGTAATACCGCTAAGCGGCTCACCTACATGTGTTTCTTTCCCATAAAAGAGTGCGGACGGCATAATTTTTCCGATTGATCCAGAATAAATATAATAACTTCTGTCACCGGGTTCTTGTGTAAAGACTGGCTCCCCATTTAAGAAAAGTTTATAGTGGAGACAGTACTCTTCTTTTAGTTCTAATAGTTTTGGTATGGCTGCTCGCATACCCGAGGAGTTAACCTCCTCATCAGGGACGGTGAGCAACAGGAGATTAATCGGCCATTTTTCAACTGATGCTTTTTCCAGTAACCCCATGTGCATCGCAAGTCCCATTTTCATGTCCATTGTCCCGCGTCCAAATAAATATTGACCCGATAGAAGATCCACTTGTGCATCGCCGTGTAATTCATCAATTCTATCAAAAAGTAATTTTGTCAACTCTTCAGGTTGATAGGCAAATGGCTGAAGGTCCCCATATTCTTCAGTATTTACAGTATCAAAATGACTGATTAATACGATCGTGTCCTTAACTTCCTTATACGTATATAACGCCGTTAAAAAGCGACGATCCAAATCCGCTTCATTCAGTTCCAATTTGTTAGGATTGTCACGAAAGTATTGGAGTTCTTTCAGCTTCGCCTGAACTTTGCCGGGAAATTCACGCTCACCTTCCGTTAATGTCATACTATGCCAACTGACTAGTTCACACAACAATCTTCTTAATTTGTCCGGTGTTCCCCACCTAAGCTGCTCCATAATCCTTATACTCCTTTGAAATCAATTCTTAATAAAGTAGTATTTTAATATATTAAAAATTGTGCTTAATTTTTTTGTGAAAGATCACTGTCCACCTGTGATGGACCGTGTACATTTGGGGTGCCTGACACCCTATTTTTGAAATAGAAGGAAAAGTAGCAAATAACCAGGAATCCTAGTCCGATGAGGAGTCCTATTAATTGGGTTGGATCGAATGCTAAGAATATTAATATTGAAACACAAAATACAATGCAAATGAGAGGAATTAGTGGGTAGAAGGGAACTCTATACTGTAAATCCTCTAATTTCCCACCCTGCCGCAGGTATTTACGGCGAAACATAAATTGGGAAAGGGCAATTCCTATCCATGAGATGGTCACCGATATTCCGGCAATAGACATCAATAATACAAAAACTGTATCAGCAGCAATTACACTTGTTAACAAAGATAATAATGAAAAAATCATGGTAAAGACGAGGGCTGAAAACGGGACCTTCCGTTTGGATAATTTCCCAAACACTTTCGGTGCCATTCCTTCATGAGACATTGCCCACAATAGCCGGGTTGATGCATAGATACATGAGTTCCCTACTGATAATATGGCTGTCAGAATGACAAAGTTCATAATATCTGGTGCAAATGGAATTCCAGCCAGGTCCATTAAAGTCACGAATGGGCTTTCTAGTAATCCAAGCTCTTTCGTTGGAAAAATGGCTGATAAAATGATAATAGAGGCAAGATAAAAGACAATAATTCTTACTAACACGTTGCGAATAGCACGAGGTATGTTCTTTTGAGGTTCTTCGCTCTCACCCGCTGCAATGCCAATCAACTCTGAACCTTGATACGAAAAGATAACATTCATCATTGTGACAAAGAGAATGGCAATCCCAGCAGGGAATAAACTAGTGGGTGCTAAGTTGTGTATTAAAGGAGCAGGCCTATCCTCCAATGGAATAATTCCAACTATTGCCCCAACACCTATGATGATAAAAAAGATCACGGCTACAACTTTAATTCCAGAAAACCAATATTCGGCTTCAGCGAATCCTCTTGTCGTTAAGGCATTTAATAAAAATAACAGGAGAATAAATATCGCACACCAAACCCAAACAGATATATCTGGAAACCATCGCTTCATAAGGATTCCTGCTGCCGTGAATTCTACTCCTGCAGTAGTCGCAGAACCTATGAAATACATCCACCCCAGAGAAAAGCCGGCCGATGGACTAATAAATTTACTTGCATACGTTTGAAATGATCCAGTAACAGGCATATAGACAGCAAGCTCCCCTAAGCACACCATGACAAGGTACAAAATGATGCCGCCAAATATATACCCTATTAAGGCACCACCTGCTCCTGCCTGATTAATCGTATAACCAGCATTTAAAAATAAACCAGTTCCAATGACTCCCCCTAAAGAAAGCATAAATAAATGGCGCCGTTTCATAGACCGATTTAATTGTTCTTGTTGAACCCCTTGATTTCCCATCATCTCTCCCACCCCTCTTAATTTGCAGTCTACTAAAAGCGCAGTGACAGACAGCTTAATCCGCCATCCAACTTTCGAAACTCAGACATTTCAAGTTCAATGGTTTGATAGCCGGCTTCATTGATTTTTTGTTTCGTCACAGGGTTGCCTGCGGGAATTATGACAAAGTCATTTACGCGGACACAATTGGCCGCATATTCCTCTTCACGAGGAACAATAATTTTTTTATAAGAGTTGAAATCGGGATAGTCAATAAATTCTCCAGCAACAACAATGGTTTGGTCACCTAAATAGGCGATTCCTGTCTTTAGATGAAAAAATTTCTCTAAATGAATAATCGTTGCCTTATATCCCTCGGATTCAAAAATTTGTTTTAATTGTCTGGCACCCTCTAAGTTTGTCCTCGCAGAAACACCAATGTAAAAATGTTCCTCAATCTGTAAAATATCTCCCCCATCAAGAGTACCAGGAGCTTTAATATAATAAATAGTTTCGTAGAAAGACTTGATAACAGGTTCCATATCATGGATTTCTCCGTTCCGTGAAAGAGCCCCTGGGTTTGAAATAACAGCAAATTTAGAAGTCAGTACCGCTGTATCCTCCACAAATGTGGAATCTGGAAATTCGATATTATCTGGGAGAACCGTTACCTTCGTTCCACATTTTTCTAGAGCACGAATATAAGCTTTATGCTGTTCTAATGCTTTTGCTAATTCTGGTCTTCCCAGATTGGAAGTGGTTAGCCCATTTACATAAGTTTCACCTGGTATTTTTACAATCGTATTTTTATACATGATTCGTCCTCCTCTATTTTTACTCACGAACAACTGGACATGTAAGACACGTTGGTCCGCCTGTCCCTAAATAAGAGATTTCATTTCCGGTATATTCATAAACAACTGCGCCTGCATCAATTAATTGTTGCTTCGTATTTGGGTTTCCACTCACGATTATGCAAACTCTTGGCGCTAAGGCAAGTACATTACAGCCAAGCCGATCATATTCTTCATCCGGCACTTCTATTAATTTAAAGCCGCGCTTGATAAGTAACTGTCTTAGGAAGACAGGCATTAATCTGGAATAAACCACTGCTAGATTTTCATCTACGATACTAATGAAAGACATAAGATGAAGGCATTCCTCTTCTCCATGAGCATGTGGCAAGTGAACAATTATACATTCATCCACTAAATCCTTTGTGATTTCTTGAATCTGGCGGATAGCTTCATCATTGGTACGATACCCCCGGCCAATTAACAAGGTGCGATCGTCCAGCCAAACTAGGTCTCCTCCGTCAGCCACTGCATCACCGGTGAGTTCTCCTAAAATTGGAATGTTCTTTTCATGCAAAAAACTTTTATATGCTTCTGCCTCCGGCTGACGCAGCTTTTTCCCTGATTTTAAAATGATTGCCCCTTTTGTGGTGAATTTTACAGGGTCATGGGCATAAAGAGAATCTAATCCTACTGTTTCTGTTGCAGGTAAAAAATCAATTTCAGCTACATGTTTTTTCATAATAGCAAGAAACTGTTCAAATTCTTGATGTGCCTTTATGTAATCTGGTTCATGGATGTAATTGAATTTTTTCCATTCATTACTCAAATGTTCTTGATTGATAAAAGCATCCTTAGGATGTTTCATAATGACTTTATTAAGTTTCTTATACATTGACGAAACCAAGTCAACCTCTCCTTTCTTTTCCGTATAGTGGAAAACTATTTCTTAGAATGGAAATTTATAATATGATATTATAGTAAAGAAAATTACATGTCAATATATTTTGAATTTACAGATTTTTTATATAAGACATCTAAAGAGACATGATAGGAGTGGGATTCATGCAAACAATAGACCGAGCAATGCAAGTAATTAAAGTACTTAATGATAGCGATATAAAAAGGTGGTATTCTATAACAGATTTATCTAAGGAATGTAAACTGCCAGTCAGTACCATGCATCGTCTATTACAATCAATGATCAAACACGGACTAGTCCAACAGGATCCGGATTTAAAACTATATTCAATGGGTAATACATGGTTAGAATATGGCTTAAAGATGTATGATACCTTTGATTTTGTAGGGCTGATTCGTCCCGAAATGGAGAAGTTAATGCATGAAGTGGAAGAGAGTGTTTACTTTAGCAAACCTATAGGCTTAGAGGCTTTATTGATGGAGAGAATTGACTGCCCTCATAACCCCATCCGGATTTATGATCAACTGGGAATCAGAATCCCGATGAATATCGGTGCTGCCAATAAGGTTATGCTAGCAAATATGTCTAAGGATGAAGCCCTAAAAATTGTAAATAAATTAGTTACAGAAGAAGATTCAGAATCATTCTTACAGCTGCTAGAAACTATTCGTAAACAAGGCTATGGGGAAAGCCACGGGGAAAAAACAAAAGGCACCTCCTCGGTTGCAGCTCCTATCTTCAATCACTCGAACGAACTAATAGGAGCGCTCAGCATCGGTTATGTTAACTTCAATTTATCAGTGGAAAGGCAGCGTTTTCTCATCGAAAAAGTAATACAATATGGCTTACGTATTTCGGTGAAGCTTGGAAGTAAAAAATAAAATTCAAATTCGATTATGTGCATTTTCATATTTTATCTAAAAAAAGTACAAAAATAGTCTTTCAGTTTCCGAAAGATGAACATACTACTTAAAACGCAAAAAAAGGTAAATGCATTCTGCATTTACCTTTTTTAGGGGTATCATTCTTATTTATTTGATTGATTTCCTTTAGCATCACGTTCTACTTCCATTTTTGTTACAGGTAGATATCCTTGTTCTTTTAAAAGATTGTTTTGAATATCCTCTGACATCATAAAATCAAGGAATGCCTTAGCAAGATCTGTAGCCTCACCTTTTGTATATGAGTGCTCATAAGCCCAAACAGGGAATTTACCAGTTTGTACATTTTCAGCAGTTGGTTCTACACCATCAATGGAAAGAGGTGTTACAGATTTATCAGTAAAGTATGAAAATGCAAGGTAACCAATTGCACCATCTGTTTCGTTAATAATCTTTTTAACAGTGTTTGAAGAGTCTTCTGTGATTCCTTCAGCAGGAGTTGCACCATCAAGAGCAAACTTATTGAATACAGCACGTGTACCTGAAGAGTCAGGACGGTTTACTAGTACGATTTTTTGGTCTTTACCGCCAAGTTCTTTCCAGTTAGTGATTTTTCCAGTGAATACTTTGATTAAATCTTCTTTTTTAATATCTTTAATACCTACTTTAGGGTTAACTGCAGCAGTCATACCTACAACCGCTACTTTATGATCAACAAGCTGATCAGCTGGAATGCCTTCTTTTTCTTCGGCAAATACGTCTGAGTTACCAATTTGTACAGAACCTTCAGCAACTTGTGATAAACCTGTACCAGATCCACCGGCTTGTACTTGAATATCAACTTTTGGATTTTGAGCCATGAATTCTTCAGCGGCGGCTGCTACTAACGGCTGCATTGCAGACGAACCTGAAATGGATAATGAACCAGAAAGTTCCTTATTATCTTCAGTTTTCGTTGTGTTACCTTCCGTTTTTTCATTAGATGTCCCGCCTCCACATGCGGCCATGAAAACCATTACTGCTGCTAATAAAGTTAGAAGGCTTAAGTTTTTGATTCGTTTCATTTGCTTTATTTCCCCCTATTTGATTCATATTATTATATGAATCTATTTGTTTTCCTTACAGTTATAAATATAGACCATAAGTATTAATTCAATTTGAAGCGTATGTAAAGGTTTTGTAAAATCTGTCGTTTGGTTGATAATAATAGTTTTAACAATATTTCTAGCAAAAAAAAGGAACTCTACTTCACCGTTGGATATGTAGAGTCCCTTCCCTTCTTGGACTGAGTTTGATAGTGTGAATAAATTTTTATGCTGTTAGTCCTTGCTGCTGTTTTGAAGGTAATTTATTGGCTCTTCCACTTAGCCACTTATAGATGATTGGAACGATCAAAAGGCAGATAAGTGTGGAACTGATCATACCTCCCACAACGACAACACCCAATGTTTGGGAAATGATGGTGTCCCCTCTCCCTGATACAGCTAAAGGAAGTACTGTTAAAATAGTCGTTATAGCTGTCATTAAGACAGGTCTCATCCTTGTTGCTGTTCCACTAATAATTGCTAAATTGAGTTCTAATCCTTCAGTAAGATTTCTTTCAATCTTATCGACAAGGACAATCCCGTTTGTAACCACAATTCCCGTTAACATCAATAATCCAACTAATGCTGCAAGATTCCATTCGAGCCTAAAAATCATCATTGCAATGACGGATCCGATAAATGCTAACGGTATACAAACTAATACCGACAAAGGTGCTCTCCAGCCCCTGAAAACAGCACTAATAATTATTAGAACAAGCAAAATAGAAAAGAATAAGGCCAGTGCCATTTCATAAATCATCTGATATACCTGCTCAGGAGCACCTGCGAAGGAGAACTCGACACCCTCAGGTAAAGGCATTTTTTCTAAAGCACTTTTGACTTTTTTCGATACATGTCCTATATCACTTGAAATGATATTGGCTGTAATTGCTGCATAAGGATGTCCATCTTTTTCTTGAATTACCGCTGCTCCTGACGGCTCTAGGGCAGCTAGCTGATCCAGCCGGACTTTTTGTCCTTCCTTACTTACAAAGGTCTCCCCGCCTAGTAATGTAAAAATATCTTTTGTACTGCTATTTTGTCTATCTGAATGAATAACAACAGGAAATGTACTCTGGTTAATTGAGATAATGCCTTTTGTACCCTCAGTGGTATATTGCTGAATACGATTTAAAATATCATCTAGCCTAATTCCATAATGATCAATCGCCTTGCGGTTAAGCGTAATCTGATACTCAGTTATATGATCTTCATCTTCCGCAATCCCCTGTACGGATAATCCTGGAATCAACTTGAGCTGATTTCGGATAGTTTGCGCCAATGATTCCAATGTCTGATTGTCTGCTCCAGTAAGATTAATTTTTAACTGAGAATCATCGCCCGCTATACTCTGATTTGAAACAGTATAGACAGCCTTACTTGACAGTGTATTTAATTGTCTCTGTAAACTCTCAGTAAAGGCATTGACATCAGTCCCCTTCTTTACCATTAATGATAAATTGGCCATATTGGGCTTTTGAAGCCATCCTCCTCCAGCATCAAACACATCATCCGATTGAGGGGTAAATGATGAACCTAGTCCTGAAGAAAATGAGTCCACTTTTGAGTTTTTTGAAAGTAAGGATTCCAATCTTCTCACTTCTGCGTCAACTTCCATTAATGAAGTATTTTGTGGCAGTTCAACCTGTACTGCGATTTGTCCAGTATTATTACTAGTAGGTAAAAAATTGACAGGAAGGAAAACAGCTCCTGCAGACGTTAATAAAAATAAGGCAAGAAAGGCGAAAAACACTTTTTTCTTGCGTCCAAATACCCAAGTGAGTATTTTATGGGCAATAGGTTCAAATTTATCATTATTCGAGATTGGTTTTCCCTTCCAAAAAAGGTTGTAAAGTGCTGGAACAACCAGAATGGAAACAAATAGTGAGATAATTAACGCAATGACTACAGACCAAGCAAAACCTGAAAAAGCTGAACTGACCATTCCCCCTATTAGGGCAATTGGAACATAGACAGCCACAGTGGTGGCGGTTGATGAAACAATTGCAGGAATCATTTCACACACTGACTGTGTTAATAGGTGATCGCCTGTTTGCCCTTGTGCCATATTGACCTTACGATTCATATTATCAAGGATAACAATCGAGTCATCGACCACCCTGCCCATGGCAACGATAAGCCCTGAAACTGTCAGAATATTGAGACTGATTCCCATCATTTTTAATAAGCCGGTTGTAGCTAATAGACAAATTGGCAATGAAAGAGCAATTAATAAGGTAGAACGGACTTTACGGAAAAACAGAAAAACACATATCATTGAAAACAAACAGCCTAATAATCCTTCCTTTATAAGCCCTTTTAACGAGGATTTAACTTGCACACCTTGATCAAAAAGGATGGCAAGTTGAATATCCTTATTCTTAAATGAAGGAATATCATTGATTTTGTCTTTTAATCGATCGGATACATCTGTGATGTTGGAATCAGGTGTCTTTAAAACATCTAGTAAAACACTAGCATTCCCGTTTGTTCTTGAGATGGTCTCAAGGTTTACTATGGAGTTTGATATCTCCGCCACATTAGAAAGTGGTATGCTTTTACCACTTTCATTATGTAATGGCAGTTGCATCAAATCCTGCTGATTTAATTCCCAACCTGCAACCTTGACTGGAATAGAAACCTGATTGTTTGATACTTTTCCAATCATTCCAGTTGTATAGTCCTCAGCAAGTGACCGTTTCACATCATCTACTGTTAGCCCTGCTTTTCTTAAATCATTCATCCTCAGGTTAACGGAATATCCTGCAGAGCCCCCACCGGATACTCGGACATCCTTGACTCCTGGAACTGTTTGCAAACGATTGACGAAATCTTCTTGAATAGCCGTCCGAAGGGTATTTTCCGTAATGTCGGGAGAAGCACTCATCAGACTTACTCTCATAATCGGCATGGATTGGGTACTAAGGCGTGTTACTAACGGTTTTTCAATATCAGCAGGCAGTTTAATATCACCTATAGCTTTGTTCACCTGTTCCTCCGCTTTCTCCATATCATAGCTCATTGGAAAGTTTAAACTGATCAATGCCCCTCCATTAAAAGAGTTTGTTTCCACATCCTCAAGACCTCCTACTACCCGTACAGCCTGCTGGATCGGTTCCGTTATTATCGTTTTTACTTGATCAGCTTGGTAATTATCAGCACGAACAGTTATCGACAGAGTTGAATTATTAATTTCCGGAAAATAATCTCGCTGTATTTGCCATGCAGACATTCCACCCCAAATGAGTATCAGAACAATAAAAGTTACAATTAGAATCGAATGTTTCATCGTTTCTTTTATCAATAGTTTCATATTATTTCATCCGGGTAAGGAAAAAACCCGAACCCCTCCCCCTTACGTGAATTTTTATCAGTAAAAATATGCACTTAGTAAAACCTATTTTCTGGATGAGTTATGCCTTTACCCCAAAAAGCGTTCATCATAACAATAGCTACCCAAAAGGGGGGTAGCCATTGTTACCTACTATCTAGTTTCTTGAGAATCCCATCATGAAACTTTCAGGCATGTGCTATTAATCATTGTCAGCAGGAGACGGTGCAAAGCTTTCAGGCTGTTTCTCAACCTCTTCTGGGGTATGGGCTTTTTTATCGCCCGGATATGGTTTGTCAAAACCTTCTGTAGAATACCAAACTGCATGATTAAGCATGTTGGCGTTGACTTCATCAGGTGAAGCATGTTTACCAGTAAACTTGTCCTTATTCTTGTTAGACCATTCTGTCCATTTTTTAGAAAGTTCCTTTGCCTCAGATGTCACTTGTTCCGTGTTAGCAAGTGCTGCCGTATTAGCGTTCGGTGAACCATTTAGAGTGTCAATTGGGATTTGATTTGGTTCAAAGTTATACGGTGTAAAGTCCGGCTTGTTCGTAAAGAGCTCACTCATCGGCTCTGCCGCTGCATCATTTTGGTTCATGGCAGGAAGACCAAGAATTTGCTCAATACTGCGTACCATGTTGATGACAGTCCAGTAGTGGCTGTCAGTAATACCTTTCTTCACCCAAGGGCTAATGACATGTGCAGGCTCACGGTGGCCGTCCACGTGATCTAACCCATTCTGTGCATCATCTTGGGTAATAAAAATGACAGAGTCTTTCCAATATGGGCTGTGAGAAATCAGATCAACGATTTTACCAATCGCCAAATCATTGTCTGCAACCATTGCCTGCGGTGTTGGAGAACCGGTTGCATTTCCTGCTGTATGGTCATCCATCACCCACAAAGTGTTAAGAGCTGGTAAATCATTATTTTTGACGTGTTCTTCAAATCGCTGCTTGAAGATTTCGAATCGATATTGATCAGGAATATTCGTATCAAACGTCGGGAACGGCTTATACGTGATAGGTCCAAGAGATGGAATATCGTATGTTGCCGAGTAGTTTCCAATTGGAACATGAAGATCACCTTGCTTCTGTCCAGAAAGGATTAGGTAATCGTTATACCAATCAGTCCACGTTCCAAATGGTGCTGAACCTGTAAAGCCTGTTGTATCTTCCCCAAAGTTCTCGACTGATACATTATGTTTAGCGGCTTGATCCCATAAATGCCCTGTAGGTGCATATGCCATTGCATCCCCGGCACCGCCTGGATAGCTTTTCACATTAGCTGTATCTGTTTCTTTATCCTCATAGTCTGTGTTCGTACCTTGCATTACCCATTGGTGTCCGCTCGCTGATTGAATACCTGAGGTATACACATTATCCAGAAGCGGGAAGGTAGTAGCAAGTTTATGAATGTTAGGAGTTACAGCTTTAGGGAACTGTGTTAATGCTGGTTCTCCATTACCTTTGCCTAAATCACCTAGTACTTGGTCATAAGTTCGGTTCTCTTTGATAATATAGAAAACATGTTTAATAGTTGATGGCTCACCAACACGCTCAGGCATGGCAACAGGTTTCTTGTTGTTACGCGGCTTAGCATTCAGATCCTTTAATCCAAACCAGTTATTGTTAGCATAGACCTGCTTTGTTCCCTTAGCAAGATCCTCAGCTTGAGGGAATGGTATCAATGAAAGAGATCCCATTTGCGCATAAGAGGAGTGACCAGTAACCTTAATTCCTTGGATCGTTAAATCACGGGCTGGTCCTCGTGAACCAATTCCATCCGCATTCGCAACTACTAAATTTTTATTTTCAGTATCCACAGCAATATCCACTGGGAACCAAGCCGTTGGTAAGAGACCCTGCAATTCAGGAGTTTTATCAGGACCTTGCCAATCATATACCGCAATGGCATTATCACGACCAAGGCTGACCATTAATTTGTTATCAACTACCTTAACCGCGTTCGGCGCAGAACCTTTAGGCGCATTTGGATATGGTTTAATATCAATCGTTTGAGCAACAGTATTCGACTTTGTGTCAATGACAGAGACGCTGTCACTGTTGGTATTTGTTACAAATATGTACTGACCGGATTGTGTCATACGTTCAGGCTGCACGCCAACTTCAATTGTTTTTGTAACTTTGTTTGTTGTAAGATCAATAACTGAAACAGTTCCTGTTGACGTTGCACCTGTTTTAGGGTCCACGACAACTTGAGTTCCAGAAGAGTCAACGGTAGTGTCTCCAGCTTTCGCTTTCCTACCGCCTTGGTTGGTAACGTAAGCTGTGTTTCCATCTACTAAAACGCTTGTTGGCGCATTATCTACTGCAATTTTTGCTGAAACAGCTCCTGTTTGCGGATCAATCACTCCCAGACTGTTGTCACGGTTAAGAGCTACTAAAAGCTGGCCTTCTGGTCCAAATGTTAAATCAAGCGGGTTGATATTTCCGCCTACAGCTGCATTTGGAAGGGTATAAGTCTTTTGTATAGTAGGAGTTCCGTCTGTACCAACAGACATAATAACTACCTTACCCTTTCCGCCCTTCGATCCAGTTGCATAAAGTTGATTTCCATCCTTTGAATAAGATAGACCCCACATAGTAGAAAGACCCAAATCAATATCTTTTTGCATCAATTTTCCTGTTGCAAGATCGATGACATTGATTCCCTTACCGCCATAATTGTTTCGGCCAACGATGGTTACAGCGGTTTTTCCCTGCGGATTTACCGCAACAGTTATCGGGTTTCCGCCAAATTCAATTTGCTTTCCTGCCGGAGTAATCAATTGGTTTACAGGAGTTTGCACTGACCCATCTGCTTGTTCCCCCACTAAATTACTTCCAAAACCAGTTTCTTGTGCAGCGTAAGCCCCTGCTGAACCCAATAGCATGGTACTTAAAGTTAGTCCAGCAAGCAGCTTTTTCTTTTTTCTAAGCTTTTTTAACATTCCTCTCATCCCCTTTTCTTAATACAGTAATAGAATACTATTCTTTTATTAAGCTATAATTTAGCCATTGTAAAAGTTAAACGAAGCAATGTAAAAGTTAAATGAACAAAATTCTGACTATTTATCCATAACTTTAAGACTAATCAATTTCCCTAAATCTACCATTTTAGTAATTAAGTCATATTTACAAAGTTATTAGATCGTTAATAATTCTTTAACATCTGCTTCATCTTCCCTTAAAATTCTTTTCGTATAATTTGATTATGTTATGGGTTACTAAAAAGGAGGAAATTAAATGTTCTTACAAAAACTAGCTCAGGGTGGACTGATTACGATTGAGTACTATAGAAATGGAATTTTACGGACCCTGAAAGGACGGGTATATCAACTAAATCTCAAAAAACAAGTCATTTCATTAATCGATGAAAAACAAGTGCTACATTCTATTCGTTTATCTGGTATTAAACAAATTCATTAAAAGTAAAAAACTAACCTTCTTAAATTAAGGTTATTTTTTTGTCAAAAAACTCTAGTTAAAGAACTCAAGGAACAGAAAAAAAACCTGAATTTATCTCTCAGGTTCTTTTCAATACAATATGAAATTATTAGCTAGGATCCCCGGAGGTTGGACCGAGGCAGCTTTCAGTTTAGCACCTAAGATAAAAAACGCTAGCGCCCCAAGACAGCAAAAGATCGAAAAAAACATAATGATAGATCGTATCTTCATGTAAACACTCCTTGATGATAGTAAAATATTGAAAGTCCAGGGCCAATTAATCAAAAACTCCGGTAACCATTGATTACCGGAGTTTTTGCTTTTAGATCTATTAATTATTTATTTAAATCGCTTTTTACATCTCGATTTGTATTTTGTAAATCTTCTAGAGAAGGTAACCCAGAGATATAACCTACTCCACCAGTACGGTCAATTCCGATTTCTTTCTCCATCGCTTGTTCTAATTGGGTTTTATCGACTGCCGTAATCTTCTTACCTTCTAATTCATCCCCTGGATGCTGGAAATTACTCATAATGTAAGAGAATCCGTTACGGTTATCCGCAGCAAACAAACCAGTTGATTCAGCTCCAGCTGGAACAGATAAAATTCTTGTTAATTCTTTTGAATCCACATTATATGCCCATACAAAGTTATTGGTATGCATTCCGCTATCCTCGCCAATAAATAAGGTTCTTAATGCTTCCGAATAGCTTAAATTATCAGTATTAGCTACTGAATTCACGTCTGCTGTATTTCCATAAGCATCTGCAGATGGCATATCTTTACCCGCGATTAAACCAGACATACTAGCTGCCACATATTTACTATTAATCTTTTGGCCTGAGCTGTCTTTTTGACCATCTGTTAAATTTAATTCATATGTTACACCTGATTTAATTTTTGGAAGTTTCATATCATCGACTGGATCAGCTGCGTTTTCGACCATACCATTACTCTGATCGGAAATCGCAATGTACACTTTTTTATCCTTTTCGTTAAGAGTTACACCTTCCATTTTGTTAAATTCAGAGGTGGCCCCAAGTAATGCTGCATAACGGCGGGATTCTAAAAACGCGGCTGCCTTTTCCATACCAGGCTTTAGTTTTAAATATTCTGTTTTTCCATATGAATATTGCTTGATAGCTTTGAAGCCCTCTTTTGGAACATCAGAAGTTTCAAAAATATCGCTGAACTTAATGCCGCTGTCGATAATCCTTTTAACTTCCTTATCAGTTGAATGACCAAGTTTGATCCATTCTAAATTACCAGCTCCGCCATTTTCGGTACCGCTTTGGTGGAATTTCGCTGCATATAGTGTGCCCTTTGTAAGATCCTTTGCTTTATCCGCTACATACATAAACATAGTGGTATAGGAACCGTCATCTCCAAAGAATGCTGTACGCTGATCAGGCATCATCTTCATCAATTCATGAGAAAAACGGCCAATACTATAATGTTTTGCAACAGAAGCCTCTCCATCTTTATCTACTTTAATTTCAGGAATGAATCCATAAAAATATGGATTTGCCTTTGACTTATCCCCAAAGTAAAGCTTAGCAAAACTTTCTACCCCAGTTCTTGCAGAAGAATTTGGATCAAGCTCAAAACTCCGTGCATCTGGCTCATACTCCTCAGATCCTAAGTGTGTATTCCATGGTGAAAGGGAACCATTACATGGGATCCACAATCCATTTACACTTGAAAAATCAATTTTTTTAACCTCTTTAGGGGTCAATTCCCCTGTTTTCTTATTTTGTTCCAATGTAGATAATGACATGGACGCAGGAACAATTCCATATGCTGATTTACCAGCCGCATCAATTGTTTGGTATTCATAATGGGTCACCATATATTGTTGTCCATGGATTGGGTTCAATAAACTATTAGAATCCGGCGCATCTGATACATAATATGTAGGTTTTCCTTCCACACTCATATCCATAATTGGGTCACCATTCACGTCGATTGGTGTGCCTGCAGGAATCAATTTTCCTTTGTTCATAGCTACTTTATCTTCAGATTTAAATAGCCTTTTATAAGAAAGTGGGAAATTCTTTACTTCACCATTACTATACTTTACATCCATTGATGCAGCCGTATAGGTTTGAACCATCTTATCAATCGTTTTCGGTGCTTCCATTCCATTAAACCTTACGGAATCAATGGTAACATGACCATTCCCTGCAGCTGCAGCCGGTGTTAAGGCAGGAATGGTTAGTGCTAGTCCTAGTGCAATAGTAGTTGCTTTTTTGCTAAAAAATTGTTTTCCCATTGTTCTCCCCCTGGTATCTAGAAACTTTTTGTTCACATATCTATTAAATAAAAAAAATATTAACCTAGAGTTTCCGGATTGTTAAGGGTTAGTAAAGTTAGGTTAAATCCTTGTAAAGTTTCTTCATATTAAATTGTAAAAAACAGTAACTGAAATTATCATTTATTTAGAACTCACATTTTAACTACGAAATTTATTACTATATTACTTGAACCATGGGGGATATCATGAAAAATAAAATACTAGTGATTGATGATGAACCATCAATAGTTACTTTACTTCAATATAATTTAAGCCAGGCTGGTTTTGAGGTGTTAATAGCCATGGATGGTGAAGAGGGTAAAAGGCTTGCTGAAACGGAGTCTCCAGATTTTATTCTATTAGATTTAATGCTGCCAAAGTTAGATGGAATGGAAGTGTGTAAGCAACTTCGACAACAAAAGATCATGACTCCTATTTTAATACTCACAGCTAAAGATGACGCACTTGATAAAATATTAGGACTAGAGTTAGGTGCGGACGATTATATGGTTAAACCTTTTAGTACGAGAGAGGTCATTGCGAGAATTAAAGCAATTCTAAGAAGAACCCAGGTTCAGACTGAAGCGGCTGACATAAAAATAGATGAAAAAGAATTTGTAATTGGTGAATTAATAATCTATCCCATGAAATTTGAAGCTTATTTCAAAGGAAACCTCATAGAATTAACTTTAAAGGAATTTGAATTGCTCGTTTATCTGGCAAAAAATAAGGGACGAGTTCAAAGTCGTGATGAACTGCTCAACGCTGTGTGGAAAAATGACTTTTCTAGCGATACCAGAATTGTGGATGTCCATATATCCCGTTTAAGAGAAAAAATAAAAGAAGAAACCAAGAAACCAGTTTACATAAAAACTTTTCGAGGGGTTGGCTATAAATTGGAAGAGCCAAAATGTTAAATACTTATGTAAAAGGCTTCCTTCCCTCTTTATAAGTCTAACAGCCTTTTTTCATCCTAAAAGTAGAATATTCCTATGTGTAGACAAGTATATTTTTACAATTTTCGCATATAAATAACTTAAAATAGGAATCTATTAATAAAGGATGAGATTCAATCTTTATGAAACTAGGCTGTTTGGCATCAAAACTTAATGAGTTGACGTATTCCTTATTATTAGCAGGTTATAAAACTTGTCCATCAAATTGGGCTAAAAAAGGAAAAAAAACTCTTTATCATTCTCTTTGGTTTGTTACAAAAGGAACGGGTGAAATTGTGATAAACGGTAAAAAGAATACACTATCCCCAGGAAAACTGGTCTTCTTTGCACCGGGGATGATCTGCGATAAAAAAACTTCCTCAATAGACCCTCTTGAATTTTACTTTATACGTTTTACGCATGCCGGGGTATTTGAGAAGCAGGAACAATGGCATTTTAAACTTCCGCAGGATTTGCCCTTTCCATTACATGGAGTGTATACCATAAAAAACAGTGCAGGTGTTGTCCTTCTATTAGAAGAAATTAATCATTTAACGAAACGAAGAGGTGCAACAATCGCTTTTAAACAAAAGATTCTTTTTCAAGAACTGCTCCTAACTTTTATACAAGACTTTCACTCTCAAACCATTACAGGGGATACAGGTCAAGGAATTGAAAAAACCATTGATTTCATAAGTAATCATTATAATCAGATTATAACCTTAACAGACTTGGCAAAGATGGCGGGCTTAAGTAAAAGTCATTATTCAAGACTCTTTAAAAAAAATATCGGATACAGCCCTATTGAATATTTAACCCATCTTCGGATTGACCGCGCAAAGGAGCTTCTCGCCCATTCAGATATCCGAATCAAAGAAGTTAGTCAAAATGTCGGATATGAGGATGAACTCTATTTCAGTCGAATTTTCAAAAAGATAGTAGGAGTCTCCCCTACTCAGTTCAGTGATGAGCAAAAATTATTCCCTTCTCCATTAAAAAGTTAAAAAAGGATGGCATACTCAGAAGAGGTACCATCCTTTTTCGCGTTTATTATACTTTTTCCTTAACCCGTGTTCCTTTGTTCTGATTAACACATAATTGATAGTAAACTGATTGATTTCTTAACAGCTGTTGATGGTTCCCCATTTCTATGATTCTTCCTTTATCTAAGACTATTATTTTATCTGCATGTTGAATGGTTGAGAGGCGATGAGCAATAATAATCGTTGTTCGGTTCTTGGACATCTCTTTTAAAGTATCTTGAACGGCTATTTCTGTTTCTGTATCAATATTGGCTGTAGCTTCATCAAGTATTAGTACATCATTATCAGCAATCATGGCTCTTAAAAATGCGAGCAGCTGTTTTTGACCGGCCGACAAGACGGTCCCTTCCTCTCCAAGTATGGTTTCATATCCTTGAGGAAGCATTCTAAAAAATGAATCAATGTTTACAGATTTGGCTGCCTTTATAATGTCTTCATTACTTACATGCCGATGATTTAAGCGGATATTTTCATATATACTGCCTGAAAAAACAAATGGATCCTGTTGAATAATGCCAATATGTTTTCTAAGATCATTTAAATGAACATCCTTTATATTGATGCCATCAAGGGTGATGATCCCCTTTTGATTATCATAAAACCGGTTAACCAGTTGAATAATCGAGCTCTTGCCTGCACCTGTGGCTCCAACAATTCCCACTGTTTCTCCTTTTTTTATAGTGAAATGGATATCCTTTAATACCCAATCTTTGTTTTCGTAAGCAAACCAAACGTTTTGAAAAACGATGTTTCCTTGGACCTTCTCAGGAAGTTTCTTAGTATGAACGGGATTTAGAATAGTCGGTTTGGTTTCCAGCGTTTCAAATATTCGTTCAGCTGATGCCAGCGCCGCTTGTATTTGGTTAAATCTGTCTGCAAGTCCTCTTAGCGGTTCAAAAAACTGCCTTACATAATGTGTAAACGCATATACGGTCCCAAAAGTAATACCTCCATCTAAAACACTTCTTCCCCCATACCAAACTAATAGCGACAGTGAAATATTCCCGAAAAGTCCGATCGAGGGGTTAAAGATTGAATTAATAATGGTTTGACGCATTCCGGCCCGATAATGCATCTCATTTAATTCATTAAACATCTCCAATTGTTTTTCTTCACGTGCAAAAAGCTGAATCACACTCATACCCGAGAGGTTCTCGGCAAGAAAGGAGAGGAGCCTTGAAAGAATTGTACGCAGATTCCTTTGGGTTGTACGTAACACCTTTTTAAAATAAAAAGTCACGATTCCAATTACAGGGATGACTAAGAAGCAGATAAGTGTTAGTTTAACACTCATATAAAGCATCAGGATAAGAATTCCAACTAGAATAAGTACCTCTTTTACTAAATTAACAATGACTTGTGAGTAGAGCTGGTTAAGGGATTCGACATCATGGGTAACCCTTGTTACTAACCTTCCAATCGGATTTTGTCTATAAAATGACATCTCCAATCGGGAAAAATGCCGGAACAATGCTTTTCGAAAATCGTAAATGACATATTGCCCAGTAAATTGAAGGGAGTTATTCTGAAAATAGGTACATAAAGAAGAACCAATAATCAATAATAAATACAGGATTCCTAAATAGATTAAGCCTTGATAATCATTTGTTCTAAATACATTTACCTCTTTAGAATGTAAGAGCGTAATTGGATATGAATGACCGCTGATCTTAATTTCATTGTTTCTTGAATTGACTTGATAATCCTTAATCTGATTGAATCCTTTATTCCAACCATGAACAAGATAATAGGAATTTTTTATTGGTACGATAGCTACTTTCTGAGTTCCTGAAATCGGTTGAACTGGTGAATCAGAGGGATTCAATCGAAAATAAACGTTATGGTCCAAGATAGCTATTTCCTTATATGAGATGTCATCTTTTTTCAATAGTTCTTTCACTATGTGGGCTTTTGACTGCTGCGTAGAAATCATCGGGTCATATAATCCATTTATGTGGGAGTCAATCGCGATTTTCAGTATAAAGGGCTGCGCTAAGCTGGCTATAACAATACAGCCAGTTAACAGAATCGAAAATAAAATCAGTTTCCAATATGGTTTGGCGAACGATAGCATTCCCTTTGCAAGTTGACGGTCAGCCATTTTTATATGGTTTCTATCTTTTTTATTTCGAATCATTAGCCCCTCCTTCTCTTAATAAGAATTTTTCTCTCATGAATGGAAGGGAACTTGGACTGAACAAGTGTCAGTTCTGTTGTCTGCTGGTCATACATTTTTTTATAGATTCCATTTTCTCTTAAAAGTGTCAGGTGTGTCCCCCTTTCCACAATTTCACCATTATCCATAACAATAATTTGGTCAGCATCTTGAATGGTAGAAATTCGGTGGCTAATAATGATGGAAGTTCGACCCTTCATTTCGGTCCGAAGAGTCCTTAAAATATTAGCTTCTGTTTTAGAATCTACAGCTGACAGACTGTGATCAAAAATCATTATAGGTGATGGTTTAATTAATGCTCTTGCAATACTAACACGCTGCCGTTGGCCGCCGGATAATGACAGTCCTCTTTCACCTAATTCTGTACTAAACTGTTCTGGACAATCCATTATGTCGTTATAAATGTGAGCTTGCCTTGCTGCATGAAAAATTTGCTCATCATGATAAGATTTTGGGTCAAAAGCAATATTATCTTTTATGGTCTCGGAAAATAAAAAATTGTCTTGCGGGACATATGCAATGGAAGAACGAAGTGTTTTTAATGGGACATCGCGAATATCATGTTGATCGATATAGATTGTGTTTTTAGGAGGATTGTATAAACGTAGAAGTAAGTTGACTAAGGTTGATTTTCCACTGCCTACTTTCCCAACAATGGCTAAACTGGTTCCTTTAGGGATTGAAACGTTGATATTGCGCAAAGCATACTCCGTGTTTAGTTGATACTTAAAAGATAAATTTTTTATTTTTATATTCCCTTTTATAAAAGTTAAAGGGAGCACCTGTTCTTCATCTTTAATTTCAGTTTCAGTGGATAATACTTGACGAATTCGGTAATCCGCGGCTTTTCCTTGTTGGAGGAGATTAATGACCTTACCAATGTTTTCAATTGGGCCTATCAACATGGATAAATACGTATTAAAAGCGACAAAATCCCCAAGTGTGATGGTGCTTTTCATGACCAGAATGGACCCCACTACGATAGATAGTAAATAACTAAGTCCAATAATCCCTTGACTTAGTGAGGTAAAGAGGGAGTTCGCGCGAATTAAGTGCTTATTTACCTCAACGTTTGATTTATTTTCTTTTGCAAACTTCAATGTTTCTTCTTCTTCTTGAACATATGTTTTAATTACACTGATTCCGGAACAAAATTCTTGGACACGGCTTGTTAATGTGCCTATCGCTTCTTGTACTTTTAGGGAATGTATTTGAATCTTAGTCCGAAACCGATAGGCAATATACGTTAATCCAGGTAAAGGTAATAAGACAAGAAGAGTTAAATAAAGATTAATTGTTCCAGCCATCATAATTAAAGCAATCGTAATTAATACAGCCGCTTCTACCATCTGAAAAAACCCTTGCATCCCAACTTGCCTTAGGATATTTACATCGTTTACGGCATGAGCCATCAAATTCCCAATTCGCTGGTTCTGGTAGTATTCAGCTTGCATTTTCTCCCAATGGGAAAACAATTGAGTCCGCAGGTCCCGCTCCAAGATTCTTGACATTCGGAATATATAGATTCGTCCACTTGACCGAAACAAAAAAGTGCCGATTCCTAGAATTGTAAACCATAAGGCTAATTCCCACAGTTCCGAAACTTTAATGGATTCATTTTGCAGTCCATCTGTAAACTCCTTTAGTAACATGGGAACCCATAACTGTAGTATGAGTGAAATTGATAAAAGGATGGATCCAAGTAAATAATTCCACTTATGTAATAAAAAATGTTCTCTAAAGATGGAAGCATTTCTCATCGTCACCGCTCCTTCAAAAAGGATATGCTTAGGATATCCTAACTTACATACAATCACAATGGATTTCCCCATCATCTTTCATGGATTATTATGCTTTATACATAAAAAATAACCTCTTTCTTTAAATTTGCGAAAGAGGTTGAACATATATACAGAGTACTGAAACTACAGATCTATAAATTACCTACTTGTCCATTACGGGCTCGCCTTAATTACATACACTAAATAGAATTCATCAATTAGGAGTGAAGAATATGTCTTCTAACATGTTGACAAATGTCAGATTTGCCTTGGCTTATACAGTACAAGCCATTCGATATACAGAAAGTGCGTTAATCTTTTTTCGGGAACTGACTGCTTTTCCTTTTCCTCCGAATCCGATTAAAGAACAATTCTACCAAGATGCGATCGATAGTCTTACAGAGTCTTATCTGGCCATTAAATCTCTACCCTTTGATACTTATCTCCCAAGTGACCCCCTTTTTCCAAATATACCTGTAGCTCCTGAAATCCAAGATAATGAATTACTGATTAATCTTTCTGATAATCGAATTTCACTGGCCTTAAATAAGAATAACGAATCGATTAATAATATTAACCAAGCGATATTGTTAAGTAGTAAGAATGATAAACTTAATGGACAGCTTCTATTCATTAGACTTGAGTTAGAACTTGCAAGAGAATCATTGGTTGCAGGTTTAAATGCTTCTGATTTTATGATGGGTTAAGAGACTGGTACTGTTCCTTTTTAGGACAGTTCTTTTTTTGAGAATAAAAACTTTATAAAACCTTATAGAACTTTAATAAAACTTTATCTGGTAATCTAGTGGCGTAACATATAAAAGGGTGATTAATCAACCATTTATATCTTTCATCATATACTTCAAAAATGGGGACTGTTCGAAAGTAATATCATTCAGGGTCTATGAAATTGCCTGCTTTTACCGCCTATGCATATTCTGCCGGAACAGTACGTATTCCATTATTTTCAATATAAATGGAAGCACCGTCCTCTAATTGAATGGCATATCTTGCGGAAAGTTCACATTTTCCATCCGGACGAATAATTTGACTATCAATTCCTCCAGGCATTACTTTTCCTTTAAAGCCGTTTCCAATTACTTCACCCGATAAAATAGGTATGAGCTGCCGCCTGCCAACCACGTCATCTTGCCCCACTACAATCGGTTTATCTACTTCTATAAAAATACTGAATACTTCCTCAAACCCTTCATGTTTACCTACCTAAACCTGGGACATTAGCTTTCAAACGTTGTTCCTCCCTTTTCCCTACATATTTTTTTCAAGGATATATTTAATTTTTTCTAAGTCTTTTTTGTTAGCCTTTTTCATCATCGAGCCTATGAATGGAGTAAACAGTTTTGAAAATCCAGTTGGATTCCCACTGTTTCTCAGTGTCATTCTAGTTCCATTGTTATCAATCGATTCCCAAATGTAGGTGGTCTCCATCGGAAACGGTCCGTCAGCTGTTCTCATCACGAGCTTATGGTTTGGAACAAATTCAACAACTTCGTAAATATAGGCTAGCTCTTTTCCTAAAAAATGGGCTTTGAAAGCAATTTGCGAACCGATTGCTAACGGTTTTGGTGATTGCCATTCTACTGATTTGATGTTTTCATACCATTTTGGGGCATTGTCAGGATTAGCTGCATACTCCGTAACTTGTTTAAGAGGAGAGCGGATATTTATTTCTGTTAATACATCTACCATAACTTCATTCACTTCCCAATACCAACTAAGATGTTTTTTATTGATTTTGTTCTACATAATTTTTCAACAAGGTGCCTAAAAGATATTTCCACCCTTCTGAGTGTTCTTGTTCCCAGTTTTCGCGAATGATGCCAGATGCATGATGGGAAAGTTGCAGCAATGTCGATCCTTCCTTCTCAATAAGACGATAAGTATAGGAACTGTTTACGGCTCCTTGCATTCCTAAATGACCATGGAGGCGGATTTCTTCTGGTACGTTCACATAGTAAACATTGCCCCATACAGCTCCCTGATTTTCACCCCATTTTTCGATGAATTGTCCCCCTGGTACTGGGCTAAATGTGAATTGCGACGATTCCCCTTTTGGTGCTAAACGGAACTCCCACCAATCACCAGCCTGTTCTGTTAATGCTTTGAATACTTGTTCACGCGGAGCATTAATTAATACCTCTTGTTCAATTTTAAAAACTCGGCTTGTGTTTTGTTCTGTTGCTTTCATTCTAAAATCTCCTCCTTTGTTTTCAACGACTGCTTGCAAATTTAGCAGTGAATTGGCAGCTGATTCCATATATTTTCCGATCCATCGGTTATGCATCTTTTGGAGTGGAACTGCGTTGAGAAAATTGCGTCGGTATTTTCCTTCACGCCTCACTATGACTAAGTTCCCTTCCTCAAGTAATGATAAATGCTTCATGATTGCATACCTTGTAACTTCCGGAAAATAATCGTCAAGCTCGCCTGTTGTTTTAGGCGAATCCTTCAGAATATCAAGAATTCGCCTGCGAATGGGATGTCCTAATGCTTTAAAAAGTGTGGAAAGTTCGTCTTCCATACAAAATATCCCTTCTATAGATATACCTGAATCTTATGTGAACATATAGTCACATGTTTCATGTGACCTTATAGTAACATGTACTAGAACAATAATCAATCTACCAATTTACTCCAACAAAAGAAACTCAAATTGGAATTGTTGATATTATAGTTTTTAGTGATAAAATGCAAAAAATACTTACGGACAGTTTACAATTCTAAATTAAAAGAAAGCTTCCCTGGTTTTACCCCCCATTTTCAGACAACAAAATAACGCTAAAAGGCAACTCTTGTTCAATTTGAACGGATGTCGCCTTTTATTTTTGTTTTCTAACGGAGCATTATCTTATTTTTTTTCGGTACAATGATGGTGACATCTTTGTAAATTCCTTAAATGTACGATTGAAATAACTCACATCATCAAACCCAACTTTATTAGCAATGGAGAGAATTGTGTCGTTTGAATGAAGTAAAAACTCCATGGCTGCTTTTATACGGATATCATTTCGGTATTCAACAAATGTTTTACCGACGATCTGTTTAAATTTTGCAGTAAAATTCGATTTACTCATACCGGACAATTTGCATACTTGCTCAAGGGATAAAGGTACATTGTAGTGAGTATTAATAAATTTACAAATCAGGTTTACAGCCTTTGTGTGGTCATTTTGGCGAAAAAAAAGAGGATTTAAACGCTTTTGATTCCAACGGCTTAAAAAGATAAATAATTCTATCATACGGGTTTTGACTAATAATTGGTAACCAAATTCCTTGTTGTTATATTCATGAGCGATACTTTGAAGCTGCAATTTCATTTCAGTTTGCTCGGATGGTTCCAATACTAAGTGATTATTAAACTGAGCAAATTCCCTTAGAAATGGTTCAACGTAAAAAATAGATAAGAAGGAATCCTCACCCACTAGTGATTGCAATTCCTTTTTCAATAATTCCAGTTGGAATAGTACATTAAACACTTTTAGATTAGTATCTTTTCCCACTTGAAATCCGTGTATTTTTCCAGGTTCAATAATAAATGCATCGCCCTCTTTTATGGGATACACAAATCCCTCATACCAATGTTCACCCTCTCCCTCAAAAACATAGACTAACTCAAAGAATTCATGGGTATGAGGTTCAATATTCTCATTACGCTTTATTGTATAAGTTGATATAAAAAAATGAAATTTTTCATTTTCAAAAAAATACTCGGCCTTTAAACGTTTCATTTAAAACTCCTTCCCTTTTCTTTTTTATAGTATATCAGCCAATTATTATGGCAGATTTTCCAAGACGATCATCCCATTAATCCATTAAACTTACTCGTAGGAACTTAATTTTAGGAGGGATTGTGAATGGAAGAAAATCTTCTTACAAAAGAAAAAATTGAGTTTTATCGTGAGAATGGCTTTGTACAAGTTGACGATGTCATAACCCAAGAAGAGCTTCTTGAACTTAGAACTCATTTAGAAGAAGTAATGGCCGCTAGCAATGGTTTATCTATTCAAACCGATACGAAAGGAGGAGCTTACTATCGGGTACTTAACCAACGAGTCAATACGTGGCGAGACCATGGAGGAATGGCAAAATTTGTTTTCAACCCACGATTCTCAAATTTAGCCCTCCAATTAACTGGGTCAAATGGGATAAGATTATTTCATGATCAAGCATTATTAAAAATGCCAGGAGATTCGAAACCAACTCCATGGCATCAGGATTTCCCTTATTGGCCAATGAATAAAGATGTGGCAGAAAAAACAATCTCTATTTGGATTGCACTATGATGTGGACGAACACAATGGTTGTATGATGTTCCTGCCTAAATCTCAAAAAGCTGGACAGCTTAAACCAATTAATTTAGCCGACCCCGAGGATCTTCTCGAATATGCAAAAGACACTGGTTTAGAGAATAAAAAACCTGTTATTGTTAAAATGAAGGCTGGAAGCTGTACTTTTCATAATGGTTTAACATTCCACTATGCTTTTGCAAATAATACAAATAAACCACGTAGAGCATTTGTTATGATTTTTATGCCCGATGGTACGACCTATAACAATAAACCCCATCCCATAACTTCTGACTTGGGATTAGATAAAGATGCACCGCTCAAGGGCGGCATATTTCCACTATTATCCAAAGAGGGCTAATTCAATATTACTTTTTAATAAACATAAAAAAACTTATAATTTCAAATAGAATAAAGAAATAAGAAAACGGATAATATCTGTTTTCTTATTTCTTTTCATTTCTATTAATATGGTTACGGATAAAAAGCTTCTAAAACAATTGATATGTTACTTTATTGAACCGGCTGTCATACCTGCTACAATCTTTTTGTTGAAAATGATAAACAAGATTAATGGTGGAATCGAAATCAACAATATATTGGTAAATAATAAGTTCCACTGAGTGTTAAACATACTAGAAAAATTATAAAGTGTAAGCTGTAAAGTTGCATTTTCAGAACCTGGGTAAAAATAAAGCGGATTAACAAAATCATTGTATATTCCAACGGCGGTCAACACGATGACAGTTGCTGATACAGGCTTTAATAGTGGAAAGATAATCTTAAAAAACAACTTAAACTTCCCACATCCATCGATTAATGCTGCTTCATCAAGCTGTTTTGGAATGGTTGCCATAAAGCCTTTATAAAGTAAAATAGTAAACGGAAGGTGTAGAGCAACTTCGACCAAGACAATCCCTGGCATTGTTTTAAACAATCCAATTCCATTCAACACCCAAATCGTGGGTACAATGGCTGGAGGAATGATTAATCCTGTTAAGATTAAAAAATCGAAGAATGGTGTTAACTTTGTTACTTTCCGATGTAATACATATCCCGCCATCGAACCTGCCAAAATCAAAATTACGATGGAAAATCCAGTGATCAAAATACTGTTTACAAATGCGTGCTGCATCATGTTATTCTGAGCTGCCAGGACCTCTTTCATATTTTCTACTAAGTGGAAAGAAGAAGGCCAACTCATATTTAACAGGGAGGATTCCTGTGTATTTTTTACTGCATTGATCATAACGAAGTAGAAAGGTATTCCAAAAATGATTAGTGTTAGAAGGACTGCAATAGTTTCAGTAATAATTTTTTTTATGCTTTTACTACTAAACTTTCTATTTTCAATAAAGGCAACTGGTGACGCAGCAGTTTGTTCGGCTATTTTACTCATTTATAAATCCACCTCTTTTTTATTTAAGAAGGCATATAGAGGGAACGCTAAAGCAGAAACAACTACAAATAAAATAACATTTCCGGCTGTGGATAAACCATAAAAGCCGCCTTGGTATTGCTTATATATAATAGAAGCTATCAAATCCGTGCTGAAACCTGGACCACCTTTTGTCATTGCCCAAATCAAATCAAATGAACGCAATCCGCCAATAAAAGCTAAAATAATGACTGAATTCATAGCCGGCCGGCTTAACGGTAAAATAATGTTCCAAAATTTATGAAAACCATTCCCACCATCAATCATTAAAGCCTCATAATATTCTTCCGGAATAGACATTATACCGGCAATAAATATGACCGTTGCTATTCCTACTCCCTTCCAAACATCGACAAGCGCCACCGATAAAAGAGCAATATTCGTGTCACCTAACCAATCTGGCCCAGCAATTCCAATAGTTTTTAGTGCCAAGTTAATGAAACCTTGAGAAGGATGCATTAACACGGTAAAGGCCATCCCTACAGCAATAGTACTTAAAAGCGTCGGAAAAAACACCATCGATCGAATGAAACCTACAGTCCGGATTTTAGTACATAAAAATACCCCAAGCAATAGCCCAATAACAACCTTCAAGCTACAAGTTACCACTGCGTAAATAATCGTGTTTTTAAATCCTATATTTAAGGAAGATTCTGTGAAAAAAGTTTTAAAGTTTTCTAAACCTATAAATTTCCAATCTGTTAATGACCACCATGTCATACTGAAAAATAATGACATAATCGTTGGCAGCAAGAAAAAGACAAAATAGATAATACCTGCAGGCACTAAAAATAAGTAGGTATAAGTTTGACTTAAGCTCCTATTCATTTCTCTATCTCCTCCCATATTATTAGAAAGATTGGCCCTGCAAAAATATAACAGAGCCAATTTTCCTCACTTTTTATTTACCAGCCTTTAAGACCTAGCTGTTTGGCTTGCTTTTCTACATCTTTATCATATTGTTCCGCACCTTTTTTCGCCGAGGAAATTCCACTGCCTACTTCCGTTGTGATTTGTGGTAAGCTTGGTCCTTTTATGGGGCTAAGAAATTCTAGTGCAAGATTTGTTTTTCCAGATTCAAAGAACGGCAGCATATCCTTAACAGCAGGCATAATATTGTCTGGCATCTTTGCATCTTTAATAACAAGTGGACCTTCTGGGTTCATGTTTTCAAGGTACGTCTTCACGCCCTCTGGGGAGACAAAATAGGATACCCATTTTTTTGCGGCCTCTACATTTTTACCTTCTTTGTAAATATACACGGCTCCTGGCATCCAAACTGTAATTCCATTTTGTTCTGTATTATCACTAGGCTGCGGGAAAAAGCCGATGTCATTCAGTTTATCAGGATAATTTTTTGCAATGGCAATGAGAGCTGATGAGAGCATAGGATAGTGTGCACCAGTACCCTCCGCAAGCATTTTCACCCCTTGCTCATAGGTAGTAGCTTTAAAATCTTTGTTCAAAAAGCCCCTCTTGTACACTTCCGCCAATTTTTCAAAACTTCTAAACGCAGCTGGGGTATCGGCAATTTTAGCCTTGTTAGCTGTATATTTTTCAGCAAAATCCGGTTCTTGCGCTAGGACATTATAGTTATCAGCAAGGTAGATAAGCTGAGTTGTCCAGTCTGTTTTATACGTACCAATAACGGCCGTTTTACCCGCAGCTTTTATTTTCTCATTATTAGCCATTAATTCGTCCCAGGTTTTTGGAACTGAAAGACCTAGTTCAGCATATACCTTTTTGTTATACAACCAGCCGCCAGCCGAGGTATTCCCTGATGGAACACCGAACACTTTACCATTGACTGTAACCGTTTTCTTAAACAGATCCATAACATTATCCATAAATGGTTCATTGGTCAAGTCAACAAAGTTTTTCTCAGGATTAATCGCTTGCAAAAGAGAGCCTGAATTATAAACAAGCAAATCACTCATATCACCAGTAGCCAAACGTGTTTTGACAAGATTGTCCCCTTCCCCACCTGTCGGGGTAGTTTCAATCTCGGTTTTGATATGGTATTTTTTTTCAATATCTGCAGAAACGGCTTTAATTCCATCCAAGACGGCTGTATTTCCAATGGAAAGTTTTAATGTTACTTCTTTTGAACTTGAATCGCCGTTTCCATCTGTTTTACTGCTGCAGCCAGCTAAAATTCCTGCAACGAGTGCAGCACTTGATAATACGGCCAAAATCTTTTTTCTTTTTAACATTTCTTTTCCCCCTTCATCCTATTAATCTATTTAAAAAATTATCTAAACCAAATTTATAGATTTCTTACTTAAACCGATCTTTGGTGTATGTAAAATAGACTTTTGTTTTGAGGATCATGAAAGGTTCTAAAAGGTTTGAACTGAATCCTAATTTAATCAGAAATTTCTGTTAATTAACCTTGAAGTTCCCCCCCTGTATCTCAAATTTATTACTACCATGAGTAACAGGAAAGTCAATTCGTTCGCGTCTTGGATTGGCTAACCACTCTTCCCAGGTTAATCCATACTCAGATAAAATTTTAATAATCCGTCTTTTGAATGGCAGGCCTTCTTCTCTTAGAACAACCTCCATAGGATCAGCACGATTATTTAATTTGGATTTTATCCAGTTATTTAACATTATTTCATATTTCTCTGTTATTTCAGGCAGCTTGTCGGCTAAGTTGATCTCCTCATTTGGATCCTTATACAAATCATAGAGCTCGTATGGCGGGCGGGTAAATAGACCTGAGTCGTATGTTTTTATAAATTTATATTTATTTGTACGAACTCCTCTACTTGCCTGCCAAGCACATTCACTTAGGTAGATTTCCGAGTGAAGGTGCTCCTCTGTTCCATTTATTAATCCCCATAAGCTTTTGCCGTCTAGGTCATTGGGCAAATCTGTCCCTATTGCTTCTAATATGGTCGGCATTAAATCAGCATGTTGAACTAAACCTTTTACCCGCACCCCGTTATGAATTTGCCCGGGCCACCTTATAATGAGAGGGACATGAACAGTTGATTCATACAAACCGCAATGATCCCAATAGATATCATGCTCTGTTAAGCTTTCACCATGATCTCCAAACAGGATTAACATCGTATCATCCTTAATACCTAGTTCAAACAAATAGTGATCTAAATCTTTGAGGATATCATCTAGGTATCGAATCTCTGCATCATATAATGCATCTACATATTTGGTATCTGTAACGTTCCCAAGTAAATCAAAATGATGAAATTTAAAGAAAGGATAAGCGAGATGATTATAAGCTCGCTCCATACTCCTACTCGTTGGGTCGTAAGGATCTTTTGATGAATCATAGAAGGGTGGGATGTATTTCTTTGGTGGTAAATATGGTGTGTGTGCATCCCAATAATGGAGGAATAAGAAAAAGTTCTCATCTTTATGCTCTTTAATCCATGGTTTTGCTAAACGATTAACGGTATGTCCATCGATCCACCTAGTTTTTCCGATTGTGTTGATATAATATTGATACCCTCTTGCAAACCATTCTTTTAAATGATATAAGTTGTCCACTGCACCAGTTGTAAAGCCAGCTTTTCTGAGCATATTGGGCAGCCATTCATAATCTTTTGGTAGGAAGGAGGAAGGAGAACCATGGGAAACGACCCCGGTCGTTAAACCAACCTTACCAGTGAAAATACTAGTGTGGGCAACCTCAGTAGGAATATCGGACGCGTAAGCGTTTTCAAATAATACCCCATCTCTCGCAATTTCATCCATATAGGGGCTAGTAGGAAGATGGTAGCCATAACAGCCTAGCCTATTTGCACGAAGTGTATCTAAGGAAATAAATATGATTTTCAATTTTCACCTCTCCTTATAAAGGAATTCCTCTAGTTAAAATGGTCTACTTTCCCTCATTTTACTGTTTATTATAGTAAAAATCATAGTCTATTTGGACATTTTACTGGTCTATTAGGACATCTATATTGTTGTAAGTAAAAAACAGTTGTCTCTAGCAATGGCTTTGTTCCGATACACTATAATACAACTCGCCGCTGAAAAGATTCATCTGCCGATTGAGCTTTATATTTTCCAGGCGAACACCCAACAACCCGGCGAAATAACTTACTAAAAAAGGCAGGGTCATCATATCCGACACGCATCGCAATATTAATCACTTTTTCATCTGAAGCTAGAAGTAAATACTTCGCTTTTTCGATCCTAATCCTTTGAATCATCTCAACTACCGTTTCATTCGTCTCTTGCTTAAATAAGCGGTTAAGATGTCGAGCACTAATATTAAATAACTGGCAAAGGTCAGGAATAGAAATTTTCTGATCATAGTGTCTTTCTAGATAACCGCAAATCCGCTGAATAAGGATCTTTCTTTCATGGTCTACATTGTAAGCAATGCCGGGGATCGTCCTTTTTTCGTTATAAATTTGGGACAATAGTATTAAAAGCTCTACTAACTGTAAACGGATTAAGACGGAAGATATACTACTGCCTTTTTCAAATTCTTGAATCATTTTTTCAAGCTGTGCAAGAAACCGGATGGAGTAATTCCCTTTTAAATTTAGGCCATGATGAAACCTCTCATTTTTATTTAAAAATGGATGAATATAAAAATAGTCCATAGATTGCGATACACCCAATTCTTTTAACCATGACCCCTGAATTAGGTTAGGTAAAAATAAGCAATTAATGATTTCAATTGTTTTTCCTTCCTCAACACTAAAAGTATGAACTTCACCAGGATTAATTATAAATACATCATTTGAATAAATTTTATATGATTGTCCTTCAAAAATATGCTCGGCCTCACCTTGAACAACATAGATTAGTTCAATAAATTCATGTGAATGAACCGGTGGAGTATTAAAATGGTCATGGATGTATCTTCTTATACAAAAAGGGAATTCTTTAACCTCCATAAATTCACTGCATCGTAATTTCATTCAGACATTTTCCCTCCTAATCAATCATTTTCTAACAACAATACCATTCTAATATTTTTCTCACTCAAAATCAGTCGAATATTCTGAAAATATTATATATTAGATAATAAATTTGACAAAGTTACTATAGGTATTTAAAAAATTCTACAGTTTACGACCGCCTAAAAGTTGTAATTTCATCCATTGATTGTCGACTAATCCGTCTTGGTCATGGTGTAACTGCCAGTAAAGTGTTTCTCTCAATTGTTTTACTATATTAGAATTTGATTGATCATAGATTCGATTGTTAAGTTCCGAGGGATCTTCTTTTAGGTCATATAACTCATCAATATCGGT
Organism: Neobacillus cucumis; assembly: GCF_023715505.1. The sequence goes on along the minus strand of NZ_JAMBOH010000002.1, from coordinate 174,437 downwards.
TGTATTCCAAATATACTTCCAATGGTGATTTCGGATCATTCTTTGTGTGTATAGACCAAATTGCTGTCCGTTATAGGTTGAAACCAAATGGTTTCGCCAATCCTTAACTCGCTTCCCATGTAATAATTTAACAAGTGACCTTCCTTGAAAAAAATTAGGGATATCCACTTTCAGCCACTCAAGGATGGTTGGAGGTAAATCCAGGAAATTGTAGACAAACTCATCGCAAATACGATTTTTTGGTATTCCTTTTTTCCACTTGATAATAAGTGGGACTTTAATTACTTCTTCATATAGCACATAATGTTTGTCCATCATTCGATGCGCCCCGCATAAATCCCCATGATCACTTGTATAAATGACAATGGTATTTTCTGAAGCAGCTAATTGATCTAAGGTCGACAGTATTTTTCCAATAGCGTCATCTAATTGACTAATAATCCCATAGTATCTTGCAACAATGGGAGCCCAATTATCCCAAGTATAATTTTCAACTCCCCAACTATATAATTGTTGTTTTTGAATATATGGTTTGTTCTCGAATGAATCATAAAAATTGTTCCACATCGGAATATCATCTAAAGAGTACATTTCCGAAAACGGCTTTGATGGCCGACAGGGTAAATGCGGCTCTGAAAAATTCACACGAATATGCCACGGTTTTCCTGACTTTGATAATTTTTCAATCATATCCGTTGCTTTTTTCGCTGTCCAATGGGTCTTTGAATCTTCAACAGGGATAGGGTTAGATTCGCCGAAATAAGTGTTCACAAATCGAACATTAGGGTAGCGCTCTTTCTGAAATAGTTCATATTCTCTCTCATCAACATAATGCTCATATCCATACTGGGTTGGAGCGTTAACAGGGTGTACTCCCCATTTTCCTATATAAGCAGTTTGATAATTTAGTTTAATCAATTCCCTAGACCAGGCATATTCCGATGGCTCCAACGCGGGAATTTTTAACCCATTATTAAAATTCCATAGGCATCCAATTGCTTCCGGACGTCTGCCATTCATAAATGACTGCCTTGCAGGTCCACAGGCAGGCAAGTGCGCATAGGCATTTGAAAACCAGATACCTTCTGAGGCAAACTGGTCGAGATTAGGGGTCTTAACCGGATAAGCCTTACTGAAGCCAATACAATCATAACGCTGCTGATCCACGGTTATCATCAAGATATTGGGCCGTTGTTCCATATTCATCACCTTTTAATAAATGAATTGTTCCTTTATTTTGGGAACATCGATGACGGCACCGTTCTCCATTTGGGAACGAATGGCCGCTTCGATGACCTCCTGAGCAGCTAAAGCATCTAAACCGGAACCCATAATTTCACTTGGATGGATATTATTTTTTATCTCACTGACAAACTTGTTAATCCGCTCTTTAAAGGTCTCGTTAAAACCATTCATTCCAGTCAATATCGAGTTTCGAACTACTGTTATTTCATTTTTTCTATGCGGATAATAAGATAAACTTTCAAAGACATTATCAATAATAAATCGTCCTTTGTTACCCGCTACTTCACAAGATTCGATAGGGTGAATGTTATCCATGTCATAACTACCGGTTAAGTGCCCGACAGCACCAGATTCAAATTCAAGATTAATAGAAGCTGTTGACCATACAGTCCGATCAGGTGCCTTTGTCATAAACGACTGAACTCGTTTAATGTTACCGGCAAAGTAACGCATGACATCAATAGAATGCGGGTGAAGCGCTCTCATATGAATCCAAGGGCTTGATTCAATCGGATTGCCAATCGTTAATTTCATATTAACGAAAAGCAAAGTCCCAAGACTGCCATCATTGATTAACTCTTTTGCTCGATAAGCGACCGGCACAAAACGATGGTTAAGGTTGCAAGCCAAACGTACCCCTTTTTTACGCGCATATTCAACTAATTCCCCCGCTTCCTCAATTTTATTAGAAAGAGGTTTTTCTACTAATACATCCTTCCCCGCTTCCATTGCAATCATCGCCGGTTCGTAATGGTGTGACCCCTTTTCCTGACCACCTGTGGCAATACTAACCACATCAATTTCCTCTTTTTCGAACATCGTTTTTATATCCGTAAATGCTTTAACACCAAATTCTTGTCCCACTGTAACTGCTAAGTCTCTATTTAAATCACAGACAGCCACTAATTGGACGTCCTTATTTTGTTGATAGGCACGGCAATGATTCTTACCAATATTATTAACTCCAACAACCGCTGCTTTAAGCATGTTTTATCACCCTTTTCAAGTTATAAATGCTTCGAGGGAAATCCCCTCGAAGCATTTTTTTTACTTGCGTATACTTTCTTCTATCTGAACGATTGGTTCTTCTTTCTGTTTTTCCTGGAGTTTCTGTGCAGTGTTAAGGGAACCAATGTACAAGGATTCGTAGGCTTCTTCAGACGTTTTAAATGGTCCCCGTTCAAGTCCGTGCCAGCTCAAATTTGTATACATTGGATTCGTACGGCCTGTTTCCCTTTCTCGTTTCGCAATGTAGGCATCCATTCTTCCCAAAAGAAGATTAACCATCTGTGGTTCTTTTTCAGCCACATTTTCAAGTTCATTTGGATCCTTAATCAAATTATATAGTTCAATTTCAGGTTTAAAATGAAAATCAGGTTCAAGTGCTCTTATAAGTTTCCACTCTGGTGTCCGCCAGCCATGTTTTCGCATCCATGTACACTCAGTAATGTAAAATTCAGACACATGCTCCATTTCTTCCTTCCTTCCATTGATCAATGGAAGAAGATTTTGCCCATCAAACGGAATGGAAGAATCGATACCAAGCAAGGCAAGAATTGTCGGAGTGATATCCTTAATTAGTGATATATTTAAAAAACGCTTTCCTTCAGGTAATTTCCCTGGATATTTTAATATTAAAGGTACAATTAAATTGTGTTCATATAGGCTGTGGTGATCGTACCAGCATTGATGCTCGTTTAGCGTTTCACCATGGTCCGAAGTCATAATAATTAAGGTTTCTTCCTCGATACCCAATGATTCAACAGTCGCCAGAATATTTTGAATACATGCATCCATATAGGCTAATGCTCCATCATATTGGGCATCTACATATTCAGAATCTGTACAGCCTTCCGGGATCCATGAGCTTAAAAAATCAGCAAATGGCTTAAAATTATACATTTCATTCAAGGAGTCATTGTCAGGGTCCTTCTCATTACCACCATAGAACATTTTTTCATATGGTTTTGGCGGTAAATAAGGAGAATGGGGATCCATATGTCTTAAAAATAAGAAAAATGGCTGATCCTCTTCTGCAAGTCTTTTCAATTCAGGAATTGTCACATCATTTAAATTTCCCGCCTTAGGGCATCTATTAGTTTCATCAGGCTGCCAAGCTTCATAGTCAAGATACTTTTGAAATCCTCGTGCCGATGGATTCCCTGTAAATCCCACACAAGTGGTGTTGTACCCGCTCTCCCCAAGAATTTCAGCAAGTGTTTTCACATGATCTCCCAGGGGTCCATTATGCCTTAACGCAACAACATCTGTCCCAAAGCAATCCATGCCTGTCAACATCGAAGCATAACCTGGGGTGGTGGGAATGCTTGGACTAAAATGATTTTCAAATAACACTCCACTTTTGGCTATTTGATCAATATGAGGAGTTGTTAAGCGATGATATCCATAAGAGCTCATTCGATCCCTTCTTAAACTGTCAATGCCAAAAAGTATCACATTTGCTTTTTTCATGCTTTGCTTACCTATCCTTTCTTTACAAGATTTTTTGACCTGGCACCTAGGGTTTTTAGGCAAGCATTTAAATAGCCATAGCTTTCTGCTGCTATTATAGACACCTCTGCTAATGAGTGTTGATTTGCTCCAATTACTTCCAAACAAACTGGACCAGAGTAATTCCCATCAACCAACGCTTGGCAATAACCGTATAAATCAATGTCCCCGCGGCCGCAAGCCTGATTTTGAATCTCTCCTGGCCCTTTTGCACGTCCTCGACAATCTCGAATGTGAATATGTCTCACATGATTTAATATTTTAGGAAGCTCCTCCTCAGGATTTTCATTGCCCCGATAAATATGGCTAGGATCCATATCGATTCCAAAGGCCTGTGAAGAAATTTCATTCATTGCTCGCAATGTAGTTGGCGTATTGTAAATGGCATTTCCAACATGTGCTTTCACGCAAAGTGTTAAGCCATACGTTTCTGCCTTCATAGACATGAGATTAAGTTTTTCGATTGATTGTAGAAGGTCCTCTTCAACTCCTGCCTTCCCTCCAGGACCTACATTAATAATTGGAATTCCGATCTCTGCTCCAGCCTCAAATGCCTTTGTTAGACGGTCTTCATCAAGCGAGGCAACTTCCATTGACAATAACTCAAGGCCATATTGGTCGGCTATGGAACGTATTTCAACAGCTTGTTCTTTCCATCGGTCAAGCTCAAGATGTTCACACATACCTTTAATAGCCGCAATTTCCACTCCATCATAACCTGCTAACGCTATGTGCTTTGCCGCGGTCGCAAAATCAAAATCCTTAAATAATACTGAATTTACACCTAGTTTAATCATTTTAGCCCTCCTGTTATTGGCTCCAAATTTTTCACTTCGACAATGGTTCCAGTATTCCAAGATTCAATAGCAGCTTCGATAATCAACTGTGCTTTAAGGGCATCTTCACCTGATCCATTTACTTGATCATAGGTAACACCAGAAAGGAGCTGGTCGACGAAAGAGTTGATCCGACTTTTAAACGTTTCGTTAAAATTACGCATTCCACCTAGATAGCTGTAATTTTCTGTCTCAATACTATGACGAGGATAAAAAGATAGTTGTTCACAGGCGTCCTCCAAGACAAACCGGCCTCTTGAACCGACTACCTCACAAAGTTCTAGACCATAGCTAGCTCCGGCATCATAACTTCCTACTAAATTACCAATGGCGCCATTTTCAAATTCAAGGAGAATTTGCGTATTGGACCAAATGGAGCGGCCTTCTCCTTTCATCATAAACGCAGCTACTCTTTTGACATCACCGCAGAAATATCGGATAACATCGAAAGAATGCGGGTGCAATGCACGCAAATGGAACCATGGTGAGCTTTCAACAGGATTGTTAATCCACATTCTCATATTAATCATATGAACTTTGCCAAGCCGGTCATTTTCAATCCATTCTTTGGCTCTTTCAGCAGCTGGTGTAAATCGATGATTAAGGTTAATGGCATAAGGAATACGGTTTCTCTTCGCAAGTTCAACCATTTGGATTCCTTCTTTTATATCATTTGAAATTGGCTTTTCACCAAGCACAGGTATGCCTGCTTCCAACAATTGAATTGTTGGGGTAAAATGTTCACCGCCATTTTCTTCTCCTTTTGTGCATACGCTTACAAGATCAAGTTGAATTCCACTTTCTAGCATTTCGTTGACACTGTAGAAAGCCTGCCCGCCAAACTTTTCCGCAGCTTGATCTGCTTTAGCTTTCACAATATCGCAGACTGCTATAATTTCAGTGTTTGGATTTTCTTTATAAACAGATGCATGAATGCTGCCGATATTACCGACACCGACTATCCCTACTTTTAATTTCATCTTCATTTCCTCCATTTATAGAAATTCTATTAAAAGCTCCTTTGAAGTTTGGTAGACTTTTCAAAATGGTATATTACTGTGCTTATAAGCTGCAGTTATCAATCTGTCATCATCCAGGTTTATTTAAAATAATCAAAATCACCTCCAAAATGTTTATAAAGTAAAACCGGTATGTAACCGCTTTACGATGAACTTTTCTGTGGTAAATTCTTGATTTAATTTAATAGTATTTGAAATTGAAAAAAACATCATTGTCCATTCAGCCAAATAGATGGGCAATTACGCCGTATTCTTGAAAACTTAAATATTTCATTTCGTTTAAATACTGTTCAATAATCCCACTTACAGATTACACATTATTTTTTTAGATAAGCATAAGATTTAAATATCTATTATTTTTGAAAGGAATGTGCAACTATTGCCTTTTAATAGATCAAGATTATCTGCGTCACTTTATGCATTGATATCAATTAGTTTTTGGGGAGTTTCATTTGTATCCACGAAGGCGGTGCTAGAAAAACTTGACCCCTTTTCAATCATTGTTCTTCGTTTTGGCATAGGAGCCTTGTTTTTACTTTTATTATTAGTATTAAAGCGTATCCGGCTACTCGTTTCTATTAAATATCTCCCCCATTTAATAGTACTTGGCATTCTTGGAGTATTCGTCCATCAAGTACTCCAGGCGACAGCATTATTAACCATCAATGCTTCTTCTGCAGGATGGCTAATTTCGTTATCCCCTATCTTTACAGTCATCATATCCATTCTTTTTTTGCACGAAAAGATGACCATAACAAGGGCTGTAGGAATGGTGCTGGCAATTACAGGAGTCCTTCTAGTTACATCGACAAGAAGTGGACATTCCTTTCAATTCTCCATAAATATAGGATTTTTCCTAATGATAATGAGCACGTTGAATTGGGCTGTTTATTCGGTACTATTAAAAAGCTTGCGAATTCCTTATCCGCCTCTTTTGGTGACATTTTATATGAGTTTAATAGGCTTGATCCTGACTACACCATTTATCATACGCAGCAAGGGATGGGTATCCCTTTCACTTTTGAATCATACAGAATGGTCACATATGTTGTTTCTGGGTGTTTTTGTTTCCGGAATTGCTTATTGGTACTGGGGGAAGGCGCTGGAAGTTTTAGAGGCATCCAAGGTTTCGATGTTTCTGTATTTGGAGCCTGTCTCAACATTGGTTGCTGCCGTTCTGCTTTTACAGGAAAAAGTTTTATTCATAAGTGCTGCCGGAGGAATCATAATTATAATTGGAGTCATTATTGTTAATGGTCAGCTAGTGCCTCTGTTGTTCAGCTTCTTCAAGAATAATCGTCCATAGGAGGAGCGCATATGACTTTGACAAGTAGAATAAAGAATGTGTTAGATACCTTAAAAAAGCCCTCTAAAGCACAGTTAAAGGATGCTCTATTAAAACTAGATATAAAACTTAAGGATTTTGATGACTTGCCAGAACCTTCCCTGGGTAAACCATATAATCGTAAACTTCTTTTCAAAAATGAGGAAGTAGAAATGCTCGTAATGAATTGGTCTCATCTGGAATGTACCCCTCATGATCATGGTAATTCCCATGGCTGGATACAAGTCCTTTCTGGTACTTCCCTTAATTCAGTTTATGAGATGAGCGGGACTGGCTTACCTGCTGAATTGTTTCGTGAGTATCACCATCAAGGGAAATATTTTTATGCCCCGAAAAATGCCATCCATAAAATGCAAGCCTCTAATCAGACTGACTTGGTCACACTCCATCTGTATTCCCCTCCTATTACCGGAATGAAAGTCTATAATCTGGAAAAATGTGCGGCTTGTGTTGTATCTGACGATTGCGGGGCATGGTGGCCTGATGAGCAACACCAAAAGGTAAAAGAGATTCAACTTAAGAACAATATTAAAAATAAGGACTGACATATCAAAAAAGGCAACTACCCAAAATAATAGGTTAGTTGCCTTTACATGTTAATTCATTAAACATCAATCACTAACAACAGAACCATGCATAGATTTTACAGCTCTTCTATAATAAGGACTCCCCAAGGCTCTACGTCCAATGTTTGCGCCTTAGTCACAGTACTATGAGTTAACAATTCGACACCGTCTTTATGGGGATACCTTAGAGAATTTGGAACCTCTGAGTAATTAAAGTAATAATGAACATGCTTTCCTTCTTGGTTTATCCCCGACTTAACGATTAACGGAAAGGCGAGCTCTTGGTCTACTCCCCACAGATTCGCCTTTTTTATGGCATGCTCCAATATCTTTTGCATGATCGCTGAACTAGGCATACAACCAATATAGGTTGCTAGTCCTTTACCATACTGATTTTCTGTGACAGCTGCATACTTTCCCCAATGCGGGTGATCATAATATGCTAATACTTTTGCCGTGGTTGGTGTTAGTAGTTCCATCCAAGTTTCCACCGTATTATTTTCTTGGCCAACCTGGAAAGGATCATCTGTTAAGGAAACATTCTTCGGTTCAACGAACATATTGTAATATATTCCGCATGCCTCATTAATAATACCAGGCTGCGGAGTCGTTCTTACCTTTACATGTTCGTCCGTAAATCCACTCTTGAACGTATATATTACGTGACCACCGTTTTTAACAAACTCGTTTAATCGCTCTAGCAAGCGGTCAGGAGCAGTATACAAGGCTGGAACAATGATCATCTCATAGTCTTCAAAATGATCACTAGATGGATGAACAAAATCACAGCCAATATTCATTTTGTAAAGCTCATCATACATCATTCGAACAATATCATTGTAATTTTTGGAACTAGAAAAATTAAATTTAAACCAATCGAGAGCCGTCAATGATTCATTGCTAACTAATATAGCAACTTTATTATTTTTCTTCAGATTTACTAGATGTGGAGAGAGTCTTTCAAAATCTCTGCCGATTGTTTTTGCTTCATTGTAGACAGGATTGGGTTCAAAATCATGGCTGAGCAGCCCTTTCCAATAGGTTTCAAACGAGTTGTGAATAGAATGCCAATGCCAGTAGGCGACCATGTTAGCTCCTGAAGCTAAATGAGAAAATGCCTGAAGCCTTAGCTGCCCCGGATATGGCACCCAATGGGTAAATGCTTGTGCTTCGGTTTCAACAACAAGATAATTGGTTCCCTTTGTAGAGCGAGCTACGTCTCCGCCAAAAGAAATTTCAATTCCGGTTAAATCGTCCTGTGATGGATGATAAATGTCTACTCCAGTAATATCAAATGCCTTAGCCGCTTCAAAATGGTCTACTCTTGGTTGAATCCCGTAGGAATAACCGCGCCATTCAAAATCAAAGTTTTGCATAACAAACTGGTCCTGACGTTTATACTCATTAACTATTGAAACCTGCCAGGAAAGAAACTCCGTTACTAGCTGTCTTTGAAATCTTGCAAACTCTGATCCTAAACTGCCATTTATTGTTCCAACAACTGAAGGGAAATCCTCCCAACTATTAATACGATTGCTCCAGTAATCAAGACCAAAAAGGTTGTTAATATTATCTAGTGTTTTAAACTGTTCTTTCATGTATTTAACGAATAATACCTGAACATTCGGACCCGCAGTGTCATAGTGCTTTGTCTCATTATCCGTCTGGTAGCCTATTACGGCTGGGTGATCCTTTACATGTCCAATCAATTTTCGGATAATCCGTTCGGCATAAAAAAGATAAGTTGGATTGGTGATATCCATTATCTGACGAGCCCCATACTTTCCCGGTCCCTTTGGGGTAATTGCCAAGACATCTGGATGTTCTTTCACCATCCAAGTTGGGATCGCATAGGTTGGTGTCCCAACAATGACTTTGATTCCCGCACTGTGCATGGCATTCAGTACCCGGTCCACTGAAGAAAAGTCAAACACCCCATTCTGCGGTTCATGGGTGCTCCACGTCGATTCAGCGATACGGACAACATTAATCCCTGCCTCTTTCATCATCTCAATATCTTTTTCTAATCGTTCATAAGGCATGTATTCATCATAATACGCAACTCCGTATAACAATTGTTTCATAACATTTTTCACCTTCCTACTTTGTGCTAACCAATTGCTTTATTTAATCGCACCATCTGCAATTCCCTTAAGAATATATTTTTGGAAAATCGCATAGAACACGACAACAGGCAGTGCCGTAATAATAAGCCCTGAAAGAATTTTAGGCCAATCACTGTTGTATTCGCCAAATAACATGTTAACGGATAACATCAAGGTATAATTATTCACATCTGTCAACATAATCAATGGCAATAAGAAATCATTCCATAGCCACAAGATATCTAAAATAAGGATGGTCGCTGTGATTGGCTTTAGAAGAGGAAAAATGATTTTCGTAAAGATCTGAAAGTCATTACATCCATCAATTCTTGCCGCTTCCTCTAGCTCTTTTGGGATGGTTTTAACGAAACCGTGATATAAAAAGATGGCCATGTTAACCCCAAGCCCAATATAGATAAGCCCTAATCCATAAATAGACCCCTGTACATGTAACCCTTTTGCAATTTTGGTTAAGGTAATCATAATAGAATGAAAAGGGACAAGCATTGATGCTAGGAATAAAGTAAAGATAAAATTACTTAATTTCCCTGGAGTCCTAGCTAATTTATAACCTGCCAGGGAACCGCATATAACAATGCCTGCTAATCCTATTACCGTGACAAGGATTGTATTCCAGGCGCTATGAAATAAATCTAGCTGCTCAAATACACCTGTATAATTTTCAAAATGCAATTTAGTTGGCAGCTTTAAAACGGATTTAAAAATTTCTCCTTGTGTTTTAAAGGAATTAATAAAAGCCATGTAGATAGGGAAAAACGATATGGCCGCAAAAATTGCTAGAATAAGAGTAGCCGCTACTCCGTATAGTCTTTTCATTATGCTTCCACCTCTTTCTTTTTCAACACTTTGACTTGGATCAATGTAATCACTAAAACAATCAGAAAGAGTATCATTGCTTTTGCATTGGCATAACCATATCTAAAATTATTGGAGAATGCCTCTTCATAAATATTAAGGGCCATTACCTGTGTCGATCTTCCCGGTCCGCCTGCAGTGAGTGCATAAACAACATCAAACACTTTGAAGGCACCATTCAATGTTAAGAAAGCACAAATGGTAATCGCGTGCATAATCATTGGAATCGTTACATGAATAAGTCTTTGGAATGGATTTGCTCCATCAATCATGGCCGCCTCTTTTAGGTGTGACGGTACACCCTGCAGTGCTGCCATATAAATGACCATCATATAGCCAATCCCATGCCACAATGAGACGATTAGGATAGAATAGAAGGACACTTTTGCGTCACCGATCCATGGTTGATCAAGAAGATGAAAAATGGCTTTTTTCGATAGTTCCGGAAGAACATTTGAAAAAATAAAGGAAAACATTAACGCACTAATAATCAAACTTAACATATTTGGCATAAAGAATATCGTTCGAAAAAATCCTTTCGTCCTAACCCGGGTTTCAATAAAAAGTGCTAGAAGTAACGCGATTACATTTTGGAAAACAAACATGAACGCCGTATATTTTAAAGTAAAGAAAAAGGAATGACGAAAATCTGGGTCATCTTTAAACGCTTCAATATAGTTACTAAGACCAACAAAATGAAAGGTTTGCGATAATGCATTCCAATCGGTAAAGCTATAAAAACCTGCCCCAACCGTTGGAATCAACAAAAACACAAAATAAAAGATAAAAGCCGGAAGAACAAATAATAGTAGACTAAGAGTACCTTTTTGTTTTTTTAAACTTAAGGTGCTTTTAGAGTTTATTTTCGGTTGAACCTGGTTTATAGCGATTTGATTGCTTTGTTTCCCTAACTGTGGCATTGCACCCACCTCACTGACAGTTAATTTTTGATAATGATAAAGACAGCTGTAGAGCTGCCTTTATCCTTGGCTGATCATGATCAATTTACTTATTGTTTTTATTGAATTGATCCCAGGCACGATCCAACCCTTTGATGACATCCGCTTTGGATACATCTCCTGCAAGATAACTTTGGAATAATTTTTGCGACTCGTCTTTAACAGCAGATGGTATTGCAGGGTCCTGGTAAGCCCTTCCTTGTGAAACATAATCAGATGATTCTTTTAACCACGGGAATGGTTCAAATGTATGAACTTTTGAGACGGCATTAAATCCAAGACTCTTATAGAAATCACTGGAATCTTTATCATCAAGAATATAATTGATTAGATCTTTTGCCACAGCTTTGTTTTTACTCATTTTGGAAACAGCAAGTGATGTTGATGTACTCAAATTCAATAAAGTTGCTTTAGGATTATCATTAATAGGCAGTGGTGCAACTCCAAATTCAAAGTCTTTATTTGCACTTACAATAGAATCAGCCATCCATGGACCTTGTACCCACATCGCAGCCTTGCCATTTGCAAAATCAGAAGCACCTTGATCTTGTCCGTTCTCAAATGCACGCTTTGTTCCGTTTGCATTGACTAAATCCATGACATTAAACAAGTCTTTTACATCTTTGAAAGATCCTTTTCCTTCATTCATATCCTTAATAAAGTCAGGTGTAGTTGTACTGATGTCCCCACCTACAGTAAGAGGTAAAAATAATTGCGGGATGTAAGCATCTTTATAAGTTAACAAAAACGGTGTAATATTATGTTGTTTTAGTACTTTAACAGTTTCCTTCATTTCGGACATTGTTTGTGGGATTTTTAAGTTCAAGTCACTAAAGATTTTCTTATTGTATAAGTATCCCCATTGAAGAGTCTCTAGTGGAACTGCTACTACTTTTCCGTCGGTTGTGGTTACAGCTGGTTTAACTGTGTCATACAACTTATCAGCAAACGGTTCCTTTGATAAATCTTCTAGATAACCTGCCTTATTAAAAAGCGGGATATCATTTATTGCATGCAGACTAAAGATGTCAGGGCTATCACCTGAAGCTAATCTGGTTTTTAAAAGCTGTGACGCTTGGTTTACATTTGGTAATTCCAATTTGATTTTGACATCAATGTTTTTATCTTGTTTTTCTTTTTTAACAAACTGATCAAAATATGTTTCATATTGCTTTTTGAATCGTGGTTGTCCAATGAAAACCTTAAGTTCAACTTGTTTTGACGCCTTTGTGTCATTTTGGCTTGAAGCAGTATCATTTGAACTACAACCCGCTAACAAACCAATACCCAGCATTACGCTAAGCACAGACGAAATCGCTTTCTTCATTTTTGTGGCCCCCTGTTAAAGTTTTAACTTACACTTTAATCATAGTCACTTCTCTCAGTTAAGAATATTGAAAATATTAGCGCTTACATTTGGACTTTTTTAACCTTGCCTCATTTCTCCGGGTGAAATTTTGAAGTACTTTTTAAACACACGATAAAAATAAGAAAGATCCTCATACCCCACCATTTGGGCAATGCTTTTAATTTGAAGTTCATTTGCTTCTATCAATTTTCTCGCATATTCCATTCGTCTGCTCACAATATACTCTGTGATATTGCATTCATACATAGCTTTGAACGCTTTGCTTAAGTATTCTTTACTAACAAAAAACTTGTTGGCCAACACATCCAATGAGATATGAGATTCTGCAAAATTTCGTTCTATATACTCTTTAATTTCCTTCAAATCGACTCTACCTTTTCGTTTCTTAAACTGGAGTATATATTCAATATAACGTTTTCCTAATTCCTGTTGTTTCTTCATGATTAAATCCAGTGAAAGGCCGCTATCATAGATTAATTCTTCATTGTTATACACATCTAAGACATTACAATTATTCTTAATCATTAGCTCTTCTAAAATTAGAATAAACTCGTGTTCAATCTTTGCAAGGGCATTGTTGTCAATCCGACCGATTTTCTTTAATTCTTTGAAAAAACGCTGCATACTATTTTCAAAGCCCTCTATATTTAATTCATCCAAAAAAGATACAATCGTTTTTTTATAATCTATAATTAACGTAGATATATCTTTATTTAAAAAGGAAAAAGGTTTCAAATAGGACCTTAGTTGACTTTCAATCTCCTTCGTACATTTTTCTAAGGTAAGATTTAATTCGTCTGCATTGATCGGTTTTAATAGATACTCATTTACTTTCGAGCGAATCGCCTGGCGCATATAGTTAAAATCATCATAGCCGCTTGCCACAATCAGTTTAATCTGAGGGTAACGTTCTGCTACAACTCGAAGTAATTCCATACCATCTACACCTGGCATTTTCATATCCGTGATGACAATGTCCGGGGTCCATTGTTCAATTAACTTCAATCCTTCCTGTCCATCAGGTGCCTCCTTTATAGCTGTGATTCCATAGAACTCCCATTTTCCAAACATTTTGATCGTTTCTCTTGTCCATTTTTCATCATCAACAATTAATGTTTTTATCATTTTATACCTCCAGTAGCGTCCGCGCGGGAATTCTTATAACTATTTGTGTTCCAATACCTAATTCGCTTGAAATATCAAGACCGTATTCATTGCCGAAATACAATCCAATCCTGGCGGCAACATTTTTAATTCCTATGCTTCCTCTTGTATTCAATTGCTGGGAAAATTTATTGATTTGGTCAAGGAGATATTTCAATTTCTCCTCTGGTATTCCTACTCCGTTATCTGTAATGGTTATTTCTATTTCATCGAATACTTTTTGCACCTCAACCGATAGTTTCCAATTTCCAACTTTTTGTTCGAATCCATGAATAAATGCATTTTCCACCAACGGCTGTATCGTCAGCATTGGAATTTTATATCCTTCGGTACCTTCCTCTACAAAAATATCCGTTTCGATTTTGCCATCAAACCGTTGATTTTGAATATATAGATAATTTTTTATATGTTCGATTTCATTTTCTATTAGAACCATATCGCCTTGCTTTCCAGTTATATAGCGGAACATATCACTTAGTGCACTGATGACCCTGTAAATACTTTCCGCATTATGGGCCACTGCCATTCCTCCAACTAACTGAAGGGTATTATAGAGAAAATGGGGATTAATTTGTGCCTGCAGCGCCTTAAACTGAGCCTCTTTAGTGGCAATTTCACTTTTGTACTCTTTTTCTATTAATTCATTAATTCGAAAAACCATTGATGTAAATCTTTTTTCAAGCAGGCCAATCTCGTCATTACGATCGGTTTCAATTCTTACGTTAAAGTTATTTTCCTCGACCTCATGCATTGCATCCACTAATTGAATAATAGGCCTAGTCGTTCTTAATGATATAAAAATAGATAAAAATACTGTTAGTATAATAGAAAAAACACCTATGATAATGGCATAAACCAATGTCTTAGTTACACCATTCATTATGATAGTTTTAGGGATAACCTTTACAATGGCCACTTTATTGTTAAATGCCTTTTGAAAGAAAATATAACCATTTTTAGATTTTAGATAATAAGCATCCTTTTTACTGTTATTGATTTGCTTCGTTATTTTATGTAAATCAACAGCTGGTGCTTTATTAGTGTTAGGGTTATAAACGATTTGTCCTTGGTTATTTAATAAATAAACAGAGCTGTCTTTTTCTGATTTCAACATCTCAATAACACTATCGACTATATTCCAATTAACATCTATAGATACTCCGCCTACCATTTTTCGATCCTCAAATCGAATAATACTTCTGGTTAGTGAAAAATTTTGTTTAGAACCTCTAGTATCAAAAATATAGTGTGGATTGACCCCTAACTTTGCCCAGTTTGTCCCCTCAAGATTAGCTATTTTCGATACTTTAAAATCTTCTTCTGTTATAGAGTAGACTGTACCTTTTTCTTTAGCATAAATTGAGAAACGATCAAGATGCTCATTCCTATAGTAAATCGAATATAATTTGTCTTTTATATAGTTTAATGTACTAAAATTCAATGGTACATTTTCATCATTGGTTTGACTTATACTAGGTATTAATTTCTCGTCAATTAAACTAGCAAATAAGATTTTGTCACTTTCTTTTAATTTTTCATCCACATATTTGCCAGCTAAAACGATTCTCGACTCATTTGAACTGATCACTTCTTTTTCATAATTTCGTTGAGATACATTGATGGAGAAAATTATTAGGATTAGTAACGGGACAATCATGACAGATAACAACAGGAACATTAATTTATATCGAATATTTGCTGCTATTTTACGAAGAATTTTTTGCTGTAAATAATTCCGAACACGATTCGGGAGTCTCCTAATATTCAACATAGTGTTTTTCCTTTTCACTTATATTCTTTTAATTAACTTATCTTTCAATTATAGAATTGTCAAAAGTAATTATGGGGAAATAAAAAAATCCCCTTACGCTATTACTAAATAGCATGAGGGGATATCATTTATGGTAATCGAAATATGACATTCATCGCCGCAAATTTTAAACGTTAACCGACTTGCTTTGAGCAATAGTAGATGATTTGCTCTTTGCCAATGTCCAATTGTAAGACTTAAATCGCCAAGCATTTGTAATACATTGAAAAATGATTAAACTGCAAAAAGCGGTCCAAGCACCCGTCTGTCCAAGATGATAAACTTGAGTTAACAAAATAGTGCACGGAACAAAGAAAATCCAGTTTAACAATAAAGAAGTTCGAGACAAGAAGGTTGTATCTCCTACTCCCCTAAGCCCGCCTGCAAGAATAATACCTGATCCGCTAAACAATAAAATGAACGAAGCTAAATGGATCAGGGAAACAGATGTTAAATACACGGCAGAATCTGCGGTGTACAATTTGGCAACTGGTAAGGCAAAAACAAACAATATGATTGAAATCAAAAACATAAACCCTAAACCAAGGTAAACGGTTACCAAGCCAAACCGTTTCGCTTCCATCGGTCGCCCTTTGCCGATCTCCTGCCCAATACCAACGGTAGACGCAGCACCAAATCCATTTGCTGGCATAAACCCAAAGGACAGAATGTTTAGGGCAATTTCATTGGCTGCAATCGCCACTGTACCAAGCCGAGTGATACAAGCGGTAAACACTAGCATACCCATACTATTGGACAACTCTGTAATTCCTAGTTTCGAACTCTCAATCAGAAGCAATTGAACCTGATGCCTCTCAATCGGAATCCAGGAACGAGTAAAATATTTTTCGTTTAGGAATCGGAAATAAACAAGCAGATTGAGGAGAAACGTAATTCCTTCAGCTACGACCATACTCCAGCCTGCCCCTTGTAATCCTAAGTTTGGAAAACCAATCTTTCCATATGCTAATACATAGGTTAAGAACACCACTAACGCGCTGTTAATTAAAGAGATATTCATTGGTGTACGAGTATCACCCGTTGCCCTCATATACGCATAAAAAATAATATTAAAAACAGTGAACATCATCGCAAACATACGCACTTGAACATATGGAACCCCAAGCTTTATAATTGCTGCGTTTGAACCCATGACTTCTAGAATAAAATGTGGGATAACATAACTAGCAACAAATAAGAGAATGGCTTGTAAAGCCGCTAAGATCAAGGCTATTTGCATTCGCTGATTGCCCAGCTTCATATTTCTTGAACCATAGTTTTGAGCAACCAAATAATTGATGGCTCCTTGATTACCAGAAAACAATGCCCATAAATTGTACATTAAAACATTGGTGATCCCTACGACTGCAATTGCTGTAGCCCCCAACTTTCCAACAATCATCAGGATTAGCAAACCTGTAACGGTCATCGATGAGAAAGTTGCAATTGATGGAATGGCCAAACGAAGAATTTCCTTAACTAATTTCATATCATCCCGCCGGTCTTCTTAATAGTTAAAAAACGATTAGTTTATGTAAATAAGAATTCACATAGCACATGAAAGCGCTTTTCATCTGTTAAAGTTTAAGTTATTTTAATCTTTCAATAAATGGGCAAAATGCACAAAAGAAATATAAAGTTTTTATGCAAGTTGTTTACAATGATTTAGTACAATAAAAATCCCCTTACGCTAAAAAACGTAAGAGGATAACTTTAAGGAAATATATTAATCTAATTCTAGGTTTATTGAACTGAATAACTAAACAGCTTTTCTAACTTCCGAGTGATTTCGTCTTTGTCAGCTTCAACAACTTCTAGGTACTGTGATTTTTCAAACAATTGATTGATTTCCTCAGGGAATGTTTGATCAATGTCACAACGCTCAATCGATTCATTAAATTTTGCCGGGTGAGCTGTGGCCAGAGCGACGCAAACTTCTCTCGGATCATT
This sequence comes from Neobacillus cucumis, assembly GCF_023715505.1. Next base: position 156,682 of record NZ_JAMBOH010000002.1, on the reverse strand, counting down.
AAACGTTTCGTATGCAGCCACACCACAAGCAGTATGTGGGTCTAATAAATAGCTTGTTTCAGCATAGTATTTGCTGATCGTTTGCAAGCATTCTTCCCCTTCAACCCCATGTGCAGCAAAATCCTTTTGAACCTGCTTTAGAAGCTCCTCGTTCACAACGATTTCCCCTTCAGTCTTGAATGTTTCCATCAATTCAGAAACGGCATTAGGATTTTCATCAAGCAGATAATATAGGTAGCGCTCAAAGTTGCTGGCTACCTGAATATCCATTGAAGGGCTATAAGTGCTGCGGAACTTACCAGGCTTGTAAACCCCATTTTGGATAAAACCTTCTAAAATATTATTTTCATTTGTTGCAACGATTAGTTTTCCAACAGGAAGACCCATCTTCTTGGCAAGATAACCGGCAAAGATATCACCAAAGTTTCCAGTCGGCACGCTAAAGTTAACACTGTTTATGCCTTTCTCCTTTTGAACTTGGAAATACGCATAGAAATAATAAACAGTCTGTGCCAAGATACGAACAAAGTTAATAGAATTAATCGCGCGAAGATGATATTTGTTTTTAAATTCTACATCTGCAAACAATTCCTTGATGATTCGCTGACCATCGTCAAATGTTCCTTTAATGGCTAAATTTAAGACACTTTTATCATCAACAGTCGTCATTTGTAATTCTTGCACCTTACTCACTTTACCATGTGGGTGCAAAATACAAATGCGAATACCTTCTTTTCCTCTAACACCCTCGATGGCGGAGGCACCCGTATCACCTGATGTAGCTCCAAGAATATGAATGGTTTCACCTGTCTTCTTTGACACGTAGGAATATAAATTTCCTAAGAATTGCAGAGCAATATCTTTAAAAGCAAAGGTTGGACCATGAAACAGTTCGAGCACATACATATTATCCTTAACCTTATGAACAGGTGTTACCTCTGGATGGCGGAAGGTTGCATAGCTTTTCTCGATTAAAGCCTTCAGCTCGTTGTCTGGAATTTCACCATCAACATAATAGGAAAAAATTTCATAAGCTAATTCCTGATAAGTGAGATTAGACATTGCCTCTAACTTCTCCGCTGGGATATGTGGGATTTTCTCTGGCACTAGAAGTCCCCCATCATTTGCCAGACCCATTAAAACAGTATCAATAAATCCAATTTTACTTACATTTCCGCGTGTACTAACAAAGTTCATAATCTTCCTCCAAGTAAAAATTAATAGTATGACCATCTAGACGAAATATTTAGGTAAAGAGGTTATTCAACTTAATATAATGTGTTTTCTTACTGGTTTGTAATTTTCTGAATATTACTCTTAAATTAATCTAACTTAACTGAATACTTATTAACAATACCAAAATCATAATTCCATCCGATATTTCTAAAATAATAATTATAAATTACATTTTAATATATAAATGAACAGCAAGTCTATAAAATGTTGTTAGAATATTCATTTTTATCATTTACAAATATCGGTATATCTATCGAATCCCCTTTCAAACAAAAAAATCCCCTTTAGCAGGTGTAAAAAATCCAATGTGATATCATGGACTGTTACACGGTCTACTTAAAGGGAAAGGGAAAATATTTTAATCTAATTTTTCTCCAAATCTTATATCAAATCGATAGCATTTGGGAGAGTTATCATCATTCACAAATTCTCTTGTAAAATCTCTCTTAAACCCAAACCATTCATAGAGGCGAATGGCTTTGGCCATTTCATTGCCTGTGAATAAATAAATAGATTTAGCTTCTATTTCTTTTGCATAATTTACACATGCTTTTAATAGTTCTATTGCTATCCCGCGTCCCCTTGCTTTTGGATGAACAGCGAGCAATCGGATAAAAGGATCATAGATAGGAACCTCCATTCTCTTATATGCTTTTTCTGCTGTTTTAAAGAGCTGAACTGTGCCTAATATATCTGAACCTTGCTTTGCAACTAAAATCCGATCTACATGCGGATTATCAAGAGACGTCTTTATATCCTCCAGATATCCTTTCCAAAACTCAGGATCTGAAAAGGAATGTTCATACTGTTGATAGCTAGCAATCAATAATTCTTGCACGTTTCCTTTTTCTTCTTCCGCTAATTCTTCTACAATAATATTACTAATAAGATCACTTTTCATTCGCTTTTCCTCCTCTCCATTCTTTGTATTAAAAACCGCTTTACACCCACTTACATGGGGTAACCGGAAGTCAACTTATATAGCTGTTACATTCAAACTCTTTTCCCCTATCTCATTCGCCTTTTTTATCGCATTTTCAATCAATTGATTGTTTACATCAAATGATAAACTGTCTACATCATCTGAGTTTACTTTTACACGGGTTGCTATTTCGTTTATTTTTTTTCCTAAATTGTCTTCTAAACCCAGCTGTTTTAGAGAGACAGGCAGATTATATTTATTAAGCTTTGTAATTAAATCATTTATTTCTGACTGTGGTTTACCCTCTAAAATAAATTGAGCAATCAATCCAAATATCACTTTCTCTCCATGAAGACTTCCATGTGTATCTGAAAGGTAGGTCATACTATTATGAATGGAATGTGCTATCGCCGTTTTATGTCTTTCTCCCACTAAACTTCCAACTAAACCAGCCAAGGCGATGATCGCATTTATCACTTCCTTAAAAGACCGGGTAACGCGTCCTTCTTTATTGGCGTCAATTGCTTGCAGAGAGTTTTCATCAAGAATGGTTAATGCTAGTTTGGCTGAGTTTAAAGAAATTTGCAAAGCGAAATCATATTCCTCATTTCTGACATATGGTACAAACTCATACCACTTCACAATGGTATCTGCAATACCTGCCTGTAAATATCTTACCGGTGCTTCCACAATGATTTTCGGATCTACTAAAATCAATTTCGGAGATTTATTTAATGAAATAAATTCTGTAACCGCCCCATTTTCGTTATAGACAACGGACAGGGCTGACCAAGCTGCGCATGTTGCTGCAATAGTTGGAATGGTCACAACTGGTAGATCAACGTTTTCTGCAACTGCCTTAACTGTGTCGAGTACCCTTCCACCTCCTACTCCAATCACAATACCTGCCTTTGCCTGTTTTGTAAGTAAAGTATATTTTTCAATAGCTTGTTTTGTACAATACCCAGAAAACAATTCGGTTTGATAGGAAATGCCAGCTTCATCTAAACTTGTAAATAAATTTGGGCCTGCTTGTTCTAATGCCTTTTTACCTCCTATTACAATCGCTATTTTACTAATTTCGGAAATATATTTTCCTACCAATAAAATACTATTTTCTTCATTAATATATTTTTCAGGTGTATTAATAGTAAACATCCTTTTTGCCTCCTCTTTATTACAAGTCGTATTTGTCAATTTAATAACAAAGTGATGCTTCAAGTGATTGTTTTTATCGATAATGAGCATAATAAGACTCTGCCAGTATTTTTATCCCACGTCTTATTTGCTCTTCATTACAATAGGAAAAGCAAAGTCTTAGTTGATTTGAACCTTGATTCGTTTCAAAAAAGGACTTTCCTTCGACTATACTTACTCCTCTTCGAAATGCCTCATCTGCAAAATTTGTTGTAACCACTTCTGGACGGAAACTAAGCCAAAGGAAAAATCCACCCTCTGGAATATCGAAAGTTACATCATCACCGAAAAACGTTTCGATACTTTCGATCATAATATCCCTTTTTTGGCGATACGTTGAAATCAATTGTTCTAAATGATCCTCAAAAGAAATTCCTTCTAATAAACTTGCAATTATTTGTTGGGTGAAAGGGCTCGTTTGACTTCCTAGCATTAGTAAGTGAATATTTTGCAAAACCTCATCATTCGCAATAATCCATCCTAACCTTATACCTGGGGCAATAATTTTTGAAAAGGTTCCTACATAAATGACCCTTTCTTCCGCAAAAGAATAAATGGCAGGGGGATAACTGTTCTTAAAACTCAATTCAGAATAGGCATCGTCCTCCAGAATATAAAAGTTGTACTCATTCGCTAATTGTGCCAGCCTTTGTCTTCTTTCCAGTGAAAGACTTACCCCGCTTGGATTGTGGAAATTTGGCATACAATAGAATAACTTGGGTATCTTCTTATTTAACTGCCTAGCCTTTACAAGTGTCTCCTCTATTAAATCGACCTGAACTCCTTGTTTATCAATCGGAAACGATTTTATCTTAGCACCAGCCATTCTAAATGATTGAAGGGCATTGAAATATGTCGGGCCCTCTACCCAAACTTCATCATCAGGATTTACAAGCACTTTGGCCGCCAAATCAATGGCCTGCATCGCACCTGCAGTGGTTATAATTTGCTTATTCTTTACATAAATAGACCTTATCTTCGATCGATTCCTAATCCATTCAATTATCTTTCTTGGACCATCCCCACCAGAATAGTGGAGGGCCTGTGTCCCATGATTCAGTATTGCATTTGATGCAGCATGATTTAGTTCAGCTATAGGAAACAAATGAGTACTAGGATATCCAAATGATAAATGCACATGGAATGGATCCGTAACTGTTGTCCCTCCGATTGAAGGAGAGGAAGGGAGATACTTCGCATATTGATAGTTTTGTAGTTGTTTAACCATGTATCAGTTCTCCTTTATGTAATAGTAGCTAAATACTTTTTACATTTTTTTATTTTGCAAAAATCTCATTATCAACCAGATCAGAAACATTAACAGATTTTTGAAGGACGCCCGCCTCTTCAAATGAATCTGCCACCTTTTGAACAGCTTGGATATCACTTTCTGAAACTGGGCGGAATTTAGAATTTACTTTCCTGTTAATCTCTCTAGAAACATCTTCCGATAAGCCTGTTATTTTCGAGTAAAGTTTTACGTATTCATCCTTATTATCATGCTCCCATTCCCAAGCCTTTTCGAACCGTTTTACCACATCTTTTAATGCCTCTTTTTTTCCTGGATCTTTAAGAGCTTCTTCTGAAACAGTAAGGAAACCTACCCCGCTGCTAATACCTTTCCCAGTTCTTAACACACGTGCTCCAGTGTTTACGGCAATGGTCATATATGGGTCAAATGTACCCCATACTTCAATTTCACCAGCCTTAAATGCAGCAGCTGCATCTGTTGGCAAAACAAATTTAATCGTAACGTCCTTTGTGGTAAGCCCTTCTTCTTTTAAAGCCTCAATCACTAAATGCTGTGCAATACTTCCTTGAGCAGAAGAAATTACAATGGTCTTCCCTTTTAGATCTTTAACTGTCTTAATTGCAGAACCGTTTTGAACAAGAATACCAAGTGACTCAGTGGAAGAAACACTCGTTGCTATAATTTTTATTGGAACTCCGGAGGCAGCTGCTGTTAGGATAGGAGTATCTCCAGCAGGAGCCGTATCTACTGATCCTGATTTAACTGCCTCAAATAATGGAGCAGCCCCTTGAAAGCTCGCCCATTTCACTTTATATGGCGTTCCTTCTAAAACTTTGGATGCTTCCACTTTTGATTTCGTTAATCCCGCTTGATCACCGAGCACTAGAGTCACATCTGAAAGGTCTACTTTACCATTTGCATCTGCCTCTTTTGCTTTGTCATTACCACAGCCCGAAATGATGGAAATAATGACTGCAAACAGAATAGGCAAGTACCATTTCCTTTTGTGAATTCTGTGACTTTTGTAAAAAAAATCCATAATCAATTTCCCCTTTTTCTTTCTAAATTTTTCTCATAAACCTAAGATTGAACTTGTTTTAGTGATTGGTACTCTCTTCTCATGACACGAGATAAGACTTTTCCTTCTAATCTCCAAAAGGCACTGCTTCCCCTTTCACGAGGTCTTGATAATGGAATTTGTAAATCCATTGCAATTTTTCCATCTTCGATTAATACAACACGATCAGCAAGAGTAATGGCCTCCGCTACATCATGAGTAACTAAAACGGCAGTAAACTGATGTGTTTTCCAAATTCCTTCTATTAATTCCTGCATTTCAATTCTTGTCAATGCATCTAGTGCCCCAAGCGGCTCGTCTAATAAAAGCAATTTTGGTTTTGTTGCTAATGCTCGTGCAAGCGCAACTCTTTGACGCTGCCCTCCTGATAAAACGGTTGGCCAATCATTTGCTCGACTTTTTAGGCCCACTTGCTGTAATGCAAGTAAAGACTCTTCCTTCCAATTACCTGTTAGACCTAAGCTCACTCCCACATTTGCCACTATTTTTTCCCATGGAAGAAGACGTGCATCTTGGAACATAAAACGTGCCATTTTATTTAAGGAAGATAGACTTTCATTATTTTGAAGGATTTCACCACTACTGGCTTGCTCTAACCCAGCAATATGCCTCAATAATGTACTTTTTCCACATCCACTTTGTCCTACAATGGCCACAAACTCACCAGGAGCTATCTCTAAATTAATCCCTTTTAGTACGTCAACTGTTCCAAAAGTTTTTGTTAAATTTATTATTTCTAACTTTATGCCTCCCTGTTTTATATCCATTACGCTTTCTCCCCTTTATTTACGACTTGTTATAACTCGGATTCCACTTCAATAATTTAGATTCCAATAATCTTGCTGCAGAGTCTGCAAGCTTTCCAAGAATTGCGTAGAGTAGAATGGCCACAATAACCACATCTATTTGCATAAATTCACGGGCGTGCATGGCCATATATCCAATCCCAGAATCAGCAGCAACTGTTTCCGCCACAATTAATGTTAACCACATAATACCTAGGGCATAACGTACACCCACCAGTACAGATGGAAGAGCTCCTTTAAAAATCACTCTGATCAACAGCTTGCTCCTCGGTAAGCCATAGACTTTTCCCATTTCAATGAGCCCTTTGTCAACTGAGATAATCCCATAATAGGTATTAACGTATATCGGAAAAAACACGCCGATTGATACTAAAAAGATTTTTGCTTCCTCTCCAATTCCTAACCATAGAATGACTAGAGGGATTAGCGCTAAATGCGGAATATTCCGAAACATTTGAATAGTGGTATCTACATGCCGTTCAGCTATTGGAAATACCCCATTGACAACACCAAGAATAAGGCCGAGCCCTCCTCCAATTAAAAATCCTGAAAATGCACGGCTAAAGCTTACTTGAATATGGGTAAACAACTCACCTGTCCCGAAAATGCGAAAGGCACTGTCCAATATATCTGTTGGTGCAGGCAATGTATCTTTGGCTATAAGTCCTGCAGATGTAAAAACCTGCCAAATCAAAATCATTAGTACAGGTAAAATCCATGGTGCTATAAACTTCATATAGGTATTCAAACTAATTTTTTTCATTTATCTTCTCCTTCCTAAAATCCTAGTAAACATATAGGTTTATTGGTATTCATACTATCATTTAAAATCTTTAACTGGCAATAGATTGGCTGATGGAATAATTTTTATTATTGATTAACAAATTCTATTAATTTATTAAAAAAATCCTCAAACAATAAAAAAGGGCCTTTCAATCTAACGACAAAAAATATTCCTTCTTTGTTTTTCGATAGAAGATTTACTCATAAAAACTCAACAAATAGGAGGAAGCCCCGCATTTCACAAGAAAGTGACGATGAAAACTCCTCATACTTATAGAGGAAGATGAAAAAAGATATGGAATTATACTCTTACAAGGAAAATACCCTTGTAATGAATCGGAAAGGTTGTGAGTGAATGAGACTTTCAGATTTACAGCCAAAGAAAAACTTCAGCTACATATTCGTTCAATTTCCAGGAATGGAAATGAATGTCCCGATGCTCTCAAACGGTGAGGGAAATGTGGCCAAAGAGGATGTGGCTTTATGTGTCCAATTAAACAGTAAGCAAAAGGTTAAACAAATTTACTTTGTCCGATCACAAAGTATAAAACCATTTGACTTCACTGACGAGGGAATTGGTGCAAAGGCTTATTATCGTGTCATTAAACAAAAAGAAAACGCTCAGGACTCACACACAAAAGAGGATTTCGTCACGGTTATTACAGATGAAGTGGAAATTGTACAAAAGAAATCGGAAACAGGATTTAACTTCATTTTGATGTTAAATAAACGTGAAATCGGAATCGTCGCTATGATTGAAGAAGTTGTTTTACAGTTAGAGCAAGAATCATGGCAACATAAGGAGAAAACGAATGACCATGTAGCTGTGAAAACTCTCGGTAATAAATATAAGGCTATCTTTAACAGGATTGCCAAAAAGGAGATCTTCTCAGGAGACAGTATCTTTCAGACTATAGTAGTTATTAATCCAATCCGAATTCTTTCGGAGGCCGGTAAAAGAAAAGTTAAGGTATTCTCTCCTGCCGCATTAGATTTTATCGGTCCAGGTGATCGGAACCAACCTACTTTAATCATGAGGGGGTGTGGATAAGGTTTGTCCATAACGGATCCAAAAACTTCATATTTTTTTAAAGTCGAACTAAAAGGATTAGTAGATAATCCTTCTCGACATAAAAACCCATTAAAATATTGAAGGAAGTGAGTATTGATTCTCAGCATATTTTTTAGAGAAATATGCTAATTAATTGATAAAAGGGACTTAACCGCGGAGTTAAGTCCCTTTAGATTTCTATTGGTTAAACAATTATAGTAACTTACCTTTAGGAGACGCATCCCGATGAGATTGAGTTCTATTTATTTTCAAAGAGATACATAAATATCCCTAGCTTACAATGACTTAATTTACCTTATAAATAACTTCTCTTAACGTTTTCACAATAAACTCTAAATCTTCGTCTGTTGAGGATAATGGTGGTGAAAGCGTAAGAATATTATTATATCCTGCAACCGTTGCCCCGTTTTTACCAATAATCAATCCCTTATTCTTACATTCGGCGATAATCTGATCAATTTTAGCAGGAGCTACTGGCTCCTTGGTTTGTTTGTTTTCAACTAGTTCAATCCCTAGCAGCAGACCAAAACTGCGAATATCACCAACAAGCGGATGATTACTTAATTCATTTAGTCCTTGCCTTAACTGTGCACCTAAAGCTTGAGCACGCTCTACTAAATTTTCTTTTTCATAGATTTCTATATTTTTTAGTGCTACCGCACATGCGGCAGGGTTTCCGCCAAACGTGTTGACATGCCGGAAATAACCAAATTCATCTGCACTCTTGAATCTTTCGTATAAATCACGGCGAACAGCAGTGGCCGATAGTGGAAGATAACCGCTGGTAAGCCCCTTCGCCATTGTGACAATATCAGGTTTAAGGTCAAAGTGCATATGACCAAATTTTTTCCCCGTTCGGCCAAAGCCGCAAATCACCTCATCCATTATAAGGAGGACTCCATACTTTTGGCAGATTCCCTTTACTTTTTCCATGTAAATAGGATCTGGTACCAGCACACCTCCCCCAGTGATGACTGGTTCCATAATGATCGCCGCAATGGACTCCTTGCCTTCCCATATGATAGTTTTTTCTATTTCTAAAGCGCATTGCAGATTAAATTGTTCAACCGTCTGCCCTTCTGGACGACGATAACTATCTGGCGGGCTAACATGGATAAAACCTGGAGCAAGTGGTTCGTAATTAAATTTCCGAACTGCCTGCCCAGTGGCTGCCAAAGCCCCCATTGAATTCCCATGATAGGCTCGATAACGTGAAATAAATTTATAACGAGTTGGTTCCCCATTTTGCTGGTGGTATTGACGGGCAATTTTAAAAGCGGTCTCATTTGCTTCGGAGCCACTGTTGGAAAAAAAGATGACATAATCCCCTTCTAGCCACTCATTTAATTTCTCTGCTAGCTGGATGGCCGGGATATGACTTTGTGAAAGAGGGAAATAGGGAAGGCTTTTTAATTGTTCGTACGCGGCCTGGGCTAACTCTTCTCTTCCGTATCCCACATTTACACACCATAATCCAGACATGGCATCTAAGTATTTTTTACCATTCATGTCCGTAATCCAGGAACCCTTTCCTTCTACTGCGACGGTTGGGGCTGCTTTTTCTTTATATGGAGACATATGATGCCATAAATATTGCCGGTCTTTTTCAAGCAGTTCTTCTGCTTCATTTTTAATTATGGACATTCATCTCGTCCTTTCTGTTTCGAAAGTTTTAACTCTGTTTGTAACCTTAACATTGGTTTCCCTCATCCTATCCATAACGAGCAGTCAGCATTTTCTTCCTCGTATAAAATTCGACGCCGTCTGTACCATTTGCATGTAAATCACCATAGAATGAATCTTTGTAACCAGAAAATGGGAAGAAGGCCATTGGGGCTGGCACCCCAACATTAACCCCAAGCATCCCTGCATCAATTGTTTCACGGAACTGACGCACGGCTGAGGCACTGTCGGTGTACAGGCAGGCACCGTTCGCGAATCGAGAAGAATTGGCAACATCAATGGCTTCCGTTAAACCTTTTACTCTAACAATCGAGAGAACCGGTGCAAAAAGTTCCTCCTGCCAGATTTTCATATCTTTCTTAACATTATCAAAAATAGTAGGTCCAACGAAGTAGCCTGGTCCATTAATGGCTTCAGCCTTACGACCGTCTCGCACCAGGGTAGCACCTTGAGCAATACCGGACTCGATATAGTCTATAGTCCTTGTCTTATTCCCTTCACGGATGACTGGTCCCAGGAAAACACCATCAGCAAGACCATTCCCGATGATTATTTCATTCGCTAAAATAGATAATCGCTTGACCAATTCATCGGCAATACTTTCTTCCACCGCTACAACAGCGGCTGCCATACAACGTTCTCCAGCTGATCCAAAGGCTGCATTAGTAATTTCTTTTGCGGCAAGATCCAGGTTTGCGTCTTTTAATACGATTGAATGATTTTTGGCACCCGACAGGGATTGGACCCGCTTCAGATTTGCAGTTGCTTTTTTATAAACATATTCGGCAACAGGCTGGGAACCGACAAAAGAAATCGCTTTGACATCTTTATGTTCGAGCAGTCCATTGACAACATCATGGGCACCATTGACAAGATTAAGGACTCCGTCTGGCAGGCCCGCTTCAGCCATTAATTCTACTAAGCGAGCCGCTAGGAGTGGTGTCCGTTCTGAAGGTTTTAATACAAATGTATTTCCACACGCAATCGCAATCGGGAACATCCAACATGGAACCATCATGGGAAAATTGAATGGAGTGATCCCGCCTACCACTCCCAGAGGATAGCGATACATTCCTGATTCGATATTTGTAGCGATATCAGGCAGCTGTTTACCCATCATTAATGATGGGGCACCAGCAGCAAATTCTACACACTCTATTCCACGCTGCACCTCGCCCATAGCTTCAGACAGGGCCTTCCCATTTTCAATCGTGACAAGCTTGGCCAGTTCATCCCAATGATCAACAAGGAGCTGCTGATACTTAAATAAAATTCGTGCCCGTTTTGGAACTGCTGTCTGGGACCATGTTTTAAAGGCCTCTTTCGCAACCTCAACTGCCTGATCGACATCTTCCTTTGTAGAAAGCGGGATCTCCGCTATTGTCTGGCCAGTTGCTGGATTGACTACAAATTCTGTTTGATCAGATCTTGAGTCGACCCATTCTCCTCCAATGTAGTTCTTTAAACGCTTGATTCCTTGTGTAAAAATTGTCATTCCCTCCTTATTTTTAATCAGATTATGCCAATCTTTCTGTCACTTTCAAGGTTGACAATTTTGTTGTTGAATCAATCTAACGGAAAAATACTTTCGGGCCGCAGGAGTTAATAAGTGAATTGTTTCCGTTTCCTTTGAGCCATTGCTGTCCTTTTTTTCAAAATAAACATATGCTCCGCTTAAATTTTCCGTAATCGTTTTAATTTGAAAACCTTTCTGAATGTAATAATCAACTAAATCCCGTTCTTTTAGAAACTGTTGATATTCGGACATTATTCCTTTACTCCTTCCTCTAGTTTATTAGAGAAGGGGTAAAATCCATCTTTCCATAACCCGGCTTCTCTTGCAATCTCTTAAAATGTTAGAGTATTTTCTTGTTCGGACTTTTTATCGGATCTATACTTCGCACGTTTTAAAAATTGTCCTGCACCTGGTTTTCCAACAAACTGTTTTTCACGGATAACAAATTCACCACGTGAAAGGACGGATACTGGTTCTCCAGTTACTTTCATTCCTTCGAATGCATTATAATCAACAGCCATATGGTGCGTTTCAGCCGAGATGACACGTTCCACAGTTGGATCAAAAATAACAATGTCAGCATCTGCACCAATCGCAATGGTTCCTTTTTTGGGATACAAACCAAATAACTTAGCGGCTTTTGTGGAAGTAATATCGACAAACTGATTAATCGAAATTCGTCCTTTCTTAACCCCCTCGGAGAAAAGTATACTAACACGGTCCTCGATGATGGGTCCTCCATTCGGAATTTTTGAAAAATCACCTTTCCCAAGGTCCTTTTGACCAACAAAGTCAAAGGAGCATTGATCAGAACCTAAGGTCTGCAATTGTCCTGTTTTTAAGCCATTCCATAACTCGGCTTGATTCCATTTCTCACGTAAAGGCGGAGACCATACGTATTTTGCTCCTTCAAAATTTGGCTTTTCTAAGTAGGATTGATCCAAAACCAAATACTGTGGACAAGTTTCTCCCCAGATATCGACGCCTTTGCTCCTAGCTTCGGCAATTTTACGGGCAGCTTCCGCACAAGATACATGGACCACATAAAGTTGAGATTTTGCCAGTCCTGTTAATGTGGCGGCTCTTCCAGTTGCTTCCGCTTCCACTTCTGGCGGCCTTGTCAGGGCATGATAAATGGGATCAGTATTTCCTTCTTCCAAGGCTTTTTTGACTAAATAATCAATCACATCACCATTTTCCGCATGAACCATGACGAGGGCGCCAAGGTCGCTTGCGGCAATCAATGTTTTGAATAGTGTTTCGTCATCGGCTTGGAACTGATTTTTATAAGCCATAAATACTTTAAGGGAGGTGATACCCTCTTCTTCAATCATTTTAGGCAGCTCGGCAAGTTTTTCATTATTCATTTCTACAATTTGAAGGTGGAAACCATAATCAATTACCGCTTTATCTTTTGATTTGGCATGCCAAGTATCGACGGAACTTTTTAGTGTTTTCCCTTTTGTAGTTAAGCAGAAATCAATGATCGTTGTGGTTCCGCCAAAAGCAGCGGCAATCGTACCTGTTTCAAAGTCATCCTTTGTAACCGTTCCGCCAAACGGCATATCGAGATGGGTGTGTGGATCGACACCACCAGGGAACAGGTAACAGCCTTTTGCATCAATCACTTCTGCTCCAACGGCGGGTAAATTCGCTCCAATTTGAGTAACAACCCCATTTTCAATACAAACATCGGCCCGAAAGGTATCGGCTGCCGTTACAATGGTTCCGTTCTTAATGATTTTTTTCATGCTAACCCTCCATGTCTCATTTGAGAATTCAGTCTCTTTATTTTTTTACAATATCAGTTTCACAAGAAAGTGCTCCGAGTGCCGCTTGTCTTTCATTCCATGTCATTGGAGGAAGTTCACTTGGTACTTCAATCATGTCAATTGCATCATCAACCGGACAGACGATGGAACATAAATTACAGCCGACGCAGTCCTCTTCCCTTACTTTAAGAATGCTGTTTCCTTGTTCATCTTTCAGCATATCGATACATTGATGGGATGTGTCCTCGCAGGAAATATGGCATTTATTGCAATTAATGCAAACATCATTATTGATTCTTGCAACAATACTATAGTTCAAGTCAAGGTTGCCCCAGTCCGAGTATTTCGGTACAGATTTACCAATAACATCCATGACAGAAGCGATACCTTTTTCATCTAGATAGTTATTTAACCCATCAATCATATCCTCGACGATCCTAAAGCCATGGTGCATGGCAGCTGTACAAACCTGGACACCGGTTGCACCCATTAACATGAATTCGACTGCATTTTGCCAGTTTGAGATTCCCCCAATACCAGAAATGGGGATATTGATCCTTGGGTTTCTTGCACATTCCCCGACCATATGTAAGGCAATTGGTTTCACCGCTGGCCCGCAGTACCCTCCGTGGGCCCCCTTCCCGCCAACATGTGGAATGGTGTTCCAAGTATCAAGATCGACCCCTGCTAAACTATTAATCGTATTAATCATACTAACGGCATCTGCACCACCACGTACCGCCGCCTCAGCTGTAGTCGTAATATCGGTTATATTCGGAGTGAGTTTTACGATTACTGGAGTCTTAGCTACTTCCTTTACCCAAAATGTTTGTTTTTCAACAAGTGCCGGTACTTGCCCTGATGCAGATCCCATCCCTCTTTCTGCCATTCCATGAGGACACCCAAAGTTTAATTCAAGTCCATCTACGCCCACCGCTTCTACTTTTTTTACAATCTCATGCCATTTTTCTTGTTTTGGCTCGACCATTAACGAGGCAATGATGGTGTGATTTGGGAAACGCTTCTTAGTTTCGGCTATTTCTTTAAGGTTCACCTCTAGTGGGCGATCGGTAATCAGTTCGATATTGTTAAAGCCGGCTACTTTTTGTCCATTAAAGCTGACGGCTGCAAATCGTGAAGAAGTATTGATGATCGGCTCACCCAGTGTCTTCCATACGGCACCGCCCCATCCTGCTTCAAAGGCGCGTTGGACTTGATATCCTGAGTTTGTCGGGGGTGCTGACGCTAACCAGAATGGATTTGGTGATTTTATTCCAGCTAAATTAATCGATAAATCCGCCATAATCCTACCTCCTTTTTATTCTAATTTAGTGAGTCTATGCTGTTTCAACAATCGAAGGACTAAGTAATTGATGAATAGAATAGGCACTTTCCTTCCCTTGTTGTACGGCAGAAACAACCATTGCATCTCCCTGTTGTCCTTTTCCAAATATGACATCTCCACAGGCAAACACCTTTTGATTGGATGTTTGATAATTAGATGGATTAATCTTCACCACTCCACCGTTATGCTCTAAATGAAACTGTTCGATCAGTTCCAAAAATCTGGATTGACCATTAGCCTTTATAACGGCATCAACTTCAAGGATAAATTCAGTTCCTTTTATTGGAACAGGACTCCGGCGTCCATCTCCCCCTGGTTCTGCCAGCTCCATTTTGATACATTCGATCCCCTTTACATTCCCATGCTCATCGCCTAAAATCCTTACTGGCGCCGTAAGCCATCGAAATTCAACCCCATCTTGTTTAGCAAAATCATATTCAAATTCGTAAGCGGTCATTTCCTCCGATGTTCTTCTGTAAAGGATTTTGACATTGACGGCCCCGAGACGAACGGAACTCGTTGCTGCATCGATGGCGGTGTTTCCTGCACCAATTACGGCAACCTTCTTTCCAAGAAGTTGACTTGAAATTGGTTTTGTTTTTGTTTCTCTTACAAATTCGATTGCGTCAAATACGCCTGATAAATCCTCGCCGCTTATCCCCAATTCTGGAACTTTGGACATGCCAATCGCGAGAATAATAGCATCATATGTTCTCAAGATTTCTTGTACTGAAATATCTTTGCCTACTCTCGTGTTTGTTCGAATTTCTACATTCAAGCTCTCGATTTGCTTCACTTCCCAGTAGGAGATGTGGAGAGGGAGCCTAAACGCCACAATTCCATATGTGTTTAATCCTCCGGCCTTTTCCTCTGCTTCGAAAATAGTAACTTCATAACCCAGCAAAGCTAGTTCCCTTGCAGCCGACAAGCCCGCTGGTCCCCCGCCGACAATTGCAACCTTTTTCCCATTTTTCTTTCCAGGACTAAACAGGGATTGCTCATTTTGGATTGCCCAGTCCGTCGCATATCGCTGAAGGTTACCGATCATGATTGGCTTGGTAGAATGGTTCAAAACGCAGGAACCCTCACATAATTCCTCCGTTGGACAGACGCGCGCACAGCTAGCTCCAATTGGATTTGCCGTTAAAATGGTTTTGGCCGATCCTTTTAAATTGCCAGAAGCAATTTTCTTGATAAATGATGGAATATCAATCCCAGTTGGGCATGCTTTAACACATGGTGCATCATAGCAGTAAAGACAGCGATTTGACTCTTCCATTGCTTTCTGCTTTGTTAATGCAGGAGTTATTTCTTGAAAATTCAGACTTAAATCTTCTAACAATATTTTCGAATGATTTTCCGCACTCAATTGCCAAAACCTCCTTCATTTCAATAAATTATCCATTAAAAAGAGAGTACAGTTTCTAACAGGACATTTACTCCTTTTGCGCAATCCTCCCAGGTGGTAAGCTCCTCTTCACAATGACTCTTTCCATTGATACTTGGAACAAAGATCATGGCAGTTGGTATATAGCTTGCTAGGAATTGGGCATCATGACCCGCACCGCTCACCATTCTTTTATACGAGTAGTTTAATGACTTAGTAGATTTCTCTAATAAATCGCATATTTTTTCATCAAATACTACGGTTGAGCGGTCCCACAATTTTTCAGTTTGGATGTCACAGCCCTCATTAGCCTGAGAGTGTTTGAGACCTAAGATAATTTCTTCAACTTGCTTTATAACAAATGGATCTTTATGTCTAGCCTCTAATGAAAAAACTACTTTATTCGGAATAACGGTATGAATGTTAGGAAGGACATTCATTCGGCCCATTGTAAAAACTAAATCTTTATCAAGAGCACTAAGCTTCTGACGGGCTTCGCCGATCAAGTTATTGGCAGCAAAGAGAGCATCCTTTCGCATATCCATTGGAGTGGTACCAGCATGGTCGGATTCCCCTGTAATCTGAATTTCATAACAAACCATCCCAAGCACACATTCCACTACACCAATTGAAAGGGACTCCCGTTCTAGAATCGGCCCTTGTTCAATATGTAATTCCAAGAATGCTGCTGCTTCTTTTAAACGGGATTCCTCTTTGCCAGCGTAGCCGATTGAATGTAACGCTTCTTCAAAAGAAATACCAGCCACGTCTCTTTTCTTTACCATTGCAGCTTTATCGAATTTACCGGACAATACTCCTGACGCCATCATGGATGGTTCAAATCTAGCTCCTTCTTCATTTGTGATATTGGCGATCACGAGAGGAATACGAGGCTTAATGTTATT
The DNA here is from genome assembly GCF_023715505.1 of Neobacillus cucumis. Next base: position 139,728 of record NZ_JAMBOH010000002.1, on the reverse strand, counting down.
TTCAACTAAAGTACGGGCAACTTCTAAACCAGCTACTACGCCTAATACTCCATCAAACCGTCCACCTTTTTTAACGGAATCTAAATGGGAACCAATTACGAGCGGCGGCTTTTCTTCAATTCCTGCTAATGTCGCATAAATATTCCCCATATCATCAATTTCGACCGACATCCCCAACGCTTTACAGCAAGAGCAAAAATAATCTCTTGCTAAGCGATCCTCTTCTGATAGAGCTAAACGGGTTACACCATTGTTTTCTGTGAGTCCGAAATTTGCAAATCGTTCAAGTGTGGCCTGTAATCGTTCGCCGCTGATTATAATTTTTTGATGTACCATAATCTATAGTCTGCTCCTTTCATTTCTTTCTGGCGTATGCAATACACTTTTGTTAATTCTTATGCAGTTGATTTCCTGTAAAATGCTTTTCCCTGGAAAACCAAATGTCTATTATATGTCTTAATTTAAAATCCTAGATTGATTATCTTCCTTACATGCACATCATTCCATTATATGGTAAGATTATCTGACAAATAATTTAGGAAAGCGTTAATACTTGATACACAGTTTCTCTCAAGGCCCATTCTAGTAATTCATAAATAAAATTTACGAAGAGTTATCGAGTTGTGAAGAATATCATTCATATTTAGCCTTGGATAATGCGAGGTTTCTAACGTTCCAAAGAGCCCATATATTCCTTTTGGGCATTAATTAACAAACTGTTTCCTTTCTTCGAAATTTATGTAAACGGATACATTTTAGAACAAAAAACCTGATCCTCTTCGTCGAAACAGTAGGATCAGGTCTTTTGTTGTTTTGAAACATATTTATTATTAGTAACCCAGAAACGCCAAGGATAGTCTCGGGCTTCACCGGAGTTGTTAATTCCAATCCTTTTTCCGGATGATATGTTTTTTGGGCAGATACCTTTGGCAATATATAAAGGTGGACTGGTCAGGGTACGGCTATAGTCTTCCATTGAAATGCCCATTGATTTTGTTAGTTTGCCTGGGCCGTTCGTTAATTTTGTTAGTTCTTCAATACCTCTTCTAATTTTCATTAACTCAATACCGAACGCAGGTTCAAGAGCACGGATCAAAACGGCTTCTGGTTTTTCTTCACCGCCGCTAACTACATTGAAAAGGCAGTGAGTATGCATTACATAAGTATAGGCAAGACCGGAACGATGGAACATAACCTCTGTTCTTTTCGTACGCCTGTTTTGATAGCTGTGTGCTGCCCTGTCAGCCGGCCCCATGTATGCCTCTGTTTCCACAATATACCCCGCCGCTATACCCTCCTTCGTTTCTTTTATAAGAAGGCATCCGAGTAATGCTTTTGCCAATTCAAGAGTGGGCTGTTCATAAAACTCCTGAGGTAATGGTTCGATATCCTTTAATAAATCTGCTATGTGTATCACTCCATAGACATAATTTGTTTTATTGTATGACTGCTTTCTATTTTAGATTGGCTTATCTTTCTCTGTAATAAACCATCCACCAGATTTTCTTTCTATATTAAAAACCTCTTCATCAAATTGTTTTCTCAAGACTTTATATTCCTCATTTTCTATTTTAACCATTGCTACTTTTATTTTCTTAACGGTTATTTCTGGCTTTTGGACTTCAAAAATAAGGTTATGCATAATAAAGAAAGTTCTCTGGCGTTTCATTCTCTTCACTTCCTTCCCCTGCTTTTCTTAATATATAGAATTTGTCAGCTATGATAAATATCCTTGTTATTTTTTTGTAAAAATAAAATATTTTTTTAAATTTAAACTGCTTCTAAAAATATGTTTCTCCTCATTGGACATTTACTCCTCTTGCAGTGATTATATGAAAATTTACAGAACTTTTTCATTAAATTAGCATTTACTTAACAATTCTTAATTAATATATTATTAGTGGGGCTGGCAAGAGTGTCTATCATGGGTATTTGGCAAAGATAGAGCCCTATTGGTTATTATTTTACATAAAGATAAAGTTCATTTAAAGGAGTGGTATCATGCAAGACCAATTAGTTCAATATAACGGGAAAAATTATGTACTACTTTACCGATACTCCTCAGATTATTGCGAAATCCAAGATACGAAAAACCGATATCAAATCCTTCTAGTTGAATACTCCAAACTTTCATTTAATACAAATTAACGATTTAAACTAAAAAAGAAGTTCATTATTAATAACCAAAAGGGCATGGAAAATTTCCATGCCCTTTTTATTATTGGCTGTGTTAATGGTTATTGTTGATTTTCAGCGTTGATTGGAGCGGAAGGCGGCGAAGACTCCTGCGGGAGTACGGGGCAGGGGAGACCCCACAGGTGCTAAAGCGCCGAGGAGGCTCCCCCGGCACGCCCGCGGAAAGCGAAGCCGCCTGGAGTGGAAATCAACATTCAAGATTAACACAGCCTTATTATTAAAGAACCAAACGAACAAAAACCTCTTCATTTTTACTAAGACCATCATCTATAAAACTAAAACCAATCTTTACATTATATTCATAATAGATTAATAATTTCACTTTATAGTTTACTAGTAACCATTAAAATTTGATGAAAAATTCATTAATTTTAATTAAAAATCGGAGGAGGTTATCATTTTGTTTAAAAAAGTCTTAAAGAAGAAGATTTTACCGGTTGCAGTACTATCCACGGTAGCATTTGGGACTCTGCTTGGAGCCCTACATAATGACGTAGAAGCAAAGGAAGTTAAACAGAACAATGCAGAAATTAAGAATGTGATTTTCTTAATCGGTGATGGAATGGGAGTGTCTTATACTTCTGCTTATCGATATTTAAAGGACAATCCCTCGACTAAAGAAGTCGAGCAAACAGAATTTGATAAATATCTAATTGGACAACAAAAGACCTATCCGGAGGACCCGCATCAAAACGTGACAGATTCGGCTGCCGCAGCAACTGCAATGTCAGCAGGTATTAAAACCTATAATGCGGCCATTGGTGTAGATAATGACGGTTCTTCTGTAAAAACGGTTCTTGAAGCAGCGAAAGAAAAAGGTAAATCAACTGGATTGGTTGCAACTTCCGAAATTACCCATGCCACACCTGCTTCTTACGGTGCCCATGATGTCAGCCGTAAAAACATGAATGCCATTGCGGATGATTATTACGACGAAATGATTAATGGCGGCCATAAAATCGACGTCATGCTTGGCGGCGGCTTAAGCAACTTTGTTCGTCAGGATCGTGACCTTACAAAAGAATTCCAAAAAGACGGTTACTCCTATGTAACTAATAAAGAAGAAATGTTAAAAAACAATAATTCTCGGATGTTAGGATTATTTGCTCAAGGCGGAATGCCAAAAATGCTTGATCGTGAAACCTCCATGCCTTCATTACAAGACATGACCGAAACCGCCTTAAATAAATTAAGCCAAAATAAAAATGGGTTCTTCTTAATGGTAGAAGGAAGCCAAATTGACTGGGCTGGACATGATAACGACATTGTGGCGGCGATGAGTGAAATGGAAGACTTTGAGAAGGCCTTTAAAGCGGCCATTGAATTTGCGAAAAAAGATAAGCATACTCTAGTTGTCGCAACAGCCGACCATTCAACCGGCGGATACTCGATTGGTGCCAGAGGTGATTATAACTGGTTTGGAGCTCCGATTGCAGCAGCAGAACGTACACCTGACTTTATGGCAGAACAAATTTCCAAAGGGGCAGATGTTGAACAAACACTAAAAAACTATGTTAATTTACAATTAACATCTCAAGAAATTGATTCTGTAAAGAAGGCTGCAGCATCTAAGAACGTTACCACTATTGATAATGCGATTGAGACTATTTTTGACAATCGTTCCGTGACAGGCTGGACAACTGGCGGACATACGGGTGAAGACGTCAACGTATACGCATATGGCCCTGGCAGCAACCTGTTTGCTGGAAATATTGATAATACGGACCAAGCGAAACATATCTTTGATATTTTAAAAAATGGCAAGTAATATTGATAAAAAAATACCTATTTTTCCCGTTGGGCTTTGGTGTTCAACGGGAACTTTTTTGAAACCTACTATCTTATCTGAAAGGTGACCATCCTATGAAAATATTGACACCATTCATACTTGTTTTACCTCTTTTCTTGTTTGGCTGTAATGCCGTTCAAAATATAGAACCTACTGCAAAAGCAACTGAAAAACAAGAACATGTATCTGACAACCAGAAAGATAATTCAAATAATGAAAAAAGTAGAGCTAAAACTTTATCTGATATATATGTCCCTAATCCACAAGTATCCGATGATACCAACCTCCTTCAAGTAGGGCAAACGATAAAAGATAGTAAAGGGACAATAAACTTAAAAGAGATTGCCGCACAAAATAAAAGTTATGCTATTGGACCGATTGAAATGAGAATCAAGAATGTCAAACTGATTCACAATATGCCGACCTATTCGTTAATGGATTACTTTCATTATTACACAGATGACTATGAAGAATTTGATTTTATTAAGGTGGAAGTGGAGCTAGTCAATAAATCAGATCAAACAGTACATTTTGGACCAGTTGCTCATCTAACTACAAGTAATAGTGAGACAAGAACTTTCGAGGATGACTTTTATATAGACTATTTAGGCGGAGAAATAGAGCCTGAGGGTTCAAAGCAAGGAGCACTTGGGTTTATTATTGAAAAATCAACCCCTGAAATCCAATGGCTAGAAATTCAAACGAGTGATGTGCTTGATCAAAACCATAAAGAATTAGGTAAGTCGCAAAACATAAAAATTGAATTTAATTAAGATTTAATTTAGAAAATTATTTGACATTTCAAACACTGGTGTTAATATTAAACATGAAGGTAATTATTACAAATTAATATGAAATTAATCCGCTAGAGGTGCCTTTTTAAAGGGCTGAGATTGAAGTGCTACTTCGGGACTCTATGAACCTGATCTGGTTAATACCAGCGTAGGGAAGTGGAAAACGGGCTATTTGAGTGCGCACGCATATCATTTCAAATAATCAAACCACTTTCTTACATTAGAAAGTGGTTTTTTTGTTTTTCACTTGTTTCAATAAGCGGAGTCTTCTTAAGGGGTGACGCCAAATTTTAACGAATGCAAAAGAGTTACATATTATTTCGAACGGTAAGATGCCAATCGAGCAGTTACGGGAGGTATTAATCGATATTCATCCTTATATAACGTCGATTCACTTACGGGAAAAGCAAAAAAATGCAAGGGAACTTTTTCAGGCGGTTGAACTGCTTTCTAAAGATATCCCCCTTTCAAAAATTATCATTAATGACCGGGTGGATGTTGCTTTCATCACAAAGGTATTAGGGGTCCAATTAGCCTTTCACAGTTTAGAATCAGGGAAAGTAAAAAAAGCGTTTCCGCAATTAAAGGTAGGGAGTTCCATTCACTCTTATCACGAAGGAGAAGAAGCCCAGCTAAATGGTGCAGATTACGTGCTGTTCGGTCACGTCTACCCTTCCCACTCTAAACCAGGTAAGCCACCAAAAGGTATTGAGGAATTAACAAGAATAACCCAACTGGATATTCCGGTCATTGCGATTGGCGGGATCACACCTGAAAATACGAAACCAGTTATCCAAGCTGGTACAAGCGGCATTGCAGTGATGTCAGGAGTCTTAGATTCTCATGATCCTTTATCAGCAGTAAAATCGTATGTTAACGCATTAATAGATGGAGATGGAAAAAGTGGAAAATTCATATGATGTTGTGATTATTGGCGGTGGGATAAACGGAAGTTCGATTGCCTATCAACTATCAAAGATGGGGAAAAGAGTGGTTATCATTGAGAAGAACCATTTGGCCTGTGAAGCTTCCAGTGCAGCTGCCGGAATGCTGGCCGCACAAGCAGAGATTGAACAGGATGGTCCCTTTTTTCAGCTTGCGTTAAAAAGTCAGGCCATGTTTCCTGCCCTATCACATGAGTTATTAGACCTAACCGGGATTGATATTGAATTTATCCAAAAAGGGATGATTAAGATTGCCGAAACAGTAGAAATGGCAGCTGAAGTTCAACAACAGGCAGCCTTCCAACGAAAGTGGGATCCAGAAATAGAATGGCTTGATTCTCATAGTCTGCGAGAATTGGAACCCTCCCTCTCCCCTAGTGTGGCCGGAGGGATGTATCTTCCTAATGACGGGCATGTCCAACCGGAAAAATTATCGCTAGCATTTGCAAAGGGAGCTGAACAATTCGGGGCGACAATCCTTGAAAATACCGAAGTCCTTTCATTTATCTATGAACAAGACAAAGTCATCGGGGTTAAAACCACCTTAGGAAACTTCCATTGTAACCAGGTAGTCCTTGCAACCGGCGCATGGGCTTCAAGGCTCATGGCTGAAACAGGAATTGATATGACTGTTTATCCGGTCAAAGGTGAATGTTTTTCTGTAAAGACGGATTCTCCCATCATTAACAGAACCATTTTTTCAGATAAACGCTGCTATTTAGTTCCAAAACGCAATGGTGAAATCTATATTGGGGCTACCCAAGTTGATCATTCATTTGATAAAAATGTAACACCTGGCGGAATTGCAAGACTGATAGAAAGAGCGGTTCAACTTGTGCCTCAGATTATGGATGCCCCATGGGAGCGAGTATGGGCAGGTGTTAGACCGCAAACAGGGGATGGCCTCCCCTACATTGGTGAACATCCATTTTGGAAAGGTTTGTTCATTGCAGCCGGACATTACCGGAACGGAATTTTATTAAGCCCTGTTACAGGTACGCTTGTAGCTGATTTATTGGAAGGTAGACCGGATGAACAACTTCTCTCTGCTTTCCGGGTTGATAGAATTCAAGAAATGGTGCATTAGGGGGATATTGATGACAGTCTTATTAAATGGCGAATCTATACAATTATCTGAACAGATTGTATCTGTTTCAGATTTACTAGCACATTATGAAATCCATGATAAAGTCGTTGTGGTCGAAGTCAATGGAGAGATTTTAAACCGTTTAGAACACCAAAGTACTAGAATATCAGATAAAGATAGAATTGAAATAGTCCATTTTGTAGGAGGCGGTTGACATGTTGAAAATAGGTCCATTATCATTTAATTCACGTTTATTGCTTGGAACTGGAAAGTACCCTAGCTATGAAACCCAAAAGGAAGCTGTAGAAGTTTCACAAGCGGAAATTTTAACATTTGCTGTACGAAGAATGAATATTTTTGAACCAAGTCAGCCTAACTTCTTGGAACAGCTAGACACTAATAAATATACGTTGCTCCCTAATACTGCAGGGGCAAAAACCGCGGCAGAAGCAGTGCGGATTGCCAAACTAGCAAAAGCATCAGGTCTTTGCGATATGATTAAGGTCGAAGTGATTGGCTGTGATAAAACATTACTTCCTGATCCAATCGAAACCCTTAAGGCAACCGAGGAGTTAGTAAAGGAAGGATTTATTGTCCTGCCTTATACTTCTGATGATGTAGTCTTAGCAAGAAAACTCCAAGAAGCAGGGTGTCATGCTGTTATGCCGGGAGCCTCACCAATCGGATCTGGCCAGGGTATTATTAATCCGGTAAACCTTAGTTTTATTATTGAACAAGCAGTGGTTCCCGTGATTGTTGATGCTGGTGTGGGCTCACCTGCCGATGCGGCTTTAGCAATGGAATTAGGGGCGGATGGTGTTTTATTAAATACAGCTGTTTCTGCAGCAAAAGATCCGGTTAAAATGGCCAAAGCGATGAGTTTAGCGATTGAAGCTGGGCGTTTAGGATATGAAGCTGGCCGAATCGAGAAAAAGAGGTATGCGACGGCCAGCAGTCCAAAGGAAGGAATGAGTATCGGGTGAATAATCGGTACTCACGGCAGGAGTTATTTCCAGCTATCGGAAAAGCTGGGCAGGAAAAAATTTCAGCTAAACATGTTCTCATCATTGGAGCTGGTGCACTTGGCTCAGCAAATGCCGAAGCACTTGTCCGTGCCGGGGTTGGTAAGTTAACCATTGTGGATCGTGACTATGTGGAGTGGTCAAATTTACAACGGCAGCAGCTGTATACAGAAGAAGATGCTGAAAAAAGGCTGCCTAAAGTGATTGCAGCTAAAAACCGCTTAACAGCTATTAACTCTTTTGTATCCATAGAGGCATTGATTGCGGATGCCTCGGTTTTAGAGCTAGAAGAATGGGCGCAAAAAGTAGACCTCATCATTGACGCAACAGATAATTTTGAAACAAGAATGATGATTAATGATGTTTCCCAAAAGTATAAAGTTCCTTGGATTTATGGTGCTTGCGTTGGAAGTTATGGAATCTCGTACACCATTATTCCTGAAAAAACGCCTTGTTTCTCTTGTTTACTAGAAACAGTTCCCCTAGGAGGATTAACCTGTGATACAGCTGGAATTATTAGTCCAGCTGTGAACATGGTGGTATCCTATCAAATCAGTGAAGCCTTAAAAATTTTGGTTGGTGACTTGGATTCATTACGAAACAAATTAGTTTCTTTTGATTTATGGAAAAACCAATTTAGTGCGATTAAAGTAGACAAGTTGAAGAAAGAGGATTGTCCCTCTTGTGGGAAAAATCGCTCCTATCCCTTTTTGTCTTTTGAAAATCAAACAAAAACTGCGGTACTTTGTGGAAGAGATTCCGCTCAGATACGCCCTTCTTTTCCAATTGTCCGGGATCTAGTGGCATTAGAAAAAGTTTTAGAGAATCAAGGGGGAACCGTACAGCGAAATCCTTACCTTTTATCTTTCAGTCTAGATCCTTATAGACTAGTCGTTTTTAAAGACGGAAGGGTTTTAGTACACGGAACGAAGGATTTATCTGAAGCAAAAGCGTTGTACCATCGATATTTAGGATAGGAAAATACGAAAAAGAATAAGAGGTTCCTTCAAGATCTGCCGTTTAAAAAACAGCCTTCAGGAAGGCACCTCTTTATTTTCAGGTTATTTACCCTTATTTCTCTTTATGGAGTCGACTACATGAAGAACGTTCAACCAATTGATGTGAAATGATAATTCGTTTGGTTGGTTCTGAACTATTTTCAATTTTCTCGATTAAGCTCCTTGATGCTTCAAGTCCCAGTTTTAAAATATTGATATCAACAGAGGTTAAAGGCGGCTTTGACATTTCTGAAAGTAAGATATTATTAAAGCTGACAACGGAGATATCTTCTGGAACTTTTATTCCAGATTCATCTAGCTTATTAAGGACTCCTAGTGCCATGAAATCATCCACAACTAACAGCGCAGTTGGACGCTGGTGAAGTGCCATTAACTCATTAACTGCCTCTTGCCCCCCTTCCCTTAGGAATTCCTCATGTTTGATATATTCCTCTTTAATAGGAATATTTGAATTTTCTAGAGCCTGCTTATAGCCATTTAACCGGTCGACAGTAACCATTAGTTCTGGGCTTCCGCCAATAAAAGCAATTTGACTATGCCCTTTGTCGATCAAATATTCTGTCGCTTCCTTCATTGCACGAACATTATCGTTATCAACGTGAGTGATTTCCTCGATATATTTAGAAGGTTTCCCAATCACCACAAAAGGAAAATCCATTTCTCTTAAGTACTGGATGACCTTATCTTCAACTTTGGAATTTAATAGAATCATTCCATCCACTCGTTTTCCTTGCACCATTTGAATAACTGCCTCAAGAATTTCCTGATGGGATCTTCCTGTTGTCATCTGCAAGGCATATTTTTTTTCGTGGACTCCTTCACTAATTCCCTGCAGGACCGTTGGAAAGAAAGGATTTTGAAAAACAACATCCCCAGAGCTTGGCATGACAAGCCCAATGGTTTGGGTTGCTTTACTCGAAAGACTTCTAGCATTCAAGTTAGGATGGTAGCCGAGCTCCTCCATCACTTTTTTTACTTTTCGTTTCGTTGCCTCACTAATCCTAGGATTATTTGCAATTACTCTTGAAACCGTTGATGGCGCAACATTTGCAAGCTTTGCCACCTCTTTGATTGTAACAGTCACGTACTTCACCCTTCTCATAGGGATTTTCATCTCATCTTATCATATCAGAAATAGTACTTTGGTCGCATCATCAAAGTACAACATTATGGGTTGTTACTATCTCAATAAATGTAAACTAACAAAAATCTATTTTTCAGAAAAATTTGACTCTTAAACTAACTTTCTATTGAATAAACCAGCAAAAAATAGTATTATTTGTTTGTGAAAACGATTGCACTCTGTTTCTTGTTTTTTGCTATCTTACTAGATCCGTCATAGAAGGATAGTTATATCATTTTGTGCAAACGATTTCCCAATTAAATATTACATGGGAAAAGGGGTTTTTCTATGAAAAAGAAGCAGCGAACACTATTGTCGCTTGTCACCATTACAGGATTAATGCTGCAACTGTTGGCAGGTTTCTCTAGCGAATCGGTACATGCAGCAGAAACTGGAACTAAGCAGGTTGTTCTTGTAGGGAATTTACAAAAAGCGTTAGGAAACGCTGGGGACTGGGATCCATCATCCACCGTAACGAAAATGGCCAACCAAGGAAATGGGCTATACACCTTTACAGGGACATTGCCGGCGGGTACATATGAGTACAAAATCGCCATCGGCGGAAGCTGGGATGAAAATTACGGAGAAGGTGGTACTCCCGGAGGGAACAACATAAAATTATCGTTAAATGAACAAACAGATGTCACCTTCTACTACAATGATAACACACACTCCATTGCCGACAGCACCCATTACACTCCATTATCTGAGGACAAACAGCCCCGCATTGCTGGAACCCTTCAGCCTGCAATTGAGGCAGGTCCCGCATGGAGCCCTGCAGAATCAACCGCCTTGCTAACAGATGATCATTTTAACAATGTCTACTCTTACGTTGCAAAGGTGCCAAAAGGCAGCTATGAATTCAAGATTGTTCTAGGCAAGGACTGGACAGAGTCTTACCCTTCTTCAAATGAAAAGCTAAATGTACTAGCTGATACAACAATCACATTTTTCTATAAGCAAGAAACGAATGAAGTATATACAGATTATAAGCCAAGCGGATCGGATGGTTTAATTGATAAGTCTGCGCTTTATCATGATTCATGGGACAAAGTCTACCGGACACCATTCGGAGCCATTCCTGCTAATAAACCAGTAACCTTACGGATGTCCGCTAAGAAAGGGGACTTAACACGAGCGAGACTATATGTAAAAAACTATAATACGGGAACCTCAAATGTCATCTCTATGAAAAACGCTGGTTGGGCAGATACAACGGACAAAGGCCCTATTGAATTCTGGGAAGCTGTGTTCACTCCTGCTGACAAAGGAATCTACGGGTATAAATTCATCGCTGGGGATCAAGATGCAACAGTTGAGTACGGTGAAGACACTCAGGAAGGACACACAGGAAAAGCGGAGGATAAAAATGCAGGCTTATTCCAATTAACAGTTTACGATCCTTCCTACAAAACACCTGATTGGATGAAAGAAGCTGTTGTCTATCAAATCTTTCCGGATCGTTTCTATAACGGAAACAAAGCAAACGACACTGCGAAGGATCAGATTGGAGCACGCGGCAGCCAGCCAATTGAACATCCTGACTCTTGGTCGTCTCTCCCGGATAATCCATATGAACAAGGCACGGGTTCCTATAAAGGGGATGGAGAATTTACCAACGACTTTTTCGGCGGTGATCTTGCCGGTATCAAAGCAAAGCTAGATTATCTTCAATCTCTAGGCGTTAATACACTTTATTTAAACCCAATTGCCCTTGCGCCATCTAACCATAAATATGATGCAACTGATTATAAACAGGTCGACCCTATGTTTGGCTCGAAAAAGGAATTCGAGGATTTCACAAAAGAATTATCAAAACGTCATATGCACCTCATTTTAGACGGAGTCTTTAACCATGTTTCCGATGACTCTATCTATTTTGATCGTTATAACAAATATAAAACCGTAGGTGCTTATGAATATTGGTCAAGTATTTATGACTTGATGAACCAAGAAAAATTAACGGAAACAGCCGCCAAAGAAAAGGCGAAGAAGCAATTTATAGACGAAGGCCAAACCTTCAGCCCCTACGGTTTTGAAAACTGGTTCGATATCAAAAATGAAAAAGTAGACAATGAAAAAGTTAACGGTGTTTCGACAGGTCAGCATTATAAGTATGACGATTGGTGGGGCTATGATAGTCTGCCAGTGTTTAAATCAGTGGATGGTACCAAGGTCGACCACCCAAGTGAACTTAACAACACACAATTGGCCAATTATATTTTTTATAATAAGGATTCTGTTGCAAAGTCATGGATTGATGAAGGCTCATCTGGCTGGAGGCTTGATGTAGCGAATGAAGTGGACAGTTCCTTCTGGCAGGAATTCCGCAAGCAAATGAAATCGAAAACGATGACAGGTGCGGGAAAAACACTTCAAAAAGAGGAAGAGCCTCTTATTTTAGGTGAGATATGGGATGATGCATCCAAGTATTTCTTGGGAGATCAATATGACTCTGTCATGAACTATCGTTTCCGCGGCGCCATCTTAGATTACTTAAAGAACGGCAATGCCGCTAATGCACAGAACACCCTCCTCGCTGTACAAGAGGACTATCCAAAGGAAGCATTTTATGCCCTTATGAACCTAATGGGATCCCACGATACAGCTCGTGCAATCTTCCTGTTAGGCAATGGCACAGATACGTATTATAGAGCAGAACAAGATCCGAACTACAATTACAATGAAGGTGTCAAGCGATTGAAGCTGGCTTCCATTCTTCAAATGGGTTATCCAGGAGCACCGACCATCTATTATGGGGATGAAGCAGGACAAACGGGATCCAAAGACCCAGATGACCGCCGAACGTACCCTTGGGGTAAAGAAGATAAATCCCTGATTGCCCATTATCAAAAAATTGGGCAAATCCGTAAGGAAAATGCCGACCTATTTGCCTATGGAGATTTGCACCACGTCTATGCGAAAGGTGATGTACTGGCTTATGTCCGGACAAAAGGGGCAAAATCCGCCCTTGTAATAATTAACAGAGGGAAAAACGCACAGACAGTTGATGTCGATACAAAAGAGCTGCTTGCGAACGGTCTTCGTTTTGTGGATCAGTTAGATAAGAATTATCAAGCTACCACAAAGGATGGCAGGCTGAGCATAACGGTACCAGCTGAATCTGGTAGAATGTTAGTCTCGGCTAATGAGGTCAAGCAGCCAGTGACGGTTAAAAATGTAACCGGCAAAGTAGATTCTAAACAGGTTACTTTAAACTGGACAGGAACTGGTGCCAAATACAATGTTTATCAATCTACTGTTTCTGGTGGATTATGGACAAAAGTTAAAGAAACAACGAATCCGTCTGTAACCATTTCCGATTTAGATAATGGCCGTACCTATTATTTTACCGTTACAGCTGTAGATGGAAATGGTAATGAATCGGTACCTGCAGCCACAACATCCGGCTTAGTTCCACATTTCGATGTGACAAAGGCAAGCATTAAAGATCTGACAAAATTAGAGAACGGGGAACTGAATCTGGCGAAAGCTTCGAATGTAAATGCAACGTTTTACTTGTCTGGTGCAACAGAGGCAGGTGCTGCAGAAGGAGTTACAGCTCAGCTTCAAGTAAGGCTAAAAGGCCAAACAGATTGGCAATCCTCCCCTGCCCTATATAATGGCCAGGTACAAGATGGCCAAGCAAATGAGTTTCAAGGAAGCTTTACGGCCTATGAAGCTGGAACTTATGAGTACCGGTTGGCCTTTACACCTGATTTAGGGACCACCTGGGTTTACTCGTCAACTGGAGAAGTAACTTATGCACATAGTACATCCGATACTACCCCTCCCGCTAAAGAAGTTGTATTGGAAACACCTATTAAAGAGTCGGGCCAAGTAAACTTATCTTGGAACTTAACGGAGCCAGATCAGCCATATAAAACAATCATCTACCGTGACGGCCAGATTCTTACAACATTAAACGGGGATGTTACCTCTTACCGAGATTATCAGGTAGCAAATGGCACAGCATATAAGTACCAAATCCGCATTTTTGATCAGGCAGGTAACTATGTGGATTCAAATACAGTAAGCGTAACACCGGAAATTGTCATGGTTCAGGTCACCTTTAAAGTACATGCACCTGATTACACTCCACTATCTGCTCAAGTGAATATACCTGGAAGCTTGAATGGATGGAATACCGGAGCTTGGTCCATGAGCCGAAATGGTGCAGTAACCGCTGATTGGGAATATACAATAGAGCTAGAAGAAGGAACCGAACTTACCTATAAATATGTAAAAAACAATTCTTGGGAACAGGAAGGTTTAACTGACCATACACCTAATAATCCATCAGACGACGATATTAGCTACTATGGCTATGGTGCCCAGGGAACAGATATGAAAATTGTCGTCACCAATCAAGGGAATAACAAAATGCTTGTCCAGGATACCATCCTGCGCTGGATTGATCTTCCATTAGTCGTGAGTCAAATCAGTGTGAGCGGTTCGACTATGACCGTCACGGGAAATGCCATTAAAGGCGCAGACTTCACCATTAATGGAGAAAAAGTGGCTGTAGGCAATAATATGAATTTCACTCATTCATTTACGCTTCAATCAGGGATAACTTCTGTACCTGTTCACATTGAGCCTTCTACCGAAACCAAATCAACTATTTTTAAAAGTGATGGGGGCTCTATTAACAAAAACATAAAGAACTACTCGATTGATGTCGAAACTAAAACATTAAACGTAATTAATAATTAGCATCGAAAGAGGTCAGCCAGTTTCGGCAGACCTCTTTGTCCTGGTATTTAAGTCGCAATTAGATGAGGTCTTTTTACTCTAGTCATTCCGTGGTTTAAATAGTAATCTTACAAATAGACTAGAATAAGGAATGGATTATTTACCCAAAATAAATTATTCATTCCTTCAAATGATTTCCATTTTAATTACTTATACCGGAAGAAGGTAAGATATGACTGAAAATATAGTGTTGGTTAATATCGGGCTATTAATTATTCGGCTGGTTATTGGGCTAACCTTTTTTGGACACGGGGCACAAAAGTTATTTGGCTGGTTCGGTGGTCCTGGCATAGCCGGGATGGGAAACTGGCTTGAAACACTTGGGCTTGAAAAAGGAGCCAAAGTCTGGGCTACGCTGGCAGGGCTTTTTGAATTGATAGGGGGATTACTTTTCGCTGCAGGTTTTCTTACATGGATTGGTGCGATCATGATTGTTATCGTAATGATTGATGCTATTTTTACCGTGCATGGCAAAAATGGATACTGGATGACTAACGGCGGATTTGAGTATAATCTCGTTTTAATTGCTGTTGTCATCGGCGTAGCTTTGATTGGCCCGGGTGACTATGTTTTGTTTTTTAATCTTAATAACTAAAAAAAGCTGACTATTGTCAGCTTTTTTATTATGCATTAATAAAAACTGCACCTATTTGTGGTACGGTTCACCGTAAAAGTTCTAAGTGAGGTTTGAAAGGTTCCCTTCGGCTATTAACGGACTAAAGTTGGACCAACTAATGCTTCTGGTTTTTCCCCCAATGCCAACTTGCTAATATTAGCATAGCTGAGTTGTTTATACGTTTTTAGCAACTGCTTTAAATCAAGGAATTTTTTATCTGTTTTTAAATTTTCGATTTCCCGATAATAGACAGACAATACATAATCATCTTGTGACGTCGAATTGAATTTACCTGGGTCTTCATCCATAATTAATGAGCCCATATATTGATATCCAAACTGTAATTGACGAGTCAGTTTAATGATGTTTATAAATTTTCTATAAATAGATGGTTTTGCGGCATTTAATTTTTCGATAGCCATTTGCGCATTTTTCAATTGGTTGTAACTTGATGTTGTCAGCATAATATCTCTTCCTTTTTGATTCGTATTAGTCCCATGGTTTATCCAGTGAAAGTTTGGACACGAGTTCTTTATTTTTTTGTCTTTTTAGCTTACGAACTCTTTCACGTTCTTTTCCCGTTTCATAGAGAAATTTTTCTTCCTCTGTTTCTGGTATAACAGTTGGCACTTCTATCGGTCTTTTATCTTGACCTAGAGGAACAAAAGTTAAGAATGCAGTAGCTGCGATTCTACGGTTTCCGGTTTCAAGATCTTCGGCAATTACTTTACAGAAAATCTCCATTGACTTTTTACCTGTATAGCTGACAAATGATTCAATACAGACCGAATCACTTTGTCGAATCGGTTCGATGAAATTAACTGAGTCGGTCGATGCAGTAACACATTCCTTTACCCGTGAATGCCTGCGAGCGGAAAGCGTCGCACAAGCATCCATCTTCATCATTAGAACTCCACCAAATAATGTATGATAGTTGTTCAAATCATTAATGAGTACTTGATCCGTTTGAACAACACGCGTTTCTTTAACTTTTTTAGCTTCCATAAATTACCACCCTATATAAAAATACATTTGAAGCGTTCGCCTCATATGCATTAGCATTTT
Organism: Neobacillus cucumis; assembly: GCF_023715505.1. The sequence goes on along the minus strand of NZ_JAMBOH010000002.1, from coordinate 123,318 downwards.
CACAAGGACAATTATAATATGACTATAGTGGAAAGATACAATGCCAATCCCATATACAATTCATAACAAAACAGTATGTAAGCGCTCTTTAGCCTATACAATGAAAAAAGCCTCCCCTTAACAAGGGGAAGCCTTCTAATATTTGACTCAATCTAGATTATGAATCATGGTTATGATTAGCTGTCGACAGCATTACTTTGGCAAATCGGATAAATTCTTTCGCAACCTGTGATAAGTATGCATCTTTTTTCCAGATCATCGCTAGATTCCATTCGATTGTCGGATTGGTTACGGTTATAGTTCGAAAATCATTTGCTAGTTCTAAACATGTATTCTCAGGCAGCAAAGTAATACCTATATTGTAAGCAACCAATTCTTGAATAAAATCTAATTGTGATGTTTCCGAAATAATTATCGGTTGAAAACCAGCTTCTCTGCAAGCAGTGATGACAAGGTTTCTTAACTCAAAATCCCGGTTGAACATAATAAAGCTCTCTTCTTTAAGTTCTTTCAATGACACTTCCTGTTTCCCGGCAAGACGATGAAACGAGGGTACAACTAGTTTTAATTTCTCATTAACAAACATATAATAGTCGAAATCAGCATTTTTTTCAGGAAGAACGACAACCCCAAAATCTAGCAAACCATTGACAACCTTCTCTTCAATCGGCTTAGAGCCATCCTCTTCCAATTGGAATGTCACCTCTGGATATTTTTCATGAAACGAGGCAATCAGTTGTGAAAAGAAAATGGAATTGGTAATCGCAGGAAGCCCAATACGGACATGGCTTTTTTTTAGCATGAACATCTTACCAAGTTCCGCATCCAATAGCTGCAACTGTTTTTCAATTATTAATGCATGTTTTTTTAGAATAAGTCCTGCATCTGTTAATATCAGCTTTTTTCTTGTACGAATTAATAGCTGTGTACCAAGTTCATCCTCCAATGATTTGATAATTCTACTGAGGGCAGGCTGCGTAATGAACAGATTTTCAGCTGCATTGGTGAAATTGCCAGTACGTGTAACTTCAATAAAACACTCCAAATGTTTAATTTCCACTCTTATCAAACACCTTATATACTTTTTGGCTATGTTAAAGTCTAGTGTTGATTTTTGACTCATTTGACTGAAACGAAAAGAAAACGTCGAGAAAATTCATTTTCTCTTTAGTTTTTCTTTTCGTTTCAGTCACTTTCAGCATCTGCTGAAAGCGTGCAAAATGGTCATTTTGCACGAATGAGTCAAAACTGCCGCATATCAACATCAGTGTTTAACAAAGCTTACTTTTTTAAAGATAATTTAGTTTACCACACTTTTTACTTTAGTACCCTCACTTGTGATTTATCAAAAAGGCAGACCAGCATTTTTCATAAACCTCATTTACTTATGATACGATTCACAGTATCAAAATTAGAAATAATTTAAAAAACTATAACTAAGCTTTACTATACGTTAGTTCCTTTTTCCTTAGAACATCTGACACAGGCTGGGGATCTCGCCCATACAATTCTCTGGCTTTATAAGCATGCACACCCTCATATATAGCATGCATTTTGTCATAAACCCATTTTTCTGTTTTAGTAACTGGAGACCAACAAAAAATGTCCATTTTATTTAACTCATTTGTAACCAAATGGATTCGTTCATAACGAATAGAATTCATCTTTAAAAAACCATTTTTCTCATAGAATTGTATTCTTTTTTCTGAGTCAGGATCTATAAGAGTAACTGGTTCAACTTCTAGTATGATCGCTTTCCCCTTTTGTTTCAGTTGGTCAAGAATCCTACTGCCTCTCCCATTTCGACGGTTGTTTCGGGCCACTAGTATGTAATCTATAAAGATAAAATCAGACATTTCGAAGTAAACAAGTACAAAGTCTTGACTTTCCTCTAATCGATAGATTCCTTGTTTTTCGTTAAAAAGGATTTCAAAATGCTTTCTCGATTTCATTTCTCTTTCTGGAAAATAGTCTGTCAATCTAGCATACCAGTTGTTCATTACATTACCCCTTTGCCCGAGTTTTTGAAATAACATCTATTTTGACGTCTTCCCTATTTTAGTAAATCAATGTAAATAATTTGTTAAAGTCGTTTGAAGTGTTTGTACAATTTATGTAAATCTGAAAATTTAGATATTATTCTTTGCTAGAATAAGGCTGTTATGATCTTTTAATTAATTCAAAAATAGGGAGAGTTATTCAGATGAAACAGAACAAGGGTAAAATAACGGCATTGCTGGGCTGGAGCCTGCACGCAATCGAAGCGATTGACAAAATGAATCGACCGTATGTGGTTGTGGGTCCCCCTGAATTTCAAGAATTTGCTGACACCCATGGTATACATCTTGTCCCATGGGTATTTGAAGATTTACAGATGCGATCAGAAGAACTCTATGAAAAATTAAAGGATCTCAATACTAAAGTTGCCGTACCGATTTACGAGGAAACCGTTGAATGGGCTGGTGCTTTAAATGCAAAGTTACACAAGAACCCACGTATTTTCCATAAATCCCTGCTACTCCGTGACAAAGGGTTGATGAAGCGGAAAGCCCAGATGGCTGGCATCCGTGTAGGAGTATTTGCAGAAGCTGAAAACAAGGATGATATCTATCGATTCTTAAATAGAGTAAACGAGACATTAATTAAGCTTGACGGGGATTTGAATGACCCGATACATGTGAAGCCATTTAATAAAGCTGGTACAGTTGGCCATCGAATGATTCGGGACCGACACGAGATAGAACAAATTTGCGATTCTGAATTTCCGCTCCTTATGGAGAGCCACCTTGATGGTCAGGAATTCTCCTGTGAGGCATTTATACATAATGGGAAAGTAAGGTTCCTAAATATTACCGAATATGTAAAACTTGGTCACTCCAATTTCGTACCTGCTTCCCCTTCGCTTGAAGAATGGCGGCCGATGATTAGGGAAGCGATTGAAAAGCTTGTAGATGCCTTTGAGATCAAATATGGCGTCATACACCCTGAATATTTCATTGCCCCGGATGGAACTTTGAATTTCGGCGAGGTGGCCGCTCGTGTTCCTGGTGGTCATATCTTTGAATTAATCGAAAAGGCATACGGATTCAGCGCATTTCAGGCACAAATTCTTTGCAGCGATCCAGAAACAACCGAAGAAGAACTTGACGCCTTTTTCCCTGAGGAAGTGGTATCTGCAACGGGATATGCAGGCAGCTTGATGGTCTATCCAAATGTAACAATTATTGAAAAACTTAATATCCCTGAGGATCTCAAAAACCATCCTTATTTTGAAAGACATGATATGTTCATTCCTGTTACCTCCAAAGTGGCTGAACGGGTGGGCTTTGGGAACCATTACGGAACGATTTTCTTCACCGGAAATGACAGCGAAGTGATGAGAACCCTCATGAAAAAATATGAAAAATATGATTTTTACCTTTAGGAGGGAACAGTAGGATGACGACCCAGTCAAAAAAGAAAAGGATGAGTAAACTAACCGCTGTCTTAAAAAATAGATTTGAAATCGCCTTAGATAGACTTGAGGAGGCAAAATCTTTCGCGAAAAGCATGTACCAGACAGACGTTTTTCAATTGGCGATTGAACTTGCTGGATCAGAGGATGGACTTGCCATTCTTTATGCAAATGCCCCTCGCTTTGACAAAGCGGGTGTCTTCCTTGGCGGACCATGGGAAGACCCTGCAAAAATGCAGCCCCCACTTGCCGGCGGTTCACTAAAGCTTAAAGGTGTCCAATCCATTATAGAATTGTTAAGTGAAATGAGAATGCTTGCAATTGCCAAAAGGGAATACATTCACGAAAGCTTTAGTGCGGAGGAGGCAGGCGCTTTTTTAAATGAAATCCTTGCACTAAATCTCGACCTTTTATTCCCGCCAGAAACGGAAGAAAACCGCATTCAATTAGATGATCACATAATTCGAGCACAGCGCTTGTTCCAATACCTGGGTCAGGAACTTTCGTTTAAGGCGATTGTTGATAAAATTGCTGAGGAAATTGACCGCCTTACCGTTCAGCGCCCTATTATGACTGGACGGATTTTAAACATGATTCACATGTTTGAACCCTTAATTGAAAGTGTACAGGATGAAAAAACTGCGGAAGCTCTTAAAAAGTACTCGCGTGCTGCCAATGGTCCGACACCACTAAGTAAGGATGTGTCGAATCAAAGGGAATATAGACTCGGATTAGCGGAGGCCTTTGTTGATGAACTTGAGGCTGAATGCAAGATGTTTGCAGGATCAATGAAAGAGACCGGGCTTGTTTCCCCCCATCACGCCGTACTGTTGCGATTCCTGAACCGGAAGAACCCTGACTTGATTCCTACAGCCCTTGATTTATCAGAAACAGGGACTGCTAGCTTTAATGCCAATCGAGACCTGATTCACGATATGATTCAACTGTCTATCTATCCTGAAACTCGGCAAGCAATATATGGCCTGGCAAGAATGCTTGACCGCGGTGTTCTTTCACAAGATCACCTGTTGCCTGCCATTCGCCGTTTGTTTGAACTCCCAATCCATTCTGAGGTCAAGCAAATCCTTTCGAAGCCTGAATTTGAACGGTGCGGTATTAGCCTGAATGGTGTGCTCGTTGCTGGGGTAGTTAGTGTTCTCGGACAGCCGCTTGGTGTTGGACAGGGTCTGAATCCTACTTGTCAGTCAGCAAGAGCCATATCGCTGTGGTCACAGCATGGAATTGGCCAGCTTTTAGAGTACATTGCCCGTGCCGCCCGTGATCATGATATTGACATGACATTTGAGGGTGAGAGCATCCACTCCAGCCTCATTACTGGTGGTGTTGCCGGAGAAATCCACCAGGATTTGGATCCTGTATCGATTGTTCTTGTATCTCACCTCGATAAAATATATAACGAAATGATGAAGCGAACACTCCTGCGCGGAGAAGACGGCCATAAGTGGGTGAACCCGGAATTTTACGGTGAGTGGATTCCTAAGGGCTTTATAAATGTAATTAATCCATTCACACTAAAGGTCGCCAATTATTCCACGTTCGTCAGGCTGTTCTATGCTACCCACCATCCTGAATATAACGAAGGGTACGAATTGATTTATCCAAATCCAGTTGGAATTTTCATCACCAACGTACACGGGGAGCTGCTCGGTCTTCACGCCGTATCGGTTCAAAGGATTAATAAAGACCATAACGGAGATTATCGGATTTATTTTTACAATCCGAACAACGACAGCGGTCAGAATTGGGGACAAGGCATTGAGCCAAGCGTTTCTGGTTTCGGTGAACTTGAAGGTGAATCCTCCCTTTTGTTTCATCAGTTTTTATCTAGAATGTATGCCTTTCACTATAACCCATATGAACAGGGTGATATCTATATGGTTGAGGATAACCTTGTGGAAGAAGTGGAAGCACTGGCAAAAGACAGCTGGGGCAAAAATTATGTATGGGCATAAGAAAACCGCAAGCGTACGGTTAGCAGTGTAGGGACTGGCGCTGAAGCTAGACAGTTCTCAAAGTTAAACCTTTAAATAAACAGATCGTCTCGAGGAGGAGCGTTTTGAAAGTATCTATTATCGGCACTACTGGATATGGCGGTGGTGAACTTTTTCGCTTGTTACATCACCACCCTGTATTTAGTATACACTCAGTGCATACGACAAGAGATGAGACCCCATTATATGAAGAGTTTCCGCAACTATACGGAATTACAGACTTAAAACTCGAGCATATCAATGTTGAAGAAATAGCGAAGCATTCAGATATCGTTTTTATTGCCGCACCTTCAGGTGTATCTAGTAAGCTTGTTCCGGCCTTCTTGGATACAGGCATTCAAATTGTTGACTTATCCGGTGACCTGCGGCTTACCGATGGAGAAGTGTATAGGAAATGGTATAAACACGAACCAGTTAAAAGCAGTTTATTGAAAAAAGCAGTTTATGGGTTGAGTGAATGGAATAAAGAAAACATTATAGATGCGAAATTAATCGCTAATCCTGGCTGTTACCCTACAGCAACGTTATTGGGTCTTGCGCCAGTGGTAAAAGAAGGACTGATTGACCCGGATATGATCATCATCGATGCAAAATCTGGTGCTTCCGGAGCTGGAAGATCTGTATCTAAAAGCCTTCTATTCTCGGAAATTAATGAAAATTTCCGAATCTAAAAGGTAAACGAGCATCAGCATATTCCTGAAATTCAACAGCAATTGAACAAATGGGATGCAGGAGTTTCACCTATTACTTTCAATACCCATTTGCTGCCAATCACAAGAGGAATCATGGCTACCATATATGTAAAGCTTTCAGAAAATATGAATACTGCTAGAATCATTGAATTATATAATGAACAGTATTTGAGGAATCCGTTCGTGAGGATCAGGCAGAATGGAAATTTCCCTTCTGTAAAAGAAGTTTCTGGATCGAATTATTGTGATATTGGCTTACATGTTGACGAGAGAACAGGAAGGTTAACGGTTGTTTCTGTCATCGATAATCTCATGAAAGGAGCTGCCGGTCAGGCGGTTCAGAATGCCAATTTGATGAATGGATTAGATGAGAAAACGGGATTAGAGTCTATTCCCATGTACCCTTAAGGAGGATTTGGAATGCCACTATTGTTAAAGGAAAAAATTGTTGAAATTGAAAATGGGAATATCCTATCACCACAAGGTTTTACAACAGCAGGGGTCCATGCCGGCCTCCGCTATGCTAAAAAGGACTTAGGGGTCATTGTAAGTGAAATCCCGGCTTCAGCAGCAGCAGTTTATACAACTAACCAATTCCAAGCAGCTCCTCTAAAAGTCACTCAAGAAAGCATTGCGTGTGAAGGTCTCTTACAGGCAGTTGTGGTAAACAGTGCATGTGCCAATGCTTGTACAGGAGATAGAGGTTACATGGATGCATTAAAAATGCGTTCCTTAACATCTGAAAAATTCGGTATCAAAGAAAATTATGTAGCCGTTGCATCGACTGGTGTGATTGGTGAGTTTTTAGATATGGAAAAAATCGCAAATGGAATTCAATCCTTGTCACCTGGTAATTCAAATAGTGATGCCGTTGATTTTCAAACGGCTATACTGACTACTGATATTGTGATGAAAAGCTGCGGATACTCAAGCGTAATTAATGGCAAAACCATTACGATTGGCGGAGCTGCAAAAGGATCGGGAATGATTCATCCGAATATGGCAACTATGCTTGGTTTCCTAACTACGGATGCAGCCATCTCCTCTGAGAATTTATCAGCTGCCTTAAAAAGTGTAATCAATCAAACCTTTAATCAAATTACCGTAGATGGAGATACGTCTACAAACGACATGGTTCTCTTTATGGCAAACGGTCTGGCCGGTAATGATCCATTAACACCAGAACATCCTGATTGGGAAACCTTTGTTGAACTTTTAACAAAAGCTTGTGAGAATTTATCCAAGCAAATCGCAATGGATGGAGAAGGTGCTACTAAGTTAGTTGAAGTGGAGGTTCAAGGTGCTGACACTCCTGAAGAGGCAAGATTTATCGCCAAACAAATAGTCGGGTCAAATTTAGTGAAGACTGCGATATTTGGAGCAGATTCCAACTGGGGAAGAATTATTGGAGCGATTGGGCAGACAAATGCTTTAATTAATCCAAATTCAGTTGATATCGCCATTGGTCCTATTAAGATGCTTCAAAATAGTGTACCTTGTGTGTTTTCCGAGGACGAAGCACGAAGCTATTTAAATCAGCCATTTATAAAAATATTCGTTGAACTGCATGTAGGGAACGGAGCCGGTAAAGCATGGGGCTGTGACCTATCTTATGACTATATCAAAATCAATGCCAGCTATCGTTCATAAGGATCGGTGATAATAGGTGAAATATATTGTGATCAAATGCGGCGGAAGTGTGTTAGATGAGTTAACCTCCTCTTTCTTTACAAGTCTTTCCGAACTGGAAAAGCGTGGTTATAAACTAGTCTTTGTTCATGGCGGCGGCCCTGATATAAATGACATGCTAGACTTATTTCGTGTAAAACCTCAATTTGTAAATGGGCTTCGTAAAACAGATGAGCAAACACTAAAAATTGCTGAAATGGTTCTTTCCGGTCAGACGAATAGAAAGCTTGTGGCCATGCTTCAGCAGTACCAATTCTCTGCGATTGGGATCAATGGAAGTGATGGTGGTTGTTTACAGGCTAATTATATAAACCGTGAACAACTAGGGTTTGTTGGAAAAATCAGTAAAGTAAATACAGAATTCTTTGAACTTGTCGTTAATCGGAACTATATCCCTGTTATTACCCCGATAGGAATAACCGAAAACGGTGAAAAACTTAATATTAATGCAGATTACGCAGCTGCAGAGGTGGCTAAAGCCCTTCATGCAGAACAATGCATATTTGTTACCAACGTGGATGGAGTATTCATTGAGGGCTCACTCGCCTCCTCCCTTTCCAAGCAAGAGGTTCATACCTTTATTGAAAATGGAGAAATAAGCGGCGGAATGATTCCAAAAGTTCAATCGGCCCTGAATGCTGTGGAAGAAGGCGTCGAAAGCGTCATGATTGTGTCTGGAAAAAATACATTTTATGAAAATGACCAATGGCGCGGTACTAGAATTTATCAGAAGGAGCCGATCACAAATTGAGTCACTTATTTCCAACTTACGCACGCTGGGAGATTGAACCGGAATCAGCCATCGGCAGTACAATGACAGACAAGACTGGCAAAAGATATCTGGATTTCACTTCAGGAATTGGGGTCTGTAACCTTGGACACCGCCCTAAAGATGTGGAGGAAGCTGTACGTAATCAACTTAATCAATTTTGGCACGTTTCAAACCTGTTCCAAAGTAAAAATCAACAGACAGCAGCAAAAATGCTTGCCGAAGCTTCCGGACTGGATCGGGTTTTCTTTGCCAATAGCGGCGCAGAAGCAAACGAAGCAGCCATTAAGCTCGCACGTAAAGCAACAGGAAGAACGAAAATTATCTCCTTTAAGAATTCCTTTCATGGCCGGACTTTTGCGACGATGTCAGCAACAGGCCAAGACAAAATAAAGCATGGATTTGGACCAATGCTCGAGACATTTGTATATGTTTCTTATAATGACATTGAAGCTGTTAAAAGTGAAATCGGAAATGATGTAGCCGCTGTTATGAGTGAGGCTGTACAGGGTGAAGGCGGAATTCATGTAGGTGATAAGGATTTTTTACAGGGTGTTCAAGAGCTCTGCAGACAACATGGTGCCCTTTTCATCATTGATGAAATCCAAACTGGGATTGGCCGTACAGGGAAACCATTTGCATTTCAACATTTTGACCTATCCCCCGATCTTGTTACATCAGCTAAAGGATTAGGAAGCGGATTTCCTATCGGCGCTGTAATAGGGAAAGAAAAATATGAGCCATTTTTTGGTCCTGGAAGTCACGGATCGACCTTCGGAGGAAATCCAGTCTCGATTGAGGCAGCTATTGCTACAATGGATGCTATTTTTAAAAAGAAATTTTTAGGGACGGTTATTGATAAAAGTGAGTTTCTCTTTAGCCAACTACGGAGTAACCTAAACCATTTAAATATTATACAGGATATTAGAGGTATTGGATTGATGGTTGGAATTGATTGCAAGGTTCCCGTGCCACCGCTTTTAAGTGAGCTTCGAAAAATGGGGCTACTTGTATTGCCGGCAGGAGAAAAGGTCATCCGGCTATTGCCTCCGCTAACTGTTTCAAAAGAAGAACTGAAATATGGTGTTTATATTATAAAAGAAATTCTGGAAAAAGAATCCCTGGCAGCCGATAAGCAGGAGATTATTATTAAATAACCAAAACAACTAATGGACCCGAGATAATTTCGTGGTCCTTTAGTTGTTTGGGCTTGGTTAAAATAATATTAAATCGCAATATTAACAAATAGAAGTGTGTTATCACCTAAAAAAAAGATATTATCAATTGCTATATTCACTATTCTGTGTTAAATTAATCAATAATAATTTGAATTTAATAAATATTCCAATAATTATTTGTTTGAAACTTAACTCTCCTGTCATTTGAATATCTTCTGTTCGGCTGGTAATGTGGTCGATAAATAACTAGCTAACAACCACACCACTTCCCGGTCTCAGCGTTCTATTTGTTTTTTTCTCCACATTAGTTATTCTCTATTTATTTTGTCAATATGATACTGTAAAGGCAAAAAGCAGAGAAGGGATGGATATATGGGACTTTTTCTATTTACTTCAGAGGATTCGTTTCAAAGGGCCTTTTATCAGTTATGGAAAACTTCCGCATTAACTAAAAGTTTATTTCAACATGCAGTTTTTGAAGAAGCTGCAGCCCTTCTCAAGGAACCTTACGGATTGGATACGATATACAAATATGCACATCTCTTTGATGAAGCCGGGGTATTTGCAGGGAAGCCATGGGAGAATGTCCGCAAGCTTAATCCCCCTCTAGTTAGAGGTACTTTGCATGCCGGCGGATTCATTGCAGCAGCTGAAGCAATGAGCAATCTCAGAATCCTCTCCATTGCCAGAGGTGATTATGAGCATCCAGAAATGTCTGCTAAAGAAGCAAGTGAATTTTTGACAAAGGTCATGGCTTTAAATCTAGACCTCCTTTTAATGAAGGAAACCGAGGAAAATCGGGTAACACAGCTTTACAAGGACAAACAGGCTTCTGAAATTCTAGGATTTATCTCAGACCATTGTTTTTCTTCCCATGTTTTTCAAACTTTGTATCAGGAAGTAGATAATCTCGCTGTCCAAAGGCCTATCGTAACAAACAAAATCCTGAAATTAATTGCCAATTCTAGAAGATTAGCCAACTGCCAAAAAGTTACGGATTCAAGTTTAATGAATTACGAAAATGCAGTCTATTCTCCATCGAATTTGGCATCCGATGCTAGGGAAAGTTATGAAAATAAATTGAGGGCCAGTAATGATTTATTACTTATCAAGGAAGCCGAGCAGCTGCGTGAATCCATGAAGGATACTGGTCTTGTTTCGCCCTTCCATGTATTATTTTTAAAATTTATAAATAAAGAAAAGCCAGATTTGCTGCAGAGCTTGTTGGCTGTGGACAATACAGCTAGAGAAAACCTTCGCTCGAATTTGCCTTTTGTGTCTTCATTAATCACTTCAGCCGTTACAATGAATACTAGGAGAAGCATTTATGGTTTAATGTGCCTTCTGCAACGGAATGTTTTTACGAGCGAAATGATAAGTGAACTAGAGAAACTTGTAAAAGTTCCTATACACGATCGGATTAAGAATAGGCTTATAAACGTTTATAAAATATTAGATTTATCTGCACTTCGTTCTCTTATTGTCTCAGGAATGATTAGTGTCTTAGGGCAGCCCCTAGGTATTGGCCAAGGTTTTAACCCAACATGCCAATCAACAAGGGCACTCAGTTATTGGTCACAAAAGAATCCTGTCACGCTGCTCAAATTGTTTAATGATTTTGTGGAACATGGAAAAATCACGATTCCTTTTGAGGGAAGACCGATATCTTCAGATGCGCTTCCGCAAGTCTCACTAGACGATGAGGATAATATTGATACCGTCTCACTACTCTTGATTCCTCATCTTGATTCTATTTATTTTGAAATGTTAAATGCTGCCAATGGACGCGGGCAGGATCCCCATAAGTGGATCAATCCCTCTTTTCATATAAATGGAGTTTGGAGCGAGTTTTCGGATATCTATAGTGACTCAGACTTTAAGGTACGGTTTTATCGGTACTATCACCCTTCGGAAAATCCAAATGTTAATGAAGGACTTCCCCAGCCGGCAGGGATTACCATTTACAATCAATCTGGTCAAGTGCTTGGTGCCCATGCAGTACTTATTCAAAGAGTCTGCCATGATCCTAAAGGCTGCATTCGTGTTTACTTTTATAATCCAAATAATGATAGTCTTCAAGTATGGGGAAACTCTATTAGAACAAGTGTTACAGGGAATGGTGAGCGTGATGGAGAGTCGTCCCTCCCTTTTGACGATTTCCTCTACTTCTTATATGCATTTCACTTTCCAAAACAAGAGTAATACCTCTCACATGTTGTTAGTAGTTATCCCTGCTATTTGTTTTAAACCCTAGGTTACTTCAATAGGAGTCATCTAGGGATTTAAAAAATAATCCCCAGCTTTTTTATAAAATCTTTTAATCCCTTTTACTAGATTAAAACTTTTAGAGAGGAAGAATATCCAATGACGATTCATAAACAATCTGTCCGGACTTTTATCAATGGGAAAATTTTCACCGCTAATCTGGAACTACCATATGCAAGCACCATGATTGTGCGCGACGGCAGCATTGCGTGGATTGGTGAGGCATCAGATTTAGAAAACATTGAAGGAGATTGTGTGGATCTTAAAGGTCAAAGAGTGCTTCCTGGTCTTATTGATGCCCATATGCATCCTTTGTGGCTGGCGAATGCATCCACCCAAATCGCCTGCACCCCTCCATTAGTCAATTCCATAGCAGATTTAATTGAACAAATTCGGAATTCATGCCAATCCAATGAAACAGGTAAATGGATTGAAGGCTGGGGTTATGATGAAGGGAAATTATCAGAAGGAATAGCGCCAACACGCTGGGATTTAGATGAAGCCGCAGCGGATATTCCGATTATCATTAGTCGGACATGTACCCACATTGCTGTAGTTAATAGCAAAGCATTGGAGTTAGCAGGTATTACTAGAGATACCCCCGATCCACCGGGTGGAAAAATCGACCGTGATCAAAATGGTGAACTAACAGGAATTTTACGTGAAAATGCAAAAGATCTCGTCCATCGTATTATGCCTGCAAAATCTCTTGAAGAAAACGCTGCGTCACTTGCAGAATTAGGTGATTTTCTGCTTTCACATGGAATTACTGCCATTACAGACCTTTCGAGCAGAACCGAGCCGATTGATTACCTAGAAATGTATCAAACAGCTGTCGAAAAAGGACTAAACCAACGTACTGTTCTCTATTATCTGTGGGATGATTTGAAGGACAAACCTTTATTGTTACGAGATAAAATCAAAAGAGAAAATCAAATTCACATTGGCGGTATTAAGTTATTTTCAGACGGAAGTGTCTCTGGAAAAACAGCATGGGTCAATCCCCCTTTTTTAGGGGAAGAAGAAAATTACGGTATTCAAACGACTACAAAAGAAGAGTTATTAGCTGCAGCAAAAGCAGCCGAACAGAACGATATTCAATTAGTTGTCCATGCAATGGGCGAGCAAGCAATCGAATTAATCATTGACACTTTCTATGGCAAAAAAGGCTGGCTTACCGATGGTCCTTCTATTAGGATTGAGCATGCAGCAATGCCAACACCTCAGGCTATTCTGCGTGCTGCTGAAACGGGCATTGCCTTTGTGACACAGCCCATATTTGTTTTTGCAGAAATTGAGAGCTATTATAAGAACCTCGGATTTGAGCGTACAAAGGAAACCTATCCGATTCCATCCATGCTGGAGGCAGGGATAAAAGTGGCATTTTCTTCCGATGCACCAGCTACTGCCTGGGCTGATCCCGTAAATCCATTTGTCGGGATCAAATCTGCTGTGACGCGCTTGGCTTATGATGGTGCAGATACTGGACAAAAACAAAGGATTGATGTAATTACCGCCATCATGCTTTACACAAAATCCGCTCAAGAAATCACACGGATTCCCCATGTTGGGCAGCTTGCAGTTGGCAATCATGCTGACTTTATTGTGCTTAATCAGGATATCTTGGAAATTAGCATTGACATGATTGATACCGTTCTGGTTCAAGAAACTTATTTGGCTGGAAATTTAGTTTTCCAAAGATAGTCTTTTCGGTAGGTAAAATTGCTTTATGCTGATAGTTGCTTCTTAATCCATATTTCTTTAGATGCCCTTCTGACTGTATCCATGTAAGTGGTACCCTCTATATGGGTACAGTCTCAAAGTAAGAATATGCTTAATAGGAACGAACACTATACTAGCCATTTATACAGCCATTAGAATAGAAAACACTTCTCACTCTAAAGAGGCTTATCTTTCTCTGTTATAAACCATCCATCACGTTTTCTTTCTATATTAAAAAAATCCTCATCAAATTTTTCTCTAAGTACACTTTATATTCCTCGTTTTCATATTCCTGTGCAACTTTAATTTTCTCTACTGTTATTTCTGGTTTTTGGACTTCAAAAATTAGGTTATCAATAATAAAAAAAGTTTTCTGACGTTCCATTTTCCCACTTCCTTCACCTAACTATTTCATACATATAAAATTTGTCAAATATGAATGAAACCCTTTTTAATTTTTTTGTAAAATTCAAGCTCTAATTTTACGTAGTTTTTACAAAAAATCACCAAAAAAAATCGAATCCTCCAGTAAGTTAAGGAATCAACTTGGACATTTCAAACCAACTAACTATTTTAAGTCGTTTATATACTTTTTTAATCTATAATCTGAAAAAGATCTTTGCAATATCACTGTTTTTCATTCTTCCACCGAACAAATGTCTATTTAGACCATACGCAAAAATGGGAACATCCTCTCCGTATGTCCTTTTAATGTCCAGCCTGTACTCGAATAGTGGTTGAGGTTAATCAATGCTTGCTGTATCTTCTACTTCCATTTCTAACGTTGATTGTATAAGTTTCAAATCCGCATAATAAAGAGAAAAGTGCATGTGTGTTTTAAGGTCGCTAGATCTTTCGTTTCATGTAAACGTGTGGCAATCACGAAAGGGTTGAAGTAATGGATCTAATCACACTTGGATTCCATTTATAGTTACCATTACAATCAATGCTCATCCCTCCAATAGAAATGATCAGCTGTTGCAATTACAATCGTATCTTCTCGATTTAAGACAAACTGAATCGCCTCTTTAAATGCTGCTTCAAAGTCTTTAATCTCACTCATTGCCCCTACGATATCATTATCATGCCCCGCCCAATCAATTTGACTTCCATCTACTAGAAGAAAAAAACCATTTGGGTTTTGCTGTAAACGTTGAATAGCACCCGTCGTCATCTGCGAAAGAGATGGAACAGTAGGATCACGATCAATCTGTTTTGGAAGTTCTAATGGTGCAATTAATCCTAACACCTGCTGGGTTTTATTTGTAACAAACTCTTGTAAATTAGTCACAAAGCCAAACTGATTTCTAATAAACTCATCTACTAAATTTCGGTCTTTTCGGAGGAAAAAAGAGGTTCCTCCCCCCAAGCATCACGTGAATTTTCTGTTTCCCTTCTATTCGCTCATCTAAGTAATCATCGGCAATTTGGTCATATTGCTCTCTCGAGTCAAGATGGGCGGCAAACACAGCCTGGGTTGCATGATTGACCTGACTTTTTCCTTTTCCTACTAAACCAGTAGATTTGCCTCGAAATTTAGCGTACTCTAAAACGGTTGGAACAGTTTCTCTATTAATGTTTAACCCGAGGGCGCCGTTATAAGTTTTATAACCCGTCGATAAAGCCGTACCCGCTGCGGCGAAATCGGTAATATTACATTGTGCATCTAATCAACTAGGTAGATTGGGATCCAACAAAGTATCTGTCAAATATAGTGGGTCTCATTAACCCCTTTTGGGAAACATGATTGTAATAACGAAGACCAGTGGTATAAGAAAAACTCATCCCATCGCCAATAAGGAAAATCCATTTTTTACTTTCTTAGTTCCATTAAAATTTAGAATAGGTATGAATGGATTCAGTAGATAGTCGTTTTGCTGAACGGTGGAATTTATCAAATCCTAACAACACCTTTCTCTTTTAAAGATCCAGCCTTAATTTTTATGGAACATTTCCTTTTTATTGAAAGAACACCTTTACTCATGACAAATCTTTTATAACATAAAAAGGCTGGGATAATGAGGTAATGCAATTGTTTTACAAAAAATAAAAAATTCCGTATTAAATATACAGAATCTTTACCATTTTTTAACGATATCTCAAGAAGAAATCGACTAATTATCTAATAATATAAAGGGACTCAGTGTTTGGAGGGAGTGAGTTATCGAGAAATCGAGGATTCAGAATAAGGCCTAATTTCTTTGAAAATTTAAAAAATCAAGATTAAGGCTAAGGAGTGAAAGAGTGGATACCTTTTCTCACGTTGTTATCGGCTTTGGCGTAGGTGCACTAGCTCAGCTTGATCCCGCCGTCTCAGCTAATGAAACCTTATCACAAGCAGTCATTTTAGGTACTGCCATTGGTTCTAATGCACCAGATTTTGATTTTTTTTATCGTTTGAAGGGAAAGGGAAATTATTTACGGAATCACAGGGGCCTGTCACATTCACTTCCTGCGCTTCCTTTATGGGGGATTCTTGTTTCTGGAATGCTGTATCCATTCTTCACTAGCACATCGTTTTTCCATCTATTTTTATGGACATTTTTAGCCGTCATCCTTCATGTGTTTTTAGATCTATTCAATGTACACGGAACACAAATATTTCGGCCTTACTCTCGAAAATGGATTACATTTGATTCCGTTCCTTTATTAGATCCTTACATTCTGCTCCTCCATTTTCTTGGATTCGGTTTAATCTTATTCTATCAAACAGGGATTACCTTTCTTTTCATTTATATATTCCTATTTTTCTACCTTGGGATCCGCACTATATCTTCCATATTAACGAAAAGACACCTACGGAGTTATTTTATTAATGCAATAAGAATCAAACTAATCCCCCGTATAAGGTTGTTTAAATGGGATATTTTGATTGAGACTGAAGAAGATTTCCTATTTGGCATCTTTTCACGAAAAGGTTTAACTATTGAACATTCCCTTCCCAAAAAGATCAACTTTCCGATTTTGGTCTTAAATAGTCGAAATGACCAGAGAATTTCAGACTTTCTTGCCGGTACTAATTTTGCGTATCCATTTGTTGATGTCAGAAAAAACGGTTATTTGGTTTATTGGAAGGATCTTCGTTTTCGCACAAAAAGATTTTTCCCTGCACTTGCCATTCAGTTTATTTCATCTGATTTCAAGAAAAAGAATAGCTATATTGGCAGGGTTAATTCTTTAAAGCAATATAAGAAAGTTGTAAGGAATTTAACCAATAGCTCTTCTTCTTAAAACTTAAAGACGATGGCCACAATTTGTGGTCATCGCCTTTTATAATGGACCACAGGCTCTGGTGGCAGGACAATAAATTTAGTAAAAAAATATCATACGAAATCTACACATACTTTTTACAAAATATTAATAATGAATCAACCTATTCCTAATATAATTTAGAGTAATTTACTATATTTGGAGGGATAAATTAAAAATTCAATTCTACCCTGTCTCAAATGGCGTTTTCAACATTTGGCAACAATAAGTAACCTTAATTACTTACACTTTTCCTGCTCTTTCCTTTAACGTTTTTAAAACAAATTGTATATCAAGAACATTATTTTTGGACATTTTCATATAACATAAGGCTGATGGTATTAGAAAGATTTGCAGTATAGATAAAGTATAGATATAACTATAAAGTTCATTGAATCTAGTGGATAAAATGCCAAGCAATATACCAACACCTGCGTTCCCGACTGTTCTTCCCAAACTATTGAAAAGGTTAGCGATACTAAAGGCAATTCCTCTTTGTTCAGGAAGATTTACATCGGTTAAGAGTGCCATCCAATTAGGAGTATTGGCTGATTGGGCAGCAGACGCAAGAAAAGATAAAACAAACATAAGTGTAATCCAAGGATTAATGAAAATTTGCCTTAAAATGCTAACTAAAATAATGATTTCATTATTATTTTCATTTGGTAACGATAGGTTAGACATTGGCACAAAAAATAATAACGCGATATAACAGGGCATGGTAATAAAAACAAAGAATGCGGTTAAATATGCTCGTCCTCTAAAGGTTTTCCTTTGGAATTTATCTCCCAGATGTCCGAAATAGAATGATGCTATGCCTCCAATCTGGAAAATGGCATAGAGATAGCCTGAGACAATCACAGCTGTTCCCATACTGTAGCCTTGCTGCATTATTTTAAATGTATATAAGGTCGGGATCCAAATCAGGCTCCCTGTTGCAATATTCATTAAGAATGTCTGCAAAAACAAATATACATTGCTTCCTTTTAAGATAAGAAATTTTATATGTTTGGTTTCCAACTTATAGTTATAATGAGTATTTCTTATCAA
This sequence comes from Neobacillus cucumis, assembly GCF_023715505.1. The sequence goes on along the minus strand of NZ_JAMBOH010000002.1, from coordinate 105,238 downwards.
TTCTTTCGGCTTTGATACTAATTGACCTTTGAATGGCTCTTGAATAAAAAGAAAACAAATGATGACAAACAATCCAAGAGAACCTACTATTTCAAATGGCCATCTCCAGCTATTGTTTGCAATAGTTAAAGAAGCCAAAATAGATCCAGCTATTCCACCCAAACCTTGGGCCATACCCCAAAAACTTAAAATTAAACCGCGTTTTTGATAGGGAATAAAATCAGTTAAAATACTGAAACCAATGGATGCTATACAGCCTAAGCCAAATCCGGTTACTACTTGAAATAACATAATTTGAAAATAACTGCTGCTGAATGAAGTAAAGAATATCGATACGGACCAAATCAAAGTTCCTATAATCATCATCCTCTTTAGTGGATACTTCCGTGATAGGTATCCCCAATAAATAGAGGAAAGGGAAGTAACCAAAATATTGGCAGCTGAAACAAAACCCAAACTTGCTATATCTACATTTAAATCCTTTGCTATGTATTGAATAAGCGGCGGAAACAAACCAATTACAATATGTTCAAAGGCAGCAAGTATGATTATTACAGCAATTGTAAAATTGATTCTCCATTTTGAGCTCTTCATAGTTTATAATGCCCCTTTGAAATGTTTTATTTTTATCTACAATATTATCTAAGTTTGCTATTTCTTATATCGATTTTTTTAAATCTTAATATGAAAATTACAATTTTAATATTCTTAAAAAGGGCTGATATTATGAAAAAGACATTATTGATTATTTCTTCCGACCATACAGGGCATGGACATAAAAGTATAACAGAATCACTTTGTGAGATAGTCAAATCTCATAATGAAGTAAAAATACATGTAGTAGATGGATTTATGCTTGGCAAACAGTTACTGTTAAAAATAGGAAAATCATATGGCCCGATAACAAGAAATTCAGAAAATCTATGGAAGATGATTTGGAAACTCTCAGCTTTGAAACCTTCTTTAGTGGACAATTTTATTGAAACACTTATAAAGGATAATTTTCTAAAACTACTGGCCGATATTAAACCAGATATAATTCTATCCGTTCATCCTAATTTTAATGGTTCAATTTTGAACATTTTAGAAAAGCAAAATATAACGATCCCTTTCATTACTCTAATTGCCGATCTTGTAAACATTTATCCCCTTTGGGCTGATAAAAGGGCAAATTACATTATTAGCCCAACTTTCGAAGCTCAAAGTAAGTGTATTGAATTTGGGATTCCTGTTGAGAAAATAAAGGTTTCAGGATTTCCAGTTCGATCCCGATTTTTTCTGAAGAACTTTAATCAACGAAAATTCTCTAAAGAGGAACAATCGTTAAATTGCTTGATCATGAGCGGTGGTGAAGGTGTAGGAAATATGAAGAAAATAGCAGAAAACCTGCTTGATCATTTTGATTGTACAGTTAAACTTGTAGCCGGGAAAAATGAAAAACTTAAAACAAAGCTGGAAAGATCCCTAAAGTCCCAATATGGTAATAGAGTAGAAATTTATGGTTTCACCCAAAATATCCAAGATTTAATGCTAACTTCTGATATTGCTTTTACTAGGGGGAGTCCTAATGTCATGTTTGAAGCAATAGCTTCCAATACACCGCTAATCATTACCGGTGCATTGCCAGGTCAGGAAGAGGATAATCCAGCATTTGCTGAAAATTTTGGTTTGGGAGTGGTATGTAAAAACCCGAAGGAAATTAAGCAGACAATAACCAACTTACTTGAGAATGATGGAGAAAAACTAAATAAAATTATTAACTGTCAAAGGAATTTTATAAATGCAAATGCAGCTGAAGACATTCTACAATTTATTCTGAAAGTTGGAGAGCCTTATTATGAAGAAGCACAATTTAACCTTTCTTAAATTCCATTATTTTTTTAATAACAATAAGCTGACTCGAAAAAGTCGTTGATTAACAACCTTTTTGAGTCAGCTTTTCTTATCTCCCTTACTCCTAATAAACGATGCAAAATTCGCTACAATTGATAATTTGTATGTATCAATATATTCTTAAAAACAAGCTCTGGTCTTTCCTCCGTAATTAAATGTCCTGTTTTTTCATAGGTAATTAACTTGGCATCGGGTAAATCCTGAACTAATTGTTTACCAACTTCCACTGGAACCACTCGATCTTCCTTTCCCCAAATTAATAATGTTGGGACTTGTATATCCTGAAGTTGCTTTGGTAATAAATCTCCCTCACGATGACGAATTAGTCGAATTAAAGCTTTATAAAATCCTTTTTCAGCTAGTGGTCTACCGAATTCACGAACCAATTCATCATTGATCAATGATTGATTAAAAAAAACATTCCCCAGGTGATATTTAACGTCTTTTCTTCCAATATAATATTGAATGACTTTTTCAAAGAACGGTAAATATGAACTAATTATGAGAAGTTTTTTTGAACGCTTTAAATATCCTGAACTACTTAATAAAATTAGTTTGTTAATTTTCTCAGGTGCGATTCGCGCCATATTTAGAGCAATTTGACCGCCCATTGAATGAGCAACAATATGAGTGTTAGCAAATCCAAACTTGTGAATACATTCAATCATTAACTTCGCATAGTTTTCAAAACTATAAACAAACGAAGTGGACTTCTCACTTTTCCCAAAACCGGGAAGGTCAACCGCGATTATTGAAAACTTCTTTTGTAATAAAGGTATAATACGACGAAATGTATAAGTAGAAGATGCAAAGCCGTGGATTAGAAGAATTGGTGGTTTATCATTCAATAAGTATTCACAGTACAAGTTGATATGATCTACTTTAATGAATGTTTGATTCAAACTATTAACACACAATGTGTTCCACTCCTCAAGTATTTATCATATAGTGTTTATTATTTATCAATTAGAACATGAGGATGCAGATTAAAAGTTCTCAATTACAATAATTATAGAAGTTTCTCGTCTCATCATTGGAAAGACAAGTCCATAAGAAGCAATGCCGGGCACCATTCGGGGTGACTTTGCATTTTCAAAAGAATAAAATGTTATCCATGGTTCATCAATTGCTTCATTAGCTTCTGCACATAAAAAAATCCACCTTCCTTTAGGAAAGTGGTAATCTTTCTCCATTCATTTCAGGGGATACTTTTGTTCGATATAGTGTAAAAAGGCAGTCACAACTTGTGGACCGGTTTCTACAATTCTACCTTTTTCGAATGCAGAGAAGTTATCACCACCCGAAGCTAAATAATTGCTAACGGCTACCTCATATTCCCTGTCAGGTTGAAGGTTTTGACCCTTACTGTCCTTCAGCATGATAATTCGGCTGCCAATTGGAGCATTAGGGTCCCACCTATACGTTAAACCAACAGTTTGTAACATATTATTCACCTGATCTTTTCTCCACTGTTGCTCTAAAGCTAGTTTAATTTGGTCCCCTGTTAAGATTAATTTAGTGATACTATGGCCAAATGGCATTTGTGTATATAGTTCTTCTAAAGTAATATTTCCTCGCTGTAAGCTTCCCCGCATTTCTCCTTGATGGACAAAGGCAATTTCTGTCCCCATGGCTTTCCGCTCAGAATCTGCAATCAATTTCGCGAATGGAGATTCACCATTTACATCTTGCCTCCGGCTGATTTCTTCAGGAATGAATCCAACAATTTGATTAAACTGATTACCCATTTTTTCCTTAAGCTTTTTTAAAAAAGTAACCGTATTTTTATCTGGTTCTATCTGATGATGTGAAGTCACAATAATCTTTGCTTTTTTCCAAACAATATCATTGGTATTACGATCTACTTCAATGTTTACTAGAGAAAAGGCTTCCCCGTAAGAATAGGCTTGAACAATCAGTTTATCATCTACCACGGTATTGGCAAAGTGATGGCTATGGCCGGCAAAAATAACATCGACCTCATCATCGATTTTTGGGGCCATCCCCACTAAAGCTTCTTGGGGATTAGTTCCTGACTGATTCGATTTTGCTGAAATATGTGCCAGTACAACAATCGCTTTAATCCCTTTTTCCTTTAATTGCTTAACTGTTCGATTAATTGCTGATACTTCATCCGTTATTTCTACTTCTTTTCGATTTTCATGGGATACATACATGTTGGTTTCGGTTGTGACCACACCAATAAAGCAAATTTTGATTCCGTCAATTTCCTTGATGACATATGGTGGTAACAAGGGTGCACCGGTCTTTTTTTCGATGATATTTGCAGAAATGTAAGTGGTATTGGCGCCTTTAAAGTAACCTGTTCTTTCATGGGATCCTCCAAAAATGAGACGTTTCATTTCAGCTACGCCTTCGTCCAATTCATGATTACCAGGTGTACCGACATCAATGTGAAGAAGATTTAAAAACTGAATTGTGGGTTCGTCTTGAAATTGAGAAGAAATCGGTGGGCTTCCTCCTACCATATCACCAGCATGAACAAGTAGGGTATTTGGGTTTTCCAGTTTATATTTTTTTAAATAGGCAGCCAAGTATTCAGCCCCTCCTGCCATGGACCCTGAAACCCTTCGATACTTGTTTAGTTGACCGTGAAAATCATTAATACCTAACAATTGTACTCGAACGTAGTGGTTGGATGTGGATTGCGTCACTGAGGATTGATTTTGTGAAGATACCGTGAATATACAGATACCAAAAGTAATACAGACTAAGATGACCAAAGAAGACATGATCTGAAATTTTAGCAACTTCCGATCCCTCCCTCATGATGTACTTTAAGGATAACTCTGGAATTTTATATCTGTTTGAATTGCATGTAAAGTTTTTGTTACAATTTTTTGTTAGGGCAAATCGTTAATTTTCAATACTAATTTTTCATTCTTATTATAACTGTCATACACTTACGGTAATTTCATTTAGGATTTTTTATTTCAGAAGCCCACGTTCGATAAACAAACCATAAAAGGGATGATAAATGACTCCGGCGTTTACCTGAGCCATCTACATTACACTATGGTATTTTTTTACATTTTAATATGGTTTCAACTTTAGAATAGAATCCAACTACCTCACCGCCTAGTAAAACTTCGGTACTACCTGATGCATTGGAAAAAACCTCCAGAACCTATAACTATAAAAAATACTTATTGGCATCCAAAAAATTAATTTTTTCGACAAGCTTCTGTCCAGTTCATGAGGAAATTCATTTAAAAAGAGTTTTAATTTAATTCTAGTGTTACTAATTTCATATCAATATAGAACTTTTACTAGTGAATTTAGCACAATAGTCGAATGTCTCTAATAAAATTGTCGTTCTTTATCGAGAAGTTCCTATATCCAATAAGTGGCTGTAGGACTAAAATAGAACTGTTAGATTAATTATTTAGGAGGTCTTTCTATTGAAAAAGAGAAAAAAAGGAATGGCGATAGCCGCAAGCAGTATCTTAGCACTCTCTCTCTCATCTTTTAATCTGCACACTTCTGCAACTTCACCATCTAAAAACTACCTCATCGCTTACAACCAGTCATCAATACCTAAAACCTATCAGACAGATATTAAAAATGCCGGAGGAGAAGTGGTAAATGCCATTCCGGAAATCGGCGGATTAGAAGTCCGCTCATCGAATCCTAATTTTGTAAACAATTTAAAATCAAATTCTAGTATTATTGCGGCTAACGTAGAAATGTACTATAAGCAGGACGACGAGCAACCGGCAGAAGCTGACGGTAAGCCTGTAACACTTCAACCTGATCAAGATGGTACATATTGGCGCTCACAATGGGATATTCGTCATTTAACCAATGACGGAAAATCCTTTAAAATTGAGTCAGGCGGTACAGAAGCAAATGGTAAGGTTACTCATAAGGCTGTAGTCGGTGTTATCGACACAGGTATCGATGCCAATCATCCTGACCTTAAAGCCAACTATGTTGGCGGTCAAAGTTTCGTCCCGGCAGGAGGTTATGCTGGAAATGACAAGACTGAAACCGGCAGCCCCCAGGATGTACTGGATCGTGAAGGTCATGGTACACACGTAGCTGGTTCCATTGCGGGTAATGGAAAAATAAAAGGTGTGGGCCCAGATCTAGGAATCATGGCTTACCGTATTTTTGACAGTTCTGGAAGCGCCCCAACTACACCAATTGTTCAAGCAATGATTCAAGCAGCTAAAGATAAAGTGGACGTTGTGAATATGTCCATTGGCGGCTATGACAATTTAAAATATGAATACAATGGGAATAACTATAGTGACATTGCAGATGTTCTCCTTTGGAAACGGGCGGTAAAATATGCAGTGAATAATAATGTAACCATTGTCGCTTCTGCCGGTAATGAGTCGTTAAACTATGCAGATAAAAAATCACTAACTGATTATTTGAATGCCAATTATGGTGATACCAACCTTGTTTTTAAAGGCGTCACCATTGAAACACCAGGTGGAGTTCCAGGCGTCATTACAGTATCCTCCTCAAATCAATGGTCGAAAGATCAATTGGCATTCTATTCAAACTATGGAAATAGCTTTATTACGGTAGCAGCTCCTGGCGGGGACAACGGTCCTAAATATGCTTCAACGGGGAATTTAGATGATCGTGACTTTACTTACCGTGCATTGTCAACATGGCCCACTTATTTAGAGCCTTATTTCACTACCATTGATCCGGAGCATTCTGGATATGCCTACCTTCATGGGACCTCCATGGCTTCGCCGAAGGTTGCCGGAATTGCTGGAGTCATCAAAGCAGCACACCCAGACCTGAAGCCAGCTCAGGTAGAGGCCCTTATTGAGAAAACCTCCTTAGATTATGGCAAACCAGGTCATGATCAATACTATGGTGCCGGTGAAGCAAATGCTTATTCGGCTTTAACAGGTAAATAGCATATAGTAAGGCCCATCTCTGTTAAATAGATGGGCCTTTATATCTTGTCAAAGGTTCATTTCAAAAGTAGAAAGGTACTTCTTGATCTCATATGTAAACTCGATTGAGTGCCAACAGTTTATAATTCTTTGCGTAGTTTGCTTTCATTAATGCATCCCAGTTACATCTAATGTAGTATTTGTTACTTGCTTTTTTTCAATTGTGGAAGCGTTTATTTTCTCTTTAATTTGAACTTTATTTATCATTTGTACATGCGAGCTGCCCTTTTTTCCTATTCCGATTACACCAATTTTAACCACACTCATCTATTTCCCTCATTTTTTGAATTTTGCTGAAAAACTATATAAATCTAGGAAATAATACCTTCATTCTTATTCGAATTTTGCAAATAATAGGTTTAATTTATAACTGCATAGAGGTACACTAGTATCATATTGTGGTTACACTCATTATAATGAATGTTTAAATTACATGTCAATAACGTTCTATTCATCTTTCCTCACATAAAGCTAGTAGAACGAGCATAGGTTCAACGTGGGATTTACCAATCACTGTATTTCACAGCTCTTGCTCCTAATCGGTTAAAACAATTCAAACATCCGTTATAATAAATAAGGTATATAGGGAGGAATACATACTTATGCAAATCGATAAAAAAGATCAAACTAAAACATCTAATGTTCAAGTAATCTCTCGTGCGGCTAAAATACTGAGGACTCTTAGAGCTTATCCAAAAGGATTAAGCTTATCGCAAATTGCTAAAGAAGTGGGCATGGCCAGATCCACCGTCCAAAGAATTGTTACTACACTTGAACAGGAGAGATTTATTGCAGCGGCTTCTGTTAATGGAGGTTACCGTCTTGGACCAGAGATTGCCATGCTTGCAGGCGCTGTCCATAGTGATTTAAGAGAAGAAGTCCGGCCATTTTTATTAAGCTTATCACATCAAATCAATGAAACGGTTGACTTATCCGTATTGGAAAATAGTAAGGTACTGTTTGTGGATCAGATTATCGCTCCGCATCCATTGCAGGCTACCTCACAACCGGGGGCATCTTTTCCATTGCATTGTACAGCAAACGGAAAAGCGATACTCGCTTCCTTACCTTTAGCTGAGGTAGAGAAACTGTTACCTGAGCATATGCAACAGTATACGGAGCATACCATAACGACTCGGGATGAACTGTTAAGGGAGTTGGAACAGGTTCGTAAAAAGGGAGTTAGTTTTGCAAGGGAGGAACACATTCCTGGAATTTGTGCCGTTGGCGCAGCTGTTGTTGATCAAATGGGAAATATAAGTGCGATCTCCATTCCACTTCCATCCACCCGATTCTATGGGCATGAAGAAAGGCTGGCAGAAGCACTCATTCATACTTGTCACAAAATCAACGAGCACTTTGAAATGAAATAACGAAGAATGAACCAAGTTGTGAGGCTGTTTAAACAGACCGTTTGAAATGTGTTGTTATTTCGTTAAAGGATGAATGGTTTGAATTCTGAGATTTTTTCCCATAATGGATGATGTGAAGAATTCACCTTTAAAAAGCGATCGGCTAATTTTTTTACTGGTCTGGTGGTTCTCATCAAATATCTATTTTTCAAGAGGTGATCGTATGAGTTTACAGCGCACGTTTATAATGGTAAAGCCAGATGGGGTGAAACGAGGGTTAATCGGAGAAATCCTCAAACGCTTTGAACAAAAAGGTTTTACCTTATTGAATGCAGAGCTAATGACAATGGACCGCACTAAAGCTGAGTATCATTATATGGAGCATCAGGAAAAGCCGTTTTTCGGTGAATTAGTTGATTTCATTACCTCAGGTCCTGTTTTTGCCATGGTCTGGGAAGGAGAAAATATAATAGAAGTTTCTCGTCTCATGATTGGAAAGACAAGCCCATCGGAAGCTATGCCAGGCACCATTCGTGGTGACTTTGCATTTTCAAAAGAAGAAAATGTTATCCATGGCTCTGATTCTCTTCTTAGCGCGGAACGTGAAATTGAAAATTTCTTTGGGCTCCTGAAGAAACGGATCTCAAGAGATGATTTTCCTTTCGAAGATCGAAAATCTGTATAATGACAGAAAGGACACTTCCATTCTCGGAAGTGTCCTTTTCTTTCTACAACATTATTTTGAGGCTACACTGCCTTGAAAAGCCTGCTTTAATGCTGATGCTGCCTGCTCTATTGCTTTCTTTCCTTGTCCGAGTGCACCCGGCATCCAGAAATAACCGTGAATCATTCCGTCATATCGTGTTGCCTCTACTTGGACCCCAGCTTCTCTTAACCGTTCTGCATAAGCTTCTCCTTCGTCACGGAGTGGATCAAACTCCCCTGTTAAAACCAATGCTGGAGGAAGTCCGCTAAGATCATTCGCTTGCAGCGGAGAAGCATAAGGATTTTTGCCATCCTCTTCACTTCTTAAATAATGATTCCAGAACCAGACCATGCTATCTTTGGTTAGTAAATAACCATCAGCGTTTTCAGTATAGGACTCCGTTGCATAGGAATGGTTGGTAACAGGATAGATCAGCATTTGGTAGGCCAATCGAATTTCTTTCTTGTCTCTTGCCATTTGTGCCACGACAGCGGCTAGGTTTCCGCCCGCACTGTCCCCGCCGACAGCAATTCGATTAGGATCGACCTGAATAGAGGCAGAATTTTCAACCACCCACTTGGCTGCCGCATAGGAATCATCCGCTGCTGCCGGAAATTTATGCTCCGGAGCCAATCGATAGTCTACTGAAACTACCACACAGTTTGCTCTATTTGCCAGCATTCGGCAAGGCACTTCTACTGTATCCAAATTACCGATGACCCAGCCGCCGCCATGGTAATAAACCAATGCAGGAAAAGGGCCATCTCCCTCTGGTGTATAAATACGAACCGGTATCTCTCCTTCAGGACCAGGTATCGTCTTGTTCTCTACCTTCCCTACTTCTTCAGGCTCACCAGCCAAAGCACTAAAATCAGTCGTCAGCCTCGCCTCTTCAGGTGTTAATGTATTCATTGCGGGAGCTCCCATCGCTTCCATTTGTTCCAATAAGAATTTTGCTTGCGGATCTAGTGCCATAATAAGTTTCCCCCTTAAGAATTTTTAAAGATTGATGTTGGATGAATGCTCAAGTTTATTACTTAACAACACTTTCTTCTGAAGCTTTCAATGTGAAACCATCATAGCCTTTTTCAGCAACTTCATCACAAATCTGACGATAAGGTCCAACTCCACCAAGATAAATTTGGAATCCGCGTGCCTTCCCTTCTATATTTGCACCCATATACCATGATTCTGTCTTCACATAAAGAGTTGGTTCGGCAACCTCTCTGCAATGCTTGGTCCAGGCATTTTCAGCTTCCACATTCACCTCGATGACTTCTTTATTGTTATCACGCATATAGTTGATGCAATCAGATACCCATTCGACATGTTGTTCAATCGATACCATCATATTACTAAGTACAGAAGGACTCTCAGGTCCCGTAAGCATGAACATGTTAGGGAAACCGGCAGTTCCGATTCCGAGGTATGTCCTTGTTTCTGCTCCGCCTGCCCATTTTTCCTTTAATGACACTCCATCTCTACCACGGATATCTATTTTAAACAATGGACCTGTCATGGCATCAAAGCCCGTTGCAAACACTATCATGTCAAGTTCATATTCAGCATCTGCTGTCCGCACACCAGAAGGTGTAATTTCCTCAATTTGTGCTTTTTTTACATCAACAAGGGTTACATTTTCTCGGTTATACGTTTCGAAGTAGTCAGTATCAATGATCGGGCGTTTGGTACCATAATAAAAGTTCGGAAGTAACTTCTCTGCTACCTCTTGATCTTTTACAACTTCCCGTATTTTAGAGCGGATAAATTCTGCAACGGTTTCATTTGCCTCAGGTGTTAAACTTAAATCATTATAAGAATAAGAAATCGTAAGAAGTCCACCTTTTTCCCAAGCAGCTTCATAGGTCCGGCGCCGTTCTTCCGGAGTATCGTCAAACGCTGAGCGGTCACGAGGCACTGCCGGTATCCCTGTAAGAGACGAGCGCATTTGGGTTCGAATTTCACTATAATTTTCTCGAACTTGTTTAATATATTCCGGGTCGTTTGGTTGATTTCTAGCTGGAGTACTATATTGAGGAGTGCGCTGAAAAACAGTTAGGTGTTCTGCTTCTTTGGCAATGACAGGTATGGACTGAATGCCGCTGGATCCCGTTCCGATAACTCCTACCCGTTTCCCTTTAAATTCTACTTTTTCATGTGGCCAGCGTCCGGTATGATACCATTCACCCTTAAAGCTCTCCAGCCCTTTAAATTTCGGTACATTGGAAGCTGATAAGCAACCAACCGCTGTAATAAAGTAACGAGCTGATACCGTCTGACCGTTATTCAAGTGAACTTCCCATCTATTCTTCTCTTCATCAAAGTGCGCAGAATCTACACGTGTCTTGAATTGAATATCCCGGCGCAAATCGAACTTATCAGCAACATAATTAATGTAGCTTAAGATTTCCGGCTGCTCAGCATATTTAGAAGACCACGTCCATTCCTTGAGGAGTTCATCAGAGAAAGTGTAATTATAATAGATGCTTTCTACATCGCAGCGGGCACCTGGATAGCGATTCCAATACCATGTACCACCAACATTGTCGCCAGTTTCAAATATACGGGTTGAAAAACCTGCTTCACGCATGCGGTGAAGCAGATACAATCCCGAAAATCCAGCCCCAACGATCACTGCATCCAGTTCAATGAGAGAATTCGATTTTTGAGTTAATGCCATTTTTCTCTACCTCCTCATTTTCTTATCCTTTAATGATTACATCTAAGTATAGGTAATTCAGCACATGTCTGCTCATTATTCCTGAGTTAAAATACTTATTAAATGTAAACGGTTCCAATTGTTAAAATACATAAGAAAATTAATAGCACTCCTCCTCTTATATAAAATTTAAAAATCTTCCAGAAATGCTCTAAGAAAGTCTATCTAAAGTTTAGTATATTTCGTATAATTTGAATATTCCTAATTTTCTATGTATTAAATCCCTATAATGAAGGTGATAATGTGACATTAAATTCTACCATTTTAGATAATATTCAAGATTTAGAAGAGGCTCACACACATGAAGATAAACTTTATAAAATACTCGAAATCTATATGAACCTCTTTCCTGTTAAAAACTCTTTTTTATTTAGATACTCCCATTTTGGCTTTCTTGGAGAAGGTATTATCTCGATTAATCTTAATGGGCTCGTTCACATCCGGGATATAAGGGATGATATTCGCTCTTTGCCCGTTATATACGCGGCCCTTTATGAAAGGAAGGCAAAGTATTGTAGTGGAATTGAATACCTTCGACAGGTGAACAGTAAATACATAACCTCATCAAATGTAAACTCCTTCTTAGTTGTCCCCATCTGTTTTAGCTCAGTAGCAATCGGATATATTTGCACCAACGAGTTTGAAAATAACGCAACCATTAACGATCAATTACTCACTTCTTTTACCCAATATGGCCGTCAGGTTGGCAAAATTATGGAAAAAACAAACGGACCGGTTGCTGCCAATTTATTAAGCAGAAGAGAACTTGAAGTGATGAAAAGGGTTTCCTGGGGGGAGAGTACAAAGGAAATGGCCGATACTATGTCCCTTAGTGAAGTTACCATCAATCAGTATGTAAAATCAGCTATTAAGAAATTGGGTGTACAAAATAGGGTACAGGCGGTTGCAGAACTGTTCCGGCAGGGAATTATTTCCTAATCTCCCTTGCCCCTATATCTTTATAGCCCAAGTGCTTTATCATTTAAAACAAATTCCATACAACAGAACTTCTTTGAACCATGTATAGAGGAAACAGTATTTGTAAAGCCTTCTAGTAATGATTTCGATGGAGGGAAAAACGGGAAAAACTATGTTTTCATTACGTGGAGATGCTCATAAAATCTATCTAAAACTAAAAAGAGCTTCAAAAAACAAAAAACCTTTCAAATCAATAAAAGAACTTATAGAAGTAGAAGATATTCAAAAATTTTATATTTCTATTGAAAGCGAAACACTAAAAAAAATTTATTATTGTATGATAAAAGAAAAAAATGGTTCTGGAATCATTCCAATTCTAATATCTTCAGCACCATGGCTCTTCTTCTTATTTTCAAAACAATTACAAGAATTCCTTTTCAAAGAAGGTAGTTTTCTTTGGGTCATCTTTGTTTTTGCTTACATAACTATTCTTACTTTAAGTGTGATTCTTCATTTTCATGAAAAATCTTGGGCTTCCGTCCATATTGAAATTATTCAAGAAATATTACATGAACGAAAACAAAAGTTCTCCGAATAATGTATCGGACATAATATCCAATATCCCAAAAAAGAACGACTAAAAATTTAATATCGGTCTATCATCTTCAGATTAAAAACCTGCTATTAACTTTTTTATGTTCTTGAGTTAATAGCAGGTTTTACACGCATTAAATAGGATAAATAATACACAGAGTAACCAACAAAGGCCCGTCTCTAACAGAACGGCGTTTGTTTCGCACATTTAGAAATTTTCCTGAGTTAATCCAAGAGTATACGGGCTGACTCTTATTAGAAATTTTGGCGACCTGGCACGTAAAGTTAAAAATATCACGGACAATTGCTACACTAATAGAAAGTGATGAAAGGCAATTTAAATGGTAGTCTCTACATTTTCAAGCTTCGATTCAGACACTTTATCCGATTTCATTAACAAAATATAGGAAATGAATCCAAAACCAATCCCTAAGAACCAAGAATAGGTGTACAACTCTTTAAATGCTGGGATAATTAATCCAATAAATGATGCTATCAGCCCTATAACTAGGGCAATTAGTGCCTTAACATTCCATCCATTTGTATACTTATATAGTCCGTCTTTTTTATAAAAACTAGCTAAATCATATTTCCTGCGTGCAACTAAGAAATAATCAGCAATCATAATTCCACCGACCGGTCCAAGTGCTCCACCGATTGCCCCTAGAACATTAAAAATGGTTCCTGAGTTGTTATACCATAGCCAGGGTGCAAAAAATAACGCAACCACTATCGAAATGAGTCCGGCTTTTACAAAGTTAAGTTTTTGCGGAAATAAGTTTACTAGGTCATAGGCAGGTGAAACAACGTTTGCTGCCACATTTACAGACAAGGTAGCAATGAGCAGTGCAAAAGCTCCCAGGAATAAAACAAACGGGTTTCCGAATTGCTGAAGTAATTCGACTGGATCCCAAATAGGTCTACCGAAAGCAATGATGGTGCCCGAAGTTGTAATAATACTCATAATAGCAAAAATAATCGCTGTTCCTGGTAATCCAATTGCCTGGCCGATAACTTGATCTTTTTGACTTCGTGCAAACCTAGTAAAATCCGGTATATTCAGAATTAATGTAGCCCACGTTCCAATCAGTCCGGTAATCGAAATTCCAAATGCACTCCAAAATGCTCCACCCGTTAATTTTGCTGGTTCATCAAAAAGTGGCCCTAATCCATTCGATACTGTTATTGCCCAAATAACAAGAGCTAACCCTAAAACAATAACGAGAGGGCCTGCCCAAAGCTCAAAAAACTTAACTCGTTCCATGCCATGTGAAATCACCCATGCATGCAATATCCAAAAAAGAGCAACTGCAAGGGCATCATTTAGCCCCATACCTAAAATATGGATGGACGATAAACTATTCCAGCCTGGTATTAATGTCCCTAGAACAGCGCCTACTGCTTTGCTTCCTAAATAGGCTTGAACGGCAAACCAGAATATCGCTACAAATGCCCTTATAATGATCGGAAGCTGTGCCCCTTTATATCCAAAAGAAGCACGAATCAGAACCGGGAAAGGGATCCCGTATTTAGCACCCGCTGCACTATTTAGCCACATCGCTATAATAAGAATAATATTGGCGGTTATCACTGTCGCTAAAGCCTGCCAAACACTCATTCCTAACCCAAGCAAACTTCCTGCTGTTTCATATGCGACAATATTATGGACCATCCCCATCCACACTGTCGTATAGTTCAGCCAATTCCAATTCCTCTTTTCCTTATTAAGAGGGGCAAGGTCCTCATTATATAAAGAGGGGTCTTTTACTTTTAAAGGATCTTGATCTTCCATTGATAACGTTCGCATGGTATTCACTCCTTTTTTTTTGACGCGCCATAGAAAGGTGGATTGGATTCTTAAATAGTTTTAACTGAATGTTCTGAATTATATTTACATAATATAGCCCCTTCCCTACTGACTTATGGTTTTAAACGTACCAACTTATTGTTTAACATGATTGTATTTTACTGAAAGAATGGCTAGTTGTAACAAAATTGGTAAGAAAAGCTAACAGAAAATAAATTGAAAAATGTAACCTCTGGATCATATCAATTATGTAACACAAAACAAAGGCCCATATGAATAGATGGGCCTTTGTTCATGCAATATCTTCCGTCCTACAAAATTATTTCGGACTGTTTTGGAGTGTCTTTTGTAAGTTAATAAGCTCTGTTTGAATAGTTGGGAAGGATTCTATTTCGGGAACTTTTCGAATAGATGGGGACCTTTGCAAATCCGCTGCGATTGCGGTTGTTTCACAAACATAAAGTAATTGGGAAAGTGTATCTTCAGAAAGCAACGGACGGCTATTTGTTTTAGCACAATTTTCCAGTAAATATCCTAGCTGTTCAATCGAAAAAACTACAGTCCAGTAATAATCTAATGCTTTTCGATCAGCTGGAATCTCACCTAATGCTGTGTTATACAAAGTTTTTAAATTATTGATATTCGTTTTCATCTTTTTTAACTCTCTGCTCTCTCTCGCATTAAATCCCTTTCCTTGATCGGAAAATAAAATAAGTAAAAATTGGGCCTGACTACGAATGGTTTTCGCAACTAAATGAGGAAGACGCCTCGACGCAGATCTTCTTCCCACTAACCATACACCCATAAGTCCAATGATACTACCAATCAAAACATCCAAAATTCTAGCAGAAGCAAAATAAGTAAAATCAAAATCCCCCAAACTCGTGCTTTCAGCCATGAGTAAAGCATTTGGTGTAAAAAACAATGCGGCTAACCCATAATTTTTTACAATAAACAGTTCTGTAATAAACGTTAATAATAATACAAACAAAGCAATAATATAGCCGTCAGGATGCAGGGAAAGAATGATGCTGGCAATCAAGATACCCAGCAATGTACCAATACCTCTTTGAATGGCACGATGAAAGGTGGCGACAATGGAGAATCCTGACATAACAGCTACACAGGATAACGGGACCCAGTAAGACCGTACAAATCCAAACTGGAAAGCGATAATGGCCGCAATAATCGTTATGATACCAAACCGAAAAGCAGCAATAAAAATGATAGAATTCTTATCAAATGCACCCCCAAGGACCGTCTTAATGGAGGGCTTAGAGATTTCAACCACTTTATTTATTTTGGAAGTTGGTTCGTTCATGATAGCATCTGTATCATAAATTAATTTAAACAAGTAAGCAATACGATCCTCCATCTCATCTGGTTGCAAGATTTCCCCTGCAACGATTTTTATCTTACTCTTCCCGTCTAACGATAGAGCCGTTTTTCGGAGAGATTGCCCTAATTCTGGTGGTAATTTGGTATCATGTTCTGAAAAATTTTCAAGTATGTAAGTAAAAATAGAATGGGCAGAAGTATTTAAAACATATAATCGTTTAATAAGGTCTGTTTGTCTCCAGGAGATATAACCTGATGCAAGTGTTTCATCCGCTTCGTTTAAGACTGACATCACACGATGTCTTGACTCATTAAAACGCTCTGTTCCAACTGAATCGATAAAGGCAGATAGTTCGATTAAAGCCCTTCTCATAACACCAGTTTCTGGACCATGCGGATGAAAGAAATAACCAACCATCGCTATGATCCAAGACAGACTCCCGCCAAGGAAAACAAGGCCTGCTCGTAAAGGAGCAGATCCTGGATCAACAGGCATACCAGTTGTCATTGCAAAAACGAGTACAAGAAAGATTGCCGAAGGACCTGCAATTCTTAAAGCTCCAAAAATAAATATGGCAACAGCTCCAATTACTCCCATTAAAATAGCAATTGCAAGTGGATATGGAGCAACAAGTGTACCTAGTGCAGTAAGTAATGATAAAGCAAGTACAATAATAAAAATCTTTTTAGCCCTTTGAGCATAGGGTATATTAAAAACGTAAAGATAGGTAAAACCACCCATTCCAGCTATCAACCCATATTCTAAATGATCTAATAATAATCCAATTATAATTGGCAATGAGGCTGCTACCCCTGCGGAAAAAGCCTTTAACCAAGGAAAAGGCTTTTTATTAACAGACAAAGCCTGTTTTATCATGGATGGGGATTTAGAGGATCTTTCTGGCATGCTTTTCACTTCTTTCTAAATAACTAATACAAAATAAGATTTTCATTATTATTATTTAATTAAGTTAAAATACTACTCCTAGATTATTATCTCCCAACCAGAAATAAAACCCAAGCGAAGTCTCTTCCTTGGCCCTTGTTCTTAATATAAATTTATGTCAATATTTTTAAACTTTACTATTGTAAAATAAAAGTTTATAAATTAATCTGTTAGGAAAATAAAAAAATCCACTAAGACCAGTGGATTTGCAGTCAGACATATGTAGCCCTTTAAGTAATGCTCATTCCTTTTAAAAATTTATTAACAAAACCGACTGCCCAATGGATAGCCGGTTTGTTAGACTCTTCTATTCTTATAGCCATAGCTTACACTGATTTACACTTCAAAAAGCCTGTTTAGGTACAAAATTCGCATCATAAGCAGATTTAAATTACAGAATAAAAATTAGAGGAGCTGATCATTCTTTCCATCGGGCCAAACTTAAAGCGCTTTAATTTTAAAAAAGATAAAAACTAAACTTTTTAGTATTTAAACTGTGATTTTTACAGATTCTTTTTTAGTACTTGCATACTTAATCGGACGAACAAAACGGATTACTGATAAGGAAGCAACAATAGCCAACCCGCCTGCTAATAAAAAGGCTGATGTGAACGAACCAGATTGATCCACAAGGTACCCTGTTAATGCAGGTCCAATTATCCCAGCTGTATTGGCTAAAAAGTGCATAAATCCACCGACTGAACCCACACTACTTTGCTCCACAACATCCTGTACGATTGCCCAGTAAATGGCTCCTGTTAAGTAAAGGAAAAAGACGGACAGGGCAACTAATGTTACGGCACTGACTGTGGTTGTTACAAGGCCGGCACAGCCAATACAAACAGCTGAAATAAATAGACAAGTGACGAGCACAACTTTTCTTGAGAATAAAACACCTTTGTTTGTAAATTTTTTAAAAACAAAATCTGAAACAAATCCGCCAGAGGCAAGTCCGATAAAGCCTACAATCCATGGAATCATTGTAATAACACTCATGTCCTTTACATCCATATGACGGGCATCTACCAAATAACTTGGGAACCAGGTTAAGAAGAAGAACAAAATATAGTTATAAGAAAAGAACGCAAATGCAGTAAATAATACCGTTTTTTGTTTCAAGTAAAAAGTTAATGGGCGTCTTTGCTGTGAAACATGGTTGATATTTACAACAGTTGACTTTTCTTTAGAGGCTGCGGGCTTTTCTTTCACAAATTTCCACCATAAAACCGCCCAAACAAGACCAATAACCATTATTAAAAGAAATGATATTTTCCAGCTGAATGTAATGGCGATAAACCCTACAATTGGACCTGAAATGGCACCTCCGAGTGGTGTTCCACTATTCGTTAAACCAACAGCAGACGCACGTTGGTCAGCTGGAAACCAGTTATTGACCATTTTACTGATGGTTGCCGAAAGCGGCCCTTCCCCCATACCGAATAAAACACGAATGACAATTAAACTAGTAAATCCCACTGCTAATGCAATAGCACCACTAAATAAGGACCAAACAATCATTGCAACGAACAAAGTAAGTTTGGCACCATATTTATCAGAAGCCATCCCGCCTATAAAGTTGAAAATTGCATATCCAACTGAAAAACTACTAAAAATAATTCCCAACTGGGTTGCTGATAAATGTAAATCCTCCTTAATAAAAGGAGCACCAATGGATAAGGCAGATCGGTCAAGATAATTAATTACGCCAGCTAAGAATAATAAAATCAGTACAGGTAGTTTATCTTTTGAGAACATTTTTGATAGCATCATATACCCCCTATTATGTTGTTAACGCTTTCACATAATTCATAATTTAACTATACTTCAACAATAGCCTTAATTACTTTGGCCTCAGGGGTTAACCATCCTTCAAATTGATTGATCATCTCATCAATGCTTGCACGATGGGTAATATACGAATCAATATCCACTCCACCACTTTTTATAGAGTTTACTACATATTCAAAATCTTCTCGAGTAGCGTTACGACTTCCCATTAATGTCAGTTCTTTTTTATGAAAATCAGGATCATCGAATAAAATATTACCTTTAGTTAAACCAACGTAGATTAATTTCCCGCCATGTGCAGGATAGTTAAACGCATCCGTCATTGAATTACCATTTCCAGTTGCATCAAATACAGCTGTTGGCATTTCTCCTCTTGTTATTTCCTTGATAGTCTCCAATGAATTTTCCAATGCGTTCACTGTAAAATCTACTTTGGCCCATTTACGACAAAACTCCAAACGTTCTGGGTTTACATCCATTGCTATCACTTTAGCTTCCTCTTGCTTAGCAAATGCCATTACCCCTAATCCAATAGGTCCGGCACCAATTACTAGAACGTATTCCCCCTTTTTAAGTGAAGAACGTCTAATGGCATGTGCACCTATACTTAAAGGTTCAATCATTGCAGATTGATCTAATGTAAGCCCATTGGTTTTAATTAAATGATTGTACGGAACGGTAATCCATTCACTCATTCCACCTTCAATGTGGACACCTAATACCTTCATATCCGTACAGCAGTTTGTTTTGCCATTTCTACAAGCAATACATTCACCACATTCCATGTAGGGAATAACGGATACTTGATCTCCTTCCTTTAATCCACAAGAGTTTTCCCCTATAGATTCAATTTGACCAGAAAGTTCATGACCGAGTACACGAGGATAGCTAAAAAAGGGTTGGTTGCCTTTGTATGCATGGTAATCAGTGCCACAAATGCCAATGCGGCGAATATGAACTAAAGCTTCTCCTGTTTTAAGTACAGGAGTTTCCACTTCTACCATTTTAAATTGATTTGGTTGGTTACAGACTATACTTTTCATTTTTGGGGTAACACTCCTTTTAATTTATAAAATTAGAAAACCCTTTCATTTTGAACTCCCCTCCATCTTATCATCAATATTTGAAATAAAAGTTACATTTATTGCTTTATTTATACCCTTTTTTGATATACCATTTATGTAGGTGATATCTATTGAAAAGCGTTCAAAAAATTTCAAACAATAACTTGTTGTTTCCTTTTTCTTTCATATACCAAGATACAAAGAGCCCACAGAAAGAACTGCCCGACCATATTCATGATTATTATGAAATTGTTTATGTCTACAGTGGAAAAGGGACTTTTTTCATCGATGACATTTTTTATGACATGAAACAAGGTGACGTATTTCTTATCCCAAACAATATCATTCATCGTGCAATGCCTGATAAGGAAGAACCTGTGACATCTACCATTATATTTTTTAGCCCAACATTACTTTATAATGTCTTACTTGATGATTCTTTTTCTTATTTAAATTTGTTCGAAATGGCAGCGAAAATTAAACATTATAAAATATCCCTTCAGCTTGAGCATCAAAAAAAAATAGAACAACAACTTTTAAACATATTTCAAGAAACTATAAAAAATGAACTGGGATCTAGACATGCCTCAATGCTAATTGTTCACCAACTCATACTTGAATTATATCGGGCCCACATGGACAATAAACAGCACATAGTGGAATCTAACACCTATGGACCAGATTGGATTAAAGAAATTTTAGTCTATATTAATAACAATTTAAGTCATCCATTAACCCTGACTGAACTTGCAAACGAGGCACTAGTCAGTGCTTCCCATTTTAGTAGAGTATTTAAACAAACAACTGGGATGGGATTGACCATTTATTTGAATCATAAAAGAGTTATCAAGGCTAAAGAACTATTACTAAAAACAAATCAAAAAGTTTCCTTTATTGCCGAAATGTGTGGGTTTGAAAGCATAACCCATTTTCATAGAATCTTTAAAAAATATATGGAAATGACCCCAGCGACTTATCGAAAAGAGAATAAGATACCATATTCATAATATTGCCCTTGATTAGAAAAAATGTTTGTTAAGTAACACAGCATCTATTCTGGCGACGGCTCGAACATTTCTATAAAAAAAAGAAAAAACCACAGTGTGAGGAAACACTGTGGTGCTTTAATTTGAGAAAGCCGTATTCATAAATAGTAGCTTAATAGCTTCGTTAGTATTAATAAGCTAAACTGAACAATGCTTTAATATGTGATAAGTATCGAACATTACTAGCTTCTTTCATTAATGACGCTGGCATCCCTTTTAGTGGAATAGCGTTCGCACCAATAGTAGCTACCGCATCTTTACGTCCCAAGCTTGCAAGGGTTCCAGAGTTAACTTGAGAGAACTCTTTGAAAGCTTTGTTCTCTAAGAAGGCAAAGACATTGTATCCTGTTTGTTCTCCCATTTGCCATGCAATTTGGGCAGTAGGCGGGAATGGTCGTCCTTCTGGACCAAAGACAACCGCACTGTCACCGACAACGAATACGTCTTTATGTGAAGTAGATTGAAGATATTCATTAACGGTTGCGCGTCCACGATCCACATCAAGCCCTGATTGACCTACTAGAGGATTACCTTGTACTCCGCCAGTCCAAACGAACGTATTAGCAGTAATCTTTTGTCCATCTTTTAAATCAATGACATTTCCTTCTACGTTGGTTACAGGAAGGCCTGTTAAGAATTGAACACCACGTGCCTCTAAACTCGCAGTAGCTCGTTCAATTAATGCATCTGGTAAAACAGGTAAGATTTTAGGGCCTGCTTCTACTAAAAGCAGCTTTACTTCTTTTGGATCCACACCATAGCTTCTAGCAAGTTTAGGCATGATATCAGCGATTTCTCCAACCAACTCAACACCGGTCAAACCACCGCCGCCGATAAGAATCGTTGCGTCTGCATCATTTTTCGTTTTTGCATATTCAGCGATCCGTTCTTCGATATGTTGATAGATTTTATTCGCCTCTTCAGCTGATTTTAACACCATGCTGTTTTCTTCTAATCCTGGTATACCGAAGTAAGCTGTTTTGCTTCCTAAGGCCACGACTAGCGCATCATATGATAAAGTAGATCCATCTGAAAGTTTTACTACTTTTTGATCTACTGAAAATGACTCTACCTTTGCGATTTTAAGCTCAATATCTTTTCCTTTGAAAAGCTTCGCTAAAGGCATGGCCACTGCCTGTTCTGCAACACTTCCTGCTGCCAAACGATGAAGTTCTGTGATAATTTGATGTGTAGGGTACTGATTCACCACAGTAACTTGTGCTTGATCTTTATTTAAATATTTACGAATATTAATAGCAGCTAATAGTCCGCCATATCCGGCACCTAAAATAACAACTTTCTTTGACATAGTCTCTCCCCCGTCTCTATGGATGTACTGGTAAATTTATTTCGCTGAGCGTTCTGCCGAAACCTCAAGATAAGCGTTAATAAAACGGAAAAGTTTCTGAGCTTGAGGGTCTTTAATCATTTTCAAAAGTCCAAATAAACCGATCACTTCATTACTTTCATCGGCACGATCTTTTGCTTCAATTGCAGTAGCAGCTAGATTTTTCACCGTATCTTTAACAGGTTCTACAATCTCTGTAATGGCTCCAATTGTATCATTTTTTAATACTTCATCTGTTGCAACTGACTGGGCAAAGTCATATGACTTTGTTAATATATTCACAAGTTCGGTCAATTTTGGAAGCTGTTCTACTAAAGTGGTTAATGATTCCTGAACCTCCGGCTTTAGCAACTGATCAAGTACATCAAGTTGTTCTGCTTTAGTTGGTTCTGACTTTGGTCTGTCCATAACTTCTAACATATCTTATTCCCCTTTCGATAGGCTGTTAAGAATTTGGGCTAGTAATATTAAATTAATAGAATGGCCGATATGTAAAATAAATGAAAGACCATTATATATAATTATTTATTCCTGCCAGCTTTTCTCCTAAACAATATAAACACTATATAAAAATTATTTACTAACAAGATAATATGATAGAGTAATTTAGGTTTTTTTTCAAGGATTCATTTTTTTACAATCATTTCTTAACATTCTGAATAATAGTAACATGTAATATCAAACATTTTTTTACGGTGTGTATAAATTTCTCTCTCTCCCCTAAGTTCTAGATTATTTCCTAAAAGAAAAACCTAAACCACCAAAATCGAAGGCTTAAAAAGCCCTCAATTTTAGCGATTTAGGTTTTGCCTGGATAACCAGTAACAATCCAATCGGGTTTTGCCTGAATAACAGTAACAATCCCAATTAGTTTTGCCTGCGTACACCAGTAACAATGCTGAATTCACATTATTTATTTCATATAACTACATTATAAATAGTACTTAGATCCTTACAATGGTTAAATGACGCCAATTTGTTCATTTTTAAACAAATTAATCATAATTGTTAATTATCTTCAGGTAGTGGACTAACACAATCTTTAATGTGATAGAAAAGTTACAAAAGTAAAAACATTAAATATCTAGTTTACGGGTACCGATCCATTTTACAATTTCGGGATCGTTATGGGAGAAAAACAAGCTGTTATTGGTATCTAATGAAGCAATTGAATCCATATCCTCTTGGCTTAATTCAAAGTCAAAGATATTAAAGTTTTCAATAATTCTTTCTTTATGAACAGATTTTGGAATGACTACGACGTCTCTTTGCGTCAACCAACGTAAAATCACTTGAGCAACTGATTTATTATACTTTTCGGCTATTAATACTAAAACTTCATTTTGGAACATGTTATTTCTTCCTTCAGCAAAAGGCCCCCAGGACTCTATCTGAACATGGTGCTCTTTCATCAGTTTAGCACTTTCTATCTGCTGGCAGAAGGGATGCGTTTCAACCTGGTTTACGGCAGGGGTAATTTCATTATGAATAATCAAATCTACCAGACGATCTTTCTGAAAGTTACTAACACCAATTGCCCTGATTTTTCCCTCACGGTACAATTCTTCCATCGCACGCCAAGAACCATATACATCACCAAACGGCTGATGAATTAAATACAAATCCAAATAATCCAATTGCAGTCTTTCCAGTGATTTTGCGAAAGCTTTCTTTGTGCTCTCATAACCCGTATCTTGGACCCAGAGTTTTGTAGTAATAAATAATTCCTCTCTTGGTACGCCACTCCGCTTGATTGCTCTGCCAACTGCTTCTTCATTCAGATAAGAGGCAGCGGTATCAATTAGCCGATAGCCTGCCATAATAGCGTGATAAACGCTTTGTTCACATTGATTGGCATCTTGAATCTGATAAACACCGAAACCAAGTATAGGCATCTCTACACTATTGTTCAAAGTTACTTTTTGCATTTGAAATCCTCCAGTTTATTTTTATTAAACAAGATATTATTTGCCCACTCTATTTGCGTATTCTGCCGGATATCGATCTCCGGAAATCTCAATCTTCGAGAGCGTATTGTTCAAATCACTTAGTTCCCCGGTGGTCAGTTCAACCTCAGCTGCGCCAAGATTTTCTTCCAGACGGTTCAATTTGCGTGTACCGGGAATCGGAACAATCCATGGCTTCTGGGCAAGTACCCATGCTAGTGCGATTTGAGCCGGCATTGCGTCCTTCCCTGCTGCGATCTCCTTTATTAGTTCGACCAGAACCTGATTTGCTTCGATATTCTCAGGTTTAAAACGAGGCACAATGCTTCGGAAATCGGAGCTATCGAATGTGGCATTTTTGTCAATTTTCCCGGTAAGGAATCCTTTACCCAACGGACTGAACGGAACGAAGCCAATTCCAAGCTCTTCAAGTGTAGGCAGTAGTTCTTCTTCAGGACTTCTCCACATCATTGAGTACTCACTTTGAATGGCAGTAAGCGGATGAACCGAGTTTGCACGCCGAATCGTTTTCACCCCTGCTTCAGAAAGTCCCCAATGCTTAACCTTGCCTTCCTTGATTAGGTTTTGTACTACTCCAGCTACTTCTTCTATCGGCACATTTGGGTCAACCCGATGTTGATAGTAAAGGTCAATGGTATCAATCTTAAGGCGTTTGAGCGATCCTTCGACTGATTTCCTAATACGCTCCGGCTTACTGTCAAGCACCTGTTTTCCATCTACCATTTGGATTCCAAATTTAGTAGCGATAACCACTTTTTCCTTGAATGGAGCAAGCGCTTCGCCTACCAACTCTTCATTTACATATGGACCATACACTTCGGCAGTGTCGAAGAAAGTAACACCTCGGTCAATTGCCTCATGGATCAACCAGATCATTTCTTTCTTGTCAGATGCCGGTCCATAACCATGACTCATTCCCATACAGCCGAGCCCAACAGCAGAAACTTCCAGGCCACTTTTTCCTAATCTTCGCTTTTGCATTATGAATCATCCTTTCATTTATTTTGTTGTTACCTTAAATTCCAAATGTTATTGGTTCTAGCTCCTCCTAATTATGCAATAAATGTAAAAGCGACCGTTATCCAAATCCTCTTAAATGATTGCCTATTCCTCTCACACCCACTTACGCACCAGAAGGATATGCATTATAATGGAACAATCAAGAATGAAGGCGCAAGGAGGAACTTATGTCTGAACAAATCTATAAAAAACAGGATAAGCTCGCTAAACTCATAGAGCAGCATACAGGCCGGGACGGTGTTCACGAGACCACAATTCCGTCTCTATTTTTCATTCGCCAATCTACTGATATCGGACCAAGACACAAAGTTTATAAGCCTTCCTTGTGCATTGTAGTTCAAGGTGTGAAGGAGAATTTGTTAGGGATTGAGCGATTTCGTTACGGTCCTTCCAATTACCTTGTTACATCAGTTGACTTGCCGGTTACAGGACAAGTCATGGAAGCATCCGCTGAAGTGCCATATCTGGCTATCAAACTTGAATTTACGCCGCATCAAATCATTGAGGTTATACGGGATATGGGAATTCGAGTTGGCCCAAAAGAAAATGCTAAACGAGCGATGTTTGTCAGCCGCATTGAAGTTCCTTTGTTGGAAGCAGTAATTAGGTTAGCTTGTTTATTAGACAATCCAGAAGATATCCCGGTGCTTGCTCCTCTCTTCACGAAGGAAATTCTCTATAGGGTTCTTCAAGGTAAGCATGGTGTCACTCTTGAACAAATGGCCATTGAAGGAAGCTCTACTAATCAAGTCAGGGACGTAATTGAACACATCATGAAAAATTATGTTAAGTCCATTCGCATTGAGGAACTTGCGGAAATAGCGAATATGAGTGAGTCTTCGCTTCATCGTCACTTTAAAGTGGTTACCACTATGAGCCCGATTCAATTTCAAAAACAATTGAGACTGCAGCAGGCCCGTCATCTATTATTGTCTGAATCAACGGATGCAACGGATGTCGCATTCCGTGTAGGCTATGAAAGTCCGTCACAGTTCAGCCGTGAGTATTCCCGTATGTTTGGGCTTCCTCCTATAGAAGATATCAAACGTTTGAGAATTGAATATGACCAAAGGATTAATGGATGATTCCCTATGGGGCACCCTAACCGAAGATTGTTTACTTTATAGTTGATCGAATAACAAGTGAAGCTTATTATTTGATGAACACAACAAGCAACGATATAGGAAGATATTCACTGAAACCCTCCTAATTTCGTTGCTTTCCATTTTCTTTATTTCTTTTTCCTTTTTTGGTAATTTAATAATTTCACCAGTTTTAACATCTTCTTAATTCTTTACTCTTATTTGTCTTTCATGATCCGATGAAGGACGCTTTCCCACTAGACACCTCTCATATTGTCTTTCATTACCTCGATGAAGGACACTTTCCTATCAAAACCGACTAGTTTTATCTTTCATCACCTTGATAAAGAACAGCTCCCATTAGAACCACTCCTTTGATCATTCATTAATTCGGTAATAGACATCTTCCCGCTAGAATCCACTCCAATTAGGTTCTTTATCCAAACATTCCTAGTAGAATTTCCTCAAAAAAACAAGTCATATACTAGAGCTAAAGCGGGATTTAACAACTACTTTTAAGATTCCTCACACTATAGTCATGACATAAAAAGGCAACATTTTACCTACAATTTATTAACAATTTTTTCACATTTTCCCATTATATTATATATATATGTGATATAACATTACATCTAATGTTATGTATTACACCGATCATTATGTGAAATAGGAGGGAAATCTATGTCTACCATTTCAAGAATCTTAGATTTTAACAAGGAGTTCGACAATCAACACAAGTATCAGGAATTTCAAACGACAAAGTCTCCAGAAAATAAACGTCATTTTTCATGTATGAATACTCGGTTCCTAGAACTGCATCGAAAAGCGATGGGATTAAAAAACGTAATGAGGTCCATTCGAACGAGACAAACTTATCTAATCTTGAAAGCGGGGTGTTTTAATGATCGATTATAACCGATTTAAAGGCTATAATCTTGGCCATATTCAAAAAGATGTGGTGGCTGGATTAATTGTTGGGATTGTAGCGATTCCTTTAGCAATGGCCTTTGCAATTGCTTCGGGGGTAAGACCGGAATACGGGCTTTATACCTCGATTATTTCCGGGATTTTGGTCTCTCTTTTCGGAGGATCCAAATATCAAATTGCAGGGCCGACAGGAGCCTTTGTTCCTGTATTATTGGGAGTGGTGCTGCAGTTTGGTTATGAAAAATTATTGATTGCCGGTTTTCTGGCAGGCGTGATTATTTTTCTAATGGGTGCGTTCAAATTAGGGAGGTTTATTAAGTTTATTCCACGGCCTGTGACCATCGGGTTTACGGCTGGAATTGCAGTGATTATCTTTTCTGGCCAAATTGCCAATTTCTTAGGGCTGAGTAACTTAAAAAAAGAAGAAGCATTTCACTTAAACATGAAAGAAATTCTCTTAAACCTGCATACCATTAACGTCTACAGTGTTCTGGTAGCTTTTATTAGTCTAGCCATTGTTCTATTGGCAACAAAATATATGCCAAAAATCCCCGGAGCACTGTTGGGGATAATTGTCTCAACTTTAATTGCTTCTTATTGCTTTCCGAATCAAGTTTCAACTATTGGTTCTACATATGGAGCCATTCCTACTGGGCTACCAAATTTTGAATTTCCGCAGATTACCGGTAGTTTAGTCATTGAACTTCTGCCTGCCGCTCTGGTTATTGCCATGCTAGGTGGAATTGAATCCTTATTATCTGCTTTAGTGGCGGACAGTATGACCAACGAAAAGCACAATAGTAATAAGGAGCTGATGGCGCAAGGACTGGCCAACATGATAACCCCTTTATTTGGAGGGATCCCAGCTACAGGTGCTATTGCACGAACAGCAACTAATATTAAAAACGGCGCGTTCTCACCCTTATCCGGTGTTATACATGGGGTTGTCGTATTGATGGTATTAGTCATGCTCGCACCATATGCCTCGGCCATTCCATTAGCCAGTATGGCACCGATTCTTATGTTTGTTGCATGGAACATGAGTGAACGCAAAGAGTTTCTCCATATCTTTAAAACCAAAACAATGGATTCGCTTGTATTAGTCACTTCCTTCCTCTTAACCGTTGGTATCGACCTGACCACTGGTGTCGGCGGAGGAATTATTTTAGCGCTAGTGGCATTTGTTCGGAAAATGAGCGAGACTTTGAAAGTGTCGAAGGTTTTGCCGGACCCGGCTGATAAAATGGTGAAAAAAGAAATCGTACAGCAAGGTTCTAACTGTCCGCAAATTCATATTTACACATTAGAAGGACCATTATTTTTCGGTACCACTGAACGATTGGAAGAAGAAATTGAAGAAATTCTTAGTTCGAAGCCGCGAGTTCTTCTATTAAGAATGAGCAAGGTTTCCTTCATTGATACTTCAGGTGAAGCTCTCCTCTCCAGAATCGTTAAACAATTAAAGGACCAAAAACAACATGTCATGATTTCCGGTCTACGCGAACAACCGAAAGAATTACTTTGGGCAACGGGACTGAACAAAAAGATAGGTGAAAAAAATATTTTTGAACATACCGGTGAAGCTCTCAATGCCGCACTGGCACAACTGGAGATTAATAAGTGTAAAGGCTGTAAACAATTTGCTTTCAGCGAATGCGCAAAATTATCTTACCAGCCAATAAAGACAACACAAGCTAAAAATTCAATCGTGGCACCAACAACCTAATCAGATTTAACGCTCAGGGTTTCAAGTTCAAAAATCCCTTTCCTTGTAATATTAGGAAGGGGATTGTCTTTTAACACTTCACGTTTTAAAAATTTTTGTATTCCTCACATTGTCTAATGTCATTTAATCTAATTCAACCAGAAAAATCATTTTCTATAAAACATGTATACATTGAACAATTTTTATCATGTATGAACTCAATTTCATAGGCAAAACTACTATGGGTGATTCTTTATGCCATGTCAAACAAGTGGTGAATTAAAACTATTAGTTGATGAAGCAAAAAAATATACAAAAGATGGCAAGGTTGCTGACTATATTCCCGAGCTGGGTAAAGCAAATCCAGAGGATTTGTCCATTGCCATTCATTATCCAGACGGAAGATGTATCTCAGCCGGAGATATTAATAAAAAGATTACACTGCAAAGTATTTCAAAGGTTATAAGCTTGGCTCTTGTCTTAATAGAAAGAGGCTTTCAATATGTATTTGAACGGGTTGGAATGGAACCGACTGGAGACCCTTTTAATTCGATTGCCAAATTAGAAACAATGGCACCAGCCAAACCGCTAAACCCTATGATCAATGCAGGAGCACTTGTTGTCACCCACATGATTAAGGGGGATTCAGTTGAGGATAGGTTGAATCGGTTATTAGCCTTTATTCAGGAGTTGGCCGACGACTCTTCCATCGGCTATTGTGAGGAAGTCGCCCGGTCCGAATTCGAAACGGCTAATTTAAACCGGTCATTATGTTATTTTCTTAAGCAGCATAATATTATCATTGAAAATGTTGAAACATTATTAGATTTATACACAAAACAGTGTGCCATCGAAATGAATTGTCTGGATTTAGGAAGGATCGGAATGATTTTTGCGATGGATGGAAAAGATCCTCTAACTGGAAAACAGATTATGCCTGAGGATGTAGCGCGAATCTGTAAAACATTTATGGTTACGTGCGGGATGTATAATGCGTCAGGAGAATTTGCCATCAAAATTGGTATTCCTGCTAAAAGTGGCGTATCAGGCGGTATCATGGGGGCTGTGCCTGGGAAATTTGGAATCGGAATTTTCGGCCCTGCACTGGATGAAAAAGGTAACAGTGTGGCTGGAATTAAACTATTGGAACTTTTATCTAGAAATTATCGGTTGAGTATGTTTTAAAGGCTATTTTTCCTTAAAAACGGCAAAATAAGAGGCATGGAATGTTTATATCCGTGCCTCTTATCTGCTGTAGTATCTGATTTTTTTCTCCTTTGGGGGTTATAAACCGTTCTTATCCTCTGTAACTCTTAATTACTTTTTCCTTAAGGAGTTATGAATTGTCCTTATCCCCTGTAGCTTTAATAATCTTTTTCTTCAGGGGATTATGAACCATTCTTATCCCCTGTAGCTCTAGTAATCTTTTTCCTCAGGGGTTATGAACCATTCTTATCCCCTGCAGCTCTAATAATCTTTTTCTTCAGGGGGTTATGAACCACTCTTATCCCCTGCAGCTCTAATAATCTTTTTCTTCAGGGGGTTATGAACCATTCTTATCCCCTGCAGCTCTAATAATCTTTTTCTTCAGGGGATTATGAACCATTCTTATCCCCTGTAGCTCCCAATTTTCTCTCTCCTCGGGACTTTTAATCCACAATGATTTTAACTACTCGCACTAGTATAATTCGCAAGTGCAAACTTCCAGAAACGACGGGACAGCCAAAAGAAAACAACAGCGACAATGAGTGACACAACTGTTGTTCCACCATTCCACTTTCCGATTAAAGAACTTGCCGGAGTAAACGTAAGAAACGCGGCAGGAAAAACATAGGTTAAAGCCAGTCGCAGCCAACCTTTATACATAGTGATTGGAAACCGAGTCGTTTCAAAGAAAGAGTTGAATAAAAAAGATAAATCATCCATTCGAATCACCCAAAAGGCGGTGGTCATCAATAACATCCACAAAGAATAAATAATTAATAATGCCGCAATAATGCTAACCAAAAAGAAACCTACATCAAGCAATGACGGTATGAAATGCCTTTGAACTAAGCCATAAATAATTAATCCAACCCCTAATAACACATCAATCAAGCGCCAGAAAACAAGATGCCTCAGACTGACGAAAAACATGCTATCAACGGGTTTTGTGAGCACATAATCTAATGTTCCCATTCGAATATGCATAAGCAGTCTCGGCATATTCGGGCGAAGAGCAAAATCAACCAACCCTTGCAAGGTATTGAAAATACCAAGAAGAATCAGAACATCAGCATATGCCCAGCCCCCCAATTGATCTGTTTGATAAAAGAAAATTTGGACCATCAAAATCGAAACGATAATACCAAATAAACTTGAAAAGAGATTCCCTATAAACTCACTGCGGTATTCGAGTTCTTCTACCAGACAAGTTCGAAAAAATTCTTTAAATATCCCCCAATATCGCCTCATGTTATCCTCCCACCGCCTGATTTTTCTTTAATCCAGCCTTCCATAACCAACCTATTGCCACAATCAGAAGAACAGTCCAAATGGAGGAACCTATAAATCCTACCAACATGGTTTTCCGATCAGCTGTTTCTGTTAGAATTTCTAAAGGAAATCCAATCATATATCGATAGGGTAAGAAGGTACTGATTTGTTTCACTACAGGCGGTAACAGAGAAAACGGTGCAATCCGGCCTGAAATAAATAACGAGACGGTTTCGAACGTGGCATAGACAGCTGTCACTTTGGTCATCCAAAAACCCAATATGCCAAACATAAAACTAAAAGCAAATCGAATAATTGCTCCTAATAACAGCGCAGCTAAAAATAGTCCCCACTGGCTGAATGATAGATGTAACTGGAGAGAAGGAATAAAGATGGAAAGAATAATCCAACAAGGCACAAGAATGACTAAAAACAAACCTTTATATACAATATTTTCTGCGATTGCCCAATGAATTGGATGAAAAGGCCGAACAATTTGATAGGAAAACGTCCCTTCCCTTATTTGCCGATCCATTTCCCAAACGTCCCAAGCACTTGTCAAGCGCTCTACTATTATCAAAGAAATAAAATATAAAATAAAAGAATCTCCCTGGTCTGGATAAATATTCATCCACACCATCATGGTAATCAAAGGTTGGATCATCGTACCAAACATCCAGACCATTGTCGATAGCTGATAAGAAAACATCTCGACATATTTCATCCGTAAAATGGCTCGATATTTAGTATTCATGTGATTCCTCCTGGAAAGCTAAGGTAATCACTTCTTCCATCGGTGGATCTTGTATATTTAGATCGTTGATTTCGAAATTAGCCAGTAGTTCAGATGAAATAGTCGGTACACGATCCCGTGCGATTCGAAGTGTCAATTTCCCATCTTCAAAGGAAACCACATCACCGAATGACTCCCATCGACCATGTGAGCCTGAAGGAAGTCGAACCTCTAACAATTTATATGGAGTTAATCTTTCCGTTAAGACTTGTAACGCTCCGTCATAAAGTAGTTTCCCATGATTAATGATTAACACCCGCTCACAAAGTGCGGTGACATCGCCCATATAATGTGAAGTTAGCAGAATCGTTGTTTTGTGTTCACGATTATATTTAGCAATAAATTGGCGTACTTTTTCTTGGGTATCCACATCCAAGCCAATCGTCGGTTCATCTAAAAAAAGAATCGATGGACGATGTAATAATGACGCGGCTAATTCGCATTTCATGCGCTGACCAAGACTTAGATTTCGTACGGGTTTACCAAGTAATGGGGATAATTCTAGTAATTCAACAAGTTCATCCAAGGTTTGACGAAACACTTTTTCGTCAATTTCATAGACGCTTTTATTTACTAGAAAAGTCTCAATTGGGGGGATATCCCAAATCAATTGACTTTTCTGCCCCATGACCAAACTCATCATTTTTTTGTACTCGTTCTTCTGTTCCTGTGGTTTGAATCCATTCACTTCGATTCGGCCGGAAGTAGGATGCAGCAAACCGGCTAACATCTTAATCGTGGTCGTTTTTCCTGCTCCATTCGGCCCTAAAAATCCTACAATTTCACCCGTATTAATGTTGAAAGACACGTCCTTCACTGCTTGAACGGTTTGATATTCCCGTTTGAATAAACTGCGTAAAGCTTCTGTCCAGCCCTCCTGCCTGACATGGACTCTGAAAGACCTATTTAATTCTTGAACTTGAATAGACATGTTTCCTCCGACGATAAAATAATAATTTACTCTATAAGTATAGTTTTTAAAATTGAAGGATTACAAGCATAAAAAGTCAGGAACTTCATACTACTTATTGGAATTTTTAATAAACTGTTCAATAGTTATGCACTTCTTATTTATAATAGGATACTTTTTGTTTTAATACTTTAATCTTAATGTAAACTTTAAAATTTTTTCGTATATTAATAAAAAGGCATGAACCTGGTAAATACCTAGTGCATGCCTAACCTATAATGGAGGTGAATTTTACTTAATAATCAAAACAGGGCAATGCGATAACTGAGAAACTTTTTGACTAATATATTTTCGTTCTTTTAAGTTAATCATTAATTAATTATAAAAGACCAACCATTTGAAGACCATGGAGAATTCCATTCTCTTCAACAGATTTTGTTTCATATTTGGCCACTGACTTTACTATCTCTTCAGCATTCCCCATCGCTACACTATTTTGTATTGTTGAGAGCATTTCCATATCGTTAAGTCCATCGCCAAAGGCATATTGTCGTTCTGGGTGAATACCTAGTCTTTCAACGATCTTTTTAATCCCTTGGGCTTTTGATCCTCCCTTTGGGAGTACATCGACTGAAACTGGATGCCATCTCACAAAATCAAAATCATGAAACCTCTGTTCGTATTGTTTTAATTCCCCTTCTGGGCAAAAAAGAAGCGTTTGAAACAACTCCCGCCCTTTGTAATAATTCGGATCATGCATCGGGAAACGGTCGATTTTTAATGTAGCAATGCTCTCTGTTATATATGTATGCTCTGGCACATTCGCTCTCATATCCTCATGGTCCATAAAGACGACAGGATGATTGTTATGAAGAGCTGCTTCTGTTAGCTTTTCAAGGGATGAAATGTTTAATGGATTTCGATATAATTCTTCCCCTTTTAAGACAACGTATTGTCCGTTATAACTAACATATGTATTAATATCTAATTCTTTTCGCAAATCCTCGAACATAAATGGGGCTCGTCCAGTTGCAATAGCTACTTCATGTCCAAGTTCTTTTAATTTAAAAATCGATTCTTTCGTTGAGAGAGGCAATTTTTTATCATGGTTAAGCAAAGTTCCATCAATATCAAAAAAAATAATACTGCGATTCATCATTTTAGTTACCAACTTTCAATGTATAATCTAGTTTACTTATTTAATTCAATGTCATTAAAATCCCTTTGACGTGCTCAGATTCATCTCAAATATAACTCTGACCATTAAACCGTTCTTCATTCAACTAGTTTAACCTGAACTTAGAGATTCATCAAATAAAGTTTGCAAAAATATACAAGATAACGATACTAATTAAAATAGTAATGTTGGAAATAGTTGCTATTAAACGTGTGCTTTCCATACTATATTTAAATTCAACGCTATAAGTGATGGATGATGCCGCAAGTGGCAGTACGAGTCCGATCAATATCGTATAACGAAACATATCATCGTTTGGAAGAAGAAAAAATAAAGTAAAACCAACAAGCAAATCCCAGACCATATCGAAAAGTTAAAAATTTCAACATCGGTTTAATAAATTTTTTCTCAAAATTAAAATTTAAATAGAGTCCCAAAAGTAATAAGGATAAGGGCATATTGGCTGCCGATATGGTACTCGCCACATTAATAATCATGTCAGGTAATTTTAAATGACTGAAATTTAAAATACTCGCGATTACGTAAGTCATTAAAGGAATTGATTTACTAAGTTTCTTTACAATTTCAACAGGTCTGAGGCGTAACCCTTCTTCTGAAAAATAACTTCCTAATATATAGGCAATTCCAAAGACAAGGAATGATGTTCCTACATCAAACATACTAAAATAGGTTAATCCACTCATCCCCCAAATCGAATAGACAAGAGGAAATGCAAAGAGGCCGACATTATATCCTGAAGACATGATCATAAAAGAACCTTTAAGTTCCCTTTCCTCATTTTTAAATACCCATAAGCCAAGACATGTGGTGACTAAACCATATATGAGGACAATAATAGGAATTAAAATTAGAGAAATTTCTATTTTTACAGAATCGAAGGTAACAATGACTAATGCAGGAAGAGTTATTTTAAATATAATTTTTGAAATAACTTGTCCATCTTTTTCTTGTAAAATATTGAAACGTTTTAATAGATACCCCAGGGCAATGATGATGATAATATAAAGAAATTTCTGGTTCATTTGTAAAGTATGCTCCTCTTATGATTTTTGACACGTAACTACCTTTTTAATTTTAACATCGATGTAAGCAATTGGTGTTCTAGGAAATCTGGAAATAGTGAATATTACCGAATGATAAAAATTTTTTTGACTCTGTCCTTTTTAGAGATAGAAATAAATGGAAATATTATAGAGAAATGGATTGTGAAAAGGCCATAAGGATATTGCTAAAGAAGGTAAACACCCCAAAAGCAAAACAAAGAATCGATATCTGAACGAGTTGAGCGTCAATTTTTAGGAAGGTAAAATTGGGGCACAGGAGGAATGGCGATGACCAAAAAAGAGGCAGTGAAACTATTAACACTAATTGAATCGGTTTATTCCCACTTCTTGGTGAAGGACGAGACCGTTCTGCTATGGTTCCAATTTTGTTCTGAAATGGACTATGAACAGGTGATGGCAAAGCTAATAAAACACATTAGAAAAAGTCCCTTTCCTCCTGCGTTTACCGACATTGCCGTATTCCCTTGCGAAGAAACTCATTTTCCAGCAACCCTACAAGAATGGATGAAGAAAAGACGTGATAGAATTGAACGCGAAGGTAACCAGCCAAAACAAATTCCAATACCTGAGTGGCATGTCGAATATTCAACAA
Source organism: Neobacillus cucumis (assembly GCF_023715505.1). The sequence goes on along the minus strand of NZ_JAMBOH010000002.1, from coordinate 69,043 downwards.
GAAAATCTATCTGAAGCAAAAGGCATCCTTTTAGGCGCGTTCTTTCTGATGGTGCTTTTTAAAATAGAGTAATTTCCTGTTACAAGTAAAAATCCCACCTCCCATATGAAAGTGAGATTTTTACTTTAATCCTAGATTGTATCATTGTGTTACTTTACCTGAGAGACTTCCTCTCCCTGGTAAATTCGAAAAGCTGGAACGATCGTATCCGAAACAATTTCTTTTCCTTTTTCACGAATGAAGTCCAATTTATAATAGGCGTCAAATCTTTGGCTGATTTCCGTTTTCACCAGTTCTGGTGGAGTGACGACGATGAATTGGAACTTCAGTTTCTCGGCAACTGCGAATATCGGGTCAAGGACATGTGCCGATGCAGCTTGTCCGAATGGATTATCACAGACTAACGGAACCCAGCTTTGGTCTGTTTCGCTTTTAACTGATAATAACATCATCATCATCACCATTCGAGCCGATAACTTTTGCCCTCCACTGCCATCGGATTTTGTCTTAGAGCCTTGATTAATAGTCTGCCATGTTGAATAATGCTCTCTTTGCGGTTTTCCGTACATAAAGGCATTATCCGTCCGCATATTATAGACAAGCAGCTCAGGATATCGATTTCTTAGTGATACAAATAAAATTTGCTCATCACTAATGAGTTGTTTTATTTCTTGGTCTAAGGATTGATTCACATCATCAATCACATCGAACTGTTGGGTTATCTTTTTAATAGCAGCAACAAAATGCTGCTTCAAAAGTGGTTCGATATCTTCTGCCTTTTTAGGTAAGATGTCTTCCTTGAGCTGAACAAGCGGAAAGGACCCTCGTTCATTTTTCAGCTTCATTTTCGCAATCATGGAACGAATAGCCTCTGAAATACTCATTACTTTCATGCTGGCACGGCTAGCCCAGAAGTTTTGAGCGTTTTCTGCCCTTTCTTTATCTCGCTCTAATTGCTCCAATCCACTTTGTGAAAAACGCTTCATATTTTTGATTATACTTTGGATATGCGCATAATGCCTTGTATCCAGATGATCCAGTGTGGTTAGGACTTCATTTTTAAAGCGAATCTCCCAATCCTTTCCTTCAATCGTGTTCTTTACATTACGCAATGATTGTTCGATTTTCGCGTGCTTCTCTTGGCCTTCTTCCTGAATCGCTTGATGTTCTTCACACCAGGATAGGATACCTGCTTTTCCTTGACTCTTAATTCTTTCTAAATCATTGTCCGTAAATGCCGCCGCTTCTTCCTTTAGGATAACGGATATGGTTAATAAATCCCCTTCAAAACCTGCAATTTTCGTTTCTGATTCTTTTTGTCGTTTCTCCGCCTTCTTTACTTCTTCTTTCGCTAGTTTCGTTTGGTCTTTAATTTCTATCTCCTTTATCTCTAAGTCAAGGTCTTCCCATGCTTCAGGCTGTTTTTCATGCTTTTCGACTTTCTTACCTGACTTGTCGCGCTGTTCGGTCGCAAGCTTTAAGGAGGTTTCTGCTACGGTTACAGCCGTTCCTTGTTCCCGTTCTTCTTTTTCCGCTGCCTTCGCTTCCTTTTGTGCGGTTTGGAGCATATTTTCTAATATACTAATAGGTTCATCCGGTTCTGGAACTTGGTTCCACTCCTTCTTTTGCGAATCGAGTTTTTTCTCTAATTTTTTTTGCTGCTTTTGTTCGGTTTCTTTTCTTGCTTGAATCACGAGCAATTCTTTAGCCTGTTCTTCTTTTGACTTTTGGAGCTGTTTTAACTCATCGATACTTCCATTTATCTCTTTTAATAAATGTTGGGATAGGCGTGGGACCTCTTCACTTTGGTCTGCTTTTTCATCAGCAGGAAAAGCTGCCCCCTCTATAAAGAAGGAAATTTCCTTGATATTTTGTTCGGTTGTAAGTTTCCATTCTAGATACGTTTGATTCCACTTGTTTTGCAGGTCAACGATGTCTTGGTGCTCTTTTCCTATTTCTTGCTGTAGAGAACCGAGGGCGTCCTTTTGTTTCTCTTTCTCCAGTCTCACCCGTTTATTCTCTTGATATAGGGTCTTTTCTTGGGCAAACACCTCTAATGTATCAACATCTTTTGACAGCTTTCCTATTTTTCGCTTCGTAGTTTCTATCTGATCTTTGAGCAGAAGCAGTAATTCGTTTTCTTTATCTTCCTGTGTGGTGATTTCCTGTAATTTCGATTTCTTTGAAAGAAGAGCGTTCTGTTCTTGATGGAGTGCTCTTTCTATATCACTAGATAGAACGCCTAATAAGAAACGATCGATTTCTTTTAAAATACGACGTAAGGAAGTTTCTGTTTTTTCCATTTCAACGAGAGTATCTTTCTTCTCTTCTATTTGTTTAGCAATCTTAATTTTCCAGTTAGTAAATAGATTTTTATCGGTTAATAGCTCTCTCTCGGTTCCGTTGATAATCACAAAGGATGGTTGGTGATTTTCGCGGTTCATTTCCTCACGCAAGAAAATGGGAACAGGACTTTTGAACATTCTTCCTGAAAGAATCTGCTGATTAATTTTTTGCCATTGATGTTGACTGACAACTAAACCATATGGAAGAAGCGGATACATCAAGAGATAGTTTGTCATTTCATCTGAACTTAAAGATTGAAGAAAATGGGTTCCATAAAACACATCAATACCAGTCTTCTCATCGATCCATTCCTTTAATTCTTTCACATCTTTATTAGGAATCCAGAAATGCTCATCATTTAAAGAATGATCAAGTTGTGTTTCCCAAAGATCTTTTTTAATTTGTTCCCCCTGTTCTCGGTTATGGACCAGCATTTCTTCTATCTGTGTGGCATACTTCGATAAGAGAGAGTGGGTAAACGGCCCTGTGACACCATCTAATAAACCATGAAGCTTATCTAGCAGTTTTGTTTCTTTTTGCTTTTGCTGTTCATTCGTAACTTTTAATTCTTCACATTTTTCTTGTGAGAACTGAATGGATTGGACGAGAGTTCCATGTGAAGTAGCAAGTTGATTTTTCCTTTCGCTAGATTCCTTCTCTTTTGCTTGCAGCCCTTCTAACTTAGCCTTTTTGTCTTCTATTTGTTTGTATAGGTTTTCGATTAGTCCCTTTAAGTCATAGGTTAAGCGGTCGCCAAATTCTTGAACGAGTGCCACTTCCTTGGATTCAAAGTTATGTATATCCGTATATAGAAAACCAATTTCCGTACTAAGCTGCGCCATGTCTTTTGTCTTTTGTTTATCTTGCCGCGACAGCTCGGTTCCTTTTTTATTAAGAAACTTTTGAAACCCTACATACTGCTTAACCGCTTCTTGAATGGAAAGATAGGAATGTTCCCATTGCGAGAATGCTTCTTTTTTGATTTCATCCATTCTTTGATTCACTTGCTCTAAACCACTATTTTGTTCCAATTTATCAATTTGCTGTGAAAGAGAGCGTATACTCTGTTCGTTTTCATACCACTCTTTCAATAAAAGTTGAAACGTCAATTGTTCTTTTCGTACCTGCTTTTCTTTCACAATCTCTAGTAAAGAAGTATGCTTGGTCCGTTCTTCCACTAATTTTTTTTCCCAATCCATCACCTCTCTGTGAGCTTTTGCGTACTCTAAATTGTCTTTTTGATAACGTAAATCTGCTTGCCTTAATATTAATTTCTCAATATTTTTTTCTAAGGTAAGCAGTGCTTCCTCTTCCGTTTGTTTCAAATGCTCTAAAGCCCCAAGCAGTTGCCTTCCTACCTTCATGCTTTCTAGAACAATTTCTTTATGTTCTACTCCTTTAGCTAGATGCTCTTCAAATGGAACAATGTCTTCTAAAAACTCCTTATGGGCTTGCTCTCTTTTTAATAGAACAGGCAGGTCCTTCGCGATACTGGCCTGGCTCTTGAATATCTCAACAAGATCATTCTTTTGATGTTCGGTTCGATGTAAGACTTGACCAACTGTCGGAATAATTCTTTTTTGGAACAGGGAATAATCATCCTCTGCTCCCTCAAAGTATTTCCCAACGCCCCCCTCATCCTTGTTTATGTCCTTCATAATATCCCAATCTTTACGGTTAATTCCGTATGTATCAAGGATGCGATAGTGCTTCTTCGTATCTCGGTAAACGTCATATCCATTCCATTTTAAATAATCCTTCAAGCTTTCGGAATCAGCAACCTCATCATTCTCATAAAGTGGAATATGCTCAAGCGCTGCCTCTTCTTTCCGTTCAAATTCTCTTGTATAAAATGTAATATTAGGAAGGATCTTTGCTTCCTGCTCCAATGTTTTACTTTCACTTCCACTTTCTTCACTCATCGAAATCCGCTGTTCAGCTGAGAACATTCCTCCCGTCACCAGATGCCTGTGGTCAGCACCGTCCAATTCCCATTGGATAAGAACATGAAAGGTATAGGGAATAAATTGTTCTTTATTATTAAAGAAGAACTGCTGATAATAACGGTTATTTTGTTTTCCCCACGAAGTTCCAGGTTTCAATATTTGGAAAATAGTTTGCAGGAACACACCTTTCCCGCCCCCATTCATCATGGCAATGAGACCATTTGTGGATGTCTCGTCATTATGGAAATTAAAAGTAGTATCTTTGTATTGCTTTTGCATGCCATCATATTTGAGGCCAACAATTCTAATTCGATGGATTTTCGGCATGCTCATCCTCCTCTGAAGTCATTAATTTTTTAAATAATTCATAACGATCATAATCGTGATACAAATATTCAATTCGCTCAAAAAGCTCTTGTCTTGGAATCGCCTTTGGAATATCGTCCCGATCAAGGATGACGATTAGCCCTTCCGTCTCTAATAAGCGCATCGCACCGGCGATTAACCCAATTCTGGTTCGTCTATTGCTTTTTTTAACAGAATAATCATCTGTGTCAACCTCCATGTATTTCCATGTGGTCACTACTTCTTTCATATCAATTCCTTCTTCTACTCCAAAGGCAGGTTTCGCTTTAATGATATTATCCCAATTCATTATTAGGTCGTTCACTTGCCGCTCTAATGCGTAATAGCTGATTCCTTCCCGCTTTGTGCGAATTTTTGCCGCTTGATTACGATCGATTGCTGCCAAAAATGACATGATGACAACGCTCATCAGATGAAAGTGTTTTTTTGTTTCAACTTGCCGATGTTTTTCTTTCAATTGAGTAAAATTCGTAGCAAAGACAGAGCCGGTTGGCTGGACCACTAATTGGATGCGTTTTGGTGATTCAATGATATATGTACCGGACTCATCCGCTAATAAAAGAACGGTCTGCCTCACTTCCGGATTAAAATAAGCCTGGAAGTGTTCACTGTTCTCGTCGATTACTTTTTCTTTTAATAGAGTAAAAAAGACTGCTGAAGCCCTTTTAATCGTTTCTGCATTCATTACTTCTCCTCCTGTACACATATTTTAAAAGGAGTTATTTTCATTCTGTACCAGGTGAAAGGCTCCGCTCGATGATCGAATGATGTAAAGATCTTCAAGCCTTCAAACACTTGAAATTGCGGATACTCCATCATTAATTTATAAAGAAGAATTTCCCTCTCATCGCTTAAGGTATCTTCTTTTCGATGCAGGACTTGAACCTTCAGCGGCTTTTTATCAAACATCATCCATAAATCAATCGTTTCAGATTCTTCAAACCATAAATCCTGCACTTCTAATGGCAACTCTACTATATTAGCTAATGAAAACTCTCCGTAGGTTTGTAAATATTGAAAAACATAACTCCATGCCTTAATAACGGAGTCCCAGTTCGTTACGCGCTGACGAGTAATGCTTTCTTCCACCTCATCCTCAATTACAACATCCGACGTTTGAGTTTCGTTAAATTCCTGCTCTCCCCAAATCCAATCGAGCGGCAAAATAAACTCATTCTTCGGTGAAAATATAGGAGAAAGCACTCGTTCTATTTCGTTAAAACCTTGAACGCCTTCCTTCATTAACCAATTTTCATAAAAATGTTCACGAAATGAAACCAAGCTGTTTTCCCAGAACAATGAGGGGTTTTCCGCTTTTAATTTCATCTCATAGGAAATATTCTGAATAACTAGCTTAGCAAAACGATCATGCAATTGCCTCGTATGGCCAATTTTTTCTTGAAGAAGAATGAGTTCCTTCTGAATCAAATCATCTTTTTCATTCCTTCGTTTTGTTTTTTCTATCATACTAGTGATTGTCCGGAAATGATTTTTTTCTTCTTCAAATTGCTTTTCAATTTCAACACGATTGTCAGCTCGTTGCCATTCTTCTTCCATCAATAAGATTTTGGGATTGTTAATCATTTCCTTTTGAAAGGTAAATTCATTTGCCATTAAGCGGTTTACTCGTGAAATGAGGTGATCGAGGTTTCGAGTAGCCTTTCGAAAATTACCGTTTTTAATCAGCTGCATACTATAGAGTTGTTCAATTGTGATGGAGAACTCCTCAGCCATTTCCCTGCTCATAAAAATCATTTCCTGAGCCACATCCGTGAGTTTATAAACGATAGACCCTCCCATCTCAAGATTCGTATATAATTCATCCATTGTGACATAGCGGAATGTTTGCGTCTCCCAAGATTGTCTTATTTCATCGTAATATAAGGCTTCAAACGGTTTACTATACTCTTCTTTTCCCTGATATAAAAGCCCACTTGTAATTCGTTCAATTTGCTTATCATCTGCTAATAGCCTCATTTGCTTAATGGAATCTTGGACTATATACTTGATATCTGCTTTGCGTCTATGATCATCATCGTTTAATTCTCGATAAAAGATGGTGAGGAGCACTTGCATGAGAATCGTTTGGATATGGGGCTTCAGCTCCCCTACTTCCATTCCCCTCCCGAGCTCAAATAGTGGATTTAACCGTTGCATACGCTGGGCAAATCCTTCCCATGATTCGTTCACTTCCATCTCCTCCATGATTCGATTGTTAAAACTTCTTGAGCGATCCGTTTATTTTCCTGCCATAATTGCCCTAATAGCGCTTGCTCCTCTTCAGTAAACCATTGAAAAAATAAATCACGGTATTGGGTGTTTTGTGTTTGACCGACTTTCTGGTCATTCTTTTGTTCTAAACAATCAAGCATTTTGCGGTAAATTTTCAAGGCCGGCTGGATACAGCTATCTCGGTATTTTTCAATCAGGCGAATAAGAATAGCATAGCCTGCGGCATCAAGATCTCCTGCGTAATAGAAAAGATAGGGTTTAGTTGGAAACATTCTAAAGAAATAGGAAAAGCTTCGCTCAATCTTAGTCCCTTCACCATAAATAATCAGTTCAGGATCATAATCCAGTTCATTCGCTTCCAATAACTTAATGGAAGTATGAAAGAAAGATAGATTTTCAACAATCAGTACGCGTTGAATATCTTTTAGTTCTTTCCCTTGTTTTATCCAAAAAACAAAAGGCTCCCCGTAGCTGACCATTTTAAGCTGTTCTTCTGATACTCCAATTCTAGTTAAAAAACCTTTTCCTTCTGGAAAACTATCTCCGTCTAATAGGAATTTTTCATGTTCAAAGAGTTCAAGGCTTCTTTCTTCGACTGACACGATTTCCCGTTCCTGACTGGACTTTAGAAAAGTATATACATTCTGGATTCGATTCCATTCCTCTTCCGTCTGCCATTCGGGATGCCGTTCATAAAAGGAAAAATCAAACAGATCGCCTAATTTCATCATCGCGAGACGATCCCATTTAGCTGCAGAAACTTTCATATTAACCCAGTAGTATAAGGCAAGTGCTGGTGTCCTTCCATTGTATTGATTATTTGTAATAGGGGTCAGTTGTCCCTCAGCCTGCAATGTTTCGATTGTACGATAAAACAACGAATAACCGTCCATTTCAAAATAATCATCCAAACGCTTACGTAACTGAATTTCTAAATCATTAATATTTATTTTCTTTTTTTGTTTAGGGTGTTGGATATCTTCAATAAAACTTCTTACCCTTGTTTCAATAATATTGATTGTAATCACCTTCTTAAATCTACTAAGCGTTGCGGAATTTGACTCTTGCTATCAAATTTGGACATCCTTATATTATAAACTAGTTACGTTTTTGTCGGTAAATGATTTTTTGATGAATGTATAGTTTTCTGCGAATAGACCAATACACTCAGGCACAAGGATGCCCTAATGTATTTCGTATCACAGAAATGTTTCCCGTTTTTGAAAATTTAATAAATTAGAAAAAAAAACGCACTGTGATAATTTCACCTTGCGGTTAGTGACCAGTATAAGAAATAAGTGTTTAATGGTGTAAGAATCCTTTTCCTATGTGACTAAGGAGATATTGAATGAGGGGCTCAGTTTCATTTAATACCTTCTCTGCTTGTAATACGTCTTTTATAATCATGTTTAACGCAATTTTTGAAACTTCTAATGGTAAGATTCTCTCTTCTTCAGGTGTCAATCTGCCGTACCTATCTAAAAACATCTCCATATATATTTGTCTTTTTTGTTCATCGGAGTTAAACTTTAAAATCCAATAGATAAAATATGCTACATCATGAACTGACCTGCTTATCGCTTTTATAGAAATGATGATTAGGTTTCTTATTTCGTCAATCGGGTAAACGTAAAGTATAAGAAAAAAATAACTTGGAGGTAAACCCATGACAAATAAAAGAGATAACCAAAATGACCGTGACCAATATTTTAAAGAGCGGGCAGGGACCGATGAGGCGAGGTTTCATGTCGTTCCACATGAAGAAGAAAGCTGGGCGGTAAAGGTTGAGGGCAAAGAGGAACCTGCCTACACAAGTGATTCAAAAAGTGAGGCTATAAAAGAAGCCAAACGGATGGCAGAAGAATCTAAAACGATTGCCTATATTCATGATGATGATGGTAAAATTGAACGACAGCATAATTACATGGAATCTTAAAATGCCCCGGGAAGTGAGCCTTCCCGGGTATTTTAATGCGAAGAAGAGAAGTTAAAAGCGGCCTGTTTTAATGATGGAATAAATAATCCATAAAAACATTAAGAATGCAATTACAAAACCAACTTCAAGTGCGTGTATACTGGTTAGAATCGTGTTGGTTCCGAAAGTGGCCCCAACAATTAAGCCCAATACCACGATACTAAAGGCGAGCAGTGTTAAACTAAACGAAAATTTGTTGCTTAAGCGATCAATTTTTGTAAAAATATCATCAAGCTCATGTACACTAATTTTCACCTTTAAGTCCCCTTCGGAGGTCTTCTGAAGAACGTCCTCCAGCTGTCCGGGAATTTTCGTAAAGCTTTCAGCCATGTCCTCTGCATCTTTCAAAAGCCTTTTTCCAAATTTGACCGGATTATAGCGTTCTACCAATAGTTGTTGAGAGTAAGGCTTTGCCAGTTCAAGCAGGTTTAATGAAGGATCTATATCCGAAATAATTCCCTCTAACGTTATTAACATTTTTCCCAGCATCATAAAGTCTGTTGGAATATAAATCTGATGATTATGTGCAACCGAAAAGAGTTCGTTGATCGTCAAACCAAAATTCAATTCGCCTAAAGGAGTATGGCTGAATTTTTTTCTGATTCTGTCGATATCATCATAAAATTGTTTTTCATCAACTGATGAGGGGACATAGGTAAGCCTGTACATAGCCTTCACGATTAAATCAGTATCTTCGTTCATAAGACCGATCATCAATGTGGTCACATCATATCTTTTTCTCGAAGATAGCCTGCCTATCTGCCCTAAATCTATAAAACCAAGCTGCTTCGTTTCAGGAATGTAGTGAATGTTACCAGGATGAGGGTCTCCATGAAAGAAACCTTCCCTTAAAATTTGGGTAACAAACGATTCTACTAACCTATCAGCAATCTGTCTTTTTTCCTCTTGAGGCAGGTTAAGCTGCTGGATCTCGGTAATTTTTATTCCGTCGATCCGTTCCATAGTAAGTATTTCGGCTGTAGTGTAATCCCAATAAATTTTGGGGACTTTTATGCCGTTATCGTTTTCAAATTGAAGCTGAATTGTTTCGGTATTCCGGCCTTCCTCCATGTAATCCAATTCATTTTTGATTGATTCTGACAGCTCATCCATCAAATCTGTTATATGGTAATGTTCGGCCCAATCGTAGTGGTTTTCCATCATCTTAGCTAGGTCCTTTATTATTTCAAGGTCCGCAAAAACCGTTTCTTTAATTTTAGGCCGCTGTACCTTAACCATTACCTCCTGGCCGGTTGGCAGTACCGCTTCATGAACTTGGCCGATGGAAGCAGACCCGACCGGTGTTTCATTAAAGCGAACAAATACATCCTCTCCCGCCTGTCCGAACTCGAGCTGGATTTTATCCTTAATCTCATTAATTGATACTTGATTGACATGATCCTGAAGAAGTTCCAATTCACGAATGACTTCAACTGGCAACAAGTCACTCCTAATACTAAGGAGTTGGCCTAACTTTATAAACGTCGGACCAAGCTCCTCTAATAAATGGCGTAAACAGTATCCCATTTCCTGCGAATTTCCCTCTTTAAAATCTGCGATTAGCCGGTCTTTTATAGTAAGGGTATCGGTTAAACCGATCTCTTGAACTATGTAACCAAACCCATGTTTCATCAACAGGGAAACAATTTCCCTATATCGTTTTAAACGTCTTATTCCATTTGTTCCCATCCTGCCACCTATATCTGTTCTGTGTTTGTTTTGTTATTGATTAACATCCCTTTTTCAATCCTATTCTTCACTTGATCATCCTGTTTATCTTTTCCATATAGATTATCTGCAAGCCCGAATAAAAAGCCATAGTTAAATAATTCTTCCATTTCTAGTTTCCTCCTTAAGAATGTTTTACTATTCCATACCCTTAAATGGAGGAGGTATATCATAAAAGAAGTATTAAAATTGATAAATTTGGAAGGCTCCATCCCTCCCCTTTTATCTTCACAGAACCGATGGGGAGTGCCGTGGAGTCTTTATCTCTGATGTTTGGAAATGCCCAGTAGCCGAATAAAAACAGACAGAAATAATAAAATTCTGTCTGTTTTTTTACTATTCTCCTGTCAAAAGGTAAAGCTAGTAAAGAAAAAATGAAATTATATATGCAGATTTGTATCAAATTCTTTCCGAGAATTTGATACAAATAAGAACAGGGAACCGTCCCTATGACAACTGTTTGCGAACATTCACTTCATCCTTTTCGTATTTGGTGTAGTTCAGCATGATAATCGCTCCAACAATAAAGAAGATAGCTGGCAGCCAGGTAAAGCAAAATTTAATAGCAGCTAAAGAGGTACCCGATTGAGTTACATTTGCCACATAGCCTGCTTTTTCCATAATGATAGAAGGGATAAAACTGCCTAATCCAGATCCTAATTTGATACAGAACGAGCTGCCAATGGCCGTTAAGAATCCACTTGCACGAATACCTGTTTTCCATTCTCCATAATCCACCGTATCAGATAACATAGCAAAAGGTAATGTAACCGCAATACCAGTTCCAAGTGAAGCAACAATCCATCCAAAGATAATCATTGACGCACTACTACCAGCAAAAGCAATGATGATTTGACCAATTGCTGCAATCGCAAATCCGATGATTTGGGTATGCGTTTTCAGAAATCTTTTCACAATAAATGGGAGAATCGTGATCGATACCATTTGAAAAACGACAAGCCCGTTTAAGATTGATGCTAAGTTTTTATTACCAAGATTATATTCTGAATAATATATAACTGTTGAAGTTCTAGCTGTATTTCCTAACCAATAGAAGATAAAAGCAAGAACCAAAGTAATCCAAGGCCAATTTCCCTTCATTGCTCCCAAGCTTTGCTTAATAGGAATCGATTTGATACTTTTTGTATTGATTTCTTTCGTTCCAGCAAAAGCAAAGAGCAGTAAGGCTATGGCAATCACGGCGTAAATGCCTACGGTTACTTGAAAACCGAATTTATCGTTTCCTTTACCAAAAAACGAGACCAGAGGCAAAGTGAATGAAGCAGTAATTAAATACCCAATCATCCCACCATTACTTCTCCAAGAATTTAAACGAACACGTTCAGTAGAGCTATTTGTTAAATTCGGTAAAATCGCAGTGATAGGTGTTCCAATACCTGTATAGACGACACCAGCAAGAATATAGGTGATTAAAGCATAGGTGAACTTGGCACTAGCTGATAAATCTGGAGTTAAAAAGGCTAAAAATACCATGAGCCCAAAAGGAACGGATAGCCACAGCCAATACGGACGGTTTTTTCCCCATTTTGTTCGTGTGTGGTCAATGACTAATCCCCAAATAGGTGCATCCAAAGCATCAAAGATACGCGCAATAAGCAGAATTAATCCGGCTGAAGCGATCGAAATTCCAAAAACATCCGTATAAAAATACATAATAAAACTAGTAAGTGTACAATATAGTAAATTACCAGCCGTGTCTGTACTAGCATATGCTAATACTCGTTTTAAAGACAATTTGGAGCTTGTCTCTTCATTTATACCGATTTCTAATTTTTTCGCTGTGTTTCCCTCCATCATTCATCTCACTCCCTAGTAAGTAATACATCTTTGTTTATTTTAAATTTCCCATCTACTAATAAAACTTGTGGAATAGTTTTCCCATTTCCCGAAACAAAATGTAAATTTCTGTCATAGAAATGATATTCAGTCGGGTAAGGTGCATAACTAGTAATCAAAAGTCCTTCGTCAGTCTTTTCAATCGAGCCATTTACAACGGAAACGGTTCCATTTTCTTCATATAAGAAGGTCTTCTTCCCAAATCCATCTAAATAGGCAACTAGCTCTTCTCCCATATCCCAATCAGCGGTTTCTTCTTCTTTCGTAAATAAACGAGTAAAGATGCCTCCGTCTCTAAAGAAAGTCGACTGGCCAAAACGATTTCGTGATAAGTCAGGCCGATTAATATGAGGTCCAGCTATACTGTAGGTGGAAGCTGCTTCCCCAGCTGTTAGTTTCATATCCGTAGCTTTTGCATTAGTATCATAGCAGTAAAGAATTCCGATAGTCGCTCGATAGGCGGCTTTTAAGTATCTACTATCATGTATTTCTTCGTAAGCTTTAAGACACGCTGCAGCTGTTACTCCTCCCCAAAGGGAATGAATCATGTAAGATAAGGCTTCCCACCAGCGATCGGGGCTTTGAGCACGGAAATCATTTGAAAAGCCAATATTTGCAAGAACTAATTCCCCATATTTTTTTGCAGCATCGAAATGTTGAGTGCTTGCTAACGCACCTGTTGCAGGACCAAATCCAGCGTTATCATAGAAATGCTCAGTAACTGCAGCTTTAAAAGTTTGGCTATTCATTGCTACATTCTGCGCGATCTTAAACCATAAAGAAGTGATTTCCTCATATTTCTCCGTTAGTCCACGACTTTTAAGCTCTTCCATTAATTCATCGATGTACAAGAAAAACACGCCTAACATTCCTGCTTCTTCTTTTCCTCGGTGGTTATCATGTAAATCAGGATTCACCCGTAAAGAGAACACGTCAGCTGCCCAGGATAGATAAGTATCCGGATGGTGTAACTGTAAAATATTCTCTTCAAACTGTGAAAGAAGATAAAAGACATGAGCAATATATTCGAAATCCATGCAACGGTAAAAATCACCATATACCTTGTTTGGTTTAGCAAAATCACCGTTTTGGAACCACTTTTGACGAATATAATAGACGCAGCTTGATTCTACTTTTTGAACTTCCTTGACATTCGTATGACCTAACAAATTATTTTTTAGCACTAAACTTAATTTCCCTAGAGATTCACCCTGATTGGAAATCGGTGAGTAGCTGTACGGGATTTCACTGTTTTCCCCATTAAACAAAACATCACTAATATAATGGGAACGATTTTCAATTATTTTTTTGATTGGTTCCATCACATTGAGGATAACGCTATCATAATATTGATTATTTATTTCAATCGTGATTTTATGTTCCCCTGGTATAGTGAAGAAGAGGTGAGCATGATGTTTATTCTTTTCATGTTTAATATCCGCAAAGATACTTTCTCTTTTTCTATCAACAGCTGCATCTAAGTATTCAACATAGGCATCTGTCAAATACTGATCACCAGGTAATTCAAAAGCGAATTCATAATTTTGTTCCGCAATAGCGAGTGGTTCGAACTCAAAGATGGGATGGCCGTAATTTTTTTGACCAATCCGATAAAAATCGCTTTGATCTTTAAAAGGCTCTAAAGAGTATTCCCATTCTTTTTCGCTTAGACCTGAAAGAATGAACCCCTCTTTTTCATATAACCAATCGGCATTTTCAAACCCTTCTGGATATCCGCCGGCTAAAATTAATTGATGAAAAAGAAGTCCATCTAAAGACGGGGAAACGCTTTCGAAAAATAGATTATTATACGCACAATAAGTTCCTACTGATAACGTTTGTCCCTTCGTTTGATACATCCCTAAATGGGGTGCCTCATTACTTCTGCGAACACACGCCAACTTAGAATAGCTCTTTGAGATCGATGGAAAGACCGCAGCAGAATGATTGGTTTGTAAGTTCAAATCATTGAGACGGAACATCACATAAGAAAAAGAAGACCATATCACAAAATCTGTAATATTCAATGCGTTTGCTGTACGATTTTTTAATGTAATATTCCATACGAAACGATTCTTTGATTGTGTTAAATCATACTTCATGATGGCTTCTACTTGATCAAAAGTATACGTGACTATAGCTTGTCCATCATCTTGAAATATGGTCGGGAATATTTCTACACTACTTATTATTTTCCCATCTATTTTTAGAGAAAAATTTCCAAACAATTTATCTTTTTCATCATATCCACTTTGAGTTAGATAGGATGAATCAATCACCCAATTCATTTTATTAGTATCTTCTTTTAATACTAAATTCGTCAAATTTCCACTCGGTGAAATTTCAATTCTAAATTGTTTATTCTCCAAAAAAATTACCCCCTTTTCAAAAGTTTTCTACAAGAAAACGGTTAAATAACTGTGTAATTAATAGTATCTTAAAGGTATAATGAATTGTAAGCGTTAACCGCCTCTAAAATATATCAAATAAAAAAAGGAATGAAAATAAATTATTCTAATCAGTTTTTAAGATATTTCACACAGTTTAACATTTTTATAAAAAAATGTTTTGGTTTGGGATAAATATTTATAATGACATTTTAAGAATAAAGTTAGAGGTGATTCATATGGAAATCGTGTCAATTGCAGTGCCGCCTTTCCCAATCTTTATTGAGGGGAATATCACAAAATATGAAAAAGGCGCATCACATCCAGATAGAAGTGATTTAGAGTATTTCGATATTATTTTTGTGAAAAAAGGGAGGCTTTACTTAACAGAGGATGGGAAAGATTTTACTGTAAATAAAAATGAAATGCTTGTATTACTGCCTTTGAAACACCATTTTTCGACCCGCCCGACAGATGAAGAAACAGAATTTTATTGGCTGCATTTCTATACAAATAGTTACTATACAGAAGGAGATGAACCGAGCAAACTAAAATCAGAAATTCCAATCCCGTCTCTACACTTTCACAATCACAGCTATACCCTTCAGTTACAAAAAAAGTGTAAATTAGTAGATTATGATGAGATTTACAAAAAAATAGATCAGCTTTTATTAGCTACGACAAACGAAAATAAAGAGTTATCATTTTGGGACATACAAATCAGTTTTTTTTCTCTTATCAATCTATTGGAGTCTCAAGGAATGGCGAAGGATAGTGGTTACATTATTTCAGAAAAGGTCGCCCAATTTATAAGAGATCATTACCATAAACCAATTACAAGCTCCATGTTAGCAGATCAATTTAACATTCATGAAAATACAATCGCTAAGTATATGAAAAAATTCTATAAAGTAACGGCACTTGAGTATTTAAATACCTATCGTCTAGAGCAAGCACGAATTTTGCTGTTAAAAACAGATTATTCCATTCAATCGATCGCAGAACAGTGTGGTTTCAGTTTTGGACCCTATTTCTCAAGCGCCTTCAAAAAAACTTATTGCATTTCGCCTCTTAACTATCGGAAACAGCATATGAGGAGTGTAAAAGGAAAAGGTTGAATTAACAAGCTTTTTCCTGTTAAGTTTTGGTTGACTGTAAATAAAAAGAATCCCATTTTATTAAACTGGGATTCTTTTATTTGAATTATTGCATAGAAAGGTAAATTCCAGCCGGCACCGACTGTCAACTTTATCAACATTCGCTGGTATTGCTTACCTTTTCTCTGGATAAAGCCTTTTGAAACTGTTCAATTAAAATAGGGACGATTTCAAAGGCATCGCCGACAATTCCATAATGACAGGACTGAAAAATTGGGGCTTCTTTGTCCTTATTAATCGCAATAATTAAACCAGAATTTTTCATTCCCACTATATGTTGAATCGCACCGGAAATTCCAATCGCAAAATAGATTTTTGGCGTAACCGTCACACCGGTTTGCCCGACTTGATGAGCATGTTCAATCCAACCCGCTTCCACCACGTCCCTGCTTGCACCAACCGCTCCCCCAAGTGTTTCTGCCAATTGGTGTATTAACTGAAATCCCTCAAAGCTTCCTAGCCCTTTTCCACCTGCAACAATGATATCTGCTTCGTCGATTCTTACTTTCTTTACCGTATCCTTTACAATTTCCAAGACTTTTGTCCGAATATCTTCTTCCTTAAGGGATATTGTTTCTTCAATGATCTTGCCAGTTCTCCCAGACTCTGGTGTCAGCGCCTTCATGACTTTGGCGCGTACTGTCGCCATTTGAGGCCGGTATTTTTTACATAGAATGGTCGCCATAATATTTCCGCCAAAAGCCGGCCTGCTCGCTAATAGTAACCCTGTGTCCTCTTCAACATCCAGCTCCGTTGTATCCGCCGTTAAACCTGTCGGCATATCGGTGGCTACCGCACTTGCCAGGTCTTTTCCTGTTGAGGTGGCCCCGTAGAGGATAATTTCCGGTTTATATTTATCCGTACAATCCAGCAGCGCCTTCATGTAGGACTCGGTCCTGTAATGTTGAAAGATGGGCTGATCATATACATACACTGTATCTGCTCCGTATTCAAAAACGGTCTTCGTTAAATGTTTAACATTTTCCCCGATTAGAATACCCGCTAATTCCACTCCCCGTTTGTCCGCCAACTTTCTACCGGCACCCAATAGTTCAAGGGATACGGAAGCAATCACTCCATCCTTTTGTTCAATAAATACCCAAACACCTTTATAATCTCGGAAATCCAATTACATTTCCTCCTTTGTTTCAAACAACTCTTTCTTTTCAAGCAGGACAGAGACCAATTGGTCTACTTGTGTCATTGGGTTTCCTTCAAGGAACGTTCCCCCTGCCGGCTTTTGTGGCGCCCAAACCTTGGAGACAATGGTTGGAGATCCCTTCAAACCAAGCTGCTTCACATCAACCTCTTCCAGGTCATCAACAGACCAGATATGAGGTTTATATCTGGCAGCTTTTATCATGTTTGGAAACGGGGAATATGGCACTTCATTGATTGTTTTTTCAACCGAAAACAAACACGGCATTGTGGACCTTACGACTTCATATCCGTCCTCCAGCTTGCGATGAACAATGACATATCCTTCTTCTTGTTTAATATCAACTACTTTATTCACAGAAGTCAGCGGTGGAATATCGAGCCTTCGTGCAATTCCAGGTCCAACTTGCCCGGTATCTCCATCAATGGACATTTTTCCGCAAATGATTAAATCTACGGGGTGTTGTTTTCCTATTTTTTCAATCGCCTTTGTCACGGCATAACTCGTTGCCAATGTATCCGCTCCCGCAAACCGGCGGTCCGTGATTAAATAGCCTTCATCGGCGCCAATTTCTATACACTTTTTAATTGCGGTAACCGCTGGAGGCGGCCCCATTGTTACAACAGAAACGATTCCACCATACCTATTCTTTAGACGAACCGCCTCTTCAACAGCATGGGCATCATACGGGTTCAATATCGCTGGCGCTGTCCTGCGATCCATCGTGTTTGTTTTTGGGTTCATCTTGATAATTTTGGTGTCAGGTACTTGCTTGATACATGCTACAATATGCATTTAACCCCTCCCCATTAATTAAAAAAGAACATGGTTCCTTTACATACCGCAATATGAAACTTTCTGGCTGAATGCCTTTTTACGACCGTTTACATTTACTTTATTAAAGAAGATGTCCTTACATTCGAATTTTCTGACAAATATCTATATAAATGTTACTAATCAATCTTCAAACTGAAAAAAGCAATGGCATCATAACTAAGCTACCGGGATGGTCTTTTCCGTTTGTTCTAATATTATTGGAGGTTTCTGCGGGGTATCCAATCTGATATCCGAGATTAAAAACACCATATTGTATGTTTCTAATCGTTTTAACAGATAATACGACTGTTAGAATCTAATTCCAACCAAAAGAGGTGAATAAAATGAATACAAAGGATGATTTTTTAGAGGGAGCCAAAGTGACCCAAGATAATCAAATATATGGAACACCAAATAGTAAGAGTAAGAGTAAGAATGGAACAGGCGATTCACCAAATGATAACGTTGGCAAGAATAAATCAGAACATAACCGTTGAACTAACAGCCAAGATATTCTTGGCTGTTTAGTAATACTTAGTTGTCAATATGAACTGCGGCCGAATTGTATGCAGATATCGTCGAAGCTATTCGTCATTTCCGTCAAAAGCATCTATCTCAAAAAGCCGCTTTGATGACAAAAAAACGCGACCCTATAATAAATGTCAAAGGTTGCGTCCATTGCCTGTGTGAATAAGTTCTTAAAGATTTTCAATTAATAAATACTATTGCTCTGATACTGCACCGTCGTCTTTATTACTTTGATACCCTTCATTTTCTTGATTGTCTTGATTACTTTGATTACCTTGCTCTTTAGAAAGCATATAAAGTTTGTAAATAATAAATAACCCAAATAGACCAGGCATCGAAATACCAAACAATATAAACCAGCTCGTGTTAATAATGTGTAAATAGATCCAATTGGACAATTTACCTCCCACCTAATCCTCTTTTCCATAGTGTGTCCAAATAACAAAAAAGCACCCATAATCATGAGCGCCTCTTTTCATTATGAAGTGCCGCAAGTTATAGCAGCCAATATCAGGAGGATAAAGAATCCCTCCCACTTCGGTCTTGGGGTTGCGGTCTTGTAATCCAAACCGGTAAAAAAAGTTCTAATTTAACGCTAACCGTTAGAAATATGTATATATTAACCAATATAATTATTTAATGTTTGCTGTAAGGTTGCTTTTGTTTCAGTATATCTAGAAAGATCAATTCCTAAATGAACCATTTTTCTAACAAGTTCTGGGCGTAATCCGGTTATAACTGATTTAGCCCCCATCAACGTGATACCAATCAACACTTTTTGAAAATGAGCAATGGTTACTTCGTCCATATCTGATATTCCTGATAAGTCGATAATTAATGTTAGAAGCCGCAACTTTGATATATCTGTTAATACTTTTTCTTCAATAATTTCCATTCGATAAGAATCAAACGTACCAATCAAAGGCAATACCGCTACCGTTTGGCTAACTGGTATGATCGGTACAGAAAGATGTTCGACTAACTTCCTTTGGGCAAGGATTAATTCATCTTTATAATGTGAATAACTAATGAAAAACGAGTTTAGAAACTCATCAATTCCATCATTAACCCTCTCTTCCAATTCGAAAAAATTGTCAACAAAATTAATATTCTCATTTAACCGATCATAAAGCCTGATAAAATACCATAATGAACGTCTTATTGCATGTACCCATTCTAATTTGAACGCAAGGGTTAGCGAATGTTTCGCCCATGCAATTCCTTCTTCATTAGCAAAAGCAATGAGGTCATCTTTTCTATTTTCCACAACATAAAAAACTAGCTTTTGAGCATTTTTCAATAAATCAATATTACCTTCTTTTAAAATACCCTCAATATTTGAGGCAACATTGACAGCCTCGGATAATAGTTTCTCCTGAAATTCATCCTTATGATTGTTGATATATTCCGAAATATTTTTACTATCATAGAACTTTTCCAATTTTGCTCCTCCTAAGGTAAGTCTCTTTTACACTTTACAGAGGTATCTATGTGTTAATACCCGTTATTAAAATAAAAAAACATATTTTATTAAAAAAGTTGACCTACGATATAAGTCAGGTCGTCTTTTCCTGTCTTCGTATAGACCTCCAAATGGTTCGAGAGTTCTTCAATCGAACAGGAGGAACTTACTAATGACTTAATACTGGGAATCGCAATACCGTCCGTATGAAGAATAAATTTTGCCCCCTTTTCATAAGAAAAGGTTTCGCATCGGTATTTTTGAGGTTTTCCTGATAAATATCCTAGGACAGGTAGTGGATA
Source organism: Neobacillus cucumis (assembly GCF_023715505.1). Next base: position 48,782 of record NZ_JAMBOH010000002.1, on the reverse strand, counting down.
GATAAACCGACCAGAGGGGCAAGAAAGAACAAATTGAATGTTTCCCACCGAACTATAGGTGAATGTCTTTTGTAAAAAATGTACCTTTAAAATTGAAATGGTTGCACCCCTTTTATTCTTGAGGACCTGATTGCAATTATCGATTAATACCTCTACCTCTTTATCATGGTTATTTTTCACCTCTTGACGAATAGCGTTTGATGAATGATAGGCATGCTCCCCGCTCCCTAAACCGTCGGCAACCGCACAAATAAAGTAGTCGTCATTTACTTTCATATAAAAGCTATCCCCGTTAAATATATTACCTTCTTTTGGAACCTGATAGGCTATTGCCTGAATATGTTGGTTAAAGTCTAGTTCAAGCATTTTTTTACCCTGCATCTTCACCAAGTGCCTTTCATATATTTTTGATTTTTTTTTAATTTATCTCCAAATACCAAATATCCCTATATAATCCAAGTTGTTTGTTAAAACAAAACAAGAACCTTGGCATACGTTTAATAAAAACTACCCCAATTAAAAAGTTTTAAACTCTTTTTATAATGATTAGCGTAAAATCATCCCTTAACTCAAAATTCTGAAGTCTCTCGATATGACGATAAATGTTTTCCACCATTTCTTGTGCGGATAAATGCATAAAGGTTTGAATTAAATCGGTAATTAACGAACGTTCGATAAATCCATTTTCCGTCCTTGATTCAGTCACACCGTCAGATAGCAACACGATCATATCTCCGGGTTTAACCATTTTTTCATATTGCTCATATGTAATATTCTGTTCTACACCTAACACTATGCCTCTTGTTTCTAGGTCCTCAAAGGAGTGAGAAGAGGCGTGATAATAGAACCCTTGTTCATGCCCCGCAGCAGCATATGTAAATGAATGCTTAATGACATCATATATTCCGTAAAACATAGTAATAAACATACTTGAATCAACATTATTTTCTACGACTCTATTTAGATTTGTTAATACATCTTTAGGATTATTTCTGGACTTTGGTAAACTATCCATTGCATATTTAATCATAGACATACAAAGTGCAGCAGGTATTCCTTTGCCTATTACATCGGCAATAGCAATACTAATATTTTTTTCATCCTCTACAAAGCTGTAAAAGTCTCCATTCATTTCCTTTGCCGGTATACTTATGGCACCAATATCTACTCCCTCTAGCTTCGGAATTGGTGTTTCCAATAAGTTTTCTTGTATGCTGGCGGCAATTTCAATTTCCGATTTAATTTCAAATTGCTTGTCCCGCAAGCTTAGATGTTCTTGATAAGCTAAGCCATAGTTCATCATAAATTCAATGAGAAAATCAAACGAAGCTAAAATTTCATCACTAATATCTGGAAATAGATCCTTTAAGACTTTACAATGAATACTAATAATTTCTTCAGGAGGTATTTGCTGTTCAATGGATTTCCTGCTAAACATTTGTCCTTGATACAGTGCTGTTTCGGAAGATTCTTCTAAATATCTACGAAGTATTTCCCGATAACTTGATTCTAAAATCAGTTTAAAATCCATCTTCTAACCAAACTTCCTTTCTCGAAGCCATTTTACTACCCGAATGGTTGTCCCCTCCCCGATAGAAGAGGTCAGATCGAATTCATCCATTAAACGTCTCACTCCTGGTAATCCTGCCCCTAATCCACTAGATGTTGAAAACCCATCCTCCATTGCTCTCCTAATATCCGGAATTCCTGGGCCATGATCAACAGCAGTTACTTTTAAACCTTTTTTTTCAAAATTATTGACAGGCTCGAAATGAATCTCTCCCTTACCTGCATATAAATAGATATTACGTGCCAACTCAGAAATGGCTGTGGTGATTCTTGCCTGGTCAACTGTTCCAAATCCTAGCTCTTTGGCAATGTTTCTTCCTAGTTGCCTAGCTGCAACGATATCCCATTCTGATAATATTTTTACAGAGGATTCGTTTTCCATGCTTTAATCCCCCAACTCCCTTGTAATATTTCTAAGCCCTTTTCTAGATCTAATGCTGTATGGACATCTTGGAGGTGGATTCCGAGTTCAACTAGTGTAATCGCTACAGCTGGTTGAATGCCAGTTAAAACAACTTTTACACCCATCAATTTGGCCATACTAATAACATCACCTAGCACCTTAGCAATAAATGAATCAATCATATCTACAGACGTTAAATCAATTACAACACCGCTGGCACCGGTTTCATGTATTCTTTGAAGCAATGATTCTTGAAATTCTATTGCCGTTTTATCATCCAGCTCCCACTGAATGGAAACAAACAGACAATCATATAATTTTAGAATTGGTATTCTTGTATTCATTGTATTCCTCCATTGATACAATCTTTCGATTTTTCATTTCTAATACGGTTTTTAGTATTATACCAATAACACAAATACGAAGAAAAGCGGTGGCTCTAGGAAGCGTTAGTTTTAGAAAAAATAATAATAGTTATGCGTTTATTCTATTAAATTACACCATAATATACGATTATTATATAGGCTATTTACATCAATTTAAATCTATTAACCGCCTTATACTTCAATAGCCTAAAAGGATAGAGAAACTATTTAGAATGACAAAGGCAATGTTTTAACGTTACTAAATGTAACCAAAAAAAAGGACTATCAGTAAGATAGTCAAAGTTAGTAGCAACTAAGGATATGGGGGGAAAGTAGCTAATTATTATATACCCGTAGATTGTAAAGTTAAACAATAAAGTGGTCATTACTCTTTGTCTTTAAAAAGTTTCAAATAACGGAGTCGTTTAACATTGAATTTCTTTGTCAGGACTGCGTGGAATAGGACCAGCAGGCATGGTGTGCAGGTCTCAAGTGGTTTTGAAATCCTCCTTTTTGTATTTGTGGAAAGCTTCCGTATTATCCTATAGCACGCAGCTTTATTGTATTTCAATGAATAACCCGCTTTCTCTTACATTTGTTTAACAGTGTTACCTTTTTTCAACTGCTTTTTCATCGCTTTAATTAGATAACCGCCTTTAAACTTACGCGGTTCATAAGAGATGATGAATGCTTTTGGCTCGTATTGTTCTATTAATTCCATCACTTCATTTTCGCGGTTTCGTTTTGTTAGTATTTCTAATTGAAATCTCTTACTATCTCGACCCATCCCTTCAAATACGGTAACCCCTAATCCTTTATTTCTTAATAAAGTAAGAAGTTCTTCATTCATTTCCATTAAATTTACAACTAAACAAGTGTAACCAATGGCTAGCTTATTTTCTATACGTGTACCAATATATAATCCTACTCCAAAACCTACAGCATATACTACCATTTCAGCAATGCTTTGGTGACCTGAAAAAACTAAGGAAAGACCGAATACATAAATTAGGGCCTCCAGTATTCCGAATGAAGAAGCAGCAACACTCATATTCTTCACTAAAAAAATAGTTCGAAGTGTCAAGATAGGGACATATAGTAATTGAAGAGCAAAAATTAAAATAATATTTATTAGCATAAGTAACTCCTCTCAGTTGATTTATGTTTTATGTAATCATTTTTCATGATTAGCCTATTTATTTTATCATGTAAAAAAGTAAGAGACATTATCTATTAAAAAATTCCAACTTTTTACCCTTTAAAGGGGATCAAAAGCTTTGTATCGAGAATCTTTGTACTCAGACGCTAGTAGGGAGAATGGTGCGATTCCTTATCAGATTCCCTATCCCTACTTTACTAATGAAACCATTCTAATCATATCCTTATAAAAGAAAACAATACGAAGGAGTGGAAAGTTAGGTGATAAAAGTTAAGGTTGGTTTACGGCCCATTGTTAGTAGGATAAATTTACCCACTGTTGTAAAAACAGCTATTCTTCCGGGTGACTCAATGGAAAGATTATTTATTGCAACCCAGGTAGGAGAGATTTTTTACATAGGAGACGGAGTTATAAGGACTTTTTTAGATATTCGCCCGCGAATCATAAAACTAGGTGGTCCTAGTGGTGGATATGATGAACGGGGATTGCTAGGGTTAGCGTTTCATCCTGAATTTTATTATAACGGTCTGTTTTATCTTCATTATTCAGCAGCTGGCACACAAGGTCCAGGGGCTCTTTCTGACCATTTTAGTCCTAACCCATGTGATCCCAAAACCTTAAACCAAAGGTGGATAAATAGAGAAACTCAATATGATCATATTGATACAGTAGAAGAATGGATTTTACAATCAAATGGTCAACCTCAAAAACGAAGGACATTACTTAACTTAAGAAGACCCTTTTTAAATCATAATGGTGTCAATAGCTTAAACTTTTCACCTGAAACCGGAAAACTTGTTCTAACAACCGGAGATGGTGGATCCGGCTATGATCCATTTAATTTAAGCCAGGATAATTTAGAAATTGCCGGTAAAATCATTGAAATTGACGTAGGTAAGAATACATTTATTAATAATCCACCTGTAGTCACACGTTTTAATGAACTTCCTGCAACGATTCAGGAAATGCTTACAGTCATAGCTAAAGGGGTTCGCAACATACCAGGCATTTCGTTTCAAAAGTTTTATAATCAATATATCAAGTATGTAGGAAATGTCGGACAGGATTTAGTAGAGTCGATTTTTTCATTCGTTCATTATAAACCAATACCGGTTACTCAACTTGTTCAAGCGTCTTTAAGAAACACTGAACAAGACAAAGAAGGATTTATTAACTTTGGCTGGCGGGGGTGGGAAGGTGATTTTCCTACCTCGATTATAAGGGGCTGTTCCGCAAATCCGACTCTGGATGAGAAAACAATGGCTTATTACAATGAAGCTGTAAACACTTCTGTGAGGCGTCTGAAGCCTCTAACTAGTTATTTTCATAAAGATCCCCGCCCCGATAAGTTTGGAGGAACGGCACTTACAGGAGTGCAAGCCTTTATGGGGAATGGAATCCCCGATTTAACGGGAAGTGTTGTGTTTACCGATCTTGCCCGTGTTGAAGAATCTCGACCTCCGGTTAGAGGGGTTTTAGCTTATACCAGGGTTAGACCAGATGGTAAACTAAATAATTTTAGTGTGATTGAAACCGATTATAATTTTGGTGCTCAATCAGCTTATTATGTTAATTTGGGAACGAATCAGGATCAAACTAGACTATATTTAGGGGTTTACGGCTCTATGAAAGTGACAGATTTTAACCAAGGTACTGTTTTTGAAATTGTTCCATGATTGATATATTTGACTTAATACCGATAAAACTCTTTCTTGGATGTTCCTGAATCGAAATATAAAACAAACAGCCGCATACCTTGATTTCATCCTAACTATTTGTACTTCTCTTACACTAATAAAATTACATGAGAGGTCTACGAAATTAGGAACAAAAGGAATAACGAAAAAAAGTAGCAGAACATTACTCCGCTACTTCATATATTAAAAATCAATATCTATAACTTCTTCAATAGACCCTGTAACTTGATCACTTTTAAGTAATTGCCCTTCTTTCAAATCGTTCACTTCTTTAGTGTTTTCGATTGCAGCCTTTGTGTTATTTGAATTAGCGGGATCAACAGGACGAGAAGTAAGTTCATTTTTAAGTAGGTTAATCTCACTTAATAGCTCGCTGCGAAAGGACCTTAACAACGTTTGGAATTGATCCTTATCCAATTTTTGTTCACCGAGTTTCGTAATAAAATCCCGTATTTCGTTTGCTTGGAGGGACTCCCTCCCAATAGGTTCAGCTGCGAGACCAGAGGAAAATTCTTGTTTAAGTAAATTAATCTTACCTAAAAACTCTTCACGAAGTGTATCTATTAAGGTTATTGTTTCGTTTTTTTCCGATTTATCCAAATCCTGCTCAACAAGCTTCGTAATATAATCCTCCAGCTTATTTGCCTGAGCTTTTTGCTCAAGAAAAGCATACACCTTTGGAGAGATTTTCGAAGTATTTAAAGTCAACCTTACACGTTCGTTTTTACTTCCTGATTCCAAATTCATTAATCTGAACACATCCGTTTGTAGATTAGAAGCAGTTAAAAAAAAGTTTGATAGAGCGTAAAATGGCGCAAACATTTGTGAACCCAGATCTGTATACATATTGTTTAAACCAAAAGCGGACTTATCACCAAGAAGATGGTCTTTGTTGCTCATACGTTCTTCTCCCTTCTTATGCGAAAACTTCGTTTGTTTCATGCCTGCTTAAAATTTCTAGACCATATAAATTTAACTTTCTTGCATCAGGTAGGAATAGATGATTTTGCTCTCTAATTTCGACGCCATACCTTGTATCAATCGATTCTTCGATGAATCGTTTAAGGATTCCGGCGATTCCACCTATATAAACATATTTATAGACCTTATCTTTAGGTGATGGGAATGTGTTTTCAATCTTCGTTAATAAAATTTGCGTATACTCCCTTAATGACTCATGGATTTGCTCTGTAAGATCAACTTTTTTACCGCTATTTCCATCCTGTTGCTCCATTTTTGTTTTCTCTATTGTTTTGATAATGAATTCTTCTAATGAGCGAACTTCATCAAAGTACTCTAGTAACTTTTCATTTCTTAGTTTTTCAATGTGTTTTAAATATGAAATGTCAGTGAAGCAGTTCAATGAATCCCTGCTTTTAGGAGCTTGAAGTCCTGCTTGGAGCAAGGCAAGATCAACGGTCCCTCCCCCTAAATCTACAATTAGAGTTTCATAGTTTTTGAATGAATTAGCTTCCTCACGGTCTTGCAAATCAAAATCCTTTTTTATGGCCCATCGAGCAACTTCGCTTTCAATCCGGCATTTGCTTGTATCGACGTGAATGGTTACAACTCTTTCTAATCCTGGAGTTAAAATCGCTACTTGGTGCTCCCCTTCGAATCTGCTGGCCATTTTATTTTGCATATCACTGAACTTGTTCGTTTTCTTAAGTAACCAAATTGGAAGCATGGTTGAAAAGTAATTAATGTTCACTCGGTTATCGTCTGTGCCGTTTCCTTTTAATACATTGTAATAGGCAACTGATGCCAGGAACATTACATAGGGAATTTCAGATTGTGTTTTATCATGAAGCTTGTTGATATGAATGTTTCCTAACACCTGTTTTTCTGCTGATTCGCCTACTAAATAATATTTCTCTACACCGTCTATTGTAGTTTGAATGAGCATATTTTGAAGAAGGGATTGGGAGTCATTAAAAGTAGACGGAAAGTGGCCGTCTGCCTTTTCCTTCGTTATTTCCACTACATTTGTAGGAATCTCAAAATAATAACCATCCACAAGGGTTTGAAAGATAGAATTACCAAAATCGACATTCTGACGTTTTATATCCATTTTTTCTCCTCTTTTCATGTTTTTTCCTTATAATAAGTATATATTCTTCTTTTGTATTTGTCTAAATATGTTGATATTTTTTTAGATTATGATAATTTAATATTCTACATTATTCTTCAAATGCCATCTCACATTTTAAAGCCTTCAGATACCTTAACCGTGATTCAACTCTTCGTATTTCCTCACACTTTTACTCACACAAAAAACCTTCAAATATATAATTTGAAGGTTCTAAACACATACAATTTCATATCTCGGTTTTACAAAGTTAAATATTTAAAACGGGCAAAAAGGCTGTTGAGGTGGGAAGTTATGTAATTGATTGTAAATTTTACTTGGCGGGACTGCGTGCGAATCGAACCTTCCAGACCTGAATTTTAACTGCTCAACCCACTGCATTTTTTGTTAAGACTGTTGGAATTAGAGTCCCAGTTCCAATTTTTAAGACGTATTTGTCGAAATTCTTTTGCCATTACACCTACTTTTCCCCTAAAGTAACGGCTAAAATGAGCAGCGCTTTCAAACCCAGACTCGTATGCAACATCTTTTACCGGTTTAAGCGGTTTCATTTGCTTTATCTTTAACACATGTGCAACATAAGATCTGCTTAAATTCATGTTTTCTGCTACGCTCTGAAGTGTCAATTTGTTCATAAAATGATGATGAATATAATCTAAACCTCTTTTCTTTTTAAAACACAACAAAAAACTTGGCAGACAATAGGCATGCCAAGTTGGTTATATGTGACTTCTTTTGTATTAATTTTATTTCCATTTAAGTAATAACGGCTTCACCATATTGTTCTTATAATGAAAGTAAGTAATCCATAGGTTCTATTTGTATAAAAAAAAGTAAGGCAAATTGGCAGACTGCGTGGGAATCGATCCCCTCAGACCTGGCACGCAGGTCTCAAGCTTTTTTGAGGGATCCCGGTGAAAGGAAGAATCGAATTTTCTAAATCCTTATGAAAGCCCACCATGTCAGCCATGCATAATAAGTTTCCGTCGGCCCAAAATTTCGATTCCTATTAGGGAAATGAAAAGTTACAAGGTATATCCGAATCCCAAAATGGTAAAAGATTTGTCTTCATTATCGGAAGCCATCTTGATTTCTACCTGGTGTTCCCGGCAGACATCCTCCTGATACAAGATGACGGCATTACAATGAGTCCAGTTAACTTCATGTGGATCGGCGGTTATTATATGTTGGCCATTCACATATATATCGGCTATTCCAAACTCACTACTTCCTGAATCCTTATAAACAAGAATGAGACTTCTGCTGTTTATCGTCATTTTGAAACGGTCATTTTCCGATGTAGTGGTATGCATCCAGTTATTTGGAAATTGAGGAGTAACGAAAGTGTTAGCATCCAACTCTACCATCTGCAAATCGTCATCTGTTTCCCAAAAACTGCCCATATCTATCCTTGCATCTATTGGGTTATCTTTCCTATCAAGTAACTGAACATCCTTAAAACAATTACCGATAACCGGCGATTTATCTATTTTAATATCCTCACTATCTCTAATGGATTTCTTTGTTTCTGAAAATAGTAAAGAAAGACAATCCGCCATTATCGTATGACCGTCATTCGTAGGATGATAGATATCATAAAAAAATTGCCTCTTGGTTATGATGTTTCCCTCTTCTTTTGTTAGCCTAAACTGCTCTACCACTGCATCCTTTACACTTACCATTGGAAGATCATAATGCTTTCCTACGGGAGAAAGCCTATCTTGTAGATTCCAGTCATTTTCAAACACGCTGAATAATAAAATAACAGCCGGTTTGTTTTCCGAAGAAAGTATTTTTAAACTTAGGCTCTCATAACAAATCCCCTTTGTTTCGTCTCCTGCATCATTTACTGCAAATTCAACAATCACGATATCCGGCTCTACTTTTCCGTTTCTTAAAATATCCCGTTCATAGCGAATCATGCCGAGCTCAGAAGGTGTACCTCCTACTCCGGCCTTTATAAAATGGACATTCTTCCCATCATCTTTCCCAAACATTTCTCTGAATTTCAAATATGATTGGTAGGCATAACAATGAGTATGGATTGGTTTTGCTCCAGCACCCTGAGTAATAGAGCCCCCTATATATGCGATGGTAACATCCTCGCCTCTTTCTGCTTTTTCAATTGCTGCTTTTAATCTTTGATTGTTTCCTTTGCTTAAAAGGGATTTTCTAATCATGGCCTGATAACCTTTTGAGTCGAATGCGACCGGCGGTTCCAACGATATTTCAGGTACCTTATAGGCATCTTGCAGATAGAATTTGACACTTGCTGTTGCTAGTTCACCAGGATGGTCAAATTCAAAGGCAAATTTACCAGGAACATCATCATCTTGGGACCATTGGAAATCCCCAAGTTCTAAAATCATCTCGTTTCCATCTGTGGGACATGCCATTCTTAGTAGTGTTCCAGTTTCATATTTTTTCTCTTTTCCATAATTTTGTAATACAAAATTCATTTTTCCTGCATGTTGATTTTCTGTTTTTATTACGACACCTATACTGTGAACCAGCTGATGGAATCCCTCACAATGATCAAGAAGAGTCAAAATTTCCTCATCTCTCACACCACCTACAAGTTTTGCAACACTTTTTAATCGTTCTCCATCTAAATAAATTTCCTGTGAGGGCTTGCCTTCATTACGGGGAGTTGCCTCAATCACTTTATCAAACATAACGAAAAAGCTATCCCGTTTTACCACTGGATCTTTTGGTGCCTTGAAATGATCATTTCTATCTTCAGTTTTTATTAATCTACTTTTTTCATTCATTTTCCCTATCTCTCCTATTAATTATCAAATTTTTTTATGACACTTAATTTAGTGAGTTTTCATAGTTGACACCTTCTGCTAATCCAATGGGAGCATCTAGGTTATAGTTAAGGTAATAGACACCTTGTCATTATCACTGCTTCTACATTAACATTGTTTGATTAATCAACAAACAAACTATTACCAATTATCATTTTATTATATTTTTCAGAAAGGTCAATGCATTTTTGAAATCGCTTTATTTTATTGATTTAATTAGAAAACTAAAATAAGGCATTCTAATATAAATGGATTTTGACTTTAAAATTCTTAGGTATTAATTCTTCCTGAACACTTATGAATGAGATCTATAGATTTATAGCATACGATTCCGTTATGATGCAGGCCGGGATCCAAATATAGATAATAGAAAGCAAAAGAAAAAACGAGGTTCTAAAAACGATTATGATATAGTTTTTGCACAGAAAAAACGACAACTTGATTTAACCATCCGATTTAGCTAAAGAATATCGTAAGATTAATAGGTCGACCAATCTTCCATATATGTTTTCATGACCTAAGACACACCCATGCGACATTAATGCTGCTGTAAAGTGGTTCCACCCTAAGTTGTTTCCGAACGATAGAATAGGAGGGCATTCAACCATTAGAGTTTCAATGGACAAATATACACACTTTTTGCCGGGCATGCAAAAAGAAGCTGCCCAGTTTGAGCAACTCATTAAGAAATAATATGTAAGTTTAACCTTGTGTCCATTTATGAAATTTTTACATATTGTTGGACAAAAAAACTTCTATTTTCAACTTCTAAAAATTTTCTCAGAGCTTCATATAACTGGTTTGGCAGGACTGCGTGGAATCGAACCCACCAGACCTGGCACGCAGGTCTCAAGCAGTTTTGAAGTTAGAGGGAAGATATCATTTTTGATTACATTTAGTTTTATATAATGCCGTAAAGTCTTGATTTAATGCACTTTTTATCAAGACATAGATCATTTAATTTTATCTAATTAACTCAACTTCCGCACCTAGAAAAATGTAATGATTTTATATGTGTGTAATGTTTGGAGTCGTTAAAGTATGGTACTAGACTTTAAATATAGGCATGAAAAAACACCTCTTCATTTGGTATAGTTGATTTGTCGAGAATCACAATACCATACAGAAAAGGTGCCTCCTATATGATAGCGAATAATGGTCAAAATAAGCAACTACCAAATGAACTAACATCCACATTTAAAGAATTACAGGTATTAAAACATCTTAGAAAGGCTGAGATAACAAAGTCTTTGGGCTTTTCTTATGGTTACCTTTTCCAATTAATTTTTTGTTTGATCTTTGAAAACAAGAATTGGTATCGGACGCTTGAAAGTAGAAAATCTACCGATTTCCCTGCTAAGGACTCTGTCTATCGTTTCTTGAATCAGTCAACCTTCGGCGTAGATTTTTACTATTTCTTAGTGTCCACACAATTCAAAAGGTAACGAAACTCTCGAATCATGACAGACCGAAGGTCTTGGTATTAGATGATTCTTCTTATGATCGAAATCGTAGTAAATCCGTCGAATTACTAACTCGTTGTTTTGATCATGCCTCTCAAAAAATGCACTTTTATAAAGGCTTCCGTATGCTTACCCTTGGTTGGTCAGATGGTGCAACGTTCATTCCTGTGGACTTTTCTTTATTGAGCTCTAAAACAAGCCAAATTAACGGAATATCAAGTAAAATCGACAAGCGGAGCACCGGCTACAAACGCCGTCTTGAAGCCTTACAATCCGCACCAGAACAAATTCCTAATATGATTCAACGTGCGTTGAATGCTGGGATTGATGCTTCATATGTGTTGATGGATACTTGATTTACCCATCAACCACTTATTAAGAACATCAAAGAGCAAGGGCTTGATGTAATTGGCATGGTCAAGAATTTAAAACAGCGTTACCTTGTAGATGATAAGCGTGTCAGCTTAAAGAAACTCTACCGTTTGGCAGCACCTATTCAAGGAAGAAAAGGGATTCTTCGCTCTATTCATACTACCCAAGCCAATGGAGTTCCGGTTAAAATGGTATTCGTTCAAAACCGTAATAAAAAGAGCGAATGGCTAGCGATTCTGAATACAGACTGTACGCTAAGTGACCAAGAATTCATCAGAATTTATGGGATGAGATGGGATATTGAAGTGTTTTTCAAAACAACAAAATCCCTATTAAAACTCCAAAAGGAGTTTCAAGGTCGTTCTTATGACTCCTTAATTAGTCATACAACGATTGTTTTTACACGATATATTATTCTGTCCTGGCAAAATCGGTGTAGCACGGACCAAAGAACTTTAGGCGGTATTTTTTATGAACTTTGTGATTAAATTAGTGACCTCGATTGGGCAATTGCACTTCAGCAATTAATCGAGCTTCTTGAAGATACCCTTAAAGAGAGTAACAAAAAGATTCAAAAGTTAATTAAAAGTCAACTAGAGCAATGGATTGCGGGCTTGCCTAACTATATCAAGGCATACCTGCCTATTTCAGTCTACGAAAGTTGAGTAATTAAATATAAAGACATCTCTTCTGTCACCAAGTTGTGACCAAAAGTGTGATTAGTTTTCTTATTTTATTAATGGGATTATATAAGTAAATGAGGAGGTTTAAACAAACCTCCTCTTCTTCCATTTGTCACCATAGGGAGAATGAGCTTATTGAACCAGCGACCCCAACCCTGTCAATGATGAATATACTTTATAATTATAACAGTTTAATTAAGAAAGTATTGTTTTAACAAGGGATTTCAATAAGGCTTATATAATTGAATTTTTGTTATTAGAAACAGTTAGCTCAAATTTGTCCCCAATTGTCCACCCGAATAGCAATAAGGAAAAAAATTATTAAAACCTTCTAAAGACGGTACAGGTCACTACAGTTTATACAAACCTCATCCTCTTCATTCATTTTTAAAACTGGGAAAGAGACCAGGAATTATTACATCATGCCGCCCATTCATTATCATATATAATAAATAGAAAAAGTCTGAAAAAAAGGCTTTAAATCAACATTTATTAAACGATTGACATAATTGTTTTAAATGTGATTAAAAACATCAGAGGACAAACCGGAGAACAAAAGAGGATACATTAGATGTAATAATGTTTTCAGCCCTTCTCATGAGTGGGGCTTTTTCCTCTTTACAATCCTTCTTCAACAAACGCACCCATTATATGTAGTATGATTTTCCACCGTATTCAACGTAAACAACGATAGGACTTTACTTGGAGAGGTGGGTATGATAGGCTCGTCTGCCTGATGAAACCTTAACTTCAGCCTTTCAAGACAAATCGTACCCACAGAGGCTCAAAGTCAAATCCTTAAACACCTATTCTATGGATACATATAAACAATGATAAAGGGTGCACCAACATTACAATGTTTTGAAAGGGATACTATATATAAGTACCCTATAGTTTAAGTACATCATTTCACAATCTTTCCTTTCATACCAAAAAAAGGTTGCCGTAGTAACCATTAACTATTCATTTTATACCAAAATATATAGATAAATTTATCCTTGTATTGATTTTCTAAAAGGCAACCTGCGCTATTTCCTTTTTGATACTAGGAAGGTCTTCCACTATTGTTTTGTTTAGAAGTTATTTTAATTAGTATATGACGAATAAAAAACCAATTCCAAATCCAGGAATTAAAGACAACATTGGAAGCCAAATAGGACCAAATGATATACCAAAAATGATGTTTCGGGAGTACATAAGACCTATTGTCACAAAATACGCTCCAAAAGCAAATGGAACAAATGAGAATCGAGGATTTTCTCCTTCTGCAAATTTATAAGCATCATACATGGCAAACATATAAACACATGGATAAAATATAAGCCATTGGTGATTGACCACTCTAGCAGCCTCGGTTATCTTTCCAAGAAAACTTAACATGATAGCTTGGTTAAATGAACTGTTAACGTTAATAGTGAATTCTAAAACGATAAACATAATTCCTTTTATAAGGTGACCATTCAAAAGTTGTCCAAAGCCTGGAAAAGCAATGCTCCAAAGTATTGCCTCCAACTTAGTTGTCTTTTTCACTAAATATCAGCCTTTAATATCGGTATGTGTAATGCTCTTCCTTACAATTTTGATCCCTGACTGTTTGTTTCCCTTATCGATTTTTCCACTACTTTCTGAAACCCATATATAATAACTGCTAAAGAAATACAAAACACATACCACATCGTATGACTTAATTTTTTCAATTTAAATACCCCTACTCGTTCCCATAATTCAGCAAAAGGATAAGCACAAATAACATCCAATACTGCATTTGTTATAAAATATTTAAAAAAATTGCCGTAGGTCAGTTTAAATATCCATAGAGTGGCTACAAAAAAAGGACCCAATATATATGTAAAATCAACCAAACCGGGAGATAGAGGATTTTTATTTATCCACCATTTTCTCTTATTAGCAATGACACTGAACATACTTATAAATAAATTAGTAAAACTTGCTACAGGTAAAAACCTGAAAAATGATTTTTTTCCCAGGAAAGGTGTAGTTAGCCATGGAATAATTAGCATGCCTAGAGCAAATGCCATTTTTTTATTATCCTTAAACATATAATCGCTCCTATAATTGTATTTTAATTTTAAATCTGTGCTTCAAAGATTAAGTTTCCCATGGTTGAAATAAAATATAAAAAAACAAAACAAAAGAACTAATGGACCAGTCAAATAGACAGCGGAAATAATAAAAAAAACCTAGGTGGCTTTAACACTGAATTCTAAGGGAATAAGGCCGTTTAGTCTTTTTTTGCAATCTTCATGATTATAAAACAGTATATAATCCTCATTGTCTTTCTTAACTCTTAAAAATTTTGTTCGTTCACCTAAAATATTTTATCAATTTGAATTTTTTACCATATTTTATTAATTAGGTATTGTCACTGTAATTATGGGAAAGCTTAACCTGTTTTGATATTTTTATGGTTTAAAATACATTTCATTAAATTTGGAAGGAGTGTTATTCATATGAACAAAGAAAATATTAATTTAAAGCAACATGATAAAGATTGCGAATGTAAATTTTGTAAAAAACGAGTAAATATAGAAATGAACAAGGAAGAGGAAAGAAAGGAAATTGTGAAAATGTTAAAACGTATATAATATTCAGATAGGATGCGAACTAACTAAAAGAACAAAGTTTCAATGGAAAACCCTAATTTTATCACAGAGGAGGGGGTAACACCCCTACCCTCACCAACGTAATTACCGCCATCACTACACAGTCGTCGAGGCTCACGCGCTATGGGCCGCAACCGTTTTCCGCACGCTAAAGAGGATAACCTGATGGGAATTACCATCAGGCTTTTTTAGGAAAAAAATTCTTCATCTATCTTATTTATAAAATTTCACACGATCTTCTAATGGCTTAAATTCTTTCTCACCTGGTTGAGCGGTTGGATTACCAAAAGGCATTTGGGCAAGTAACTTCCAATTTGCAGGTATATTCCATGCCTGTTTTACTTCTTCGTCGATGAGTGGGTTATAGTGTTGTAAAGATGCTCCTAGCCCTTCTGATTCTAACGCTGCCCAAACCACTAATTGGTGCATACCTGATGCTTGATTTGACCAAACAGGAAAGTTCTCAGCATATGTGCTAAATTGTTCTTGAAGAGATTTAATAATAGCTTCGTCCTCGAAAAATAGTACAGTTCCGTAACCTGCCTTAAATGATTCCATTTTTTGTTGAGTTCCAGAAAAGTCTCCATTTCCAACTAACTCTCTTAAGGTCTCTGTTGTAATATCCCATAATTTATTGTGAGATTCCCCTGTCAAGATTACAAGACGTGCCGTTTGTGAATTAAAAGCAGAAGGTGTGTATTTTACTGCAAATTCTACAATTTCCTTAATTCTCTCATCCGATACTTTCACATCTTTATTAATTCCATAGAATGAACGTCTTTCTTTTAAAACAGAAAAAAAATCTTTTGTCATAGTATTATACCCTCCAGTAAATCTATATTTTGAAATAAGATATCTCGAAATCATAATAATTGAATTTGATGTTAAATGTCAATTTATTTGTTTAAAATATCTTTTTTACATCCACAAAAATTAAAATGTTACATTTGGGCTTTCTTTCCCTTTGCTTGTAAAATAAAACTCTCTCCTTTTTTTGCATCCCCTGTATAATCAGAATAAAGCCCAACATATTGTTAGGGCAGCTTTCACCGTTGCCTGTCCAATTACAATACCACCTACTATCCCAAAGGTTTGACCTATTTTAGTTGGTAATCTAGCACCGGCTTCTCTTAACAGTTCTATCGTAATTTCTAAAATAATTGCCTCCCATACAGGAGGAAATGGAACATGGGCTCTGGAACTAATAAGAGATTCAAGTAAATCCTCAGGTACGACTTCATAATGAAAGGTTAAAATGGTTACATAGATAGGGGTTGAAAATAACGAAAAGATCACACTGATAATCCTAATAATTCTAAAATATGAACCAATGATCCAGGAAAGATAGTAATCCCCTGGAGAGATGAAGAAATCTAATATTGTTGTTGGGTCAGTTAAATTATACGGAGATCCATTTGTTAATATGGCTACCTGCCCTGAAATCATTCAAACACAACCCGATCAATCTGCTCAGTTGATAAAAAAAGGGGAAATGGCGTGTTCGAATTATCTGAAATTATCTGTTTAATTTGCGAATTATCATATATGACATCAAAATCTATTTGCTTTAATCTTTGTCGAACAGTTTGAATATGTTGAGGATTGGTGATTCCATCTAAGTAGGCAATGACTACTTCAGAAATTTGACATAGAGCCAATATTAATTTGTTCAAAAATTAATTCAGTGACGGCTAATTGCTTCCTTAGTAGATGTAGATTTACATCAATATTTTCTACAAATCCGATTTTTGGCCCGATCACACTAAATTCATTCTCAGTATCATTGGTTTTCCTATATCCAAGATTGGATGATGCGACATTTATGGTAACAAAATATTCATCAAATTTCTTTAATTGGATAACAACAAATCCCTTAATAAGTCTCTTTTTAACGTTTAATGGTCTGTAGTAACAAGGACTTCTTCAAAAGGAATAAAACTTTTAAAATCATCTATCTCACTAATTTTGTTATAGTTCTTTTGAATTGCTGGCAGAAGAAGGTCATTTAGTTTCTTTGTATCAATCATGCTTTTAAAATATCTAATAGTAAGATCTTGTTTTTCAGATGAAGAGAATTGATGTCATTTGATTTAGCAGCTTGTTGAAATATAGATTTAATCGACTTTGTCTCACTTTCAGACTTTTGAGTATTTAAATTTGAAAGACATTTTATCACCTAAATAGATTTAATTACACTTAATAAAATCATCAATTCTACCATCGAAAAAAATACTCAAAACGGATACAATAACGAAAATCTTCGTTTCCTTCTTTAATTAAGATTTTATTTTTTCCCGTTCTTTACACATTCTGCTACCATAATCGTCCGTTTTGCCTGATGTTTTACTGCAGCTTGAATAGCCGAGAATTCTTCCACCATTTTTCCGTTTTGATCAACAGTTACACTCGTTCCATATGGGTTACCGCCTGCTGCAAAAATAACTGGATCAGTATAACCTGGAGATGCGATGATTGCGCCCCAATGATGAATTGATGTATAAAGTGATAAAATTGTTGCCTCCTGACCACCATGGGGGTTTTGAGCTGTGGACATGGCACTTACTACTTTGTTTACAAGTTTTCCATTAAACCATAGTCCCCCAGTAGTATCTAAGAACTGCTTCATTTGTGAAGGCATATTTCCAAAACGAGTTGGTACACTGAAAATAATCGCATCTGCCCATTCTAAGTCATCGAGTGAAACAGTTGGTACACAGGCAGCAACTTCTTCGGAATAATGCTTCCATGCTGGGTTGGAATCAATAACCGATTGTGGTGCTAATTCCGGTACTTTTAAGACCTTAACGTCTGCCCCTTCCTCTCTTGCCGCCTCAGATGCCCATTGTGTCAATTGATAATTCGTACCTGTAGCGCTATAGAAAACAATCGCAAGATTTACATTTGTCATAATACCAATCTCCTTTTTCCTTTGAAAAATTAGCAAAATTGATCCTTGTTAAATCACAATCTTTATTTTTCCCCTACATTTTAATTTCAATGCACCCATAATTAAAAATTACAACCACTGCAAACTGAAATCTTTAAAATACAAACACTATTGGACAAACTTGCTTTATAATTTGTAACCTGTGAGTTTAAACTTTTTTGGGACATATTATAAGTTTTTTATCAACTTTTCATTTTAAATGAGGGAATTTAATGTTAGTAAAAAAGGTAACTTGGTTAGAACTTTTTTGCGACCTTCTATATGTTGCAGCCATTTCTAAGTCAACAAATGTATTATTGAGGGTTAATGAAGGAGAAGTATTGTTTGGAAACCTTCTTAAATTCAATTTGATATTTATTCCTGTCTGGCGGGCTTGGGTTGGACAGACAATGTTTCTGAACCGGTTTGGGAAGGATGAATTTTATGGAATGATTTTACTCATTTTCCAAATGGTATTTGTGTTAATCTTGATATCTAGCTTATCGGTTAACTTCGATCGTTATTATCTTTCTTTTTTAATTGGATTTATTGGTGTGAGAGCCTTAACTGCTTTTCAATACTTATTGGTTTTTAAGAAGGGAAAGTATGTTGATAACAAGGCTGCCTATTATTTAGGTACGAGGTTTTGGTTAGGTATTATAATCTCAACCTGCTCGATATTCTTTTTATCCTTGAGTCGCATATTTTATTCTTTATTTAGGAATTCTCATTGACATTTTTATCCCTCTAATCGGCAGGAAATATCTTGTAAAGTATCCGGTAAACACTTCTCATTTATATGAACGTTTTGGCCTATTAATCTTAATATTATTAGGTGAATCAATTATTAGCATCTTATCCGTACTTCATCCCCAGGATGGAAATTGGAAGGCTATAGGATATTCGATCTTATCTTTTTCTTTGATTATTTCTTTTTGGTGGCAATACTTTGATAATCTCGAAAAAAAAATAGATAAGTCTATTAGAACATCTGGACAAATTATCCTCGATGGACATCTCTTCATTTATATTTCTTTAAGTTTGATTGCGGTTTCAATTAAACTTATGTTTATTAAAGAAATCAGTTATGGTTTCATTTGTTTTTATTTACTTTATATCTACAACTGTTGTTTTTCATAAATACCGATATAAATACCAGCAGCTAAAAAAATATCATTTAGGATTGTTCTTAGGTTTAATTTATTCATTCTTTATTTTCGATTTTCTCATTCCTGTTCCAGGAATGATTATCTTACTTGAAATTAATGTGTTTTTTGTTATTTATGCTAAAGTTTCAACATGAAATATAAAATTGAGAAATCCTTTTATATACATTGCTTATTAGCTTTTTCTATCGTATAAGTCAATGCAAAAGAGGAACTATTAGAACGGCTCTTAAATGTTAAAATTTAAATAATAAAAATTAAAGATCTTGGTCAAAAACTAAGTAAAAAAAACACCCTTTTCTTAAAAAAAGTTAAGGGTGTTGACCATTATTAAGTAAGAAGTTTTAGTAATTCTCCTTTTTCTGCTTACTACCCCGCCATGTTAATAATATAAACTAATTCTTTTTCCTTATTATCTAAACATAGTGTTCACTTAGGAGAAAACGACTGATGTTCTGTTTTCCGAAATTGGAGCCCTAAATATTTCCGGACAAGGTATCAATACCATTTGCAAAAACAAGCCACTCATCATGGTCTTTGCGCATATATTACTTCATGAATCTATTTCTTAGCAACATTAATATTGGAGGGAAATTCGATTGAATCCTGTAGTTTATTGGTGCCCAATTTGTAGAAACCAGTTTTACGGTATTCCTAGAGAAGTTTCTGGAACCTCAAGGATTACAACCACAGAGCGTCGTTCCCAGTATTTACTTACCCCTACTGACCATACTTTGATGTTAATTGACCATCAACCGCAAATGACATTTTCAGTTCAATCACATGATATTGCAAATTTACGAAATAACCTCGGTGGATTGTCAAAAACCGCAAAATTATTTAATATCCCTATTATAATGACAACAATTACCGCAGCAACTTTCAGCGGTAAAATTTTATCCGAAATCCAATCAGTCTTTCCTGACCGAAGTCCAATTGATCGAACGGTTATTAACGCTTGGGAAGATCCAAGAGTATTTAGACAAATCAACGAATATGGAAATCGTAAAATAGTCATGGCGGGTCTTTGGACAGAGGTGTGTTTGCTTGCACCTGTTCTGAGTGCTATCGCCGACGGATATGAAGTGTTTTTTATCACGGATGCATCAGGTGGAGTAAATAAAGAATCACATGACATGGCCGTAATACGTATGACACAGGCCGGAGCCCACCCAATTACTTGGTTACAATATTTGTTAGAATTACAGCGTGATTTTGCTATTAAAGAAACTTATAATGGGACACTCGATATTATAAAACAACACGGCGGTGCTTACGGACTGGGAATCATTTATGCGAATGAAATGTTCGGAATTCAGTACGGAAGAAAAGGAAGTAATGGAAATATTATATGAAGTACACACAAATAAACAAGAAAAAGTACCCCTTTGTACACTTTTTTATGTCTACACTAAGGGGTACTTTTTTCAGATAGCTTTTTATAATAAAATTTATTGATTTGCTTTTTTAACCCACTCAGCAACTGTTACAGTACGTTTTGCTTGGTGTTTAACTGCCGCCTGAACATCTTCAATCATTTTTCCATCTTGCCCAACAGTAACACTTGTACCGTATGGATTCCCACCAGCACCAAATGTAACTGGATCAGTATATCCAGGGGCTGCAACAATTGCTCCCCAATGATACATTGTTGTATAGAGTGATAATATGGTTGCCTCTTGACCGCCGTGAGAGTTTTGAGCGGAAGTCATAGCACTTACAACTTTATTCACTAGCTTTCCATTGAACCAAAGTCCACCTGTAGTATCTAAGAATTGTTTCATTTGCGCTGGCATATTACCAAAGCGTGTTGGTACACTGAAAATAATGGCATCTGCCCATTCTAGGTCATCCAGTTTAACTTCTGGTACATCTTTTGTTTTCTCAACTGTAGCTTTCCAAACAGGATTTCCTTCAATAGCTGATTCTGGGGCAAGTTCAGGAACTTTTAATACTTTTACTTCTGCACCAGCCTCTTTAGCACCTTCTTCTGCCCACCTTGCTAGTTGATAATTTGTTCCACCCATGCTGTAATAAATTACTGCTAATTTTACATTTGTCATTTTCTCTATCTCCTTATTAGATGAATTTCCAAATAGTTTGGATAAGAATCCCAATTCAAACACCCCTATTATTTCTTTCTTTTAATATTTATATTCATTTATTAAGCAGCTCTCTTGATGTCATCATTTGAATCTTTATGAAGGATCAGTTGACTAACAGATAATAGCTTGCTGCCATTGATTGCAAGATATACTGCAATTGCTAAAAATGCTAAATCTAACTCATAGCCGCCATCTGGCCATTTCCTAATAAGCCTACAGATAGTTTTACTTTTAATGTTGCCCCAATCATTAGTAATGCAAGTAAAGCAGAAAAGAATCGTGTCGCCAATCCAATAATTAATGCCACACCACCAATAATTTCAATTGAAGCAACTCCATATGCCATAAATCCAGGCAAGCCGATACTATCAAACCATCCTACAATATTTTCAATTCCACCTTGAAACTTAACAATTCCATGTATTAAAAATAATGCTCCTAATGTCACGCGTAAAATAAATGCTCCTATTTCGTTTTTTATCATTATTCTCTTTCTCCTCCCAAATATAGTTTTTTATTATAACTTTCTATACCATTGAGCAGCAGCTTCGACCTCTTGGGCGGATAATTGATGACCTCTATTTTCCCAATGAAGTTCTACATTCGCATTAGCCCTTTTTAATAATGATTCAAGTTCAGCCGATTCCATTGGTGAGCAAATCGGATCATTTGTCCCAGCTGCAATAAACACTGACTTCCCTGTTAAGTCTGGAAGGTCGATTCCTTTTCTCGGCACCATTGGATGATGAAGTATTGCACCATTTAATGCATTTTCATAGTGAAATAATAGACTCGCTGCTATATTCGCTCCGTTGGAGTATCCAACGGCGATAATATTATTTCTATCAAATCCATACTTTGCTGCTGCCTCATCAAGAAACTCATTTAATTCTTTTGTTCGGAAAACGAGGTCTTCTTCATCAAAAACTCCCTCAGCCAATCTTCGGAAGAATCGTGGCATTCCGTTTTCTAATACATTTCCTCGGACGCTTAAGACTGAAGCCTCATCATCAATTCTTCCCGCAAGAGGCAACAAATCTAATTCATTGCCACCAGTACCATGAAGTAATAATAACGTTGGTTTTGTTGGATCTTGGCCTTTATTGAATATATGTTTCATTATTTATCTCCCTCCAGAACACGAACCTCCACAGGAGGTAGGGTTTCTTCTAATTCTTCTCTTTGTGACTCTAACCAAGATGGCAGCATAAGTTTTTTTCCAAGTTCTTGGGGTGGTTCATCCACTGCAAAACCTGGCGGGTCGGTAGCTATTTCGAAAAGGATGCCCCCTTGTTCATGGAAATAAAGAGCTTTAAAGTAGTTTCGGTCTAGAATCTCTGTAGGATAATACCCTTTTTCAAGGAGAAGCAATCTCCATTTTTGATGCTCTTCCTCATCCTTTGCTCTCCATGCAATATGATGAACCGTGCCTGCTCCCATTAGCCCTCGGACTGAAGGATTTAAGTGAATATCAATGGTATTTCCAATATTTCCTTCAGATTTAAATCTTAGAAATTCATTTTCTTGGCCTAGGCAATCAAAACCTAAAATATTTTCTAGCACATCCGTTGTCAAATGCGGCTGCGCTGAAAATAGAACAGCCCCACCAAATCCTTTAATCGCATTTTCTGCTTGAACTCCTCCAAAGTTCCAAGTATTCAATGGTCCTTCATCTTTTTCTATTAATTCAAGTTGGAGCCCGTCAGGATCGTTAAATTTTAAATAGGTTTCACCGAATCGAATTGAAGAGGTAAATTCAACGCCAAATTTTCGTAAGCGATTTTCCCAAAATGGTACTGAACCCTTCGGTGTAACATAACTGGTCACACCAACCTGACCAGCTCCAATTCGACCTTTTAGCTGTTTTGCCCACGGAAAAAAAGTAATTACTGTACCTGGTTGACCTGTTTCATTCCCAAAATATAGATGGTACACTTCCGGACGATCAAAATTAATCGTTTTTTTAACGAGCCTTAATCCAAGTACACCTGCATAAAAATCAATATTTCTTTGTGCACCGTTTACCATAGCTGAAATATGATGAATACCTGCTGTTTTTTGCATTTTAGCCTCTCCATTTCATCAAAATGGGATTTTGCAAGGATTTATTTAGGTCTTTCGATTTCAAATGCCTCACCAATTTTTGCGTAATTATTCCCAGCTAAGCGGCTGACGGCAGCTAAGCCCCTTGGATTAATTCTTCCATTTTCATAAATATCATTTTCGATATAAAAATGAACCACTCTTCCTATCATTAGGTCACACCCCGGCGAATCTAAGCCTCCCAATTCTAAGGAATGTTCTAATAAACATTCCATTCTGATTTTCGCTTCCTTAACTCCAGGAACTGAAATCTTTACACTATCTACTGGAGTTAAATCAGCTAACTCTATCTCACTTTGATTAGGAGGAAGTCCTGCAGCTGTTTTATTTATTTTTTCAACGTTATGTTCATCAACTATATGAACAACAAATTGTTTGGACTCAGTAATATTTCTTGCTGTGTCTTTTTGTCCCCCTGCTGAGCGTTGAATAGCTAATGAAATCAACGGAGGATTGGAGGACACGATGTTAAAATAACTAAATGGCGCTCCATTCAAAACACCATCTTTTGAAATTGATGTGACTAATGCTATTGGTCTGGGTATAATGCTTCCTATTAGAAATTTATAATTTTCTCTTTCTGACATTGAAGCTGGATCAATTGAAAGCAAAGATATCATTCCTTTTCAAAAAATCAGTCTAGTTCTCTTACTTCAAACGGTAATAACGCTCGTTCAATTTTTGCTCTGTGAGGCTCATACTGTGATGGCAACATCAATTTTTCTCCCATTGTCGCTTGTGATTCATCATGAGCAAATCCTGGAGGGTCAGTTGCAATTTCAAACAGTATTTCTCCATGTTCTCTGAAGTAAATCGCATTGAAGTAATTTCGATCCTGAACAGGAGTTACTCCGTAGCCATTCTCTGCGACATATTTTTGCCAATCCAATTGATCTTGATCATCAATAGCCCTCCAGGCAATATGGTGCACTGTTCCTACACCCATTTGCCCGCGCCCAATAGGAGTTAATTTAAGGTCGATAATATTTCCAATATCAGCAGTCGAACGATAACGAGTGAAATCCCCTTCATTACCTACTAATTCAAGTCCCATCACTTTTTCTAACAATTCAGCCGTTTTTTTAGGCTGAGTTGATAATAGAGTTGCTCCGCCGAAACCTTTTATAGCAACTTCAGGTGTAACATCGCCGAAAGTCCAGGTATTAATATCCCCTTCCTCTCTTTCCACGATTTCCAGGTGAAGCCCATGAGGATCATCAAATTCCAAATATTGCTCTTCAAAGCGTTCCATTTTTGTAAAAGAAACATTGAACTTTTCCAGTCTTTTTTCCCAAAATTCCATCGCACCTTTTGGTACTACATAAGAAGTAACCCCTACTTGACCGTCCCCAATAATTCCTTGATGAGCTCCAGCCCATGGAAAGAATGTAATAATGGTTCCTGGCTTTCCGCCTTCATTACCGAAATAAAGGTGATAAGTACCTGGATCATCAAAATTGACAGTTTGCTTTACCAAACGTAACCCCAAAACTCCTGCGTAAAAGTCTACATTCTCTTGTGGATGACCGACGATTGCTGTGATATGGTGAATCCCCATTGTTTTCTTACTCATTTTGCAACACTCCTTTTCAGATATAAAATCTAATTGGGAAAAACCTACTTGTTACTACTTATTTTGTTCCTAGGACGAAAATAAAAACTTAAAATATTTATTTTTAATTTAAGTATCTCTAAATTGAAGTAATTAGAATAAAAAAGCATCTACAGCATATTGACCAGGGCCAATTAAAGCAATAGCAATGGCAATTGCCAGCAACGTAAGGTTATATTCATATCCATTTGCCGTTGCCCATAATCCGTTGGGAGCGTGGACTTTAACGATTGCCATAACCATCGTTCCTGCAATAATAATTCCTGCAAGTGGGGTTAATAAACCTAATGCAAACAAAATTCCTCCAACAAGTTCTGCTAATCCTGCCATTAGAGCCATGGTTATTCCTGGTTTCATACCGATGGAATCAAACCAGCCTCCAGTGCCTTTTAAACCATATCCACCAAACCACCCAAACAATTTTTGAGCTCCGTGACCAATGAATAAAGCACCAACTACTAACCGAATTATTAATAAACCAAGATTTATCATCTAAAATCCTCCTAATATTAGTTTATCTCGATTTCGAGATATGAAACGAAAAATTAACCCTATACTTTCTTACTTATCTTTTTCAACAGTTTGACAAATATTTCTTTCTCCTCATTATTTAAAGAACTAAACATGTAATCAACGAATTCTTGATATTTTGGCATGATACTGTCCATCATTTCTTTTCCCTCGTCTGTTAAGGCAACGTGAATTACTCTGCGGTCTTCAAGACATGCAATACGATTTAATAAATCTCTTTGTTCTAACTTATCAATAACATAAGTCATCGTGCCACTTGAAATTAAGATGCTATTACCAATTTCATGAATTGTTTGTTTCCCCTTATTGTAAAGAACTTCCAAAACTGAAAATTCAGTAATGCTTAGGTTATATTGGCTCAGTTCCAATCTCATACGATCCTGTACTGCTTTAGATGTTTGCATTAAAACAAGATAGGGTAGATTAGTACATGTTGTTTCCATTTATTTCACCTCCTACAAAATATCTCAAATTAAAACATCTTGAATATGAGATAATAATAAAACCTAAACACATATTTGTCAATAATATTTTTCATTAAACTTACATCTTCTTTTTCTTATACTCTTACACAGCACCATTTATAGAAATCCTCTTGAGACTACCCTCCTCAAAAGGGTATCGTTCATAGACGAACCCTTGTCGTAAGAAGTTGTGACGTTCATGGCTCTTTCAGCAAAACGGTAAATAAACGTCTCTCACCAGAAATGACTGGCCATTTTTGCAGTTCAAATACCGAGGACAGCCAGCGGTTTAGTTGGTGTCCAATTAGTAGGATAAACCCACATAATATCCTACTATAAAAATTCCACCATTTATGCGTTCAGTATGGATGTTTAAATTTGAATTCTAGAAACTTTAAGTAAGACCTCTCCTTCTCTTTTCTTCCATTTCTAATCATGAATTTCGAATTAATAAGTACCTACAAAATAGATTCTCTAAATATTTTTTTATTCTTACTAGCTGTATAAACCCTCATGTTGATGTATACATATAAAATAAGTAAATAGATAAAAGTAAATCTATGTTAAGGTGTGTTCTTGATAAGTTTTGTTCTATTAATTTATTTAAACAATACTAACAAGAAAAGTGAGATTTACCCTGGTTAAGGAAACTACTTCGATATTGGAGTGATGGAGGATGAACTATTTATCAGAGAGGAACAAAATTGAAGAAGTGTGTCTATTAGCTGGAAAAATCATGTTACAAAGTGGGGCTGAGACCTATCGAGTGGAAGATACTATGATTCGAATTGCAAGTTTTTTTGGTAGCGATGATCCCCAAAGTTATGTTACTCCGACAGGAATTATATTTTCTTTACACGGCACAGAGAAAACAAAATTGCTAAGAATAACCAAACGTACAACAAATTTAAACAAAGTTATCATTGTAAACAATATTTCAAGAAAAATTAGCAGCGGGGAAATATCAGTAGAGGAAGCATACACACTTTTAAGAAAAATCGAAGTAGAAGATCCTAAATATTCCTCATATGTAACTACTACTGCAGCTTCAATTGCTAGTGGATTTTCCATAATTATGTTAAATGGAGAATGGAATGACTTTTTATCTTCATTCATTGCAGGTGGGGCAGGTTTTTCATGCCAATTATATCTTCATCGCTTAGTTAATTTGAAGTTTTTTTCTGAATTTATTGCATCTTTAGTTGTCGGGCTATTGTCTTTTTTATTTATAGAAGTTGGTATGGGTCATGATCTGTCTAATATTATTGTTTCTTCGGTTATGCCCTTAGTCCCAGGTCTTCTTATTACCAATGCGGTACGAGATATTATGGCAGGACACTTAGTATCGGGATTATCCAAAGGTGCAGAAGCATCATTTACAGCATTTGCAATTTCATCAGGCATCGCAATTATATTTTCACTTTTTTAATGCGAAGAGGGGATATCATCATGATTTCACAGATTTTAACAAACTTTATTGTTTCCGGAGCATTTGCGATAATTTTCAATGTTCCAATAAAGTCACTATTACAATGTTGCTTTGTGGGTATGGTAGGGCGAGTATCATTTGTTTTATTGGTAAGTAATAAATTAGATACGATTCCAGCCACCTTAATCACAGCATTTTTTATTGCCGTAATAAGTCATCTATTTTCGAAAATTTATAAAACACCAATCATCATATTTACCATCTCAGGTATTATTCCTTTAGTTCCAGGAGGATTGGCATATGATGCAACTCGTTATTTTGTTGAAGATCATTATAACTTGGCAATTCGATATACCGCAAAAGCATTATTGACATCAGGTGCAATAGCTGTTGGGCTTGTTTTATCTGAAGCCCTCACACAAATATTAAAGGTAAGAAAGGTCTAAAATCCTTTATTCTTTTATTAGACACGGATTATACGCGATTCACACGTTTAAACTATTCTTTAAATTAACCCTACCTAGCGCAAATGTTTACGATTTCAAAAACATATTTAAAGGATATAATCCTGTTGCTTTCATGGCCTCTTCCAATCTTGTTTGAACCCCTAATTTGCGGCGAAACTTTGTTAAATTTTATTCTAAAGATCGCATTGTTAATGTTGTTTCATATCAATTCAAACTCACCCATGTTTTCAGGGTTTCCATAATCTGGTCCCCCTTTTCCATTTAATTAAAATAACTTAAATGTACCTTCTTTTGCACTTATTTAATAGATGATTTGGCCTCATGAAATTGGAATGAGCGGATTCTCCGAGGCAAGAACTGACGAATCTCCTCTTCGTTAAAACCTACTTGTAATCGTTTATCATCAATGATTATGGGTCTTCGTAATAGTCCCGGGTTTTCTCTAAGCACCTTACAAAATTCTTGAAGTGGAAGAGATTCAATGTTTATATTTAGTTTCTGGAATGCCTTTGATTTTGTTGAAATAATCTCATCCGTTCCATCTTCAGTTAGTCGAAGAATATTCTTAATCTCTTCAATTGTTAGGGAATCAGTTAAAACGTTTCTTTCAGAAAATTCAACTTGGTACTCTTCTAGCCAAGCTTTTGCCTTACGACAGGAAGCACAACTGGGTGACGAGAATAAGGTTACCATTTATAAAACCCCTCCCTAATTATATTTGATTCTTCTTAAAAAAAATCTTATATACCTTAGACTTTTAATGCCCATAATCATATATCTCAATTTAATATATTTCAAATTCGAGATAAATACATTATACCTAATTTGCTCCTAATGTCAAGAGAAGTTTCTTTTCATGTGTGTTTGCTGAAAAGTAACTCTAAACGAATATTATTATTTAAAAATTGAGGCGCTGCTAAAACTCATTCCCAATGTTAAAGTTAGGAAACATGTATCGATAACGAATTATTTTAGTTACATGGAAAAACCCCTTAATACTTTCTGTATAAAGGGGTACGGTTTTAATATTAGAGCTACTTTTAACGCACATTAAATTCTTCCAGTAACATATTTTCTGTTTGAGGCATGGTTAGACCTAAGTGCCAGCATCCCATTCCTGCTAGTTCATATTGTCGAACCAGACGGAACTTTACCAGTAAACTGCGTGGATCCTCAAACCACACTTCATGCAGATTTCCTTTCTTATCGACATATCTGAACCAAGGTGCAGCAGCATTCTCATCATAGTTAACAGGACTTTGATAGCCAGTATATAAATCAATTGCATGTTGGGTGGAATATGCTGATCCTGAACGCTTATTAGTTCCTATCACCCAATCATAGGCATATTGAGGGATCCCCAGCATCAACTTTGATCTATCAATAACAGAAACAGCATAATCAAGGGTTGCTTTTACTTTGTCTATTGGAGCAATCGGACCTGATGGCCCTCCTGGCCAATGCCAGTCATAAGTCATCAGAAACATTTTATCCAGATATTTTCCAAGTGTGCGGTAATCATAGCCTGCAGTATACGACGGCATCAGATCTCCTTCTTTTGGAGGTACAGCCATCATAACTTTCATTCCTGATGGATGAAGTTTTGCGGCTAGTTCCTGAATAAACTGGTTAAGGTTAGCCCGGTCTTTTGTCCGAACCTGTTCAAAGTCAATTACTATTCCTTTGTAATCATGACTATCCAAAAGGGAGTATATATTCTTTACTAACTTTTGTCTTAACCAAGGCGTGCCTATTAATTGATGAGTTAAATCGGGATCAAATCCCTTTTCACTTAAATTTGTAAGTGTCGCATAAGGTGGCAGGCCTTCTTTCCAAGCAATTTTATGCGCCTGGTTTTCGGGTGTTTCAATGATATTACCTTGTCTATCCGACCTATATTCAAATACGAAAATACTGGTAAGAGTCTTTTTATAACTATTCAGCATCCATTCATTGGTGTTCATGTCTTTTGGAACAAAGTATGTACCTGTCCAAATATTCATTTTCGGCGGCCGAGGGATACTCAGTTTCTGACCCGGAACAATTACACGGCTTTTTAAACCGTTTTGCCGCATTAATGTTTTATCACTAATTGCGTGACGATTTGCAATTTCCCATACACTTTCACCAGATTGAACAAAATAGGTCGACCCAGGTATTAAAAGAGCCTGACCAAGGACAAGTTGAGTATTCTTAGCTAATCCATTTAGCTTGGCTAGATTGTCTTTATTGATTTGGTATTGTTTCGAAATTTTAGTCAGACTATCACCAGATTTCACTTCATGTATTACCTGTGCATAAGCTGAGATTGGTGTCATTAAGACCATAAAAACGGAAATTATGAGAAACAAGGGTTTTTTAATCATTGGGAGCCTCCTTTAATTTATCTTCAAATTTAATAGGTTGAGTTGTATTAATTGGATAAAGTTTTCCGTTTAGGGCAAATGAAATTTTCCCTGTTTCTTCAGAAACAACCAATGCAAGTGCATCGCTTTGTTCTGAAATTCCAATAGCAGCACGGTGCCGTGTTCCTAGTCTTTTTTCTATTATATCTGTTGTTAATGGAAGGACATTTCCTGCTGAAACAACTTGGTTGCCTCGTATTAAAACTGCCCCATCATGTAACGGGTTACCAGGGTAAAATATGGATTCCAATAATTTTGGTGTTACTACTGCTCCAATTGTTGTTCCTTTTTGAATGATGGGCTCAATCGAATCACGACGTTCCACAACAATCAGTGCACCATGCCTATGTTTTGAAAGTTGTTGAACAGACGTGGATAAATCTTCATAAGTGTCCGTAAAAGATGATAAATAGCAATTCAAATAATAAGACGCAGCGATGGATTCAATTTCATTTAGATGTTCTTTAACGTCTTCGAGACTTCCCAATACACAATAATTTTCATTACCCAGAACCTTTAAGTTAGACTGAAGCATAACAATCAGATTTTCAATTCCATCTTCTAAATGTTGTTTCATAGGTGAAAAGTCACAATTGTTGTCGTCCATGTATGATCACTCCATCTCTCTTTTCGGCATAAACTTATTGAACAGTAAATTCCTTTAATAATATTTCTTCCGTTTGTGGCATAGATGTTCCTAAATGCCAGCACCCCAATCCACCCAATCTATACTCTTTAACTAGCCGAAATTTTGCAAGAAGACTTCGGGGATCTTCAAACCAGACTTCATGTATCTTTTGGTTTTTATCTACATATCTAAACCAAGGTGAGGCTGCCTTATTATCATAGAAAATTTGGCTTTCACGACTCATGTATCTCTCAATTGCGCCTTGTGTAGAATATGCTATTCCTGTACGCTGTTCACCAGAAATGGTCCAATCATAGGCATACTGTGGTATCCCTAACATTAGTTTAGATCTTGGTACTACAGTAACTGCGTAATCTAAAACAGTACGTATTTCGTTTAAAGGAGCAATTGGGCCGGACGGGCCACCTGGCCAATGCCAGTTATAGGTCATTAAAAAAATTTTATCTGCGTATTTTCCAAGTGTCCTATAGTCATACCCTCCGTAATAGGAAGGTTTTTTATCACCTGCCATCGGAGGCATTGCAATTAATACATGCATTTTTGACTTATGGAGCCTAGTTGACAATTCTTTAATGAATTGGTTTAAACTGTCCCTATCTTGGGGCCTTACCATCTCAAAATCGATTACAGCCCCCTGATAATCCTGTCTATCCAGCAATGAATATATATTATTTATAAATATTTTCCTTATTACAGAATCGCTTAGTACACGATGGACCAAATCAGGATCATAACCTCTTTGACTAATGTTTGTTATTGTTGCATATGGATATAGATTCTTTTTCCAAGCAATTTTATGAGCCTCATTCTCTGTGACTTTTATAAGCTGACCTTTATCATTTGGATGGTAATCAAATACGAATAGTCCTGAAAGTGTATTTTTATAATTTTCCAGCATCTGGGCATTGGTGTTTTTATCTTTTGGAACAAAGTATGTACCCGTCCAGATATTCATTTTAGAAGGATGGGGTATGGTTAATTTTTGTCCTGGGACGATGAGCGTTGTTTTCAGCCTGTTATAATCCATTAATTGTTTTGTGCTCATTGCGTGGCGATTAGCAATTTTCACAATGGTATCCCCCGACTGTACTACATAAGTCCAACCCGAAATTAATAGGGCTTGTCCCAAGACAAGATGAGCATCTTTTCTTATACCGTTTAATTTCGCAATATTTTCTGGTTTTGTTTTGTATGGTAATGCAATTTTATTTAAGGTATCCCCGGATCGTGTTTCATGAATAACCTGGGCATTTGTTAAGTGTGGATTATTCAAAAGAAAAACCGATATTAAAATTAACAATGACAATGTTTTAAACATTAATATATCCCCTTCTATTTTCGTAAAGATAGTATTCGATAGTTTTTTAAAAAATATAAAGGGAAAAAAAATTAACTTAATAAAAACTTTTTGGTTGATTTATATTAGCCCATTAAATATAATCAAAATGTAACCAGGTTACTTTTTTGTACACTGTAGTATAAAATAATTGAGATAGTGAGGTCATTAAAATGAACTTATTAGAATCAAAAGTAATTCAAACACAAATAGAAAAAGAAATATTTATAGATAAGATTTCAAACATTGAACTTGGAAATATAAATTATCCAGATAATAACTCTTCTTTTTATGAATTTATGGTCGGTTTGGATTTAATTCGTATAAGGGAAAATGAGTTTTATGGAACAGAAAAAAGGTACTTTGGAATAAGAACTACGGTTGATTTTCAATCTATTACAGTATTCGAACCGTTTCAGCAAAGCATTTTTGCTGTCAAGAACGAACAGGAAAAACAGGCTGCCATCGAATTAATCGAGTATTTACTAATTGAGTCTCCCAATTTCAAACGATTAGTGAAGAAATTAATAAATACGATTAAACAAACAAATGTAGTATGCGAAAAGGAAATCAAAGAATTAAAAACAAAGCTAGAATTATTAGAAAAATTATTAGAAATCCGTTATGAAGATGTTAAAATTGCCTTTCAAAGTAAAATTGCTTGATAATGCTTAGTCAGATTCTAAATGCGATTAGAGTTCCATAATGTGGGGAAAAGCTATGAAAGAAATTAGCTTTTCCCTGTTTTATTGTTTCTTCATTTTTAATGTGTTCACTTTATTTTGTTTCTGATAATTAATAAAAATCATTTATGGCGACTTTTTGACAAATTCACAGACAGTGGCGTTTTTATAAATAGTTTATGCATTTTTACTTTGTAATTAATTGAAACTTAGTTACAATAAGTATACAAGGAACAAAATTGAATATATTTGAAAGAGGTGAATGTTATTATGATGGAAGAACAGGCAGACCTTTGTCCTGAGGTTGAAAAAACTTTCGAATTAATTGGAAAAAGATGGACTGGATTAATCATATATGTATTATCAAGCGGCCCAAAACGTTTTAGCGAAATTAACTCACTCATTCCTGATTTGAGTAAAAGGGTACTGACGGAAAGAATGAAAGAATTAGAAGAACATGGGATTGTTTTACGTCATGTTATTCCTGAGCGACCAGTTAGAACGGAATATTTATTAACTAAAAAAGGAAGCGAATTAGGAAAAATACTTGGACCCATTAGTCAATGGGCTTCGAGTTGGATGAAAGAGAAATAAAAATCATTTTAACTTTATTAGGTTCACAATGAAATCGCCAAAAACATAGTTTACTCACTAGATGAGAAAGGTAGGATGAGATTATTGGCAAATGTTCTATATATCACAGCACATCCTCTTAATCCAGAAAGGTCCTATAGCCTTGAAGTAGGAAAGGTTTTTATTGATTCATATAAAGAAATTCACCCGCAGGATGAAGTTGTACACCTTGATTTATATCAAGCAGACATACCCTATCTGGATGCAGATGTTTTTAGTGGATGGGAAAAACTTCAGAAAGGAGAACGATCAATTAACGAGCGCGGAACGATCGAAAGTTGGACGACTAGCTGAACTTGGGGCGAAATTCATCTTAACGGATAAATATATATTTGTGACACCTATGTGGAATTTTTCCGTACCAGCAATTATGAAGACTTACTTGGATGCTGGAGCGGTATCAGGAAAAACGTTTAAGTATTCCAAAAAAGGATCTCAGGGTCTTTTAAAAGGTAAAAAGGCCCTGCATATTCAAGCTCGCGGAGATGTTTACTCCAATGGACCAGAAGCGAATAAGGAAATGGGGCATAGCTATCTTCAAGTAATGATGGACTTTTTCGGAATTCAAAACTTTGAAGAAATTATTATCGAAGGTCATGTGCAATTCCCAGAAAAAGCAAAAGAAATCAAAGAGAAAGCAATTATAGCCGCAAAGGAAATCACCAAAAAATTTTAAACTCTACCAAAAGTAGAGGGTGTCCCAAAAGTATAACTTTTGGGGCATCCTCTTTTTGAGCATAAAAAAATAAGAAAATCGTTCCATTTGATATAATTTAGTCACCACAACAAATTATCAGAAAGGAAAGATTTTCTTATGTACAAACAGTATAACACGAACCAATTAACTCTTCCAATGGACATTCAAGTTTTTTTTACCCCAACATCATCTCGTACGTTTAATCGACCTTGCGGTCGACAAAATCAATCCTACTATTTTCTCATCCATGTATCCAGGTGGAGGTCGACCTCCCTACCATCCTCAAATGATGTTAAAAGTTATTCTTTATGCATATTCCATTCGTATTTACTCTTCTAGACAAATCGCAAAGCAACTGAAGGAGAACATAATCTTAATGTGGCTTTCGGGTGAGCAACAACCAGATTTCCGTACCATTAACCGTTTCCGTTCTGAACGGATGAAAGAGGTTATTTATGAAACCTTCTTTTCCGTCGTTGATCTCCTTCATGAAGAAGGTTTAGTGAAACTGGAGGATTATTTCTTGGACGGTACCAAGATTGAGGCGAATGCAAATAAGTATACCTTTGTGTGGCGTAAATCTACTGAAAAATATGATAAGAAACTCGATGAGAAATTTCAACAAATTGTATTAGGCATCGAACAAGTCATGAAAGAAGACGAAGAAGCAGAACAGAATCTAGAATTGGAGGAAAAATTAGAAGAATCACCAATTACTTCCGAGAAAATCGCTGATACCGTGAGTAAATTGGAGGAAAGATTGGAACGAAATCCTAAGAACAAACAATTAAAGAAAATGAGTTAGAAAAGGATCTTCTGCCTCGAAAACAAAAGTTTGAGGAACAAAAGGCAACGTTCGGAGAACGCAACAGCTATTCCAAGACGGATAATGATGCAACCTTTATGAGAATGAAAGAGGACCATATGAAGAATGACCAGCTTAAACCTGGCTATAATGTACAAATTGGAACGGAAAATCAATTCATCATTGGATTCAGCCTTCATCAACGTGCTGGAGATCCTGGCTGCCTGATTCCCCATTTAGATCTATTGGAGAAGTATAATCGTCCAAAACCAAAGTCCGTTATTGCTGATTCCGGTTATGGAAGTGAAGAAAATTATACCCATTGTGAAAAAGCAGAAATTGAGGCATTGATCAAATATAACACGTTCGATAAAGAACAAACAAAGGCATGGAGACAACAAATCGGACGTGTCGAAAATATGACCTATGATGAAGAGCTTGATGAGTGGATTTGTTCAAATGGCAAACGCCTTATCTTCCAATATGAAAGTCGAAAAAAAACAGACAATGGGTACGATTCCGTCAAACGAACGTATCGATGTACGGAGTGCTTTAACTGCCCGTTCCAAACTTCCTGTGCCAAAAATACGACGGATTGGGGTCTTATTTGTGTTGCACTAATTTAATGAAGTGGCAATCCACTTCCAAAAAACAATTGAAAATAGCAAAAAAATAGAGGGAAAATCCCCTCTCACATCATCCGAATTTCCAAATTATACTAAAAAACTGAAAGAGAATAAAAAGCTGACCCAAAAGAGTCGTTATTCAACGACCTTTTGGGTCAGCTTCTTTTTTCAAAAAATTATTTAGAAATGCGTTTTAGTAATTCTTCTCTTTCTTCTTCGAATCCTGGCTTTCCAAGTAAGGCAAACATGTTCTTTTTATAGGCTTCTACTCCTGGTTGATCGAATGGGTTAACTCCCATTAACAATCCGCTGATTCCACACGCCTTCTCGAAGAAGTACACCATTTCACCAAATGTATATTCGTCTAATTTGTCTAGTTCCACCGACAGGTTTGGAACCCCTCCGTCAACATGCGCTAATACAGTACCTTGAAAGGCATTCTTATTGACAAAGTCCATCGTTTTACCTGCTAGATAATTCAAGCCATCAAGATTAGAAGCCTCTTCTTCAATTGTGATATCAAGTTTAGGTTCTTTTACTGATATGACGGTTTCAATCAAATCACGACGTCCTTCTTGTACATATTGACCCATGGAATGCAGATCAGTTGTAAAATCCACTGAAGCTGGATATAGTCCTTTTTGGTCCTTCCCTTCACTTTCACCAAATAGCTGCTTCCACCATTCTGAAACATAATGAAGGGATGGTTCATAGTTGACAAGGAGTTCAATTGATTTTCCTTTTCGATAAAGGGCGTTTCTTACGGCAGCGTATTGATAGCTCTGGTTTGAGGCCAAATCTGGATTATTATATTTGTCTGCAGCCGCTTTAGCCCCTTCCATCATTTTATCAATATTGAGACCTGCAACCGCTATTGGCAATAACCCTACTGCTGTTAATACCGAATATCGCCCGCCTACATCATCAGGTATTACGAATGTTTCGAAACCTTCTTCATCGGCAAGGGTTTTTAAGGCACCTTTTGCCCGGTCCGTTGTGGCGAAGATACGTTTTCTTGCTTCTTCTTTACCATACTTTTTCTCCAAATAGTCTCGGAAAATGCGAAAGGCAATTGCTGGCTCCGTGGTTGTACCGGATTTAGAGATGACATTAACGGAAATATCCTTGTCTTTTATAACATCCAATAAATGGGTAATATAGGTAGCACTGATATTTTGTCCCGCAAAATAAACTTGCGTTTCTTTTCCCATTTGGTTGTGGAATGTATGTGAAAGTGCTTCAATTGCGGCTCTTGCCCCAAGATAAGATCCCCCGATTCCAATCACGATTAAAACATCGGAATTTTGGCGGATTCTATCAGCTGCGGCCTTAATTCTTGTGAATTCTTCCTTTTCATAATCATAAGGTAAGTCCACCCAACCAAGATAATCAGAACCTGGACCTTTCTTTTTATGAAGCATCTGATGAGCAACTTGTACAAATTCACTAAGGTTGTCCACTTCAGTCTGTTGCATGAATGGTAGTGCGTTTGTATAATCAAATGAAATTGACATTTATATTAGCTCCTATTATGTTTATTTAGGTCGAGCGTAAGTATCCTATGAATAGGACACTAACGCTCTGAACCTTTTATGCATTTTTCCAGTCAGTTGCAAATTTCTCAATTCCTTGATCGGTTAATGGGTGTTTTGACAATTGCTCAATAACCTTAAATGGAATGGTCGCAATATGTGCTCCAGCCAGTGCCACACGAGTTACATGGTCTGGATGACGAACCGAAGCGGCGATGATTTGAGTATCTAATTTTTGAATACGGATCAATTCCGCAATTTTTGAAACCAGTTGTACCCCATCTTCGTTAATATCATCTAACCGGCCTAAGAATGGAGATACATAGGTTGCCCCAGCACGTGCTGCCAAGAGAGCTTGGTTTACTGTAAAAATTAGAGTAACATTAGTTTTTACACCTTTTTTAGTAAGATAACGGCAAGCCTCTAAACCATCCAAAGTCATTGGAAGTTTAATCGTAATATTTTTTTCTCCACCATTAATTTTGATCAGTTCATTTGCTTCCGCAATCATTTGCTCTGCTGTTAAAGCATTTGGAGTTACTTCAGCAGATACAGACTCTACATCTGGAACGGCATTTAGGATTTCTGCGATACGATCTTCAAATTTTACTCCCTCTTTAGCAACCAAGGATGGGTTTGTAGTAACACCGGATAGTACCCCGATTTTATAAGCTTTCTTAATCTCGTCTATATTTGCAGTGTCGATAAAAAATTTCATTATTTCTTCCTCCAATTCATAATGTATATTTATTTGCTTGTTTTCTCGACAGCGTGTCCACCAAATTCATTTCTAAGTGCGGCTACGACTTTTCCTGTAAAAGTGTCATTCTCTAAGGAACGATAGCGCATCAATAATGACAAGGCTATAACTGGTGTAGCAGTTTGAAGGTCAAGTGCCGTTTCAACCGTCCATTTCCCTTCACCGGACGAATGCATAATTCCTTTAATTTGATCCAAATGTGGGTACTTAGAAAACGCATTTTCCGTTAATTCCATCAGCCATGAACGGATAACGGAACCATTATTCCAAACTCTTGCCACTTTTTCATAATCGTAATTGAAATCACTTTTTTCAAGGACTTCAAATCCTTCCCCGATGGCAGCCATCATGGCATACTCGATTCCATTGTGAACCATCTTTAAGAAGTGACCGCTTCCTGCTTTCCCTGCATAGAGATATCCATTTTCAACAGCAGTATCTCTGAAAAGAGGTTCAACAATTCCCCAAGCATCAGGGTCTCCACCAACCATATAGCATGCCCCGTGACGAGCACCTTCCATACCGCCAGAAGTACCGGCATCCATAAAACGAATCCCCACTTCCCGTAACTCGTTATAACGTTGAATGGACTCCTTGTAATGGGAATTTCCCGCTTCAATGACAATATCTCCTTCATTTAAAAACGGTAAAACTTCACCAATAACAGAATCAACTACCGCATGCGGTACCATAATCCAAAGGATTCTTGGCTGTTCCAAGGATTCAACGAGTTCTTTAAAGCTAGTAACCCCTGCCGCTCCATATTTTTTCATTTCTTCAACAGCACTCGGGTTTACATCGAATGCTACCACTTCTTGATTGTGCTCGATGAGATTTTGTCCTAGATTTAACCCCATTTTTCCTAGGCCGATTAATCCTACCTTCATTATTAATTCCTCCAAATTTTATTTATTTAATACCTTTTTCGTGATATTAACGACATTCTCAGTCGTAAAACCAAAATGCTTCATCACCGCTCCACCATCTCCAGAAGCACCGAATGTTTCAATTGATAATACTTTTCCTTCAAAGCCAACAAAGCGATCCCATCCTAATCCGATACCCATTTCGATTGCGACACGCTTTGTTTTTGTAGAAGGGAGCACAGCCTCTTTATACTCTGCTGATTGCTTTTCAAATAGCTCCCAGCTTGGCATTGCAACGACACGGACAGAAATATTTTCTTTTTCCAGTTCGTTTTTTGCATTTGCAGCTAATGAGACCTCAGACCCTGTCGCAATTAAGATCACATCTGGGTTGGAATTCGTTTCTGCTAAAACATAAGCACCCATAGATACATTTGCCAAATTTGCTTTTGTTTCGTTAAATACCGGTAAATTTTGACGGCTTAGAACAAAAGCGACTGGTCCTTCTGTTTGTTGAAGAGCATAAGCCCAAGCACTTGCCGTTTCATTTGCATCTGTTGGTCTAATCACAGTTAGGCCTGGGATCGCACGAAGAGCAGCCAGATGTTCCACTGGCTCGTGTGTTGGCCCATCTTCCCCAACAGCAATGGAATCGTGTGTAAACACATAGATAACCGGAAGTTTTGATAAAGCCGCTAAGCGAATAGAAGGACGAAGATAATCATTGAACACAAAGAATGTACTTACAAAAGGCTTTAATCCGCCATGATAAGCCATCCCGTTTGCTGCGGCACCCATTGCATGCTCGCGGACACCGAAATAAACATTACGTGCACCGTAAGATTCGACCGCGTAAATTTGTTCCCCTTTAATCTCAGTCATCGTAGAGTGAGAAAGGTCTGCGCTGCCTCCAAAAATAGATGGCACGGATTTCACAAAATGGTTGATGGCTTCCCCGCTTGCTACACGTGTGGATACAGATTTGCTGGTATCAAATGTTAAAATATCGTTTACATCAATAAGCACTTTTCCAGAAATCGCATTGGAAAGCTGTTCTGCCAACTCTGGATTCGCTTTTTGGTAAGACTCGAATAATTGATTCCAGCTTTGTTCCTTATCGATTCCTTTATCCTTTAAATGTTCAAAATGAACTTTGACCTCTTCTGGTACGTAGAAATCTTCTTCATAAAGCCAATTGTAGGTTTGTTTTGTTGCTTTTCCCTCTTCAGCTCCAAGCGGTGCACCGTGGGCTTTATTGGTTCCTGCTACTTTAGGACTTCCATAACCGATGATCGTTCTGATCTCAATCAAACTTGGCTGGTCGGTATTTTCTTTTGCAGTTTGAATGGCATGAGTAATCGCCTCAATATCGTTGCCGTCTTCAACTCTTAAGTATTGCCAGTGAGCGGATTCTGCCCTTTTCTTGATATCTTCTGAGAAAGATACGTTCAATTCACCATCAAGGGAGATATCATTTGAATCATATAACACAACGAGCTTCCCTAGTTTCATATGCCCTGCCATTGACATTGCTTCGTAGGAGACACCTTCCATAAGGTCACCGTCCCCCACTAATGCATAGGTATAATGATCTATCACAGGAAATTCTTCTTTATTAAACTTGGCTGCTAGGTGTGCCTCCGCCATCGCCATCCCCACTGCATTAGCAATACCTTGTCCTAATGGACCTGTAGTCGCTTCTACACCAGGGGTATGACCAAATTCGGGATGTCCTGGCGTTCTGCTATTTAACTTTCGGAATTGTTTTAAATCATCCATTGAAACATCATACCCAAATAAATGAAGCATGCTGTAAAGTAAGCTAGACCCATGGCCGGCTGATAATACAAATCGGTCACGGTTAAACCATTTTGGATTCTTAGGATTATGATTTAAATGGTTCGCCCATAAAGCATAGGTCATTGTTGCTGCCCCCATTGGGAGACCTGGATGGCCAGAATTTGCCGCGTTGACTGCATCAATGGATAAAGTCCGAATGGTTGTTACTGCTAAGTTCTCAATATTTTGTGACATTTCATTTCCTCCTAGACATTCCTTATTTCTGATATGCTGCCTCTTTATTTTCTTCCCTTTCATCTAGCCACCATTTAAATCCATTTTCCGCTATCAATGAATTTGAAGCATCAGGTCCATAAGAACCGGAACGGTATTCATGAAGTGGCAATAGATTTTCCTCAAAGGCATACAAGATTGGCTGTACCCATTCCCATGATAATTCAACTTCTTTCCAATGGGCAAAGAATGTTGAATCGCCGATTAATGCATCATAAATGAGTCTTTCATATGCTTCAGGTACTCCTGAACCATTACGTTGTGAGTCCTCACAAGAAAAATTAATCTTGACGGGTTCGATTTTCCCGTTCATCGGATTTTTTCCATTCAATTGCAAAGTCACATTTTCATTTGGACTAATTTCGATAATAAGTAGATTAGGCTCTACCTTTTGATCTTTGTTATATAAAAGCTTTAATGTATTTTTAAATTCAATAACGATACGAGTAGATTTTTCCTTCATTCTCTTGCCTGTTCGTATATAGAACGGGACCCCACTCCAAAATGGGTTATCAATCCATAAACGGGCAGAAACAAAAGTATCTGTTTGAGAAGATGGATTCACACCGGGTTCCATTCGATAACCAGGCACCGATTGATCGTTGATTTCGCCAGATGCGTACTGTCCACGGACTAAGTGAAATTGAACATCCTCCTTTCTAACCGGACGAAGGGCTTCCATAACCTTCCGTTTCTCATTTCGAATTTCTGTTGCGTTGATCTTGTAAGGCAAGTTCATCGCGGTCATCATGAGCACTTGCAGCATATGGTTCTGTACCATGTCGCGAATAGCACCGGAATGATCGTAATAACCGGCTCTTTGTTCAACTCCAACCGTTTCACTGGCAGTAATTTGAACATTAGCAATATGCTCCTTATTCCAAATGGATTGGAGAACCGGGTTCGCAAATTCGAGAGCTTCGAGGTTCTGAACCATTGGCTTACCTAGATAATGGTCGATACGATAAATCTCTTCTTCATTAAATGCTCTGCTAAGTTTTTCATTCAGCTCACGGGCTGATTTTAGATCATGACCAAATGGTTTTTCGATAATCAACCGTTTCCAGCCATTCGTTTCCCCGAGTCCACTTTTCTTTATATTTAAAGCAATAATATCGAAAAACTCAGGAGAGACCGACAGATAAAACATTCGATTTTCTGTAAGTTGCAGTTCATCTTCTCTCTGTTTAACCAACTGCAGCAGTTTTTGGTAATCATCTGGTTTATTTACATCTAAGGTACTGAAACGGAAAGCATCAAGAAATTCTCCCATTTCATTCGCATCATGTTCTAATCGACGTGAAAAATTTAAGATTGATTCCTTCACTTTTTCTTGAAAATCACCATGTGACAGATTACCTCTACCTAGCCCTATAATCGATATGGGTTGAGGCAGCTTCTGATCAATATATAAATTATAAAGGGCAGGGTATATTTTTCTCTTAGCCAAGTCTCCTGTGGCTCCAAATAAAACAAAAGACATTGATTCCATGTTTCATTCTCCTCATTTTCTGAAATGATTAAAGTGCATTACCTAATTATTTTTTCCTTGTTAGGCTTCAACCTATTTTCGCTTATTTACGTTAAATTCTTTATTTTTATCCAAAGTAATGACGATGTCGGCCATCCCAACAAATAAGCCATTGTCTACAACTCCAGGTATAAGATTAAGCCCTCTTTCCAAATCTTCAGGATTAGTGATATCTGGGAAGGTACAGTCAAAAATATAATTCCCGTTATCTGTTTGGTAAGGAACCCCGTTATTTTGCCTTAACCTTGGAGATGCCCCAATCTTTTGAATATGTTTTCTTGTCATTTCAAAACCAAATGGCACTACTTCCACTGGAAGCGGAAAGCTTCCTAATTTCCCCACCATTTTGTGTGAGTCAGCAACCACTATAAAAGTGTTAGCGGTTTTCGCAATGATTTTCTCTCTTAAAAGAGCACCACCGCCACCTTTAATGAGAATTAATTCTGGGTTTACTTCATCTGCACCATCTATCGCCACATCAATTTCTTCTATTTCATTGAAATTAACTAATGGAATTCCTAGTTCTATGGCTAATTTCTCTTTTTGTTTAGAGGAAGGAATTGCTTTTATAGAAAGTCCTTCTTTGATTAATGCTCCAAGTTTAGTAATGGTGTAATATACGGTTGAACCAGTTCCAAGACCAATGACCATTCCATCTTTCACATAATCAAAGGCTTTTTCTCCGACTAATTTTTTTCATTCAAGTCCTTTACTCCTTTCATTTAAAGACCTGAAGATTTTCACCATAGTTAACTTGCCCATTGCTTCTTGATTTGCTCCATTGCGATATGGAAATTTGTTTTTGGAGTGTATTTTTATGAACTATTACATTTGTTTGATAGTTTTTCCCTTTATAATTTAGTTTTACAGTTACTTCTACCATTTGTTTCACTCCTTAATTATTTTAAATTCATTATAATTTATCATAACCAGGTTATTTTTTATATCCTTAGTTGTTTTATGTAACCATAATAATTATTAAATCATGTAACGTCAAGCAAAGCATCTCGAAATCGAGATATTTTAAACCACTTCTATCAAAAACAATTACTTTACCTAAAAATCAATAAAAAAGACCTAAGGAGTAATCCATTAGGCTCAAGACAATTCTATATCTATTTCATTTTCTAGAAAAATCGCCATTCCTTGGCCGCCACCAGCACATAGTGTTGTAATGCCAAATTGTTTTCTCCTATTTCATGTAACGGTACTCCAGACGAAACACGTGAGGCTATGGTGAACCATATTAAACGAAGTATAAATGACTTGATTAAACATCAACAAGAAGTAAATCCTGTTGATAAAACAACAGAAGATTTTTATCACCCCCTTTTCTCTATTCTGAATCCAAAGGCATTTTACATAAGTTTTAAAACTATTAATTCATAGATTCTTGAATTCATTTATCTCTAATTCGAGATAATACTAAATCAATCTCCACCGTTTGTTAAATAGTTTTAATTTAAATATTTTTAATTTATAAAAAACCCAAGTGCAACCTATTTTCTAGTGATTTTTTGCTCTTTTAAATCAATGGTAAGCTGTTTCATTCGTTGTTTTGTTAATGGATATAGAAAAACTAATATCAAAAAAATCAATAGATAGATCACACCAGGTACGATGGTAGCCAATGCATAGATTCCTTCCAGGGTACTCTCTGTTTGTACTTCACGAGTTGAATGATAGCCTATGGCTGTAATGGCAAACCCGCTGATTCCACCAGCAATTGCTTGACCAACTTTGCGGGCAAAAGAATAGAGTGAATAAACCGTCCCATCTTCTCTTAATCCAGTTAAAAATTCATGGTAATCGATGACATCTGTAACAAATGCCCATATCATTATATTAAAGAAGGCATATCCAAACATCCCTATAGCTGTTAACGAAATATATTGGATCGC
The DNA here is from genome assembly GCF_023715505.1 of Neobacillus cucumis. The sequence goes on along the minus strand of NZ_JAMBOH010000002.1, from coordinate 4,248 downwards.
GGTTAAATTGGGAAGAAAGAATAATAAAATATATACAGCAGCTGCAAGCAGCATTCCTACTGTTGTCGTTTCCTTTTTACCAAATTTACTCACTAACGGTTTTACGATTGGAATAGCAATGAATACTGTGACCGTTTGAATAATTCCTACAATACTTAATGCTGCAGCATTGTTAAAGTAATCTTTAAACAAATACACATTAACGGAACCTATCAGCATCGTACTCATCATGAATATTAGTGATGCCCCAAGGATTGCAATTAATGGTTTATTTTTTAATAGCCCTTTTATTGTATGACCTAGCTTTGCTTTTGGCCCTTCATTTTCCTCCAGCACGATCCGTTCAGTAGATAATTTATAACTCGCAAGGTAACTCGCGTAAGCAAGAATTCCAAATATGACTGCTGCCATTAGAAATCCATTTGCACTTGCCTTATTGTCAACAAATATAAGTAAAGGTCCTACTGCATTAATCATTAAGCTTGCCAACATCGCCCCCATCGTCCTGTACGTTGATAAAGATGTTCGCTCAATTGGATCAATGGTAATGACTGAGGCCATTGAACCGTATGGAATATTAACAGTACTATATAACGTTCCCCAAAGGATGTAAGTGACAAAAGCATATGCCTCATAGAACCCGTATGACATTCCAGGGATATGAATGAACATTAATACTCCAGAAATAACCAGAGGAAATGACATTCTTAAAATCCAAGGTTTAAATTTACCATGTTTACTAGGTTTTCTAGTGTCAATAAACCTTCCCCAAGTGACATCTGCAATGGCATCCCACAAACGTGCAGCTAAAAAGAGAACACCTACAAACGCTGCACTGATTCCATAAACATCTGTATAATAAACCATTAAATATGAACTTACTAAAATAAAGAAAAAGTCGTTCCCGAAATCACCAAGCATATAGCCAATTTTATCTCGAAAACCAAATGGTCTAACCTTGACATTTGAAGAGATAATATTAGGGTCTATCTTTTTTTGGCTTGCACTTTGACTCATTTCAATCCCTCATTTCTTTCATTCAAAAAAGATTATCGTTTTTGATCCAAACCATGTTGTCCTTCAATAAATCGAACTGTCCCCGTTTTTGCACGCATAACCACGGAATGTGTTGTTCCAATGTTCCCCTTATATTGCACTCCTCTTAAAAGCTCACCATTTGTTACACCTGTTGCAACAAAATAAGCATCATCCCCTTTTACGATATCATCCATTAATAAAACTTTATTAAAATCGGTAATGCCCATTTTATTTAACCTAATTTTTTCATCTTCCGTTTGTTGGATTAGTTTGCCTTGAAATTCTCCACCCAAACTTTTAAGTGCAACTGCGGCTATTACACCCTCAGGGGCTCCTCCAGAACCAAGCATAATATCAACACCCGTATTATCAAATGCTGTATTAATAGCTGCAGCAACATCTCCATCTTGCATCAGTTTAATTCTTGCTCCCGATTGGCGGATTTCCCGGATCATTTTTTCATGTCTTTCCCGATCTAAGATAGCGACAACCAAATCTTCGATATTTTTATTTTTTGCTGCTGCGACAGCCTTTAAATTGTCAATGACCGGTGCCTCAATATTAATTTTTCCTACTGATTCAGGACCCACAGCAATTTTTTCCATATACATATCTGGTGCATGCAATAAATTACCTTTCTCTGCAACAGCAATGATAGCAAGAGCATTCCAAGAACCTGCAGCAACAATATTGGTTCCCTCTAATGGGTCTACTGCAATATCAACTTCTGTCCCATCACATGTTCCTAATTGTTCGCCAATAAACAACATTGGTGCTTCATCCATTTCACCTTCCCCTATAACAACCGTCCCTTTTATCTGAATGGAATTAAACATTTCCCTCATAGCATGTGTAGCTGCTGCATCCGCTTCTTCTTTCTTACCTCTGCCCATCCACCGTCCAGCCGCTAGAGCAGCAGCTTCTGTTACTCGAACCAGTTCCATTGATAAATTTCTATCCATTTTTATTACCTCCCATTATTGTTAAAAATGATTTCTACCTTTGTTAATTTTAATTTCAATTATCTCGACTTCGAGATAATTGGTAAAAAAATAATACCTATTTTCCGTAATTTATAACTCCCAAATCCATTAACTTGCCTTGCGTAACATTCTACTTTTCGAATGAAGATTAAATACTTTTTTATACTGGATAGAGATATGAATAGCTAATAGAATACTTACAATCGCTACCCCAATATCAAAGACAAATACAGAAGGAACACTAAAAATTTTTGTTAACAATCCTGTAAGAAAGGGGATTACAATAAATGCGTACTGGATGCCATACTTAATACGCAGAACTAGATCCCTTTTTATCAGGAAAAAACTCTGCCATTAACAACAACCGCTAATTGAAATATCCCTGAAGTAGATACCCCTAATAAAAAGGAACAAACCATCACCACAATCGGGTTCAGGAAACCCCACTACTTCTTGCCCATATGTAGGCAGTCAAACTTGAATAACCATTAATAAAGCAACTGAGGTAAAGCCAGTAAGAATGATCCCTAAACCTTCTCTCCACATCTTGGGCTGGATAGAAAAGCCCCTGCTTATAGAACGATAATCCTTTACATTATCTTTGTATTTATTTGCTTTATGATTAGGGAATGGAGTTAATAGTAAAACCATTCCATTAATAAAATAAATTGCTGCAGGCACGAAAAAGGATAATCCATAGAATAAATCATGTGAAATAAAAAATACAATCATAATCGGTAAAAGAGTTGCCCCTACTGAGATAAACGCACGCCTTTAGCAAAACAGTTGCCGAGCCAGAATTCTCAGAATTCTCTGGAAAAGCTTCAACTAGGGCTGGAAACGTCCCAGAATCCATAATTGAATAACTAAAGCCTGCTATTAATGCCAAAACAAATGCTACTTGGAAGTTAGGGGCTAATGGAATACCTCCTAAAAAGATAATATTTAGAAAAGTTGCTGTAACAACCAGCGGTTTTCTTCCCATTTTATCTGAAAGCCTTCCTGAAAAACTTAATTTAACAAGTTTACCCAGCCCGATTGCCGAAATTATTAAACTAATTCCAAGAGAATCAGTACCAAGTTGTTCCGACAGGAAACTCATATTCGCATACTAAAATGATATTCATCATCCCTAATAACAAATAATTCATATACAAGCTTGATGCCATTCTAAAAAATGGACTTTTCATAATAACCTCCTTTATATCGGCTAATCAAATTAATAACTTGGTAACTTTATGTAACCATAATATCTTTTTATAATCTATCTGTCAATTTATTTGTGTCGAATTCGTGAACGAAAAAGAACAAATTCTATTCTTCTGGTAATTTTGTTCCAGTAAACACTTTATTTTAACAACTGATTTTGTTATCATTAATATAAGTTATTAAAAATAACCAAGATACTATTAGGGGATGTTTATGGATGGATACAGCAAATAAATTATGCAGCAGAGTAGAAGAGTGCTATCATATATTAGGGAAAAAATGGGTGGGACTTATAATTCACACATTAATGGAGGAACCTAAAAGATTTAGTGAAATCCATACCTTTATACCAGACTTAAGTAAAAGAGTCCTAAATGAACGGATGAAAGAGCTCGAGGAAAATGGAATTGTGTTAAGAAATGTCATTGCAGACCGTCCGGTACGGACCGAATATTCTTTAACCAAAAAAGGGACAGAACTCGGACGATCGCTCAAAGCATTAGAGGAATGGGCAGATAAATGGTTGTAAAATAAAAGACCTCTCTATGGAGGTCTTCCATTTATTTATAAACATCATTTCATTCCTCTGGTCTTGGACCTTGTTCAAGACCAGAAATTTCCACTGTCATTATTGGGATACATCTCCTTCTACTCGAACTTGACAAGATAGTCTTAAATTATCATCAATAATCCCTTCTTATTGAGGACACTGCAAAACACTTACATTTTTTAGAAGAAACGCCCTTCTGGGGCTGTTGACACAATGGGGAAGGAGCTTCGCTCCCTCCCCATTGTGTCTCTTTTATCGATATTATTAGTTTATAGCCACTTTATTTTCAACTCTTTGGTGCTAATTCATCACCTTTATCATTCGTTTTAGATTTATTGCCAACGCCGAAAAGAGACATTGCTCATGAATTTTTTCAATGCCCCTTTTATAGGTTTTATAAAGGTTGTGTTTAATTTTCATGGTTCCGAAGGAACCTTCGCACCAAACTCTTCTTAATTTTTGAACCTG
>NZ_JAMBOH010000199.1 GCF_023715505.1 Neobacillus cucumis | reverse complement strand
TTGGCGATATCCTCAAATTTCCCAGTGCGATTCCGCTTAGTTATATTCTTTAGTCTGGTTTGGAGTTTCTTCTTTGCTGACTGATGTGGTCTACATCCTACACCTTTGGAGGTGCTGTGTATGCAGAAACCTAGGAATTTTAACTTAGTAGGAGACCCCACCTTACTCTTAGTTCGGTTAACAGTTAATTTTAGCTCTTGCTCGAG
>NZ_JAMBOH010000198.1 GCF_023715505.1 Neobacillus cucumis | reverse complement strand
TCGCTAGAGGCTTTTCTTGGCAGTGTGGAATCAGGAACTTCGGTACTATATTTCCCTCGCTGTCACAGCTCAGCCTTTGCGAGAAGCGGATTTTCCTGCTTCTCAGCCTAACTGCTTAGACGCACATAACCAGCAGTGCGCTTACCCTATCCTCCTGCGTCCCCCCATCACTCAAACGATAAAGAGGTGGTACAGGAATATCAACC
>NZ_JAMBOH010000197.1 GCF_023715505.1 Neobacillus cucumis | reverse complement strand
TCGCTAGAGGCTTTTCTTGGCAGTGTGGAATCAGGAACTTCGGTACTATATTTCCCTCGCTGTCACAGCTCAGCCTGTACGAGAAGCGGATTTTCCTGCTTCTCAGCCTAACTGCTTAGACGCACATAACCAGCAGTGCGCTTACCCTATCCTCCTGCGTCCCCCCATCACTCAAACGATAAAGAGGTGGTACAGGAATATCAACC
>NZ_JAMBOH010000196.1 GCF_023715505.1 Neobacillus cucumis | reverse complement strand
GGATCAAAGCTTACTTACAGCTCCCCGAAGCATATCGGTGTTAGTCCCGTCCTTCATCGGCTCCTAGTGCCAAGGCATTCACCGTGCGCCCTTTCTAACTTACCCTAAATGGTTTTACTCTAAATTAATAGAGAGTATTCTAAAATGGCGATTTTACTCGGTTTTTACTTGGTTTCTTCTATACGATTATCTAGTTTTCAAAGAACGA
>NZ_JAMBOH010000195.1 GCF_023715505.1 Neobacillus cucumis | reverse complement strand
AGGCTGAGCTGTGACAGCGAGGGAAATATAGTACCGAAGTTCCTGATTCCACACTGCCAAGAAAAGCCTCTAGCGAGATAAAAGGTGCCCGTACCGCAAACCGACACAGGTAGGCGAGGAGAGAATCCTAAGGTGAGCGAGAGAACTCTCGTTAAGGAACTCGGCAAAATGACCCCGTAACTTCGGGAGAAGGGGTGCTTTTTAGGGTG
>NZ_JAMBOH010000194.1 GCF_023715505.1 Neobacillus cucumis | reverse complement strand
AGGCTGAGCTGTGACAGCGAGGGAAATATAGTACCGAAGTTCCTGATTCCACACTGCCAAGAAAAGCCTCTAGCGATGATATTAGGTGCCCGTACCGCAAACCGACACAGGTAGGCGAGGAGAGAATCCTAAGGTGAGCGAGAGAACTCTCGTTAAGGAACTCGGCAAAATGACCCCGTAACTTCGGGAGAAGGGGTGCTTTTTAGGGTG
>NZ_JAMBOH010000193.1 GCF_023715505.1 Neobacillus cucumis | reverse complement strand
CACCCTAAAAAGCACCCCTTCTCCCGAAGTTACGGGGTCATTTTGCCGAGTTCCTTAACGAGAGTTCTCTCGCTCACCTTAGGATTCTCTCCTCGCCTACCTGTGTCGGTTTGCGGTACGGGCACCCAATATCATCGCTAGAGGCTTTTCTTGGCAGTGTGGAATCAGGAACTTCGGTACTATATTTCCCTCGCTGTCACAGCTCAGCCT
>NZ_JAMBOH010000192.1 GCF_023715505.1 Neobacillus cucumis | reverse complement strand
AGGGGTTCATGAGGACAAAACTAGGGAGAAATCCAAAGGAACTGTCCGCATGAGGGGTTCATGAGGACAAAACTAGGGAAAAATCGAAAGGAACTGTCCACATGAGGGGTTCATGAGGACAAAACTAGGGAGAAATCCAAAGGAACTGTCCGCATGAGGGGTTCATGAGGACAAAACTAGGGAAAAATCGAAAGGAACTGTCCACATGAGGGG
>NZ_JAMBOH010000191.1 GCF_023715505.1 Neobacillus cucumis | reverse complement strand
AATTCGTTCTTTGAAAACTAGATAATTGTATAGAAGAAACCAAGTAAAAACCGAGTAAAATCGCCATTTTAGAATATTCTCTATTTAAATAGAGTAAAACCTTTTAGGTTAAGTTAGAAAGGGCGCACGGTGAATGCCTTGGCACTAGGAGCCGATGAAGGACGGGACTAACACCGATATGCTTCGGGGAGCTGTAAGTAAGCTTTGATCCGGAG
>NZ_JAMBOH010000190.1 GCF_023715505.1 Neobacillus cucumis | reverse complement strand
CATTCGCTCTTTTTATTACGGATTTGAACGAATACCATTTTAACCGGAACTCCATTGGCTTGGGTAGTATGAATAGAGCGAAGAATCCCTGTTCTTCCTTGAATAGGTGCTGCCAAACGGTAGAGTTCCTTTAAGCTGACACGCTTATCATCTACAAGGTAACGTTGTTTTAAATTCTTAACCATGCCAATTACATCAAGCCCTTGCTCTTTGATGTTCTTAATAA
>NZ_JAMBOH010000019.1 GCF_023715505.1 Neobacillus cucumis | reverse complement strand
TTGCCCTCCAGGCTATCATGCCCGCCCCTCAATGTAAATTCGAAATAGCGTAGTCCACTTACGATAATTATGAGCGTTGCGTAAAATTTCATTGTTGATAATTTTACACAATTTAATGGACTTGACTGAAAAAAGAGTGCTCGGTAGTCAATAGACGTTATTGACGACCGAGCAGGAGAAAAAAGAATGCCAAGGGTAGTCAATAGACCAGTAAACCTCACAAATAATTACTTTCTATAAGGAGTGAATCCACTTGACTGAGCTAACTATGATTACCGAAGTGTCCACCTCACAAAAAGCAGTAGCCATTACCTTTGATGATGGGCCAAACCCTATTTATACCCCGGAAGTGTTAGAAATTTTTGAAAAGGCAGAGGGAAAAGCGACCTTTTTTATGATTGGCGAACAAATGAATGATTATCCTGAGATTGTGAAACTTGCCGCCGAACAAGGACATGAAATCGGCAATCATACCTATTCCCATCCTAAATTATCTGCGTTAACTCCTGCAGAATGTTTAGCTGAAATTGAATCAAATGAGCAAATCATACGGGAATTGACAGGACAATCCCCAGTTGTCTTCCGCCCGCCTTATCTCGCTTACAATCAGGACACGATTTCGATCGTCGAGAGTAAGGGATATTCTATGATTGGTGCCCTTAATTTAGAGGCTCAAGACTGGGAGCAGCCCGGGGTAGAACATATTCTATCAGCCTCAAGAGAGTGTGTGAGGAATGGAAGTATTTTCATTTTCCATGACGGCTATGGAGATCGTTCTCAAACCATACAAGCGGTTAAGATGCTTGTCTCCGAGCTTAAATCCGAAGGTTATCAGCTAGTAACGGTGAGTGAGCTATTGAACTTAGCATAAAGGAAATAATGATAGTAAAAAAAATGGCCAAAATTTACTAAATTTTTCTGGTCCTTTTTTTGCTGTTTGCCCTTATTTTTATACTAAAATAAGTTATGATTATATTAAAAAAGGACTATAAGTAGAAGGTGGCCAAATGCTTTCAAAATTACAAAAATGGAATACAATGAGAAATCAGATTTTAGTCGTCTTTTTAATTGTCATGGCCATTGTTTTATTAATCGTTGGCAGTTTAACTTTTAATCAAGTTTCCAATATGCTGAAAACTAATGGAGAAAAGCAAATTCAGCAAACAGCCATTGAGGCAAATGGAAGATTGGAATCGCTTTATGAACAAGTGAATACAGCCTCAAAACTGGTCATGACAAATGATAAAATTCAAGGGATTTTATCAAAAGCATATTTAGGCAGTAAAGTAAGTTTTGCTGAACTTCAAGAAGCAAAGGGAACCGTTAATACCATTCAAGCTAATACGGAAGGGATTTTCTCGTTCGAGATTTTTACGAAAAGTCAGACCCGCTTGTTACCAAATGATGATTCCAGTTTAGCTGCCCGCATTGGCAAGCGGTGGATCGAGCAGGCAGATGAAGCAAAGGGCCGTTTGGTTTGGATAGGGGAAGACCCTCATAATTCAGATTATATTTTAGCCCTTAGACAAGTGAATCTCATGGGGAATGACTATGGTAAGGGCGGATATCTCCTTGTTAGGATTTATCATAACTATTTTCAATTTGCAAACCAAGACAATAATGATATTACCCAATATTCTATTTTACTAGACAAAGATTTAAAGCCCATTTTGTCAAACTATACTGGTTCACCTGCCCCCATTATAAACAATGAAGAGTCGATTATTTCCCTGGACCATAAGGATTATATGGTTACAAAACAATCTTCGAAAGATACCGAATGGACTCTTATTATTTTAACACCCTTTAAAGCGCTTACTAAAGGGATTAATGTCTTGAGAATGGGGATTATTATTTCAGGAATCATAGGGTTTTTTATCTTTTTTAGCAGTTCATTATTTCTCTCAACCATCATTACAAGACCCATTATTAAACTGACAAAAACGATGCAAAAAGCGAGCGAAGGTTCATTATCCTTGAATCCTTCTGTCCCAACTGTTAATGAAATCAACGAATTGAACATTACCTATAATCAGCTTGTTAAAGAAACCAATCATCTTATAAAAATGGTTTACCAAAAAGAAATCATTCGCAGTCAAAGTGAACTAAAGGCACTGCAGGCACAGATCAATCCGCATTTTCTTTTTAATACATTAGACGCTCTCAGATGGTCACTTGATGATAAAGAAGAAGAGGAACTTGCAGACCTAGTCATTGCGATGTCCAACTTATTTCGTTATACCATCACTAAACAATCTGATAGCGATTGGGTATCCATCAAAGAAGAAATCAAACATATTGAGGATTATCTGGACATTATGAAAATGCGTTTTGGAGACCAATTAAATTGGAAATTGGATATTGCTCGAGAGTGGGTTGATGTAAAGATACCAAAACTTTTAATCCAGCCTTTGGTGGAGAATGCGGTCGTTCATGGGGCTGGGAATACGGTCAAGCCATGTACGGTTACTGTATCGATTCAACCTTCAGCCGATACTCAGTACCTCGAAATACTTGTCCATGATGATGGTCCTGGAATGAATCAGGAAAAGTTAGATGTTGTAAAACGTTCTATGACTGAAGGAGGCGGCCCTTCGATAAAAGGAAATGGAATGGCGATTTCCAATGTTTTTAAACGCCTTCTATTATACTACCATGCTAATTTAAAAAGAGGCCTGACGATTTCAAGTGAAGTAAATAATGGTACAACCATTTCTTTTGAAATACCCGTCAATATGGAGGAGAAGCAAGTTGTATAGACGAACGATCTTAATAGTTGATGATGAACCAAGAACCCGGCAAGGACTTAAGAAGACAATGGATACATGGGCAAAAGGGGAATACCAAATGATCACGGCCGCTAATGGGGAGGAAACAATCGAAATCATGCGTCAGCAAAAGATTGATATCCTATTAACAGATATCCGTATGCCGGAAATGACTGGTTTAGAGCTCCTGAAAATAATAAAAGAGCAAAACATGTCACCTGTTATTATTGTTATTTCTGCCTATTCGGAATTCGAATATGCCCATGAGGCTCTTCGGCTCGGGGTGATTAATTATTTACTAAAACCAATTAGCAAAAAAAATCTTATTGAAGCAGTGGAGGATGCCTTGAAGGCTGTAGAGAAACAAGAACGTGCTGGAATGATTGAAAAAGTTGTAGACACTAAACTTGTTGATGTGAACACCCAAAATCCTTCCAATCGGGTACCAATTCGTGAAGCGCTCGATTATATTAATCATCATCTAAAAAGTGAACTTACCCAAAAGGAAGTTGCAGACCATGTTCATTTAAATCCAAGTTATTTAAGCGTTTTATTTAAGGATCATGTCAAGCTCACTTTCAGTGAATATGTGACTAGAAGAAGAATCCAGCGTGCCAAAGAATTATTAATGTCTACTAATCTTCCGATTGCCGATATTGCGGAGGAATCTGGGTATAAAACGGCTAAATATTTTATTAAGATTTTCAAGGAAATGGAAGGAGAAACACCTAGCGCCTATCGTAAAAACAATAATGAGAGGGCTTTCCAATAATTCCGGCTCCCTTTCCTAAGACCTATTTTGCAACTATATCAATCAAAACAATCAAGACAAACAAGATAATAATAGGTCATGGGAGGAATAACGATTGTTTAATAAGAAAATGATTTCAGTATTGGTATCCTTGGTCATGCTTGCTGCGTTAACGATGGCTGGCTGTTCTGCTTCCGGTTCGTCTGGTGAAGGAAGTGCTTTAAGTACTAATAAGAAAGTGATTAATTTCATGCATATATGGCCGGAAGGCAGTTCGAATGCCCAGTTTTCAATCGTGAAAAATATCATTATGGATTACGAAAAACAACATCCAAATGTAAAAATTGAAACTGAAATTTTAAATTCTGATCAATATAGAGACAAGCTTAAAGTTTTAGCGACAGCGAATGAATTACCTGACATTGGGATGACATGGTCAGATGGGTTTATTAAGCCATACGTAAAAGGTGGCATGTTAGAACCATTAGATGATGTCGTCAATAACGATCCAGCGCTTAAAGATGCCTTCATCCCCGGCGTAAAGGAATCGTATGCTGTTAATGGAAAAACGTTTGGCTTGCCATTAGAATTGAACACTTCATACGTTTTTTACAATAAGGAAATTTTCAAGAAATATAACCTTGAAGTTCCCAAAACCTTTGAAGAGTATAAAAACGTCGTGAAAACATTAGCGAAAAATGGAGAGATCCCTGCTATTGTAGGAGCAAAGGACGGCTGGCCAGCATCCTTCTGGTTTATGTATCTCGCAGACCGTATTGGCGGACCAACTATTTTAACCGATGTTATTCATGGAAAATCAAAAATGGATGACCCTGCTATTTTAAAAGCAGCAGAAGAAGTTCAAAGCTTAGTTGATATGGGCGGTTTTGAAAAAGAAGCAAGTACATTATCATATGAAGATGCCGCAGCGTATTTCATGTATGAAAAAGCGGCCATGTTCCTTACAGGACTTTGGCAATTACCGGCCTTTACAACAAGCCCTGATGTACCACAAGAGTTTAAAAATAAAGTTGGTTACTTCAAATTCCCGCTATACGAAGGCGGTAAAGGGACAGATATTAACAGCTATGTCGGGGGACCCGGCGTAGCGTTATTCATAGCGAAAGATTCCAGCGTTAAGAAAGAAGCAAAAGATTTCGTTGGATACTTTTTAAAAGAATGGGGCAAAAAATCAGTCACAGATGCAGGTGTCATTCCAGCAACAAAAGTGGACACATCCAAACTGAAGCTTTCTCCAATGTACATGGATATCTTAAAGGAATTAAACGAAGCATCTAACGTTACTACCTATTTCGATACTCAAGCAAGCCCAGCTGTATCCGATTTACATCATGAATTAATGACCGCTTTATTTGGAAAACAAGTAACGCCGAATGAGTTTGTTAAACGGCAAGCAGATGCTCTTGCTGAGGAACAAAAGTAAATAACTCAATTTATTACGTTTTATAACCCTAGAAGGAAAAAGATGCAGGAGCTGCGACAGATAAGCCGGGGTTACAAGGGCTTCCAGTTATATTAACTGGAAGTTTTTTAGTGTTTATCGTTATATACATATATGGCATGATTACGAAATGAAAGGGCTTTCTAAAAATAGTGGTATTTTTCCTAATCGTTGTGACCTATTTTCGAAACTATCAGAATGTTAAGCTATAAATGTAAACAAACACACAATAAAAGGTCATAGGGGGAATAACAATTGTTTAAAAAGAAAACGATTTCAGTCTTGATGTCCTTGGTAATGCTTGCTGCCTTAGCACTTGCTGGCTGTTCTTCATCAAGTTCGTCTAGTGAAGAAAGCGCTTCAAACGGTGACAAGAAAGTCATTAAATTTATGCATTTATGGCCAGAAGGCAGTTCAAATGCACAGTTCTCGATTGTAAAAAATATCATTGCTGATTATGAAAAACAGCATAAAGATGTAAAAATTGAAACAGAAATTTTAAGCCCTGATCAATACAGAGACAAGCTTAAAGTTTTAGCTTCATCCAATGAATTACCTGATATTGGTATGACATGGTCAGATGGATTTATCCAGCCATACGTACAAGGTGACATGTTAGAGCCATTAGACGATGTCGTAAATAACGATCCTGATCTTAAAGACGCGTTTATCCCGGGTGTAAAAGAATCGTATGCGGTAAATGGCAAAACTTATGGTTTACCATTAGAATTAAACATTTCATACGTTTTTTATAACAAAGAAATTTTCAAGAAATATAACCTTGAAGTTCCTAAAACATTTGAAGAATATAAAAATGTTGTGAAGACATTAGCGAAAAACGGGGTTACCCCTGCGACTGTAGGCGCTAAAGATGGCTGGCCAGCATCCTTCTGGTTTATGTATCTAGCAGATCGTATTGGCGGACCTACGATTTTAACAGATGTTATTCATGGAAAAGCAAAAATGACTGACCCTGCTATTGTAAAAGCAGGTCAAGAAGTTCAAAACTTAGTAGATATGGGCGGCTTTGAAAAAGGTGCCAGCGCTTTATCAAATGAAGATGCAAAAGGTTACTTTATGAATGAAAAAGCAGCGATGTTCTTAACCGCTACTTGGGAATTGCCAAACTATACGACAAGCCCTGATGTTAAACAAGATTTTAAAGAAAAAATCGGCTACTTTAAATTCCCAACTTATGAAGGCGGTAAAGGTACAGACATTAACAGTTATGTTGGCGGCCCTGGCGTTGGTTTATTCGTAGCGAAGGATTCTAAAGTGAAGAAAGAAGCAAAAGATTTTGTTGGATTCTTAGTGAAAGAATGGGGTAAAAAATCAGTTACTGATGCTGGTGTTATACCTGCAACGAAAGTAGACACATCTAATTTGAAACTGTCTCCAATGTATATTGATATCTTGAAGGATTTGAGTGAAGCATCAAACGTTACGACTTATTTTGATACTCAATCTAGCCCAGCTGTATCTGAATTACACCATGATTTAATGACAGCTCTATTTGGAAAACAAATTACGCCGAAAGACTTTGCTAAACAACAGGCAGATGCTCTTGCTAAAGAACAAAAGTAAGTAAGCGTAATTCATTCTATTAAAGATAGAGGGCATACAAAATATGCCCTCTATCTAATTAAGACTATCTAGCTTCAGCGCTTAGGGGCGACAGGCTTAATTCAATCCTTCAAGAAGGCTCGACTTAAGCCTGTCGCTCCCGACCTAGGCGCTTACGTTTTTAATTAGAAGGGAGTATAGAAAATGAAAAACGTAATGTCAAACAAGTTAGCCATAAGCCTCTACGTACTTCCTGCCTTACTACTTATTCTTATTTTGATTTATATCCCAATAGTTCAAACAGGTTATTATGGTTTAATGGACTGGAACGGCATCGGGAAGATGAAGTTTATAGGTTTAGAGAACTACAAAAATCTAATCCATGACAAAATGTTTTGGCAAAGTACATGGCATTCCTTATTACTCGGTATTTTCTCCACAATCAGCCTGATTGGTTACTTGATTTTATCGTTAATTTTAGCAAGTAAGATTAAGGGAGCTAACTTTTTAAGAAAAATTTACCTAATCCCCATGTTGTTATCTTCTGTTGCAATAGCACAGTTATGGGCGAAGATATTTGACCCGTCTAACGGAATGATCAACAGATTGTTAATGACGTTTGGTGTGGAAAATCCACCGCTTTGGTTAGCGGATTCGAACATCGTTTTATATGCCCTATTTATTCCGATTGTTTGGCAATACGCTGGTTTTTATATCATCATTTTTTATGCTGCTTTAAAAAATGTTCCGGAAGAACTGATTGAAGCGGCGAAAATTGATGGTGCCACTGCTTTTCAAATTGCTTATAAAATTAAAGTTCCTCTGATTGCAGGAGTCATCAAAGTAATGGTCATTTTAGCCATCGTTGGTTCATTAAAGTATTTTGATTTAATTTTCGTCTTGACTGGCGGCGGCCCTAACCATGCGAGTGAGGTTATGGCATCCTATATGTATACAGAAGCATTCACCAAATATAACTTCGGTTACGGAAGTGCCATCGGGTTCGGTTTACTTGTGATCTGTATGCTAATGACCTGGTTAATTCAAAAACTACTATCTACTAAAGATGTGGATTATTAAAAAAGGGGAGTGAATAAGATGAGCAAAGTTGCATATGAAACACAAACACATTCGACCCTATCTGCTTCATATAAAACTAGTAATACGTTTGGGAAAAAAATTGGTTACGGAATTCTCTATTTAATTCTAGGAATGATCGCTATCATCCAGATTTACCCATTGATATGGTTATTCCTTTTTTCCTTAAAAACCAATCAAGAGGTTTTTGGTATGTCCCCATTCTCATTGCCTCAACATCCACAATGGGGTAACTATTTAAAGGCTTGGACTGCTGGACATATTGATGCTTACTTTTTTAATAGTGTGATTTACACCGTTGTAGCTGTCGTACTAACTGTCATTCTAGCTAGCTTTGTCACATTCGCGATTACAAGAATGCAATGGAAGCTTAGCGGGTTAGTTCTAGGCTTGTTTATGGCGGGGTATATGATTCCCCTTCACTCAACATTAATACCATTATTTAATACCTTTAAATCTGTCCATTTAATCGATAATCCTATTTCTGTCATTTTATCTTATGTAGCGTTCAACTTGCCTATCACCATCATGATCTTAAGTGGCTTTTACAAATCCCTTCCACGGGAGGTAGAAGAAGCTGCAGTAATAGATGGCTGTTCGATTCATCGGATCTTTTTTCAAATTACACTGCCAATGACCGTACCAGTACTTTCAACAACGGTAATCATTAACATGATTTATAACTGGAACGAATTCGTCTTTGTTAATACTTTCTTAAGCTCTGATAAATGGAAGACTATCACAGTTGGAGTTAATAACTTTGTAGGACAATATTTAACAGATTGGGGTGCAATTGGTGCAACCTTGATGATCAGTATTATTCCGGTTCTTATTGCTTTCTTTGTTCTTAGTGACAGAATTGTGGAAGGTATTGCAGCGGGTTCTGTTAAAGGATAATAACAAGTTATCAAAAGGGAGCTGATTCAAAAACCAAGGATCAGCCCTATTTTTATTAGAAAAAGATGTGTAGAAACTATATTTAGACATGGAAAATTAAAGTTAAAAAGCCTGCCCTGTTTCTCTTGATCTGCCGGCCTTGAAATAATGTTTTTGTGCAAATGCACAAATATATTTGTTGCATCGACTATACCAAAATAAAAGTAAATAGATTAATATGATTTTAGAAAGCGCTTTACTGGTTTTGGTAAATGTCTATTATAAAAAGGAAAGGGGGCGGAATCATGGACAAAAATTTTGTCATCGTATTAGCACCAGATTCATTTAAAGAAAGTATGACAGCAAAAGAGGCATGTGAAGCAATGGAAAGAGGAATCAAGAAAGTAAATCATCAGATTACGTGCATTCAAGTTCCAATGGCCGATGGCGGAGAAGGCACGATGCAATCGCTGGTTGATGCTACTGGCGGTGAAATATATACGAAAAAAGTTATAGGTCCTTTGGGAAATGAAGTGGAAGCCCCCTATGGGATTTTAGGAGATGGTAAAACTGGAATCATTGAAATGGCTAGTGCAAGTGGACTTCATTTAGTACGAAAAGAAGAAAGGAATCCCCTTGTTACCACCACCTACGGTACAGGTCAATTAATAAAAGCCTGTTTAGATAAGGGGATAAATAAACTATTAATTGGTATCGGCGGAAGTGCTACAAATGATGGCGGAGCAGGGGTAGTACAAGCTTTAGGCGGTAAACTGCTCGATGCAAATGGCGAAGAGCTGGGTTTTGGCGGAGGGGAGTTAGGCCGCTTGGCAAGAATTGATCTGACCCATTTTGATCCGCGGATAAAGGATATTAGCCTTGAAGTTGCCTGTGACGTTAATAACCCGCTTTGTGGAGAACAAGGGGCAACCGTTGTATTTGGACCACAAAAAGGTGCGACACCAGAAGTGGTTGAACTATTAGACAAAAATTTAATGAATTACGCAAATATTATTAAAGCACAATTTAATATAAACCTCCTGGATGTACCTGGAGCTGGTGCAGCAGGCGGCTTGGGTGCTGGACTCATGGTGTTCTTAAATGGAACTTTAAAAAAAGGTATTGATATGGTTATCGAATATTCGTCACTGGAAGAGAAAGTTAAGGATGCAGACATGGTCTGGACTGGTGAAGGCAGTATAGACTTCCAAACTAAATTTGGAAAAACTCCTTTTGGGGTGGCTTCACTTGCTAAGAAATATCATAAGCCAGTGGTGGCATTCGCTGGTAAAGTCGGTGGAAATATCGATTCCTTGTACGAGAAGATTGATTCTATTTTTAGCATTATGCAAGGAGTTAGTTCACTAGAGGAAGCATTAGCAAATGGTCAGCAAAACCTGAAAAGAGCCTCTGAAAGTGCGATAAGATTAATGAATTTGGCGAGGTAAATGTGATCAACTAGGCCATAAAATGAGTTCTGCCCTATTTATTAAATAGTTTAGCAGGTTTAAACTAATAATGAATAGCTGGTAAGAAAAGGTGATGTCATGAAACTATCAAAGCCAATAGCTGAAAAGGTCACAAAGGAAATGATGAAGATCATACCCTACAATATTAATCTAATGGATGAAAAAGGGGTGATTATTGGGAGTGGAGATAAACAACGGATAGGATCATTGCATAAGGGGGCATCAAAGGTCATTGCCCAAAAGAGCATCATTGAAATTTATACCGAAGGTGACGGGATGAAGCCTGGCGTCAATGAGCCTATTGTTATTAACGGTGAGATTATTGGGGTAATTGGGATTACAGGGCTTCCTGATGAAGTAAGGCCCTTTAGTAAGCTTGTTGGGGCAACCGCAAGACTTCTAATCGAACAGGAAAACATAAATAAGAAAGCACAGAATGACAGAATCAAGCGTGAGACATTTTATCACGAATTATCCTATCGAAAAACAAGCTATGATGATGAATTTTTACAACAGGGAAAAATGTATGGTATTGACCTAACAAAAAAATGTCAAGCCATATTAATTAAAGGAAAATTACATTCAAAAGGCATGAAGGCATTTTTTGATGGGTTTAGGCACTTTTTCACCGTTGACAATAGCAAGAGGGTCCTGTTTCTGACAGAACCTAGCAGCTTTAAGGAAGTAGTAACCGATTTATTAGTAAATAAGGATATAGAAAAAGTAGCAATCGGTGAAAAGGAGGAATTTGCCGCCATTACGCTGGAACAGGCTGCCAATGCATTGTCAGTTGGGGTGAAAATAAAACCCTCAGAAAAGGTCTATTTTTATAATGATTTAAAGTTATTTATACATCTCGCCTCCGATCACAGAGATCATCATAATTCTATCTTATCGGTCCTAGAAAGTTTAGGAAACGATCAGGAGTTGTTCCATACATTGCAAGTATACTTGGAGGAAAATGGTGATATTAACAATACAGCTAAAAAACTGAAAATTCACAGAAATACATTGAATTATAGGTTAGAAAAAATAGGGAACTTAACAAACAAGAATCCCAAAGTAATCCTAGAATTATTTGAATTAATATGTTCAATTATTTGGTATAAGTGAATAAGGGAAGGATTGGGAAACTCTAGCTATTCTAATGTTAAACTGCCGATAAGATTTTTATCTTAAAGAGGAGAGAAAAGGGAGGTGAAGGATTCTTTATTATCACTTTGTTTGTGCGACAGACAAACGAAGTTGTCTAACTTTGGAGAAGACCAGTGTTCCTGCTTCATTATTATATGATTGATTACCAAAAGGAGGATAAGGATGAATACAAATCTTGCTGAAAAAATAGCAGTAATACCAACTGGAAGAATTAAAATGAAGGAAAAAATTGGATATGCCACTGGGGATTTAGCTTGTAACTTCATTTATCAAACCGTAAGTAGTTATCTATTATTCTTCTATACTGATGTATTTGGAATTTCGGCCGCAGCGGCCGGGTTTATGTTTCTGATTGTTCGTATGATTGATGCAGTAGCTGATCCGCTGATTGGAACATTTGTTGATAAAACAAATACTAAATACGGAAGATTTCGTCCATACCTTTTATATGGTGCCTTTCCATTTGCAGGCGTAGCGATTCTTTGTTTTACCACTCCTGCGTTTTCTGATCCTATGAAACTAGTGTATGCCTATATTACTTATATTCTGTTATCGATCACCTATTCAGTAGTTAACATTCCTTATGCCGCGCTTACTTCAGCCATTACTCAAGATAACAAAGAGGTTGTAAGTTTAACTTCCGTTAGAATGTTATTTTCAAATACTGGTGGCTTAATTGTTTCTTTTGGAGTACCGCTTTTAGCCGGACTTTTTACAAATGCAACTGGAAAAACAAGTACTGGATGGCAAATTACCATGTCAATCATGGGAGTTTTAGGCGCACTTCTATTAATTTACAGTTTCATGAATACAAAAGAACGAGTACAAATTAATCACTCCAAAGAAGCAAAAGTTAATTTTAAAGATATCTTTCTTCAATTAAAGGCCAATCGTCCGCTAGTCATTGTATGCTTTTTCTTTATTCTTAATTTCGGTGTTAACTCCATCGTCAACTCTGTTGGAATTTATTATGTCACTTATAACGTTGCAAGACCGGATTTAGTCAAGTGGTATGGTTTAATGGGAACGCTTCCTGCACTCATCCTTATGCCATTAATGCCATTGATGTATAAATGGATGGGTAAGAAAAAGTTACTATTTACAGCTTTAACTTTGAAGGCAATCGGCTTAATCGCTTTATTTGTTATTCCAGCATCCATGGTTCCGCTTGTATTTGCAGGGCGTTTAGTTGCGGCATTAGGTACCATCACGGCAGGTGCCTTTACTTGGGCATTAATTCCTGAAACAATTGATTATGGTGAATACAAGACTGGTAAACGTGCAAGCGGTGTCATATATGCATTAGTCGGATTCTTCTTTAAGTTTGGTATGGCTATCGGAGGAATTGTCCCAGGTTTGATCTTGGCCAACTTCGGTTATGTTGCCAATCAAGCCCAAACGGCAACCGCATTAAATGGTATTTTGGTTACAATGACAGCCATTCCGGCAGTATTTGTTCTTATCGAGCTTGTCGCCATATACTTCTACAACTTGGATGAAAAAGAACATAAAAGAGTTCTAGCTGAATTAAAAGCGAGAGGATAAGAAAATCGCAAAAATATAGAATAGTTTGTTTTTACAATACGGAGAATTGGACACTTGTTCAACATTGAAAGGAAGGAAATAAAGATGGAATTGCTTCAGGTAAGAAATAATAAAATTACGGATTCAACTGGAAATCCAATTCAACTTCGAGGAACTTGTATTGGCGGCTGGATGAATATGGAGGACTTTATTAATGGCTATACAGGGACGGAACATGCCCTCCGTCACACGGTTTCCGAAGTCATTGGAAAGGAAAAAGCAGAATTTTTATTCGACCGGCTGCTGCACTATTTCTTTGGTGAAGATGATATTAAGTTTATTAAGAGCTGGGGAGCAACCACCATTCGAATTCCTTTAAATTATCGACATTTTGAGGATGATGAGGCACCTTTTACTTACAAAGAATCGGGATTTAACCGCCTGGACAAAATCATTGATCTTTGTGAAAAGCACGGACTTTACGTTATTCTTGATCTTCACGCCGTGCAGGGGTTCCAAAACACCCACTGGCATTCAGATAATGATGTGCGGCATAGCTTTTTCTGGCATGACAAAACGTATCAAGACAGGTTTATCGCTCTGTGGGAAGAGTTTGCCCGCCGTTATAAAGGGCGAGGTGTTATTGCAGGATATAACGTCATGAATGAACCATGTGTGAATACCCCGCACGGCGATTTTCCACACACATTCTTTGGCAATTATAAACCAGATTGGGAAAGGATGAATCGGATTTATAAACGGGTCGTTGAAGCCATCCGCAATATTGATCCTGACCACATCATTTTCCTTGAAGGGGATAACTATTCCAAGCTGTTTGCCGGTTTAGAAGCTCCATTTGCAAAAAATCTGGTCTACAGCAGTCATAACTATACAGCGGCTGGATTTGGACC
Source organism: Neobacillus cucumis (assembly GCF_023715505.1). The sequence continues at coordinate 87,484 of NZ_JAMBOH010000019.1, read as the reverse complement.
AGGACAGTACCCGGGAGTGGCAGATGCAAAAACGGCCCGCGTAGAGAGTGGCAAGTATTGGGATAAATCTGTCCAAGAGGAAGTATTTTATAACCATGAAGGTACTAAGTTTGCAGAGAAATATGATGTACCTCTTTGGGTGGGTGAGTTTGGCTCCGTCTATAATGGTCCAGAGCAGGAGATCCCGGATCGTTTAAGTGCCATGGATGATCAAATTCATATTTTTGAAGAATTTGGCGCTCATTGGACAACTTGGACGTATAAGGATGTTGGCGTTATGGGGTTAGTGACACTTGACCCGGAATCAGAGTATATGAAGAAGATTTCTTCCATTTTAAAAATGAAACTTGCATTAAATACGGACGATTGGATGATTTGGCTGCCTGGGTTTGAAGCAAGAAAATCAGTCGAGAAGTTAGCTAGCCATTTGGAAGAGGTGGTTAATCCTGAACTGTCTCACAGTTTTAATCTTTCCAGCCTTTCACAAGCCATTTTTACCATTTATGCGGGAGCACTGATCCAGCCCGAGTATGCGAAGATTTTTAAAGATTTATCCGAAGAAGAAATTGACCTTATTATGCAGTCGTTTGCCTTTAAGAACTGTAAAATTAACGAAGGTCTGCTAAATATATTGAAAAAACATACAAACGAACAAGTTCAGTGAAGAAATATGCCGAAAAATCGGTTATTTTTCAAGAACCCCTTATTCTGAATAATGGAGTTTTTATATAAATACATTATAGAACTCAGTTTTATAATGTAAAACTAATTAGAGGTGATTGGATGCGTATTATACGATTCTTGGAAGAAAACGGTTTATCGAAATTAGCTGCCATTACCGATGAGAATTTACTTTACGAATTGCCATTTGAAAACATCCTTGAACTAAGGCAGGAAGCACAACAAAGAAAAGTATCGATGGTTGAAATCATTCAGCAAGCTATCCAAGATACCTTGCCTAAGAAGGAAGGGGTAGAACAGCTTAAATTACTCGTACCAATAGAAGCACAAGAAGTTTGGGCTGCTGGGGTCACTTATCTTAGAAGCAGGGAAGAACGAAACTATGAAGCTACCGGTGGGAAACATGTTGAGCCAACCATTTATGATAAAGTTTATGAGGCAAAAAGGCCAGAGATTTTCTTTAAATCTACTAAAGAAAGAACAAGAGGAACAGGCGAATCCCTCTGTTTAAGAACTGATTCAAGCTGGCAGGTTCCCGAACCTGAATTAGCCCTTGTCTTAGATGAGAATGGGCAAATTTTTGGGTTCACAATTGGAAATGATTTGAGCTGCCGGGACATTGAGGGAGAAAATCCACTCTACTTACCTCAAGCTAAAATATGGAAAAATTCATGCTCGATTGGTCCTGCTATTCGTTTGGCAGAAACAGTTGAAGATTTTTATAGCTTTCAGATTACCTGTCGTATCTATCGAAATCAGGAAAAAGTATTTGAAGAAACAGCGAGTACCCGTGAGTTGCGAAGAACATATGAAGAACTATGCTCCTATCTAGTAAAAGATAATATTGTGTTTAATGGGACTGTACTTTTAACAGGAACAAGCATTGTTCCCCCAGAAAATTATACTTTACAAGACGGTGATCTTATTGAAATAGAAATTCCGGGTATAGGTACATTGGTTAATCCGGTAAAAAAACAAGCAGTAAAAATAGTTGAAACAATTTAGTTAATAAAAGTATGAAAAGAAGGGAAAGGGTAGCTATGACAGTTCAAACGGAAGTAAAAACGTATGGGAATTTTATAGGTGGAGAATGGATTTCATCATCTACCAATTTGGTTGAAAGGAGTTATAGTCCGGCACACCGCAATGAAATAGTTGGGTACTATCAAAGTTCATCTACAAGTGATGTAGATAAAGCTGTTGCTGCTGCTCAAAATGCAACAGCAACATGGCGGAATTTATCTGGTGCCCAAAGAGGAGACTTACTTTTTAAAATTGCTGATATTATGGAGAAGCACCTGGATGAAATTGCTGAAACACTTACAAGAGAAATGGGAAAAACCTTTCCAGAAGCAAAGGGAGAAACTTTACGTGGTATAGCTATTCTAAGGTATTATGCTGGGGAAGGCTTACGGAAAACCGGTGATGTCATTCCAGCATCCGATAGCAAGGCGTTAATGTATACAACCCGTGTTCCCTTAGGTGTTGTGGGAATTATTACACCATGGAATTTCCCTGTTGCCATCCCTCTATGGAAAATGGCACCGGCTTTAATCTATGGAAATACAGTTGTGATTAAGCCTGCACAGGAGGCTTCCGTCACATGTGCTAAAATAATCGAATGTATGGAGCAGGCTGGCTTGCCTGCAGGGGTAGTCAATATGGTGACGGGGAAAGGTTCAGTAGTTGGTACTCGCATCATTGATCATCCTCAAATAAACGGAATCTCCTTTACAGGTTCCAATTCTACCGGTAAAAGAGTGGCATTTGGGGCCATTGAACGGGGCGCAAAATATCAATTGGAAATGGGCGGAAAAAATCCAATTATCATTGCAGATGATGCCGACCTTGAGGAGGCAGTGGAAGCGACTATAAGCGGAGGACTAAGATCCACGGGTCAAAAATGTACCGCAACTAGCCGAGTCATTGTACAAGAAGGAATATATGAAGAATTCAAAAAAAGATTAGTTGATAGAACAAGAGAATTAAAGGTTGGCGATGGCCTTGAGGAAGGGACCTGGATGGGACCATGTGTGAATGAATCACAGTTAAACACTGTACTATCCTATATTGAAAAAGGAAAAGAAGAAGGCGCAACCGTTCTAGTTGGGGGTAACAGGCCATCAGCAATTGAACTGCAGGATGGGTATTTTGTAGAGCCGACCATTTTTGATGATGTTAAATCAGACATGACCATTGGTCAAGAAGAAATTTTTGGTCCGGTGTTAGCCTTAATAAAAGTTAAAACCATTGAGGAAGCAATCGAATTGGCAAATGACATTCCATATGGCTTATGTGCATCAATATTCACGAAAAACATTGGGAAGGCATTTCAATTTATCGAGGCAAGTGAGGCAGGGCTTGTCCGAGTAAATTATGAAACAGCAGGAGTTGAATTACAAGCACCATTTGGCGGTATGAAAGCATCCAGTTCCGGTGCACGAGAACAAGGAACTGCTGCAATTGAGTTTTACACCTCCATCAAAACGGTATTCGTTAAGCCTTAATGAAAAAAGAAAATTAGTTAATGAAAGGGGACTGTACATAGGTGGAGAGTATCCATAATGTATGGTTTCCTTTTATAAATCTATAGATTTATAGAAAACGATTTTAGTGTTTAAATGAAAATTGAAGTGGAGCAGGAGGCTTTATATGACCGGAAATGTAAATGATAAAAAGCCAATAATTAACAATCCAATTAACCCTTATAGGGAAAATGTGCAAGGGAAAGCAAATGAACCGATTACAGTAGCAGGACTATTGGATAGGGCGAAAAAGGTTCTAGGAGACTCTTATCAAGGTCCAAAATCCGATTGGACATTAGGGGAAATATATAACCGTTTAGAAGAGAATGCACCTCGTATCGCAATTATTGGTGGCTCTGCGGACCATCCTGCCCATATTTTAGATCTAGAAACTGTTTCAAGGGCAGCTTTAAAAATTTGGGAAGCAGGAGGGGTTCCGTTTTATTTTAGTACACCAGTGATGTGTGACGGTACAGCCCAAAGTAATATGGGGATGTCTTATTCGCTGCAAAGCCGTAATGCTATTGCTGAAATTGTCGTGAACCAAATGGAAGCGCATTCTTATCATGGGGCATTTGTTATCCAAGGTTGTGATAAGCAGCCTTTAGGTGTATTAAGTGGTTTAGCTTTATTGGATCGAGTCCGGCGCTACCGTGGTGAAGCACCCGTATTTGCAACGTTTGCCCCTTCTCACGTTTTAAAGGGAGGGGAAATTCCGCAGGATTTACAAGTGGAATTAAAAGAAATTGCTGACAGAGCATCCTTAATGGGTGAACAGAATATTGCCGATGATCTTAACGATGCGTTAAGTTTTATCTTACAATGTACATCGAATACACAATTTCAAGGAGTTCTTGCTCGGGCTGTTGAGAAAGGTATCATTACCCATGAGCAACATAAGGATTATGAAAAGAGGCTTGCCATTAATACATGTGACTCAGCAGGGGGAATATGTGCCTTCCATGGAACGGGAAATAGTTCCAGAGATTTGATGGCAGGTTTTGGGTTAGTTCACCCTAAACTGGAATTGTTAACAGAACCACCCACTTCAGATCAGCTAAAGCCAGCCATTGAATCCTTATTTATGATAGCGAATCGCCCAGAATGCAGTGTGGCTGAGTTGGTCGGTGCTAATATTGCAAATGCCATCCGGATTCATAGCTCTGGCGGCGGGTCCACCAACTTAATGATGCATATTGTTGGGGCAATGGTCTATGCTGGATATGACTTCAGTCTTTGGGATATTGAGAAAATTCATCAATCACATCCTATACCCGATTTATTTCATTACAGCCTTACAGAAGGCAGGGATATTTTCGTACTGGCAGAGCAATGCTGCTCTGGTCAGATTAGAGGAATGGAAACTCTTTTTTATGAATTAATTCGAAATGGAGTTCCTATGGATGTCGATGCTTTAACTGTCACTGGCCAAACCTGGAAGGAAAGGCTGAGTAATACGGAAGGACTTAGCGCAGATGGGGTTAAGGACAATCCAATCATCCAAAGTAAGCCGCTAAGAAAGTTCAGTGGAGTCGATGTATTACGGGGGAACTTTTTTGAAAGTGCGGTTGTCAAAATTAGTGGGATGACTACCTATCAATTAGATCAATTTGATGATAAAGTTTCGTTTGTTCTTTATTTTGAAAATGAAGAAGATGCGAATAACCAATTATTAAATGACCAATTATTAGATGAACTAAGAGACCAGCAAGCATTTTCGCAAGAGCATTTGCTGCATATGTGGAAATATAATCATCCAGATAGTTATTCAGAAGCAAAATCCTTATCCTATCATCAATTATTCAATCGAATGGTAAAAGATCAAAGTTTGAAACTTACCATAATTATCGCTGGTCAAGGACCTGAGGCATTTGGAATGCCTGAGATGTTCAATCCGATGCAGCATATTAATGCAAATCGCCAACTCAAACGTTTAGCTACTCTAATTAGTGATGGTCGATATTCCGGAGTTACTTACGGGGCAGCAATTGGCCATATGACTCCGGAAGCCTATAATGGCGGAGGGGTGTTGTACCTTAAACAAGGAGACTTATTACACTTACGTTTCCGCTCAAAACGAATTGAGTTACTTGATGCCGGAAGTTTTACAAATGGGGAAATTAGACCATACTTAGGGGATATCAAGCTCGATAGGGTTGCGCTTGGAGAACAAAGGAAGGACACAATGAAAAAGAGACAAAGAATGATAGCTGCGTCTAACCGTCTCGTCGGATGTACAAGTGCTGTTGAAGGAGTTGTACCTTTAGCAGTAAAGATGGATGCGGTCATTCCATTTTCTCCTAGAATAGCTATTAGTAAGAATTAAACTTTTTCCTTTGAAGTGATCATCAGTAGAATCAGTTTTTTTATTAACTTGTATTAGTGAGACTGTTACTTTCGTTAACAGTCTCTTTGTCTTTCATTTCACCAGGTCTCATCACATATCATTACTTTACTTCTTTGTATGAAAAGCAATTTTAGTGGAAAAGAGGTAATATTAAAATCGGTAATTCTATTACTAAATTTTTGATTTCAAGGGGTTCCTTTATGTCTAATAAATATGGGGTATATGGCTTTCGTTTCTTAGATACTCTAAATAGTTCCTTCTACCAGCTATTTGCTGTTGGGTATCAGAATATAACTGACTCTTCGTATGATTGGGACGGTTTAAAACGAAAAGACGGTCCGCTTCTATTGTTCCAATATACCATTTCGGGATTTGGAAATATTGAGATAGACGGTGAGGTTCATCAAGTAGAGGCAGGGTCGGCGTTTATGGTAGAAATCCCAAGTAATCACCGCTATTATTTGCCGGCAGACAGTGAAAACTGGGAATTTTATTTTATTTTAGTAAGACCTATCAATATACAAAGAGAATGGACAGAACTGGTGAAGTTAATCGGCAAGATTCCTAAAATACCAGAAGATAGCCCGCCGATTATTTTCTTGAAAAGTGCCTATTTTGCCGCCAGCAAGAATCAAATCACCGATGGTTTTCGTGCATCTTCTATTGTTTATCAATTTATTATGGAGCTGTTCCGGTATAGTACAGCCTATAAAAAGGAAAAAGAAATCTGGCCGGAAAAAGTAGTCCAAGCCGTCCGTTTCCTAGAAGAAGATTACGTTTCCCTGCAAAGTCTGGAAGAACTGGCAAATAGAGTTGAACTATCCAAATATCATTTTACCCGGCTTTTTAAAAAAACAACTGGACTGTCACCTATGGAATATTTAACAAAAGTCAGGATGGAAAAGGCGGTCAAGCTCCTTCGTAATACGAATTTAACGATAGAAGAGATTGCAAGAAAAATTGGATATTCCAATGGCAGCTACTTCATTAAGGTATTCCGTGAATGGATTGGTTTTTCCCCTGGGGAGTTTCGCCTAGGCAAAGATCTGGCTTACTTAAATGAGCTCAGGTTTGATTGAAGTGGTGGAAAGGGAGCAATATTTTACAATAAAGGGCAAAATGTTATCGTAGATGTAGTTGTTGCAATTCCTTATTATTAGTTTAAAGAGCAATAAATTAATAGAAAGGGAATGAGAAAATGAGACATCATACATTTGCAAAAACACCGCCATTAGGCTGGAACAGCTGGGATTGCTATGGAGCCGCGGTAAGGGAAGAGGAAGTAAAGGGAAATGCTGATTATATGGCAGAGTTTCTAAAACCATATGGCTGGGAATATGTCGTTGTTGATATTCAATGGTATGAACCGGGTGCAAATTCCTCTGTTTATCGTCCGTTTGTTCCGCTGGAAATGGATGAATATTCAAGGCTAATTCCAGCTGTCAATCGGTTTCCTTCTGCTGCTGACGGTAATGGTTTTAAAGCGTTGGCCGAATATGTACATAACCTTGGTTTAAAATTTGGAATTCACATTATGCGTGGGATTCCGCGTCAGGCTGTTCATGCTAATACACCGATACTAGGGACCAAGGCTAGGGCAAGAGATATCGCTCATCCAAATTCGATCTGTCCATGGAATACCGATATGTATGGGGTGGATGCTGGTAAAGTTGGGGCACAGGAGTATTATAATTCCTTGTTTCAAATGTATGCTGAATGGGGCGTGGATTTTGTAAAAGTGGATGATATCGCAGCATCAAGGCTTTATGACACCCATTTAGATGAAATCAAATTGATCCGAAAAGCAATTGAAAACTGTGGGAGAGCTATGGTGCTTAGCCTGTCTCCAGGACCTGCTCCATTGGAGTATGCGGAAGACTTGAAAGCAAATGCTAATATGTGGAGAATGACGGATGATTTCTGGGATCACTGGAATCTTTTATATGGCATGTTTGAACGATGCGAAAAGTGGAACGAATATACGGGTGTAGGTCATTGGCCTGATTGTGACATGCTTCCATTAGGGCATATTGGCATCCGTTCCGTTGATGGAGGCGGGGCAGACCGCTGGACCCGATTCACAAAAGACGAACAGGTTACGATGATGACCCTTTGGTCTATTTTCCGTTCCCCGCTAATGTTTGGCGGAGAGCTAAGAGATAATGATGAATGGACCCTTTCCTTGCTAACAAATAAAGAAGTACTTGAATTAAATCAGAATAGCCGCAGCAATCGCCTAGTCTACCGTAAGGATGATAAAATCGTCTGGACGGCAAAGGATCAGGAGAATAACACTTATGCAGCGTTGTTTAATGCAGCAGATAAAACAGCTGAAGTTGAGGTTACATTAGCACAACTGGGGCTTTCTGCTAAAAAAAGAGCAAGAAATGTGTGGAGCCAGGAAGAGCTTGGAGAAATTACAGATGGAATTAAACCAATGCTGCCACCGCACGGCTCCATCCTAATAAAGTTATTTTAATAATTTACAAGGCTGTTCCAAATACATGCACGCAAGTTATTAATCTAGGAGGCACAAAATGGAAAAGATTGTTATGAAAATAAAAACTCTGCCATTAAACAAGGTTAAGATTAATGATCCATTCTGGTCTTATTACATTAACTTAGTTCGGGATGTTGTTGTTCCCTATCAATGGGACGCCCTTAATGACCAAATAGCAGATGCAGAGCCAAGTTGTGCTATAAAAAACTTTAAAATTGCAGCAGGAGAAGAAACGGGAGAGTTTCATGGCATGGTCTTCCAAGATAGTGATGTGGCTAAGTGGCTGGAAGCTGTTGGTTACCTGCTATCGGTAGAGAGAGACGAAGAGCTTGAAAAGATTGCAGATGGAATCATTGATATTATTGCAAAAGCTCAATTGGAGGATGGATACTTAAACACCTATTATACCTTGAAAGAACCAGGGAAACGTTGGACGGACCTTAGTGAATGCCATGAATTATATTGTGCTGGTCATATGATTGAAGCGGCAGTGGCTTATTATCAAGCAACTGGAAAAAGAAAAATACTAGATGTGGTCATTAAATTTGCTGATCATATAGCTGATGTTTTTGGCACAGAGCCTGGAAAGCTTCATGGTTATGACGGACATCAAGAAATTGAATTGGCACTGATCAAACTATACGAAGTAACTTCAAACGATAAATATTTGCGATTAAGCCAGTATTTCTTAGAGGAAAGAGGGAGAAAGCCGCATTTTTATGAAGAAGAGTTCGAAAAAAGAGGTGGTACCCATCATTGGCCAGATTCTTGGATGATCCGGAATAAGGAATACAGCCAAGCACATAAGCCTGTTAGTGAACAAGATAAGGCTGTTGGCCACGCAGTCCGATTTGTTTATATGTGTACGGGAATGGCACATTTGGCGGCTGAAACTGGTAATCAGGAAATGTATGAAGCTAGTAAAAGGCTTTGGAACAATATGGTTTCAAAGAATATGTATATCACCGGCGGAATTGGTTCACAAAGTCATGGAGAAGCCTTTTCAACTGATTATGACCTTCCAAATGATACGGTTTATGCGGAGACTTGTGCTTCTATTGGGTTAATTTTCTTTGCGCAACGAATGTTGCAGGTAGAACCAAATAGTCAGTATGCGGATGTAATGGAAAGAGCATTATACAATACCGTATTAGCAGGTATGGGGCACGATGGAAAAAGTTTTTTCTATGTGAATCCACTTGAAGTTGAGCCACATGCCTGTGAATCCAATCATATTTACCACCATGTGAAGCCTACTCGCCAAAGATGGTTTGGCTGTGCCTGCTGCCCGCCAAATGTAGCCAGGCTGCTAGCTTCCTTAGGCCAATATGTTTATACCGTACGTGAAAATACAGTCTATACTCATTTATATATAAGTGGCCAGGCAGAAATTGAGCTGGACGGTAACCGGCGTCTAATTTTGGAACAAGAAACAAATTATCCATGGAGTGGCAGCATTCAATTTACCATTAAGGCGGATCAAGAAACTGACCTGACTCTTGCGTTACGTATCCCGGACTGGTGTGAGAATGCAGAAATCTCCATAAATGGTGAACTTCAATCAGTATCTGGACTTATAATCGATGGGTATGCCATGTTAAAAGGTACCTGGAAAACTGGTGATCAAATCCATTTGGTTCTCTCTATGCCGGTTGTACGTATGAAAGGACATCCACTTGTACGCCATACTTCTGGAAAAGTCGCTATTCAAAGAGGCCCGCTCATTTATTGCTTGGAAGAAGCAGACAATGGTCAAAATCTGTATCAAATTTTATTACCTTCAGATCGAATTCTTGAAATTGAAGAGGACGAAAACCTCCTTGGCGGGATGAAGGTGATTACTGGAGAGGCGATAAAACGGAAAACAGAAAACTGGGGAGAGGCCTTGTATAAACCAAACATCCATCTAGAAACGGAATCAGTAGCTATTAAGTTTATCCCTTACTTTGCCTGGGCTAACCGTGGATTAGGGGAAATGCAAGTATGGGTTAACGAACTAGAAACTCTTTAGAGTATAGACCTTAAAGACGCTTTGTTTTCACGGTCGGGCTGTGGTGATAAATTGATGTTAACCAACTTTATAATTTAAAAGAGGGTGCCTCCAAAACTAATTCTTTTGGAGGCACCCTCTTCTTATGAAAAATTTAAATGGTTATACTTGTACATACAAGTACTTAAGACGATTTAACCAAGTGGATTTTGGTAAAAACTCGGTGACAAAGATAGTAAATACTATAGGCACCAAGACTAAAAATAAATAAAAAGGTTATCGGCCATTTAAAAAGAATAAGTGCCATTAATCCAATATAAAGGACCGCTAAAAGAGTAGTCGGAAGATATCTAATTGAAAAAAATAGTGAATTTTTGAGTGCATTTAACCAGTTGACCTTAAAGTTAGCGATTGTTGGAAAGATAAATATTGAGGTAAAGAGAATTAATAGTCCCATTAAAAATAAAACCGGAAACAATATATACCGAAAAGAACCAACATTTTTCAGCAACATAAAATCTAAAAAAAACAGTCCGCAGAAGATAATCCATAGAATTCCTAGTCCAAAACTTTGTTTGAAATTTTCCTTAAAATATTGAATGAATGGCCGAAAAACACTGAAATCTTTATGCAAAATCCATTGCCGTGTAACGCAATACATTGCGACTGTGGCAGGGAAAATGGTTATTACAGGTATGCATAATAACAACCATATAACATTTAACTGAAAGAAAGCTGTAACTACCTCAAGGATTCGAAAGAATTTACCGTCATATCTCAACATAATTTTCACCAAATTCCCATAATTTTTTGAAGTACCATTAAAATAGCATAAGTGTATTTAGATAAGTGATATTATATTTGCCATTTTTTCAGGCCAAGTTGGAACTGTGAGTTTACTATTTTTCTTCTTTTCTATTATTTAATTTTATCTGAAAACGTATTATTGTGGAAGTGGACCGTACAACTTTTTTGAAAAATCTTATAGAAGAAGTAGACTTGTATATGAAACACCATATATTTGCAACAACTCCTCCATTAGGCTGGAATAGCTGAGATTGCAACTAAACGGCGTTAGCTCTGTAGAATGAATTCAGGGCTAACGCCGCTTAGTGTCGTTTATTTATTTCCGATGTCTAATTGAGAGGAGGGCAGATCATTTTAAAAAACCGCTTTTTTAATATTTATTGGGAGAAGCATTAATATAAAGATGATTGTACATTTTTTATCAATCTTTCATCTCTGGGGACTTGATGGATAACCCTGTTCTAACGATGGAAACGTGGGGGTTTACGCTAACCTCAAGGTTTGGAAATTCCTCAGTCCACTTATTTTTATGTTGTTCTTTCCATGCTTTTGGATGGCTGCGATAGACCGCATTTCCAAACCCAAATATATCAGTATGATACTGTTTTTGTGCTTTAAAAAGTGCTAATTCACACCTTTTTTCGACATCCTTTTCAAGTAAGGTTTGAACATATTGTAAAACTTTAGGGTTACCTAAATCCAATTTTGAACTATTTTCAAACACTTCAACTTGTGCTTGAATATTCACATTCATTTTTACTTTGCTTTGTACAAGGATTGGTTTAACCTTTGTCCGGCCTTTTTTTAACTCAACACTGATTTTTCCTCCTCCTTTTTCTTTTGGTATCGAAACGGTAATGTTCCCTTTCTCCATCTCATTACGAATCCACAGCACTCCCCGTGTATCCTTATCATTGATCCACCCCACCAATTTATCTTTACGAAATACAGCTGATCCAATAATGGCGGCAGTCTGCTTAGAACTGTTCCTGCCCTTTTCTTCTGATCGTATGGCTACTTCAGCTGCGACAGGGGAGATGCCTTCGGTCGTAAGCATATTGAAAAAATCCTTTATCATTATTTTTGCTCCGACCCCTGATTTCTCCTCTTCCCGAATGGCTTCTGAAGAGTATCGTTCAATGACCGGAGTCAGTCTCAAAATGGATGCGGCCTCTCCCTTTGAAAACAAAATAAAGCTGCGCATACGTGCTTCCCTAACTCTCGATATGTAATCTAAAATTTGATAAACCCCATCCTTGGCAGCCTTTTCTCCAATAATTAAAATCCTGTTATGAGAAAAGAAAATCCGGCGAGGCAATTTTTCTTGAAGTCTCCTGATGGCATCCATCATACTTTCTCCTGTCTCTGAAATGACAACGGTCGAACCATTGCTACCCACGGAACCGCCGGCTCCAACAGGTCCAAGCTGTTTAGGGATCGCTACTTGAAGTGAAACACGAATTTTCCCATCATTCATCTTGTCTATGGCAGTAGCTGTAACGATCGTGATATCATTGATCTCAATCCGGCTCCAACAGCCGGTCAGCACGAATATAATCATACAGTTTATTACTAGGATTCCTAGTTTTTTCATATTGTTTCCCTTTCCGAACCACTCACTCGAGCTAGTTCCTCGGTTTAGGCGGCCGTGGACGCATTAAATGATTCATTCGTTTACGATTCTTTTTCCCTGTCTGATCGGAACGGTCGATCATTTTCCACCAAGGGGCACGTACATAAGTATCTTTGAGACTCGAGAAATCTAAAGGTGCAACTGGAGACAAATAAGGAACACCGAACGAGCGAAGCCGAGTCATATGAATTAATAGAATTAAACTAGCTACCAAGATACCGTACAATCCGAGCGTTCCTGCGCAGATCATCATCGGAAATCGGAGCAAACGAATGGCGATTCCCTGACTAAAGACTGGAAAAATAAATGAAGATATCCCTGTTATAGAAACGATAATAACCATTGAAGCTGATACAATTCCTGCTTGTACTGCTGCCTGTCCAATTACGAGGGCGCCAACAATACTTACAGCTTGTCCAACTGGCCGCGGCAGGCGTACACCGGCTTCCCGCAATGCCTCAAAGGAGACTTCCATTATAAAAGCTTCTACTATAGCGGGAAACGGAACAGTTTCCCTGCTCGAAGCCACACTAAGTAATAAGGTTGTAGGAAGCATTTCTTGATGATATGACGTTATGGCAATATAAAGTGAAGGCAAAAGCAAAGCACCTGCCAGCATAAACAAGCGAAGCCATCGGATTACCGTCGAAACCATATAATGCTGATAATAATCCTCGCTCGATTGGAGCATTTCAAAAAAACTAACTGGAACAATTAAGGCAAAAGGAGTATTATCGATAAGAATCCCGATTTTCCCTTCCAATAAATTTGCCACTATTTTATCCGGGCGTTCCGTATTGTTTACTTGAGGAAAAACAGAATAGGGGTTGTCCTGAATAAGTTCCTCGATATAACCACTTTCTAAAATTGCATCGATATCGATTTGATTGAGTCTTTCTTTTACTTCCGCTATTAGTGAGTACTCAGCAATTCCCTCCAAATAGGTGATTGCTATCTTTGTTTTGGATAACCGCCCCACGGTCATGGATTCCATTTTAAGCTGAGGCGTTTTTAACCTTCTGCGAATCAGACTGGTGTTGGTTCGCAGATTTTCAGTAAATCCTTCCCTGGGCCCCCTAATGACAGCTTCAGTCGCTGGTTCTTCGACAGATCTCATTTCCCAAGCTTGAGCACTAATAATAAGAGCTTGATTTATTCCATCCAATAATAGAATCGTGTCACCGCTTAAAATGTGATCCACTATTTCCTTCATGGTTTTCCCTATACTTATTTGCGAAACATAAATAAGTGGATCCCGAAGAAAAGAATCCATCTCTTTCAAAGGTATTTTCGCGTACGGAAACGTCCCATTATTCCCCACGTTCATTAAGGGTTTTATTACGTCGGAATCGATGATTTGATTATCAACCAAACCATCCAAAAAAATGAGAGCTCCATTTTGTTTCCCAGCCAGCTGAAATTCACGAAAAACAATATCCGAAGATCGTTCAAAAATCATTTTCAATTGCTCTAAATCACTGTGAAAATTGCCTTTAAGCTGTTGGCCGTAGAAATCTTTTTCATGGTTAGATGGCTGTTGGTTTTGGATTTGTTTTGAATTTGAGGTTTTCTTCCCAAACCAGCTCATGAATCCCATCTTAAAAACTCACCCCCTAGTAGTTAAATTTTTTTCTTATTTTAACCAGATATAAAAATAAATCTCGAGGATAGATGTAAAAATTTTGTTCATGTTAATACTGAGCGGATTTAACAAAAAATGGGTCAGGTGGTGGGAGACCATGGAGAGAATCTCAATTAGCCAATTATTTATGCTTACACTAGTATTTCAGATTGGTACCTCTGTCATATTTGGATTTTCTTCTGCAGCAGGTAGTGATGCTTGGTTATCTACTTTAATATGTACGGTGATTGGGACATGCCTCATTATTTTGTATCTCATCTTAATGCGTCTTCAGCCGGGATTGACTCTAGTTGAATGGTTTCCCGCCCAGTTTGGCCAATGGATCGGTGTTCCCCTTGCTTGGTTCTATATGCTTCATTTTTTATATAACGCTGGACGAACACTTGGCGATATAAAGGATCTTATCCCCACCACCATTTTGCCTGGAACACCTAATTGGGTCATAATTGGTGTGTTTATGATTGCCATCTCTTATGCTTTGTATAGTGGGATTGAGGTTCTAGCCCGCCTTGCCGAAATGATTTTACCAGTCATCTTAGTTTTATTTTTACTAGAGATCGTCTTAATTTTCTCCTCGGATATAATTGATATTAAGCATTTAGAGCCGGTTTTAGGGGAAGGATGGGGTCGTATTTGGAAAGCGGTATGGCCAAACGGGATTCAGCAGTCATTTTCGGAAACCCTTGAATTGGCGATGATCTGGACATTAGTGATAGATTCGAAACGTATAATAAAACCCACTCTCTTAGCGTCTGTTTTGTACGGATTCCTCCTTGCCGCTTTTGATGCACTAGCTGTTCTTACCTTTGGTGAGGGTTCCTTTTCAACTAGTACCTATCCCCTGTACAGATTAGTCAAAGTTATATCTGTTGCAGATTTTCTTGAAAACCTGGATGCATTGGGAATATTGTATTTTGTGGGAACGGCGTTCTTTAAATTGTCGTTACAACTTTATGGTGTCATTCGGGGGGTGCAGCTATTGTTGTACCTGCGTGACAGCAGGGTATTGGTAATGCCTATATCGATAATCACATTTATCTTAGGGTTAACCATATCAAGGAGCACTTCAGAACATTGGTATTCTATAAAAAATTTAGGGTATATGGGTTTAATATGGTGGATAATTATTCCCTTTTTCTTATTTATCGTGGCCTGTATTCGCAGGAAATTTTCAAATAAATCAATGGTTAGAAGTGGATTATAGGTGTATTAGGAGCTGAAAATATGTATGGAAAAATATCTCTGGCCTTGGCAGTCAAAAGTAGTTATTGATGATCCTTGGGTATTTTATACATTCCTCTTTTGCCTTTCTTTTATTTTATCTATCATAACGTGGATAAGAAAAAAAAGGAAAGATGTTCGTAAGGGGTAGCCAGTATGGATATTGTACAAATTCAAAATTAATCTACAAGACACCAAAAAACCAGTCCTAATAGGTCTGGTCTTGGTGTTTTTCTTTTAAATTTTTTGGGTTTTTATCTAATGCTGAGGTAGAGTTTCGGACGACCAGTTCTGGTTCATAAATCGTTGAGTGCTCAATGCTGCCGCGCTTTTCTACAGCAGAAACAATCCATTTTGCCGCTTCAATCCCCATATCCATTTTCGGATGCGTAACAGATGTTAGTTTAACATCTGTAGCTTCCGCCAAGGAAGAGTCGTCGTATCCGACAATGGAAACATCCTCAGGAACGCTTAAGCCAATTCCTCTTAACATGAATAAAACCTGCAATGCTAACTGGTCATTATAACAAACAATTGCCGTTGGCTTATCATCTGTCGTGAAAAACTGCTGTAATTGCTCCACTAGATTATTATCCTTTTCTTCTGTTGTATAGGTAATAACCATATCCGGGAAAAACGGGAGGTTATGTTCTCTAAATGCGCGGATAAACCCTTGCATCCGATTGACTCCCTGAAGGTCATCCGTTTTGAAAAGGCCAATTATTTTCTCGTGGCCAAGATTGATTAAATGTTCAGTAGCAATAAAACCACCGTGTTCATCATTCATAATGATATGAGGAGGCATCAACTGAGAATAAAACTGGTTAATCATAAGATAGGGAATATTATTTTGTTCTAATTGTAAGTAGTAATGAATGTTAGGGTTATAATTACTGCTTCTGGTCGGCTCTACGATTAGACCATCAATATTTCGGTTCAGCATCGTTTGCAGGCATTGTTTTTCTTTCTCCACATCATTATCCGTACAAGCAAACGTTAGTGAGTAACCTTGTGCTGTTAGATAAGATTCAATTCCTTTGATAATAGACGGAAAAATATAATCAGAAATATATGTTGTAATAACGCCAATATTTTTCCCATTTGTATTTAAACTTTGAATAGGAGAAATCATTTCAGATTCCACATTTGGTTGTAACAATTTATTCGAGCAAAAAGTACCTGCTCCTTGTTCTCGGTAAAGCCATCCTTCATGGACTAAATCCCCAACGGCTTGACGGACGGTATGTCTGCTGACCCCAAACATTTTAACCAGTTCATTTTCAGAATAAATCTTTTCTCCAGGTTGTACCTTCCCACTTGTAATCCATTCTGTTATTTTTTCCTTTACCATATTATATTTCGTCTTCTGGGCCATTGGTATCACCTTCTTTCAACTTGTATGAAAAACCTTCAACTTATACGTACAACAGTTTTATAACATTATCGTAACAAAAATAATTAAAAAAAACTATGAAAAATTTTTATTTATCTTTTCAAGTATAATAAAAATTTTAATAAAAGAAGTTAATTAGTGTCGAATCCATTAGAAAAGTTACTAATTAACACGAAAAATCATGAGTCTAATGTTCATTGAAAAGAATTTTATCTGGCGCTTTGTTGAAAGAATCTAAGCAGATCGATTATTATCGTATAAAAAGCTTATAAATCAACCATTTGACACGTACGTACAAAAAATAAAAATTAATAGAAAAATGATTGACATGTACGAACAGGTATATTAATATTTGAAATATAAGGAATACGCTTTCACGGTTTTACAAAAATCGATAAAAAAAGCCTTATAGATATCATACTTAAGACTTATAATCTTAATAAAGAGGGGCTTTTTAGGAGGGATTCATATCTAATCACTTTTACATGTCCGTACATCTAAAATAAAGAGTTAACTAGTTTACTAACATTAACACTTTATTTTTTATTGAAAAGTGATTACGCTTCCAATGGTTTTAATTTTTACACAATTTTTAAATCAATTTAATTGGAGGGATTTACTTGTTTAAAGCATCTAAAAAAATAAGCGCACTTTTGTTGCTAGCGATTTTGGTGATTGGTTCCATCCTTACAGGATGTGGTAATCAATCTAGTGGAGGTAAAGACGGCGGCAAAACAGAACTTACTTTTATGTTTCGCGGTCAGCCTAAAGAATTAGAAGCCTATAAATCAACTGTTAAGAAATATGAAGAGTCTCATCCAAATGTAAAAGTAACTGTTGTATCTGTAGCTCCAGATCAATATGATACAAAATTAAAAGCTGCGATTGCAGGACACAAAATTCCGGATGTTTTCTTCTATAACCCAGCTCAAGTTAAAGCATATGTAAACTCTGGAATCTTACTGGATATCACGAAATATGTTGAAGGTTCAAAAGATGTTAAGTTAAGTGATATGTGGGAAAAGGGTATTAATAAATACCGTTTTGATGGCAAAGAACTTGGCCAAGGCGCAATCTACGGTTTGCCAAAGGATATCAGCGGATTCGCACTAGGCTACAATAAAACAATGTTTGAAAAAGCAGGAATTCCACTTCCTGACAAAGATAAGCCATATACTTTAGACCAATTTATTGATGTAGCAAAGCAGTTAACAAAAGATACAAACGGTGACGGAAAAGTTGATCAATACGGTACAGGATTTAACGTACAATGGTCATTGCAGCCAATCGTTTGGAGTAATGGTGCAGACTTCATCGATAAAACACATACAAAAGTAACGATCGATGAACCTAAATTTATTGAAGCATTACAATGGTTTGCAGATCAGCAAACCAAATACAAAGTGACTCCATCTATCTCTGAAGCACAAACACTAGACACATACCAAAGATGGATGAAAGGTCAATTAGCATTCTTCCCTGTAGGTCCTTGGGATATGGCGACATATGCAACATTACCATTTGAATATGATTTAATTCCATGGCCAGTTGGTTCTACTGGAAAAACTGCTGCATGGATCGGTTCACTTGGAATTGGTGTAGGAGCTACTACTAAAAATGCTAAAGCAGCAGCTGAATTAGCTACCTATCTATCTGCTGACCAAGAAGGACAACAAGCATTAGTTGATGCACAAATCCAGCTTCCAAACAGCGTGAAAGTTGCTGAAGAGTGGGCTGCTAATACTTCTATTAAGCCAGCAAACAAGCAAGAATTCTTAGATATTATCAATGATTATGGCCGCAGCTTCCCAGGTGAGTTCACTTATACTAGTGAATGGTATGATGAATTCTTTAAAAACATTCAGCCTGTACTTGATGGCAAGAAAACAGCTGTTCAGTATGTAAAAGAAGAACAGCCAAAAATGCAAAAATTATTAGACGCCGCCATTCAACAAGAAAAACAATCTGCAAAGAAATAATATCGTTTTTGACATAATGTAAATGGTGCTAGTTTAAGGAAGTTTGCTAGCACCATTTATTCCTTTTATCTAACTTTTTTAGTCATAAGAAATTTAGAGAAAGGGAGATGTCTCGACAAGACATGTGAAAGGGTGGGAAAGATGAAAACAACATCCAAGCTGTATCGCACGGAACAAAGATACGCCTATTTATTTATAGCGGCACCGGTTTTAGGATTCCTCATATTTGCTTTGGTTCCTCTATTATATTCGATCTACGGGGCGTTTACGGATTGGAACGGCTTAGGACAGATGAATTTTATCGGACTAGAAAACTTTAAGAATTTATTTCAAGATGAATATTTCTATAAGTCTATGTATAATACCATCTTTATGATGCTGGGAATTCCGATTGGCATTGTATTAGCACTATTGCTTGCTTTAGCTTTAAATAGAGGGATCCCTGGAACAAATACCTTCCGAGTTCTCTATTATATTCCGGTTATTTCTTCACTTGCTGCAATCTCAATTTTATGGCAGTGGGCTTACAATGGCGATTATGGTTTAGTTAACCAATTTTTAGATCTTTTTGGCATAAAGGGTCCAAACTGGCTGCAAAATACAGGCACAGTAAAACCTGCCTTAATTATTATGGCGGTTTGGAAGGGCTTAGGCTATACGATGTTATTGTATTTAGCAGCACTTCAAAGTGTTCCTAAATCTTTTTATGAAGCCGCTAAGTTAGATGGAGCGAACGCGTTCAAATCTTTTTGGTACATTACTTTGCCAATGGTAAAACCAGTAACCTTCTTTATTATCGTTACAAATATTATTGGCGGTGCTCAAATCTTTACGGAGATTAACGTTATGACCCCAACCGGTGGTCCTGAATATAGCTCCGCATCGGTTGTATTCTACATCTGGCAAAAAGCATTTGGTAACTTCCAATTAGGTTATGCATCTGCAATGGCCTTGGTACTGGGACTTTTCATCTTTATTGTTACTTTAATCCAGTTTAAAATCAACGAGAAAAATTCTTTTGATTTGGATTAAGAACGAGAATAAAAGTGTTATAGAAAGGGGCTTGAAAAATGGAAGTTGCAATGGCAAAAAAGACGGTTAAAGCAGAACCCATGTCTGAAAAAAAGAAAAATAGAATTACCAATATATTTGTTTTTGCCTTACTAAGTATTGGAGCAATCTTCATGGTAGCTCCGTTATTATGGATGTTTTCCACATCCCTTAAATCAAAAGAAGATGTCTTTGCCTTACCACCAGTTTGGATTCCTGAAACAATTTCTTTTAGTAAATACGCCGAAATCTGGGATATGGGTCCGCTCTTATCTGGTATCGGAAATAGTTTAATTGTAGCTGTGACAGTTACGGTAATCGGAACATTCACATCCAGCTTAGCAGCGTTTGCCTTTTCAAAGTTACACTTCGCTGGTAAGAATAAAATTTTCATCATGCTGTTTGCTTCCGTTATGATTCCATATCCAGTTCTTATGATTCCGCAATTTATTATGTTTTCAAAAATTGGCTGGGTTGATAGCCTGTTACCATTAATTATCCCTGGATTGTTTGGTAACATATTTATGATTTTCTTTTTACGGCAATTCCTAACGAGCATTCCAAATTCAATCATCGAAGCGGCAAAAATTGATGGATGCTCTTATTTCCAAATCTTTTATAAGATTATCTTCCCATTAATCAAGCCAGCGGTAGCTGCCCAGTTAATCCTTTGGTTCATGGGAATCTGGAATGATTACTTAGGTCCAATTCTTTATTTGAACTCTCCAGAGAAACAAACGTTGCAGCTAGTTATTGCAAACTTTAATGCATCATACGCGATTCAAAGTGACTACCCGCTAATTATGGCGGCATCTATGGTAGCGTTATTGCCAATGCTAATTGTATTCATTATTTTCCAAAAACAAATCATTGAATCAATTGCGATTTCCGGTGTAAAAGGTTGATCCAATTAAATTATTGTTAGTGCATTTATAATGGGCATTCACAGTTTAATAGAAAGAAAACGTAAGGGCACTTATTATCACTTGTTTTGATAAGTGCCTTTTCTTATCAAAAAATACTAGTGTCGTTTCATAGATTGGGAGAATAATGAATGAAAACAAAAACTAAAGTGATTCTGATTGGTGTGTTGTTAGCTGTAATCATCATCCCAGCGTCTATCTTTGGGTTTAAACACTACCAACCAAAGGAAAATGATTTTACAGGAATAAAACTGCCTTCAGCCCCGGCAAAAACGCCAGTTAAAAATGTTAACTCCGATGTTCTTTATGATGAAAAGAAGTGGACGACTAATTTTACCCATGATGGAGCCATTATTAAAGCGGATGGCTGGTATTATGTGTTTTCTACCGATTATATGGTCGGGGCACCGCCAACTCCTGGGATCCAAATCAGGAAATCCAAGGATTTAATTCATTGGCAATTCGTTGGCCGTGTGTTTGAACAAGTTTCCGAAGAGGCGTGGGATTGGACGCATGGAACAACATTTTGGGCGCCAAACGTCATTCAAATGAATGGAAAATACTATCTATATTATTCTGTTTCTGAGGTAGGGAAAAGGAATTCTTATATTGGTCTAGCGACGAGCGACAATATTGAAGGTCCTTGGAAGGATGAAGGAGCTGTCTTTAAATCGAAAGAAGGCGACGGAAATACAGTTAATGCGATCGACCCAGACATAACCATTGATAAAAGTGGCCAGCCGTGGATGGTGTATGGATCCTATTTTGGTGGGATCTTTATTACAAAGGTCGATAAAAATACCGGTAAATTAGTAAATCCTAATGATCAAGGAACATTGCTTGCCCAAAGGAAGGACATGAATGCTGGAATTGAAGGCCCAGAAATAATCTATAACAAAAAAACGGGTTACTATTATTTAACTGTTTCTTATGACTGGCTGGAAGATACGTATAATGTGAGGGTTGCCCGCTCTAAAAATATCACAGGGCCATTTTTAGACTATAACCATAAGGACATGATTGACCCAGGCGACGACTCCTTTAATACCGGAAGTAAAATTTTAGCGCCTTATTCTTTCGGAAAAGATCCAGGATGGATGGGAACAGGACATAATGGATTACTTCAAGATGGAGAAAACTATTATCTTATTCACAATGCCAGAGCCGGAGAGGATAAATATTGGTCGCATTTACATGTAAGAAAAATTATTTGGACCGAGGATGGCTGGCCGCTAGTTTCACCTGAACGGTATGCAGGTGAGAAAGAGCAAAAAGTGATGGAATCCAATCTAATAGGAAACTGGCAGCGGATTGTCTTCAATCGCTTTGATGATTCAATGCAAGCTTCTACCAATCTTCAATTATTACGTAATGGGAAAATTAAGGATGGCAAAGGGAAAAGTTATTGGAAATTAACCGGGCAAAACACATTACTGTTGTCTATCTATGATCCTGGAGTAGCTCCAAAGGACTATTGGAACTTTACTGTTAAAGTTCTTCCCGCATGGGATTGGGAGAACTGGAGGGGAACTTTGGTTTTCACTGGTATGAATCAAGAAGGTACCGTTATTTGGGGAAAGAAAATAATGAATAAATAGTCCAAACTACTAAATTAATATAAAAAGGCATTGAAAAAAAATTCTTAGATGGTAAAATTTAAATTGAGTTATACGTACAAGTTTTGATACTTAAGTGAGTTGTAAGGATAACCAATAATGTTATCAAGACAGCAATACTGATTTTTCAAATGAACTGGATAATATCTATCAACCAAATTAAAGAAGTTTCTATAAATTAGGGGGGAAATTACATGCGTTTTGATGTGAAAAATGCTATTCAAACTGGCAAGACAGTACTCGGTATTGAACTTGGTTCAACCCGAATCAAAGCAGTTCTCATTGGAGAAGATAATGCACCCATCGCATCTGGCAGCCATGACTGGGAAAATAGCTATGTGAACAATATTTGGACTTATAGTGTTGAGGATATTTGGAAGGGTATACAAGACAGCTATCAAAAAATGGCTGAGGATGTGAAACAGCAATATGGAGTTACCCTAAAAACAGTAGGGGCAATCGGCTTTAGTGCGATGATGCACGGCTATATGGCTTTCGACAAGGATGGAGAGCTACTGGTGCCTTTTCGAACCTGGCGAAACAATATTACCGAACAGGCTTCGAAAATACTGACAGAACTATTTAACTACCATATTCCTCAAAGATGGAGTATTGCGCATCTGTATCAAGCGATTTTGAATCAGGAAGAACATGTTGCTGACATTAGCTTCCAGACAACCCTAGCTGGCTATATCCATTGGAAACTGACAGGCGAAAAGGTGCTGGGAGTTGGGGAAGCATCCGGTGTATTTCCAATTGACTTGAATACGAAGAACTTTAATCAGACCATGATCAAACAATTCAATGAATTGATTGCACCTCATAATCTGTCTTGGAAACTTGAAGATATTATGCCAATAGTTTTAGTAGCGGGTGAAAACGCTGGTGTACTTACAGAAGAAGGAGCGAAGCTTCTGGATGTTACCGGAGAGCTAATGGCTGGTATTCCACTTTGTCCGCCGGAAGGTGATGCTGGAACAGGTATGGTTGCGACAAACAGTGTAGCAAAGCGTACAGGTAATGTCTCAGCCGGAACTTCTGTATTTGCAATGGTTGTATTGGAAAAAGAACTGTCCAAAGTTTATTCCGAGATCGACCTTGTTACGACACCTACAGGTAATCTGGTAGCGATGGCTCATTCCAACAACTGTTCTTCGGACCTGAATGCATGGGTCGGATTGTTTGACGAATTTTCAAAAGCAATGGGTATAGATGTTGACATGAATAAATTGTATGGAACTCTATATAATTTGGCCCTTCAAGGGGATCCGGATTGCGGCGGCTTACTTGCATATGGTTATCTCTCCGGTGAACACATTACCCACTTTGAAGAAGGTCGTCCATTATTTGTCCGTTCATCTGATAGCAATTTCAACCTGGCTAATTTCATGCGTGTACATTTATATACAGCATTGGGCGCGCTGAAGATTGGTATGGATATTCTTCTTAAACAAGAAGAAGTGGAACTAGATGTAATCCTAGGTCATGGCGGCCTGTTTAAGACAAAAGGTGTTGGGCAGAATATCATGGCTGCTGCTTTAAATGTTCCTGTTTCCGTTATGGAAACTGCAGGAGAGGGCGGTGCATGGGGGATCGCGCTGCTTGCATCTTATATGATAAACAAATGCAATAATGAAACGTTGGAAGAGTATTTAAGCCACAATGTATTTTCAGAAAGAGCCGGTACGACTGTTTCTCCAGTTCCAAAGGATGTTGAGGGATTTGAGCAGTTTATGAAGCGTTATACCAACGGACTTGCAATCGAAAGAGCAGCAATAACCAATCTAAAGTAAATATAAAAAAAACGTAAATTAATTATTAAAATACCATTGAAAAAAAACAGATAAATGGTAAAATCTAATCAAGGTTATACGTACAAGTTAAAGTTGTTTGATTGACTTGTAGGAATTACTGATAAGTTGTCACCCTTATTAAATATCTTGTACGTATATTAAATTTATTTTTATAGAATGACTGAATTAAAGCTATTAATCATTTTTAGATTAAAAAAATTTTATTAGATTTGTAAACGTATTCTTATTAGAGAATAAGGAGGAAGAAACCGTATGTTAGAACGTTTGAAAAGAGAAGTTCTGGAAGCTAACTTAGCGCTTCCAGAACATGGTTTAGTTACGTTTACTTGGGGAAATGTGAGCGGAATTGACCGTGAAACAGGCCTTGTCGTTATTAAACCAAGTGGTGTACCTTACGATGAGTTGAAAATCGATGACCTTGTTGTATTAAATTTAGATGGAAACATCATGGAAGGAAGCTTAAGACCTTCTTCCGATACACCAACACACCTCGCATTATATCGGGCATTCCCGCAAATCGGCGGAATTGTTCATACTCACTCACCGGGTGCAACGAGCTGGGCTCAAGCTGGACTTCCAATTCCAGCACTTGGGACGACACATGCGGATTATTTTTACGGAGAAATTCCTTGTACACGTACCCTTACCCAGGAGGAAATTGATCGTGGCTATGAGCTTGAGACAGGAAATGTCATTATTGAAACCTTTGAAAAAGAAGGATATGACCCTGTGGCCATGCCGGGCGTTTTACTATCAGGACATGCTCCATTTAGCTGGGGGAAAAATGCCAACCAAGCGGTTCACAATGCAGTTGTTTTAGAAGAAGTGGCCAAAATGGCGTTAAACACATTTACGCTTAACCCGCAAATAAAGCCGATCGACCAATTCTTGCTTGATAAACATTATCTTCGTAAGCATGGTGCTAACGCATATTACGGACAGAAGTAGTCTAATAGATTACTAAATGCCGTAATCCGAGATAACTTGTACGGATGACTGGTTGAAGAGTACAAATTTAATAAATTACTATAATATTTTCTACCTTAGGAGGAACTAAAATGTTATCTACAAAAGCCTATGAATTCTGGTTTGTAACAGGAAGTCAATTATTATACGGAGAAGATGTACTTCGCCAAGTAGAAGAAAACTCAAAAACAATTGTAAACGGATTAGATAATGATCCGGCTGTTTCTTATAAATTAATTTTTAAATCCGTCGTAAAGGATTCAGATTCGATCCGCAAATTGATCCTCGAAGCAAATGCGGATGAAAATTGTGCTGGTATCATTACGTGGATGCACACATTCTCACCATCAAAAATGTGGATTGCCGGCCTTTCTTCTCTTCAAAAGCCTTATCTACATTTAGCTACACAATTTAACCGTGATATCCCTTGGGATTCAATCGATATGGATTTCATGAACTTGAATCAAGCGGCCCATGGTGACCGTGAACATGGATTCATCGCAGCGCGCATGAAAGTAAAGCGTAAAGTTGTTGTTGGTCATTGGGAAAACTCAGAAGTTAGAGAACGAGTTGGCAGCTGGATGAGAACAGCAGCAGCATTTGAGGAAAGCAAGAACCTTAAGGTTGCAAGATTTGGTGATAATATGCGCCAAGTAGCAGTAACAGAGGGTGATAAGGTTGAAGCACAAATCAAGTTTGGCTGGACAGTCAACGGTTACGGAGTGGGTGACCTCGTTCAACGCATGAATGATGTAACAGAACTAGAAATTGACCAGTTAATGGCTGAATATGAGGAGCAATATGATATTACTCCAGAAGGACTTACAGATGGTCTAGTTCGTGATTCCATCCGTTATCAAGCTAGAATTGAACTTGGTATGAAAGCATTCTTAACTGAAGGCGGCTACACTGCATTCACAACTACTTTTGAAGATTTACATGGTATGCGTCAGCTTCCTGGTCTAGCGGTACAGCGTTTAATGGAACAAGGCTATGGTTTTGCTGGTGAAGGTGACTGGAAAACAGCAGCACTTGTTAGATTAATGAAAATTATTGCAGGTAATGAAGGAACATCCTTCATGGAAGATTATACGTATCATTTTGAGCCAGGGAATGAAATGGTTCTTGGTTCTCACATGCTTGAAGTTTGCCCAACCATCTCTGCCACTCGTCCGAAAATAGAGGTTCATCCACTTGGAATCGGCGGTAAAGAGGACCCTGCACGAATTGTATTTGATGGAAAAGGCGGCTGCTCAGCATTGAATGCAACCATCGTGGACCTTGGACATCGTTTCCGTCTACTTGTGAATGAAGTGGATGCGGTAAAGCTAGAAAAGGATATGCCAAAGCTTCCTGTTGCACGCGTATTATGGAAGACTCAGCCATCTTTAAGTCAAGCGGTTGAGAACTGGATCCAAGCTGGCGGAGCCCACCACACAGGCTTCTCATATAAGGTAACAACTGAACAGCTTAGAGATTTTGCTGAACTAGCTGGAATTGAATTCCTAGTAATTAATAATGATACAAACACTCATGCATTCAATAACGAAATTCGCTGGAACGACGTTATCTTTCGTTAATTAAAAAGGTTTAAAACTACTTAATTAAAAAATCAGGGCTATTAGAAAATAATAGCCCTGATGTTAAGTTTACACTTATTTCTATTGTTATAAAGGGGAGATGCCTTTTGAGTCAAACAGTTGATAAATTGCAAGTCGAACAGCTTACAGTCAATACCATTAGAACACTGGCGATTGATGCAATCGAAAAAGCAAAATCTGGTCATCCAGGGATGCCAATGGGAATGGCGCCTGCCGGTCATGTTTTATGGTCAAAAGTCTTGAATCATAACCCTGCAAACCCAACGTGGTTTAATCGTGACCGCTTCGTTCTTTCTGCAGGACATGGATCGATGTTGTTATATAGCTTATTGCATTTGAGTGGATATGACGTGTCACTCGAGGATTTAAAACAGTTTAGACAATGGGGAAGCAAAACCCCAGGACATCCTGAGTTTGGGCATACAGCAGGTGTAGATGCAACGACTGGACCTTTAGGCCAAGGTGTTGCCATGGGTGTCGGAATGGCGATGGCTGAAGCGCATTTATCTTCCGTATATAATCGTGAAAACTTCCCGCTTATTGACCATTATACATATGCAATTTGCGGTGATGGCGACTTAATGGAAGGTGTTTCTGCTGAGGCAGCTTCATTAGCCGGCCACCTGCAATTAGGCAAATTAATTTTAATCTATGATTCTAACAATATAACCCTTGATGGGGAAGCAAATCTTTCATTCTCTGAAAATGTGGCCCAACGTTTTGAAGCTTATGGCTGGCAAGTCCTTCGAGTGGAAGAAGAAAATAATTTAGCGGCTATTGAAGAGGCTCTTGTTGAGGCAAAGAAAGAGTTAAACAAACCTACTTTAATTGAAGTGAAAACAACTCTTGGCTACGGAAGCCCGAACAAAGGCGGAAAAGGTGGACATCAAGGTACACATGGTTCACCGCTTGGTGCAGAGGAAGTAAAATTAACAAAAGAATTTTACGGCTGGCCGCAAGAAGACTTCTATGTTCCAGAAGAAGTAAAGGAATATTGGAGCGAAGTTAAAACCAAAGGAATACAAGCGAATCAGCAATGGGACCAATTGTTTAGTAAGTATAAGCAAGCGTTCCCTGCATTGGGTGAACGCCTTGAAAGGGAGGTTAATGGCGAACTTCCACAAGATTGGGATCAGGAAGTACCTGTCTATGAGAAAGGCACAACCATTTCCACTCGAGTGGCTTCAGGACAAGTGCTAAACGCACTTGCTAGAAAAATTCCTAATTTAATTGGGGGCTCTGCTGACCTTGAATCTTCAACCATGACACATATGAAAGACCTAGGCAGATTCGCAAAAGGCTCTTATGAAGGACGAAACGTCTATTATGGAGTACGCGAGTTTGCCATGGGTGGCGTCGTAAATGGTATGGCCCTTCACGGCGGCGTTAAACCGTTTGGTTCGACTTTCTTTGTGTTCTCTGATTATCTTCGTCCGGCTATCAGATTATCGGCACTAATGAATTTACCAGTTGTTTACGTGTTTACTCATGATAGCATTTTTGTCGGTGAAGATGGACCAACACATGAGCCAATTGAACAATTATCTGCTCTGCGCGGCATTCCAAATGTAACCGTGATACGCCCAGCGGATGCTAACGAAACAGCAGCAGCTTGGAAATATGCTGTAACAAATCAAAATGGTCCTGTAGCGCTAGTTTTAACTAGACAAAATCTGACTGTTAACACGGATGCTGCTACGGCAAATGATCTAGTAACTAAAGGTGCATATATTGCGGCTGACTGTACAACAGCTGAAACACCTGTTGTTCAACTGATTGCCACTGGTTCTGAATTAAATCTTGCCCTAGATGTTAAAACTGGTCTGGAAAAGGAAGGAATCAGTACACGTGTTATCAGCATGCCGTCATGGGAACTATTTGATCAGCAAACTCCTGAATACCAAGCATCTATCCTTAGAAATGACATTAAACTTAACGTGGCGATTGAATTAGCTTCACCACAAGGCTGGGCACAATATGTCGGCAGAGAAGGACTTGTCATTGGAATTCGTACATTTGGCGCATCTGCACCAGGGGATAAGATTGCTAAAGAATACGGATTTACACCAGAGAGCATCATTACGAAGATAAAAGACCGTCTATAAAAAAAGAGTAGTTAACATGGTTGCTTTTAATACTAATAACTCAAAAATGGAGGCGTTTTTTGGTGGCTAATAATGTAATTATCAATGCAGATATCCAAAAAGGAAAAATCAATAAAAATATCTATGGTCATTTTGCAGAGCACCTTGGAAGATGCATATATGAAGGAATTTGGGTTGGTGAGGATTCTTCAATTCCAAATACAAAAGGAATTCGGAATGACGTTTTAGTAGCATTAAAAAACATCAAAGTACCAGTCCTTCGCTGGCCGGGCGGCTGTTTTGCCGATGAATATCACTGGAAAGATGGCATTGGTCCTAAGGAAAACCGCAAACGCATGGTTAATACCCATTGGGGCGGTGTTGTAGAAAACAACCATTTTGGTACACACGAATTTATGCTTCTATGTGAATTACTAGAGTGTGAGCCATATATTTGCGGAAACGTTGGCAGCGGAACGGTTCAAGAAATGTCAGAGTGGGTTGAATACATGACCTTTGAAGGCGAATCACCAATGGCCAACTGGCGCCGTGAAAATGGCCGTGAAGAGCCATGGAAATTAAAGTATTTTGGTGTTGGTAACGAGAACTGGGGCTGCGGCGGAAACATGCGCCCTGAATATTATGCTGATCTATATCGCAGATACCAAACCTATGTAAGAAACTATGGAAATAACAAAGTTTATAAAATTGCCGGCGGCGCGAATGTCGATGATTATAACTGGACAGAAGTGTTAATGAAAAATGCCCACTGGTTAATGGATGGCCTAAGCCTTCACTATTACACCATTCCAGGAGACTTCTGGTTAGGGAAAGGTTCTGCCATTGATTTCCCAGAAGACGAATGGTTTATTACCATGAAAAAAGCTCTTCATATGGATGAGTTAATTACTAAACACAGCACGATTATGGATAAGTATGATCCACAAAAGCGCATTGGCATGATCATTGATGAGTGGGGTACTTGGTTTGACGTTGAGCCAGGTACAAACCCTGGATTCTTATACCAGCAAAATACGATTCGTGATGCATTAGTGGCTGGCTTACACTTTAACATCTTCCACAACCACGCAGATCGTGTTCAAATGACAAACATTGCACAAACGGTTAACGTACTGCAAGCTATGATTTTGACTGAAGGCGAGAAGATGATTCTTACACCAACGTATCATGTATTTGATATGTACAAGGTTCACCAGGATGCAGAAGTTTTAGCTGTTGATTCTTCATTTGGAACTTATGAGTATAATGGCGAAACCTTGCCGCAGGTAACAGTATCTGCATCGAAAAATGCAGAAGGCAAAATCCATGTAAGCTTATGTAATATCGATCACCAAAACGGGGTTGAATTAGATTTAGACCTACGCGGAATTAATGCAGCAAATACAAAGGTGTCAGGCACCATTATCACTGCGGACACGATGAATGCTCATAACACATTTGAACAGCCGGATGTAGTTAAACCAGTTGAATTCACTGGTGTAACTCTTGAAAATAATAAATTGGCTATCAAGCTTCCAGCAATGTCTGTTGTGACATTAGTAATTGAATAGGCTATTGATTGGAGCGGAAGGCGCGAGACTCCTGCGGGATTACGGGACAGGGGAGACCCCGCAGGCGCGAAACGCGCCGAGGAGGCTCCCCCAACCGCCCGCGAACCGCTCGCGCCTGGAGCGGAAATCAAAAGACAATTCTAACAAAGATATTGAATAAAGAAAAAGGCGGGGAATGACAGTGAATCAAAAAGGTCTGTGCAAGGGCTGCGTGGAGAGTGTAATCGTAACGGAAGAGATCATTCAAGAATTAATAAAAGAAGCTGAAGAGAATCCGACTGTTATCGTTTCTGACGAGGTCTATCTAGCAAGATTAAAGACTTGTGAAAGCTGTCCTTCCCTGCAATATGGTACCACTTGTGCACATAGCGGATGTATTGTCCGCTATCGAGCCAAGTTTAAAGACAAGAGCTGTCCATTTGCAGGAAAACCAAAATGGGATAAAGTCAGTTAACTAGTATTTATAGAGTTTTCTCGTTTATAAAACTATTAAGATGACAGGGGAGGAAGAATGAACATGTCCAATCAAAAGGCAAAAATGATTTTAGAAAAGGATTTTAAAGTATCTGAGATTGATAATCGTATTTATGGTTCTTTTATTGAACATTTAGGACGTGCCGTTTACGGCGGTATTTATGAACCAGGTCATCCTCAAGCAGATGAAAACGGCTTCCGTCAAGATGTGATTGAAATGGTAAAAGAACTGCAAGTACCGCTTGTACGTTATCCAGGCGGAAACTTTGTATCCGGATACAATTGGGAAGATGGCGTCGGCCCTGTTGAAAGCCGCCCGCGTCGGTTAGAATTAGCATGGCGTACAACGGAAACAAACGAAATGGGTACGAATGAGTTCATGAAATGGGCCCAGCTTGTAAACGCGGATGTAAACATGGCCGTTAACCTTGGAACACGCGGTATTGATGCTGCTCGTAATTTAGTCGAGTATTGTAACCATCCTGGCGGTTCTTATTATAGTGATTTACGGATTTCTCATGGAGTTAAAGATCCTTATAACATTAAGACCTGGTGTTTAGGGAACGAAATGGATGGTCCTTGGCAGATTGGTCACAAGACTGCTGCTGAATATGGACGTCTTGCCCAAGAAGCGGCAAAAGTAATGAAGTGGGTGGACCCTTCAATTGAGCTTGTTGCCTGCGGAAGCTCAAATAGAAATATGCCTACATTTGCAGATTGGGAAGCAACTGTTCTTGATCATACCTATGATCATGTTGAGTTTATTTCGCTGCACCAATATTATGGTAACCGTGACAATGAAATTTCAAACTATTTAGCCCTTTCCTTAGAGATGGATGATTTTATTAAATCTGTCATTTCTATTGCTGACTATATTAAAGCGAAAAAACGCGGCAAAAAGAATATTAATCTATCTTTTGACGAGTGGAACGTTTGGTATCACAGCAATGAGCAGGATAAAAGAATCGAACCATGGAGCATTGCACCACCACAATTAGAAGATATTTATAACTTTGAAGATGCTTTATTAGTAGGCTGTATGCTGATTACATTGCTAAAGCATGCGGACCGCGTGAAAATTGCCTGCCTTGCACAATTGGTGAACGTTATTGCACCAATTATGACAGAAGATAACGGACCTGCTTGGAAGCAAACGATTTTCTATCCATACATGCATACATCTGTATTTGGCCGTGGAGTTTCGCTAAATCCTATCATTTCAAGTCCTAAATATGACAGCAAGGATTTCACAGATGTTCCATATTTAGAGTCAACGGCTGTTTACAATGAAGAGGAAGAGACATTAACCATCTTTGCAGTAAACCGTCACCTTCAAGAAGGCTTAGACCTAGAAGTAGATATCCGTAATTTTGAAGGCTACGAAGTAGTCGAGCATATTGTCCTAGAAAATGATGATATTAAGCAAACAAATTCAGCTAAGGGAGCACCTGTAGCTCCTCATTCAAATGGAAATGCTAAGACCAACAATGGCGGGGTAACTGCTATACTTCCGAAGCTATCTTGGAATGTAATTCGTTTAGCGAAACGTAAGTAATTCTTTATATTCCATATCCTTTTAGTCAACTAGACTAAGAGGATATGGACTATTTTTTATTTGAATGGCAGGCGTAAGCGATAACACAGGAGAGAAAGGCAGGATTAATATGAAGGTTATTCAAGAAAAGTTTGGTGAATTAAATAATCAAACGGTTAAATCTTATACACTCGTTAACGACCATGGTATGGAGCTTACTTGTATTAATTATGGTTGTATAATTACGAAAATGATCACGCCTGACAAAGACGGAAACTATGAAAATATTGTCTTGGGATATGAGAGTTTAGAAGAATATGTGAAGGGAAATTATTTCTTCGGTACAGTTGTCGGACGTGTAGCCGGCCGCATAAAGGGCGGATCATTTGAACTTGACGGAAAAACCTATACCCTCGCAAAAAATGAAAACAACAACCATCTCCATGGGGGGAATAAAGGGTTCGATAAAGTGATTTGGAATGCTTCTATAAAAGAGAATGACGAAGAAGTAAGTGTTCAATTTGCATACCTGAGCCCTGATGGTGAAGAGGGATACCCAGGAAATGTGAATGTCAAGGTGACCTATACACTCAATAATGATAATGAACTAACCATCCATTATTCTGGTATCTCAGATGAGAAAACATTATTAAATATGACCAATCATTCTTATTTTAACTTAAGCGGAGATATGAAAAGCGATGTGCTGAAACATTCTCTAACAATTAAGAGTGAGAAATTCCTAGAATTAAATGATGAGTTACTTCCAACTGGAGAATTGCTAGACGTTAACGGAACACCATTTGATTTTACCAGTGAACGCTTGATTCAAACAGGTGTAGAATCTGGTCATCCACAAAACCTTTTAGCTGGACATGGGTATGATCATCCATTTTTACTATCATCAAATCATGACCAAGAGATTATCCTTAAAGATTCGGAGAGCGGCCGTACATTAACCATTGAAACCGATGAACCCGGAGTAGTGGTTTACTCTGGAAACCAAATGAAAGCAAGTGGCGAGATTTACGGTGTCCCATCTCGTCAATACCTTGGTATTTGCTTAGAAACACAAGGACTTCCTGATGCCATTCACCATCCAAACTTTCCTTCTTGGGTTTTAGAAAAAGACCAAGAGTACACAACTATAACAAAGTATAAATTCGGAGTTGCAGCTAAATAAATTGGTTAAAGTAAAATAAATCAAGAGAAAGGTGATTAACTATGTCTAAGGTTGAAGCACTAAATAATCCCATTGTCGAGCAGCGTGCCGATCCATGGGTCTATAAACATACAGACGGTTACTATTATTTCACTGCCTCTGTTCCGGAATACGATCGGATTGAGGTTAGAAGATCGGCTACGATTCAGGGGTTAGGTGAAGCAGAACCAGTCGTTGCCTGGAGGAAACATGAAGAAGGCCCTATGAGTGCGAATATTTGGGCACCTGAAATTCATTATATTGATGGAAAATGGTATATCTACTATGCTGCTGCAAGGGTAGATGAGATTTTTGACCATCGGATGTATGTGATCGAAACTGATTCCGAGAACCCTCTTGAAGGAACATGGATAGAAAAGGGACAAGTGAAAACAGATTGGGAGTCCTTCTCACTTGACGCCACTACCTTTGAGCATAAGGGACAAAGATATTATGTGTGGGCCCAAAGAGACCCTGAAATTGTTGGAAACTCTAATCTTTATATTGCTAACATGGTCAACCCATGGACGATTGAAGGACCACAAGTCATGATCACAAAGCCTGAGTATGATTGGGAGACCATAGGCTTTTTAGTGAACGAAGGTGCGGCAGTCTTAAAGAGAAATGGCAAGATCTTTATTTCCTACTCTGCAAGTGCGACAGATTACAATTATTGCATGGGTCTCCTTTCAGCAGATGAAAATAGCGATTTATTAGACCCAGCATCATGGAGAAAATCAGAAACACCTGTATTTCAAACAAGTGTAGAGAACAGTCAATACGGACCGGGACACAACGGTTTCACCGTTTCAGAAGACGGAATTCAAGATATTCTAATCTATCATGCTCGTAACTATCGGGATATTGAGGGTGATCCATTATGGGATCCGAACCGCCATACTCGTGCACAAGGGTTCACCTGGAATGAAGATGGAACTCCAAACTTTGGTGTTCCAGTAGCAGATGCAAAATAATCTACATCTAGTTTGGAAGGAAGATTAGGATGGTAAAGGTAACAATTGAAGAGGCAAAAACAGCACAAGATCTAATCATCGAGCAGAGAGCCGATCCATGGGTCTATAAACACACCGACGGCTATTATTACTTTACCGCCTCAGTACCTGAATACGACCGTATCGATGTCAGACGGTCAAAAACCATTCAAGGTATAGCTGAGGCGGAGCCTGTTGTCGCTTGGAGAAAACATGAGACAGGACCAATGAGTGCACTGATTTGGGCTCCAGAGATTCACTACATCAATGGAAACTGGTATATCTATTACGCTGCTGCCCCATCAGAGGAAATTATTGATGGACTTTTTCAACATCGTATGTTTGTGATCGAAAATAAATCTGCTAATCCTTTAGATGGTGTATGGGAAGAAAAGGGACAAATTAAAACCGATTGGGAATCATTCGCACTAGATGCCACTTCTTTTGCACATAATGGCCAGCAATATCTTGTCTGGGCTCAAAAGGATCCTGACATCCGCGGCAATTCC
Organism: Neobacillus cucumis; assembly: GCF_023715505.1. Next base: position 52,431 of record NZ_JAMBOH010000019.1, on the reverse strand, counting down.
AATCTTTATATTGCTCCATTAGAAAATCCATGGACCATCAAAGGGCCGCAAGTAATGATTGCTAAACCGGAGTATGATTGGGAAACCATTGGTTTTTGGGTCAATGAAGGGCCGGCTGTATTAAAGAGAAACGGGAAAATCTTTATTTCCTACTCCGGTAGTGCAACCGATGAAAATTATTGCATGGGTCTTTTGACTGCGGATGAATCCAGCGATGTGATGGAACCAAATTCATGGAGAAAATCAGAAGCACCGGTATTTAAAACAAATTATGAAGCAGGCCAATACGGTCCAGGACACAACAGCTTCACGGTCTCTGAAGATGGCAGCAAGGATATTCTGGTTTATCATGTAAGAAATTACACAGAAATTGTTGGTGATCCACTGTATGATCCAAACCGCCATACTTGTGCGAAAGAGTTTACATGGAACTCCGATGGTACTCCAAACTTTGGTTATCCTAGTTAAGCTCAGGAATCGTGCACAGATTAAATATTACAGTTATAAAGGTTCATATCTTTTCTCTGATATGAATCTTTTTTAGGATAAGGAAGTATAAAAGATTTTCAATTTGAGAATTGTCTAGCTCCAGGCCTAGCCCCTCGAGGTTATAAGCAAATCCGTCCAAAAGGTTAAAAAGCAACCTTTCGGCCGGCTTGTCTTATACTTGTCGGGGCTGACCAAGGCGCTTGCGCTTTTCTTATGTAGAAAGTGAAGAAAACAATGGGAAATTCAATCGATCAAAATCATAGAAATATAACTTTACTCGCCATTACCTGGCCGATTTTTGTTGAGTTGCTGCTGCAAATGATCATGGGAAGTACAGATACCATTATGCTGTCTCATATTTCCGATGATATTGTCGCAGCAGTAGGAGTCGCCAATCAGCTTGTCTTTTTTTGCATTTTGATATTTAGCTTTACTGCCACTGGGACAGCTGTCCTTATTTCACAATATCTAGGAGCAGGATTAAGGGTAGATGTAAAAAAAGCAGCTGCCATCTCTTTATCAATCAATTTATTTATAGGCTTAATAGTAAGCTGTTTAATGATTATCTTTAAAGGGCCCTTATTAGATTTATTCCATCTTAAAGATCATCTTGCCTCAATCGGATATGAGTATCTTTCCGTTGTGGGCGGAACTTTGTTTTTACAGGCTATTTTAGTTACTGTTTCTTCTATTCTTAGGGCTAATGGATTTACAAGAGAGGTGATGTTTGTATCGATTAGCATGAATGTGATCCATGTAATGAGCAACAGTATCGTTATTTACGGCTTATTTGGATTCCCTGAAATGGGAGTGAAAGGGGTAGCCTTCTCAACTGCTTTTAGCAGGGCTTCTGCGCTTGCCATCGGATTCATTCTTATGTACAAGCGGCTGCCAGTAACCATTAAACGGCAAGATTATCTTAATTTCGATTGGACGATTATTAAAAAAATCCTAAAGGTTGGAATACCTGCCGCAGGGGAACAAATTAGTTATAATACCAGCCAAATGGCAATGACAGCTATTACCGCTATGCTCGGAGCAGCTGCCCTTTCAACACGTGTTTATACTTGGAATATTATGTCCTTCATTATGTTGTTTGGATTAGCGTTGGGGCAGGGCACTCAAATCTTAATAGGATACCGTGTTGGGGCAGGCAACTATGAGGATGCCTATCGTCAATTATATAAAAGTCTTAAACCTAGCTTTGTGATCTCTATTTTTATTTCGATATTAATTGCTTTATTTAGAAAGGATTTAATAAGTCTGTTTACGCATAATAAAGAAATTATTGAAACAGGCAGTACATTATTATTATTATGTTTAATTCTTGAACCAGGAAGAACTCTGAATTTAATTGGGGTGAATTCCCTAAGGGCTACTGGGGATGCTGCCTTTACTGTTAAAATGGGCGTTCTCTCCATGTGGGGGCTTGCTGTTCCAATCTCCTATATCCTAGGAATCCATTTTGGGCTGGGTTTAGCTGGAGTTTGGACTGCCTTTATCGTAGATGAATGGTTTAGAGGCATTGTTATGTTTTTTAGATGGAAAAGCAGGGTATGGGAAAAGAAGGTATTAGTGGTCAAACAAAAAGCTAAAGCTGTAAGTTCTTAATCTAGGAAAACAACTTAAAATGGAGGAAACTCAAATGAAATACCGGAGACTCGGAAATAGTGGATTAAAGATTAGTGAAATTGGTTTAGGCAGTTGGTTAACTTATGGAAAGGCAGTAGCAGATAATACAGCACATGACTGTATTCATAAAGCATATGAATTAGGAATTAATTTTTTTGATACAGCTAATGCTTATGAAGGCGGAAAGGCAGAAGAGGTCCTTGGAGAAGCACTAAAAGTTTATCCTAGGAGCAGTTATGTGGTCGCGACAAAACTGTTTTTCCCGATGGGGGATAAGCCCAATCAGCGTGGCCTATCTAGAAAGCATATTGTCGAACAATGTGATGCTAGTCTGAAACGGCTTGGTTTGGATTACATCGATTTGTATCAATGTCATCGTTTTGATCCAGAGGTACCGGTAGAGGAGACACTATATGCCTTAGATGATTTAATCAGACAAGGAAAAATATTATATGCAGGCGTCAGTGAATGGAGTGCTGCACAAATTGAAAACGCGGTTGGAATCGGTAAAACCAATCGTTTAAGACCAATCATTTCTAACCAGCCAATCTATAACATGTTTGAGAGATATATAGAAAAAGAAGTTCTGCCGGTTTGTACGGAAAAAGGAATTGGGCAAATTGTTTTTTCGCCATTGGCTCAAGGGGTTCTTACTGGAAAATATAAACCAAATACAGAGAAACCAAGAGACAGCCGGGCAGCTAATGATTCAACAAACGGGGTGATTAACAGCTATTTTAGAAATGATGTTCTGGAATGTGTTCAAGCATTAAATAGTGTGGCTGAAGAGTTAGGCGTTACATTGAGCCAGCTTGCACTGGCCTGGATCCTTCGTCATCCTGGTATTAGTTCGGCTATTATTGGGGCCAGTCGTCCACAGCAAGTGGAGGAAAATGTAAAGGCAGTTGGTCTAAAATTAACTCAGGATGTATTGGAAGCAATCGAAAACATACTCAAAGGAGTAAAAGATTTTGCTCCGTTAAGGTAGATGATATTGTATTAAACTATTTTAATAGAAAAAAGGTGGAATCTATGGCAGCTATTTATAAAAGTGGAGAAGAATTGATGAATGAGGTTTGGAAGACAAAAATTTACGGAGAATCTGTTTCTTTTTGGAATTTAGGTCAAGCCGGTATCCTCCTAAAGGGAACAGAAGAGGACGGGCTCCTATGTATCGATCCTTATTTAAGCAAAAGTATTGAAGAACGGGACCCGAAGACTGAATTTAAGAGAGCTTTTTCACCGGTTGTTTCCCCGGGAATACTTCGAGGCTTAGACGGTGTTTTAGTTACACATGGACACGATGATCATTTAGATCTAGCAAGCATTAAAGAGATTGCAAGAGTTTCAGACTCCGTGTTTGCCATCCCGGCACCTCATATCTCGTTAGTTCAAGAACATGTGGAAAACAAATATATACATGCCGCTAAAGATGGTGAGCCCTTTACTATTAAAGGATTTAAAATTACACCTATCCCTGCGGCCCATACGGAATATGAAACGGATTCGTTAGGAAATCATGCATTTTTAGGGTATTTCATAGAGGTGAGTGGAATTCGTCTATTTCACAGCGGGGATACAGTCGTTACACCTGAATTGATTGAAAAAGTAAAAGGGTTTAGACCACATGTTGCTTTCTTGCCAATCAATGGAGGAGACTATTTCCGCACTTCCCGAGGAATTATTGGAAACATGAGTTTCAGAGAAGCAGCCGACTTTTCGGCAGCTGTTGGGGTAGACCTGATTGTTCCGATTCATTACGATATGTTTCCGAATAATCGGGAGAATCCTGCTTATTTTGTGGATTACTTGTTTCATCACTACCCTAACCAAAAATTCCACATGATGGTTCCAGGTGAAAGATTTATTTATCATAAATAATGTTCATAAAAGGGCATGCAGATATCTGCATGCTTTTTGTTCGTTAAGGAAATTATAAAATTTTTGCTTGTAGATAACTATTAAAAAACGGACTATCGACGTCCAGCTCCAGCGCCTAGCCCCTCGATGGTCTACAGCCACTCAGGGAATGAAGGCAAAGAACGCCTTCTTTCCCTGAGCGTCTTATGCTTGTCGGGGCTGTTCAAGGCGCTTGCGCTTTTGTTCTATTTAGTTTAACTAAATAAATTTCCCGTCCTATATTGAAAATATAGGAAAAAAGTAGTATTGTAATAATGATTAATAAATATGTTAATTATTATTAAGGTGGAATTACTACATGAATTTAGATATATCCGAACAATCACTGCCTGTTTTTGAAGCGCTTGCCAGTAAGGTAAGAATGAAAATTATTCACCTTTTGGCGGAACAGCCTCGAAATGTAAAGGAACTCGCGCAAAGCTTAGAACTCACCAGTGCCATCATGACGATGCATGTAAAGAAATTAGAGAAAGCGGGAATCATCCAATCAGAATTAATCTCCGGTAAAGGCGGATTACAAAAAAAGTGCTATCTTGTGACTGAAAAAATGGAAGTATTATTTCCTTCAAAGGAACGTGAATTAAAGAAATTTCATGAAACAGAAGTGTCAGTTGGTCACTATACTGATTTCTCCATCGAACCAACCTGTGGAATCGCCACCACTGAAACCATTATTGGAGAATTTGATGATCCAAGGTATTTTCTTCATTCTGACCGAATGAGTGCCAAAATCTTGTGGTTTGGGAAAGGATTTGTCGAATATAAACTGCCAAACTTCCTGCTGGGAAATCAAGACCCAAGCGAACTTGAGATATCATTAGAGCTATCCTCTGAGGCTCCATTTACGAACAGTAATTGGCCGTCCGATATCCATTTTTACCTAAATAATGTCGTATTGGGGAAATGGACTAGTCCCGGAGATTTCGGTGATAGCAGAGGGAAATTCACACCTGACTGGTGGCCGAGTGAAGTCAATCAATATGGATTGCTAAAACGGCTCCGCATAACATCAGAAGGTACCTATATGGATGGGTTAAAGATATCAGATGTTAGTCTTGATGATGTTAGTATTCGTGAGAAGCAATGGACGTTTCAGATTGCCGTCCTTGAAGAGAGCCAAAATGTCGGCGGGGTTACTCTATTTGGAACAGGCTTTGGCAATTATAATCAAGATATTCGTTTTCGCCTCTATTACAATGATAGTGAATTAACCAAAGAAGAGACAGAAAAACTTTCATAAAAAAATCGTATGGATACTGGATATCCATACGATTTTTTTTTTGAAAAACTATTGAGCTAATTTTGTCACCTGTGCAGGAGTAAGGGCTCCATTATAAACCTTCAATTCATCCATTAAGCCTTTGAATGGGGTATCCCACCAGTTGACTCCTAGGCTGAAGCTGGCGTTGTTTGTCGTGAAAATATTCGAGAAGTTTGTACCTGTAAACTTTTCAACACCGTTTACGTACACCTTAATCGTTCCGTTATCAACGGTAAATGCTAAATGTGTCCATTCACCGGTCTTAATCGTTAACCCTGAAGAAGCATCGTACCATTTGGCACTGCCAGACCAGACCATCGTGTTCCCGCCGGCTGGACCATTTGGAACAAGGCTGACCCAGCTATTAGGGTTCGCTGCTCCAAAGAAGGTGGTGGTATACATGGTTAATTGTTCAGGTTTTACCCATAATGAAACAGAATATTTGTTGCTAGAAATCAACCCATTTGGTAAACGAACTCCTGAAGCACCATTGAAGACAGCAGCCTTGCCGCTTTTACCGTCAGCATAAGCAATAGCTCCGCCAGTATTATCAATTCGATTACCTGTAACACTTCCAGTACCAAAAGTGCCTGTTGTATCGTTTAGATTATTTTCAAACGAGTATTGAGCCGCTAAACTTGCTTGTTCGTATGGAATAACCTTAATATTAAATACTTTTGTGGCAGTTACATCACCTTTAGTGATGGTTGCTGTCAGGGTTGCTGTTATAGGAGAAGAACCTGCCTCTGGACGCGTAATTACACCTGTATTCGTCACAACACTTGCATTTGAAGTCTCCCAAGTAATCGTCGCTTTTTGCGTACCATCTGTTGGCAGTGTCAAATTCGAAATAACGTTTCCAGTGTCACCAAGATTTAAGTCGTTCACAATGGCTGTTACGACTTCTTGGTCTGTTTTATTTTCTAGTTTACTTCCCCAAACGGATATTCCTCCGTTTGATAGGGCTGAAAAGGTCATTACCTTGGTTTTTGAAACAGGATCATATTCTCGAACAAAAACTCCGTTATAGGTATGTCCATCAATCGTAAGTTCTGCTAGGTTATGACTGGTTTTCTTCCATGTCCCAGTTACATCGCCAGTAATGGTTCCATCTTCATTTAAGCGGATGAAAACAGATTTATTAATCGCTGCTGAATATTCTTTTCCTTGGTTTATAAATTTATAATCACCAATGAGGTCTTGTCTATTAACCTTGTCTAATGTTTCACCAGTATAACGGTACGGTGCAACCACCGGCCAGCCGTCTTTATTCATAAACATCTGGTGAACACGAACTTCATGATACTCACCGGACCCAGGGAAGCGGCTGTGGAATACCAAGAATTGCTGCCCCGTTTTTGGATCTAAGTAAACAGAGTTATGTCCTGGTGAAAGATATCCTACACCAATTCCTGTGCCAGGATCACCCACTTTTCGTTCAAATAAGAAATTCCCCATGATTTTATTTCCATAAGGTGTATTTGCGACATCACTTGGTAAAACTGCATTTTGTCCGGAGGCATCTACATAAGGGCCATCTGGGCTCTTAGAACGGAACTGTCTCATGTTATAGCCGCCATCAGCCCCTAACCAGCCATATGTTACGTATAAATAATAGTAGTCAGTGTTCTTATCATAAATAACATAAGGGCCTTCCCCGGATTTATAATATCCGTCAGAAATTTTTGTGCCAAAATAACGGTCAACTAGACGGCCGTCAGCAGTTTTTCCATCCTTGCCAGGATAAATGGCCTTACCTGTTTTTTCATCTATCTGAAGGACATAAATTCCGCCAGACCAAGATCCATAAGTCATCCATAGTTTTCCATCCTTATCATAAAACACGGTGGAGTCAATGGCATTCGGGAAATTGTAATTATTGAAAGATCCATTCGCATTAAACCAATCATCGCTTGGACCTTCTATTGTACCGTTATCGACAAGCGGCTTAATATTTGTATTGGTCCACTTCTTATTCACATTACTGTTGGCATCCTTCGCATCATTCTTTGTAAAACCAGAATAGATGATGGTGTCAACGTACTTGTAAGGCCCTTCAATATTTTGCGATACGGCAAAACCAATCGCAGAACGGATATACGTAGAGGAAGCACTATAATAAATCATATAGGCTCCCTTGGAACCGTCCTTATTTACATATTCTTTGTTGTAGAAAACATCCGGGGCCCAAACCGCAAAGCCGCCTTTACTGTCAGAATCGTTTTCACCGGCCCATTTAAAAGAACCAGCCAGATTCTTTGATAAATCACCATATATCTGATTATTAGGTGTTGTATACCCATTCGTAAAGGTTTGCCAATGAATCAAATCGGTTGATTTGGCAGCCTCAATGTGGGAGCCGAACACATAAAAGGTGTCACCATCTTTAACAATGGAAGGGTCATGTACGGATACATTTTGAAAATTTGGATCCTCACCTGGATAGTCAAGGTTTGGTTTATTGCTGTTTTCGCTCGGCTGGGCAGTAGATTGCGCAGCAGTTTTCCCAAATACTGAAATTGGGATGATTAATAAAAGTGTTAAGAACATAAAGGCAAATTTTTGAAACATGCGTCTATTCATTAAAATTTCTCCTTTCTTTATGTACGATAAAAGAAAATCGTCCCCAAACTGCGTCTAGAAATCACCACCATTTAGTAGATTGATAACTTGTTTAACCGCTTACAAATATCATTAATATTAATACAAATATTAATGGATTAATAGTAATATAAAATAATTAATTCCTCATGGGTCTTTTTTCTTATTTTTAAAAAAAGAAAGTAAAATCTAATTGGTATAAGAAGGGGAATTTTAGTTACAAGATATTGAAATTTTTAAGTAGATTAGTCATAACCTCTTCTTATTATTTAATTAATTTGTTAATATGATTATTAATTATATAATAATTATATTAATTATTTAACAGAAAGGGGAATAACTACTTATGGCTAAGTCAGAACAGTTTGGCGGGGTTAATTTTTACGATATTGATTGGAATTTGAACGGGGATTTATGGGCACATGATCCGGTAATTGCAAAGGAAGGTTCCCGTTGGTATGTATTCCATACAGGAAGCGGCATTCAAATTAAATCCTCCGAAGATGGCGTGAACTGGAAACAATTGGGTACTATTTTTACTTCTTTGCCAGAGTGGGCAAAAGAATATGTACCAGAAAAAGACGAAGATAGTATTTGGGCCCCAGATATTTATTTTCATAATGGTGTCTATTATATTTATTACTCTGTGTCTACTTTCGGAAAAAATACTTCGGCAATCGGGTTAGTAACGAATACAACGCTTAATCCCGAGAATCCTGATTATGAATGGCAAGACAGAGGACATGTGATCCATTCGACTGAAACTGATGATTTTAATGCAATTGATGCGAATTTAATCTTTGACGAAGATGGTCAGCCATGGTTAAATTTTGGTTCCTTTTGGTCTGGCATTAAACTGATTAAATTAAACCCTGAAACAATGAAGCCAGCTGAAAATGCCGAATTACTGTCTATTTCAAGTAGAATGGAACAGCCTAATACGATTGAAGCACCGTTTATTGTATATAAGGAAGGATATTATTATCAGTTTGTATCCTTTGATTTTTGCTGCCGCGGTATTGAAAGTACTTATAAAATTGTTGTCGGCAGGGCGACGGAGATTACCGGACCATATTTTGATAAAGACGGGATATGGATGATGGAAGGGGGAGGAACGTTGATTGACGCAGGAGATGAGCGCTGGATTGGTCCTGGGCATTGTGCGGTCTACTTTTCTGGAAACTCGAGCCTGCTTGTGAATCACGCCTACGATGCCTTGAAAAAAGGAAAACCGATCTTGCAAATTCGACCATTATATTGGGGTGAAGATGGATGGCCGAATATTTAGGCTAATATGAAAGTAGAAAAACTCACCAAAACTGTCTTTTGGTGAGTTTTAAACTGCCTGAAAATCCAAAAATTAACAGGTTTGCTGGCAGTCTTTATTTTTAAGGCTGTGTTAATCTTGAATGTTGATTTCCGCTACAATCAACATGCTCAAATATCACCAATAACCTTTAACACAACCATTTTTAAAGTTTATGTATTTAGGAATAATGGCTTTTATTCCCTATTCAAGGGGATCCGATGATAGGCTTGGCGATATTCTGTTGGAGTAACTTTTTCGTACTTTTTAAAGAGCCGCATAAAATATCTTTCGTCATTAATTCCGATTAAGTGGGCGATTTTTCCAATATTCATATTTGTACTAATAAGTAAATCTTTAGCTTTTGATAGTTTAAGAATATGGATATATTCTTGTACGTTCATGCCAGTACTAGTTTTAAAAAAACGAGATAAATAATCCCTATTATAATTAAAGGTTTTAGCAATAGAGTTAGTGGAAATATTACTATCCAATGCATTTACACGAATCCATTCTAATATTTTTACGAGTTTGCTGTCTGAATACGTGCTATTTAAAGGGTCCTGAAAGTTTGTAATTGTTTGTTCAGATAATTCTATAAGTAAAGAGGTGGTTAAATAACTGGCTGCATAACGATTAAAGTAGTTTGCATGTGCTACATCCAGTATTTGATTACATAATATATTGATTCTATCAATCCGCTTTGGGGTTGAATAGATGGGTAATAATATTGAATGATTTGATTCCTTGGGGTAGGGATTAGATTGAAGAATTCTAGCTTGGTTTCCCATAGTCATCTCATCCATTATTGTTATATCGTCCGGCAAAAGGACATGAAACCAATAGAAGGAAAGTCCTGCCTGGCACTCCTTATAGCCTAGGTGGAGCTGATTTGGCAGCACAAATAACACATCACCCGGTTTAACCTCATAATCTATACCATTACACTCCATATATAGTATTTCATTTATGCCAATAATAATTTCGCAAAGTGGCATTGTTCGTTTCATATGAGTAAAAGGTTCAGTGGAAATTAATTTACCACCAAGAACAAATTCAATTGGGGAGCTAACATTCATTTTCAGGTATTCTGTCATAAATATCGCCTCTTCATGCCTGAAAGATATCATTACACTATTTTTTCCTATACTTATTACAATATCATAATTTTTTAAATAGTCAATTTTATCCACTAAATATACTTTGTTGGTTACTGACAGTATATAGACCCAATGTTATTCTTAAATCAATAAATGTAAGTGTTTACAACATGATGGAGAACGGAAGAAATAATAGGGGGGTATACATAATGGAGTAAAGCCTCATTCTTTTATGTTCCATTTTATAATTTAATAGATATTTCTGACTGATTGAATTTAGTCAGGAAAGTCCATTTCTTTTGTTCTGCCTTTTTAAAAGCATTACTCCGTATCGATGTTTTTGAAGGGATAACAGAAAAATCAATTGCTGGGATTTTTTGTACAGGTAGTAATCGTTAGGCAATTCTGTGCGAAAACATAAAGATTATTTCTATAAATCATAGAAAAGGAGAAATCACATGAGAAAGACAAAGTTTGTAAAAGGTTTTCTAGCACTATCTTTATCTGCTGCAGTATTAGCTGCTTGTTCAAACGACCAAGCATCTAGCGATGGAAAAGGAAGCAGCGGCACAACAAAAGATGGAAAAGTGCAATTAACCGCACTTATAACAAAACATCCTTTAACACAAGACCTTAAAAAAATGAAATGGTTAGAAGAAGTTGAGAATCGTGCGGGTGTGGACATTAAATGGCAAGAAGTTACGGCCGACTGGGATCAGAAAAAGGGCGCACTCCTTGCAAGCGGTGATGTTCCAGACTTAATTATTGGACCGAATGCCATTACGGACGCGGATTATGTTCAATATAATGGCTTATTTGAAGATCTTTCTGATGATCTTGATAAGAGCTTACCTAACGTTAAAAAGATGTTTGAAGCTAAACCAGAAACAAAAGGGATTGCCACCCAGCTTGACGGAAAAATTTATGGCTTACCTAAATACCAAAGATTTTGGCCAGCAACAGCGACAAGACAATTCATCAATCAAAAATGGTTAGACAATCTAGGTTTAAAACAGCCAACCAATTGGGATGAATTATACGATGTTTTAGTAGCCTTTAAGGAAAAGGATGCTAATGGCAACGGCGATCCAAACGACGAAATTCCTATGGATTTCTCTCCGACAGGAACAGGTGGATTCGGGTTTTTCCAACCGACCGTTCTTTTGGGCAGCACCGGGATTACTTTAGGTGAAGGCAGCGGCCAAGGCTATTATGTTGAAGATGGTAAAGTCAAAAACTTCTTTACAGACGAACGTTATAAAGATTTTGTTAAGTTTTTAAATAAGTGTTATAAAGCTGGGTTAATCAGCAAAGAAGTATTTACTCAGGATTATACTAAATACCAATCTGTAGCCCGCGGTAATGGTGATGTGGCTAAAGTTGGTTATACGTATGGCTGGGAATTAACAGACAGATTCGGAAACACATTGGCTCCACAATATACAACGTTGGCTCCTTTAAAGCAGATGGCTGATTCAACTGCTAAATTATCCTGGACCTACGATTATAATTCCTTAAACTATGGTGCCAATATGATTACATTGTCAGCACAGAGTAAAAATAAAGACGCTGCGATGAAATTTATCAATGAATTGTATGATCCAAAAGTAAGTATGCAAGTACTGTTTGGTTCAATGGGCACTAATATTGCCGATAATGGAGACGGTAGCTATAAAGTATTACCACCAACAGATTCGAAGATGGACCCAGGTACATGGAAATGGACTTCTACATGGGCTGATAATGGTCCAATGTATATTGCGGATGATTTAAAGCTTGAGCTTGGAACAGATATGCAATCAGTTGGTAAACAAACCGAACCGCTGATGAGTGCTATTGATGCTATTGATAAGGATAATGATCTTTTCCCTGGCATGTTTATTAAGTACAGCAAAGAGGATAATTCAAAATTAGCTCTAAACAATACAAATCTTATGAATTTGGTGATGCCGAAATATTCTCAGTGGATCACAAAAGGCGGCATTGATAAAGATTGGAATGCCTACGTGAAAAATGTTGAGAAAACAGGCTTGCCTGAAAATATTAAGATTATGCAAAAGTATTATGATGATTACAAGAACAATCAGAAATAAATAATTGTCAGAGAGATGCTATATCATGAAAGTGGTATAGCATCTTCCTTAAATAAAGGAGGGAATAGTTTGTGGCCTTTATAAATGCTGAAACAAAAAAAATAAGCGAAAATTTATCCAGTATCAATAGTGTTATACCAACAAAGAAGGCAAATGTATGGAACACTTTTAAACGCGACTATCAGTTGTGGCTCATGATATTGCCTGCCATTGTTGTTATTGTCATTTTCAATTACATACCGATGTATGGCATCCAGCTGGCCTTCCGCGAATTTGATTTTACGAAAGGCTTTACCGGCGGCGAGTGGGTAGGTCTTAAGTATTTTGATCAATTTATTCATAACTATATGTTCAAAGATTTAATGACAAATACAATCACCATCAGTTTAGCAACCATAATCTTAGGATTCCCGGCACCGATTATTATGGCGCTGATTATCAACCAAGTTTTTGGGAAAAGGTGGAAGAAAACCTTGCAAACAACCGTCTACTTGCCACACTTCATCTCAATGGTTGTAATGGTTGGTTTGTTAAATGTATTATTGTCACCAGAAACCGGGGTTGTTGGTCATCTAATGAAAGCATTGGGACTGGGAGACATAAACTTATTAGCTTCTGAAAAAACCTTTGTACCAGTATATGTACTTTCAGACATATGGCAGCATGCCGGATGGAATAGCATTATTTATTTGGCAGCGTTGGCAAGCGTGGATCCACAATTATATGATTCTGCAAAAATTGATGGAGCAAGCAGATGGCAGACGATAAGGTATGTCGATATACCTGCGATTGTTCCAACCATGATTATTCTCTTTATTCTTAGTATGGGAAATATCTTAAATACAGGTTTTGAAAAAATATTCTTAATGCAAAACCCATTAAATCTCCCAGTATCTGAGGTTATTGCCACCTATGTATATAAGATTGGTATTATCTCAAGTCAATTCAGCTACTCTGCTGCCATTGGTTTGTTTAATACACTCATAAATTTCGTCTTCTTACTAGCTATGAATACCATTGCAAAGAGATTTTCAAATATTAGTTTGTGGTAATTCAAATTTTGGCTTACTCAGATTACATCTCAACCATGCAAGGAGGGAAAGTCATGGTGCTTTTTAATAGAAAAGGAAAAACGACTTCAGATATTATTTTCGATTGTATGATTTTTGTATTTTGTGTGTTTATATTTTTAATCATTGCTTATCCATTGTATTTTGTCGTTATTGCCTCTGTTAGTGACTCTACTTTGGTATCGACTGGCAAAGTTCTTCTCTATCCAAAAGGATTCAGCCTATTCGGATACACGGAGATTTTTAAAGATACAAGAATCTGGGTGGGGTATAAAAATACCATTATATACACACTTCTTGGTACTTTTGTCAATTTGTTGTTTACGCTGCCTGCAGCCTATGTTTTATCAAGACAGGAATTCAAAGCAAGACGGTTTTTAATGTTTGTGTTTGTCTTTACGATGTTTTTTAATGGGGGATTAATTCCTACTTATCTATTAATGAAAGACTTACATCTTACCAATAATATGTGGGTTTTTATTGTTCCATTTTCCGTTAATGTGTTCAATTTGATTATTACACGGACATTTTTTGAGAGCTCACTGCCGAAAGAATTGTTTGAAGCTGCCCAAATGGATGGCTGTACACATTTTCAATTTTTCGGAAAAGTAGCGCTGCCGTTATCAAAAGCGGTTATCTCGGTTGTTGGTCTATATTACTTAGTGGGGCACTGGAATGACTTTTTCACAGGACTCATTTACATTCGAGACTATAGTTTGCAGCCATTGCAAATTGTTTTAAGAGACATTCTCATCTCCAACCAAGTGTTTGCTGAAGGGGCCGGATCCGGAGGTGCTGCAGGCGGATATGCACAGAAATATGCAGATCAGATCAAATACGGTGTCATCATCGTGTCCACATTACCAATCTTACTTGTTTATCCATTTATCCAGAAATACTTTGAAAAGGGCGTTATGATTGGATCTGTAAAAGGATGAGGCACAGGATTAAAATCAAAACGACTTGCACCAAATATATTTTTATAGCTATCCATTCTATCGATAGCTATAAAAATATAATTGTATAAGGACATTAAAGGAGAATACATAATGAAGAACGTTACATTATTAAATGGGATTTTTAAAGAGTCACAAGAAAAGGGAAAGGAGTATTTGATTTACTTAGATGTTGACCGGCTAGTAGCGCCTTGTTACGAAGCGGCTTCACAAACTCCTAAAAAGCCTCGTTACGGCGGCTGGGAATCGACGCCGATCAGCGGGCACTCTGTTGGACATTGGCTTTCAGCCGCTGCAACCATGTACTCTGTTACAAGGGATGAAGAATTAAACGATAAAATTGAGTATGCCGTTAACGAACTAGCCTATGTACAAAGCCTTGATGAGAGTGGATATGTCAGCGGATTTCCTCGAACCTATTTTGACAAAGTCTTTACTGGAGATTTTGAAGTAGAGAATTTTAGTTTAGCAGGCGGCTGGGTGCCTTGGTATAGCATTCATAAGATTTATGCTGGACTAATTGATGTTTATACGCTAACAGGTAATCAAAAAGCGCTTGACGTGGTTACTAAGCTGGCAGATTGGGCCATAAAAGGGACGGACAATCTTAGTGATGAGCAGTTCCAACGGATGCTTATTTGCGAACATGGCGGTATGAATGAGGCAATGGCCGATCTCTATACCATTACTAAAAATGAAGATTATTTAAAGCTTGCAATCAGGTTTTGCCACAATGCGATCTTGGAGCCTCTCTCAAGAGACGTGGATGAACTAGAGGGAAAACATGCTAACACTCAAATTCCAAAAGTAATCGGCGCTGCAAAGCTATATGAAATAACTGGAGATGAAAATTACAAGAACATGGCCGTTTTCTTCTGGAATGAGGTCACAAAAAACCGTTCCTATATTATTGGCGGAAATAGTATTGGAGAACATTTTGGACCTATTAATAAGGAAACATTAGGGATTACAACGGCTGAGACTTGTAATACCTACAATATGTTAAAACTAACGGAGCACTTATTCGCTTGGGCTCATAAGAGTGAGTATATGGATTACTATGAAAGAGCCCTTTACAATCATATCCTTGCCTCACAGGACCCAGAATCAGGAATGAAGACCTATTTTGTAAGTACACAGCCCGGTCATTTTAAAATCTATTGTTCCCACGATAACTCTTTCTGGTGCTGTACGGGGACAGGAATGGAAAATCCTGCTCGTTATACAAGAAATGTTTTCTATAAGGATAATGAAGATTTATTTGTTAATTTATTTATTGCATCTGAAATAGTAATGGAAGAAAAGAAGATAAAACTCAAACAAGAAACAGATTTCCCAAGGTCAAATCATGTTCGGGTATCCTTTGAAGAAGCGAAGGACGCATTCCTAAATATCCATATCCGAGTTCCATATTGGGTGAATGGCGACATAGCCCTCTCAGTTAATGGTATTAAAGCAGATGCTATTGCAAAAAATGGTTATCTTGTGATAGGAAGAAACTGGAGTGCAGGAGATACGATTGAATTTTCACTTCCTATAGGTCTTCACACATACACCGCTAAGGATAATCCGACGAAAGTGGGAATTATGTATGGACCTGTAGTATTGGCCGGGGCATTGGGGAGAGAAAACTTCCCGGAAACAGATATCTTGGAGGACCACCTAAAATTAAACAACTACCCGTTAATTGATGTACCAAGCCTTGTTGCTGACAAGGAAAATTTGACTGACTGGATTAAGCCTGTTGAGGGAGAACCATTGTTGTTTGAAACTACAGAAGTCGGCCAGCCTGGTAATAGGAAGGTGACCCTCATTCCGTTTTATGATCTTCATCATCAGCGTTATACCTTATATTGGAATCTAATGGATGAAGAAGCCTATAAAACTTTCGTAGATAAGGAAAAAGAAGAACTTGAGAGATTAAGAGCGATTACTGTAGATGTGGTCCAGCCAGGTGAACAGCAGCCTGAGATTGAGCATGGAGTACAAAGCAGCAACTCTAGTACAGGTTATTTTAACGAGGTAGAAAAATCATGGCGAGACAGCCGCGGGGAAGGATTTTTCAGTTATCAAATGCAAGTGGAGCCAGAAAAGCAAATGTATTTGCAAGTAACCTATTTTGGCAGAGATAAGACTCTCTATACAGAGGGTAAGATTTTTGAACGTGAATTTGACATTCTTATTGATGGTCAATTAATCGCTACTCAAAAACTTGAGGGAAATCATTCCGAAGGTCTTGTTGATATGTACTATGAGATTCCCTTAAGTTTGACAAAAGAAAAGCAAAAAGTAGAAGTTAAATTTCAATCTGGTGAAGGAAAAGCAGCAGGCGGGGTCTATGGGGTTAGTATGGTAAACTCTACCTTGTCTTAAAAGTAGGAAAATCAATTTAAATCTTTTATTAGAATTGGTGGTAGAAATGAATATATTAGATACTAGATTTTACGCGGTAGTTGATCGACTTTCCAATCTTTTTATATTAAATATCTTTTGGATTCTTTCTTGCCTTCCCATTGTTACCATAGTACCTGCAACAACAGCCATGTTTAGTGTTGTCCGGCAATGGCAGCTGCATCAGGATACGAGTGTAGTTAGAAATTACTTCAGATACTTTAGAGAAAACTTTAAACATAGTTTTATCATCGGCCTAATCTGGATGGCCATATCATTATTATTGTATTTTAATTATTTTTATTTAAATCAAGACCAATCTGGAGCAAAATTCATTATATTGGTGCCTTTATTATTAATAAGCCTATTGTTTATAGGTACTTCTTCCTATTTATTTTCAGTCATGTCCCATTACGAAATTACTTGGAAGCGAGCCATTACCAGTTCCTTTTTTATGGCGATTGCAAACTTTCCAATTACCTTGTACATTATTGGAGTGTTTGTCATACTTGTAGCTGTATTAATGTACCTGCCTGTTTTTACTTTAATTCTTTTTAGTATCGGAGCGTATATTAATTTTTCCCTGTGTAACCGTGTCTTTAAAAAAATGGAGCTTTCCGGTGTTAGTGATCATTTGTCTAGTGAAAAGTATAGACCCCTATAGAAAACGAAGCATTCGCCATATGACGAATGCTTCTATTCATTTGTGGAGTCAAACTGTTTTATTTGCATTATCGTTTTAGTTTAGTAAAATTTAATGGTATAGGATGCTGAAACTAGTAGTGAAAGAAAAAGGAGTTTATATATGGCAAATAAAAAGAAAAACGAGAAAAGTGGAAGTAATTCATCCGCAAAGTTTACCTTTTGGGTGATAGGACTAGTGGTGGTCTGTCTTGCAGCGTTTATATTTTTTGGTAATCATAACAAAAAACAGGAAACGACCAAAGTTAGTAAAATTGATTATACGAATCAGCCTTATCTTGGAGAAAAGACGGCTCCGGTATCGATTATTGAATTTGGCGATTATAAATGTCCGAATTGTAAGAACTTCGCCTCCAATGTAGTACCGGTTATTGAAAAAGAGTTGGTTGACACAGGCAAAGCCAAATTTTATTTTATGAACGATTCCTTCATTAATACAGATTCAATTCGCTCTGCTAAATTTGCTGAATCGGTCTTTAAGGAATTGGGAAATGAGACATTTTGGAAATTCCATGAACTCCTTTATAAAAAACAACCAGAGGACCCAAAATATGAGAAAATGGATGTGTTTACCGAAGAATTCTTAACTAGTACGTTGAAAGAGGTAGCTAGTGATGCTGAAGTAGAAAAGGTTGTGAAAAACTTCCAGTCAAAAGGTTCTGAGGATGATTGGCAAAAGGATATGGATTACGCTGAAAAATTGGGTGTAACAGGTACCCCAACCATTTTTGTCAATGGGGAGATGTTTAAAGGTCAAACCATCGATGACTTGAAGAAAATGGTAGAGGAAGCGGCAAAGGGGAACCCTAATGAATAAGCCTTTGCTGCTTGCATGGCTTGCTGCGATTATTGCTGCACTTGGCAGTCTATATTTTAGTGAAGTCATGCACTACATCCCTTGTATGCTTTGCTGGTATCAAAGAATCTTTATGTATCCGTTAACGATTATTTTGGGCATCGCCTTTTATCGTAATGACCAAGGAATTTATCGGTATGTTCTTCCACTTTCCATTATTGGGATGCTTATTTCCGCTTATCATACGCTACTGCAAAAGCTCCCGTATTTACAGCAATTTGAAATGTGTACAACCGGTGTACCCTGTTCCAAGGATTACATAAACTGGCTTGGGTTTATTACAATTCCATTGTTGGCGTTTATTGCTTTTACGATCATAACTGTTAGCTTACTGATTCTTGCCCGCAGACAAAGAGCTTAATGGAATAATAAAAAGGAGCGAAAAAATTATTTTTTTCGCTCCTTTTTCCTAGAGTGTTTTAATCAAAATTAGTACATCCAAGATGCACCGATGATGATTAAAAGAATGAACAATACAACGATTAACGCGAAGTTGTTTCTGCCATCGTATCCCATAGTAATTCCACCTCCCTTGTTTTGATATATTATAATTTATGAACGAGCATTTTAAGTTGAAAGGGACAAGTGCATAGAATTAGAAAAAATTTAACATGTATGATTACAAATTAAAAAGGCTAGCCCTAATATCGCTTTGGGTCAGCCTTTCTTGTATATTTCTAATCGGTCTCGTCATAAATTGATTGTACGGTTTACGGTGGATTCTGAAAATAAGGGACCTATAATAAATAAGAATAGAAAAAGCCCAACAGCATTACTGTTGGACTCATTGCTTTAAATGGACTTCCCTAGGAATGCTGTCAGCATCCATACATGTTTTTCTAATCCGGAATGAATAGCAAGGAGCATATCTTCGGTTGTTTCGTCATCTAATTCTCCAGCAAGGCTCATACCTTCCTTTAGTTCTCCAATAATAATCGAGAAGTCATTAATGATGGATTGAACCATTTCTTCGGCAGATTCACTCCCAGATGCTTCACGAATCGAGGATAGTTCTAGGCATTCTTTCATTGTTGCAACAGGATTACCTCCAATGGCAAGTAACCGCTCTGCTAATTCATCAACATGAAGGCCGGCTTCATTATAGAATTCTTCAAACTTAGCGTGCAGCGTAAAAAATTGCCCGCCTTTTACGTACCAATGATAGTTATGTAACTTGATATACAAGACAGACCAATTGGCAATTTGCTTATTAAGGATGTCCACTAACTGATTTTCCACTATATAAATCCTCCTTGAATATGGCTTCACTATTATTATGACCAAAATTAAAAAGAAAATCCTGCCAATTCCAACCGTTTTGATGGCAATTTTGTGAAAGAGTTACTTTAAATAGGCCTTTATGCAGAATTCCTATTGATTATGGTTTGTTACAGCTTGAAATCTTTGTAATGATAGGTCCATATTTTTCCTTAGATAGATATTATTTGATAATTTTCTTCAATGGATAAATTTAACTAATTATAGTTTAATTGTTTTGCTGCAAGGGGTAGAAGGGTTGATAGTAAATTACCAAACTTTGGGCAATGAACGAGTATATTACATCTGATAGCCTAATAGTATACGAAAAACGACTACTAGGAGGAACAAATACATGAAAAAGCTAAAGAAACTAATAGTAGCCGCTGGATTAATGTTCTCAATTTCAGCATTTACTTTAACAAATCAAACAGAGGCAGCAACCACTCACAAAATACAATCTGGTGAGACATACTGGAAAATAGCAAAAGGATTCGGTATTCCTGTTAATAGCGTAATGAAGACAAATAATAGTAAACCACTTTTAACAGGTCAATACATGACATTGCCAAACTCTCCATACACGGCGGCAGAGAAGGACTTAATGGCCCGTCTTGTTCGTGCAGAGGCAGTTGGCGAACCATATGCAGGGAAAGTCGCAGTTGCTACCGTTATTATTAATAGAGTAAGAAGTGCTGATTTCCCGAATACTGTAAATGGGGTAGTCTATCAAATTGCTAATGGACATTATGCATTTACTCCAGTAGCAAACGGAACAATTAACCAGCCAGCTGATGCTGCTTCTAAAAAAGCGGTAAATGAAGCAATTGCTCTAACTGGAAAAGGAAATGGATCTTTATTCTTCTATAACCCTAAAACGTCAACAAGTTCATGGATTACTTCACGTCCTGTAACGGTTACCATTGGAAATCACAGGTTTGCACGATAATTAGTATCAGAAATAAAAATAGCTTTTATTCAAAAACAGCGAGATTCAGTAAAATGAATTTCGCTGTTTTTTTTTTGTAAAAAAAAAAGGACAATATTATTTACTGATAGAAATAATATATATGGTACAAAAATCATCGCAAAAGACACCTACGAATAAAGCATCACTTCATTCATACTCCAAGGCTCCATTTCATACCTCTTATCTTTCTAGTGTAAAAAAAATAAGAACATTTTAACTAATGTTGGTCATTCTTTCTTTTTGACTTACTTTTACTTGCATTACAATTGTTTGTTAGGTTTGTTAAATAAACAGTTCAATATCTCATATAGAACATATAGATAGTAATGTTCTTTAAAAAGATTTGAAAGCGGTACGATTCGCTTGATTTTAGAAAAGGGGGAGTGGGGTTTGGAAAGAAAATTTGTCAAGCTGCAAACAGAAATACCTGGACCAAAATCGAGAGAAATTTTGGAACGAAGAAATAAATATGTTCCAAAAGGAATTAGTAACAACTGCCAATCCTTTGTAAAAAAAGCAGAAGGTGCACTGGTCGAGGATGTGGACGGCAATCATTATATTGATTTTGCCGGAGCAATTGGAACGCTAAATGTCGGCCACTCACACCCGAGAGTGGTCAAAGCCGTGCAGGATCAAGCAGGCCAATTTATCCATACCGGTTTTAATGTGATGATGTATGAATCCTATATTAACTTGGCTGAACGGCTTTGTAAGCTGGCGCTAGGTGATTTTGATAAGCAGGCCGCTTTCTTTAACAGCGGTGCGGAAGCCGTTGAAAATGCGGTTAAAATTGCCCGCAAGTACACAAACCGCCAAGGGATCGTTTCGTTTACAAGGGGATTCCATGGCAGAACGTTAATGACGATGACCATGACAAGCAAGGTCAAGCCTTACAAATTTGGCTTTGGTCCATTTGCCCCGGAAGTCTATAAGGCGCCATATCCATATGTATATCGCCGTCCAGAAGGAATGAACGAAACTCAATATAGCGACATGATCACTGAACAGTTTGAACAGTTTTTAGTTGCAGAAGCTGCTCCAGAAACCATTGCAGCCGTGGTCATGGAGCCTGTACAAGGGGAAGGCGGCTTCATCGTTCCTGACAAGGCCTTCGTAAAACGGGTAAGAGAAATCTGTTCACAGTATGGAATATTGTTTATTGCCGATGAAATACAAACTGGTTTTGCAAGGACCGGAAAATACTTCGCAATTGAACATTTTGATGTCGTTCCTGACTTAATTACCATTTCAAAATCGATGGGGGCAGGAGTTCCGATCTCAGGTGTCATCGGCAGGGCGGAAATCATGAACACCCCTGAAATTGGCGAGATTGGCGGGACCTATGCCGGAAGTCCGCTCGGATGCCAGGCAGCATTGACTGTGTTAGATATTATAGAAAGTGAACAGCTTAATGACCGGGCGAGTAAACTAGGTGAGCGAGTCATTGAAAAAATGCAGCTCCTTGCCGCCCGCTTTAACGGCATTGGCGATGTACGCGGCTTAGGTGCGATGTGTGCCATGGAAATTGTTAAAGACCGAGAGCACAAGACCCCGGATAAAGAATCGGTTGGAAAAATTGTCAAGGCGGCAGCTGAGCGCGGCCTCATGCTGTTAAGCGCTGGTATCTACAGTAATGTCATCCGACTGCTCATGCCATTAACCATCACAGATGAGCAGCTTGAAGAAGGTCTGCAAATACTTGAAGAAGCAATGGAAGCAGTTTACCAAAATAATTCAGCCTTATCCGTTGGAGGAGAATAATATGGATGTTCTAAAACAAAATGATCAAATTTATCCTATGTATCTAAATGGTGAATGGGTTGGCAATGATTACTCGGTTTTTACAGAAGTGATTAACCCTGCGACGAAGGAAGTGATTGGTGCAGTTCCAACAGGCGGAGCTTACGAAGCGAAGCAGGCTGTTGATGCTGCCCATAAGGCCTTTAAAAATTGGTCGAAACGGACAGCGGAAGAACGGTATCAGCTTTTGATGAAATGGTTCTATTTAATTGAAAAAAATAAAGAGGAAATTGCAAGAATTATGACGATTGAGCAAGGAAAACCGTTAAAGGAAGCCTTAGGCGAGGTTTCGTATGCGAATGGATTTATCTCTTGGTATGCAGAAGAGGCAAAGAGGGTCTATGGTGAGACCATTCCTGCATCAAGTCCAAATAAAAGGATACTAGTCAGAAAAGAACCAGTTGGTGTAATTGCAGCGATTACTCCATGGAACTTCCCAGCCGCGATGATTACGAGAAAGGTAGCCCCTGCCCTTGCAGCAGGGTGTACGGCAGTCGTGAAACCGGCCAACCAAACACCGCTTACAGCGTTAAAAATGGCGGAACTGGCACATGAAGCTGGAATACCAGCAGGAGTGATTAACATCATTACGGGTCGCTCTTCGGAAATTGGCGAGGTATGGTTAAAAGACCCCCGTGTTACAAAAATAACTTTTACCGGATCTACAGAGGTAGGAAAGACGTTAATGCGCGGGGCAGCTGAAAATGTAAAAAAAGTTTCGTTAGAGCTTGGCGGAAATGCTCCATTTATCGTGATGGATGATGCGAACCTAGCGAAGGCTGCCATTGGCCTTGTCCAATCGAAATTCCGCAATGCCGGTCAAACCTGTATTTGTACCAATCGGGTTTATGTCCAGGAAAGTGTCGCGGACGAATTCATTACGCTTTTTCAAGCTGAATTAGAAAAGCTTAAAGTCGGTAATGGACTAGAAGAAGGTACAGATATCGGTCCGTTAATTGATAAATCAGCTTATAAAAAAGTAGAGTCATTGGTTCATGATGCCGTTAAAAAAGGCGGTAAAGTTATTTATAGCGGTCTTAAGCCAGTGGATGATAAAGGGTATTTCTATGCCCCGACGATCCTTACAAATATCCATGATGATATGGAATGTATGAGGGATGAAATTTTTGGTCCGCTTGCGCCGATTTCGACCTTCAAAACAGAAGAGGAAGTGATTGAACGGGCCAACAATAGCCGCTACGGATTGGCTGCCTATGTCTATACGGAAAATTTAAGCCGCTCCTTTAGGATTACGGAACAACTGGAGTATGGAATTATTGGTTTAAATGATGCCTTGCCGTCAGTGGTTCAAGCTCCGTTTGGCGGCTATAAAGAAAGCGGCCTAGGACGCGAAGGCGGGCATTACGGAATTGAAGAGTTTTTAGAAGTAAAGTATATTTCGATTGGATTGGATATCTAGTAAAGAGCTAGCTTGCCGTACGCTGGGAGATCTGAGCGCACGGCATTTTTTTGCTTTCCAGGTGATTTGGAAGATGGTTACCAATTTTTGTAGAATTAGTTTTGAATTTCGTAGAATTGTGTGGTAGTTTTGTAGAATTCGCCTTCAACTTGGTAGAAAAGAAACGGATTTACGTAGAATTCCGAACTCTCATTCCCGTCTAGTCTAGTTTTATTAACAAAATCCTCAAACTTATTAACAAATCGGCCGTTGATGCCCCTGTTTTTTTAATAAAAGTAGTCTAATACTTCAAATTACAACTCCCGCTGTGTTACGATAACGTATAAAAGGAAACCAAGAATCGAGGGGGCAGGGAAATTGATTAACACCGTTTTATTTGATGTTGATGGAGTGCTTTTGAGCGAAGAGCACTATTTTGATGCATCTGCACTGACTGTTTGGGAGATGCTGATTAGCAGCAATTATCTAGCACTCGCACCGGAACAATTTAAAACCGAATATACTGAAGCAGAAATCAACCGTATCAGGGAAAATGTCTTCCAAAACGACCAGGTCCTTAAATTTATGAAATCCCGCGGCCTAAACGCAAACTGGGATATGATTTACCTATCCTTCAGCCATCAGCTCATACATCTTCTGTCGCAGATTAAAGAGGATGAAGCTGCAAAAATAGCTCAATGGCTTACGAATCCAATCAATTATGAAACCTTACGGGATATTGGCATGGTATTAAGTCGGTATCAGGTAGAATTGAATTTTGGCTTGTTCGTGGACGAATTCACTCAATCAGATGCGACAAAGCAGGAATTGTTTGAATACTTGAATGTACTATCTAAGGAGAAGCTTGGCGTAGAAACATCGATTTTCCAAAAAGGCGAGCTCTGGTCTATTTGTGAACATGTTTCACAGGAATGGTATGTGGGCGATGAAAATGTCCTCGCTTCAACTGGCAGACCATCAGTCCAGACTGGGAAAAAGGGATTCCTTGCCAATGAAACAACCCTCGCTCCAGCCCAGGAAATTGCCGCTTTATTTCAGTACCTTTCCTCAGCTGGAATTACAATTGGAATTGGTACCGGAAGACCGGACCTAGAAACGATCCAGCCTTTTAAACATTTAAATTGGCTGAAATACTTCAATGAAAACCGAATTATTACAGCCGATGAAGTATCGAAAGCGGAACAAGAGATAACCGAGCCTAAATCCTTATCAAAGCCGCATCCATTTACTTATATCATGGGGCTTAAAGGAAAAGAGACATCAACAGTAGACTGCTTAAACACTCCGCTGCCCATTCAAAAGGGGGAAGAAGTATTGGTTGTCGGTGATTCATTGGCGGACCTTCTTGCTGCAAGAAAGCTAGGCTGTCAATTTGCAGCTGTTTTAACTGGTCTTTCTGGGAAAGATGCACGCCAAGATTTTGAAAAACATGAGGCAGATTATATCCTAGATTCCGTCCTCGATATTAAAACCATTTTATAAAAATAGAGAGAGGGAATGGCCGCGCCATTCCCTCTTTTAAATACTTTTTATCTTTTCACGCTCAGACTCATAAGAACCAACGGTGGTTAACTCAAGGACCTGTGCTTCCTGCAAGCCATCAATTAATTTTAAGACTTTGATAACATTTGCACTTAACGTTCGATCTAAGGTTAATACCATGATCGCTTCCCCGCCAACCTCCGTACGGCCAACCTGCATTGTACCAATATTGATATCATGGTCACCCAGTAACGATCCTACCTTACCGATCATCCCAGGTACGTCGCGGTGTTTAATGTATAGAAGATATTTTTCCGGCTTCACATCAATCCGGTATTGATTTATTTTTAAAATTCTAGCTCCGTAACCATTTAGGACCGTAGCGCCGATTTTGGCTGTTTCTTGGCCATTAGACACACTTAACTCCAAATAATTGGCAAAGCCTTTATTCGACGCATTCTTGACAACATTATAGGAAACCCCTTGTTCTTTTAGTAAATGGAGGGCGTTAATTAGATTGACAGAATCACTTAAATGATAGGATAAAATTCCTTTTAATAGAGTACGCGTTAGTAACTCTGTATCTTCATCAATGAGATTCCCATAATAATTGATTTCAATCTTGGAGGGTGCCTGCTTATTTAGCAATTGAATCACTAGCTGCCCCATTTGATCACCTAACAATAAGTAAGGCTGAAGCTTTGCTTGTGTTTCCCCTGACATTTGCGGCATATTGACGGCGTTCTGGATCGATTGTTTTTCAAAAATCTCAATAATTTCCGCACTCACCTCTTGGGCAACTTTTTCCTGCGCTTCCACCGTCGAGGCCCCAAGATGCGGTGTGACAATGATATTTGGATTTTGCAGCAATTCCTCATTGGCAACAGGTTCTTTTTCAAATACATCAAGCGCAGCGCCTGCTACATGTCCGGACTGTATGGCTCTCACTAAAGCCTTCTCATCAATGATTCCGCCGCGGGCACAGTTGACAAATCGAACACCTTTTTTCGTTTTGCTTAAGTAATCATCGTTGATAAGACCTCTTGTATCATTTGTTAATGGGGTGTGAACCGTGATGAAATCCGACTCCTCGGCAATTAAATCCAGGCTTGCCTTTGTCATGCCCAGCTTCTTAGCGCGGTCCTCTGTTAGGTAAGGGTCGAACGCTAAAATATTCATACCAAAGCTTTTAGCTCGTTTCGCCACTTCTGTCCCAATCTTACCCATCCCGATGACGCCAAGGGTCTTTTTATACAATTCAACTCCTTTAAAGGAGTTGCGGTCCCATTCGCCGGCAGCTGTTTTTTGATGGGCTTGAGGAATATTTCTTGCTAATGCTAACATCATCGCTAATGTATGCTCAGTTGCAGCCATTGTGTTCGCACCAGGGGCATTTATGACAATAATCCCTTTGCGTGTAGCTGCATTTACATCAATGTTGTCCACTCCAACACCTGCTCTGGCAATGACATGGAGTTTATCAGCGGATAAAAGCAAGTCTTCTGTAACCTTTGTTTGGCTTCTCACAATCAATGCATCGTAATGACCAATAATTTTTTTCAATTCCTCTGTTGGTAATGTTGGCTGCCTTTCTACTACAAAATTTGGATGATCAAGTAATCTTTTTAATCCGGTATCGCTAATCCCATCTGTTACCAATACTCTATACATGATCCATTCCTCCATTGTTTTGTTAAGTAAAAACGCCCCTCATACAGACAAAGCTGCCATTTTATGAAGGACGTGTAGGATTGTGGGCCATCTTCATCAGTAGTTTTTCATTTATAAAATAACATAAATAGATTGAAATTTCAAAAATTAATAAAATTATTCTACAACCCACCTTTCATTTTTGTAAAGACTAAGTTAAAGAAATACTTATTTAATTCAGAAAAATTTTACAAGTTGGTAGTAACCCATTTACAGCAAGGCTTTAAGCGGTTAGAGTTAAATGTATAGAAAATAAATCTATTGTAAAAAAGTAAATAGCGTCATATAATGTCTACTATATAAAAACAATTGTACGTCTCAGGTAGACAGAGTAGGAGGAGTAGACATGGAAGCAATCTCGATTGGTCTTTTAGGATTAGGTACCGTGGGTTCAGGCGTAGTACAAATTATTAAAAATCACCAAGATAAATTAATCCACCAAGTGGGGTGTCCGGTTGTCATAAAAAAAATTCTTGTACAAGATGTACATAAAAGCAGACCGGTTTATGTTGATCCTACTATTTTAACATCCAATCCGGAAGAGATCATTTTGGATCAGGATATTGATGTAGTAATAGAGGTAATGGGTGGAGTCCAAGAAACAAAAGATTATTTACTAACAGCCCTAAGGCAAGGTAAGCATGTCGTCACGGCGAATAAGGATTTAATGGCCTTACACGGATCAGAATTACTAACCGTTGCTTCAGAATATGGCTGCGATTTGTATTACGAAGCAAGTGTTGCTGGAGGTATTCCCATTTTACGCGGGCTGGTAGATGGTCTTGCTTCCGATCGGATTACGCAAATGATGGGGATCGTTAACGGTACAACCAATTATATTTTAACCAAAATGAGTGATGAAGGCCGCTCCTATGAAGAAGTTTTAAAAGAGGCACAAGAACTTGGCTTTGCCGAAGCAGACCCAACTTCTGATGTGGAGGGATTAGATGCAGCAAGAAAAATGACGATTCTTGCGACGCTAGGCTTTTCGATGCATATTGATTTAGACGACGTTAAGGTCAGTGGTATTTCTAATGTGACAGAAGAAGACCTGAGTTACGGAAAACAATTAGGCTATACCATGAAATTAATCGGATTTGCTCACAGAGAAGGGGAAAAGGTAGAAGTGAGTGTCGCCCCTACCTTTTTATCGAATAATCACCCGCTTGCTTCTGTACAAAATGAATACAATGCTGTTTATGTGTACGGGGAAGCGGTAGGTGAAACGATGTTTTATGGCCCTGGGGCAGGAAGCCTGCCGACAGCAACTTCCATTGTTTCAGATTTAGTTGGTGTCATTAAGAATTTAAGGCTTGGGGTAAATGGCAGGAGTGCTGTAACACCGCAATATCCGAAAATGCTAAAGGAAAACGAAGAGAAGTTTTCGAAATACTTTTTACGGATTCATGTGCAGGATGAGGTAGGAGTATTTGCAGATATTACCTCTATTTTTGCCAAATACGGTGTAAGCTTTGAAAAAATTCTCCAGCTTCCGATTAAGAAACATGAAACATCCGAAATTGTGCTAGTGACACACAAGGCTTCGTTAACAAATTATGATAAAATTCTACTAGAGTTATATGATTTACAAGCAGTTAAAGAAATTAAAAGTGCCTATAGAGTGGTGAGAAAATCACTATGATAGGGCAAGGGGTTACTTGATGCATATAAAGTAACTCTATCCAACTCCCTAACGTTGATAAGGGCAGTTACAGAACATATTCAAGGAGTTGTAACCGCATGACACTTCGTGACCGTATGATGATTAAGGTCCCGGCAAGTACAGCCAATCTTGGCCCAGGTTTTGATTCAATGGGTCTTGCACTTGATTTGTATTTGACCTTAGAAATAGAGAAAAGTAAAGAATGGCATTGCTATTCCTTTTGTGAAGAGTTAAAGGATTTCCCTACGGGTGAAGACAATTATATCGTAAAGGTTGCCCTTCAAACAGCAGCCCACCATGGTGTGGAGCTGTCTCCTTGTAAAATCAAGGTTGAGAGTGATATTCCGTTAGCGAGAGGACTTGGTTCTAGTGCGTCGGCCATTGTAGCAGGGATTGAGCTGGCAGACGCAGTGGGCGGCCTGAGCTTAACAAAACAAGAAAAGCTCCTTCACGCAACAGAATGGGAAGGCCATCCGGATAATGTGGGAGCATCGATCTATGGCGGGCTTGTTATTGGCCGTTATAAGCAAGATGAAGTAGATATGCTTTCATTTACAAACCTACCGATCGAAGTGGTAGTCCTTATTCCGCAGGAAATCCTGCTAACAAAGGCATCTCGAGATGTATTGCCGGAATCTTATACTCGTCAGCAGGCGATTGAGGCCTCTTCGACAGCCAACTTATTAGTGGGCGCCCTATTAACGCAGAATTGGGAGCTTGCCGGAAAAATGATGGAGAGTGATCGTTTCCATCAGCCATATCGTAAATCGCTTATTCAAAGCTATGATGAAATTGAACAAACGGCTAAAGCCAATGGGGCATTCGGGACTGCATTAAGCGGAGCTGGACCAACGATGATTTGTTTTACTGAAAAAGGCAAGGCGGAAGGCCTTGTGAACGCCTTGGAAACCGGATTTCCTGCCATGACTGCCAAAAAGCTGTTAATCGATTTTATTGGCAGCAGTGTGATCGAATTAGTAAAATAAGTATAAGGGCAGCTTATGGGCTGCCCTTATACTTATTTTTTTCTTTACTTGTGTTCAAAAGTAAAAAGAAACTTCTCAAACTCAGCACTGCTTAGAGGCTTGCTAAACAAATACCCTTGCATGAGGGCGCAATTTTTTGAAAGCAAAAATTCTTTTTGATGTTCTTTTTCCACACCTTCTGCAATCACATCTAAATGAAGGGCGCGGGCCAGATTAATAATCGCCTCAGGTATTTCTGTATTTTCTAAGCTTTCATTAATGTTTTGGATAAAGGATTGATCAATCTTTAAGGTGTTAATCGGAAGGTCCTTTAAATAACTTAGCGATGAATAGCCTGTCCCAAAATCATCAATAGAGATGGAAATGCCTTGATTTTGCAGTGTTTGAAGTGATTGGACAATTTCAGCTGAATTATTTAACAGGATACTCTCCGTTATTTCTATCTCAAAATGGTGCGGCGGGAGATTTTTTTCGGCAAGAATTTTCTTAACCGTCTCTAGCATTAGGTCTGGTTCCTGAAATTGCCGGGCTGAAAAGTTGACCGAGACCGATAAAGGGTGCAAACGAGTTTGATTCCATTTACTCACTTGTTCACAGGCCTTTTCCATAACAAGTTCCCAAAGCGTCTGGATAAATCCTGTTTCCTCAGCTATAGGGATAAAAATGACCGGTGAGACATTTCCGAATTCCTCGTCTGTCCATCTCACCAAAGCTTCTGCCCCAAAAACAACCCCAGTATCCACTTTAATCTTAGGCTGATAAAACACATCAATTTTTTTATTCTCAATCGCCCTTCTTAGATGGGCTTCAAGCCGTGGTCTATCAATATCTGAATGCATCGATTTTTCCGAATAAAAGATGGCTTTATTTCCGCCGTTCTTCTTGGCATTGTACATAGCCATATCTGCATAGCTAATCAATGTGTCCATATTGGTTGTATGCTCCGGATAGAGGCTAATTCCTATGCTGGCGCCAAGGTAAAATTCATTCCCATCTATCATGTAAGGTTTTCTTAGGGTTTCAATTAACCTTTCGGCAGCTGCTTTTGTTTCCTCTTTATCATGGGAGAGGAGAAGGATAATAAATTCATCTCCACCTTGCCTTATTAAGAAGCTTTTTTCCAAATCAAGACAATTTTCTACCCTTGCTGCAATAATGTTTAGGAGTTCGTCACCCTTGTTATGTCCATAAGAGTCATTTACTTGTTTAAAACGATCCATGTCAATGAACAAAACGGAGACAGTTTCCTTCTTTTCATCTGCCTGAATCATAATGCTGCTCAATTTTTCTTGTAAAAACCGTCTATTTAATAACCCGGTTAATGGATCATGGTTTGCCTGATATTCTATCAGTGCTTTACTTTGCTGTAAGTCCTCCACATAACGATGTAAATCGGTCGACATCGCATTTACATTTTCGGTAAGAAGGCCTAATTCATCTTTTCGGTTTAAGTCTAAGTGCTTGCCGAAGTTTCCTTGAGCAATCTCATTAACTTGTTCAACAATATAACCAATTGGCTCAGTAATCGAACGGGAAAAGATAAAACTGACTATTAAAACGATCAGCATGATGGCGAGCGAAAGGAGAATATGCATAAATAGTTCATGTCTAAGCTCATCTTGAATAAGGCCATAATTATAGGCAAGGCCAATAACGAAGGGCTGACCCGATTTTGGGAAGACAGGAACAAATGTTTTTAAAACACTTTTCTTGTTAAGGGTATCATTGTATGATTGCACTTTCTTTGTATTGACTGCCTTCTTAATATAGGCAGCATCAGTCTCGATATTGCGGTATTTATAAGTACCATACCAAATCGGTCTAGCTGAGATGCGTATATAACTATTTCCGTTTAGGTGAACCACTTCACTCTTTTTCCCAAAGTTTTTGGGATTAAAAACGGATATTTCTAAAATGCCTCGTTCCTTTGTGTAACCTTCGATGATTTTCCCTGGGCCAAATCGTTGCTCAAACTCCAAAACTTCACTATCCCGAAAATAGGGATTGATGATATAGTTTGTTGTCCCATCATAATAATAGCCCCATTTATCAATATGATCAGGATCGGATGAAGCAATTTCAATTGGACCAGACCAATAGTGCGGTAATGTTAACCCTTTTCCAACATTAACAGGTTTTAGGGCCAACAATTGTTGGTAGGCGTCATACCAGTAGCCCCAGCCTTTTGTTGACATGTTAATTTCTTCAGGGTCAGATGAACGGACACCAATAATATCGCCCGGAGTCTTGGCTAACAAGGTGATGTGAGATACCCGGACCTCACCAGCAAGTCTTTTTAATTGATCGTTGGTAATTTCCTGATAGGTTGGAGGAAGAGATTGTTTGATTGCAAGGGATGCAATTCTCAAGTCTCTCCCCAGAATATTCTCTACATATAATGAACCTTCTCTTGTTTTTTCCACCTGGAACGAGACCTCATTTGTAATGACAGAGATTTCTCGTTCGTTATATTCTAGCAACTGGCTTTTTGACCAAAAATAATGAAAGGTATTATTTGCTAATAAAATAAACAAAACGAGCAGAAAAAATATCAAGGGTATTTTTTTCTTGATCGACAATGATGCCACACTCCAGTAGCTGACTTTAGAGGTGATTGTAACTACCTTGAGATTAGATAATTACCCTTTTATCCCATGCAGCCATTCCTGGTAGCATTCATCACATAGCGCTTCATCTCTTTCCTGATTCATGGAAACAAATGGGACATAATGCAATTGTCTTTCCTCAATATCCTCTGTACAATAAAAACATTTTTCTGCCATAATCAGTCTCCTTTCTCATCATTCCTTTTTTTGTAGTTTTTTCCGGTTTGGAGGTTTTATTACTTGGAAAAACCATCCATTTTAATCCAAAAACTTTGTGTCTATATTTCTGACTATGCTATAAAGAAAAGGTAAGAGCTTAACTTAACAAAGGAGGTAAAAATAAGTGAATTTTCTTAATAAAGTTGTCGTGGTAACAGGTGGAGCGAAAGGAATTGGCCGTGGAGTAGCTGCTGCCTTTTCAATAAAAGGTGCAAAAGTCATTTTGGCAGATGTAGAATCTGAAACCGGAGAAAGAACGGAGACTGAAATTAATAAGCAGGGTGGAGAGGCACTTTTTGTAAAAACAGATGTCCGAAACGAAAAGGACATTATTCACTTGTTTGAAGTGGCAAACCAGACATTTGGAAGAATCGATATCCTAATCAATAATGCCGGAAAAGGTGTATTTAAATCTCCTTATGATTTAACAATTGAGGAGTGGGACGATTGTCTGAACACCAATTTACGCAGTGTTTTCCTTTGCTCACGGGAAGCAGCCCGATATATGAGAGAAAATCCAATTGGCGGTGCGATTGTGAACATTGCTTCAACGCGTGCCTTAATGTCAGAGCCTAACTCCGAAGCGTATGGAGCCTCTAAAGGGGGAATTGTCGCGATTACGCATGCGCTCGCTGCTTCATTTAGTCAAGATCGAATAACCGTTAACGCAATCTCTCCGGGCTGGATCCATAATGGTGATGAGGCTGAACTTTCACATGCTGATCATGAACAGCATTTATCAAGACGTGTCGGCAAACCTAGTGATATTGCCCGTGCCTGCCTCTATCTAACGAATCCTGATAATGATTTTGTGACCGGCGTTAATTTAGTGATCGACGGAGGAATGACCAGAAAAATGATTTATGTAGAGGAATGAATCTAAATAAGACTCGTTAAAGATTACTACATAAAAGAAGGTTACCTTGCTTGTTCTATATATGGTAAAATAGTGTAAATAGTAAGAAAAAGGGAAGGGGGTTGAAGATGAAGCTGCCAATTATTCAATCAAAGCTGCGAATCCCTGCTGTTAAGGATGATTTTATTAGGAGGGCACAGCTGACTCGAAAATTGAAAACGATTCTTGAGTTTCCTTTGACTCTTCTTCATTCCGGAGCTGGTTTTGGAAAAAGTACGGCACTCGCATTATTTTTGAGGGATGAAAAGCATCAGGGATGCTGGTACTCTATTTCATCCTTGGATGATGACATCCTGACCTTCCTATCCTATCTGGTACAAACGATACAACAGATAGAGCCTTCTTTTGGAACAAAGTTATCCGCCAATATGGACAACATGGAAATGTTTATCCGTGAAGAGGAATTAAGTATTTTATGTTCCCTTTTTATTAACGAAATTCTCGAGTGTAATGCCGAGATTACGCTTATCTTGGATGATTTTCACCAAATTGAACATTCTTATACGATTAATCGTTGGATGGAAAAACTGATAGAGCATATCCCAGCTAATTTACATATTGTTATTTCGAGCCGCAGCCGTCCTCACTGGAGGCATTTAACCAAAATGAAGGTGTGCGGCCAATTATTAGAAATAACAAGGGAAGATTTAGTTTTAACGATGGAAGAAATGGAATTATTGTTAACTGATCTTTATGGATTAGAGATTGAGGCAGAGTATCTGCATTCCATTTATGAAATAACAGAGGGCTGGATCATTGCCCTTTGCATGATTGCCACGCAAATACCATTACAAAACGACAAACCTAAGATTTTTAAACATTCCTCTCAATCTCTCCAAGATTTTTTTCAGTATTTAGTCATGGAAGTCTTTTCGAAACAGCCGCCAATGATTCAGCAATTTCTCGAACAAACTTCCATATTTGAGGAAATTGAGGAAGAAATTTGTAAAGAAGTGATTGGACTAAACGAAGCCTCAAGTTTACTTGAGCAGCTTAAAGACCGCAATTTATTTATCCAAAAGATTGGGCGAACCCATTATCGTTACCATGCCTTATTCAAAGAATTCCTCGAAGATATTTTTCAGAAAAATAATGTGACTGCCTATATGGGTCTCCACGAACGCTGCGCCCGTTATTATGAGCGAAAACAACAATGGGAGAAAGCGCTTCATCATTATAAAAAAATTAATCACCACAAGGCAATCTGTTCTATTTTACAAAAAAATGGTCTGCGGATGCTCGAAAGTGGAAAATTGGAAAGCTTGTACGATCAATTAATCCTCCTACCAGAAGAAGACATGGAGACTTATTATCTTCTCTGGTATTTAAAAGCGGAAATTCATCGCTATCGATCACACTATCAGGAGGCACAGGAATGTTACGATAAGGCCTATGCTGGTGCGGAAAAAACACAAGATCATCTTGGAATGAGCTTGGCGTTAGAAGGAAAAGCAAAGATATTCCTCGATACCATACAGCCTCATCATGCGGAAAAACTTTTATATGATGCGATTTTTCAGCGGGAAAAACGGCCGGGAGCAGATCACGATAAAGGGAAATTATATCAATTGTTATCTGAGAATCTACTAAACTCTGGTAAAGCCCGAGAAGCGGAAAAATGGATACAAAAAGCTAAGGAAGCAAAAGTATCTCTTTCTGATGCGAATTTAGAAGCCAGATTATACTTAAGAACGGGCCGTTTTGAGGCTGCAAAGAAAGTCCTTCTCCTAAAAAAAGAAGAATTAAAGGATTCAACTGTCAATACATTGCCGCAATCCCACCGCGAAACCGACTTATTACTCGCTTTAATAGAAGCCTTTATGGGAGAAGGCTTTAAAGCTAAGAACCTAGCCCAAGCAGGGATTCAGCAGGGGATCAGCTATAAAGCCCCATATGTGGAGGCATGCGGTTGGATTCGCATGGGGCATGCCGTACAAATATTGAATAAGTATGATTCGAGCTTAGCAGAGAGCTGCTATCAAACCGCCTTAGAAATCATGGGACAAATCCATGTTGACCGAGGGAAAGCAGAGCCCTTGATGGGCTTGTGTATTTTGTACGGGACTAGGGGGGAATTGGAGCGGGGGTTAGAGGCCGGAAAGAAAGCCCTACAGGAAACTGAAAAGGTCCATGACGTGTGGCTTTCATCACTTATAACTCTTTGTATGGGAATTGCCTGTATATATAATGAGCGGGTTCCTAAGGCACTAAATTTCCTAAGGAGAGCAGAGGTACTTTTTGAGCGATGTGAGGATTGCTATGGACAAATGCTAGGTAAGTTTTGGCTTGCCTACGTCTTTTACCTTGAAAAACAGCCAAGTTTGTTTAAAGAAGCAATAACTGCCTTTTTAAACTTGGTGCAGATTCACGAATATGAATTCTTTTTTCACAAAAGAACACTATTTAGCCCGAGAGATTTACAAATCTATGTGCCATTGTTAATTACATGTTTGAAAGAAGAAATTCAATCATCCTATGTCAAGAAAATCCTTCAGGATATGGGAATAACTGAATATGATGCTCATCCGGGCTATTCCATCCGAGTTCAGACATTGGGGCATTTCAAATTATGGCTTGGTGAAAAAGAGGTGGGAGACAAAGAATGGCAAAGAGAAAAGGCAAAGGAGCTTTTTCAACTTTTGATTACGGTGAATGAATCTATGGCCAAGGATGAGATTATTGCGCACCTCTGGCCTAATCAGGAGAAAAAAAGTGCGGACCGTGATTTTAAAGTAGCACTTAATTGTCT
This sequence comes from Neobacillus cucumis, assembly GCF_023715505.1. The sequence goes on along the minus strand of NZ_JAMBOH010000019.1, from coordinate 16,276 downwards.
CCATAATGTGCTTGAACCGCACCGTAAGGCACGTGCAGCACCCTTTTTCGTTATTAGAGAAGGAATGTTTTATGGATTAAACCCGGATGCAGTCATTGAAATGGATACCACTCAATTTAAAGAATTAATTGAAGCTGGACTCGAGGAAAATCAACCGGAGAAAGTTATTCCATTCCTAGAGAGAGGATTATCGTTCTATCATGGAGATTATCTTCCAGACCGTCGTTATGATGATTGGTGTATTAGTAAAAGAGAAAGCATGGCCGTATATTTTTTACGGGGTGCGGAGAAAATGGCGCAGTTGATGGTGCGATCTGAAAAATATGACGCTGCAATCAATTGGTGTGAAAGAATCTTGGATCGGGACCGAACCTGGGAAGAGGCCTACCGCTTATTAATGTACTGTTATTATCGAAAAAATAACCGCCCGCAAGCGATGAAGTGGTATCAAAGATGTAAAGAAGTGCTGGAGGAAGAACTTGGTGTCACTCCATTAGAACCGACCAAACATATGTATGAAATGATCATTGAATCCGAAAGTATTTTAAATTCGATTGAACAGCCTTAAGATCAGGCTGTTTTTTTTGCGTCCAACACCAGTTCCCGCCCTTGGTCAAGGCGCTTGCGCTTTTCTTGTTTGTAACTCTTCTGTAACTATTATCTCCTATCATAGATTTAAAGCTTTACAAGTTGTTGAAAACATATTAAGGGGGAAAAAGAGTGAAGGGGTATCAAAGGAAATGGGCATTATTAGGCTTACTTACTTTTATGATGATCTTTGCGAGCGCTTGCAGCTCGGACAAATCATCATCAGAATCGAAGGGAGGCACCAACACAGATAAAAAAGAGCCAATTAAAATTGGCGTCCTTGCCTCAAAGACAGGCGCTCTTGAAGCATATGGAAAACAAACATTAAGAGGTTTTGAGCTTGGACTTGATTATGCAACAGACGGTAAACGTGAAGTGGCCGGCCGAAAGATTGAATTTATAGTAGAGGATACAGAAACAAAGCCTGAGGTCGCTGTTCAAAAAGCTACCAAGCTATTAGAAGAAGATAATGTAGACTTTTTAGTCGGATCATCAAGCTCAGCCGATACGTTAGCTGTGTTACCGCTAGCAGAAGAATATCAAAAGGTAATGGTCGTTGAACCGGCCGCTGCTGATAGTATTACCGGTTCAGAATTTAATAAATATATTTTCCATTCCGCTCGTAACTCCTCACAAGATGCTGTAGCAGGTGCAGCGGCAATTGCCAAAAAGGGAGTAAAGATTGCCACACTTGCACCTGATTATTCTTTTGGCCGTGATGGCGTGGCAGCCTTTAAGGAAGCGGCGAAAAAGCTCGGAGCTGAAATTGTAAAAGAAGAATATGCAGATCCTGCTGCTACAGACTTTACTTCCAATATTCAAAAAATCATTGATGCTAAGCCTGATTATTTATTTGTCGTCTGGGCCGGAGCAAACTCTCCTTGGAAGCAGCTTTCAGACATGAAGGTCCAAGAAAAGGGCATTAAGATTTCAACTGGTGCACCTGATATTGCTGCTCTCTCCACAATGGAGCCGCTGATTGGGATGGAAGGCTTTACCGTTTACTACCATGACCTTCCAAAAAACAAAATTAACGACTGGCTTGTCGCTGAACATAAAAAGCGGTTTAACGGAGACGTACCAGATTTATTTACGCCTGGCGGTATGAGTGCGGCGATCTCCATTGTTGAGGCATTAAAAAAGACCAATGGGAACGCCGATGCTGACAAATTAATCAATACAATGGAAGGGATGAGCTTTGAGACACCAAAAGGGAAAATGACCTACCGGAAAGAAGACCACCAAGCCCTCCAAACGTTGTATGCGATTAAATTAGAAAAGAAGGATGGTGTTCCATACCCAGTTCCAGTTCTGATTCGAGAACTAACTCCTGAGGAAACAGCTCCACCAATCCGGAACAAGTAAAATTTAAAAAACAGGAGGGTTCGACCAAGTTATACCAGGTCACCCTCTTGCCTTTTTCTAACGCTAAAAAATCAGGTGGTGAAAGTATGTCAACTCTTATTGAAACGAGAGATTTATCCATTACCTTTGGCGGTCATACAGCAGTAGATTCTGTCAGCATTGCTGTCCCCGAAAAACATTTTATGTCGATCATTGGACCAAACGGGGCCGGAAAAACGACCTTTTTTAATCTTCTCAGCGGCCAACTACCTCCAACAAGTGGAAAAGTCTATTACCGGGGAAAAGATATTACCAAATTCTCCCCGACACTCCGGACGCGGACAGGGATTGGCCGCTCCTTTCAAATTACCAATGTCTTTCCGAATCTAACGGTACTAGAAAATGTCAGATTGGCCGTTCAATCACAAGCAGGAGTTCGTTACCAGATGCTGTTTCATCATAAAAAATACCGGGTGTTTGAAGAGAAGGCGTTGGAATGGCTAAAGCTGGTCCTCTTAGATGATAAAAAGAATTCGCTGGCCATCAATCTGGCCCATGGTGAGAAACGGAAGCTTGAAATTGCCATGCTGCTTGCACTTGAAACGGAGGTCCTCTTACTTGATGAACCCACAGCAGGCATGTCGTTAGAGGAAGTGCCTGCAATTTTAGAAGTAATCAAAAGAATAAAAAATGAAGGCAACCGGACCATACTCCTTATTGAACACAAAATGGATATGATCTTAGATTTATCGGATTCCGTTATGGTTTTATTTAACGGGGGGCTGCTTGCTGACGGCACCCCTGCAGAAATCATGAAAAATGAAACGGTTCAGTCTGCTTATTTAGGAGGTCATTTGGATGAACGACCTGTTGAAGCTTGATCAAGTAGAGACACATATCGGTCAATATCATATTCTCCAAGGGATATCTTTTGACGTAAAGAAGGGTGAAGTAACCGTGCTGTTAGGAAGAAATGGGGCTGGGAAGACAACCACTTTACGTACGATTATGGGGTTAAATTCTGCATCAAAAGGCAGCATTACCTTTAAGGGAGAACCAATTCAAGCCTTGCCAACCTATACAATTGCTAAAAAGGGGATCGGCTATGTCCCGGAAGATCAGGGAATCTTTGCGGGTTTAACCGTAGAAGAAAATATGAAAGTGGCGATTCAAAAAGAAAATGAGGAAACAGCGAAACGAATGGATTGGATTCTAGAATTGTTCCCGGACCTAAAGAAGTTTTGGAAAAAAACCGGCGGACATTTAAGCGGCGGGCAGAAACAAATGTTATCGATTGCTAGAGCCTATGTAAATGAGAATGAATTGTTGTTAATTGATGAGCCAAGCAAGGGATTGGCACCCATTGTTGTTGAGAAAGTAATGGAGTCAATTTTACAAATGAAGAATCAAACAACCATCGTCTTAGTGGAGCAGAATTTTATGATGGCGAGCACAATTGGTGACCGTTTTTACATTATTGATGATGGGCGGACAGTTAGGTCTGGCACCATGAAGCAATTAAAAGAAGATGAAGAAATGAAACGAAAATATCTAGGCATCGCTTAGAAAGGAGGACCGTCAAATGGAATTAATCATCAATTTAACCTTAAATGGCCTGGCAACGGGGATGCTGATTTTTTTACTTGCAGCAGGGCTCACGCTGATTTTCGGTTTGATGGATGTGCTGAATTTTGCCCATGGCGGGCTGTTTGCCTGGGGGGCGTATAGCGGACTATGGGTTTATCAGCAGACAGGGAGTTTTATCATCGGCATTGCCGGGGCCATCATTACGGGCTGTTTGCTCGGAATCATCATCGAGAAATGGATCATTAAACCCGTTTACGGAAATCATGTGCAGCAAATTTTAATTACACTTGGCCTTATGCTTGTTTTATCAGAACTGTTAAAGGTTATTTGGGGACCGAATCAATTGACGGCTTCGCCTCCAGATTATTTAAAGGGAAGCTGGGATCTTGGCGGGGTCATTGTTATTAAATATAGGATCTTTATTATTTTAGTCGGCTTTGTTATTTTTGCCGCTGTTCAATATATCCTTAAAAACACAAAGGTCGGCCTTGTTGTCCGGGCGGGTGTGATGAATAAAGAAATGGTTCAAGCACTCGGGATTAATATTCAAAAGGTCTTTATGTTTGTGTTTATGATTGGTGCAGGTATGGCGGCCCTTGGCGGTGTACTGCTCGGCCCCTATTCTGGGGTAATCCATGCCGGAATGGGAATGGAATTCGCCATCTTAGCGTTTATTGTCGTGGTGATTGGAGGCATGGGCAATTTTAAGGGCTCCGTTTTAGCGGCTATTTTAGTAGGATTATCCGGTTCATTCATGGCGTACTATGTCCCGGATTTATCACTGGCGGTCAATATGCTCCTAATGGCAGTCGTGTTAATTATTCGGCCCCAGGGCTTATTTGGTGAGGGAGGGGTCAGAAGATGAAATTAATCCAAGGAAATAGAATGACCGCTTTAATTTTAGTCATCGCCGCCTTCCTTATCCTTCTTCCATTTGTTTATGAGTCTAGAAACCTATTGATCTTATTAACCCAAATATTTGTCTTTGCTATTTTTGCGATGAGTTATGATTTGTTAATCGGTTTTACTGGCATTGTTTCGTTTGGTCATGCGATGTTTTTTGGGATTGGCGCCTATTCAATGGGGATTTTTATGAAAAAATTTGAACCGACGATGACTTACTTTTTCCTAGCGGTTTTGTCGACGATTGTTCTTACCGGATTGGTAAGCTTTATTGTCGGTCTGTTGACTCTCCGTCTAAAAAGTCATTTCTACGCCATGTTAACCTTATCACTTTCGGGGCTCTTTTTAGTGCTGGCGGAAAAATGGCGGTCCATGACATTTGGAAACGATGGATTCACCTTCCGCGTTCCTGAATTGTTTATCGACCGGACTCATTTTTATTGGCTCAGCCTTTGCCTCATGATGGCAATCTTTTTATTCTTAAAACGGTTTACCAATTCTCCGCTTGGCCGAGTACTCCAAGCCATCAGGGAAAACGAACAAAGGACCGAATCACTCGGGTTTCAAGTGTTGCATTATAAGATTGCCGCGAGTGTCGTTTCTGGGGTGATCGCTGGGATAGCGGGGATTTTATATGCCATTTCGCTAAGATATGTGAATACCAGTGTGTTTTCCATGGATATTACGTTAGATGCGTTGTTAATGACGATTATTGGCGGGGTTGGCACATTAGTCGGGGCCATCATTGGGGCGGGGTTAATTGAATTTGCCCATGACTGGCTGACGGAACTTGCCAAGGAGCATGTCATCTTTGAACGATGGATTATTTTCTTCGGCATTATTTATATTTTAGTCGTAATGTTCTTCCCAAAAGGAATTGTGGGGACGTTAAGCACTTATCCGTCGAAACGAAAAAAACAGACTGCTGTAAAAAGTAAAGAAAAAGTGGCAGGATAGAGGGAGGAACTAATGGAGAATAATCAGATTGCTTCCTTCGTCGTCCGATTTCAATTAGCAGGGGTTGAAAAAGACACTGCAAAAAAGCATTGGAGAATCAAAGTTACACATGTCCAACTGGAAAGGGAAACATTATTTGAAAGTATGGAGGAAGCGATGGAATATATGAAGGAAATGGCGGAACAAGCGTAAGCTTAGGAGGTGCGGCATTGAATATTGGGATTCTTAGTACAGGAATTTATCTGCCAGAGGATTATGTGACGGGGAAACAGATTGCCCAAATGGCAGGTATCCCTCTGCATGTTGTGGAAGAAAAAATGGGTATAAAGAAAAAGTATGTTCCGGGAGCAGGTGACCATACCTGTGAAATGGGGATTATTGCGGCCAAACGGGCAATAGCAAAAGCCGGGATTAATCCCATGGATATTGACCTTGTCATTTATATCGGCGAGGAGCATAAGGAATATCCGCTTTGGACAGCGGGAATCAAGCTTCAGCAAGAGGTTGGGGCACTAAATGCCTGGGCATTTGATGCGGCATTAAGGTGCGGTACGACCGTTATGGCTTTAAAATTGGCCAAAAGTCTGATGATTGCCGATCCTGGAATTCAGACTGTCTTGCTCGCAGGTGGTTATCGTAACGCCGATTTTATCGATTATCAGAATCCTAGGACCCGTTTTATGTATAATCTTGGTGCCGGTGGTGGAGCCATTCTTTTGAAAAAGAATCATAGTGAAAATGTTTTGTTAGAAACAGAGCTGATGACAGATGGTTCATTTTCCGAGGATGTTGTGGTTGTAGCAGGAGGAACAAAGAACCCGATTACGAAGGAAGCTATTGAACAGCGGCTTAATATGCTCGATGTTCTCGATCCAGAGGGAATGAAGTCTCGTCTCGAGCAAAAGTCAATGGCTAACTTTTTGAAGGTGATTAGGGAATCTGTACGGAAAAGCGGTTATCAGGTGAATGATATTGCTTATTTAGCGATTCTTCACATGAAAAAGTCAGCCCATGAATATGTTTTAAAAGAACTGGGGTTGTCCCCTGAACAATCTATTTATCTCGAAGATTATGGGCATATCGGCCAAATCGATCAGATTTTGTCATTGGAGCTTGCCCAGAAGGGCGGGAAAGTAAAGGATGGAGACCTCGTGGTGCTGGTCAGTGCCGGAATCGGTTATGCCTGGGGAGCGACGACCATTAAATGGGGAAAAGGATGATGAAAGTGGTAAACATAACAATAAAGGAAGTTCATTTGCCAAATGGCGAGACACTTGCCTATAGAGAAAGAGAGGGCGGGAAGCAAAAAGTTTTATTGATTCATGGAAATATGACCTCTTCGAAGCACTGGGATTTAGTTTATGAAAATATCGACGCCAAATATAAGCTGTATGCCGTTGATTTACGAGGCTTTGGCCAGTCAACTTATAACAATCTAATTACGTCGATTAAAGATTTTTCCGATGATGTGAAATTATTCGTTGATGCGATTGGCTTAAAGGACTTTGCCATTGTGGGCTGGTCAACTGGTGGGGCAGTGTCGATGCAATTTGTTGCTGATTACCCGGGCTATTGTAACAAGCTGATTTTATTAGCATCCGAATCAACGAGAGGCTATCCTTTTGAGGGTAAACAACATGAAAATGATGAACTGCATCGCTTCGCTTTACATGAAGAGATTAAAAAAGATGTAACCAAAACGATCCCAGTGCAGACGGCGTATGATACGAATAATACGGAATTATTGAAGTTAATTTGGAATGCGGTGATTTATACACATAACCAACCATCACCAGAACTCTATGAGGAATATCTGCAGGATATGAGAACGCAGCGCAATCTAGCAGAGGTCCATCATTCCAATAATACCTTTAATATCAGCCATCATCACAATGGGCTTGTTGAAGGAAATGGAAAAGTGGATGACATAAATGTTCCTGTCCTTGTATTGCGGGGAGAACGTGATTATGTGGTAACAGCGGAAATGACGAATGAAATTCTTGAAGATTTAGGAAGTAAAGCTAAGTTCATCGAATTAAAGAATTGCGGGCACTCTCCGCTGGTGGATGATTTGCCGCAGCTATTATCAGCCATTACGCGATTTTTGGATGTATAGTTGAGAAGAGGTTAGATCAAGTTACGGCCCTATTAGGGTCGTTTTTTTGTAATTTGTTAATATCCAACGAAAAATTGTTAATAAAACCGAGAATTTGTTAATATCCACTGATAATTTATTAAAAAAGCCATTCTGTAACTCCAATGTAACCAAAATCCGATAAAATAGAGCTATCTTATTTGGTTAGAGAAGGAGCGATTATTCGGTGAGCTGGGAAATGGATTGGCTGGAGCATAGAGCAAGATTAACGCCTAGAAAGAATGCCATTATCGATGAAGAAACTAACAAAACCTGGACATTTTCAGAATTAAATGAGCGAGCATGTGCAACCGCAAACTGGCTTTATGCACGCGGCACTAGAAAAGGTGATCGGGTCGCCTTATTATCGCCTAATCATATTAGCTATTTCGATTTATTATTTGCCTGCGGAAAAATAGGCGCCATTTTTGTACCTTTGAATTGGCGGTTATCACCGCATGAATTGAGGGTCATCTTAGCGGATTGTACGCCGATTTTAATAGGAATCCATCAAAAATTCGAAATGCTCACACCAAACTTAACAAGCGGAGGCTTGAGCTCCTTTTTAGTGGGAGAGGCGAGCTATGAAGGTATAGTCTCTTATCCCATTAATACGGTTACAAAAGAACAAATCGCGGAAACAGACCCATTGGCAATGATCTATACGGGCGGAACCACCGGCAAATCAAAAGGTGTGGTATTAAGTCATCGTGCCATTCTCTGTAATGCGATCAACACGATCGTCAGCTGGAGTTTATCGATGGACGATACAACAATTACCTACTTGCCAATGTTTCATACGGGAGGATTAAATGCCTTGAGCATTCCGATTTTGATGAGCGGCGGAACCGTCGTCATAGGGGACAGTTTTTCTGGAGCAAAGGCGGTCGAGTCTTTACAACGATATCGATGTACCATTGTTCTCCTCGTACCGACTATGTATCATACATTGATTCAAACGAAGGAGTTCGAATCAAGCTGCTTCCCGGATATGAAGGTCTTTTTATCGGGGGCAGCCCCCTGCCCGCTCCTAATTTATGAAGCTTTTTATAAAAAAGGGTTAGCCTTTAAAGAAGGATATGGTCTGACTGAAGCAGGGCCGAATAATTTTTATATAAGCCCTGAGGATGCAAAAATCAAACGCGGTTCTGTTGGGAAGCCAATGTTATTTAATTCGGTCAAATTGGTAAAAGCGGATGGTTATGAGACCAAGGCAAACGAAGTTGGTGAAATAGTAATCAAAGGCAAGCATTCTTTTTCGTTTTATTGGAACCAAGAACAAGCTACGCAGGAAACGGTTAAGGAGGGTTGGATTCATACCGGTGATTTAGCCAAGCGGGATGAAGATGGTTATTTTTATATTGTCGGACGGAAAAAGGATATGATCATAACCGGAGGAGAAAATGTGTATCCACTTGAAATAGAACACTGGCTTTCTGAACATCCTGCGATTAACGAAGCGGCTGTCATCGGACTCCCCGATGAAAAATGGGGCGAAATCGTAGTTGCCTTTCTTTCTCTAAAAAAACCCCACACTGTAGAAGACGAAGAATTAAGAGGTTATTGTGAGTCAAAGTTAGGCCGTTATAAAATTCCTAAACAATTTATTCGTTTAGAGGAACTGCCTAAAACACACGTCGGGAAAATGGATAAAAACAAATTAAAGGAGATTGCTTTAAACAAGGGGAGAACATAAATTTCTTCCCTTGTTATTTTGTGTTCAGGGGGGAGTCCAGAAATTATACTAATTCAGCTGCCCCTTCAATAAATAATTTTGAGACAATCGATTGGGTTTTATTAATATTATAAACGAGATAAAAATATCGTTCGTCATCAAAGTTCTGAATGTTATACATCCTCAGCATGTGATGGCGGGAATATACACGCGCAGCTACTTCTGAAATGATGGAGATACCGACATTTTCAATAACCATTTGTATTAAACTCTGTCCGTCTTCAATATAGGAAACAATATTTAATTGGTCCTTGCTAATTTTATTTTTTTTCAAAAATCTTTCTAATAAAGCGTTCGTTCCTGAATCAGAATTCCTCATGATAAAAGGGTATTGTAAAATTTCATTTATTTCTACTGGTTCGGTGATCCTAATTTCATTAGAGGTAACGAGGACTAGTTTTTCTTTTAATAATGGTATGTAGCGTAATTTATCATCCTCGAATTTCTGACCTAATAACCCTAAGTCAACTGAACCATTTAGGACTTTTTCGGCAACATGTTTTGATGAAGACTGGTTGATATGAAAGATGACTTCAGGGTATTGCACTCTAAATTGTTTGATCATTTTCGGAACCATAAACTGTCCGGGAACAGAACTTGTTGCAATTCGAATCATTCCTCGAAGTGATGTCATTCCCTCCTTTAAATCAAGTAAGGCCTGATCTTTAATAAGTAAAAGCTGGCGGGCCCAATGATACAACCGTTCCCCATGTGGAGTAAGGATACTTTCCCTGCCTACACGATCAAATAATTTCACACCCAGTGTTTTCTCGAGTCCTTGAATATGTGAACTGACCGTTGATTGGCTTAAGAAGATATCTTCCGCCGCTCTGGAAAAGCTTTTATGCTCAACAACTTTTGTAAATACATAGAGTTGGTGTAAATCCATTAAATCTTCTCCTTAAATTGATAAAATCGATGGTTGATGATAGGTGTTTTAGATAAATAGTAGCTTACCATAAATACACATCTATAAGTGAACCCGGACTTATTAAATTTATATGCGTACAAAAACGGAGTGATGGATGAACATCACTCCGTTAATTTAATTTAGTATTGGCATTTTATGTGTTATGGATAAATCCAGTATTGACGGCCACTTTCCATGACCTGATGCCGGATTAATATGACCAGCATTAGGTAAGACGATAGAAGGATGATCTAGATTTAAATAGTTTCTCGCATCCTCCATATTGCAATAAGGATCATTATTTGAGTGGATAAACAATATTTCCTCTGCTGTCCTTGATAAATGGCTGCTATTTAAAGGTACAGGAAAAAAAGATGCTGCTTCCTTAAGTGTGATCGTTGGAGATGGTGGCGCAACTAGGATTACACGCTTAGCTATCCTTTTGGTTGTGGCTGCTGCATAATGAAGCCATAGGAGACAGCCTAGACTATGTGTGATAACGGTAAGCTCTGAATTGGCTGGTATCACTTCCATTGCCTGATGTAATTCCGTTAACCATACCTTAAGATTTGGTGCATGAAAAGTTGAAAAGGTTGGATAACTCACTGGATAATTTTTTTCCGTTAAAGTGTCTGCCAGCCACGTCTGCCAATGGTCATGGCCGCTCCCGCCTAACCCATGAATAATAAGAAAATGTTGTTGACTCATCATACCCCTCCAATAAATTAAATATCCATTATTCCGATTGATTAAGTTGGTATTTTTAAAAATTATAATGTTTTTAGGCCAGAATTACAACAGAGGATGATTAATTAGTTTCAAAAAAGGATGTATATTTGCAATTACCATGATAAACAATCAATATTAGTGAATAGGTAAATTAGAAAGTAGGGGTATTTGTTGTCAGATTTCTTATCGCTAGGTATATCTAAAGAGTTAACGGAACAATTACGCGCTTACGGTGTCGCGGTTCCCACACCGATTCAAAAACAGGCCATTCCATTGATGATGAACGGGAAAGATGTAATCGCCCAGGCACAAACGGGAACAGGTAAAACCTTTGCCTTTATCTTGCCCATTCTTGAAAAAATAGACCGAAATGCTTCGCACATACAAGCACTTATAGTTGCACCAACAAGGGAATTGGCTTTACAGATCACAGAGGAAATTGAGAAATTAATAGAGAATATAAAAGGTTTAGCTGTATTAGCAGTCTATGGAGGCCAAGATGTTGATAAACAGTTAAAAAAATTAAAAAGAAATCCGCAAATTGTAGTGGGAACACCTGGACGTCTGTTAGATCATATTCGTAGAGAGACCGTACGCTTGGGTGAAACCAATTTCCTTGTATTAGATGAAGCAGACCAAATGCTCCACATTGGCTTTCTTCATGAGGTAGAGGAGATTATAAAGGAAACACCAATTACTAGACAAACTTTGCTGTTTTCAGCTACGATGCCGACAGAAGTAAGAAGGTTAGCAGAAAAGCATATGCAGAGACCTGAATATATTCAGATTGAAAAAAAGCAGGGTCCTGCTATAAGTGTAAAGCAAATGGCCGTTCATACTACCGACAGAGGAAAACAAGCATCACTCATTGATTTAATTGAAACTTATCGCCCCTTCTTAGCGGTTATTTTTTGCCGGACGAAACGCAGGGTCAGTAAATTGTACGATGCACTGAAGGCCCATGGCTTTTCATGTGATGAGTTACATGGAGACCTTTCTCAGTCTAAACGGGAACAGGTCATGAAACGCTTTAGAGAGGCAGAAATACAATTGTTGGTCGCAACGGATGTCGCGGCAAGAGGTCTGGATGTTGAGGGAATTACCCATGTCTTTAACTATGACATCCCGCAGGATGCTGAAAGCTATGTCCACCGGATCGGGCGGACAGGCAGAGCTGGTATGACCGGACTGGCAGTAACATTTTATACCTCGGCCGACCGGCCTGCACTTGATCAAATTGAAAAAGAACTATCTATAACCATTCCAAAACAAACTGATGGGAATGCCAAAAAGGAAAAAGAGAATTCTGAAGAGGGCATCGCGGCAAGGCGGCGTAATCCATCGACAGAAAAACGCGGTCAAGGAAGAGAAAGGCAGAATAGAGATTCCAAAAATCGTATTAGGGCTAAAAGCGGGAATGACAGAAGGTCGGAGGGATTAAGCAGGGGTCCTAAGAAGGAGACATCTCAGAAACCTAGTGGGGCAAGGGATAGTCAGGGGAAACGGGCTAACTACTCTACTTTCAGTAAATCCAATCGAGGAAGCGGTAAACCGACAGCAGCATCTAGAAGTAAAGGAAAGAGATAAAAAAAGAGAGGGGGCGGATCCATGATCAGCCCCTCTCCGTCTTGGTAAAGGAAATTATAGGTTTACTACTTGTGGATAATTTACAGGTTTAGAAGCGTCCAGCTCCAGCGCCTACCCCCTCGATGGTCTACAGCCAATCCGTCCAAAAGGTTAAAAAGCAACCTTTAGGCAGGCTCTTCTTATGCTTGTCGGGGCTGATCAAGGCGCTTGCGCTTGTGTTTTATCCTCGAATTCCAATTCCAGTATTGGATTTTACAAGCACTTCATCAAACTTTTTCACATCTGCTTTTTGTCTAGAAAAAATAGTTCCTAAATACCCGGCAATAAATCCAAGTGGAATCGAAACAATCCCCGGAGTAGTATATGGAAAAATAGGATTCCCAACAAAAATAGCTTTTCCGGCTTCAGGGCTGAAAACATTCGGGCTAATAAGAACTAATCCTATTGCTGAAATAAGGCCAATGACCATTGCCCAAACTGCACCGGTCGTATTAAAACGTTTCCAATAAATGGTGTAAATAATGACCGGTAAGTTTGCACTTGCTGCCACAGCAAATGCAAGCGAGACTAGGAAGGCTACATTTAGTGTTTGAGCACCTAAAGCTAAAATAATGGAAATGACAGAAACGCCGATTGCAGCCCAGCGAGCCATACTGACTTGCTGTTTTTCAGATGCTTTTCCTTTTCTTAAAATTTCATTATAGAAATCATGGGCAAAAGCAGAAGCTGCAGTTAAAACTAATCCTGCCACGACAGCAAGAATGGTTGCAAAGGCAACAGCTGAGATAAAAGCAAACAACATATTTCCGCCAATAGCTTTGGCTAAAAGAGGTGCGGCCATATTGCCGGCAGGGTTAGCAGCTATAATTTCGGAATTACCAACAAACGCTGCTGCACCGAAGCCCAGGAAAATGGTCATGACATAAAAGATTCCTATGATCCAAGTTGCATACACTACAGACGAACGGGCTGTTTTTGCATCTTTTACAGTAAAGAACCGGACGAGAATATGCGGCAGCCCGGCTGTACCGAGTACTAACCCCATGTTTAAGGAGATGGTATCAAGACCGATTTTGTACTTAACCCCAGGATTTAAGAAAGATTCTTTTAAAGGTGTAGCTGTTTTCATTTGTTCAAACATATCAGTAATGCTCCAATTAAACTTCGCTAACACAATAATCGAGATTAAGAATGTACCGCCCATTAATAGAATGGCTTTAATAATCTGGACCCAGCTTGTTGCATGCATTCCGCCAAAAATAACATAGACGGTCATTAAAACTCCAACAATTAAAACCGAGGTTGTGTAGTTTAAACCTAATAATAATTTTATAAGTGCACCAGCCCCGACAAGTTGGGCAATCATATAAAAAATAGAAATGGCGACTGTATTCATAGCTGCAAAACCGCGTACTTTTTTTGCATCAAAGCGGGCTGCAATCATATCTGCAAAAGTATATTTCCCTAGGTTCCTTAATGGTTCTGCTACCAAATAAAGAACGACTAAATAGGCAACTAGAAAACCAATACTATAAAAAAATCCGTCAAACCCTGTTAAGGCTACCGCACCGGCAATTCCAAGGAATGATGCTGCTGACATATAATCCCCAGCTATGGCCATTCCATTTTGCCAGCCTGTTAGTCCCCCTCCTGCTGTGTAAAATTCGCTTGCATTCTTTGTTTTTTTAGAAGCGTAGTAGGTAATGATTAATGTAATGAAAACAATGCCAAGAAACATGATAAATGCAGGAGTATTCATTCGTTCTTTCCTCCTTTTTGCATCACTTCATTTGCTAATGCATCAAATTTAGCTGCTTTTTTTGAATAAAGCATACATAGTCCCCATGTCATAACGAATTGCAGGAATGCAAAAACCCAAGCCCAGGTTATACTGCCGATAAATTTATGATTTAGGATGGTTGAATAGGAAGTGAGAATAGGCAGTGCAAAATAAAAGCAAAAGAAGAAGATCGTGATTGGAATAATAAACTTTTTCTTTTCGGAGAGTAGTTTTTGAAATGCAGCTGAATGAACAATATCTGTGTAATCGCTTTCAGGATTGATTTTTGTTTTCCGTGCCTCCAATGGGAAGCCCCCCTCTCATTTACTTATAAGCATGACTTAGGGTGCAAATGGTATAACAAAAAACGAAGCCAGAGTCGAAAGTACCCCCCCTTCTTCAAAAATAGATTTTTCTAAAAATTACAACTACATTTTTAATTATAGTAACAATAAAAATAAATTAGCAAGCGAAAATAAAAAAAATAGTATTTTTTTACTATTTTTGGAAGTGTAGTATCTAAAAATAAAAAAACTCTCTGCTTTTGCAAAGAGTTACTAATATGGAGACTATCGGGATCGAACCGACGACCTCTTGCATGCCATGCAAGCGCTCTCCCAGCTGAGCTAAGCCCCCGTTTATGTGGTACAAAAAGTATTATATCTATACTATAAAAATCTTGCAAGTGGAAATTTAAAGAATATGATATTTTTTTATTTTAACTATCAATTTCCACCTTTTTCACTCCGTTTAATTCAGAAACCGCAGCATAAACCTCTGTTGTTTTTTCTCGATAATCGACGGCAACTAGGATTTGGACTAGATGGTCTCCATTATCCAAATCTTTAATTCTCAGCCGGCGGATAATATATTTCTTACCTATTAGAAAAGATATAGCTGGCTCAATTTGTTTCTGGTCTCTGATAAATAATTGAAGATTAATTTCTTTTTCTCGTAATTGCTTTGGACCAAACAGTTTCATTAAAAATGGGACTAATTCAACACTTATAATCAAAAGAGCTACACCAGCAAACGCCTCAATGTAAAATCCGGCTCCTACTGCAATACCAATACCTGCAGCCCCCCAAATCATCGCTGCTGTTGTTAAACCAGAAATACTATCGTTTCCTCTTCTTAATATAACTCCGGCACCTAAAAAACCAATCCCCGAAACAATCTGTGCTGCCAATCGTAACGGATCCATCGTGATTTTCACATTATCTGAGTTTGGAAACATATACGCTGACTGTATTGACACAATGGTAAGCAAACAACTTACCACTGAAATAACGAGACTTGTTTTAAGACCTACTGGTTTTCTTTTAAGTTCTCGTTCAAGACCAATAATAAGTCCAAACACTGCCGAAATTCCTAGCTTAATCAATATATCCGTATCTGCCGTATTCATAAAAATTCACTTCCAATACTCAAGTTGTATTTTAATATTAAACTATATAAGGGTGGAAAGGGAAGAACTGAAAGTCCCGAACATAAGACCATCTTGCTTATTCAATATTATTGATTCGATTTTATAAAATTTTAAAATTATATTGCAAACATTTATATATCATGGTATATTAATTCTCGTCCTCAGCGAGACGGTCAAATAACGAAAAAGAAATTTTAAAAGTTGTTGACATTGAGTTGAGAAATATGTTACATTAGTGAAGTCGCTTTTGAGCGATACAAAAATGAGTAAGCTAATTGTTCTTTGAAAACTAAACAAACAAAAACGTCAACAAACAATAATAATTAGTTTCTACTATGAAACTAAGCCAACGTAACAAATTGAGCTAATCAACTTTCATGGAGAGTTTGATCCTGGCTCAGGACGAACGCTGGCGGCGTGCCTAATACATGCAAGTCGAGCGAATCAACAGGAGCTTGCTCCTGTTGGTTAGCGGCGGACGGGTGAGTAACACGTGGGCAACCTGCCTGTAAGACTGGGATAACACCGGGAAACCGGTGCTAATACCGGATAATCCTTTTCCTCTCATGAGGAAAAGCTGAAAGTCGGTTTCG
>NZ_JAMBOH010000189.1 GCF_023715505.1 Neobacillus cucumis | reverse complement strand
CGGAATCGCTAGTAATCGCGGATCAGCATGCCGCGGTGAATACGTTCCCGGGCCTTGTACACACCGCCCGTCACACCACGAGAGTTTGTAACACCCGAAGTCGGTGGGGTAACCGTAAGGAGCCAGCCGCCTAAGGTGGGACAGATGATTGGGGTGAAGTCGTAACAAGGTAGCCGTATCGGAAGGTGCGGCTGGATCACCTCCTTTCTAAGGATAATGCAGTCCT
>NZ_JAMBOH010000188.1 GCF_023715505.1 Neobacillus cucumis | reverse complement strand
ACATTTCAAACGCAATATCTTTAATCATTTGCCAAAAAAAGACATGGATGATGTGAAAATAGGTTTAAAGAGAATATTTGATGCTGTAAAAGTTGAAGATGCTAGGAAATTCAAAGAGGAGTTTTTATTGAGTTTTGGAGAAAATCCAAAACTACAAAAGGCTATAGAAACATTAGAAGAGGGCTTCGAAGATGCCATTCAATACTTGAACCAACCTTCTAAATACCACGTATT
>NZ_JAMBOH010000187.1 GCF_023715505.1 Neobacillus cucumis | reverse complement strand
GCGATTTTACTCGGTTTTTACTTGGTTTCTTCTATACAATTATCTAGTTTTCAAAGAACGAATTACCTTGAGAGAATTGCTCCCTCAAAACTAAACAAACAAAAAGCGGTCAACTTCTTATCAGTCCGTAAGGACTGCATTATCCTTAGAAAGGAGGTGATCCAGCCGCACCTTCCGATACGGCTACCTTGTTACGACTTCACCCCAATCATCTGTCCCACCTTAGGCGGCTGGC
>NZ_JAMBOH010000186.1 GCF_023715505.1 Neobacillus cucumis | reverse complement strand
GCCTACATGAAGCCGGAATCGCTAGTAATCGCGGATCAGCATGCCGCGGTGAATACGTTCCCGGGCCTTGTACACACCGCCCGTCACACCACGAGAGTTTGTAACACCCGAAGTCGGTGGGGTAACCTCACTGGAGCCAGCCGCCTAAGGTGGGACAGATGATTGGGGTGAAGTCGTAACAAGGTAGCCGTATCGGAAGGTGCGGCTGGATCACCTCCTTTCTAAGGATAATGCAGTCCT
>NZ_JAMBOH010000185.1 GCF_023715505.1 Neobacillus cucumis | reverse complement strand
TTTGTTTGTTTAGTTTTGAGGGAGCAATTCTCTCAAGGTAATTCGTTCTTTGAAAACTAGATAATTGTATAGAAGAAACCAAGTAAAAACCGAGTAAAATCGCCATTTTAGAATATTCTCTATTTAATATAGAGTAAAACCTTTTAGGTTAAGTTAGAAAGGGCGCACGGTGAATGCCTTGGCACTAGGAGCCGATGAAGGACGGGACTAACACCGATATGCTTCGGGGAGCTGTAAGTAAGCTTTGATC
>NZ_JAMBOH010000184.1 GCF_023715505.1 Neobacillus cucumis | reverse complement strand
TTAAATAGACGCAGCTTATTCATTTTTTAAAAAAGAGAGGAGCGCCTGATCAGGGTGTTTGTGGACTATGAATAATGGATTAGGATGCTTCGGTAATTGTCACAGTATAACCTAAGTTTTCTAGTCTACCATGAAAATTAACTTCTGTGAGAACCGGAAAATGGCAATACTTAAATAGACGCAGCTTATTCATTTTTTAAAAAAGAGAGGAGCGCCTGATCAGGGTGTTTGTGGACTATGAATAATGGATTA
>NZ_JAMBOH010000183.1 GCF_023715505.1 Neobacillus cucumis | reverse complement strand
TTGACAAGCTAATTACGAAAGGATATTTAGTCTATAAGTTGAACAAGGAATAACTCTATTCATGCTGAATAAAAACACCATTTAAAAACATTTGGGTGTGGTGGGTTGACAGTTTCGTTCATATCAGAACTTCCCAACGTATTGTTTTTCAAGAATACCTACATGCAATCAATGTAGTTGAAGATCGTATGAAACGAATCGAAGCTCAAATCCATGAAGAAGCTCTTCAAAGTGAACATGCACTTGTAATTC
>NZ_JAMBOH010000182.1 GCF_023715505.1 Neobacillus cucumis | reverse complement strand
TCGACCTTCCTCTCCAGCCGTAGAATCAGTATTGACGGTTTAAAACCATTTTCATTCTCTGTGGTGAAGAGCTGGTTTTTAGCGATTCATGGATGGCTAACGGGGCAGGTGTGCGGCCGAGCCTAGGGTATCATATAGCGGGTGGGATTCCCGTCGAGTAAGAACTAGCCATTCGCTCGTAGCGAGTCTTGGAGGGCTAAAGGTAACTTTAGTCTTTAAGCGTAGACAGTTAGGTGGCGGGCCGAAAGCCAAAT
>NZ_JAMBOH010000181.1 GCF_023715505.1 Neobacillus cucumis | reverse complement strand
TTTCATATGAAGACGGTGCTGAGCCTTCCAAGCAATACGTTGTGCTTCAGGATCTTGACCTTCTTGCCGTTTAAGTAATTCACCTTTAAGAGAAGGTCGATGACGATAAGACCAACAGATTTCTACAATGGAACGCCGAACCTGAGAATTTCCCGTCTTAGTAATAGAACCTTGCCAACGATTTGATCCACTAGAGTATTCTTTAGGAACGAGTCCAGCATAGGACATCAGTTGTCTTGGGTTAGAAAAGCGAG
>NZ_JAMBOH010000180.1 GCF_023715505.1 Neobacillus cucumis | reverse complement strand
CCCCCCCCCCCCCCCCCCCCCCCCCCCCCCCCCCCCCCCCCCCCCCCCCCCCCCCCCCCCCCCCCCCCCCCCCCCCCCCCCCCCCCCCCCCCCCCCCCCCCCCCCCCCCCCCCCCCCCCCCCCCCCCCCCCCCCCCCCCCCCCCCCCCCCCCCCCCCCCCCCCCCCCCCCCCCCCCCCCCCCCCCCCCCCCCCCCCCCCCCCCCCCCCCCCCCCCCCCCCCCCCCCCCCCCCCCCCCCCCCCCCCCCCCCCCCCC
>NZ_JAMBOH010000018.1 GCF_023715505.1 Neobacillus cucumis | reverse complement strand
GGTAACTTTATTTTATCAGAAGTGGTCCTTATTTTTATTTAAAAAAAATCAAAGCCGGTGAAATTTTACTTATCGTAAAATTCCACCGGCTTTTTCATCTTAGAGGTGGGTTTTGTCCCAGCCTCTTCAATCATTTTATAGGAGTCTTAAAGAACATCAAACCATACAGGTGTATCATTGTCAGGATCACCATTGTAATTAATCATGATTTCTTCGCCTTCTTTAATATCAGTATGAGCATAAAAGTCAATCGTTTTCTGAGCTAAGTTGAGCTTATATAATGCATTTGGTGAATAGGAATGGTTAAATAGGGAACCATAGCCTAATGCCAGTGCACATTCCTCTAAATTTTCGCCCCACCAAAATACATATTCTACAAATATCGTCTTCTTTAAATTTCTGTATTCGTCGCTGGGAGAAATAATAACTGGGGCCTCATGAATCAATTCGCCCTTGCATATATTTCTAGTTGCAAAGATTCCTCTGCCATATTTACACTCTTTTACTTCAAACAATTTCACTCACCGTCCATTTTTCTGATGTGACCAGACTTTGTATTACTCTATGCATGGCGGGGGCATTTTGACTAGGTCTCTTCCTTGTGAAAAAACAGACACCATTGTAGTGGTTTATCATAAAATAACTCAAAATTGTGTTCTGAGGGTGGGAGTAATCAAGGTGCCTATACAAATGATTGATACGAAAAGTGAGCATAATGAAAACGAATACGAACAAAAAATTTTACAATTGGAAAAAGAGGTTGCCCTAGGGCTCTGGATTCAAGTGATCGGACAATTTATTGAGTTAAAAGGATTATCCGGATTATTCCATTTAGAAGAAGACGCCAATCGATTGGGTGAACAGCAAATATTATCTGGTGCTTGGCTTCGGACAATCGGCCAGCTATTAGAAGCTTTATCTGTACAAAGCCAACTTGGTGAAACCGATAAAATCAAACTGATCCAAGAACAAAAAATGGCCATTACAGGTGATTTCCTTGTGTCGGTTGGTTCTGCGTATGAAGTAATCGGAGGCCTTCGTGTGCTTGAAGAGGAGACTGGCCAACCACCGAGGATTGTTCCGTAGGCAACCAGTTAGCAGCAGTTGATCATGGCACAGAAGTATAGATTGCTTAACCAAGAACATCCTAACAATAAGAAAATGGGATGTAGGAGGTATTGCTATTGATAACCTTAGATGATATTATCCTTGCTCGTGAAAAAATGAAGGGAATTGTCCACACAACTCCACTTGATTTTTCACAAACCTTTAGCAGTATTTCAGCTAATAATAAGGTCTATCTAAAGTTGGAAAACCTGCAGAAAACAGGTTCTTTTAAAGTAAGAGGATCCTATAATAAAATGATTTCTTTAACGGAGGCGGAATTGCAAAAAGGGGTTGTGGCTGCCTCCGCCGGCAATCACGCCCAAGGTGTCGCCTATTCTAGTCAAATGCTAGGAGCTCCCTGTACGATTGTTATGCCGAAGGGAGCGCCGCTAAGTAAGGTGTCTGCGACCAGACAGTATGGAGCAGAGGTTGTGCTGCAGGGACACACGTTTGATGATGCCCTTGCGTACGCTTTGGAATTAAAGGATCAGATGGGGGCAACTTTTGTCCATGCCTTTGATGATGACTCGGTTATTGCTGGACAGGGGACGGTTGGTTTAGAAATATTAGAGCAACTTCCAGGTGTAGAAGCAATTATGGTTCCAGTCGGGGGAGGCGGACTCATTGGCGGCATCGCTTTGGCTGTTAAGGAGAAAAATCCTCATGTTCGTGTTTATGGAGTTCAAGCGATGGCTTGCCCGAGTATGAGACAATCGTTAGTTGAACATGAGCCTGTAAGGGTGGAGTCTACGCCTACGATGGCAGATGGAATTGCAGTTAAGAAACCGGGGTTACATAATTTCGCATTGGTTGAAAAGTATGTAGATGATATTATTTGTGTGGATGAAATGGAAATTGCCAGAACTATGTTGCTTCTGTTAGAACGAAATAAGCTGCTGGTGGAAGGGTCAGGGGCTGTATCGTTAGCTTCACTTTTATATCAGAAGGTGAATTTTAAAGAGAAGAATGTGGTTGCCGTTATCAGCGGTGGGAATGTGGATGTGAATTTTATCTCGCGGATTATTGAACGTGGTATGGTGGAGTCGGGACGGTATGCTAATTTTTCTATGATTGTAAAAGACAAGCCAGGTGAAATGCAAAGGGTGTTGAGCTCGATCGCTGAGTTAGATGCCAATATTCAATCCGTTCATCTTGATCATGTTGGCAAGGATATTTATCCTGGCTATGCCCAGTTAGAGCTCGCGTTAGAAACGAAAAATCAGGACCATATTGAGGAAATTAGGGGAGTTTTAAAAAACAATGGATATGTGGTTAAGGATTCTGACTAGGCAAGTTCGATATTCTGGTGGTTAAGCTCGAATTAGAGGGGGAGCTTCTTTTGCAGGAGATCGTGTCCGAATGGGATCGGATTCAGACAAGACAACTCGATTTCCGGTGGCTCGCGTCCGAATGAGCCCGGCATTCGGACAATCGTAACCGAATTTCACCTGATTCTGTCAGAATCACCTTCGCATTTACTTTGTATCAAGTAAAACCAAAATCGTGATGTTATTGTCTTTTTCATCACAGAAAGCAATCATCTATTTTCTTAAGAAAGTAATCTTTTTGCAAGATAACCTCTTTTATTATGAAAGCAGGTGTCTATTTTGGGAATTGTAGCCGCTTCAATGTTCTCAGATTTTAAAAATGAAATCTATCATTTATCTCTGCCGATAGAGGATAAAGAAATTCTCAATAAAAAGTTTTTGCTCGACAAGGACAACGAGAAAAAATTAGAGATCTATTACACACCTTTTGATTATATCAATGACCAAGCCAGAGTGGTAATCGTCGGCATTACACCAGGATTGCACCAAATGAAAAAGGCCTATTCAACCGTAGTAGAATGCAAGGACCGCGGTTGGAAGGATGAAGAAATTCTTCATGAAGTAAAAAAGAAGGCCAGTTTTGAAGGAACGATGCGCAAAAATCTGGTCGCGATGCTGGATGAACTAGGACTCGCTGGACATTTAGGTATCCCCTCTACGATAGACCTATTTGAATCATCGAGTCACTTAGTATATAATACCTCACTGCTTCCTTATGCCGTCTTTTTTGATCAAAAGAACTTTAATGGTTCCAGACCTGATATCATAAAAACAGAACTTTTACTGTCATATGTACGGAAGTACTTTGTTACTGATATTACTCGACTAAATAAACCCCTAATCATTCCATTAGGTGTTAATATAAGCAGGGTTATAAGATACTTTATGGAGCAGCATTTGATTGAGAGCGAGTATGTTCTCGGCGGATTCCCACATCCATCAGGAGGAAATGGCCATCGACATCGGCAATTTCGAGAGAATAAAGATGAAATGAAACAGCAGCTGGATGAATTTTTTAAAGGTAGATTTTCAAACGAAAAAGTCGTTCGATCTCAAAAATTTTTACAATCAAGTAATGACCGAAGTGTATAAAGCATTCCGGTCTTTTTTGTATAAAAAAGAGTAAAGGGATTTTTTAGCTTAGGCTGGTTGAATGAAACCCACAAACATGTTAAGTTTAAAATAATTAATTCGTTTGATAAACTAACAAAAAACATCCAACCTAAAAAAATCACAAATTATCCTAAAAAAACAACATTTAAAAACATTCATAAGGTCCGTAAAATGAAAGACAAGAAAACGTTTTCAAGTTGGAGGAAGGCTTATGAATGTAATTAAGAAGATAGGTCTAGCGATCGATGGAATTTTTGAAAAATTCACTTTACTGTCGTTAGTTGCCCTTATCTTGGTCGTAACCACCCAGGTTATGACACGGAAATTATTTAATTTTGTTTTCTTTTGGTCAGAGGAAATTACGCTTTTGCTGCTCGCTTGGTTTGCCTTTATGGCCATGGCAATTGGATTTCGCGAGTATATCCACATGGGAATCGATTCGTTTACCAATCTATTTCCAAAGAAATTTAATAAGATTCTCGATAAGATTATCAGTGCATCCACTTTTGCCTTTGGTTTATATCTAGTCATTCAGGGCTGGGACTTTACCATATTGATGCTGGATTCTACCCTGCCGGCAACAAAGCTGCCAAGCAGTATAACCTACGCTGTCATGCCGGTTACAGGAGTGATGATTTGTGTCTATTCTCTTCTCCAATTCTTTAACATTAATACCAATCGTCATAAAGACATAGAGGAGGGATTGTAACTTGGACACAAATACAATTGGCATCATTATCTTACTTTCAAGTTTTGTTCTTTTAATCTTATTTCGATTTCCGATTGCCCTGACACTTATTGCTTCATCCTTACTAACCGTTATTTACCTAAAGATACCTCTTCCTGTTGTAGGGCAGCAAATGATCCAAGGGATGAACTCTTTTTCATTGCTAGCGATTCCTTTCTTTATCCTGACAGGACAAATTATGAGTGAAGGTGGATTGGCTACAAGGATTGTGAATTTTGCCAGTTTAATGGTTGGTAGAATCCGTGGGGGACTAGCGATGGTCAACAGTGTGGCCGCCTTGTTCTTTGGAAATATTTCCGGTTCTGCTGTCGCCGATGTATCTTCCGTTGGTTCTGTAATGATTCCAATGATGAAAAAGAAGGGTTATGAAGCAGACTATGCAGTTGGTGTTACCATCGCTTCTGCTATTCAAGGGGTAGTCGTTCCGCCGAGTCATAATCTCGTTTTATACTCCTTAGCAGCAGGCGGCGTTTCGATTGCTAGTTTATTCATGGCAGGGATTGTTCCTGGCTTTATCATGTTAATTTCCTTGATGATTACAGGTTATATTATTGCCAGGAAACGAGGCTATCAAAAAGCAGACCCTGTTCCTAGGGCTGAAATTGGCGGTATTCTCCTGCACGGCTTATTATCACTAAGCCCTGCGGTTATTATCTTAGGGGGGATCTTGACTGGATGGTTTACCGCAACAGAGTCTGGTGCTCTTGCTTGTTTATATTCTTTTATTCTAGCGTTTGTCGTTTATCGCGAAGCAAAATTAGCGAATCTATGGAAAATCTTAACCCGGACGATGCGAACAGTATCGATGGTCTTTTTCTTAATTGCGGCTTCCGCTTCATTTGGCTGGATCTTAGCCTATTTAAAGGTTCCTGCGATGGTAACGGATTTATTCTTAAGTATTTCGGATAATCCAATTATTATTCTGCTAATTATTAATATTCTGTTGCTGCTGCTTGGGGCACCAATGGACATGGCACCCATGATTTTAATTATGACGCCTATCCTGCTTCCGGTGGTCACGAATTTTGGAATGGATCCAGTACACTTTGGTATTGTCCTCATTTTAAATGCAGGGATTGGTTTATTGACACCACCGGTAGGAACCGTGCTGTTTGTCGGCTGTGCGATCGGTAAGGTCTCGATCCAGCAGGGTACAAAAGCGATGATGCCATTTTTCTATGCGTTACTTGTTGTTCTGTTAATTATTACCTATATTCCTGAGGTTGTGTTGTGGCTGCCACATTTGTTAGTCAAGTAACCGAAGGAAAGGTAACAATAAATTTTTAAAAAATATCAAGGGGGTTATTAGATGAAGAAAAGAAAGATTACTGGGGTTTTAGCAGCAACTTTATTAATGGGGACCATCCTCGCAGCTTGTGGAAAAGAAGAAGCTTCAAGCACAAAAAACGGAGGGGCTAAGCAAGAGGAGCCAAAATACACCTTCCGTTTGGCAGACAATCAGCCGCCTGATTATCCAACAGTTGTTGGTGACAAAAAGTTTGCTGAATTAGTAGAGGAAAGAACGAATGGCCGTATTAAAATTGAGGTTTTTCCATCTGCACAATTAGGGGATGAGAAATCCGTGCTAGAACAAGTTCAGCTTGGCGCGATTGAATTCACTAGAATCAACTCCAGTCCGCTTGCTGAGTTTAATGATCAGTTTACCGCACTTGGACTTCCATATGTATTTGAAAGTGAAGAGCATCTATGGAATTTCCTTAACGGTGAGATGGGGACCAAATTGTTAGATGGATTAGAGAAGTCCAAAATGAAAGGGCTTGCTTACTACGATTCCGGTTCACGCAGCTTTTACTCTACTAAACCATTAAAAAGTGTGAAGGACTTAAAAGGGCAAAAGATTCGTGTTCAACAAAGTAAAATTAATATTGATTTCATGGAAGCTTTAGGTGCCAGTGCAACGCCGATGCCATATGGAGAGGTTTTCAGTGCTCTGCAAACAGGAATTATTGATGGTGCTGAAAATAATCTACCAAGCTTTGACTCTTCTAATCATTATCAAGAAGCAAAGAACATTGTTTTAGACAATCACCAGCGTATTCCGGAAGTATTGCTAATTAGTAAGACTGCATGGGATAAGCTTTCTGAAAAGGATCAAAAATTGATAAAACAAGCAGCGCTTGATTCTGTGAAAACTCAAAGAGAAGAGTGGGATAAATGGGAAGAGCGTTCAACTAAGAAGCTTAAAGATGCGGGTGTAGTCTTTACAGAGGTCAATGATATTCAACCATGGAAAGATGCCGTTAAATCGATGGTAGATTCCTATTCAAAAGATTATAAAGAGGTCATGGATGCGATTGAAAAAGCTCGTCCATAAACTATAGCAGCACGCAGAAAACCTAGTTGGTAAATATTTCCTTTGCCAGCTGGGTCTTTTCTGTTTAAAAAATATTACCGGTGAGGAATGAAAACGAATGAGGAAAATGGCAGAATTTATTAAACGGTTTATTCTTTTAAAAAATCAATCCTTAATGATTAAACTCTGCGTATTTTCTAGTTTTCTCGTTATTTTTCCTGTCCTTTCAGTAGGAATTTTCTCGTATAAACGTTCATCTGCAGAGCTTGAGAATGAACTTCGACAATCAAGCAGACAAGTCATCGATCAAGTACAAACACATATTGAATATTATTTACAGGATTTTGAAATCACCAGTCTCAAAATCATTAATTCCCCAGAATTATCCAGTCTATTAAAATCAACAAAATCCGATCATAAACAAAGTATGATTGATGGTACCCGAAATACCTTAAAAGCAGCAGAGTATTCAAGGGCAGATATCAGTAATATCACGATCCTATTAGATAACGAACAAGTCATTGATACCCTTGGGGCAAGAAATTTTTATCCCGCCACTAAAATCAAAGAGGAGTATTGGTATCGGTTAGTGCCATTAAACGGGATGAGTATGTTAGTAACGAGAAAATTGACATTAGCAAATAATGAGCAGCCTGTTATTTCACTTGTCAGGCGTCTCTATAATCCACGAACACTTCTGCCTGTCGGAATGCTCATCATTGATATTAATTTTAGACGAATTGAAGAAATCTCAAATAAGGTAACGATTAGCAAAAACGGCTATTTCTTTATCTTGGATGCAAATGGGCATTACATCTACCATCCTGATTATACGAAGCTTGGAAAAAAAGTAGAATACAAGCAGCTTGTTACCTTAAAAACAGACGGAAGCCACACGGAAATATTAGATAATCAGCGAAAAGATTTTGTTACGTTTACTTTTTCGCAAAACCTTGGCTGGCGGTTTCTAACAGCTGTTCCATACCGGGATTTAACCGGCGGGATTATCCAGATTGGGAAAACCATTTCTACTACGATTATAATTTCGTTAATTTTGGCTTATCTAATCGGTTTCGGCTTCGCGACTAGCATTATACGGCCGATTCGCAGGTTGCAGCATTTTATGAAGGAAGTAGAGACGGGCCATCTTGAAGGCAGGGTCCGTGTGGTTTCAAATGATGAAATCGGTCAATTAACGGCAGGTTTTAATAATACAGTTGAAAAACTAGCTAATTTACTTGAAGAGGTATACGTATCTAAATTAAGAGAAGCTGAAATGTCGCTTAAGCAAAAAGAAGTAGAATTAAAAATGCTTCAATCACAAATGAATCCTCATTTCCTCTATAATTCACTCGAGACGATTAGGGGAATGGCGTTGGAGGAAAATCAAGAAAATATTGCCGTTATGTCCTATTCGCTTGGAAAATTGCTCCGCTATAATTTAAATAATCAATCTTCCACGGTCAGTCTGCGTGAGGAACTGAATTTTTGCGAAATGTACCTTAAGATTCAAAAGTTTCGCTTTGAGGACCGTTTTGATTATCAATTTGATGTTCCCGAATGGGCAATGGAACTTAAGGCCATTAAGTTTTCCCTACAGCCATTGGTTGAAAATTGCTTTGTACACGGTCACGATGCCGGAGTTAATAAAATTAAAATTGTAATTTCTGTTTACCGTTATTCTGAATCATCATATGTGATCAGTATTTGCGATAATGGGAAGGGAATAGAGGCAAGAAATTTAGAAGAAATCAGGAAACGAATAAACTTATTAACACCGGCCAAAGATGGGAAGAATATAGGAATTTTAAATGTGCACCAAAGGATTCATTATTTGTTTGGTTCGGAGTATGGTATCACAGTTAGAAGTAAATTTGGTTCCGGGACAAAGGTATTGATCCATTTACCGTTTTTGGACCAGCATATGGAGGGGGAGAAACCATGAAGAAAACGATCTTGTTGGTTGATGACGAGAGATGGGTTCGTACAGCCCTTAAATGGACCATAAATAACTTGAATCTTCCGTTGCAAGTCATACAAGAATGTGAAAATGGCTTGGAGGCACTCGATTGGGTAAAGCAAAATAATGTGGATCTCATCATATCAGATATCCGAATGCCCATCATGGATGGACTTACATTTGTTAAAGAGTTGAGCCAATTGAAAAAGAAGCAGGATGTGGTTGTGATCAGTGTGCATGACGAGTTTCAATTTGTCCAGCAGGCTCTGAGAACAGGAGTGACCGATTATCTGCTCAAACCAGTCGAAGAAACGGAACTAAAAGCATGCCTAGAAAAGTGGCTGGAAAAATTAGCTAAGGACTTGGATATCCAAACGGTAGATGAAAGTCTTCCTTCTTCAACGATCGAAAGAGTATTACAGTATTTAGAAAAAACACCTTTAGACCAAATCACACTAAAAGATGCAGCCGAAAGTGTACATATGAATCCTAGTTATCTTAGTCAATTGTTCAAGCAGCAATTAAATAAAAAATTCGTTGATTATCTAACAGAGCTGAGGATTGAGGAAAGCAAACGGTTATTATTAAATACAACTTTACGAATGTCAGAAATTGCCGAGAGAGTGGGCTACGCTGATTTAGCGTATTTTAGTAACAATTTTAAAAGAATTACAGGCTGTTCACCATCGGAATTCCGGAAATCAGCGATTTGAAAATATAGTCATTGAAGCTAGAGCTGCCAAGATAGGCAGCTTATCTTTTTAGAGCTAGGCGGTTATTGATTAAGTTGATAGATTTCTCGGGCCATCGACTCAAGAATATAAACAACTGGCACTTGTGTGGTAATATTCGCTTCTTCGATGAATTCTTCGGTTACATAGTAAGAAATATTGAGGTCAGAAATTTTTGCCACGGTTGAGAGTTTATTGTTGGTAATACTAATAATTTTACTTCCTTCTTGTTTCAGTTGATGGAGATGTGTGATGGTAAAATTAGTTTCTCCTGAGACTGACAGTGCAATGATGACACTGTTCGTCCTGAGCTTGGAGTGTATTGGAAAGTGGGGGTCTTTTATATTCATTGAAAATTTACCTAAACTTGAGAAGTAACGTGCCCCATATTCCGCCAGAATCCCTGAGCTTCCGATCCCAATAAAAATTACATTTTCCGCATGAGTAACTAGATTTGCAGCATTCTTGATTTTTTCCTCTAATTCCCCTTTTAATGTCCGTTCAAAAAATTCAACTAACGAATGTTGGGGACTTTTTATAATTGTTTTTTTCTTCTCTTCTAAATGTATTTTCAGTTTTACTTTAAATTCAGAAAAACCCTCGCAATTTACTTTTCGACAAAAACGTAAAATGGTGGCAGTTGAGACATGGGTTTCATCTGCAAGTTCACGAATTCGCATGTAGGCCACTTTATCACTGTTTTGAATGATGTAGTTGTATAAAGAAGTTTCTAATACATTGAAAGACGCAATTATCTCATTTGAAAACATTTAAGCTGTTACCCCTTTTTTAAAAAGATCGTAATTCATTTTAACATAATAATTCGGCTGTCACACAGTGTTACATCTTTGTCACTAGTGACTTACAGTGGGATTTAGAACTAGATCACGTTAACTTATTTACTATTTTGAAAAATATCGTTACGATTCCTAATGAAGAAAAAGATTAAATGCAGACATCTTAACAAATATTAACTACTATGGAAAAATATTAAGGGGGTAACTATATGGTGAATTATCAATTCCCAAAAGGTTTTTTATGGGGAGGAGCAACAGCAGCCAACCAAATGGAAGGCGGATATAAAGAAGGAAATAAAGGATTAAATATTGCCGACGTCCTTCCAGGAGGAAAAGAGAGATATAACATTCTATTAAATCCAGGGTTTGATTTTGAAATCCACCCTGAAAAATACAGCTATCCAAATCACGAAGCGATTGATTTTTATCATCGCTATAAAGAAGATATTGCTTTGTTTGCAGAAATGGGCTTCAAGGCATTTCGGATGTCGATTGCCTGGACACGAATTTTCCCAAATGGTGATGAATTAGAGGCAAATGAAGAAGGTTTAGCCTTCTATGACCGGGTGTTTGATGAATTGCACAAGTATGGGATTGAGCCTGTTGTCACCATCTCACACTATGAAATGCCTCTTCACCTTGTAAAGGAATATGGCGGCTGGAGAAACCGCCAAGTGGTGACTTTCTTTGAAAGATATGCAAAAGCTATTTTCAATCGTTATAAAAATAAAGTGAAGTACTGGATGACTTTTAATGAAATCAATAGCGGCTTGGTGATGCCCATTCAAGGTCTTGGTTTCTCAATTCAAAAAGAAGAAGATAAATTCCAGCCAACCTTCCAGGCGTACCATCATCAATTTCTTGCTAGTGCGATTGCCGTTAAAGCGTGCCATGAGATCATTCCAAATTCGCAAATCGGCTGTATGATTCTCTATGCCCCTGTCTATGCTTTTGATTGTAATCCGGAAAACGTACTATATTCCCTTCAGGAAGAACAGCTGTTCAATTACTTTTGTGGAGATGTCCAGGTGCGCGGGGAGTATCCAGCTTTCATGAAGCGCTATTTTAAGGAGCATCAAATTGAACTAGAGATTCAAGAGGGCGACTTAGATATAATAAAGGAAGGTAAGGTTGATTATATCGGCTTTAGTTATTACATGTCGAGGACAGAAAAAAAAGTGAAGACAGATGAAGAAGCTTCACAAGGAAATATTATTGGTGGAGTGAAAAATCCATTCCTAAAAGCAAGTGACTGGGGCTGGGAAATCGACCCTGTAGGGTTACGGATTTCTCTAAATAAACTTTTTGACCGTTACCAAATTCCACTTTTTATTGTAGAAAATGGTTTAGGGGCATATGACAAGGTAGAAGAAGACGGTTCGATTCATGATGACTACCGAATTGATTATCTACGTGAACATGTCAAGGCAATGGGTGAAGCCATTGAAGATGGTGTTGAGCTGATGGGCTATACAACCTGGGGATGTATCGATATGGTGAGCATGTCTTCAGGCGAGTTCTCCAAACGTTATGGTTTCATTTACGTGGACAAACATGATGATGGGAGCGGGACATTGGAACGCAAAAAGAAAAAGTCTTTCTACTGGTATAAAGACATCATTGCGACGAACGGTGAAAAACTATAATAAATTATTAAGGACTACTTCGGTAGTCCTTTTTTCATTATAAAATGAGAACTGGCTAGCTCCAGCGACTAGTGTACTTCAGCCATCTCCCTACAATAAGTCCACATCGAATCGCTATCGCTCTTCGTGTTTCCATTATCTCAGTCGATGGGTTCCAGTCCTGTCGTGCGCTAAACGGGCGTTTCCGCTTTTCTATAAAAAACACAAATTCTCCTAAAAAAATTCTCTACTAAATATGGAATGAAAGATTATAAAATGAATAGGAAATGGAAGCGTTTTCTTACTTGATGGGGGTGAATGTAGGTTATTTAGGTCTATTTGTTGGAAAATTTTATCAGGAAAAAGGGGGAGGAAGAGATTTGAAACGATTCTCAAAAAAGACAGTATCTTTAACACTAGCCGCCTTGATGTTATCATCGACAGTCATTCCTTATGCAAGTGCGGAGCAGGGAAAATCAAATGGTAATAAACAAAATGCACCTGAGATTACAGCGACGGCCAAAAACATCCTAGTACAGGGTGAGAAGAAATTCAAAGACCTAAATAATAATGGCAGGCTCGATCCATATGAAAACTGGCAGCTTCCAACCGACGTACGTGTAAAGGATCTTGTCAAAAAGATGACACTTGAGGAAAAAGCGGGGATGATGCTGATTACAGAGTTTCCGAAATTTACGGATAACAAGTTAGTCTTGCCAAATAAATTAATTGATCAAAATACACGTTACTACATTTTTCGGCAGACCCCAACTGCCGATGTTATCGCTGATTATAATAATCAGCTGCAAGAAGCAGCAGAGGGATCAAGATTAGGAATTCCAATTGTCATCACATCAAATCCACGAAATCATGCATCAACAGATTATACCAATAGCAGTGAAGGGGCAGGCTTGCATTCCTTTTGGCCAGGTCCATTAGGGCTTGCGGCAACCCGTGATACAAGTAAAGTCAAGGATTTTGCAGAAACCGCGGCGAAGGAATGGAGAGCGGAGGGGATTCGCAAGGTATATGGATATACAGCAGATATTGCGACCGATCCACTTTGGGCAAGAATTGAAGATACGTTTGGCGAGCAGCCTGCACTTGCTTCAGGCATGATTTATAACGTCATCAAAGGTTTCCAAGGGGATGAACTTGGAAAAGACAGTGTCGCGATTACCGTTAAGCATTTCCCGGGAGGCGGTGCACGAGACAATGGCTTAGATCCACATTTTCCAGAAGGCAAATTCAATCCATATCCAACTGCAGGAAGTTTATTAAAATATCATATTCCAAGCTTTAGAGCGGCTATTACGGCTGGTGTGTCTTCGGTTATGCCTTATTATGCTTATCCAAGCAATACAAGTGCTGACCAAGGGTTACCATGGTTTAGTCCTACGCAGCAATTTGAGGAAGTGGGCTTTGCTTTAAACAAAGCGATTATTACCGATCTTCTCCGCGGCCAGCTTGGTTTCAAGGGTTATGTAAACTCTGATACAGGCGCAGTTGGCAATAATGCCTGGGGTGCAGAAGGGTTAACGCCGGAACAAAAATTTGCAAAAGCTATTAATGCTGGGACAAATATTATCTCTGGCGCATCCGATCCAGCTCCTATCATTGATGCGGTAAAACATGGCCTACTTAAAGAAGAAAAAGTAGATCAATCTGTTTCATTTTTACTGTCAGAGATGATGAAATTGGGCCTTTTTGAAAACCCATACGTAGATAGGCAGCATGCCCTAGATGTCGTTAATAATCCTGAATCAAAGAAAAAGGCGGAAGCAGCACACAGGAAGTCCCTTGTTCTTATGCGTAACGATAAAATTAATGGTGAGAATGTCCTTCCATTAAGTGATGGGAAAATAAACAATGTTAAGCTATATGTTGAAATGTTCCCAGGTGGAAATGATGCGGCGGCGACGAAGAAATTAAGAGAAACGATTCAAAAATATGACCCATCGATCACAGTAACAGATAATCTCGCTGAAGCCACACATGCATTTGTATGGGTCCGGCCTGTTCAATCGAACTGGGACAATAACCCGCGGATTTCAGTAGGTCCTGAAACAGGTATCACAAATGTGGATCGGATTATTGAAATTCAGAAAACTGTACCGACCATTACGGCGATTAATTTCACGAACCCATGGTTAATAGACCAAATAGAACCGAATTCAGCCGCTGTGGTTGCGACGTTTGGAACGAAGGCAGAGGCAATTGTTGATGTCATTCGCGGCAAATTCAATCCGACTGGAAAACTTCCATTCACGATTCCAGCTAATAAAGCAGCTGTAGACAAAGAAGTTGGAGATATTCCTGGATATGAAGAAGTTTCCTCATATGTTTATAAAAATAAGAGTGGGGACAAGTATGAATTTGATTTTGGATTGAATTACAAATAATTAGTTTAAAAAAGAGTGACCCATAACAGTGTATGGTGTCACTCTTTTGATTGGATTGCTTTAAAACCCATCTATTTTAATATACATCCCGCAAGTAACGTCCTTGCTCTTTCATTGCGTTTAGATAGGCTTCAGCTTCTTCAGGAGTCATGGAGCCTTCTTTTTCAATAACCGTTAATAAGGCGCTATGAACATCTTTCGCCATATATTGCTTATCTCCGCAAACATAGAAGTATGCTCCATTTTCCAGCCATTCGAATAGTTCTTTACTGTTTTCAAGCATTTTATGCTGCACATAGACCTTTCGCTCGCTATCACGGGAGAACGCAGTCTCTAATCTCGTCAATACGCCCTCTTTCTGATATTTTTCTAGCTCATCTTGATAAAGGAAGTCTGACGCTGCATGCTGATCTCCAAAAAATAACCATGTGCGACCGTCTGCTTTTGTAACTGCTCGTTCTTCGATAAAGGAACGGAATGGTGCGATACCTGTTCCAGGACCAACCATGATGATATCTTTCTCTTGTGATTCTGGCAGATGAAAGTGTTTATTTGGCTGTACAAATACTGGAAGTGTATCACCTTCTTGAGTACGTTCCGCAACTAAAACAGAACAAACACCATTGCGATCGCGTCCATGCGCATTGTAACGAACTGCACCGATGGTTAGATGAACTTCACTAGGATGGGCTGCCATGCTGCTAGCAATGGAGTAAAGCCGCGGTGTCATTTTTCTTAAAAGAGAAACAAACTCTTGGGCAGTAGCCTTCCATGGACCGAAATCACGTAACATATCAAGTAAATCACGTCCGTTGGTATATTCTTTTAGCTGTGCTGCATTTTCAACTAATACAAGGTTTTTTAGCTTCTCATTTTCTGTGAATTCTGCTGCCGCTAGGAGAATCTTTTTCGACAGTAACGTGATTTCAAAGTGGTCGGTTAACGCCTCTTTTAATGGAAGTGTATCACCTTGCTTATTAATGGTTACTTCCGTTTTTTCATCCCAATGCATTTCTTCTAGAAGTGAAGCAACAAGTTCTGGATCATTCTTCGGGACAACACCAAGCGCATCACCTGGGATATAAGAAAGACCTGACCCTTCCAATGATAGCTCAATATGCCTCGTTTCTTTACTAGAGCCAGCACCATTTAGATTGATGTTTTTAAGAACCTTCGCTTGAAAAGGATTTGTTCTTGAATAAGCGGATGGAACCTTATTGTCTCCATTTTTATTTACAGTAAGTTGCATCATCTTCACCTCATAATTGAATATTTACTAGTTATTGGCTTGATTAGTTGTGTTTTTTTCTCTTTTACATCTTCCATTATATCTAAATAATATTAAATTTCCCTTAAAAAAGGCTTATAAAATTTTTTAATTATTAAGATAAAATTAAGAATTTAATTTTAACATAAAATCTATCCTGAAAAACAGGAAAATATTAAAAATTTGGAGAGTTTTGATGAAAACATATACAATTGTTGATAGAGAGACATGTATTGCTTGCGGGGGGGGTGTTTTGTGACCGCTCCAGAGGTTTTGGATTACGCTGACGATGGAATTTCATTTGTATATTTTGATAAAAATCAAGGGAATGTCGAAATACCTGGCGAGTTAGTAGAATTAGAAGCGAATGATGGATGCCCGTCAAGTTCAATAAAAGTATCGAATATGCCTTTTATGGTGATTCAACAAAATTTGAATAATTTTAATGTTTTTGTTTTAATAAGTAAACTTCGTACAAATAATACAGGTAGAAACTAAATACGATATCAAAAGCATTTTTTTCCAGAAAATCAGTTCCTTTTCACGGAGCTGATTTTTTTATTATATATTTGTGGTCAATGATTACTCAGTATAAGGTTTGCTCAATCGACAAAGTTGTTACTACAGGGGAATTGTGTTTTGGTCAATTTAACCAAAATCGTTTTTATCTTTAGACAGAATACCAATGACTCGTTTGAATTTTCTCATTATAATAATTAGTAAACATAGAGTGGTGGAGGTAAGGTATGAATGAGCATTGGAATGCCTTTATGAATAACAATTTAAAGATGAGTCCGACTGGCTCCGGTAGTTTAAATGGACGGACATTTGCGGTTAAGGATGTATTTGATCTCAAAAATTATCATTCCAGTGCCGGAAATCCAGATTGGCTGCGAACCCATGATCCTGCAACACAAAATGCACCCGTGGTGGATCTGTTATTGGAACAGGGGGCATATCTGAGGGGAACGACCCATACAGATGAATTAATGTACAGTTTAAATGGGGAAAATTTCCACTATGGGACACCCATAAATCCGCGTGCAGAGGACCGGATTCCAGGTGGTTCCTCAAGTGGTTCTGCGGTAGCCGTTGCTGCAGGACTAGTCGACTTTGCTCTCGGAACGGATACAGGAGGATCGATTCGCATTCCATCAACCTATTGCGGGCTTTTTGGAATTAGGCCAACACATGGGCTTGTAAATATCAAGGGTGTGATACCACTTGCTAAATCCTTTGATACGGTAGGGTGGATGACCAAAAATCCAGAACTTTTGCTGGCGATCGGTGAAATTCTCATTAACCAGGAAGAGACTTATGATGGCTTTGAGTATCTTTTTTTTGAAAAAGAAGCATGGTCTTTTGTAGAAGGAGAAACAAAGGAATCCTTATTACACACTGCTTCGATTTTACAAGCGTTATTTACTAACACTAACTCGCTCTACATATCAGATGAAGGACTGTCAAAATGGGCAGAGCTTTTTCGATCCATCCAAGGAAGAGAGATTTGGAAGGAACATGGTGACTGGATTAAAGCGGTGAAGCCAACCTTTGGACCGGGGATTAGCGAACGATTTGAATGGGCGAGTACCCTGAATGTAGATGAGCTTGGTCCTTTAAATAACAGAAGAGAAAAAATAAAACAAAGTCTGTCGAGTTTATTAAAAACAAATGGATTATTGGTGATTCCGACTGCTCCGGGCGAAGCTCCCTTACGCCAGTTATCAATGGAGGATATGGAGCGGTATCGCACAAGAACGATGCAGCTTACGTGCATCGCAGGATTAACTGGCTTTCCGCAAGTGACCATTCCTTTGATGAATAGGAATGGAATCCCAGTCGGCCTGTCGTTTATCGCGAATCAATCTCAAGATATAAAGTTACTAAAATTCATCCAGCGTCTGTCGGCGATATTGGTCGAAACAAATGTGAAAATTGCAAATTAAATGATTTATGGAAGGAGGTAAGGTCATGAATAATCAAGCATTTTGGTCATACCGCCCAACCACCATGGCTCCCAATGTGATGATTACAACTCCGCATTATTTGGCCTCGCAAGCCGGTATGAAGGTTTTACAGGAGGGAGGAAATGCCGTTGAGGCGGCGATTGCGGCAGCATCAACGATTGGGGTTGTCTATCCCCATATGAATGGAATTGGCGGCGACAATTTTTGGTTAATCTACAATTCTAGCGACAAAGAATTAAAGGGATTAAATAGCAGCGGCCGTTCTGGAGAGTACGCAACGATTGACTTTTACAAAAAGCAGGGGATGAAAAAGATTCCTGCTCGGGGGCCTCTTGGTGCTAACACTGTTCCAGGGGCAGTTGCCGGCTGGGAAAAGGCTTTTGATTATTCGGCTGAAAGAATGAAGGGAAGCATATCTTGGCAAGACTTGTTACAATCTGCCATCCACTATGCTAAGGATGGGTCCCCAGTTACCCCAAGCCAAGAATATTGGACGAATATAAACTTAGATGAAACCAACAATCAGTTTCGAAATTTGCAACGATTTTCGGAATTTAAAAAGATTTTTACAAAAACTTCTGGCTTTTCCTATCATACTGGTGAAATAATGAAAC
Organism: Neobacillus cucumis; assembly: GCF_023715505.1. The sequence continues at coordinate 84,798 of NZ_JAMBOH010000018.1, read as the reverse complement.
AGAAAGATTTAGCTATAACTCTAGAAGGACTGTCAAAAGAAGGAAGCCGCCTATTTTATCAAGGGGAGGTCGCAAAGGTCATTGCGGAAGATCTCCAATACAATGGAGGCTTATTAACATACGATGATTTTGTTTCCCACCGTTCCGACTGGGTAAAGCCTCTTTCGGTCGATTACCGAGGTTATGGCGTTTACAACTTACCTCCGAATACTCAAGGATTTGCTTCCCTATCCATTTTAAATATATTGAATCAGTTTGATGTCCCGGAGATTGAGGAAGGGTCTGCTGATTATTATCATCTATTGATCGAGGCTACTAAACTAGCATTCGAGGATCGTGATCAGTATTTAACGGATCCTGATTTTTCCCATATTCCTCTAGATGAGCTACTATCTCTAAAAAGAGGAATGGAGTTAGCGGCCCAAATCGACTTTACCAAGCCGATAAATCTTCAAAAACAATTGGATCCAAAAGGAGATACGGTTTGGTTAGGGGTAGTCGACCAGTATGGGAATGCGGTTTCGCTTATCCAAAGTATTTATCATGAGTTTGGGTCTGGGTTCATCCCAAAAGATACAGGGATTGTGCTGCAAAATCGGGGCAGTTTTTTTTCGCTTGACGAGAACCATGTAAATTGTCTGCTGCCTAAAAAACGAACCTATCATACGTTAAATCCTGCGATGGTCTTTAAGGGCGGTGAGCCTTATTTGGTGTATGGTACAATGGGAGGAGAGGGGCAGCCGCAAACTCAGGCAGCTCTTGTGACAAGAATACTTGATTACCATATGCCGATCCAGGCAGCGATAGAGGCGCCAAGGTGGTTATATGGCCGAACTTGGGGTGCTGAATCCAATAGCGTTAAAATCGAAGGAAGAGTACCGAATGAGATTACCGAATCGCTCCGAAAAAGAGGACATCAAGTGGAGATTGTCGAAGATTTCACGGATGTGATGGGCCATGCCGGGGTCATCAAAATTGATCCTGATAGCAACATTAAATTTGGCGGTGCAGATCCAAGAGGTGATGGGGCAGCGCTAGGATTCTAGTTTTTTAATCTTGGTTCTGTTAAAAGATATTGGTGCTTTTTATAATCTGTTGATTGGAGCGCAAGGCGCTCGATCCCTGCGGGAGTACGGGGCAAGGGAGACCCCACAGGTGCTAAAGCGCCGAGGAGACTCCCCGGCACGCCCGCGGAAAGCGCGCTTCTTTCGCTGCAATCAACAGCCAAAATTAACAGATCCTTAATCTTAAAAAGGCAAACATGAAAAAAGGTGAATATACGTGAAACTTCAACGAGATTTATTTATTGGATTTTTCAGATCCGGGCTATTAGGCTTTGGCGGTGGACCATCCGCCATCCCACTCGTACATAAAGAAGTAGTGGGTACGTTTAAATGGATGAATGATCAAGAATTTAGTGATATTTTGGCCCTCGCCAACACGCTGCCCGGACCTATCGCAACAAAGATGGCTGGGTATATCGGCTACCGGCTGGGTGGGATATTAGGTATGATAAATGCTATATTGGCTACTGTTTTACCAACCATTCTAATGATGCTCGTCTTATTAACTTCATTTAATCAGTTTAAGGATAACCCAAGAGTTCAAGGGATGACTGGTGCAGTGGTGCCAATAGTAGGTGTAATGATGGGAACCTTAACATGGGAGTTTTTGAAAAAATCAAAGAATGGCTGGGGCTGGAAGAAAGGGATTCTCCTCCTGGCTGGTAGTTTTGTAGTGATGGAGATCTTCCATGTACATCCAGGTATTGTCGTAGGAATTCTACTGGTTGCGGCATTAGCGATTCCTGATAAAAAAGAAAAGATCGAAATGACTATGAAGGAAAAAAGTGAGAGCCTATGATTTATATTCAAATATTTATCGCATTTTTTATTCCGAGTATTGTTGGATATGGGGGCGGCCCGGCATCGATTCCGTTAATCGAACATGAGGTAGTCAGCCGCTACGGCTGGGTCACTACTGGTGAATTTAGTGAGATTTTGGCGTTAGGAAATGCTTTGCCAGGACCAATCGCCACCAAAATGGCCGGCTACATTGGTTTTGAAGTGGGCGGGGTGTTAGGAGCTGTCATTGCTGAATTTGCAACGATCGCCCCGTCCTTAATCTTAATGATTGTTCTTTTACAGTTAATCTTCAAATATAAAGATTCACCAAGAGTAAAACGATTGTCCAAGATCGTAGTGCCAACTGTTGCGATTTTAATGGCAGGTCTTACTTATGACTTTATTAAAACATCCTATACCTCTAATGGATTAGTACAAACCATCATAATCGCTGTTGTAAGTTTATTATTATTGGAAAAATGGAAGGTACATCCGGCCTTTGTAATTGTAGGCGGCTTGGCCTATGGTGCATTATTTTTAGGGTAGCTCATAAAAAACGTCATTCTATCACAGAAAACAGATAGAATGACGTTTTTTATAGTCCCGGAAATTATAGAATTACTACTTGTGTACAACTTTTTACAGCTTTAGACACGTCCAGCTCCAGCGCCTAGCCCCTCGAGGTCTTATGCTTGTCAGGCTGTTCAAGGCGCTTGGGCTTTTGTTCTTAACTTCCCCTGTAGATTTGATAGCCGTAAGGGGAAATAAGCAATGGGACATGATAATGACTGTTTAAGTTTGAAATACCAAACCGAACCGGAACTTGGTCTAAAAAAAGAGGATCCGGGAGCGGCATGTCCTTACTTCGAAAATAATCTCCGATATGGAAGTTAAGTTCATAGGTGCCCATTTTCATTTCTTCTGCTGAAAGAATCGACCGATCTAGTCGTCCGTCAGAATTTGTTATTGCGGTCTTTATTAAATACCATTCCTTGTTTGATAAGTAATATAGATCAATAGTCACATTCCCCGCAGGCTGACCATGTGTTAAATCGAGAATATGTGTAGTTAAACCAGACATTGCGGCCACTCTCCATTAAGTAAAATAAGAGCACCACCGAGAGCTAGCAGGGGCTAGCTCTCAATGGCAGTTAAATCGGCGATAAATTCCTGCTCTTGGTAATTAAAGTATTCATCAAGAATTTCTTCACGATTATCCAAAAAAAGTTGATCTGCTACGGCTGAAACCAGTTTTGGAATCCCAAATCTCATCCCTGAAAGTGCAGAGGCTAATATCCCGCAGCTGATTAAAGCGGAGTAGTTGTAAGCAAACAGGCCGTATAAGCGTTTTTTACCTATCTCATCCCGGCTTTGGAGAGCAAAACCTGGGCTGAGATAGGGGTGCGAATCAATCAAAGGATTGGCTATGTCAATTGGAGCGTTATAACGGTCACTCCAGCGGGCAATGTGTTTTTCAACTAACTTAAGCTCTGGCCGTAAAGCGGGATCCGTCACTAGACCTGTGCTAATAATTAAGAAATCAAAGGAGAATTTTCCTTGAGGTGTTGTCACTACAACCTCATCACTTGCAGCCTCTACGTCGAGCCATGGAGAACCTAAGTGCAGTTGAAAACCAGGCCGCGAGGATGCGCGTTCAAACGTATCATTGGTGGGGGGCTGACTATGTCCAAAGAAATGAGACATCACCTTATATTTATTTTCGTCTGATAAAGTCTGAAAGCGTTCAATCAGTCCAGAACCCTCCATTTGGCGGATGGGGTTAATTCTCTGCATCTCATTGCGTCGAACAAAGACATGGGCTTCTGCCACTCCTTCTGATAAAGCAAAATGCGCATTATCAAATGCGGAAGCACCTCCTCCTAAAATAGCAATCTTTTTACCTTTTAAGGACGGAAAATTGATTTTCTTTGAAGTGTGCGCATAGAGATGGGCGGGTAGTTTTTCAGAAATTATTTTAGGGACGTGCCACTCACCGCCGCCTTGGATACCTGTAGCTAAAATGACTTTACGGGCTAAAAGTGTTGAGGTCTCAGGGTTATTCAGGTGAAGTTTGTAAATACCCGCTTCTACAGGCTCAAGCAGATTTAGTTTTACCTCATTTCTAACTGGAAGCCTGAGGACCTCCCGATACCAGCGAAGGTAGTTCATCCAGTCGCCGCGTGGAATCTTATCAATGGCTTCCCAGCTCTTTTCTCCAAATTGGGCCTCCCACCAAGAACGAAAGGTGAGGGAGGGGATGCCAAGGTCGATCGAAGTTAGATGTTTTGGTGTTCTTAACGTCACCATCCGGGCGTAGGTTTCCCAGGGTCCTTCAAACCCCTCGGGGTTTTCGTCAAGAACAAGGATATTTGTAACACGATCCCGCATAAGTCCAAAAGCGGCGGCTAAACCGCTTTGTCCGCCACCGATAATAACTACATCAAATACATGTCCTTCAGGATGTTGGAGAGGGCGCACCCAGCTTGAACCGCCGAATGAAAGATAGGAAAGATCTTTTTTTACTTGTTTATTTAATGCTTCTAGGCTCATAAAATATCATCTCTTTCATTTGTTTATTCTCTTTTTAAAAATAAAGACCCGTTTTTTACATAACAGTAATGTCAGTAATTTTCTCCCCTAAACGAAGTAAGGCAATTTTATAAATCTCAGAAAGGGCTGTTTTAAATTCTATTTCTATTGAATGATGAATCCTTTCTTTCATCACTTCGTAAATCTGCTCCTTGTTTTTTCCGCGGACAGCTAAGATAAAAGGAAAACCGAATTTCTCCATATACTGTTGATTCATTGAGATAAATTGGTTGTATTCCTCAGGTGTAAGGTTCTGTAGACCGGCTCCTTGTTGTTCCTGAACCGAATTAGACGTCATCGCTGCCCGGTCTCCTAAGTTAGGGTGGGCTTTAATCAGGGCTAATTTCTGTTCAAGTGATGAGTTTTCAACAATTTTAACCATTGCTTGATGTAACTGATAAAGAGAACTGAATGGTTTTAGTCGTTCCGCTTGTTCTGCGATCCAAGGTGAATGCTCAAAGATACCGCCTGTAATTTCGATAAATTGTTCATAAGTGGTATCGTTTAAATTCGTAATTGTGTACATAGTGCTCCAATCCTTTCCTTATAAGCCTTTTGCATCGGGTGCTAATGGTGAATCTGGTACAACGTTTAAGGAAGCTTTGGTTCGCTTTGTTAGCACTAAATTTAGAAGGATTGCACATATACTGCCTGTAATTATTCCATCACCTACAAGAATTCTGAGGGTTTCTGGAAGCACTTTAAACAACTCAGGAACCACTGTGGATCCTAGGCCTAATGAAATGGAACAGGCAATAATTAATAGGTTGTTATTATCAGAAAAGTCCACTCTGCTCAGCATTTTAATCCCAGAAGACACCACCATGCCAAACATAATAACTGTTGCTCCACCGAGGACAGCAGTAGGAATAATCGTTGCTAAGGCGGCAATCTTAGGAACAAGGCCTAAACCGATTAAAATAATACCTGCTGCAATGGTGACACTTCTATTTTTGATGCCTGAAAGCTGAACAAGACCGACATTTTGTGCAAAAGTACTGTAGGGGAAGGCATTAAATAAACCGCCAAGGGTAAAGGCAATTCCTTCCGTTCGGTAGCCGCGGATAATGTCTTTTTCAGAAAGTTCTTTACCAGTAATTTTACTTAAAGCAAGGAAGGCGCCTGTTGATTCAACGAGGATGACGGTTCCGACAATAATCATTGTTAACATAGGGACAATCTCAAAAGTTGGAACACCAAAATAGAATGGAGTCGGGATACGGAACCAAGCAGCATCTGCGACAGCTTGCAGGTTCACTTTTCCCATAAAAGCAGCAACAATCGTTCCAGCGATAATTCCGAGCAATACCGAAATGGCACGCATGAAGCCTTGAAAGAAACGATTCATCAATAATATGAAGGCTAAGACACCAAAGGAAAGGATCAAGTTTTCGGAAGAGCCAAATTCAGGGCTTGAAGCGCCGCCGCCCATATTCCTAATCCCAGTAGGTATGAGGGATAGGCCGATAATGATAACCACTGTTCCGGTTACAACAGGCGGGAAGAGTTTTAATAGTTTTCCATATACATTGGCGAATAGAATAATGAATATTCCAGCAGCGATGATCGATCCATAAATGGCTGTAATCCCATAATTGGTGCCAATCGTAATCATTGGAGATACAGCAACAAATGAAGTTCCTAACACAACAGGAAGGCCAACTCCAATATATTTATTGTTGATGGATTGCAGCAAGGTTGCGAGTCCACAAGTCAGCAAGTCTATGGCAATCAGGAATGCTTGCTGATGAGGTGTGAATTTTAATGCGCCGCCAACGATAAGTGGTACAAGAATGGCTCCTGCATACATAGCAAGTACATGCTGTAAACCCAATGAGAAAATTTTTGGCTTTCCGATTTTTTCGTTCATGAGTAAATCCTCCCTTAAATAAGTTTAATCTTTAATGTTATAAAACCTAACATTGTATGTAATGATTAGTTACATAATAATCAATTAACCAATAACTGTCATTGTGTAAACTAACTAAAAATTCAGATTTGTACTATACATTTTGTACAATATAAATAAAAAAACCAAGCCGATCTATTTGACATGTCGGCTTGGGTTTTTATAAAATTCATTAGTTTTCTAATAAAGACTTGATTCTTAAGGCGAGTCTGAGTTGCAGGGTTGTTTCGGAATCCTTTAAGCTTTTCCCTAGAATCTCCTCGCATTTTTCAATTCGATAAACCACTGTATTGCGATGAACAAACAATCTTTTCGCTGTTTCCGAAATCTGACAGTGTGTTTCTAAAAAGACGGATAATGTTTCTAGTAAGGATTGTTCTTCTTCTATCTTTGTCGCGCTAAAACCGTTGAGGGTGAAGGAATAAAAATTTTTTAAGTCCTCAAGTGGGATCTGGCGCAGCAACTCCATAATGTCTTTTGTATGATAGGTTTGTATATATTCTGTTTTCTTTGAAAGTTTACCTTGTGATAGAGCGTCTGCGGCCTCGGTATAGCCGTCTTTAGTATGTAAGAAATTCTGACATAAAGTACTTACACCAAAAGAAATCGTATTGACTAAATATTTAGATACCTTTTCTTGAAGTTGTATTAAGCAGGTCTCCACATAAACAATCGGGGAAAGGTCATGATCTTGAACTTCAAATAACAGGATGCAAGAATCACCTTTCTTGAAAAAGTGAATCTTTTGTGTGTAAGCTGATAATTCGCCTTCAATAAAATCAAAAACATCATCCTCCTTCTCATGGCGCTGAGTGTAAGTAGGGTGAAGAAGATTCCCGTCAATTTTGCCGACTGCACAAATATACATCTGGTTATGATGTAATGAAAATTCCTCAGCTCGGCCAATGATTTCCTCCTGGGAGGCGAAGGTACCGTTTAAAAAGTGTAGAAAGAAGTCATTACGGATACTTCGATCATGTTGTTTAAGAGCATTTTCCTTCATTAATGCAAATGAAATAACATTCGCAGCTTGTTCTATCGTTAAAAGGGTTAATTGATCATTTCTTTCTATTTCTCCGATAATCATTAGAAATCCGTTTTTCTTTTCACTGATGTTGACAGGGAATAAGGTACAATTTTGTTTTGTGGATAAGAAAGAAAAAGTAATCGGAAATGAACTGGCTGCAGGAATCGAAATTCCGTCAAATAATGAAGAAAAGTCCATGTTCATGATTGGCTGGGAAATAGGTTTGAAATGCTGGTCGATTAATTGAACTGGCCGCGTGATCATGTGGGATAAATCCTGAAGTAAGGATTGGACTCCTTTTCCTTGCATAATGATGTTTGTGAATTGCTTATGGGTTTCGAGCACTAATTTTAACTCGGCAGCTCTTTTATCAAGGATCGTATGAAAGGTTAGATTTACGATTTGTCCAAGAGAGAGATCTAAGGGAAGTTCTATGATTGGTAAGGATAACTCATCAGCAAGGGAAATCACTTCATCTGGGATTTTGTCTAAGAAACGTTTAGTCTTAATGCCCAAACCTGCGCAGTCGTGTTCAGACATTGCTTTTACTAGCTCGGATAGGAGGTGAGGATGATCTTTGAAATGATAAGCGGTGGTGATTAGAAAATCGTTTTGATTTAAAAATTGAATGATATCAGGTGCATCCATCATATTGACTGATTCCACTTCGTTCTCTTTTCCGGACTCTCCTGCAATGATTTGCATTCCTTCTAAATGAGGAATGGTCAAAAGTTCATACACTTTCATCGAAAACACTCCTTATGGTAGAAAATATAACACTTGAAGTTATGTAATTGGTTTTTATTGTAACAAACTTTTTAGTTATTTTGCATAAAAGATTTAGAAAATTTTTACGAATTAGCTAATGTAGTTCATTTGTTCTGATTGTAAACTATTATTATTACTATATATGTTATTAAATGTAACATTTGAAGGAGAGAAGAAGATGGCCATTCAAGTAAATAAACAGTTTTTAGATAAAGACCAGGTTGGAAACATGATTGAATGGCTTGCTGCATTTGGGCAAACCGAACATGGTGGAGTAACAAGACTTTTGTATTCACATCCTTGGCTGGAGGCACAGCACGCATTAAAAAATAAAATGGACCAAATGAAATTGCAAACGCATTTTGACAGTGTAGGAAATTTATTTGGAAGATTGCAGGGAACGGATACAAGCGAGAAAACCATTCTGACAGGCTCGCATATTGATACTGTCGTAGATGGAGGCAAATATGATGGGGCATATGGTATTATTGCTAGCTTTGTAGCTGTCTTAAGGTTATTTGAAACATATGGATACCCAAAAAAATCCATTGAGGTGGTTTCTTTATGTGAAGAGGAAGGAAGTCGTTTCCCGTTAACCTTTTGGGGATCAAGGAATATTTGTGGCGAATATACTCTTGACCGTGTAAAGGATATAAAGGATGCTGAGGGTATAGAATTTTTAGAAGCCATGAAATTTGCTGGCTTTGATCCACATGCCTATACATCCCCAGTTCGGGGAGATATCGAACGTTTTATTGAAATTCATATCGAACAAGGAATGGTTTTGGAAAAAAATGAGAACCAAGTTGGGATTGTCAGCCATATTGTCGGACAACGCCGCTATACCATCCGTATTAAGGGAGAAAGTAACCACGCTGGTACAACACCCATGCAGTATCGGAAGGATGCGGTGACGGCTGCTTCCCGGTTAATTTCTTTTTTAACTGAAAAAACAAACGAAGTGGACCCAGGATTGGTCGCAACGGTTGGCAGGCTGCATGTTAAACCTAATGTTCCAAATGTAGTGGCTGGTGAGGTGGAGTTCAGCTTGGATATTCGACATCATCAGGAACGTATCATTGATCAATATTGCGGTGAGATTTTTGCCGAGTTTGAACGGGTCACAAAAAACCAGGAAATGGAACTTTCTATTTCTAAGTGGATGGATGTGAAGCCGGTTGAGATGGACGTACAGACGGGAGAGCTGGCACGAAAAATAGCCTCGAAAAAAAATATCCGTTATCAATCCTTAATCAGCGGTGCTGGACATGATGCCCAAGTTTTCGGTGATGTCTGCCCGACCACTTTATTATTTGTACCAAGTCAGCAGGGAATTAGTCATTCTCCAAGTGAATTTACGAGTCTAGATGATTTAGAAGTAGGAATTGATTTATTAACCGAGGTTTTATATAAATTAGCATATTAAAGGGAGCTGGAAGATATGGTATTTTCGGAGTTACATACACCAAAACGGACGATTATGACCCCCGGGCCGGTAGAAGTGGATCCGCGTGTATTACGTGCGATGAGTACACCTATTTTAGGACAATTTGACCCTGCTTTTACAAATATTATGAATGAGGTCATGGAAATGCTGCGCCAGGTTTTTCAAACCAAGAACCATTGGGCCTTTCCGATTGACGGGACATCACGTTCTGGAAATGAAGCGATTTTATGCAGTATTATTGAACCGGGTGATAAGGTGCTTGTCCCCATTTATGGCAGGTTTGGACATTTATTGGTAGAAATTTGTGAGCGATATGGCGCCGAGGTACATACGTTGGAATGTCCTTGGGGAGAGGTTTTTGAACCACAAGTTGTGATTGCTGAAATCAAGAAAGTTAATCCAAAAATAGTCGCCATTGTTCATGGTGAAACCTCAACGGGGAGAATGCAGCCGCTTGCAGAAATCGGTAAGACTTGCCGAGAACGTGATATTTTGTTCGTGGTTGATGCGGTTGCCTCTATTGGGGGAGTGGAAGTCAAAACGGATGAATGGTATATTGATGGTTTAATTGGCGGTACACAAAAGTGCTTATCCGTTCCTTCTGGGATGGCGCCCATCACGTATAATGACCGGATTGAAACCATTTTGTTTGCTCGTAAAAAAGTCGAGCGTGGGATTGCGACGGAAGAAGATTTGCGTTTTACCCGCAGTAAACATGCGATTAGCAGCAATTATTTTGATTTAAGTATGCTCCAAGATTATTGGGGTCCTAGAAGACTAAATCATCACACCGAAGCAACTTCGATGATTTATGCTTTGCATGAAGGCTTGCGGCTTGTTTTAACAGAAGGACTTCAGCCGCGATTTGATCGCCATATGCTGCATGAAAAAGCTTTAATGGCTGGACTCGAGACGATGGGGTTAATACTTTTTGGCGATTCAAGACATAAGCTGCCATGTGTTACTTGTGTTGAAATTCCAAATGGGGTTGATGGTGAATCTGTTCGAAAAATGCTGCTTGATGAATTTAGTATTGAAATTGCCTCTTCATTTGGTCCTCTAAATGGAAAAATCTGGAGGATTGGGACGATGGGGTATAGCTGCCGAAAAGAAAATATCCTTGCTGTTTTAGGTGCATTAGAAGCGGTTTTGATTCGTCACGGCGTGAATGTTATTCGTGGAGAAGCATTACAGGCTGCTCTTGATGAATATAAAGTACCACGTTCAGCAGGCATGGCAGTTGAAAAGTCGTCCTAAATTTACCAATTTGAATAGGGCAATGATACACATACAAGAGAAGCTTCATGAAGATAATACCTTTGTTACAGAAAAACATAAGGGAGTGTTATCTATGCCATTCGGTGCACATGAAGCAATGGAAGTCCATGAAATATTAACTGAAAAAATAAATATGATTAATCATTTTAATCTGTATGCGCAACAAGCGAAAAATCCTCAGTTAAAAGAAATGATTCACCGTCACCTACAGGAAGAGATTAAATCTTATGATACGATCGTTTCTTATACGCATGATTATCAAAATTTCGCTCCTATGTCGCCTAATACGAATGTTGGTTCCGTTAAACCAGACCAAATCCAATATGGACTCGATAATCCAAGTATGTTAGCTCCTGAGTCTAATACAACCTTCAATGATTATGAAATCGCAAGTGCCTTGCTCATCTGTCATAAAAATGGCGCTGCGAATGGAGTAAAAGCTACTTTAGAAATTGCCGACCCAAATCTTCGTCAAGTACTTTTAAATGGTGCTGTTAACTGTGTAAATCAGGCATATGAAGTATTTTTATTTATGAATCAGCAGGGGCAATATCAAATCCCAACGATGAGAGATCATACTGCGAAAACATATTTACACACTTTTCAGCCTGTCAGTGAATCATTAAAAGCTCAATACGTTGTAAATCCTATTCAATCTCAGGGCGCTGACCAAGGGATGATGTTAAATGCGATGGGTGGTACTCAAATGAACCAGCCAACTCATGTTTCAAGATCAGGTCAAAATATAATGCCTATGGGTCAAACCATGCAATCTCTTAGTGGTATGGCAGCTAGTGGGAACATGCAACAGCAACAGCCACAACATGTTCAAAACCCAATGTATGGTCAGATGATGGGAAATCAATCCAATATGCAGCAAGGCACTCAGCATTATAATCATTAAGCATTTATTAGTGGACGTGGATAAAACCATGTCCACTTTTATTCGAGCAATATTTTCAATCATGGAACTTTGTCCCAATCCATTTCTCCGCCAGCGAATATGATTAATTAAGGCAGGTGAGAGAGATGTATTTAGTTGGTTTTTATTCGCCAAAGGCAAAATCAGGGGTTACCGAATTGTCTGTTTCAATTTATCATTGGTTAAAATCAAACACTACTTTATCTGTTGCATTCATTTCCTATGGCTCCCTAGAAAGAGAAAACACATCAAATGAACTGATCCATGAATTTTCTAAGTTGTCGGTTACCGAACAAAAGCGGAAAGTGAAACAAATGAAGAAAGCCCACGATATCACCATATATGATGCTTCGAGCCAGTTATCAGAAGGGGTATTAAAGCTGTTACCGATCGTCGACCGTTTGTTTGTAGTTGGGGAAGAACATAATGAATTTGCGTACAAGCTACAGCAAATCATCCAATTTGATAAAATTTTTGATAAAAACGTAAAAAGTTTTATTGCTCATTTACGGGGAAATAAAACATTTATTCTTCAGGAAAATAAGGACAACCATGTGATCGGTTTTAATTATACAAAGCAGGAGACAAATGATATCGGACAAATGATCTATACTGATTATGTAACACATTACTTAAATGAGAAATTAATTGATAATAATGAAAAGATCTTTAGAAAGATCAAGAAAATCCCAAGAGAAGATTTATTTAATGGCCTCTATGAACTAGGGATTGATTTCGAGAAAGCTATGCTTTATGAAAGATACGTAAAATTACGAGAACTCATGGGGCAAGCCTACGAAGACGCGCTAGAAGACCTCTTCCCACACTTCATGCACACCCCCTTCCCACAAATTCTAGACAAACTCCAAGCCGAACTCGTCATGATCTCCAAACTCAATTTCTGATACGGTGCCTGTCACCATTTGTACTGCCGGGGTGTTAGAAATGTCCTGGCAGTTTCTATATTGGTTAAGAGCTTTAAATGGAAAAATTTGATATTGTAGGTTACGATTTCAGTAAGATGTAAATTATATAAAGTGACTTTCTAGTAAAGTTCACACATCTATTCGACGACGAAGGGTGATATGTATGAAATACAATTTTGATGAAATTGTTAATCGGAGAGGGACTTATTCCATCAAATGGGATGGAGGTGACATGATTAAAAAGATTGGGCTTACGGAAAGGTATGACGAAGAGACCATTCCGTTGTTTACGGCAGATATGGATATACCTGTGCCTCAACCCTTAATAGATGCCTTACATAAGACGGTTGATCACCGGATTTTCGGTTACTCCATTTTTCCGGATGAATATTTTGAAGCCATCCAACATTGGTTTAAAAAGAGACATGATTGGGACATTAAGAAGGAAGAAATTATATATAGCCCTGGAACTGTCCATGCCTTAAACATTGCAGTCAGAGCATTTACTAATCCAGGTGAAGGAATCATTATTCAACGGCCTGTCTATCCTCCGTTTACGGCAGCGATTGAAGCTAACGGCAGGGAACTCCTTAATAATGCTCTTAAATGTGATGAAGAGGGATATTATCATATTGATTTTGCGGATTTCGAGGAAAAAGCTAAAGATGATAAAACGAAAATGTTCATTTTATGCAATCCGCATAACCCAACCGGAAGGATATTTTCCGAAGAAGAACTACATAAATTATCGGATATTTGTGCCGCCAATAATGTCCTAATTGTTGCGGATGAAATCCATGCAGATTTAATTCGTCAGAATCAAACTTTCCTGCCAATCGCTAAAATAGCAGAAAATGCCGACCATATTATCTCGTTTACAGCTATCAACAAAACGTTTAATCTTGCTGGGCTTCACTGTACCAATGTGATTATCTCAAATCCTAAACATCGAAATACGTTCATTCGTGTAATGGGCAACCATTTACCCTCGCCGTTCACCGTTTCAGCCTTAATATCCGTCTATCATGATGGTGAAGAATGGCTCGAGCAGTTAAAAGAATATATTGACGGTACAATGGAATGGGCGGTCCAGTTCTTAGCGGAAAGGATGCCGAAAGTAAAGGTGAGAATACCTGAGGGTACTTATATTATGTGGATGGACTTTAGCGGATACGGCTTAACACCTGAAGAGGTTCATGACCGCATATATAATAAAGCAAATGTCATTCTTGAAGACGGCAAACTGTTTGGTGAAGAAGGATTGCACTATCAAAGGATTTGTATCCCGTCCCCTCGTCCGATGATCAAAGAAGCGTTTGAGAGAATCGCCAGAGAATTTCCCGATATGTAGATGTTTGAGAAACCTATCCCTTACAAGTATGATTAAGGGGTAGGTTTTTATATTTAATTGTTTTAATAAAGGAGAAGAATTTTGGAAAAAAAAGGGGTCATTTCACTAGGAGAAGCGTTTGTCGACTACGTTTCAGTCGATTCTAAAAATACAAAATTCCAGCCATTCCTGGGCGGTGCTACTGTTAATGTAGCAGCTGGAACAAGCAGGCTTGGTCTTCCAACTTATTATTTATGTAAATTAGGTAATGACGACATTAGCCATTTCGTCGAACAAGAACTAATAATAGAAGGTATCAATACTGAATTATCGGTTCATACGGCCAGTAAGAAAATGTGCGGAGTCTATATTCACATAAATGAAGAAGGTGAGCGTTTTTTTTACTCTTACATCAACGAAACGCCAGATGAGGTATTAACAGCGGATGAATTAAGAAAAGAAGTGTTCGAACAAACGAAGGTTTTTTATTTCGGTTCTGGAACCCTTTTTCTCGACAAAGCAAAATTCACGACAGAAACGGCCTTAAAATATGCCAGGAATGCAGGAAATATCATTGCATTTGATACAAATATTAGGTTAAAACGCTGGGCAAGTGAGGAAATATGCAGGCAAATAATTACTTCGTTTATTAAAAAAGCAGATATTGTTAAAATTGCAGAGGACGAACTATATTTTTTGACCCAAACCAATACACTTGAAATAGCGTTGGAAAAATTATACTTCGGATGGAAGATTCCCTTTTTGTTTATTACCATGGGAGGGAACGGTGCTTTAGCTGTTATGGATGGAAAAAAGGTATTTGAACCGGCCCCGAAAGTTAATGCCGTAGATACCACAGGTGCAGGTGATGCTTTTATGTCCGCTCTATTATATTGCTTTCATGAAAAGGGGAAACCAACGGACCAAGCCCAACTCACAAAGTATCTTCAATTCGCAAACCAGGTTGGAGCAGCTGCTACCACTAAAATGGGCTCTTTGACTGCTAAATTGGATTTTGATGAGCTAAAAAAACAGTTTGAATAGGTACCCTTTTTTTATTCTTTATGTTATTATTCTAGTATTGCAAATTTATAGTAGAGGTTCTAGTCCCCCTCGTTAAAAAAACTAAGATGAAGCAGTACTTCTATCTTGGGGTGCTGTTTTTTCTATTTGAAAGGAGAATTCCTTAGTATGTTAAAGGATGAAAAAGCAGTAGTCGTATTTAGTGGCGGCCAAGACAGTACCACTTGTTTATTTTGGGCATTAAAACAATTTAAAGAAGTAGAGGTCGTTACATTTGATTATAACCAAAGGCATTCTTTAGAAATTGAGTGTGCCAAAAATATAGCGAATGAACTTGGTGTCAGGCACCATATTTTAGATATGTCTTTATTAAACCAATTGGCACCAAACGCATTAACCCGGAATGACATCGAGGTGAAAGAGGGTGAGGATGGGGAGCTTCCATCCACCTTCGTTCCTGGACGGAATCTTTTATTCATCTCATTTGCAGGTGTTTTGGCGAGCCAGGTTGGAGCCAAACACCTTGTAACCGGTGTGTGTGAAACGGACTTCAGTGGTTACCCAGATTGCCGTGATATCTTTATTAAATCGTTAAACGTGACCCTAAACCTGTCGATGGATAAGGAATTTGTCATTCATACTCCGTTAATGTGGCTGGATAAGGCTGAAACTTGGCAGCTTGCCGATGAACTCGAAGCCTTGGATTTTGTAAGAGAAAAAACCCTGACTTGTTACAACGGAATTATTGCCGACGGCTGCGGGGAATGTCCTTCCTGTCAATTACGAAAAAAGGGCCTTGAGAAATATTTATCAACAAGAGAGGCGTTATAAAAAATGTATGGTTTCCGCATTGTCGATAAACTTCAAAAAATTAATGAGGATATCCAGCCGAACCAATTAAAATACCATCACAAAAGGGTAATGGTCAGCAAAGAATTCACTTTTGATGCTGCACACCATTTGCATTGCTATGAAGGAAAATGCAAAAACCTCCATGGCCATACCTATAAAGTGATTTTTGGCTTAAGCGGCTTTGTAGATGAGCGAGGCCTGATGATGGATTTCGGCGATATTAAAGAAATTTGGAAAAATGAAATTGAAATCCACCTTGATCACCGTTATCTAAATGAAACCTTACCGCCGATGAATACAACAGCTGAAAACATGGTGGTATGGATATACGAGAAAATGGCTGAGGCGTTAAAGCAAGCAGAACGGCAAGAAAAATATGCAGGAGCAAGGGTGGAATTTGTCCGTTTATTTGAGACACCAACAAGCTATGCTGAAGCAAGACGGGAGTGGATGGAAAATGAGTAAAATTCCCGTAATGGAAGTATTCGGGCCTACCATTCAAGGTGAAGGGATGGTCATTGGACAAAAAACCATGTTTGTCAGAACCGCCGGATGCGATTATTCTTGCAGCTGGTGTGATTCTGCCTTTACATGGGATGGTTCGGGGAAAGATGATATCCGGATGATGGAAGCAGAAGAGATATGGACCGAATTAAAACAAATTGGCGGTGACAATTTCTCTTTTGTCACTATTTCTGGAGGTAATCCTGCTCTTTTAAAAAATCTCGATACCTTGATCGATATTTTGAAGGATCATCATATTAAAATTGGGTTGGAAACTCAAGGGAGTAAGTGGCAGGATTGGTTTTATAAGATTGATGAATTAACGATTTCACCGAAACCGCCAAGCTCCAAAATGGTAACAGATTTCCAAGTGTTAGATGTGATTATTGATAACCTGAAAGAAAGTAATGTGAGCTTAAAAGTCGTCGTCTTTGATGATCAAGATTATGAGTATGCAAGAAATATTCACCTCCGCTACCCTGGCGTACCATTCTTTGTGCAGGTTGGAAATAATGATATCACAACCCCAGACAATAAGGAGCTTCTATTGCACCTATTAAATCAATATGAACGCCTTATTGATAAGGTGATGCTTGACTCAGACCTTAATGATGTTAAAGTTCTACCGCAGTTGCATACGTTATTATGGGGAAATAAAAGAGGAGTTTAACCGAGGTCCGACCCACACAGCTTTTAAGCGTAAAAGTGATGGGTCAGCCCTCGTTTTTATTTTGCTTTATTTTTTCTAGTTTCTCATCATCTAAGTCTTTGTCCGTACAACACGGATAGTTTTACCGCACTCGTTTTTATTATTCGATAGAATACCCGCAATGTTTCCTACTATTAGCTATTTTTGTTACTATTAAATTTGATAATACATATTGAAAAAATACTAAAAGGTGACTTATGAAAAAAATTATCGTAATAGGTGCTGGGATTCTGGGAGCATCAACAGCATATCATCTTGCCAAGTATGGCGCAGAAGTGGTTTTAATAGACCGGCATGACCCGGGCCAAGCCACCGATGCGGCAGCGGGGATTGTTTGTCCATGGCTCTCACAGCGGAGGAATAAAGCCTGGTATCAGCTGGCAAAAGGTGGAGCCCGCTATTATCCCGAGTTAATTGCTCAATTGGAAGCAGATGGAGAAACAAAAACAGGTTATAAGCGTGTCGGCGCAATTAGTCTTCATGCTGATCCTGAAAAACTTGAAAAAATGGCTGAGCGAGCAAGAAAACGGCGGGAAGATGCGCCTGAAATTGGTGAAATTACCATTTTGAGTCCTTCTGAAACAAAGAGTTTATTCCCGCCGTTATCCGAAGAATATGGATCTGTATTTGTAAGCGGGGGGGCTCGTGTTGATGGCAGAGCGATCCGTGACGCATTGATGAGTGCTGCACAAAAAAATGGAACTACGTTTATCAAAGGAAACGCTGCTATTGTTTCTGAGGGAAGTCGGATTGTTGGGGTTAACATGGAGGGCACCTTTTTGCCCGCCAACCAGGTAATTGTAACTGGAGGGGCTTGGTCTAAAGAGCTGTTAGAGCCGTTAGGGGTTGAGTTTTTAGTGAAGCCGCAAAAGGCACAAATCATTCATCTTGAATTGCCAAATGAGGATACTGATTTATGGCCAGTGGTAATGCCGGTCACAAATCAATACCTCCTTACTTTTGAGGATGGACGAGTCGTTGTGGGTTCCACCCATGAAAATGAGGCTGGCTTTGATAACCGCGTAACCGCAGGCGGCATACATGAGATTTTGAATAAAGCTTTAGAGGTGGCACCAGGACTCTCAGATGGTACTTTTGTTGAAACGCGAGTAGGATTCCGCCCTTTTACGCCAGGCTTTTTGCCTGTGGTGGGGGCTTTGCCTGATTTCGAAGGGATCTATGTCGCAAACGGACTTGGTGCTTCGGGGTTAACGAGCGGTCCGTACATCGGTGCTGAGTTAGCTAAGCATGTCTTAGGGGAGCGAACTGAAATAGATTTTAGTCTCTATGATGTTTCGAGTGCGATTGGGAAGGTAGAGTAATTCGTAGCTGGTGTGCTTAACCATGCGGACAAAAAAGGTGGAGAACCAGAGCTTCATGTCCTCATAGAGGTTTTATACGGACAAAAAAAGAGGGGAACCAGAGGAACTTGTCCTCATGGAGGGTTCATGCGGACAAAAAGAGAAGGGAATTAGAGTGTCTTGTCCTCATGGAGGGTTCATGCCATGCAGACAAAAAGGTGTAGAATGAGAGACAATTTGTCCTCAATAAAAGTTCAATTAGGAAATCTTCTATAATAAGAGTACTCATCCTACATGCTACTGGAAAAACAGGAAAAACTAGAGAAAAAATTATATCGGAGTGTAATGAATGCTCATCGTTTATGTGGTAATTTTCCTATTGGCAGCAATTATATGGGGTGACTGGAGAAGCTGGCGTCTTTATTATTCAACCATTTTATTCTTTATTGTCGGTGACCTTTTGAAAAACTTTTTATTTTATAACTACTGGTTATGGACTTACCAAGAGACCATGTTTGCAAAAGACATCCTCAAGAATCACACGATTATTAACATTATGATTATGTTCATTGGCTATCCATCAACAATCTTTCTTTATTTAGGACGTTAGCCGAAATCGAAATGGAAACAAGTTGGGTGGATAACCTTTTGGATTTTTCTTTATTCAATATTAGAATACATAAATCTACGTTATTTGGATTTAATCAATCATTATCATGGCTGGACAATGACATGGTCAGTTTTATTTAATATTGTTATGTTTATCATGTTTAGAATACATTTTAAAAACCCCCTATTGGCGTGGGGGTTATCTCTCATTTGGATTCTATTTTTGTTATATATGCATCCAATTCCGTTAGAGAAAATGAAATAGAGTGTATGCAGCCAATAGTAAACCTAAAAAAAGACCAACCTTTTCTATCAAGAAAAGGATAGGTCTTTTTTTAGGTTAAGCGCCCTTCTTCATATGATTTCCCTGTTTACCAAATAACTGATCTAGAATAGGGTTATTTTTAATCCTAGATGTAAACAACGGATTAAGCACAACTGTTACAACCACATTGGCCAACAATCCCCAGAATCCTTCATAGATTCCGAAAGATTTTCCAGTCGCATAAACAGTGAAGGTAACCACTAAACCAACTAGTAACCCTGCAATGGTGGCTTCTTTGGTTTGTTTTTTCCAAAAAAGACTAAACACAACTGCTGGGAAGATTTGCACCATACCGGATACCCCTAGTAATTGCAGCGATACGAGTGCGGAAGGGAATACCATTCCAAACACTAATGCTAATCCAATAACTACAAACACCATACAACGAGTGACTAAAGTAAGTTTTGCCGGCTGGATGTTCGGATTAATTAAATCACGGTAGATGTTATTGGCAAACAGATTCGAAGCCCCGATTGCCATAATGGAACAAGGAATGAGAGAGGCAAGGGCAATCGTTGAATAAGCTAAACCTTGGACAACGCCTCCATAAGAAACCTGAATCAAATTTAATAGAGCAAACCTTGGGTTCGTGCCCTCTGGAAGGACATGAAAGGCTACAAAGCCAAGGAAAATCAACAGGATTAAAACAATATTATATAATGGTAGAAATACAGCATTCTTCCGAAGTGCATCGGCACTTTTTGCCGTAAATACACCAGTTGCCGCATGGGCCCACATAAATAAGGCCAGCCCTGATACTAGTGAAGCCGTTAAAAACCATGGAATGCCTTTTGGACCTGATGTAGGGATGGTTAAGAGCTGTGGTGAATCGGTCGCAACCTTATCAATCATCGCTCCCCAGCTTCCAAAATGAATAATAGGAAGATTGACGACTAGGAATAACATGATTACCCAAACTAATATGTCTTTAATAACGGCCGTATAGGTTGGACCCTTAATTCCACTGAAAAATGTAAACAGCGCTACTAAAAGGAAAGAAACAATGACGACAACTTTTACATTGATAAAGCCTGTTCCAGCTACGGTTAACGTATCTTGAATCCCTGCTAATTGCAAATCTATGTAAGGAATGAGCATTAACACACCAACAGCAGCGATTAAGAAAGATAAAAACTTACTATTAAAACGTACCTTGGCATAATCCGCTAAAGTGGTGATTTTATGATTCTTTGAAAACTTCCAGAGTTTAGGAAGGAAAAAATAAGAAATAAAATACGCGATAATGGTATAAGGAATGGCGAAGAAAGCAAGACTTCCGCCAGTATAAGCCGTACTAGTTAAACCTAAAAAGGTATATGCTGTATAAAGGTCCGCGCCGACTAAAAACCAGACCAGTAAGGTCCCAAACCGTCTTCCGCCAACAGACCATTCTTCGACCGAACTCCTGTTCTTTTTATCTCTCCCTGATAAAAAACCAATTAAGACAACCCCTAAAACGATGATTCCTGTGATTAACAAAGCTGTAAGATTTCCCTGCATTACTCAGCACTTCTTTCTGATTTTTGTAATTTGTAAATGGTAAAGGTACATAAAGGAGTGATTAGCATTCCGAAAAATAACCAAAACGCCAGGAAAGGTAGTCCAAAAATAATCGGTTGGATTCGGTTAACAAATGGAATTGCCGCTAGCATGAAAATAAACGGTACAATGGATAGTAAAACAATGATGGACTTTTTGCCCATTCTTATAACCCCCTGTCAATAAATTTTTTAACGAAAATAATAGTATCAATAATTTCCAATTAAAACAACAAATTTTTAGAAAATAGTTAAAATTCGTTTATATTGAAATACTTATTTTTTCTCACTTATGCAAGCGTCGTTCTCATTCGTTGACAAGTGACACTTTGTCATATAGAATGGTTTCATAGTGACAGCTTGTCATGTAAAAATGTATCCACCTATAAATTGTGGTTACGATTGGAGGAGTAGCCTTTGCCCAAAATCACCTTTATAAATTTACCGGAAGAAAAAAAACAGACACTGATTGCGGCAATGAAAAAAGAGTTTTCAAGAGTTCCGTTATACGGAGCTTCTATCTCCAATATCGTAAAATCTGCCAATATTCCACGCGGCAGCTTTTATCAATATTTTGAAGATAAAGAAGATGCCTTTTTCTTTCTATTAAATGATCTTGTCATTCATATTAGGAATAACTTTATTGTTTTACTAAAAAAATATGACGGGGATTTATTTCCAACCATGATTGAGTTCTATCAGCTTATTATTATGGAGGAAGAGGATGTTCATTTTTTTAAAAATGCGTTCTTAAATATGACCTATAAAATCGAGTTATCTTTTTCAAAAATCTTTAGGGGCCAAGAACATAGTGGCAGTTTAAGTGATTTTCTTTCTTTTCTTAATATGAATAACTTAAATATTTCTAATCAAAAGGAATTGTTTCATCTCTTGCAAATCGTCTTTACCATCACACTAAGAAATGTCGTAGAAAAGTTTGCCAAGGATTTATCGAATCAAGAAGCTTTGGCTAATTATAAAATGGAAATGAATCTTCTAAAAAGTGGACTAATCCGGAAAGATTCATAATGGAGGCACAAACGTGAAACAAGTAAAACCACCAAAGAAGCCACTGATATTTTATTATGGAATAACCATTGTCATCATACTGCTACTAAATTCATTCATTTTTCCATTGATCACGAACCACTCTGTAAAGGAAGTCGATTATGGTACCTTCCTAACCATGGTGGACAAAGGCAAAGTAAAACAAGTCGAAATTGAAGATAATACGATTACGTTTAAATCCACCGCTAAAAAGCTTTATAAAACAGGAACAATTGAAGACCCTCAATTAGTGGACCGTTTGCATAAAGCAGATGTCAAATTTACAAAGGTAATTCCAAAAGAAACCTCGCCACTGTTAAATTTCATCCTTTCTTGGATTCTTCCATTCGTCATTTTTATTGCTGTTGGACAATGGTTAATGAAGAAAATGCAAGGGAAGATGATGGGCGGAGGCGGTCCTTTATCCTTCGGAAAAAGCAATGCCAAAGTGTATGTTGAAACCGAAACAGGGATCACGTTTAAAGATGTCGCTGGGCAGGATGAAGCAAAAGAGGCTCTTCAGGAAATCGTTGACTTCCTTCATAATCCGAAAAAATATAAAGAAATTGGAGCAAATATTCCAAAGGGAGCGCTGTTAGTAGGACCCCCAGGAACAGGTAAAACACTCCTTGCAAAGGCTGTTGCAGGGGAATCTAAGGTTCCATTCTTCTCAATGTCGGGTTCTGAATTTGTCGAGATGTTTGTCGGAATGGGGGCTGCTAGAGTAAGAGATTTATTTAAACAAGCCCAAGAAAAAGCCCCATGTATCGTGTTTATTGATGAAATAGATGCGATCGGGAAAAGCCGTAATTCTGGAATGGCTGGGGGAAATGATGAACGGGAACAAACATTGAACCAGCTGTTAACCGAAATGGATGGATTTGATGCCGATAAAGGCGTCGTTATTCTAGCCGCAACGAATAGACCGGAAACGCTTGATAAGGCGCTATTAAGACCAGGCCGATTTGACCGAAGAGTACCGGTTGAATTGCCTGACTTGAAAGGTCGTGAATCAATTCTGAACGTTCATGCTGCAAAGGTGAAATTGGCTGATGAAGTCGACTTTAATGTGATTGCTAGGGCGACATCAGGCGCATCTGGTGCAGATTTAGCTAATATTATTAATGAGGCTGCCCTAAGAGCCGTGAGATTAGGCCGGAACAAGGTAACTCAAAATGATTTAGAAGAGTCTGTTGAAGTAGTCATTGCCGGTTATCAGCGCAAAAATGCAGTTATATCGATGAAGGATAAATTAACGATTTCATACCATGAAATCGGACACGCCTTGGTTGCAGCCAAACAGAGTCACTCGGCACCTGTTCATAAAATAACGATCATTCCAAGAACGTCTGGTGCTCTAGGTTATACCATGCAGGTAGATGAGCAGGAAACGGTCTTGATGTCGAAAGAGCAGGCCTTGGATAAAATCACTACTTATATGGGAGGCCGTGCCGCGGAGGAAATCATTTTTAAAACGGTCACATCAGGGGCTTCCAATGATATTGAGCAAGCAACCAAGATTGCCAGAGCGATGGTTACTAGATTTGGTATGAGTGATGAATTTGATATGATGGCCCTTGAAACTGTCAATAACCCGTATTTAGGCGGTGATACTTCATTAATGGTATCAGCGGAAACCGCAGCCAAAGTGGACGCTGAGATTCTTAAGATTATCAAATCTTGTCACCAAAAAGCAATTCAAATTTTAGAGGGAAATAAAGATAAACTGCATGAATTGACTAAATATCTATTAGAAAAAGAAACCATCACCGGCGACGAATTTATGTCGATTCTAATGGCAAAGTCTTGATAGAAAAGAGTCAGGGTAGGAAATTCTACCCTGGCTTTTTGCGTCTTGAAATAGGATAAAGATACCGGTTAAACGTAGTACAATTTACTTATTTTTGCTTGGACCACTGATTTTTAAACTGAATAGTCTGAATTTTGTATATTCAGGAAGAAAAAGTTAGAGGTAAGATTACTGTTGAAAGCGCTGCCAGCCAAGAGGGAGGTAGATGATTGATCGATAATATGCAAAATTGAAAGTAAAGATAGGGAGAAGAGGAGGAAACTAGTTGAATATTAAAAGAGATGAAATGAAAAGGTTGATGGCCATTATCCTTAGTTTTTTACTGATATTGGCTTCGATTCCAGGTGCAGTTCTGCAAGTATCGGCAGCAGAAACCCCAATATTGAAAAAGTTTGATTTTGGAACACCTTCAAGTAAAGTAAAGGAAGGTTACCTTCAAGTTTCTTCAGAGACTGCATACACGGCTGAAAATGGGTATGGCTTTGCCGATCCCTCTAAGGTATCTTCAGTTGACAGAAACACAGCGGATGAGGTAAAGTCTGACTTTATTACTACGGCGGGAACGTCCTTTAATGTTGACCTGCCAAACGGAGATTATTCCGTTACGGTTATTTCAGGAGATGAGACTGAAGGAACTGTGACGGGCGTTAAAGCTGAAAATATTCAAAAAATCCAAGATACAACAATGGCATCTGGTGAATATATGGAACGCAGCTTTGATATCGCCCTCGTTGACGGTCAATTAACGGTTGAATTGACAGGAACTAATCCAAAACTAAATGGTTTGACGATTGAAAAACTTCCTGAGCGATCGGCCGGAGAACTTCCTACGGTTTACATAGCGGGTGACTCTACAGTCCAAACCTATGATGAATATTGGAGACCGCAGGCTGGATGGGGGCAAATGATCTCCCGTTTTTTCAGCTCCGATATCACGTTTAAAAACCATGCAATTGGAGGAAGAAGCTCAAAATCCTTTATCAATGAAGGCAGATTGGACACGGTGTTAAGAGAAATTAAACCAAACGATTATTTCTTTATCCAGTTTGGTCATAATGATGCGACCATTAGTGTCCCAGAGCGTTATGCATCTGTCCCTGATTATAAAAATTATCTAAAAACATACATTAACGGTGCCCGCCAGCGCGGTGCGGTTCCGATTCTTGTTACACCAATGGGAAGACGTGACTTTAATCCAGACACGGGTAAGTTTAACGTCAGTTTCCCTGAATATGTTCAAGGGATGAAGGAAGTAGCGGAGGAACTAAACGTTGATCTTGTTGATTTAAGTGCTCGAAGCGTAGCGTATTATGATTCAATTGGTCCTGAAGGCTCAATTTCCGTCTTTCTTCAATTAGATCCGGGGATTTATGGGGCATTTCCAAATGGATCCCAAGATAATACACATTTCCAGGATTATGGAGCCATTCAAATGGCCAGGTTAATTTCGGAAGAAGTGAAAAAACTGAATATTCCTTTATCCTCATATGTAACCGGGATTGAACCTCCTGCAAATGTACCAGCAAAACCTACTAAACTCGTTGCAAGCAGTATTAGCAATGCCGGAGCGCTGCTAACATGGAACGAGGTGGAAGGTACAGATATCTACAAGGTGTATCGTAAGCTATCTAATGCAAGTGACTATTCCTTAATCGGCACCTCCACCATTCCTCGACTAAATGTATCAGGAATGGAAGAAGGAAAAACCTATGATTTAGTTGTTTCTGCTGTGAACGGAAAAGGTGAATCTGAAAAATCAGAAGCTGTACGGGTGACAACTAAAACAGCCACATTGAAATACGACTTCGGCTTAGCAGGTAACCCTATTATGGAAGGTTATACAGGGGTAAACCTCTCAACAAAATATTCGAAAGAAAAAGGCTATGGAATTGTCGATCCTACTGGTATGATTGGCCGTGACCGAGGTACTGGCGGCGATTTGCTTCGCGATTGGCTTGGCTACTTTAATGTTGGCTGGAAATTTAATGTGGACCTGCCTAACGGACTTTATGCTGTAAAAGTGTACGTGGGAGATTTCTTAGGAAGTGCCAGAACCACTCTCGGAATCGAAGGCCAGGATTATGGAACGATCTCAGCGCCTAAACAAAACTATACTACTAAGGTTGTTTCACAGGTATCTGTAAAAGATGGACAAATGAATTTTAGCTTTGGCGGAACGACAGGTATTGTAAATGGGTTGGAAATCACTCCAATCTTACTAGCTCCATCAGAACTAAAAGTCGAACAACAGTCATTGGATGTTAACCAGCCGTCTGTAACACTTTCATGGAAAGGCGTTGAAGATGCAGTAAAATATAATGTTTACCGTAAGATTGCCGGTACAAAGGATTTTGTGTTAGTAGGCAGCGCTAACACTAATTCCTATAAAGATACTACGGTTGATGTTGGTTTAGAGTATCAATATGCAGCAACAACCATTGATAATGCAAATGTGGAAACTGTCCCTTCCATGCCATTGGATGTGAGAATGATAGATCCATCGCAGCCAGTAGCAGTGAAACCTAGCAATCTTAAGGTTGGAAAGGTGAATAAAAATGATTTAACCATTAGCTGGGATCAGGTCGAGGGTGCGGTTACTTATAATGTGTACCGTTCCAAAAAGCAAGATGGCACGTACCAACTGATTGGTAAATCGAAAAGCGCTTCATATAAGGATGAGACCGTCTTAACGACGATACCTTATTTTTATAAAGTAGCAGCTGTGAATGCAGGCGGTATCTCTGAACTTTCTGATATTCTTGACACCCCAGCAGTAACGGTATTAAAGCGGCAAATGGAAGATATCGACCGGGCGCCAGTATCCATTAAGACAAATGATGGTGTTTATGTAAGCTGGAGAATGCTTGGTACTGATCCTGCTGACATTAGCTTTAACGTATATCGTGATGGTAAAAAGATTAATGACAAGCCGATTACTTCGAGCACCAACTATGTAGATAAAGATGGTAGGGCTGATTCAGTCTATGAGATCCGTGCAATTGTAAATGGTAAGGAAAGAAAGTCACAGGAAAAAACTAAGGTTTTGAATAAAAATTACATGGATATCCCGCTTAAAAAACCACAGGATGGTATTACACCACTTGGTGATCCCTATACCTATCGGGCAAATGACGCGAGTGTAGGGGACTTAGATGGTGATGGTCAATATGAATTAGTTCTAAAATGGGATCCTTCCAATTCAAAGGATAATTCCCAATCAGGCTATACCGGAAATGTATATGTGGATGCATACGAGATGGATGGTACCTTTAAGTGGCGGATTGATTTAGGGAAAAATATTCGTGCCGGGGCTCACTATTCACCATTCTTAGTGTATGATTTTGATGGCGATGGAAAAGCAGAGGTTGTTTTTAAAACAGCCGATGGAACCATAGACGGAAAAGGAACCGTTATTGGCAGAGCAGATGCGGATCATCGCAATAGCACCGGTTATGTTCTCCAAGGATCTGAGTATTTGACTGTCTTTGAAGGAGAAACAGGAAAAGCATTGACTACAACTGATTATGATCCGCCGCGTGGTGATGTTGCTTCTTGGGGAGATTCCTATGGAAACCGTGTCGATCGCTTCCTGGCAGGAGTGGCTTATTTAGATGGTGAACATCCAAGCTTCATTATGGCACGCGGTTATTATACACGAACTGTTCTTGCTGCCTATACTTGGAAAAATGGAAAGCTGACGAAGCAATGGGTTTTCGATTCCAATGATGAAGGTAACGGCGATTATGCCGGTCAGGGATACCATACTTTAAGTGTCGCTGATATTGACAAGGATGGTAAGGATGAAATTGTTTACGGTCAAATGGTTGTCGATGATGATGGAAAGGGCCTTTATACCACTGGTTTAGGTCATGGCGACGCCCTTCATGTCGGGGATTTACTTCCAAATCGTCCTGGGCTTGAAGTTTTCGGAGTCCAAGAACATACAGACGCCCCATATGGCTATGATATGCGTGATGCTGAAACCGGACAAATCCTTTGGGGAGTCAAAACGGGACAGGATACAGGCCGTGGTCTTACAGCTGACATCGACCCTAGATATAAAGGGGAAGAGGCATGGGCCATTTCTGGTGAATGGAACAGTCGTGTAGGTGGACTTTATTCCGCAGAAGGTGAAAAAATATCCGATAACATCCCAACGAGCAACTTCGCCATTTGGTGGGACGGTGACCTACAACGTGAATTAGTGGACCATAAATGGGATGCAGACAAAGGCACTGGTGTGGGTACAATTGATAAATGGGATTATAGAAATAATAAACTAGTCAATCTGCTTACGGCAGATGGAACACTCTCGAATAACTCAACTAAGGGAAATCCTGTTCTTCAGGCAGACTTATTTGGTGACTGGAGAGAAGAGGTTATTTGGAGGACCGAGGATAGCAGTTCATTACGCGTTTATATGACAACGGAAGAAACCGAACATAGAATATACACCTTGATGCATGACCCCCAATATAGACTATCGGTTGCATGGCAAAATATCGGCTATAACCAGCCGCCGCATGCTAGCTTCTTCATCGGCGAAGGTATGGCGCTGCCGCCGGTTCCAAGCATTGATGTGGTGGAGAGAAAAGATACTACAGCCCCGGAAACTGAGCATGAAGTGGTTGGCGAAGAAAAAGACGGCTGGTACAATAAGCCTGTAACCGTCAATCTGTCTGCTGACGACTATGAGTTCGGTTCTGGAATTGGCGCAACTTATTACTCACTAAATGGTGCGTCACAACAGAATGGTACAACTGTGAAAATTGAAAAAGACGGCAAGCATGTTTTACAGTACTGGAGTATTGATAAGGCAGGAAATATCGAGGCGAAGAAATCAGAAAGTATTCATTTGGATCAAACTGGACCTGAAATTAACTTCTCCGTGAAAGACGGCGCCGAGATTGGAGTTGACCAGCAAGTCACAGTTAAATGTGAAGCATTAGATCCTTTATCCGGTATTGCCACTTCTACCTGTAAGGATGTATCCGCCCCTGCTTATGAGCTGGGATTAGGAAACCATTCCTTGACAGCTGAGGCTGCTGATAAGGCTGGTAACCAGTCTAGCAAATCGATTAGAATTACTGTTTTTGTTAGCTATGATAATTTAGGAAACTTAACAGAGCGGTTCCTAACTGAAGCAGGCGGAAATACCGACATCGTCACTTCTATAAAAACAAAACTTGCTGCTGCCAAAGCATCAGAGGAAAAAGGAAATAAGATTGCTAGAAATGGACAGATGCAAGCTTTTATCAATGAGGTGAAAGCGAAAGGCGAAAAAGATCTGACAGAGAAACAAGTTCAAATCCTAGCGGAATTAGCAGAGTCTTTAATGAAATAAACTTAGATTGTTTTGCCCAAGGGTGCTGTCTTTTTTCAGTGCCCTTGGTTTTTTTCTATATTTTTTAAGTACAAAATCTACCCTGATTTCATTTCTTCATGTAGAATAGGATAATGGACATGCGTTAATAATGAATCAATAAACATATTTTGGGGGATCAAAGGTGACATATCAACTGAAGAAGAGCTTTAAAATGTTTTCATTAAATTCGAATCGTGAGTTAGCTAATGAGATGGCTAAGCTTTTGGGCTGTGAACTAGGAAAGAGCTCTAGCACTCAATTTAGTGATGGTGAAATTCAAGTTAATATTGAAGAAAGTGTTAGGGGTAATGATGTATTCTTGGTGCAATCAACTTCACAACCCATTAATGATAATATTATGGAGCTTCTCGTAATGGTGGATGCCTTGAAAAGAGCTTCAGCCGGTATGATCAACGTTGTTATACCTTACTATGGCTATGCTCGTCAAGACCGTACAGCTAGACCGCGTGAGCCCATTACCGCTAAATTAGTTGCAAGACTTTTAGAAACAGCCGGTACAACTAGAGTCCTGACAATGGACCTTCATGCGCCGCAAGTACAGGGTTTTTTTGACATTCCGGTTGATCACCTGATAGCCAATCCAATCCTAGGAAATTATTTTGAGAAAAAAGGCTTAGAGGATGTTGTTGTAGTTGCTCCTCATAATGGTGCAGTTATTAGAGCTAGAAAATTAGCGAGTATATTAGATGCGCCAATTGCCTTAATTGATCGAAGACAGGAAGAATCCGGGGAATCTGAGATCATGAATGTTATTGGGAATATCGAGGGTAAAAATGCGATTATTGTCGATGATTTAATTAATACGGGTGGAACGATTACTTTGGCTGCTAATGCTTTAGTGGAGAGAGGAGCGGAGACGGTTTATGCTTGCTGCACTCATCCTGTATTCTCTGCGGATGCGATTAGTAAGATTAAGTCTTCTCCAATTAAAGAATTAGTCGTAACCAATACGATTCAAATGCCGGAGGAGCAGCGAATCGATAAAATCACCACTTTATCTGTTGCCCCATTGTTAGCGGAAGCTGTTGAACGGATTCATAATGAAAAAGCAGTAAGTCCGTTGTTTGAATAAAAAGATCCCGCTGTGAGAGAGTTCACAGCGGGATTTTTTTAGTCGTTAAAGAAATTATAAAATTTTCGCTTGTCATAAAATCTTAATCAATGGACTTTCGACGTCCAGCTCCAGCGCCTAACCCCTCGATGGACCATAGCCGCTCAGGGAATGAAGGCAAAGAAGAACGCCTTATTCCCTGAGCGACTTACGCTTGTCGGGGCTGTTCAAGGCGCTTGCGCTTTTGTTCTAATATCAGAATTTATATGGTTGACCTTTTTTGTTTACAGATATGGACTTTCGTGTTTCGCCTTTAGTTTCATCCATCGGCGTTCTACTTCTTCATCAAACATTTTCAATAAGTCTTGACTGTCTTCTTTTAACAGATGTTTGGTTTTTCCCATCAACTTCAGCCAATCGGTTACAGGTAATCGTTTGTTCTTAACCTCAGGATCGTAGGTAATTGTCGTAATTCCGTTCTCAACCTCATAGAGAGGGAAGAAGCAGGAGTTAACCGCCGCCTCGACGATGGACTGACCTAATTCATCCTTCGATTTCCAGTTCAACGGACAGGTTATCAGAATTTTCCCGTAAACCAAGCCTTCATTTTGAGCATACCATTGAGCTTTTGCAGCCTTTTTTAAAAGATCCCGGTCAAATGCTTCCGTTCCCGTGAAGACATATGGGATATGGGTCGCAGCCATAATTTGCGCGGTGTCCTTATGGTGGAAGGGTTTTCCTTTTTGGAATTTCCCAACACTTGAAGTGCTTGTCATGTGACCCATAGGCGTCGAATAAGATAACTGGCTGCCTGTATTCATGTAACCCTCGTTATCGTACTCAAGAATAATCATTTTATGGTTCCGGAGTGCCGTTCCGATTGCAGGGCCCATCCCGATATCCATTCCTCCGTCACCGGTGACCATGACAAAGGTAAAATCGTCAGAGAGACCCAGTTCAGCTAATTCACCGCGGCGTTTTCGCTCATGGAACATTTCAACTAGTCCAGATAATGTTGCCGAACCATTTTGAAAGAGATTATGAATATAGGTTGCTTTGTGAGAACTGTAAGGGAATCCGGTTGTTACAACCATCGCACATCCTGTATGGAATAGCGCGACGATATCTCCTTCAATTCCTTTGAAAAATAACTCTAATCCAGAGAATATTCCACAGCCTGGGCATGCCCCGTGTCCGGAAGCCAAGCGTTTCGGCTTTTTCGTTAAGCTTCTTAATGGAGGAATTTTCACCTTTAATTCTCCGGTTTTTTCATCAGGAGTGACAGTGATTAAACCAGTATTCAAATCTTCTTTTTTCATAGGATTTAAGACTCGTTTTGGTGCAAATTCCGGTTTACCAGGATTATGGCCAAAATAGTCGAATGGCTTCTCAACGAAACCTTTTTCGGCAGCTTCTTGAGCTAATTGGAAAAAAGTTTCAGCTTCATCTGCATAGAAGTCTTTGCCGCCCAATCCGTACACACGGTTTACTACTTTCGTATGGCTGTTTCCAACGGTTTGGAGTGCAGCTCTTACTTCAAGGGCCATATTCCCGCCATGTGCTCCGTAAGAATCTGCACGGTCACCAACTGTAACCGCTTTAACATTTTTTAATGCTTCCGCTAACTTTTGCTGCGGGAATGGACGAATCATATTAGGGGAGATGACCCCGGCTTTGATTCCTTGTGCACGAAGTTTGTCAGCCACATCTTTACATACTTCAGCAGCTGAGTTCAGCATGAATACGGCAACCTCCGCATCATCCATTCGATACAAATCTAGAACAGGATATTCCCGGCCGGTTAACTCCGAATATTCGTGGGAAATTCTTTCGAAAACCTGCTCTGCCTTATACATCGCTTCTGACTGTTGATAGCAGTTATTTATATAATCAGGTTCATTCATATACGGGCCGATTGTGACAGGATTCTCACGGTCCAACGCATGAGGGAAGTTCCTTGGCGGCTCGCCAATAAATTTTTGAACATCCGCTCTGTGCTTCATGACCTGAACCCGCCGTTTTTGGTGAGAGGTGAAATAACCGTCGAAAGAGACGATGACCGGAAGGCGAACTTCAGGATCTTCTGCTAGTTTAATAGCAATTATGTTCATGTCATAGACGATTTGCGGATCACGGGCCATTAAAATCGGCCAGCCTGTATTCAAGGCAAAATAAAGATCCGAATGATCGCCATGAATATTTAAAGGGCCGGACACAGAGCGGTTGACCAAATTCAATACCATTGGAAAACGGGTACCGGATTGAACAGGGAGCTGTTCTAACATATATAAAAAGCCATTCGCACTCGTCGCGTTAAATACACGTCCGCCCCCAGTTGACGCACCGTAACATATACCTGCAGAGCCATGTTCACCGTCAGCAGGAATTAACACGATATCATGTTCACCTTTTGCTTTCATTCCATCAAGGAACTGTGCAACCTCGGTCGAAGGAGAGATCGGATAATAGCCCATTACATGATAATTTATTTGATGGGCTGCATAGGCCGCCATTTCATTACCAGATTCAAACACGATACTTTGTTCAATTGTTCCTTTTGGAACAGTTCTATTTTCTTGGTTTATTTCGATGGACATAAATTCCCGCCCCTTTCCTTAGTTTCGAATCGCTAAATCAAATAAATGCGGCACGCGGTTTTTGTCTGCGTAGCCGTCATTATATTCCCGCTCACTTGATAGAGCGTCAACAGGACAAGCATGAACGCATTTTAAGCAGCCCTTACAATATTGATAGTCAATCCCTTGCAGGAACATTTGCGGCCGGCCCCGTTTATCGGCCTTTTCTACCCAAACAAAACAAAAGTCAGGGCAAGCGGTATCGCAGGCTGCACAATTAATACATTTTTCCTCATGAAAATGGGGCAGCATTCCGGCACGAGAAATACTTAGGTCCTTTAAGATACTGTTACCAGGATTGATGATCGTCCCGCCAATTGTCTGAGTTTCGTAACCTAGCAATGGTTCTGCGCGTTTAAATGGTTTTAGCGTTGTTTTTTCATCTACTAAGTAGGTTTGGAATTCAACTTCATTAAAACCGCGATCAAAAGTACGAATGTTTGGTTCGACTAAGTGTGGGTATTTCTTTTCGAAGGTGCGGCGAATGGTCTGTCTCATCGACTCTGGGTCTAAGAAATTTAAGATTCGGTACAGTGCCCCTAACATGGCAGTGTTGGCTTTTGTTTGTTCTTCGAGGGCAATCCCTGTTGCATCAACGATAGCGATGGTTCCGCCAGGGATTTTCATTGCAGTTTTGAGTTCGTCAGGAGTTTTTTGTGAGTTCACTAAGATGGTGCTATCGGGGTAAATCCCACTGGTACAATCAATGGTTTTGAAAAGGGCATCATGGAAAATGCCGACTACATGTGGACGTTCGATTGGTGTGGTGTCACGTATGTTCGTTTCTGGATCACAAAAACGAATGTGTGCTTTTACAGGGGATCCTTTTTTCTCGGATCCATATGATGAAAAACCGACTCCATTGAGTCCGTTTCCAACAACTCCATCCTCAGAAAGCATCTTTCCGGCCAAATTGGCTCCTAAACCGCCAATGGATTCAAGTCGGATTTCAAAGAAACCTAATTCATTCACTTTTGGTAATCTTGACAACAAGCATTCCTCCAATCGTTTAGAACATTAACAATTAGAATTTTATAAATATTCTATAAATTCTATGGTTACATTGTAACAGGATGCAAAATTAGTTACAACAGAATTTTTATTATAAAAATGTAACAGGCTCCTCATTGCGATAAAGTCAAGAAAAGTAAGTAAGTTGGAGGAATCAGTTACAATTTTTAAAACTTTTGATATAGTACAGTTTACTTTGTACTATAACAAGAAAAAAACAATACCTATAACCAATGTCGTTATAAGTACTGCCTTTTTCTTGTAGATTTGTTTTGAAACTTTTCAAAACATAAAAAGTTACACTCCCTAAAATAAGACTTACTATCTACATATTCTGGGAAGAAGGCCATTTTCGTTTCTTAGCTTACCCTGGACTTTGTGTGACAAGGTCGATAAGCACGATTTCTTGTTGCGGTTCTTTAAGAATGGTTTCCAGTTCGGCTAATGTGTTAGGCCTAATTCCCTTTACCCCGAAGCTTTGAGCGAGCTGGACAAAATCGGGGTTTTCGAAGGTTACTCCGTAGGTGTTTCCAAACTTATTGTTCATTTGTTTTACTTCAAGCTTTAACATCGAGTCGTCCAAAATAATAATGGTAAACGAGAGGCCCAGACGCTTAGCAGTCTCGAGTTCAGCAAAATTCATAAGAGCGCCGCCGTCACCGGTAATACATATAACAGGGTCATTAGTGCAGGCCAGTTTTGCCCCGATTGAACCTGGGATGGCAATCCCCATGGTGGCCAGCCCATTTGAGACGATTAACCGGTTAGGTTCTTTAGGCTGATAAGTTTTAGCGATTGATACTTTATGGGCGCCGACATCCGAAATGACAATCGTGTTCTCGGGAGAAAATTTCTCAATTAGGTGGACAACATTCTCTATGTTAAGTGATTCTTTTTGGTTTTCGTTTATTTGATAGGTTGTTTTTATTTGAGCTTGCAGGTCACCTGAAGGCAGCCATGATTTGACCGTTAACTCTGCTTGGTTTAGGGCTTCAAGCGTTTTCTTTATGTTACCGACAAGCTCACACTGAACCGGGTAATATTCATTTACTTCTGCTGGCAATGGATCAATATGTAAAACTGGGAGTTTGTTTTTATTCCAAGCGTTTGGCAGCTGCTCAACAAAATCAAAACCAATGACAATTAAAAGGTCTGCTTCATTTATACCAGCAAGAACAGCGTCGTTTTCTTTGAATCCGAATGTGAAAAAATTCTGTTGGTGTTCTGGTGGTAAAATCCCTTTTGCCATAAAACTGTGTGTGGCAGGGGATTGAAGGCGGTCGATAAAGGTTATAAGCTCTTGGACAGCCTCTTGTCGGATTAAACCATTTCCTATAATAATGAAAGGTTTAGTATATTTTTGAATAAGTTCCTTTGCTGCGTTTAGTGATTCTGCATCTGGAACCGTTACAGGGGTTGGCGTAATCGGTATAGGTGTATTTGCAATCGGTTGGGCCGCGAAGTTTTCTGGAAGGGTGATGGCAACAGAACCTGGTTTCTCCATAAGGGCAAGTCTGAAAGCTTTTCGAATAACTGTTGGGACCGTTTGTGAATCAAGAATTTGTGTACTCCATTTTGTTGCAGGTTCTAGTAGTTTGACAATATCCATATATTGATGTGATTCACCATGCTGGCGCTCAATCCCAGCCTGGCCAATTAAGGCCACTAGCGGGGAATGGTCAAGCTGTGCGCTGGCAATACCTGTGACGAGGTTAGCAGCACCTGGCCCAAGTGTCGATAAACAGACGCCTGCTTTTTTTGATAGTCTTCCGTAGACGTCAGCCATAAAGGCGGCGCCTTGTTCGTGCCTGACATTCACATACTGTATCTTTGTTGATTTTGAAAGGGATTCGGCTAGATCGAGTGTTTCTGTGCCGACGATTCCAAAGATGTATTCAACCCCTTCATTTTCTAAGCATTGTACAAGTGTATCGGTTAGTTTCATGTTGTCCTCCTAATAGAAAAGGAATTATTATAAGTAGTTTTAGCAAATATGTGAGTAATCATAAGCTGTGAGCCAATATCGTACAGCCCGATTAGTGTTACAATATAAGGAAAAAGGGAAGAAAGGTGGGATAATAGTGAACAAAAATTATGTCTGGTATGCAAGTTATGGGTCAAATATTAATACTGATCGTTTTTTTTGTTACATAAAAGGGGGAAAACCTGAAGGCTCTACAAAGATGGAGACAGGATGCAAAGATCCCTCACTTCCAGTAGCTTCGTCCACTTTTACCATGAATTTTCCCCTTTACTTTGCAAAAGAGGCAGCAAAATGGGAATCACAAGGGGTGGCGTTTATTGGGTTAACCCAAGATCCACGTTATGTTACATATAGTAAGAAATACTTAATCACTATGGAGCAGTTTATAGATGTGGTTAGTCAGGAAAATAACGGAATAGATTTTATGGTTGACTTAAATGAGGTTATCAAAAACGGTTCGAAAGTATTCCGCCGCAATGCTTGGTACGGGAATATTTTGTATTTAGGGGAGGAAAAAGGTTATCCAATTTTTACGTTTACTGCATCGTGGGGTGTCAATGATGTTGAATGGAAAAAGCCTTCACATGCTTATTTAGCAACGATAATAAAAGGTTTAAAAGAGGATTATTCCAATGAAGAAATCTACCTTTATTTTCAAGATAAACAAGGCATTAAGGGTAAATATACTGAGGCTGAGTTAAGAAGTCTGATTTTTTAAAAGTCTTTCATTTAGTCTATTTATCCAATGTTTGTTATCATGAAAATATGTAAAATAAGGAGATGATTGGTAAATGTCAAATCAAGTTCGTATTGGAAAAACCGATTTATATGTCAATCCGATTGGTCTGGGCACCAATGCTGTCGGTGGTCACAATCTATTCCCAAACCTTGACGAAGAAGCAGGCAGAGAATTAGTTCGTACCGGACTCGCGAACGGGATTAATTTCTTGGATACCGCTTTTATCTACGGCCCAAAACGTTCTGAAGAGATTATTGGGGAAGTTGTAAAAGAAAACGGCGGTCGTTCGGAGATTGTCATTGCTACTAAAGCTGCCCATAAATTCGTCGAAAAAGACATCGTCATTGATAATTCTCCAGCCTTTTTAAAACAAGCTGTCGAAGAGAGCTTACAGCGGCTGCAAACAGATTACATAGATTTATTTTATATCCATTTTCCCGACCAAGACACACCGAAGGATGAAGCGGTAGGTGCATTAAAACAATTGAAAGATGAAGGGAAGATTAGAGCCATCGGGGTTTCTAATTTTTCCATCGAGCAGTTGAAAGAGGCCAATAAGGATGGATATGTAGATGTGTACCAAGGTGAGTACAACTTACTAAGCCGTGAAGCCGAGAGGGAATTGTTTCCTTACGTCAACAACAATCGAATCTCCTTTATTCCGTACTTCCCTCTTGCCTCTGGTTTATTGACCGGTAAATATGATAAGAATACAAATCTTAAAGAAAAGCGCGGGAAGTTTTTCAAAAAGGAGATTTTCGAGGATACACTTGAAAGAGTGGAGCGCATTCGCAAAATTGCCAATGCAAAGGGGGCAGAAGTAGCACATATTGTTCTTGCTTGGTATTTGACCCGCGAGGCTATTGATGTTATCATTCCAGGAGCAAAAAGGGAAGAACAAGTACTCCATAATCTTAAATCATTGGAGATCCAGTTAACCAAAGATGAAATTAATGAAATTGACCAAATTTTCCAATCTTAAATAATGAGTGATGAGATTTTTGTCTCATCACTTTTTTATCGTTAAAGAAATCATAAAATTTTCGCTTGTGGATAGCTCTTAATAAATGGACTATCGACGTCCAGCTCCAGCGCCTAGCCCCTCGATGATCTACAGCTACTCAGGAAATGAAGGAAAAGAACGCCTTCTTTCCCTGAGCGTCTTATGCTTGTCAGGGCTGTTTCAAGGCGCTTGCGTTTTTGTTCGTTATCACAATTAATTTCCGTGTATTCCTATTATTAGAAATAAATGTTTCCTAGTTCTCCGTAATATGCCAAATTTCTACGACTTTAGCCGTATTTTGCAGTTAAAATAGGCAAAAAAACTAGATTGGTTGTATAATATATATTTGTTATAAACTATTGGAGGGTATTAAAAATGATGGTTTGGACTTTAGCCGGATTATTCGGGATTTCTGTTTTATTACTAGTGATTTCAATTTACAGGACATCTCAAGCATCAAAGGCAGAACATAAGCAAATTGATTTAATTCATATTTCTACAATGAAGGAAATCAATGCTATCCAAGATTCAATTAGGAACATTGAACTTGATATTGAAGTCGTCATGAGGGAAGCAGGAGTTCAACTTACTTCTGAAGAGAAAGTCTTCATGCGTGAAGTACTCGATTTGGCGAACCGCAATTACTCAACTGAAAGCATTGCCGATATGAAACAAGTAAGTGTAGAGAAGATTGAACAAATGCTCGCTCCTTACCGGACATTAAAGGAAGGGAGAAAGGTTGCAAATGAAAATTAATTTACTTAGCAGCTTTGCAACCGGTATGCTGATCACCACCACAATTTGCGGTGCAATTTATCTTTCTGGAAAAAATGATGCTGCCAATGCAACTGCTAAATCATCAGTCACTACTTCAGCTGAGAAGGTTCAGCCATCTGATGATGAAATGAAAAAACAGCTGGAAGCAAAGGGCTATGTCGTTCAAACGAAGGTCGAAAATGATAAACAAGTGCAGGATGCCAAGGCATCAGTCCAAACAAAAGCCGTCCCTGCGGCAGCTACCGACGCAACTAAAACGGAAACACGTGTTGTCATTAATGTAGCAGACGGCATGACTAGTATTGATGTAGGTAAAATCCTTGTATCCGCGAATATCGTTAAGAACGCCTTTGATTTTTCAAAGGATATCGAGGCTAAAGGGCTGGAAAACAAATTACGCCCAGGAGTTTTCGTGGTTGACAGTAAGATGACATATGACCAGGTTGTCGCCACTATTTTCAAATGATTAAAAAACCGGTTTCTTAAGAAATCGGTTTTTTCTAGAGTAAGCAAGAAAATTGAAATTATAAATTATTATTTCTATAATCGACTTATTACATAGGAAAAAGGTGGAATACAATGAAAATCGTAGCACTTGTGGGTAGTTTACGGAAAGATTCATATAACAAGCAATTGGCCTACACGATTCAGGAGCGTTTCGCTAATAAATTTGATTTAGAAATACTAGATCTTGGAGTGCTCCCGCATTATAACCAGGATGAAGAACTCAATCCTGCTGATTCTGTACTGAAGTTTAAACAGAAGGTAAAAGAAGCGGACGCTGTGATGATCATTACTCCGGAATACAACTGGTCGATTCCAGGAGTCTTAAAAAATGCACTTGATTGGTTATCACGTGTCGATAAGGTACTAATTGGCAAACCAGTTATGACTGCAGGGGCTGCGACCGGGGTAATGGGAACATTACGTGCTCAGCTTCAGTTGCGTCAAATTTTAACTGCATTACAAGTAAAGCTTTTATCGCCAGTTGGCAATGAGATTCTCATAAACCAAGCTATGGCTAAATTTGATGAGAAAACAGGCCGCCTAACAGATGAAGCAACAGTTAAATTTGTTGATGAGGTCGTTAATCGGTTTATTGACTTAATTAAAGAATAAGAACTAAAGCCTGTACTCCGTTTGTTTCGAGGGAGTACAGGCTTTTTTTGTGTGTTAAAGAAAGCCAGTCATATATTCATATGGCTTTCATACATTTAAGTAAGGAGACAAACCTGCCTAATTTGGACAAACATTACTGGAATGAGAAAGGAAGAAATAAATCCAGATGGACTTCTTACAAGGAATATTAAATAGTTACAGTACCATTTTTTCACTGGAGGCCTTTAAAGAGGTATTTATGAATCCAGCCAGCTGGGGAGTAATTGGTACCTTGATTATCCTAGAAGGCCTGCTGTCAGCCGATAATGCCCTTGTTTTAGCGGTAATGGTCAAACATCTTCCGAAGAAACAGCAAAGAAAAGCCTTATTTTATGGGATATTTGGGGCTTATTTTTTTCGAATAATAGCAATCGGAATTGGCGTAACACTAACAACTATCCCTTGGATAAAAATAATCGGGGGTCACTATCTGCTTTGGATTGTATTTCAAAACTTTTTAACTAAAAATGAAGAGGAGGACGAAGTTCAAAGTCGAAAGAAAAGCTTCTGGCGGACCGTGTTAACGGTAGAGCTGATGGACATTGCCTTCAGTTTTGACAGTGTCATTGCCGCGTTTGGTGTCTCAAATCAAGAGTGGATTTTATTGCTTGGAGGAGTCATCGGAATTTTGATGATGCGGGGAGTCGCGCACCTTTTTCTTGCCCTTATCGAAAAAGTGCCCGAATTCGAGACAACGGCTTTTATCCTTGTAGCGATTATTGGGGTGAAAATGATTGTTTCGGCTTTTGGATTCCATATGGATGAATTTGTGTTTTTTAGTATCCTAATTGGAATTTTCTTAAGTACCTTCCTTATTCATTTCATTCGAAAATTAGTTGGAAAAGAGACTACCATGTAATTTTTGAAGAGGGAAGGCACTTTAAAATAATGGGTTATACTATAACTAATAAGGAGATGAAAAAATGGAAGAAGATTTTTATTTTTCAAATAAACAATTTATCAAAGGTTTGAAGATGCCGAAAAGTATAGATGGTTTGTTGATGAAAAGAGGTGATGTCTCACTCGCAAAGATTGATGGTGAGTGGAAGAAATATACAGAATCTGTACCAAGAGGAAGAAAACCGATATCAAGTCACGATGATCTTGTTTTGATTGGCAGCGGAAAAGATATTGAGATTGATCGTGAGGAACTTTCACAAAAACAAATAGATTTTTTGATAAGCAATGAAAATAAATGATAAAAAAGTTAAAGGTCAACTTTTGTTGGCTTTTTCTTTTGATGCTATTATGACATTAAGTCCGATCTTACCAGCAGCACCGGATTATTCCGATGCATACTTAATTATTCCGTGTAAATAAATTGAGTCTTCCCGCTGTACACATTCTCTTAACTTGATTTTTCCTTCACTCTCTAATTCTCCAACCCATTCTTCAATCTTTTTTTCATTCTCGTTTGAAGCCTTAGGAATCTCTGTTGAAAAAAAATTACCTCGACTGGCATTGCGAAGATTTTTTAGTAAATCCACTTTATTCATTGGGTCATCCCCTTTATCTATAATATTTTCGACATATAGGATGTTTTTTCCTTTTAATTCAACAATAATTATTTCAAGTTTTCTTAATTTTGTGCTTGAATTTCAGAATGTGGGGGACATGTATAAAAAGTTATGGTCTATAGAACAAAAAAAGAAGCATTATAGCTTCCAAGGCGGAACGTTAATATTTTTTTTTTGCTTCTCATAATTTTGCATTCTTGAATATGAGTTAGCTATTTTAGACACTATGGATCCTTGTGGACTGGAGGTTATGACACGGCCTTTTAATTCTTGAATTCTACTTTTTGCAAAGATATTTGCCACCTGAGCTAAATTTTCAATAGTGTCCATTAATTCGGGGTAATCATTGTAATTAGATTTAGCTATAGAGTAAATATAATCAAGTTTATTCTCAATTAATTTAAGTATCTCGATATCAAACTTTTCATTTTCCATTAGTTTTCACTCCCCATTAATAAGCGTATGGAATAAAGGAGAATAAAGAACGTAAAAATAAAAAACTTATTTTAATGTGAACGGTTCCAACTAAATGCAGTAAAATAGGAGAGGCTTTTTAAACTTACGGAGGCGTTAGTAAAAGAAAGCTTGGATATTCAATTTTACAAGCAGCTAAGTTCAATTATAACTGGGCTATTTTATTTTCACATTCAAAAAGCACCACATTTTGTGGTGCAAGTTCATTTGCATTTTATATTTTCAGGTACAAGTTCACGTATTACGATAGGTTAGGAACCCGTTACGCTTATAATGCTCCCTTTTTTTCGTTAAGATTGAAAATGAACGTTACCATTTTCATCAATTTCAATCGTATTATAGCTTTTAAAGACATCCATGTTTGTAATTTCATGTTTCACCTCATGAGAAAAACTTTCCATATATGGCTGATATACCTCGGGATTTTTAACAAGATGATACATGGTGACTTTTGTTCCCTCACGGATATCTGTTCCTCTTAGTAAAAAACGGTCGCCGTAAAGGTTTTTGAAATAAGTGCGTGCTTCTTCGTGACTTTTAAAGTTAGGCATCTGTTCATGAGTGATTGAAAAATCCTGATTCATAAACACGTTCACCACTTTCCCATAATATAATAATCATAAACCGGTTTCTGTCAGTTTACATAGTTTACAACCAGTTTCACATCTAGTGTTCCCTATTTTAATAAAATAATGATTCTTGCCTATTATGTTGGACTATACAGATTTTAAGCGCTTGCATAATCTATTATAAAAGGGATTATTCCAAATCTCGTTTATGATTTTTCACCGTGTTTGCGGTCATCCTATTTTAAATAGTCGAGATTTTGGACATGATGGATAAGGCAAAGGCGATTGAGAAAAGGAGGAGAAGAATTTGATGAATACCCCTTTTGATTATCCGGAAATTTTTTATAACGAAGTCATTATGTATTTAGAAACAAAATGGAACCGCCGTTTAACCGACCATGAACGACATGTGCTGATTGAAGGATACCGGTTTGGCAGGATGGTGGAGGCGGAGAGCGAAATTAAAATTCTGTTTGCCAATTAAATGTTGATAAAAGAGGGTGTCCAAATAAGGACACCCTTTTGAAATCGCATAGGTTATTGACCTTGCTGATTTCGTAATGCTTGCTCAGCGTATGCGACTAAACGTTTGGTCATTTCGCCGCCGACTGAGCCGTTTGCTCGTGCGGTCGTATCAGCACCAAGTTGAACTCCAAACTCGTTGGCAATTTCCTCTTTCATTTGATTAAGGACATCGCCTGAACCAGGAACCAAAAGTTTGTTTCTACCCATGATACATCACTCCCGACGATTTTTTGAGCAACTAAACAGTTGCTCGTATATAATTTAACCTATTTGTTTTTTCAAATTCATATGGATCTAAACTGTCTTGAGCTTGGGTATGGTTTATAATAAGTGAAAAGGGCCGGAAGAAGGAGCGAGGATAATGTTTATAGCAGGTCAGAAAGAAATGCAGCAAATGGACCAATTTACAATGGACAAGCTTGGCTTGCCTGGAATCGTCTTAATGGAGAATGCTGGAGCAAGGGTAGTAGAGGAAATTGTTTCGGTTTCTCCTTGTGAGGATACGCGTATTTTAGTGCTCGCAGGGGGCGGCAATAATGGCGGGGACGGATTTGTTATTGCAAGAAGACTGTGTGATTTGGGATATGACTTGCAGTTAGGTTTGGTAGTACCCCCAGATAAGATTAAAGGGGATGCGAAGGTACATTTTGACGTCTATCAGAACCGGCAGTTACCCATTCTTTTTTTACATGAAAGTACGCTTGAATTGGTTCAGTCGGAAATAGAACAGGCCGATGTGATTGTTGACGCACTTTTA
Source organism: Neobacillus cucumis (assembly GCF_023715505.1). The sequence goes on along the minus strand of NZ_JAMBOH010000018.1, from coordinate 41,453 downwards.
GGGACTGGTGTAAGTGGGCCTGTTAGGGAACCTTTTGGAGCTATCATATCCATGATAAATGAACAGGCAGGGAAAAAATTAATTGTCTCTGTTGATATTCCTTCTGGTGTTAACAGTGATAGCGGAAGGGTAGAGGGGACAGCAGTCAAAGCTTCAATGACAGTAACGTTTGTTTTTCCTAAAAAGGGGTTCTTTTTAGAGGAAGGTCCAAAGTTTGTTGGTGAATGGAAGGCGGTTGACATTTCCGTGCCGCTTTCAATAGTTGATGATTTGGGTATAAAATTACCACGTTTAATTACAGAGGATCTGGTTGCTGACTCGGTTCCGGTAAGGCCCAAGCATGGTCATAAGGGGACATTTGGTCATGTTCTGGTTGTTGGGGGATCCAAGTTCTATGTTGGTGCACCGATTTTTTCGGCTAAAGCAGCGCTCAATTCTGGTGCAGGGCTAGTCACATTAGCAGTACCGGAGAGTATCTATCCAATGGCTGCTGCACAAAATCCGGAGTCATTATATTTGCCGTTGCGGGACGAGGAAGGACATTTTTCAATCGAGGCGATTGATCAACTTTCAGTTTTACTGCATCAATTTACGAGTGTGGCGGTGGGTCCGGGAATAAGCCGATTTCCTGGTGGTGAGGCTTGGATGAAATCATTGGTATCGTTATTGACCACCCAGGCGGTTGTGGTTGATGCAGATGCCTTGTATTTGCTTCGGAACGAGTTGAATTTGGTACGGGAATATAAAGGGGATGTCATTTTTACGCCGCATCCTGGCGAGATGGCAAGGTTGTTAAATAAGACGGTTAAAGAAGTCGAAGAGGACCGGATAGGGATTGCGAAGACTTTTGCGAAAGATTACAGCGTTTATTTGTTGTTAAAGGGACATCGAACAGTTATTGCTACGCCGGATGGAGCTGTGTTTATTAATCCGCATGGCCATGATGCGATCGGCAAGGGTGGAAGCGGTGATGTATTGACGGGGATGATTGCTTCGTTTTTAGCGCAGGGGGCTTCTCCTGTTGAGTCGATGATTGTTGCAAGTTATCTGCATGCGAGAGCAGGGGAAGAGAGGTCCGTGCTGCTTTCTAGTTATGGTGTAGGGCCTTTGGATTTAATTGACGGAATTAGGGAGCAGCTGCGGTTGTTGTGGAATTAAAATGAATCGGTCTGTTATTGCACGTGCATGAGATTTTTGGGTTAGGACAGTCAATGTGACGGTCTGTCTTTCCCCAAGAGAAAGAGTTTTTACTAAGGACGATCAATGAGACCTAACTTCATTAACCGACAGGGAGCAGATGCTATCCAAGCGGTCAATAAACTCTCATCTCGGCAAGGGAATACACACCGATTCATCGGGCTCCGAAGGATTGATCCACAGCCTTAAATGGTCTTGAAGACTTATACCACTGATAGCAAAAGATAATAATCAAAACAAGCTCAATAACATCTCCGCCATAATACATAACCATCCCTGCCACTGCCGCCTGTTCTGCACCCACTCCAGCTGGAGGGTGAGCATATATATATTTAGCCAAAATCCCATGCCCTGATAAAGCGGTCGCAAACATAATCGCTCGATACAAGTAGCTTGTACGGTGTGGAGCAGGATCAATATAAATGATAGATGCTGTAAAGACATAACCAGCCAGAAAAATATGCATATGCACCAGCAAATGTAAAAAAACATTTTCCTGCATCACATTATACAGGCTGCTATAATAAAGCACCCATAGACCCCCAATATTCAAAACAGAAGCAATCATTGGGCTGCCTATAAACTGAAAAAATCTGTTTTTTAAAATCAAACACAGACGGCGGGCCAACACCACATTAACTGTTCGTAAAATCAACGTCATCGGTGCCGCTAGAACCATAAGTAGAGGCGCTAGCATACCTAGCAATAAATGTCCGATCATATGTACTGTAAAATCGGCATGGGCACGTGCGCCTATTGGTCCCGTTACGGCAGCAAGAGCACAGAATACACCTAGTACCCACAAGATCACACGGTAAAGTGGCCATGTTTTTCCTGAAAGAATAATCGTAACTACTGCCATAAGATAAGCCAATAAGGCAAAAATAAACGGCACCATTAAGAGGAGGTGGAAACTGAAACTATACCATAAATGATGACTATTGTGCATTTTCCGAAACAGCTCCTGTTTTCTTAGCAAAACGAATTAAAAGAACAATGCCGATCAGCACCATCAGAACAGAGGTAATATGCCAAACCATATCATAAGGGACAATATTTACATGATAGCGGATCTGATGGAGCCGCATCAATTTATGCTGAATGATCCCATCATATAATTGAAAACCGCCTGCGCCAAGGAGGACCCCGGCGACCCATTTCTGAGGCTGCCAGACCTTACGGCGCCGGACATCTGCCACCATAAATAATCCACCCACCGTTAAGAACCAACTAAACGCATGAAAAAATCCGTCAGAAACCAAACCTATTGCGGTCGTAGCTTTATCATAAAAATGATGCCAATGAAGGAGCTGATGGAATACAGTCTCATCAATAAATGCGACGAGCCCAATTCCAAAAAATACCCCTGACCAGAGATTTTTCTTCAAATGAGTTGAAAGATCTTTACTGCTTCTGGAATGAACCAAACTCTTCACCTTCGTACATTTATTTTTCATTATTCACTCTACCCTTGATCGACTATCATTAATCAAATAAATATAAAAAGACTGTCCCAGCTAGGACAGTCTTACCGATATTTAGAAATTAAAATTATCCGGATCAGCACCAAACCGTTGATTTTCATTAAGGGCATTAATTTTTTCCATATCACTTGAAGATAACGTAAAATCAAAGATATTGGCGTTTTCTTTAATGCGGCTTTCTCTAATCGATTTTGGAATCGTCACGATTTCATTTTGGATATCCCAGCGTAAAATCACTTGGGCAATTGATTTATGATGGTTAGAAGCAATCTCTTGTAAAACAGGGTGATCAAGCAGTCTGCCTTGTCCAAGCGGCGCCCACGCCTCAATTTGAATCTGCTGTTTTTGGCAGTAGTCTCGCAGCTCAGGCTGCGAATGGAGAGGATGTAACTCGACCTGATTTACCATTGGCTTAATTTCGGCCACAGACATCAAGTCTTCAATGTGGTGGATGTTGAAATTGCTAACCCCGATCGACCGAACACGTTTCTCCTTATATAACTTTTCGAGAACCTTCCAAGCATCTTTATATTTATCCTTTACTGGCCAGTGGATTAAGTACAAATCAACATAGTCAAGGCCGAGCTTCCTTAGGCTTGTTTCAAATGCCTTTTCTACGGAATCATTGCGCAGATCCTCATTCCACACTTTTGTTGTGATAAAGAGTTCCTCACGGGGAATACCAGACTCTTTAATTGCTTGACCAACACTTTCTTCATTTTCATAAAGTGCAGCCGTATCAATGCTTTTGTAACCAGCTTTGATCGCCATTTTTACTGATTCAAGGGCAACTTGACCCTCAGGTACTTTGTAGACACCAAGGCCAAACCATGGCATCTTAACACCATTATGTAGGGTAGTACTAGACTGTAAACTGTTCAATGTATTCTCCTCCTTATCACTAATTCAACAATTAGTATAGTCTCTTTAGGATGGAAGAATCAACCAAAACGGATTTCATCCTACTTAGTTATTTAGATTTAAGCCTCTTTAATACCGCTGCTTCAAGTAGTTTCCACGGCAGCGTCTTTTTAAGGAACAGATTCATCTTTACGCCCTTGCCAATTGGATAACGAAGGTCAGGTGTACTTGGGTCAGAGGCAATCTGGGCAGCAAGTTTAGCTACATCACTAGGGTCGCCATAATCTGCTTTTCCATTGTTAATTTCTTTTAAAAGGCTATCCCTAAACAATGCATATGGTGATTCCGGATTATTTTCGAGTTGATCAACACTAGTCCAAATATTAGTTTGGTAAGATCCTGGTTCTATTAATGAAACATCAATTCCAAAAGGACGGAGCTCAAGCCTTAAGCTCTCGCTATAGCCTTCAAGTGCATGTTTAGATGCAGAATATGCGGATAAGCCCGGAAAACCAAATCTTCCACTAATACTGCTCATATTTATGATTCTGCCTTGTTTTCTAGCCCTCATGATCGGCAGGACGGCATTGGTCACGGCAATCACGCCAAAAAAGTTGGTCTCAAATTGCTGCCGAAAATCATCTATAGAGAGCTCTTCACTAAAACCACCAGCCGCAAACCCGGCATTGTTTACCAACACATCAATTTGAGAATAATTTTCTAGGAATATTTTAAAATCATGAATAGATTCGGTTGAGGTAACATCCAGTGAAGTGATATGTATAGAATGATCTACATGCTTTTCTTTAGCCAGTTCTAAGAGTTCTTTCGCTCTGTTTAAGTTCCTCATGGTGGCAATCACTGTAAATCCTTTTAATGCCAGTTCAATTACACACAGTAAACCAAAGCCGCTCGACGAGCCTGTCACTATTGCTGTTTTTCCATTCATTCCGCTTCTCCTTTCAAGGCCCATATCTAATATTAAAAATGCATAAAGGAAAGATATGCATAGAAATGACCTAAAAAAATAAGGCTGACCTAAAAGGCAGCCTTATTTTTTTAACTTACACTTACAAGTTTGTCAGCTGGCAGCAGCTTTTCCAATGTTTTTATTTCTTCATCGGTTAATGGTACTAATGGTAATCGTACATCACCGACACGGATGCCCGTCATATTTAGGGCAGCTTTAACTGGCGTTGGGTTAGGGGCAGCAAATAATCCCTTCATTAGCGGAAGGAGGCTGCGATGTGCAGCCGCTGCTTCCTCAAGCTGTCCATTTTTAAATTTTGTGACCATGTCCTGCATTTCATTGCCGATAATGTGCGAAGCAACAGAAACCACGCCAGTCCCGCCAATGGCTAAAACTGGAAGAGTTAACCCATCATCCCCGCTGTAAAGAGAGAAATGATCTGGGGTTTTACTGATGATTTCAGCCATCGCATCTAAGTTGCCGCTCGCTTCTTTAATGGCCACGATATTGTGAATCATTGAGAGACGAACAACGGTTTCAACAGACATATTTACGCCACAGCGGCCAGGGATATTATACAGCATCACTGGTAGAACGGTTGATTCAGCAATCGCTTTAAAATGTTGATAGATTCCTTCTTGTGATGGTTTGTTGTAATAGGGAACAACTAGTAAAATACCATCAACACCAGCTTCAGCAGCTAGTTTTGTTAAATGGATGGAGGCACGTGTATTGTTTGAGCCCGTACCAGCGATAACCGGAACTCGGCCGGCTGATTCCTCCACAACTAACTTAAATAATTCAACTTTTTCTTCTGTTGTTAAGGTAGGGGACTCACCAGTTGTACCGGACACAACTAACGCTTCAGTACCATTTTCAATTAAATAGTTAACTAACAATCTTGCGGCATTAAAATCAACATCACCATTTTGATCAAATGGTGTAACCATTGCGGTTAAAACTTGGCCAAAATTCATTTTTTCTCACCCTTTGTAATTTTTTGTAAATTAGAGGGGTAAGGCCATTCTGATGTCAACGCAAAAAAGCAGCAACGAGGGTCGCTACTGCTGTAGAAACATCAAAATATAAGTTCCTATGCGTGAGATAGCCCTCCATATAGTTTCCTATATGACAATTCTGTGCTTATTCAACACAGAACCAGCTTCAAGATCAATGAGACTCTATCCGCTTCGGCAAATTCCCCTTTCCACAATCATCATAGGACCTCATTTTCCTCAAAAAGTGTACTGATGGTCTTTGCGCCTCTATCCTCACTTCAAAAGGTATTGAAGTAAGAGAATATGTAATTACTATTAATATAGCAAATTTTCCGTATCAATACAAGGGAAACCAACTGCAAATTTTTGAATAAATGAAAAAATCACAAAATAAATAGGTCTAAAGTTCACCAAAACAAAAGAGACGCGCCGAAGTAAATGTTCAGCGAGTGTTTGTTTGCATTTAGAAAATTATATAAATTTCGCTTGTGAATAACTGTTAAAAAAGGACTGTCGACGTCCAGCTCTAGCGCCTAGCCCCTCGATGCTTTACAGACGCTCAGGGAATGAAGGCAAAGAACGCCTTCTTTCCCTGAGCGTCTTATGCTTGCCCGGGGCTGTTTAAGGCGCTTGCGCTTTTGTTCTTATCACTTATTTTGCATAAAAATTTTCCGTATAGTATGGCTGTGACTCATTATTAAAGGCAACGCCTACACCGAGATACGTGTACCCCTTACGCAGGATATTTTCCCGGTGCCCTAGTGAATTCATCAATCCCTCATGGGCAAAAATACTACTGAACTGGCCATAAGCCAGGTTTTCACCCGCCAGCTGATACACGATATCATCCGCTGCCATCCGGTCAAACGGTGATTGCCCCTTTAGATTGGTGTGGTCAAAATAATTATTAACGGCCATATCAGAACTATGCTTTCGGGCGGTTCCTTGTACATGCTCATCCCACGTAAGGATCGGAAGCTGGTGTTCAACCCGGGCAGCATTGGTTAAGTCAAATAACTGATACTCAAAGCCTTCTTTTAACTGCGAGCTTGGTTTTGTATAAAAGTCTACTTTCTTATTTTCTAGGTCTTTGCTAATCAATTGAACTGCTGTAACAGTATTGCCTTCATGTTTATCATAAAAAACGGTGACATAGGTATTATCTCTCAAGAAAATATCATAGTCCTCCTGTTCAGGTAATTTGTAAAGGACAAGCCCTTTTTGAATACTGGTTAGGGGATTTCCAAGCAGGTTACGAACTGTTTCTTTTGCTGTCCCTAATTTGATTCCCTTTTTGGAGGCAATTAAGTCTTGGTTGGAATATAAGCCAGCCACTTTATCTTCATTATCGTACATGACCATGAAGAAATTCTGGTAATTATCATGATAGGTATTCCAAGTGGTCCCATATTCATTAAAGGTAGAACGGTTAGGCGTCCCTAGATTTTCGATAACGTCATCTTTACTATCGCCCAATTCAATGTTAAAAATAGAGAAGTCCTGTTGTGCAGGTGTATTTAATTCTACCTTTGACTCATTATTTGATCCAGTTGATTGTTGTTTCTGTTTAGTACTATCATCTAATAGAACGCCAAGCTGTTTCAAGGCAGTTTGGATTTCAGTGTATATGGTTTGAATGGTTGTTTTGACTTCAGGGTTGTCTTTTAAAGTCTTCACTTCGGAAATACTATTGGAAAGACTGGTATTGTCAAATTGTTTTTCTATAAAAGGCCATGAAGAATGTATTAAAAAAATAGCAATTATAATCGTTAGAAAACGAAACATAGATTTTCCTCCATTTCTATTAGAATTTTAACCAAAAATCTTTAATAATATAAGTAATATGCTTATAGTAGTCAATTTTTACATTGATATATTAATATAATATTTAGATTGAAAACGTTTACAGGTATTAAAACTCTAAGGTATTGTTTGGTATCGAAAAATGGATTAGTTAGTACTATAGAACTAAAAATAGTAAATGTAACTAATGTTCAAAGATTGTTCAATATTTCACAAACTATTATCGTTTTTCCGTGTTATGATGTAACCATAAAGAAACAAGGAGCGATAAGACATGATGATTTGTGAATGGCAAACCTTCTCAACAGATGCTGAAACTTATACCCAAGACCTCTTCGAAGAAATAGTTGGTGACCCATTTGAAGTCATGCTGATGAAAGAAAATGAGGAGATTCCAAGTTGTATTTGGACAGTAAATTATGTAGTCATTGTTAAAAAATACTCCAAAGTATTAACAGAAATTTTATTTGAAAAAATCCCGCGCAATCCAGTGTGTGAATAGTCATTTCATTGATTTTTAAATAATCTTGTGAAATTACTCACAATATAGCATTTCAATTTATGCTAAATTCGGAAATCTAATTTTTTTACAAATCTATGTGAATTACTTCACATATATAATAATTGGAGGGAATATCATGGCAGTAGTAGAAAAGTCAGTAAAAGAAAAACAGAATGTAACAGACATGATTAATGGCTTAGTTGAAAAAGGTTTAAAAGCATTAGAGGTATTTAGAGGCTTTGAGCAAGAAATAATTGATGAAATTGTTAAGCAAATGGCACTAGCAGGTCTTGATCAGCATATGCCGTTAGCAAAACTTGCTGTCGAAGAAACAGGAAGAGGCGTTTACGAGGATAAAATTATTAAAAACATGTTTGCAACCGAATATGTATACCACAACATTAAATATAACAAAACAGTCGGCATCATTAACGAAAACGAACATGAAGGCATGATTGAAATTGCTGAGCCTGTGGGCGTCGTTGCAGGGGTAACACCAGTCACTAATCCAACATCGACAACAATGTTTAAAGCACTAATTTCCATTAAAACACGTAATCCGATTATCTTTGCCTTTCATCCATCTGCACAAAAATGCAGCAGTGAAGCAGCCAGAGTATTAAGGGATGCAGCTATTAAAGCAGGAGCTCCAGAGAATTGCATTCAATGGATAGAAACACCTTCTTTAGAGGCGACACAAGCATTAATGAATCATGGTAAAATTTCGATGATCCTTGCCACTGGCGGAGCGGGCATGGTGAAATCCGCTTATAGCTCAGGAAAACCAGCTCTAGGAGTTGGACCAGGAAACGTTCCGTGCTACATTGAAAAAACAGCAAATCTTAAACAAGCGGTGAATGATTTAATTCTTTCAAAAACATTCGATAATGGTATGATTTGTGCTTCTGAACAAGCCGTTATTATCGATAAAGAAATTTACAACGATGTTAAAAATGAGATGATCGCAAACAATTGTTATTTCTTAAATGAAGAGGAAAAAGAAAAAGTAGAAAAGTTAGTCATTAATGAACATTCTTGTGCGGTTAATCCTGAAATTGTCGGTATGGCCGCCTATAAAATTGCTGCGAAGGCGGGAGTGACTGTTCCAGAAGGCACAAAAATCCTTGTAGCAGAATTGAAGGGCGTCGGTCCTAAGTATCCGCTATCTAGGGAAAAATTAAGCCCAGTCTTAGCCTGCTATAAGGTGAACTCTACTGATGAAGGTATTAAGAGAGCGGAAGAAATGCTTGAATTTGGCGGGTTAGGACACTCTGCAGTCATCCATACAAACGACCAAACCGTTATTAACAAGTATGGCATACGGATGAAGGCAGGAAGAATTATTGTTAATGCTCCATCATCACAAGGTGCGATAGGGGATATTTACAATGCCTATATGCCATCTTTAACACTTGGCTGCGGCACATATGGTGGTAACTCTGTTTCTACGAACGTAGGGGCTGTACATTTAATTAATATCAAAAAAGTAGCTAAAAGGAATGTGAATATGCAGTGGTTCAAGGTTCCGTCTAAAATTTACTTTGAGAAAAACTCAACTCAATATTTAGCAAAAATGCCGAAAATCTCTAAAGCCTTCATTGTTACTGACCCAGGCATGGTGAAATTAGGATATGTAGACAAAGTGCTATACTACCTTCGTAAACGTCCGGATTATGTGCATTGTGAAATTTTCTCTGATGTAGAACCAGATCCATCTATCGAAACCGTTATGAAAGGCGCGGAAATGATGGCTAAGTTTGAGCCAGATGTGATTATTGCCCTAGGCGGCGGGTCTGCGATGGATGCTGCAAAAGGAATGTGGCTGTTCTATGAATACCCAGACGCCGAATTCTTTGGCTTAAAACAAAAATTCCTTGATATTCGCAAACGGATTGTAAAATATCCTCATTTAGGTCAAAGAGCACAATTTGTTGCGATTCCAACTACATCAGGAACTGGCTCTGAAGTAACATCTTTCTCTGTTATTACAGATAAACAAGCCAATATTAAATATCCGTTAGCTGACTATGAGTTAACACCTGATGTTGCCATTATTGATCCGCAGTTCGTTATGACTGTTCCAAAACATATTACGGCTGACACTGGTTTAGACGTGTTAACTCATGCAATTGAGGCTTATGTATCTTGTATGGCGAATGATTTTACAGATGGCTTAGCCATGAAAGCGATTCAGCTGGTATTTGAATTTTTGCCTAGAGCTTATCGAAATGGAAATGATGAAGAAGCACGTGAGAAAGTTCATAACGCGTCAACCATTGCAGGTATGGCCTTTGCAAATGCATTCTTAGGAATTAACCACAGCCTTGCGCATAAACTGGGAGCTGAGTTCCATATAGCACATGGACGTGCTAATGCTGTCCTATTACCGCATGTCATTCGTTATAATGCAACAAAACCGAAGAAGTTTACTGCATTCCCTAAATACAATCACTTCAAAGCTGACAAGCGCTACGCAGAGATTGTAAGAACTTTAGGATTACCTGCTGCTACTACTGAAGAAGGTGTAGAAAGCTTAGTTCAGGCGATTATCCGCTTAGCCCTAGAATTGGAAGTTCCGATGAGTCTTGCCGCAAATGGTATTGATCAAGCAGAATTTGAAAGTAAAGTAGACTTACTTGCAGATCGAGCATTTGAAGATCAATGTACAACAGCAAATCCTAAGCTTCCGTTAGTAACTGAATTAGCAGAAATCTATCGCTTAGCATATAAAGGAATCTAATGAAATAACAACAAAAAAACTCAAGCCACTAGGTTTCAGTTTTTTTGTTGTCTCCATTAAGCTCATTAGAAAAACGATTTGACAATTTCTTCATGTTTATTACATACCGTACAGGTATACTCTATTTCTAGGGTATCTTCACGTACCATATGTTCGGTTTCCTTTTGGCATTGCTCACAATATAGGTTTCTTGGAATTTCAATCATTTTTTCAACATCCTTTAGTTTATTTCTAAAATCGTTCATTATAAGATTAATATCCCAGATATTAGTTGAAAAATTCTAAAAGGACATATAATATTTACATCGTTTAATATAAATTTCTAGCAACTGTATGGGAGCCTTGGAAGGAGGAATTTTACATGGAAAATAATACACTAGAAACATGTACCAAAATTTTAAAACATGCCAAGAACATTGTTGTGTTGACTGGTGCGGGTATAAGTACAGAGTCTGGAATCAAAGACTTTCGTTCGCAAACAGGGATTTATGAACATGCACCAGAATACATACTTTCTCTCGATTATTTTTATAAACACCCAAAGGAATTTTATCAGTTTGCAATTGAAAATTTATACCACCCTGACGCTGTACCGAATAAAGGACATCAAATTCTCGCTAAGTGGGAGGCAGAAGGCAGGGTTGGCTCTATTATTACACAAAATATCGATGGGCTTCATCAAAAAGCAGGCAGCAAAAATGTGATAGAGTTCCATGGAACAATAAAAACAGCCACGTGTCAAAACTGTGGAAAGAGATATTCTACTAGTGAAATGATTAATCGTATCGAAACCCTGGAAGACTTTTACTTGTGTAATCATTGTGAGACAAAGCGGAAAGAGGACCGCTTTATTAAACCGGATGTTGTTTTGTTTGGGGATACCGGTGAATGGTTTACGATGGAAGGTTTTAACCATATTCTTAACTTGATTCGCGGAGCAGACTGTTTACTGGTATTAGGAACCAGTTTAAAAGTAACACCTTTCTCCACCTTCCCGCAATATAAAAGTGCCGGTGTGCCGATCATTATCATTAATAAGGGAGATACACCTTACGATTTTGCACCAAATACCTTTGTTATTCAAGAATCAATTGGATCGACCCTCACGAGGATCGTGTTTTAATTTCACTTTGTCTTTATTGATGTGCATGATATACTTTAGTTGCCAAAATTTGGCGAGGTATGGACAAGATTAAAGAAATCGGAGGGAAGTATATAATGTTTACTTCTATTAATGAATTTAGCCAGGAATGGAACCAAGAAGCGGCGTCTACCCAAAAAGTTTTGGATGCCTTAACGGACGCGTCACTCCAACAAGAAGTTTCCTCTGAAGACAGGACATTAGGGAGGATTGCCTGGCATATCGTGACAAGTACGCCTGGCATGATCAATGAGTTTGGCATTAAGATGAACAATGTGGAAAACGCAGACACAACACCTGTCTCTGCACAAGAGATTGCTGAGACTTTTAGAAAGGTCAGTGCGGATGTTGTGGAACAGGTAGAGAAGCAGTGGACAGATGAGTCATTAACGGAAATTCAAAATGTGTTTGGGATGAATATGCCTAAAGCGGTCACTCTTTCACTATTAATTAAGCATATTATTCATCATCGCGGCCAAATGACTGTCTTAATGCGTCAAGCAGGGTTAAAGGTTCCGGGAATATATGGTCCGGCAAGAGAAGAATGGAGCCAGGTTGGCATGGAAGCTCCAGCCTTATAACCAGAAGTTCATTAAAATTACTATATAATAATATTATGTAAACTTAAAATAGACATAAAAAGATGTCTGGTTGATTATTACAACCGGGCATCTTTTTTTTTGAACGAATTATCTTTTAGCCTGTTTATATAATTCAATTGTTTTATAGCCTTCGCTTAAAACTGTCTCCATTTCCATCTGCCGTTTTTCTTGTGTCTCTTTTCTTTTGGCACTATAGATGTAACGAGCCCAATCTTTTTGATAGCCCGGAGTTAAATCATTGTATTTATTTAAAAGTTCTTCATCTTTTTGCAAGTATTGCTTTATATCTTCAATATTGTTAATGTAGTCATCCACACATTGGCTGCTTTTATTAGTAGAAGACTTTTGCGATTTCTTTGGAGTGGATTTTAAACCAACCACCGTAAAGACTTCATTTAAGCTCACCATTCTTGCAAACTTGATATTGCTGTTAAGTACATAACCATCCTCAGCGGAAGGCAGGGCGCTAATAAAACTGTCTCGGTCTATGTATTCTTTATATACTTTATTATTCTTTTTAGGATAAGCGAAGTATAAATAGCCGTTGTCCTCTAACAGTTGGTTCTTAATTACATTTTGTAGTTCATTTATGAATTCCTCTAAGCTAAAAATGAAACTCATGATAAGATCATATTTGTCTTTTTGTATCGACGAATCATATTCTAGTTCTTGAAATTCATTGACTTGCTCTGGTTTATGGAGGATAAGTTTGTTTTTGTATTTCTGCAAGTTTAATTTTTCAATTATACTCTTCGGGGCGGCCATGGTTTGTACTCCTTCAGGATTATGATTAAAGTAATATTCTCATTCATCTTAATTCAGCACTTCAGGATTAATCAAGTTTTTAGGACGTTTTCCTGTTAGGCCTGCAAGTAAATTTTCAACGGCCAGCTCAGCCATTTTAAGTTCGGTTTCATAGGTAGATGAGCCGATATGTGGTGTCGTGACAACATTTGGTAACTGAAGCAAGGGATTATCCAATTTAATTGGCTCAATTTGGTAAACATCTAAAGCCGCTCCATGAATTTCCTTATTTCTTAGGGCTTGGATTAATGCTGTTTCATTTACCGTTCTACCACGTGATCCGTTGACAAAAATAGCAGATTTTTTCATTAGTTTAAATTCTCGTTCGCCCATTAAATTTTCCGTCTCAGGTGTGAGCGGTGTCATGAGGCAGACAAAGTCTGATTCTTTTAGCAGGGTGTCAAGGTCGCAATAACTGGCGTTATATTTTTCTTCTGCCTGTAAATTTCGATTGCGATTATGGTACAAGATCTTCATATCAAATCCTAAGTTAGCACGTTTTGCAATAGCAGATCCAATTTTCCCCATCCCAATGATCCCAAGAGTTTTATGATGAACATCTATCGCATATTCTGCAGTAGTTAAATGGCCTTTCCAATTTCCAGATTTCACAAAGTGATCCAATTCAGCAATCCTGCGGGCAGAGGCTAAGAGGATTCCGAAAATAGCATCCGCTGTAGTATCCTCGAGGACGCCGGGCGTATTTGTTCCCATCACGCCGCGTTTTGTCATCTCTTCAATGGAAAGGTTATTATAGCCGGTGGAATTATTCGATACAATTTTTAAATTTGGCGCCTGGTCAAGTAGTTCTTTATCGACCGGAAGAGCGAGTCCGACAATCCCTTCCGCATTTTTTAGTGCCTGTTTAAAAACAGGATCTGTTTTAGGATTAATGCAATCAAATACTTGTACCTCAAACTGTTCGTTAAGTTTTTCAAGAGCTTCGGTTAATTCAAAGTTATAAGCAATGATTTTTCGTTTCATGGTCTTAATCTCCTCGTATATAGGAAGTCATGTTTATACTTTTTAAAGTGACATAAAGTGATAATACAGTCAATAACTCTTAAAACAAATACTTAAATAAATAGATCTTAATATAAAATGATTTGTTTAAGTAGTAGGCCCCGTTTAATTCGGAAAGAATGGAAGAATCATTCGATAAAATGATAGTAAAACTCAGTCATATCTATAGAGAAGCTCGAAAATAGCATAGTGATAGCAACAAGGTTTATAATTGCTATTGGATCGATAGCGATCGTTCTTCTCCCACTTGCATTTATATTTTAAACATCTCATAATTCGACACAATTAGCCTTTCACCTGCTAATAGTCCAATATACCCAAAAAGACCGCAGTATAAAAAAGTTCAAAATAGCTAGAAAATGTCCTTATTTTTGAGCTTTCTTTAAAATTTTTTGTTGAAATGAATACGTCGTACTATACAAACCAGCCTATTATTTTGCTAAAATATTAAGTAGAATAATTGGGAAAAAAGTACTTTTTGCATTAAAGTTAATTTTCTGTATTATAAAGTAATAGTGGTTTAGGAGGAAAAGTGAATGTGGGATCTTGACATGAATATAGATCAAATTGCTAGAATAAAAGTTATTGGTGTTGGCGGAGGAGGAAATAACGCTGTTAACCGTATGATTGAGGATGGAATCCAAGGTGTTGAATTTATTGCTGTTAATACGGACGCACAAGCTCTTAATCTTTCAAAGGCGGAGATTAAAATGCAAATTGGTGCCACATTAACAAGAGGACTGGGCGCAGGGGCGAACCCTGAAGTCGGTAGGAGAGCAGTAGAAGAGAGTAGAAAGCAGCTGCAAGAGGTTTTAGAGGGAGCCGATATGGTATTTGTCACCGCTGGTATGGGTGGCGGCACCGGAACTGGGGCTGCACCTGCTATTGCGGAAATTTCCCGTGAACTTGGTGCTTTAACGATTGGGGTAGTCACACGGCCGTTCGGATTTGAAGGAAAAAGGCGTGCTGTAAATGCTGCCACTGGAATTGATTTAATGAGAGAAGCTGTTGATACATTAATAATTATTCCCAATGACCGCTTATTGCAAATTGTCGACAAAAAAACGCCAATGCTCGAAGCATTTCGTGAAGCAGACAATGTTCTTCGTCAGGGTGTTCAAGGGATCTCTGACTTAATTGCTGTACCAGGACTAATTAATCTGGATTTTGCCGATGTCAAAACGATTATGACGAACCAAGGGACTGCTTTAATGGGAATTGGGGTAGCCAAAGGCCCAGACCGTGCCGTTGAAGCAGCAAAAAAAGCGATTTCAAGTCCATTACTCGAAACGTCGATTGATGGGGCTCAAGGCGTGTTAATGAATATCACAGGCGGAAGTAACTTAAGTCTTTTTGAAGTCCAAGAGGCCGCTGACTTAGTTGCATCAGCATCTGACCATGAATTAAATATGATCTTTGGTTCTATTATTAATGATAATTTAAAAGATGAAATTATGATTACAGTCATTGCAACAGGTTTTACAGATGAATATAGTCCGTCCCAAAGACCAGCAGCATCTCCTGTAAAGGAAACTGTATCACAGCAAAATCGACTAGAACGGTTTGAGCCAGCAGTTCAGCAGGAGCACAGCGGACAAAGAAATTACCACGATGAGCCAAAACATAGTTACGATGGTTCATCTCAGGTACAAGAGGACTCACTCGACATACCAACATTTTTACGTAATCGGAATAGAAGACGATAGTTTATAGTAAACACTCTCATTCATATTATTTGAATTGGGAGTGTTTTATTTTGTGAGTGATCATTTAATGCTTACGACATAGCGTTCTGATATGGATTATTTTAATCATTTTAAAATAACGATTAATTAGCCTGTTTTAGATGTAAAATATTTATAAAATAGGTTTTTGATTAAGGGTAATGGATAAATAATTGATGTCGAGATGTTGTACTCAATGTATAAAATTATTGTTACGGAAGATTTGAACGATACAAACTCTTGAAAAATAAGTATTTTTCAATTGCTTTAATTGAACTAAAAGTATAAGATATACTTTATGCGAATTAACGTACAAAATGACAAACAAAGTGTCAAGGGGGAAACTAAATGGAACAAACCAAACAAAAACATACAAATCGTCCACCTTACGGTATTATTGCCGTATTAATGGTGGGTGCTTTTATCTCATTTTTAAATAATACGTTACTAAACATTGCACTGCCTTCAATAATGAAAGATTTAAACATTCAGGCAGCGACGGTTCAGTGGCTTACAACAGGCTTTATGCTTGTAAACGGAGTTTTAATCCCGATTAGTGCCTATTTAATTCAAAAATTCTCCGTTCGTCGTATTTTCTTAGCAGCTTTAGGGTTATTTACCGCCGGAACTGTCCTCGCTGGATTTGCCCATGTTTTTCCGGTGTTGTTAGGCGGACGGATGCTTCAGGCTTCTGGTTCTGCAATTTTAATGCCGTTGTTAATGAACGTAATGCTCGTTAGCTTTCCAATTGAAAAAAGAGGAGCGGCAATGGGAGTTTTTGGTCTAATTCTAATGTTTGCTCCAGCGATCGGTCCTACTTTATCAGGCTGGATTGTCGAGAATTATGACTGGAGAATGCTTTTCCACTTTATTACACCAATTGCGATTATTGTTTTCTTGATTGGATTATTCTTGCTTAAAGATAAAAAGGAAAAGGTTAATCTTCGTTTAGATTTCTTATCCGTGATTCTTTCAAGTATAGGGTTTGGGGGAATTCTTTACGGCTTTAGTTCTGCAGGAAGTAAAGGATGGGACAGCCCTGAAGTTTATGGGACGATTATGGTTGGGATTATCTCCTTGTTCACATTTATTTGGCGCCAAACAAAGCAAGAAGCACCACTGTTAAATTTCCGTATCTATAGGTATCCAATGTTTGCTTTATCATCAGTCATTTCTATGGTTGTAAACATGGCTTTGTTTTCCGGGATGATTCTTCTGCCTATTTATACACAAAACCTGCGGGGAATTTCTCCAATGGATGCAGGATTATTGCTTATGCCTGGGGCTATCTTGATGGCGTTCATGTCACCTCTTACAGGGAAACTATTTGATAAAATAGGCGGGAGAATTTTAGCTGTCACTGGTCTAACGATTATTGTTGTGACGACCTATGCTTTCAGCAAGTTAACCCTCCATACAACCTATACACATTTGATTATTATCTATTCTGTACGGATGGTAGGAATGTCGATGGTTATGATGCCGGTATCGACAAATGGTCTAAATCAGCTTCCAAAACGTCTTTATCCGCATGGAACGGCCATGAACAATACATTAAACCAGGTTGCTGGTGCCATCGGAACAGCATTAATGGTTACGATTATGTCAAACCGTGCTGAATCAGAGGCTAAAGAACTAGGTAAGGCAGCCATGCAGCATTTAACTGCGCCGCCATCAAAGGCCGCTTTAGCAGAAATGAAACAGCAAATCATGATGCAATCGATGTTAAATGGTATTAACTTTTCTTTCTTAATCGCAACGTTTATTGCAGCCATCGCACTTGTGTTATCCTTCTTTATCAAACGCTCTAGACAAGGTGAAGACTTTGAAGAAAATAGTCAAGCAAAACCTAACGATAAGAAGATATCACCCAAACTTGCAGAAAACTAAGGTGCCTGACACCATTTGTGCTATAAATACGTTGTTTGTGCTCATTTCTTTTAGGAGAAATGAGTTTTTTTATTTAGGAAGTTTTCGAAAATGAAAGGTAAATTGAAAAATGTTAGCGTTTTATTTCGAAAAATTCACAAAATAACTTTTAATGAAAGCGTATGCTATAATGAAAATAAAACATCAGCAAGGGGAAATCGGAATGTTGAAGGATCTTTTCATCGGTTTATCACAAAATGAATTTTTAAATCACGCCGCTAAAAAGTATGGACTAAAAATGGGGGCACAAAGTGTTGTCGCCGGGACTAATATACCGGAAGTAATCAAAAGCATTAAGGAACTTAATGCTCAAGGTATTTCATGTACCGTTGACAATTTGGGGGAATTTGTCTTTAAAGAAGAAGAGGCGACAGCTGCAAAAGAACAAATTCTTAAGGTTATTGAAGCCATTCATGAACATCAAGTGGATGCACATATTTCATTAAAGCCAACACAAGTGGGATTAGATATCGATTATTCCTTTTGTTTAAATAATATTAGAGAGATTGTCCAGCAGGCGAACCGATATGATATGTTTGTCAATATTGATATGGAAGATTTCAAACATTTGGAGTTGACCTTTAAACTATTGGATGAAATGTCACTTGAATATGATAATGTGGGTACAGTGATTCAGGCATATTTTCATAAAGCGTTGGAATACCTGGAAAGATATCAAAACTATAGAATCCGGATTGTAAAAGGTGCTTATAAAGAGTCAGAAGAAATCGCTTATCAAGATAAGAAGGATATTGATTCAAACTTTATTAAATTGATTGAATGGCATCTCTTGAATGGGAAATTCACTTCGATTGCGACGCATGACCATCGGATTATTAATCACGTAAAAGAGTTTGTTAACCAAAACAATATTCCACAAAACAAGTTTGAGTTCCAGATGCTGTACGGATTTAGGAATGAACTTCAATTAAGTTTAGCCAGTGAGGGATATAATTTCTGCACTTATGTTCCTTTTGGAAATGATTGGTTTGGATATTTTATGAGACGTTTAGCCGAAAGACCACAAAATTTAAATCTTGTGGCTAAACAAGTATTTAATAAGAAAACTAACACTATTATTGGTGTCGCAGCAGGAGCGTTCTTATTAGGCCGATTGACCAAATCTAACAAAGATAATAACAAAAAAAGAAGATAAATGTATTAATACACCAAGAGCCAGGTTGCAAAAGAACCTGGCTCTTGGTGTCAGGCACCACTTGTAACAGCGTTGTAGGAGTAATTGCTGTCGTCCCATTGGTAGATTCCTTCTTGGAGTTTGATGATGGTGTCAAAAGGGCGGTTGACATGGTTAATGTTTTCTGCAGGATGAGCATCCTCGTCCTGTAGGTCATTATGGCTCTTTTCGTAGATTAAATGTTGTTTTAAGGTGAGCATATCTGATTTGGATGCGATGCGGATGACCTTATCTAGTGTGATTTTCTTTTCGCTGATTCCATAGCTATTACAGATGCTTGTCTGAAAGTTTTTGTTATATTGAAGCATCATGTGTAAATCATTAATACAAGCAACGCCAAAAACATCTTTAATAACATCCTCATAACGAAGCTGTGTGCCAGTCGCAAATTTAATAATGTTTTTCTCCGGATTTTCTAATCGATAAACCGTCTCAATTGTATTTTCCATGGTAACACATCCATTCAATTAATAATTACTATATCATGAAACCAAAGCAAATAGGATTAAGCGATGGTGATAAGTGTTTTACTAGTGAAATTTAACACATGTATATATTATAACACATAATTAACCGCAAAATGTGACAGTAAAATCGGCATGACGAAAAAATTGTCGAATGAAAGCGCTTCGTATTTATTAAAGAAATATTCACAGGTTTCTGGATGAAAATGCTATAAAATAAGAGTATGTTAATTATTTCACAAATAATAGAAATTGAAGGTGTAAAGAATATGGGTTTTAGTAAACCTGATCAAATCATGGCCATTACGGTCGAAAACGGAGTTAAAAAAACCAAGTATGCACCACTTCAAACCATCATATTAGGATTTGAAGCAGGAGCATTTATAGCCCTTGGTTATCTGTTATTTATCCGTGTAACCGCTACGTTAACCGGCAATTTAGAAGGATTAGGAAGTTTGATTGGTGCGAGCGTATTTCCGATCGGTCTTATTCTGACGTTACTGGCAGGCGGTGAACTTTTGACTGGGAATATGATGGCGGTGCCTTTAGCAAAGATGGCAAATAGGATCAGTACAGGAAAGGTACTATATAACTGGTTCCTTGTAACCATCAGTAATTTTTTAGGATCCATTTTTGTTGCCTACTTCTTTGGACATCTTGTCGGCTTAACGGAAGCAGCTCCTTTTTTAGAAAAAACCATCAGTATTGCAGATCACAAACTGGAAGCAACCTTTCTCCAGGCATTTATTTCCGGGATTGGCTGTAACTGGCTGGTTGCATCTGCTGTTTGGCTTTCATATGGTGCAAATGACATGTCTGGAAAAATCTTAGGTATTTGGTTTCCAACGATGGCGTTTGTTGCCATCGGATTCCAACACGTTGTGGCTAATATGTTTGTCATTCCTGCGGCCATCTTTGCAGGACATTTTACATGGATAGAATATATTCATAATTTTATCCCAGTCTTTTTAGGCAATGCCGTTGGCGGTACGATATTTATTGCGATGGCTTATTGGCATACCTATAAAAAATACCTGCCGGTTTTAACAGAGGCAAAGGTTGTTAAGCCAATGGCGAAAACTGGCACAAGATGATAAATAATCCTTTAAGCAGTTTTGAACAATGGTTCAGGGCTGCTTTTTTATAGTTAAAGAAATTATAAAATTTTCGCTTGCGGATAACTCTTAATAAATAGACTATCGACGTCCAGCTCCAGCGCCTATCCCCTCGATGGTCTACAGCTACTCAGGGAATGAAGGCAAAGAACGCCTTCTTTCCCTGAGCGTCTTATGCTTGTCGGGGCTGTTCAAGGCGCTTGCGCTTTTGTTCATAATCTTCTCTTTTACTAGCTTCTAACCAGTAATAATGCTGTCTTCAGGAGAATAAAATGGGTGAATGGAGGCAATCCGTTTGCGAAGTTGACTGAATCACTTTAGAAAAAGAGGAGTAGTTGGGAAACATGGTAAAGAGAAGATGGGCCATTTTAGTTTTATTAATTGGGAGTTTACTAGGTTTAGCAGGATGTAATGAGAAGGCAGCCACTAAAAAGCCAGACCATGAAAAAGAAAAAGTGACAGAATCACAAAAGGAGCCAGTTCAGAAGCCACAGGAGCAATCGCAAAAGGAAGAAGATAGGAAACCAGTTGTTGTCAATGTCATGGATCCCAATACCAAAAGCATTGTTAAAACTTTTTTACCAGAAGATTTAGGGTATGCAAGTAATCCAGATTCATATAAACAGGAAATAGAGCAGTGGGCCAAAGAGCTAGCAAGAGGAACAGATAAAACAGCGGGATATGATCAACGGATGGTCCTTGATAAAATCGATGCAAATGGACAAATTGTTAAAGGAAAGCCCTTGATCATTTTAGATGAAGCGGAATTAGTGAATCGAGTGATGACCGCATCAGCTATGGGCGGCGATGTCGAACTTCCAATAACTATAACAGCAAGCGGCTATAAGCAGGAAGACACTGCCCATTTAAATGAAGTGGTAGTAGGTTCCTTTACGACTTATTTTAACAGCGGAGTAGTGGGCCGTTCAAAAAATATCGAGCTGTCTGCAAATGCGATTAATAATGTTATTGTTGGCACAGGCGACATTTTTTCGTTTAATACAACGGTCGGCCCAAGTGATGCTGCCCATGGTTACCAGCCGGCAAAAGAAATTGTTAATAAAAAAATGGTGATGGGCATTGGCGGCGGAATCTGTCAGACATCGTCGACGCTGTTTAATGCGGTTGACCAGGTTGGGGTTAGTTATGTCGAAAAGCATCATCATTCCTTATCTGTTGGCTATGTTCCACAGGGAAGAGATGCAACGGTATCCTTTGGTGGTCCAGATTTCCGTTTTAAAAACACAACCGGTGTTCCGTTTTTAATTAAAACGATATACGCTAAAGGTAAATTAACGGTGGAAATTAGAACATCAGCAGCCTATCAAAGTCTTATAAAAAAATAAAAGTATAGGATGCTGCTAGAGATTTAGCAGCACCCTTATAAATTTTAACATAAGTTATCAAACATGTTATAATTTACTAAAAAGGGAGGTTGGACAATGGAGGAAAAAGTAATAAAAGCAATTCAAGATGAGTATCCAGATGATTTTGCCTGGTGTTATGGCTGTGGCCGCCTAAATGGTGCAGGCCATCATTTCCGAACTGGCTGGGAAGAAGATAAAACCGTAACGGTTTATACACCGAAACCGGAACATACGGCGCTGCCTGGATTTGTTTATGGAGGACTTATTGCTTCGTTAATTGATTGTCATGGTACAGGATCTGCTTCCTTGGCCTTACACCGGAAAAATGGTTTTGAACCGGGTGAAGGGAAGGAACCGCCTCGTTTTGTAACCGCTTCCTTAAATGTAGAGTTCTTAAAGCCGACTCCACATGATGTCCAGTTAAAAGCAATAGGAACGGTTGAGGAAATTCATCCAAAGAAATTTAAAGTAGTGGCAGAAGTATTTGCAAATAATGGTCTTTGCGCTCGTGGAGAAGTAATTGCGGTCGTCATGCCAGGTAGTTTTTTAAAGAAATAAGATTTAGTAGAATGATAGTGGATTCACCTTTTTAAAAAGAATGGAGCCATTGTAATAAAAATGTAATACTTCCAAATGAAACCAATTGCACCCCTGGATCGTCATATGTATTGAAGGTTTTTACAGGGGGGAAATGGATGAGCTGGCTGAAAAAAATGATCATCACTTTGATGTTTAGTTTGACACTCGCTGCTGGACTTTTTATTGGGTTCTTTGGTCCTGTCTTATTTCAGGAAGGTAACCCTGTACCCCTGCTAGTATCTATCCTTAAATTGAAAACTACCGATTCTAACTACGTTCAATTTCTTAATTCAGAAAAACAGAGCATGTATTTAGCCGCGAACCAAGGAAAGAACCCACTTTTCGAAGTTAAGGAATTTATGAAGTCAAAAGGGTGGGAATTTGAGGAGCAGATGGGTTCGGGATTAATTTTTCTAAAGGACGAGAATGAAGCAATCGTGTTGACAAGACAGTATTCTAAATACTTTGTTATATGGGATGTTTCAAAAAGTGTTGTAAGATAATATGAATTATTAAGACCCCCTAATCCGCTGATGACTAGGGGGTTCATTCATTTATGTCCTCTTTAATTTGATGATTCTCGCAGTTTGCTTTTTTTGAAAAGTGATTTAATATTAACACATGTAGCTAATAGGAGGGTAAGTATGTTAAAAGAAAAGATAAAAAAGTACATATTGGAAAAAGAAAGCCAATCAACTGCTGAAGGGGTTGTTCTCTTTAGAGAGGAAATAGAATTCGCAGAACAAAACCAGCTTGCAGGTGAGAGTCATTTAGTCGAAAAGGATGCAAATACTCGTTTTGATGACGCTTATATTGAACGTTGTGATAAAGAAACGGAAAATATGTTAAAGAATGAAACATCAGCATTTTTGTCTGAACCACTTGATTATCTTAAGAAGCATAAAAATGAGTTTATTTATTTCGAATCGAGATGGTTTGATTTTGTCAATGTGGATGCGATCTCGCTTGAAGTGGATGATGTATTCGGAACCTATGACGTCATGCTCGGGTTAAAGTTTCAGAAGAAATATGAGAAGCAGCTTAAGGAATATTTAAATACGCATTTATCAGGTGAGGAAGCAAAATTTGATTTAATGTTTAGTAATGATGACGGGTTATGGAATTTAAACTTTGCATTGAATTATGTAGAAGGTTTTCGAGAGGATATGACAATGGGTGAGTCCTTCCAGTTAATCTATCATTTCTTATTTAAATTGGTAGAAGCCTCAGAACCCGCGCGATAGGGGAGGAAGACAAAAAATCCTAATCAGCTTTGTAGACTGATTAGGATTTTTTTGTCAAATGCCCGAGTGTATAGATACCTAACTTAGTGATTGTTCTGAAATTGAAATAGCTGACCCCGTCGATGTATGTTCGTTCACCCAGCCAAGTGAGGTTTCAGAAACCTCCTGCCAATTAGGGATTTCCTCTCTATGTTGTTCTACCCAGCTCATGCAGTATTGCGGATCAATGTTATATTCCATACATTGAGAGAGAAATGATTGAATCGTATCCTGATTGCAATTTTCCCAGGACCTGCATGTAAAGCCCCATATATTTTCCATCTTTGCTTGAATAGATACCTCATTAATAAAATTACTAAATTGCCCTGACATTAACTCCACTCCTTCAGCCGATAAATTTTTCTACACTAATCAGTATGTCCAAGCACATCAAGTCAAAATTCAGGGAGAACAGGAATATTTTTCAATCCTTGGAGCAAATTATTATAAGAAATCTTGGAAACTGAATGTTAAAAATTTACCCAATCGGAGTTTTTCGATGAAAAAATTCAAAAAATTACTTAGAGACGAACAAAGGTCAATACCTAATGAAGAAACGGAAAAGGAAATTGAAGCGAATTTATCCATTAACATCGATCGATTAAAGCACCTCTTTGCGGACTGCTCTGATATCGTCTTTCGGCAGATTATTGCTGGAGAGGTGGAAGCCTGCCTATTGTTTGTAGATGGTCTGATTGATGCCAACAGCATCCAGTTGCATGGAATAAACCAGATTCTTAAAGAAGTAGAAAAAGATCGGGTTACGGCGGACTTTTTATTGGAGAGAATTATTTCAGCCAGCTCAGTCAAAGAAATAACCAAGCTTGATGATGTGGTCACTAATATATTAAAAGGGAATACTGTCCTTTTAGTTGATAAAGTGAAAACCGGAATTATCATTGATGCAAAGGGAGGACAGCGTAGAGGAGTATCAGAGCCGGAAACAGAGTCCGTTGTCCGTGGACCCCGTGAAGGTCTCACTGAAAGTCTAAGAGTGAATACCGCCCTTGTCAGACATAAGATCCGCTCTAATCGACTTAAGGCGATTTCTAAAGATGTTGGAGAAGAAACAAGAACTGGAATTGCGATTATGTACATCGATGGTTTGGTATCACCCGAACTCTTACAGGAAGTTCAGGCACGGCTCGATCGGATCAAAATTGATGGTATTTTGGAAAGTGGTTATATTGAGGAATTAATTGAGGATAACCCTTGGAGTGTATTTCCGCAAATCCAAAATACTGAACGCCCAGATACGATTGCAGCCAATCTGTTAGAAGGAAGAGTGGCGATTATTATCGATGGGACCCCGCTCGCCCTCATCATGCCGGCTACCTTTTGGCAGTTCATGCAAGCCAGTGAGGATTATTACCATCGTTATCATATATCTATTTTTCTTCGTTTGCTTCGTATCATCTTTGTATTTATTGCTCTTACCTTACCAAGTATTTATGTAGCCGTGACTACCTATCATCAGGAGATGATTCCGACTAACCTGCTGTTTAGTATTGCATCAGCGAGGGAAGCCATCCCATTTCCAGCTTTTGTCGAGGCTATGATAATGGAGATTTCCTTTGAAGCGCTCCGGGAAGCAGGGGTACGGCTGCCTAAAATTGTTGGTCAAGCTGTAAGTATCCTGGGAGCACTTGTGATTGGGCAGGCCGCTGTTGAGGCAGGAATTGTTTCGGCTCCTATGGTTATTGTCGTTTCCTTAACGGGTATCGCTTCTTTTACTATCCCAAGATTCAATATGGCGATTTCTGTTCGGCTCCTGCGTTTTCCATTTATTGTTCTTGCAGGAATGTTCGGTTTATTTGGGATTGTCTTGGGTATCTTGATTATCCTAACACATTTATCCAAATTAAGATCCTTTGGTATTCCTTATTTATCTCCCGTATCTCCAATGTCGATGAAAGGACTCAAGGATGTATTTATACGGGTTCCATGGTGGTCGATGAATCAACGTCCGAATCAAACCGTTAAAGTGGATATGACACGAGAAGGGAAAGGTTTAAAACCAAGCCCCGGAAAAGGAAGCGAAGAAGGGGATGAGTCATGAAATTAATCCGTCTGTTATTACCTTGCATAACCGCGCTCATTTTATTGACAGGCTGTTGGGACCGCTCAGAGATTAACGATATTGCATTTGTTGTCGCCACTGGTGTAGATAAAGGGGAAAAGAACAAATTCCTTTATTCCGTACAAATTCCGCTCCCTAGCTCTATGGGCGGGGCAGGATCAAGCGGCGGTGGCGGGGGAACAAGCGGTGAAGGGCCCTACTTAGTCGCTCAAGGAAATGGTGGTAATGAACGGCAAGGGATTGAGGAAATACAAACTAAGTTGTCCAGGAGGATTTATTTAGGACATAGAAGAGTTCATATTATCGGGGATTCGCTTGCTAAAGAGGGGATTAAGAAGTCTTTAAATGCCATTTTTACACAGCCCCGGTCAAGGATTTCAACCTTTTTGCTCATCTCTAAGGGTGATGCCGTGAAACTATTGAAGACACAGCCGAGAATGGAACAATATTCGGGTGAAGGTATGAGAGAAATGTCTAAAAACAGTATTAATATGACAGCTCGAGAAGCTCTACAAGATTTGTATCGGGATGGGAAAGACATAGTCATTCCAATCGTTAATGCTGCTGGTACAACGAAGGACGATAAAAACAAAAAAGAAGTTCAAATGGAGAGCTTTGCAGTTTTTAAAGAAGACAAGCTTGCCTTTTCTTCCAATTCCAATGAAAGTGAAGGTATATTATGGTTATTTGAAAAAATGCAAAAGAAATCTGCCTCTTTTCCGGTCGCAAAGAATGAGGAGATTTCGGTGCAGATATTTGAGAATCAAACGGAACCCACTTTGAAGATTGTCGATGGAAAACCCACCTTCCTCCTGACAGTCAGGGCCGCAGGCGTTTTATTTGAAAATGAGCCAAACTATCGAATCGAGGATCCCAAAACGTATCGATTGATTATTAGTAAAATGGAGAGTCAAATCAAAGAACAAATTCAAGCAATTTTAAATCATGCTCACTCACAAGGTATAGATGTTTTTGGGTTCGGCTGGTATCTTTTTAAAAATAAACATCAAGAGTGGGAACATAATTGGAAGAATGACTGGCCAAAAACTCTGCCAAACTTAAAAGTAACTGTGAAAGTAGATGCAGATATCCAAAGAACAACGAATATAGGAATCATTGAAAAGGAATGACAGTATGAAAATAGGGATGATTGTTGTATGGTTATGTCTCATGCTCTATGTTTTATTTGTCTTTAAAAAAGAAATTATCAGTAAAAAAGAACGAAAATGGGTTTACTTATGGGTGGGTATAGCTTTTGCTATGTCCATCTTGGATTTATTTCACCTATCACTCAGTACCGTCACTACATTTTTAAATGTAACATTTGAAGGCATTTCGAGAATGGTTGTGAAATTATGAAACAAAAAATATCTGATGTCCAATTGGCCCTCTTGGTTGCCAATTTAATCTTTGCCGGGCCTGTCATAAGCCTGCCACAAATTATTTTACAACAAGGTGATCAAAATGCTTGGATAGTGCCGATTATCATGTATCCCATATTAATATCTTTGATTTTTATTGTTTTTGGGAAAAACAAAAATATCGAATGGTTACAAAACGTTCTTTTAATTGGTAGTAAAAGTAAATGGATTGAAAAGGTCTTTATCATGTTCTTCCTTCTGTTTGTTATTTTCACCATCGTCAGGGATTTAAGAGGAATGATAGACTTTGTTGCAACAGTCCTTTTACCAACGACACCAAATGATATCTTAATGGTTCTGTCCATGTTAGTAATTGTTTATATCGCAATTTCTGGGCTTGAGGTGGTAGCTAGAGTCACCGGGATCACTTTTTCAATATTATTTATCATTGTGGCCATGCTGCCTTTCTTACTATTGAATGAATGGAATTTCGGAAATCTGCAGCCCCTGTTCGGATGGGAATCTATTCCGGCGATTCTAAGAGCCTTTTATGTCACCTTCTCTTGGATGGGGGAAATTTTATTTTTTTTAATCATTATTTCCAACATCAATCCAGCTAAAAGAGCACGACGAGCTGTCATTATTGGAACAGGGCTTGGATTATTTCTTTTCTTTGTAGTACTGTTTTCGGCCTTGGCGGTTTTAGGAACAAGAATCATCCGCGAATCTACCTATCCAAGTCTTATGCTTATTCAACAAATTAATATTACCGATTTTCTTGATCGGCTCGATTTGGTAATCACTGTAGTGTGGCTCCCAACGATTTTTACGAAGGTTGCTTTTCTTCTTTATGCAATCAATCACTGCTTTAGCTATCTTTACAAGGGAAACACGAATAAGTTCTTATTTCCTATTGCCTTTATTATTGGGTATTTATCGATCTT
This sequence comes from Neobacillus cucumis, assembly GCF_023715505.1. The sequence continues at coordinate 13,287 of NZ_JAMBOH010000018.1, read as the reverse complement.
AATGTTTAAGAATACCATGGATCTTTTACGTTTTTCTTTCTATACTTGGAATATTATCGGACTTATCTTACAGCTGATGTTACTGTTTATCTTCCTTTTTGTTAAAAGAAATGTAAAAATGAGGGTAGAACATAATGAGGCTAAAACCTAGAAATTTCAAGTTGTGGAAATTTGATTACTAGTGGAAGAAAAAATGAGGGAGAGCCACTTCTCCTTCATTTTTTATGTTACATTATAATAAAAAAAATTGTGAGGTACAGAAATGGAAAAGGGTCTATCAGGAAAACGAATTGTGGTTGGCGGTACACGCAAACTTGAAGAAATGAGTACAATAATTGAAAAACAAGGCGGTATACCTATTATACGTTCTCTGCAGGGGACCGTATTTTTAGCTGAAAAGGAAGTTGAGCCGGATGTGCTTGAATTTATCGAAAACGGTGCTGACTGGGTTATTTTTACAACAGGAATTGGGATAGACACCTTGGTTAATATTGCAGCGAAGCTGGGATTAGAAGAAGCTTTTATCGAAAAAATCCGCAATGCAAAGGTTGCTTCTCGTGGGTATAAAACGCTGGCAGCTCTGAAAAAATTAACAATCAAACCGCTTGCTGCATCTGATGACGGGACAACAAAAGGCTTAGTTCGTGCCTTTGAAGGAGTTGACTTTAGCGGAAAACGAGTCATGGTTCAGCTTCATGGAGAAACGGCACCTGTTCTAACTCAATTCCTTGAAGACCAAGGTGCAGTGGTTCAAAAAATACTGCCATATCAACATATTGAACCAGAAGTGGAAACCGTCAAGACCTTATGCAAGGAGCTTATCACTGAGGAGTGTGACGCCGTTTGTTTTACAACTGCGGTTCAGGTTCGTTCCCTTTTCGATTATGCTAGGAAAACTAATAGTTATAAAGAAATCGTTGGAGCTTTTAAGGATCAAACACTAGCCGTTGCTGTTGGAAAAGTAACTTTAGAAGCCCTTACGGAAGAAGGAATTGACCGCGTTCTAGCACCAGAAAATGAACGAATGGGTGCGATGATCATTACCCTTGCGAATTATTATTTGAAGGCAGACATTTAACTTGTAATCTATCAAAGCATTCGTTTTGGATTCGGATGCTTTTTTCTTTTTCAAACTAACATGCTATAGTATCTAAAGGAATTGCCCTTAAAGGAAGAGAAATAATGACCACAGTAGTTTCTTATCTAAAGGAGTGGCAGCAAGCCCTCCAGAATGAAATCAATTATTTAAAAAAGTTCGGCAGCAATAAATACTTGGTTAGCAATGGCCGGCTGTTATCAACGGATGGTTCTTTTTCTTATTATTTTGAAACATCGTCATCATTACGGATACCAGTTGGTTCTACTATTAGACTCGAGTGGGGTGGGATTTCCCAAAATGGACGGATCCTGTCATCAGAAGGAATAGGGGTCATCATAGCGCTGGAACAATCGTTTGGCGACTTAATTTCAGAAGCCACTTTGTATCATGATCCGTGGGAATTGCTGGAGCAGTTGATAGAACGACTTGATGAAATCAAAAAAGATAAACAAAAGCGGCTGCGAGTTAAGAAATTAATAGATCCCTCTATGCCAGCCACACATCCTGTTGAAAAAATTAAGAGCACCGTCCATGAGCTAGTTCTGCGTTCCAAATATAATCCGGTCACCTTTGTATGGGGGCCGCCTGGTACTGGCAAAACCTATACACTCGCCAGAACGGCTGCAAATAGATATTTTCAAGAAAAGCGGGTTCTTATTTTATCACATAGCAACCAGGCAGTGGATGTTCTAATTGGTGAACTATCCGATTTTATTAAAAAGAAAAATCGGTTTCGAGAAGGCGATGTCCTTCGCTATGGGTTTGGAACAAGTGAACAGTTTGCCGATCGGGAAGCTGTTACGACAAGCGAATTACTCGAAAAGCAAGATCCGGGTCTTGCCGAAGAGAAGGTGACATTACTCGAAGAGCGGAAGCATTTAAAGCAGGACATAGCACGCTCATTCAGCAAAAGGGATACCAATCAACTATTAGAGCTTGAAACGAAAATTGCCAGGGTGCTTGAAAAGATACGTCAAAAGGAGATCCAATTTGTTGAAGATGCCTTTGTAGTTGGGACAACTCTTGCCAAAGCTGCTAGTGATCCAGCGATCTTTGAAAAAACGTTTGATGTGGTAATCGTTGATGAGGCGAGTATGGCTTATGTCCCACAGGCAGCATTTGCTGCTGCACTTGGAAAACGGGTGATTATCTGCGGTGATTTTAAGCAGCTTCCGCCAATTGCAGCTTCAAGAGACCCTCTAGTAAAGGAGTGGTTGAAAGAGGATATATTTCACCGCGCGGGTATTGTGGACTGGGTAAAGGATGGTAAGCTGCACCCCCATTTATTCTTACTGAAAGAACAACGCCGGATGCATCCAGATATCTCCGCCTTCACTAATCAATATATCTATCAATCACTAGTTGGCGATCATGAAAGTGTTTGGAAGAGCCGGAATAAAATTGTTGAAAGTGCACCATTCCCAAACCGTTCCTCGACTCTGGTTGACACCAGTTTAACAGGGGCACATTGTATAACGGAGAGGACCTCGCAATCAAGGATGAATATATGGCAGTCGTTGTTATCGTTTCAGCTAATTCACGAGTCTTATGTGAGTGGGCTGCGGTCGATTGGTTATGTGACTCCGTATCGCGCCCAAGCCCAGTTAATGGACTTGATTCTTGAAGATTTATATGAAAAAGAGCGTAGACTCGCGGATATTATTGCTGCCACGGTTCATCGATTTCAGGGCAGCGAGCGGGATGTTATGATCTTTGATACAGTCGAGGGGGCGCCGCAAACTCGGGCAGGCATGCTCGTAACAGGTAAGGATAGTGAACGGTTAATAAACGTTGCTATTACTCGAACAAGAGGGAAGTTCATCCATGTCAGCAATCAGTCCTTTATCCGCAGGCATGTTTTTCAAGGGAAAACTCTGAGACAGCTTGTGGACCATCAGGTTAAGAAACAGCAATTGGTGGAAACAAAAGATATTGGAACGTGGATTAGACATCAGCATCCTCAATTACAATGGATGCACGCTCGCAGGCTAGAAAAAGTTTTCCAGGATCTTGATTCTGTAAGGGAATCAATCGTTCTATCTTTGCCAGCACAAACTAGACTTACCGCAGTATGGGAAGAGAAGCTAAAAAGTCGAAGTAAATCAGTAAAATTAACCGTGGTTTCAAACGAGCAATGGCAAAACCTGCAGCCTGAGCAGAGAATTGTTGAGACTTTTCCGTTTCCATTTATCATAATCGATGAGGCTCTTTTATGGCTGGGTCTGCCGTTAGAAGGAGCCAAGGAAATCCAGCCGCCCTACGTGGCAGCAAGACTTGAGTCGGTGAAGGTTTCTAATTATCTTTTAAACCAAATTATAACGAAAGAGTAATGATCCACTTGCTATAGTAAAAATATAGACAAAAAAGGGGAAAGAAGAAAGTTGAAGCGTGAACAAGTAATTATTATCGGCGGGGGAATGGCAGGGAAATTGATTGCCGCGGCAATATCCCCCTATTTTCATCATGTTCAAATCTTGGAGAAGGATCCTCAGCCTGAAAATAAGAGCACTGTTAGAAAAGGTGTTCCTCAGGCCCACCACATCCATGCTCTCCTGCATGCAGGTGACCATGCATTAGAAAGATTATTTCCCGGGTTTCAAAAAGATATGGTAAAACGAGGATCGATTAAAATAGATTCACTTCGGGATCTTGCGTGGTTTCATCATGGGGTTTGGAAATTGCGGTTTAAAAGCGGTGATACAACACTCTTACAGACAAGACCTTTGCTCGAAACCTATGTCGAGGAAAGGGTAAACCAAATTGCAAATATTACTTACACATATGGAACAAAGGTACAATCCTTTTTATTAGCGGACGATCAAGCACACGTCTATGGTGTAGAAGTTCTGCAAGAAAATAAAATTAAAACATTAATTGGAGATTTAGTGATTGACACTAGTGGCTCAGCTTCATTTACGCAAGGATGGCTGGAGAAGCAGGGGCAAACGGTACCTGAGGAAAAGGTTGACATAGGACTTTGTTATGCCACACGAAAATTTACACTCCCAGAGCCTCCAGATGATTTTAAAATAAAAATTATTTACCCAAATCCCGGCAAGGAAACAATTGGCGGTACCTTGTCAATGGTCGAAAACAATCAATGTATTGTGACGCTCAATGGTTATTTAAATAGCTTAAATCCTGCTGAGCTAAAAGATGTACAGGGCTTTATTAATAAGACGGCCATGTTACCACTACCTGATATCTATCAAGCATTACAAAAAGGTACCTCTGAATCTGAAACCGCAATTTATCAAGTTCCTCAAATCATGTGGCGCCATTTTGAGCGAGTAAATCTACCTGCTGGATAATTAGTTGCGGGTGATTCGCTCTGCCGCATTGACCCAGTGTTTGGACAAGGGATGAGTATTGCAGCAATAGAAGCATTGGCAATTAGAGATTACATTGCTTCAACCTCCCCATCGAGCCAATTGAAAAAATTACAGAAACAATTGGCAAAAATCATTGCACCTGCTTGGTTTATGGTCCTTTGTGAGGATTTTCGATTTGATGGGGTGAAAGGGAAAAAACCAGTAGGATTAAAGTTTCTACAATGGTATGTGAAAAAGATATTTTTACTGTCGTCAAAAAATAAATTGATCTATAAAGATCTAGTAAAGGTTACAAATCTAGTAAGTCCAGCAGCTATCCTTTTTAAACCATCGACAATCAGAAAAGTTTTAAATCATAAAAATAACGATGCCGAAAAGGTAGATTCATAATAGTTGAAAAAATAAAAAATATCTTGCTTATATTCGTTTTCCTTCTTGACAATTTGCCCTTTTCTATAGATAATCAAATAAATAAAAATAGTAAATGGTATGGGACTAGTAAATCATTGGAATGTGTTAGAGAGTGAAACCCACAGGCTGAAAGGTTTCTCACGGAAAGATGGTTGAACCTGCCCTTGAAAGCTGCTTATGCAAACATAAGCCGTCCCCCTCGTTACGGGTTGAAGAGGATGCACTTGCATCAATGAAGGTGGTACCGCGGAAACGATTTTTCCGTCCTTTTTTAAGGACAGAAGAATCGTTTTTTTTATTTTTAAAAATGAAAGGTCGTACTTAAATGAAAAAACAGCTGGTGGTCGTAAAAATTGGAAGCAGTTCATTAACAAATGCTAAGGGAACCATTTCCGAAGAAAAAATGCGTGATCATGTCGAGGCACTTGCCTGCCTAAAAGCTCAAGGACATGAAGTCATTTTGATTTCATCCGGTGCAGTTGCAGCAGGATTTGGCTCACTAGGCTATCCGACTAGACCCAAAACGACAGCTGGGAAACAGGCGGCCGCTGCAGTCGGGCAAGGGCTTTTAATGCAGCATTACATTGAACTTTTTAAAGAGTTTAAGATGATGCCAGCACAAATGTTATTAACGAGAGAAGATTTTTACAGCCAAACAAGATTTCAAAATCTATTTTCTACCATTCATGAGCTGCTCGGGCGGGGCGTTTTGCCGATTATCAATGAAAATGATTCGGTTTCCATTGAGGAATTGACCTTTGGTGACAACGACTTGCTATCTGCACTCGTCAGCGGCTTTTTACATGCGAATGCCTTGATTATATTAACAGATATTAATGGGCTTTATGATGGGAATCCCAACGTATCAAAGGATGCTAAAAAGTTTAATTTCATCCCGGAGGTTTCGGATGAGCTTCTCAGTTTTGCTGGGGAAAGTGGTTCATCCGTTGGCACTGGCGGCATGAAATCAAAATTGCTGGCTGCTAAAAAGGCTCTATCCCTCGGGGTCAGCGTTTTTGTTGGTACAGGGAAAGGGAAGGAAAAGCTTGCTGATATTCTTGCAGGTAAAGGGGATGGTACCTATATTGGCGGACCCTTCCATACCCAAATGCAAATGAGGAAGCAGTGGATTGCTTATCATTCCCAAGTTGGCGGAGTGATTGAAATCGATGATGGGGCGGAAAATGCAATTCTTTTCCATGGGAAAAGTTTATTACCTGTCGGAGTAACGAATGTGAATGGGGACTTTAATGCCTTGGATGTCGTGGAAGTTAGAAATCAAAAAGGGAAATTAGTCGGTAAAGGACAGGTTTTTTATTCAGCTGAGGATTTAATTAGTGTCAAAGGCTTACCTAGTGAACAAGCGAAAAGTTTTTCTATTAATAAAAAAGCTGAAGTGATCCATCGAGACAATTGGGTTAAATTACCAAAGGAGTGATTGGGGAATGGGCGAACTGTTGGAAAAAGCAAAGAAATTAAAAAAAGCGTCAAAACAATTAGGAATGATATCAACGGTTGAAAAGAATGATGCACTATTGAAAGTAGCGGATCATCTTTTAACGGAAAAAGAATTCATTTTGAGCGAAAACGCAAAGGATATTGAGGCAGGCAAGAACAGAGGACTTTCATCATCCCTTCTTGATCGCTTGCTTTTAACAGGTGAAAGAATTGAACAGATTGTGGATGGTGTGAGGCAATTAGTTCAGTTAAATGATCCAATCGGAGAAACAATAGAAGCCTGGGAGAGGCCAAACGGGTTACAGATTGAAACGATTCGTGTCCCGCTTGGAGTGGTAGGCATGGTGTACGAGGCACGTCCAAATGTTACGGTGGATGCCGGAAGTCTTTGTCTAAAAGCGGGAAATGCTGTGCTATTGCGGGGTAGTTCTTCAGCAATTCATTCCAATAAGGCCCTTGTTCAGGTAATGCGTGACGCCTTAAAAGGGACGGCGATTCCAGAGGATGCTGTTCAATTGCTGGAAGATACCAGCCGCGAAACAGCTGCTGAAATGTTTAGACTAAATGAATATCTTGATGTGCTCATTCCACGCGGCGGGGCGGGATTGATTCAAACAGTTGTTCAGAATGCGACTGTACCTGTATTGGAGACAGGTGTTGGAAACTGCCATGTTTTTATTGACGAAACCGCCGACAAAGAAATGGCGATTGAAATTGCCATCAATGCAAAATTACATCGTCCATCCGTTTGTAATGCTGCCGAAACAGTCTTAGTTCATGAAAACTGGCCTTATACATCAGAATTATTAACTCGTTTACAGGATAAAGGAGTAGAGCTGCGCGGTGATGATTCGTTAGTTTCAGCTTATTCGTATGTAAAACCAGCAACCGAGGAAGATTGGGCCAGTGAATTTTTAGCCCCTATTTTAGCAGTGAAACAAGTTAGCGATGTTAGAGAAGCGATTACTCATATTGACCAATATGGAACGAAGCATTCTGAAGCCATCATTGGTGAAAATGATGAAAATGTCCGTTTATTTTTCCAAGCTATCGATGCAGCCGTACTTTATCACAATGCGTCGACTCGTTTCACGGATGGAGAACAATTTGGTTATGGGGCAGAAATTGGGATAAGCACACAAAAACTTCATGCCCGCGGCCCAATGGGTCTTAAGGCGTTAACAACCACGAAGGCTATTGTCCGGGGAACAGGTCAAATCAGATCATAAATTTTAGCAAATAGCGCAGAAATGCGCTATTTTTTTTTGACCTTCTGGTATAATTAAATACAAACATATATTCTCATATAGTAAGTTGGTGAATTTGTGTCAGAAGACATTCAAATATCAGTAAGAACACTTGTAGAACATGTTTTCAAGAGCGGCAGTATAGATGCCCGTTTCCGCTCAACAACTGCAATGATTGATGGGACAAGGATCCATCAAAAAATTCAAAAGACCTATCAAGAGGGTGACCAAAAGGAAGTAACTTTAAGCACCGGGATTCGGTATGAAGGTCTCACTTTCTTAATTGAAGGCAGATGTGACGGGCTTTTATTCCACGATGACAAAGTTATCATAGACGAAATTAAATCTTTTTCCCAGCCGCTTGATCAACTTGAACCAGAAGGCTACCCTGTACACTGGGCCCAGGCCAAAATGTATGCTTATATCGTGGCAATGGATAGGGAACTTAAAGACATTAATGTTCAGTTAACCTATGTCCACGTTGATACGGAAGAAAAAAAATCACTTATCCGAAACTATACATTTTCCGAGCTTGAGAGCTTTGCATGGGAGGTTGTCCAAGGCTATTTTCCCTACGCCAAACTACTTCACAATCATCGTAAGGAACGAGATGAAAGCTGTAAAGAACTAGTATTTCCATTTAAATCGTATCGCAATGGGCAGCGGAAATTGGCTGGAGCCGTTTATAAGACGATCGTCGACAATAAAAACTTATTTGCGAAAGCCCCAACAGGGATTGGAAAGACGATCTCCACACTCTTTCCTGCTATGAAGGCAATCGGAGAAGGGCAGTTAAACCGTGTTTTCTATCTCACTGCCAAAACCATTACCCGTACGTCAGCGGAAGAAGCGTTTGCCCGGATGGGTTCCTGCGGATTAATTGCCAAGACGGTTACCATTACGGCGAAGGACAAGGTTTGTTTTCAAGAGGAAACCAAATGTCAAAAAGAATTTTGTGAGTTTGCGAATGGTTATTATGATCGGATAAATGAAGCGATTCTCGATATTTTATTAAATGATAATCAGCTTACACGTGAGGTGATCGAGAGATATGCACGGAAGCATAAAGTTTGCCCATTTGAATATTCCATCGATCTCGCCTATTCGGTGGATGCAATTATATGTGACTATAATTATCTCTTTGATCCGCGGGTCTCATTAAAACGGTTGTTAGAAGAGCAAAAGAAATCAACTGCTTTATTAGTGGATGAAGCACACAATCTTGTCGACCGCGGCAGGGAGATGTTTTCTGCTTCCTTAAATAAGGAGCCGTTCCTTCAATTAAAAAAAGACTTTAAGGGAGTTAACCCAACCATTTACGATACTGCCAGCAATATAAATGCCTGGTTTATTAAAATGAAGAAGATGAACGAGAACCAAAAGGAGTTTGTGTTGGAACAGCTGGAGGATGCCTTTTTAGAACAAACTCGCCAATTTGCCATAACAGCAGAACAAGTTCTCCAATTAGAAACCTCACCATTATTACTAGAAACGTATTTTATGGTCAATCAATTTTTAAAAATAACTGAACTGCTCAATGAACATTTTGTCATTTATGCAGAAAAAGATCGAAACGATCTAAAAATTAAGTTGTTTTGCATTGATCCCTCGTCGCTCCTTCGTCAAATGGGTAAAGGCTACCGCGCCAAGATCTTTTTTTCCGCCACTCTTTCGCCGATGGCCTATTATCAAGATATTCTTGGCGGCAGTGAAGGGGATTATTTACTAAGCATTCCCTCTCCTTTTAATGAAGAGCAGGTGGATGTCTTGATCAAATCATTGTCAACACGGTACCGTGATCGGGAGCGAACAAGGGATGAGATTATTTCCGTTATTCAATCCATGCTAAAGAAAAAGCCAGGTAATCACCTGATTTTCTTTCCATCCTATCAATATTTACTGGCCGTTTACGAACAGTTTAAACAGATCGATGTTAACACGCGGACACTCATTCAAGAACCAAGTATGACGGAGAGTAAAAGAGAAGACTTTTTAGCAGCATTTAAGCCGAACCAAACAGAGACATTGCTTGGATTTGCCGTTCTAGGCGGGGTTTTTTCAGAAGGTGTTGATTTAGTGGGTGATCGTTTAAATGGAGTAGTGGTGATTGGTGTTGGCTTACCACAGGTTTGTTTTGAAAGAAATATGATCAAGGATCATTTTTCCTCCCAGGGGAAAAACGGGTATGAATATGCTTATGTCTATCCGGGGATCAATAAGGTATTACAAGCAGGCGGGAGATTGATTCGCTCTGAACAGGATCACGGGACGATTGTTTTAGTCGATGACCGTTTCTTGCATAGGCAGTATCAACAGTTATTGCCAAGTGAATGGAGACAATTTAGGATTATATAATGAACGTTTTAAAGCGGCCAAAAAAAGGCTGCTTTTTTTTTATATTTTTCGTGACATTATTCTTAAAATTCTCATATAATTAAAGAAAAAGTTGCGCACGGGAAAAACTTTAGAAAAGGGGAAAGAGAGATGGATAAACCTAAAAAAATTAAATTAGTGAATGGGGAAAAAGGAAATGTAATTAAAATTACGTCCTTAAACATAGAAGGTGTCATGAGAAGAAGATTATTAGATTTAGGATTTGTTTCAGGGGCGTTAGTAGAAGTGGTCCGGAAAAGTCCATTGGGCGATCCGATTGCCTTCCGGGTCAGCCAGACGACGATTGCCCTCCGGAAAGAGGAAAGTTCACGAATTGAAGGGGAGCTGTTGTCAAATGGGGAATGAATACAGAATCGCCTTAGCAGGTAACCCGAATACAGGGAAAAGCACCTTATTTAATGCATTAACAGGTCTTAGACAGCATACTGGAAACTGGGCAGGGAAGACGGTTACCCTTGCGGAAGGCAGTGTTCCGTTTAAGGATAAAATCTTCCATTTAATTGATTTGCCAGGGACCTATTCCCTGTTTTCAAATTCAACAGATGAAGAGGTTGCTAGAAATTATATAGTCTTCGAAAAACCGGATGTTACTCTTGTGGTCTTGGATGCAACCTCATTGGAGCGGAATTTTAATCTTGCCTTGCAGGTGTTAGAAATGACGAAAAATGTTGTGATTTGCATTAATCTCATTGATGTCGCAGAGCAGCAGGGAATTCACATCAATGAACGGCTGTTGACTAACCGGTTAGGAGTTCCGGTGATAAAAATTTCGGCCAGAAATAAAAAGGGCTTTCCTATGTTACTTGATACGATTGATCGAATAGTAACAGGAAAAATCGAATGCAATCCCTTACAGATGAAATATCCGGATGAAATTGAAGAAAAGATAAACATCATTGAACCAAAGGTCCGTGAATTGGTTGGCAATCACATATCTTCTCGCTGGGTTTCATTAAGATTACTAGATGGAGATGAGACACTTTTAAAAGAAATCACTAAACGATTGGTGCCGGAGGTAGTATAGACATGAGTATTCAAGAGCTTTATACAGAGGCACAGGCCTTATCGACGTCCAAATTGCGTGACGACATTGTCGAGCAGCTATATGATCGCAGCCGTCAATTATGCAATGAAGGAATCTCCTATACAAAATCCAAGCAGGATACCCGGACAGAAAAACTTGACAGCATTTTCACTTCGCCTATCTTTGGCTTCCCGATTATGATTACTATGTTAGGTGTGTTATTTTACTTAACCATTGCTGGAGCGAATATTCCATCTTCTTTGCTTGCAGAATTATTTGGGTGGATTGAAGGGCAAATAACAACCTTCTTCCATGCAATTCATGCACCAGATTGGCTCCACGGTATCTTAGTGTTAGGTTTATACCGCGGAACAACATGGGTAATTAGTGTGATGCTGCCGCCAATGGCAATCTTTTTCCCAGCCTTCGCGTTATTAGAGAATTATGGCTATCTGCCGAGGGTTGCTTTTAATATGGATCGACTTTTTAAACGGGTCGGAGCTCACGGGAAGCAATCGTTAACGATGGCCATGGGGTTTGGCTGTAACGCTGCCGCCGTCATCTCGACTAGAATCATAGAATCACCAAGGGAAAGAATGCTTGCCATATTAACCAACAATTTTGTTCCTTGTAATGGACGCTGGGGAACTTTGATTGTATTAGCTTCATTATTTATGGCTGCCAATTTTACAGGAGGGTTAAAATCATTGGTTACCACCGGGGTAATCGTAGGGATTGTCTTATTTGGGATTATCGTGACTTTCTTTGTCTCTTGGGCGCTGTCTAAAACAGCCCTTAAAGGAATACCTACTCATTATACGTTAGAGCTGCCGCCTTACCGAAAACCTAAAATCTTGGATACGGTAATCCGTTCTTCTTTAACAAAGTCCTGGTCCGTCTTAATGCGTGCGGTTAAAGTCGCTGCTCCAGCGGCCATTCTGACCTGGGTGTTTGCCAACATTTATATTGGGGACACTAGTATCCTTATGTACGCCGTGAATTTTCTAGATCCGTTTGGAAAAACGCTTGGTCTTGATGGTTATATCATGATGGCGTTTATCTTAGGGCTTCCCGCCAATGAAATTGTTCTTCCAATCCTATTAATGGGCTACCTATCAACCGGCTCGTTAACGGAAGTGGATAATTTAGTTGATTTAAAACAAATTTTCCTAGACCATGGCTGGACGTGGCTTACCGCACTTAACATGATGTTATTCTCCCTTCTCCATTATCCATGCGGAACTACGCTATTAAATATCTTTAAAGAAACGAAAAGTAAGAAATGGACGTTCTTAGCCTTTCTGATTCCAACCGTCATCGCCATCTTCATCCCATTCATTATTACCCAAGCTGTTAGAATGTTTGACTTAGTATAGATGATAAAAGAAATTAAAAAAATACCCTCAAATTGAAATTTGAGGGTATTTTTGAGCATTATTTCCTCTTTTGTATTTCCTCTGTAACGACAAAGGCAAGATCATCGTTTCCGAATAATGAGAGTACACCAAGCAGTGTTTGGTCAGCAATTTCCCCTGCTTCCTCTTTTGGTACTGTCAATTCGATCGCCTCACTTAATGCCGGATTGGACGATTGGTTCGGATAAGCTCTTAAATATAATTCTTCGGGATCTAGGTCATGATTCACACACCACTGGGCAAAAACAAGAATCATCATTTTTTCTTCACCTTGGTAGTGCTGAATTATTTTTTCTTCTAATTCTTTTGAATTCATTTTAGTATTTCTCCTTCAAAGCTTTTATAAATTTTTAAATCAATGCTCAATACCTTTTATACTACCATAAAAATGGGTACAATTTGGTATGGACATGCTTTTATGAGATACTGTCTTAAGTATTTATTTTTTTAGTAAAGGGGAGTTTAAGGTGAGCAAAATTGAAGTAGGCGAAATCTTTACCATTAGTGATGAAAGTAACGAAGAGCAGGAAGTAGAAGTATTAGGTGTTATGACGATTGAAGGAAATGACTATGTTGCGGTTGCATTTGCCGATGACGTTAGACAGGAAGAAACGGAGGAAGATATCGATATCTTCTTTTTAAAGGTAGATGAAGATGGTGATTTCACCGCCATCGAAAACGATGAGGAATTTGATAAAGTTTCCGCTGCCTTTGATGAAATGATGGATGAAGAAGAAGAATGATTTATTAAGAGAGGAGTTCATGCCTCTCTTTTTTTTTCTTACACGGAATAAATAACACCAACGGTAATAATGAGTTATAATAGACTTATAAATCATTAAAGTTGGTGTTTATTTATGCGTACTAAAAACCGATTAAATCCAATTGAGTCTATCTATTATAGTCC
>NZ_JAMBOH010000179.1 GCF_023715505.1 Neobacillus cucumis | reverse complement strand
GAGCCTTTTCCAAAGGCTCACTAGTCTAACAGGAAAATGGTCAAAATTAAGCCTTTTGTATCTTAGATAAATACTGCTGTTCAAATGTATTTGGTGAAACATATCCTAAAGTAGAATGAATCCGTTTCGAATTATAAAATCCAACCAAATAATCAAAAATGCTCATTGTGGCTTCATCACGGGTTTTATATTTTTTTTGATAAATCAATTCCTTCTTTATAGAACTATGAAACGATTCTATACAAGCATTATCAT
>NZ_JAMBOH010000178.1 GCF_023715505.1 Neobacillus cucumis | reverse complement strand
AATACTCGAAAATGGACTGACTAAACCGACAGAATTCGGTGCCCCCCAAGGTGGTGTACTTTCGCCGATTCTTAGTAATGTTTACTTAAACCAACTGGATAAGGAATTGGAGAAACGTGGACATAAAATCGTCCGTTTTGCGGACGATTTTAGCATTTACGTTAAAAGTGAACGAGCAGGTCACCGGGTAATTAAAAGTATCACAAAATACCTCGAGCAAGAGCTAAAATTAACTGTTAACCGAACTAAGAGTAA
>NZ_JAMBOH010000177.1 GCF_023715505.1 Neobacillus cucumis | reverse complement strand
CAATGGCAAGGGTGTCCACCGTGAGGTGGAATCTGAAGGAAGCCGGAGGCAAAATCCCGAACTGACGAACAGAAACTGTATACAAGGCTGAATTGGAATGGACGAGTTTGCCAAACAAAACAAAGTCGGATACTGCACGAGTTCCATACAGTAAATACAGCAGTTACATGGGAGGAAGGTTATAGCTCTTACCCGGGGAGGTCTTACAAGGGTTCCCGGCAAGAGAGATGGAACATCTCACAGGAACAAGTTTGT
>NZ_JAMBOH010000176.1 GCF_023715505.1 Neobacillus cucumis | reverse complement strand
GTCATAGTAATTCTTAAAGAATGAAGGACCGAACAATAATAATCTTGAAGGAATATGGAGGTAAGGACAGTGCAAAGACCACAGAAAACATCGATAGATGGCTGCCCGCAAAGGGATAAGTTGGAAATTGAAGAGTATGCGGGAGCGTGTAGTTCTGTCTTTAAAGAAGTAGGACAACAAGATGGTATCGAATTAATTGACAAAGTGATTGATGATAATAATCTTTTCAGAGCATGTGAAAAAGTCAAAGCCAAT
>NZ_JAMBOH010000175.1 GCF_023715505.1 Neobacillus cucumis | reverse complement strand
AGAGTGGTGGTAGACTGTGATTTAAAAAGCTACTTTGACACTATCAACCATCAAAAACTAATGGAATACCTCAAGGCATTCATCCAGGATAAAGTTATATTGAAACTAATTTGGAAATTTCTCAAGAACGGAATACTCGAAAATGGACTGACTAAACCGACAGAATTCGGTGCCCCCCAAGGTGGTGTACTTTCGCCGATTCTTAGTAATGTTTACTTAAACCAACTGGATAAGGAATTGGAGAAACGTGGACAT
>NZ_JAMBOH010000174.1 GCF_023715505.1 Neobacillus cucumis | reverse complement strand
TACCTCAAGGCATTCATCCAGGATAAAGTTATATTGAAACTAATTTGGAAATTTCTCAAGAGCGGAATACTCGAAAATGGACTGACTAAACCGACAGAATTCGGTGCCCCCCAAGGTGGTGTACTTTAGCCGATTCTTAGTAATGTTTACTTAAACCAACTGGATAAGGAATTGGAGAAACGTGGACATAAATTCGTCCGTTTTGCGGACGATTTTAGCATTTACGTTAAAAGTGAACGAGCAGGTCACCGGGTA
>NZ_JAMBOH010000173.1 GCF_023715505.1 Neobacillus cucumis | reverse complement strand
ACTAACATCCACATTTAAAGAATTACAGGTACTAAAATATCTTAGAAAGGCTGGAATAACAAATTCTTTGGGCTTTTCTTGAGGTTACCTTTTCCAATTAATTTTTTGTTTGATCTTTGAAAACAAGTATTGGTATCGGACGCTTGAAAGTAGAAAATCTACCGATTTTCCTGCTAAGGACACTGTCTATCGTTTCTTGAATCAGTCAACCTTCGCGTGGCGTAGATTTTTACTGTTTCTTAGTGTCCACACAAT
>NZ_JAMBOH010000172.1 GCF_023715505.1 Neobacillus cucumis | reverse complement strand
GTGGCTGACATTACTTATGTTTGGACAAAGGAAGGTTGGCTATATCTGGCGTCAGTAATGGACTTGTATTCACGAAAGATTATTGGGTTTAATATGGGGAGTCGTTTGACAAAAGAATTGGCTATTATAGCGTTAGAAAGAGCTATGATTAATCAGCCGCCTAGAGAGGGACTTATTCATCATTCTGATCGAGGAAGTCAATATGCATCAATTGATTATACCAATAAGCTTAAGGGAGCAGAAATAACAATTAGT
>NZ_JAMBOH010000171.1 GCF_023715505.1 Neobacillus cucumis | reverse complement strand
GAACAAGTTTGTCAGTGATGGCAGACTGAATTGTAAGAAGTCAGCAGAGGTCATAGTAATTCTTAAAGAATGAAGGACCGAACAATAATAATCTTGAAGGAATATGGAGGTAAGGACAGTGCAAAGAACACAGAAAACATCGATAGATGGCTGCCCGCAAAGGGATAAGTTGGAAACTGAAGAGTATGCGGGAGCGTGTAGTTCTGTCTTTAAAGAAGTAGGACAACAAGATGGTATCGAATTAATTGACAAAGT
>NZ_JAMBOH010000170.1 GCF_023715505.1 Neobacillus cucumis | reverse complement strand
AGCTTTCAAGGCGCAACTCTCACACCACCGTACGTACGGTTCCGTATACGGCGGTTCAATAACTTAAGTATCGGCGCTCATATAAATGGTTGAGGTTTTTAAGCCCCCATTTGGTGAGCGTTTTTATATTAATTGCTTTTTGCAGTGTTTCACTTCTGGAAATCCTCCAATATCCCTTTCGGGAATTAGCTACTTTCCAGGCTTCTTCATGTTTGACACCTAATCTTCTTAGTTGATAATATTTTGTTTTGGTTT
>NZ_JAMBOH010000017.1 GCF_023715505.1 Neobacillus cucumis | reverse complement strand
TTAGTGGATTTGGACGGGTTACCACCTGACTTATTCATTATAAAGGACTTTTTCTTTGCACAAAATAAAATTAGTGAAGATTTAGAGTGTTTTTAATATTGAAATTTAATTAACGCAACACTAGTGAGCTAATAGATATATCACAAGAGATGAATTTAAACCATATCACCACGGAAGAAAGAAAATTAAGAATTTCACTACTCATTTATCAAATAAATCGTGGAAGTTATTTTTGAGAGTCCAATTAAGAGTGTACCAGCACATTAAAAAAACGTTTAAAAGCCCTTTTAGCCGTCACAAACATAAAGCAATCATTCGCTTGAGTTCGCTAAAACAAGCCGATACAAAGCGAAAATATAACGTAAAAGCAGGCTTTTGATTCAAAGGAAGCTGTATTTTGCATCCTTATATTGGACTATGCTAAGGAATATTGAAGCATACAAACAGTTAATAAAAAGATGCATGTTAAAGAACCTTAGATTGTTATTATAGAAGAAAGCGAGTGCTAACGATGAACAAGGATAGATTGGAATATTTAAGGTGGCAATATGGTTTTGTGAAATTCAGGAATCCAATATTAACTTTAGCAATAATTTAATTCATCAACCATTTCTTCTCCTTAATATATTCATCCAACAATTCACGAGCTGATTAGAAATTGGGTTCAGTCTTAAGGAATAGCTAATAGAACATTTGGAAAAAATAAAGTGATTATAGATTTTTTACTTAATATCTTTTTTATCAAAACTTATTCTAAAAATAGAAGAGTGAATTCAAATGGAGAGAATTACTAATTACCAACTATTTACTATGACATTTTTGTATCAATTAGGAACTACCATAATATTTGGCTTCGGTTCTAATGCTGGCCGGGAAGCTTGGATCGCAGCCCTTTGTTCAACCCTTTTAGGGACTATTGTCATCATGATGTATATCGCTTTAATGCGTATGAATCCCGGTTTAACACTTATACAATTGTTTCCGGCACAACTGGGACGTTGGGTGGGTACACCAATTTCCTGGTTGTATCCGCTTCTATTTCTATTTGACGCAGGACGGATTGTAGGTGATTTACGTGATTTAGTCCCGTCCACTATTTTGCCAAACACTCCTCCATTAGTATTTAATGGGCTATTCATGATTGTCATGGCTTACGCCTTATTCTTGGGCATCGAGAGTTTTGCACGAGCAGGAGAAAATTTGTTTTCTATAATTATTCTTTTGTTTTTAATTGAGGTTGTGTTACTTTTTAGCTCAAAAGTGATAAACTTTGACTATCTGTTGCCTTTACTAGACAAAGGCTGGAGTCCGATTTGGAAGGAAGTATTTCCTGCGGGAATAACACAATCATATGGAGAGACAATTGCATTCGCAATGATTTGGATACAAACTAAGAACCCTGAACGGATTATGAAAATTACCATTATATCTTCTCTTTTATCTGGTGTAATGATAGCATTCTCATTAGTATTGGCAATTACAATATTTGGTGAAGATCTATTCAAACGAAGTATTTATCCGCTGTACACCATGCTTGGGGTTGTAAATGTAGGTGATTTCATAAACAACTTAAATCCTTTTGGTGTAATATACTTTACAACAACAGCATTTTTTAAAATGTATATCAAAATATTCGCTGCCATTTATGCAATTAAGCAATTGACATGCCTTCAGAGTTATCGTGTACTCATCTTGCCTGCAGTAATAATCGTTCTATATATTGGAATGACCGTGTCAAAAAACGTTTCTGAACATATATTCTACCTTGCTCTAAAGATTGTTACTCCATATATATGGGTACCGATGTTTCTCATCTTACCAGCTATCCTATTTGTCGTAACATGGGTTAAACAAAAGGTAATAAAAAGAAAAAGCAATAGTACATAAAAAAATGTCCTTTAGTTTGGATAAGTACATAAATAGCTGTACTATCTGTAAGGGACATTATCTTATGTATAGATTAATATGTATTACTTTTTTATCTTGCTTCCTCTATTCTTGCAGACGAACCGGTTAACCCAATTAGGCGAATTGCTATGTTAACATCTACTTTAACGTCCGCCTCAGTGAATTCCTTTTTCCAATCATCCTTTATTTTTTTCCACTCAGATGGATGTCTACGAAACATCGTATCACCAAACCCAAAGATATCTGTCTTATATTTCTTCTGTACCTTTTTAATCAATTCACGAATACTCTGTTCAAGCTGTTCCTCTACTTCCTTTTCTACGATGTTTACCTTATTCGATTGTGTCAGGTCAAATGGTGTATTGTTCTGTTTCACCTCCCCATTTCCGGTCAGCGTAAGATAAACCTTTACCTTATTTCCTTGAAATGTGGTTCGAATGTTTCTTTTTAAGTTTTTTACTTCTACACTAATTTTGCCATTTTCTTGTGGAATGGATAAAGTAATGTATTGGTGTGATAGTTTTTCTGTAATCCACATTTGATTATTTGCTTCCTCTTTGTTTAAGTATCCAACTAATTTTAAGTTTTTATTAAAAATAGCACTTCCCGCAAATTTTAGGTTCTTCTGATGCGATTCTTTGCGAGAAGAAGATTCAAGTGTCCATGCCGGCAAGCTGGAACTGCTTGCATTCGAACTCGTCACTACTAAATTTAAAAAAGTAGAATTTGCTGCTGTGTCAAACTGCTTATGTATTTTTAACGATGCCAGAGAAGGGACAAGTTCAAGAGGATAGGATGTTTTCAATACATCCACCCCTTTCCCTCCTTTTACAACAGAGATGTCCGTTCGAATCCCAGCTTCAGGATCTCGAGTTATCATATCTATTATTTCCTTTATACCGCTCTTCGCAAGACGTTCCCCAATATATATAGATTGCCGCTGGTTTTTAAACATTGTTCGAGAGAGCTTGTTTTGCAGATTTTGTCTTGCTTCAAACAGATCATTTCCTTTTGCTGTTTCCACGAAGAACGTACCTCCTCCTCCTCCTCCTCCCTTCTCCCCGGTCGCCACCTTAGATGGAATGATAAATTGGCCACTCACTTGATAAGCTCCATTTTCTGCCACATCCATACTAAACCCAAGGGCAATCGCCTGCTCATTTAACTCTTTACTATCCCAACAACCAGTCATAACCAATAAGGACAAGAAAAAAATTAAAAGACTTAGGAATTTTTTCATGACTTTTTTAAGGCCTCCATTATCTTTCTGGATCAGGTTTTTGTCCTTTTGGAACTCGTACACTATCTTTCCCTGCTATCAATCGGGGAAGAACATGCAGCATCCAACGGGGTGCCCGCCAAAGTGTATCTTTGACTCCCTTCCCTCCATGTGGTTTCAGCGGACTGAGATACGGAACACCAAATGACCGAAGACTTGTCAGATGCAATAAAATGGTCAAAAAGCCCATAGAAATACCGAATAACCCAAGTGTCCCTGCTAAGATTAGTAAGGGAAAGCGAAGAAGACGATAAGCCAATCCCAAATTGTAACGCGGAATCGCAAATGATGCGATCCCCGTCCCTGCTACCACAATGACAATCGGAGCCGACACGATCCCCGCACTTACCGCTGCCTGCCCAATTACCAGAGCGCCTACGATGCTAACTGCTGAACCTACCGGTTTTGGCAGTCGAACACCCGCCTCTCGTAGAGATTCAAAAGTAAGTTCCATCAAAAAGGCTTCAACTGCGGTTGGAAACGGACTTGTTTCACGAGCAGCTGCAAAACTAATGAGTAAACTTTGAGGCATCATCTCAGGATGAAACACTGTAATGGCTACATAGAAAGAGGGAAGAAACAAGGCCACATTAAAGAGAAGAAAACGAATCCAACGAATCATCGACATAAATATAAATCGTTCATAGTAATCCTCTGCCGCTTGAAGGCCTCCATAAAAAGTGAAAGGAACCAGAAGAACAAAAGGAGTCCCATCGGTAAGGATAGCTACTTTACCTTCAAGCAAACCCGCCATGACGACATCGACACGTTCAGTATTTTGAATTGTAGGGAAAGGTGAAAACGGCGCATCTTCAATAAATTCTTCAATGTATCCAGACTCCAGAACACCATCAATTTTAATGCGCTTTATTCTTTCTCGTACCTCCGCAAGAATAGAATCATTTACAATTCCTTCAATATAAGAAATCACAATATCTGTTTGAGTTATCTTACCGACAAGAAGAGGTTCCATTTTTAAACGTGGACTTTTCATTCTTTTACGTAACAAACTTGTGTTAGTGCGAAGACCTTCCGTAAAGCCTTCTCTCCCTCCACGAATCACTGGCTCTGAAGTAGGTTCTTCAATACTTCTTGCGGCCGCTCCCTTTATGTCTGCGAGTAGAGCATCGTTTCCATTTTCAACCAGAATAGCAATATTTGCACCTACAATGCCCTGAACTACTTCATTCACTGTAGAAGCTATTTTTGTTTGTGCAACGGCAATCATTTGATCTTTAACCATTTGTCCAAACCAAGTAATATTACCCAACTCCTGGGGATTTCCTTGGAACATCAATGGTTTTAATACAGCCTCATCTAGAACTTTCGTATCAATTAAACCATCGACGTAAATCAAAAGGAGTTGGGTATGCCCATGGATAGAAATCGGACGAAAAACTATATCAGAACAATTTTGAAAAATGTCTTTAAATATTTTCTCATTTTCTGCAAGGTCATGGCTTACCTTTTTATCAGAAGATAAAACATTGGTATCTTCTAATTCCTTTACCCTGTTTTGACCCAAGGATGTAATCAGTTTTCGGACCCGAAACCTAACCATAAATATCCTCCCAAATAAAAACAAATGCTTCATTTGCTACTTTATCTCTTTTCTCCATACATTTTACTTTAAATGGATTTTTTATACATGAAAGGGCATACCACCGCTTCGTCGAGCTACATTTGGTTTTCATTAGGCTTTTTAACATCAAAAAAAGCCAGCCTGATGCCGACCCTTAGATTTGCATTTATTTCTTCGATATTAAGCCATATTTTTATTTATGTGTTTCTTCAAATACCCTTTTATCATCTCATGGTGGTGTTTTACAAAAAAGATGGCTGTTCCCGGCTATGACTGGTGGGCATAAGTTGGAACGGAAGGAGTTACATAAAAGTCTCCTTTTTGAAAAGTGTATAGTTCTTCTGTCTCCACATCAATGTATTCCTTACTCCTACTAGGTATTTATTTTTATCCATAGGTTTGAGGAGATACTTTTAGGATTTAAGGTAAAGCAAATTAATAGTGAAACTTCATTTCAACAATTGCCTTAAGAAATCAAGTCTCAATTTAGCATTATCTTTACTGATAATATCTACCCCAGTATCAATGTTTTCTTTAACATATTCTCCCTTTATTACTTTTGACGCGGTTTCTACGCTTATATATCCTATATCATATGGGTTCTGAGCAACTGTATCAGTAAGCATTCCATCCTTTATTAGCTTAAGCATTTCATTAATTCCATCTGATCCTACGACAGGCGTTGTAAGGCCATGTTCCTTTATGACTTCTAAAGTCTCTATTGCACGTAAGTCAGTTGTGACATACACGCCTTTCACATCAGGATGTTTTTGCAAAATCGTTGTCATTATTTTTTTAATCGATGAAGATTGATTTTGTTCATTCACGACTTTGATCCCTGCAGCTTCTAAACTCAACAAAGCTCCTTTTATCCGCTCACTGAGAGTTGGGTGGTTTAAGTCTTCCGCAAAGAAAGGAAGGGCTACTTCATCCCCTGGCTGTAGCTTCGAAGCTAGTAATTCTCCTGCCTCTTTTCCTAACTCAAAGTTATCAGTGCCTATATAAGCGGTTTTATGTTCCAAAGGAATATCTGCGTCTATTAATATTACAGGAATCTTATTTTTAACAAATTTTTTTAAGATAGACATGACAGCAGGTGATCCATTTGGAGCTACAACTAATACATCTGGAGGTTCTTTAAGAATACTTTCTAATGTATAAGCTAATTCATCTTTTTTTGATTTCTTACCTGGTATGACTACCTTACCATTTATATTTAACTCTCCAAATCCCTTTTCTGCCCCTACCCTAACAATATTCCAATATTGTATGTTTATATCTTGTAAAACAACGTCCACTCTAGGTCTATTATCTTTCCTAAGGAACTTGGCTATTGCTCCTGCCACAGTGGTTAGAAAGACTGATATAACTAATAGGACTATCCATTTTTTTTTCAACACTTATCTCCTCCTGGAAAGAGCGTACCTTTATCAATCACAATGTTATCTCCGCTTAGAAACAGCATTAAATCTGCCCATTGCTTGAGGAGATACTCTAGCAGTAAATCTTTTATCAATTTCAGTGTGGAGAGTTGCTTCATAGGTGCCGTAATTGGTTCGGACAATTTTATACCACCAAGAATAACGGCTAGAATTGCTGGCGCTCAATCGAACGCTATTGCTTTTAAAGCTTCAAAAGAAAATAAACAAAGAAGGGCCAACATGTGCCCCTCCTTTCTTTCCACTCCCCATTAATATAAAACTGATAAGACGTTAAAGACAATATATTTGCCGACATAAAAATCCTCCTCCTTATAAATAATTTTCAATAATGTTAAATATATTAATAATTTTCAGTTAAAAAAAAATACATAGTGGTTTTTTAAAGGGAATTACACTATTTTTTATCGTGTAACTTTCCTTTATTACAATAGTCTCATTTGTTTATAACTCACCCCCTAATATAAAAATTAAAAGTCTCTTCATATTAATCTTTAAGATTATCATTTGATACACACTTAAACAAAATTAACATATATATAACAAATGTTTATCTTTACTTTAAGTGGTATGTTTTTATTACATTTGATAAACATATTAACATTTGTTAAAATATTTGTGTTTATTATATGTTGTATAAAAATCGTTGTCAATAAAGTTTGGGAAGGCTTTGGAAAATGGTCAGAATATGTTTTACTATACCTAAATATTTTAGTTGATATTTTTTTGGTATTAAAAAAAGCCTGCTTCGAAAAAGTTTTTCGAAGCAGGCTTCTTTACCATTAGTTAGTATATTTTAATTAGTAATTACTTTTCTTACTTTCATTTGTTATTTTCGATATTAAGCCATTTCTTTATTTCATCTGTTACTCCAACGACAATTTTATCATTTCCTGGTGGTGTTTTTACAAAAAAGATGGCGGTCCCCGGCTGCGATCGCTGTGCATAAGTTAGTCCGGGAGGAGTTACATAAAAGTCTCCTTTTTCAAAGGTATATAGCTTTCCTGTCTCCGCATCAATGTATTCCGTACTGCCACTAAGTATGTATTGATATTCATACGCTTGAGTATGATAATGCGGTAATTCAGTAGTAAATTCATCATAGGAAGTGATCCCGATTTCTAGCTTATCATCTTCGATATATTCAAGTTCCTGTGGACGAGATAATTTACCTACTAGATATTGTCTCATTGAAGATTCAAGTGCCCTTGTAACCTTTTCACTTTTAATAACCGACATTTTTTTCATAAGGTTCCTCCCATTAGATGATAAAACATGTCTCGTTTTGATGTATTAATTTGCGAATTGTGGCAAGTTGTTGAACCAATTTTTCTTTACTTAGACTTATTCACCTCCTGTTTAATAATCAAAAATAGTGGGACGAAATATGATTTCGTCCCAGATTTTAAATATTAATCCAATAAAGCCTTTGCCGTAAGCTCGTCTGTAATTAAAACATGCACTAATTTTCCTTCCAAGGCCGCTTTTATCGCCTGGGCTTTTTCTAATCCACAGGCCACTCCTATAACAAGGGGAATTTCACTTAATTGCTCTAATCCTAATGAAATCACTCGTTCATTCCAAGAATTAGAAGATGTCTCTCCTTTTTTATTAATGAAGTTATAGCAAATATCTCCAACCACGTCTGTATGGTTAAAATACTCTTGAGGCTCCTGACCTAGATAGGATTTCACCATGGTTGAGTGTTCGGGAGTTCCGCCTATCCCAACAATGGCTATATTCGCTTTAGCCCCTAAATCAAATATGTCTTGAATAGAGGTTTGGCGCATAAAGATTTCTTTCGCTTCTTTGGAGTCAACCATTACCGGTGCATGTAGGAGTTTGTATTGTGATTGCAGGACTCCTGCAAACTTTGCAACAAGAGTATTTGCATGGATATCCACCCGCTCATTTCCCATCCCTCCAACTAAAGGAACAAAAGTGACTGATGGAAATTGCTGATTGGTAGTCAAAGCCTCAGCTACTTCATGTAAAGTTGTCCCAGACGAAACTCCAATTGTTTGGCCATCCCGAATGACTCTTAACAAATATTTACTTGCCGCCGCACCCAAACGATTCTTGGAAGACTCATTTCCAAGGCTCGGAATACACATAACTTCACGTAGCCCATATAGACGTTCTATTTTTCCTTCTAGCTGCCGGTATGGGTGAATGGTTTCATCGTGAATAATGATTTCAACAATCCCCAGCTCTTTTGCTTTGGCAAGATATTTTGAAATAAGAGAGCGGCTTACACCGATTTCATCGGCAATCTGAGATTGAGTGGCCCCTTCTTCGTAGTACATTTCAGCAATTTTAACAAGTATCCTTCTATCTTCAAAAGACAAGTTTATTCCCCCTTTTTTCTCTACCCCTTAAATTCAATGACACTTCCATTTTTATATTTCGGAAAAACATGTGGTGAAACAAATACAGCTCCTGGGAGAATCTCATCCTCCGGTTCAGAGAAGTAGATGGAAATATGGCCAAGTTCCCTTAAGTTTGTATTAGCTGCAGAACCTACTGCCGTAATCTTATATTGTTGATCATCAACATTAAAAACTCCGCCTTCAATAATGGATTCCTCGGAATCGTCTATTATACTCTCATGAATGATTGCTATTTCCTTTAATTCTTGAGGTGCTTGAGGGCCAAATAGGATACTAACTTTTTCTTCCTCAAATGCTAAAGCTAAATCTCCAACTTCAGTTACAACACTTTTATACATGTCAGTTTCCTCCATTATCCTTACCGTTTTACGTTTTTATAATAAATTTTAATGATACATTCCAAAACTTGCAAGATAGGCAATAACGACGGCTAATACCCCGGTTATCAAACGGCTGTATAATACTGCCGGCACACCATATTGTACCGTTTCTGGTTTAGCTTCACCAAGTGACAATCCGACTGGTATGAAATCGGCACCTACCTGTCCACTAATTGCAAATAATGCAGGTAAGGCAAACTGTGGGGGAATATTTCCCGCTGCGATTTGCGTACCGATCAGTACCCCGATTACCTGTGAGATAACAGCACCCGGACCAAGGATTGGTGATAAAAATGGCAGTGTACAAACAAAAACAATAATTATAAGTCCCCATAAAGAACTCGCTAGCGGTGATAGAGAATGAGCTATTAAATTGCCAATCCCTGTATAATTAATAATTCCAATTAGCATACTGACAAAAGCCATAAAAGGAATAATATTTTTAATCATCATTTCAACGGAGTCGCGTCCTGCTTGATAAAAGATTCCAGTTACCTTCCCAATCCCTCTTGTAATTCTCAATAAAAAGTTTCCGTTATCTTTAAGCTGTTCCTTTTTTATTTCTTCAAATTTCTTATTGAAGCTTTCCTTGTCAATAGTACTATTCTTTTCATGATTGTCTTCTTCTAGATTGGCAACTATTGCTGCAGATTCAACCATTACTTGCCCTTCTGCTACAGCGATTGATTTTTCCGTAACCCCCGAAACAAAGATGTCTTCTTTTATATATTTTGCAAGCGGACCTGATGGAGAAGACGGGAGAACATCAACTGTCGGAATTCTTTTCATGGGATAAAGACCAATTCTAGCTGTGCCTCCACAGTCAATAACTACACACATCATTTCATCTTCAGGAACAGAGTTTTTGAAACCGTCTACTGCCTCTGTTCCTGACATTTCAGCTATTTTTCTGGCAACAGGGTGAATTCCTCCACCTGTAATTGAAACTACCTTTACCTTTTTTCCATTTGGCTCAATCAGAAGACCTTTTCCCCAGCCGCCTGTGCCTTTATTTACAAATACTGCTTGTTGTCTCATGATGCCCCCCTATTTGGACCTCGTTTCCATTTTTTTAGCCAGAACCTTTGATATCTGCTCGGTAATAATACCACGTAAGAGCATAATGACAATTCCGACTAAAAAATAGCGTACTGCAAGTTCAGAGGTTGAATAACCAGCTTGTCTTAAACCATTGGCAATACCTAGATAAATAAATAGTTCCCCTGCATTAGCATAAGGGAATAGTGCTGTTACTGGATGTAAGAAAGAAACTAAAGAATCATAAAATGCCGGTTTTTGTTTTTCTGGTACAAAGCGCCCAAATGTATAAGCCATTGGATTTGTTAAAAATAAAATAGATAATATCGGCATTAATGTATATCTTAGTAGCGTATATTTTGAAGCAAATTGAACTGCTTTATTGATTCTTTCTTCCCCTACAAATTTAATCACTGCATTCGTAAAGGTAAGTAAAACAATTAAGGTGGGTACAATACCAGTTAATAAACCCATAAATTGTTTTCCACCTGCTTCAAACATTCCGATAAAGTGTGTCCCAATCCACTGGATCCAAGTCATTGAAGTGAACAGTCCCCTCTGTTATACTCTGTTAATATTTTTTTAGTAGATTTGAGTAAAGCATTTTCCGCAGCCTTTGAAGAACCTCAAAAGAACACCCCTACATTGATAAGCTGATTATCTTTTTTTCTAGTAGCTGTTAATAAAATGATATCGGTTCCATTCTTTAGTATTGGAACTATTAAATCTTTTAATCGTTTATCGATAAACTATAATATTAAGGAACATTTGTTACACCATTTTAGACTGCGATAAAATATATAACAAATTCTATAATATTATAACAAATGAATTAATTCCATGTCTTTTTATTATTTTGTTATAAATTGTTACCAACTCATGTATTCATTACAATCGTTAATAAACAAATAGATCCATGTGGCGACAGTATGATTTCTGACAAGTGAATGTGGGAAGATACTTGGTAAGACCAGTATCGAGGAATATCAGTGGATAAGTATGAAGTAATATATGGATAGGTACAGAGGTTAGGTACTTGAATATGCGGTTGTAAATCTTTTATAAATGGTGATGTAGTAAAAATACATCTCCTAATCACTTATTAATCCGGGTTAAAAAATTGAAATTACCTCTAAAAAAGCTGCAACCCTGAGGGCTACAGCTTTTTTCATCAAACAAGTTTGTAATGCTTGCAATATTTAAATCTACTAATTTATTCATTTACTGAAACTATGAACGGAAACAGCAACTCTTTTTCTATAACCCTATTCCCATATTACCTATTCTATAGAATTCGGGGGCGCTTTTGTATATTAAGTCACATACCTATCTAGCAATGAAGGGTTTCCCTTATATTATTTAGACAAACGCTGCATCAAATCAGCTTTTCTTTCTTCAAAACCTGATTTACCAAGTAAAGCAAACATATTTTGTTTGTAAGCCTCAACGCCTGGTTGGTTAAAAGGATTTACCCCCAACAATAGTCCACTGACTGCACAAGCTTTCTCAAAGAAGTATACTAGTTCACCAAATGAGAATTCATTTAATTCATCTATTTCTACAACCATATTTGGCACCCCACCATCTACATGGGCCAACACCGTGCCCTGGAAGGCTTTTTTATTAACCTCATCCATTGTTTTTCCTGTTAGAAAGTTTAAACCATCGGTATCAGCCGGGTCTTCTTGAATAGTTATATTAACTTTGGGCTTCGAAACTTGTAATACCGTCTCAATCAAATTACGTTGACCCTCTTGTACATA
This sequence comes from Neobacillus cucumis, assembly GCF_023715505.1. The sequence continues at coordinate 114,754 of NZ_JAMBOH010000017.1, read as the reverse complement.
TTGCCCCATGGAGTGCAAATCCGTCGTAAAATCAACAGAGGCAGGAAAAAGGCCTTTTTGATCTTTTCCTTCACTCTCTCCAAATAGTTGCTTCCACCATTCGGACACGTAATGAAGGGAAGGTTCATAGTTTACGAAAAGCTCAATGAATTTCCCTTTACTATAAAGAGCATTTCTCACAGCTGCATACTGATAACTTTCGTTTGTAAAAAGGTCAGAATTATTATACTTACGAGCGGCTGCAGCTGCTCCATCCATCATTTGATCAATATCAAGTCCAGCTACGGCAATCGGAAGGAGTCCTACAGCAGTCAAAATAGAATATCGCCCACCTACATCATCAGGTATAACAAAGGTTTCATAGCCCTCTTCATCTGCAAGTTTTTTTAATGCCCCTTTTTCTTTGTCAGTGGTGGCATAAATACGTTTTCTTGCTTCTTCCTTCCCATATTTTTTCTCCAAATAGTCTCGGAAGATACGGAAAGCAATAGCAGGTTCTGTAGTTGTACCAGATTTAGAAATAACATTAATTGAGATATCTTTTCCTTCTAAAAGTTCTAGCAAATGAGTTACATAAGTAGAACTAATATTTTGACCCGCAAAATACACCTGAGTCGTGTTGTTCATTTGATTATGGAACGTATGAGACAATGCTTCAATAGCAGCCCGTGCACCTAAATAAGATCCCCCGATTCCAATGACAATCAATGCGTCAGAATTATCCCTAATTCTTTCAGCAGCCTGTTTAATTCTTGAAAATTCACCCTTATCATAGTTATTCGGCAAATCTACCCAACCAAGAAGGTCTGATCCTGTTCCATTTTTCTCATGAAGCTTGTTATGAGCTACCTTAACAAATTCATGAAGATTCTCTAACTCCTCTTGTTGCATAAATGTTAATGTATTTGAGTAATCAAAAGAAATAGTCATTTTGCTTTTCTCCTTTTATATCCGGTTATATTTTTTTCTACTTATCTGCTAAAACGTTTTCTCTTATATCTTTAATTGGAGCTCATTTGCGCTCTGTCTTTGTTCACTTTTAATAGTAGCTTGAGCAGCTGCAAGGCGAGCAAGTGGGACACGGTACGGTGAGCAGCTTACATAATCCAATCCAACATCAAAACAGAATTGGATAGAGCCTTTTTCTCCGCCATGCTCTCCACAAATTCCCGTTTTTAACCCTGGCTTTGTTTGTCTACCGAGTTTTACGCCTGTTTCCACAAGTTTGCCTACTCCTTCTTGATCAAGGATGGCAAATGGATTCTCCGGAAGAACTTTATTTTCAATATAACTTTGAAGGAATTTACCCTCTGCGTCATCACGACTATATCCAAAAGTAGTTTGTGTTAAATCATTTGTTCCGAATGAGAAAAAATCCGCATCTTGAGCAATTTGGTCAGCTGTTAATGCCGCTCGAGGAATTTCAATCATTGTGCCTATGAGATAATTTTGTTCCTGGCCTGTTTCTGCCCTAACTTGTGTTTCGGCATCCATAACTAATTGTCTCATTTGTTTCAGCTCATTTACATGACCAACCAAAGGAATCATAATCTCTGGCTTTACTTCAATTCCTTGTTGCGTTACTTTAGCAATTGCATAAAAGATTGCTTTCGCCTGCATAACATAAATTTCTGGATGAATCATTCCCAAACGACAGCCTCGGTGACCAAGCATTGGATTAAATTCTTCAAGTTGACGTACTTTTCTTAGAAGATATTCCTTCTCTTTTAATTCTTTAGAGTTTGGATCTGTTATTTGTAGCTTTGTCACTTCAATTAATAATTCTTCTTTATCCGGCAAAAATTCGTGAAGAGGTGGGTCCAATAGACGAATGGTTACAGGAAGTCCCTGCATGGCATAAAAAATTCCTTCAAAGTCTTCTTGTTGCATTGGTAATAACTTATCAAGAGCTACTTTACGCTCCTCATATGTTTCTGCGAGTATCATATCCTGAACAATTGGTATACGATCCGCATCCATAAACATATGTTCTGTACGGCATAATCCGATTCCACCAGCACCAAATTCCAAAGCCTTTTTGGCATCTTCTGGATTGTCCGCATTTGCTCTAACACCTAGCTTTCTCTCCTCATCCGCCCAAGTAAGCAACAATTTAAATTCATCCGATAGCTGTGGCTCAATCATAGGGGTTTCACCTAACATAATTTCACCAGTTGAACCGTCAATGGTAATCATATCGCCTTGTTTGATAACAATCATTTCTCCTACTTTAAACTGCTTTGCTTTTAAATCAATCTTTAATGATTCACAGCCACAAATACAAGGTTTTCCCATGCCCCTAGCAACAACTGCAGCATGGCTTGTCATCCCACCCCGGCTTGTGACCGTTGCTTGAGCTGCAACAATTCCGTGAATATCATCAGGTGTAGTTTCTGGGCGAACAAGTATTACCTTATTACCTTCTTTTGCTAAAAGTTCTGCCTTATTCGCATCAAATACTACCTGACCTGTTGCCGCTCCAGGGGATGCTGGTAGACCTTTAGCTAACGGTTTCCGTTCATATGAATCATCAATTCGACGATGAAGCAACTGATTTAGCTGATCAGGATCAACACGTAAAATGGCCTCTTTCTTATTAATAATTTGTTCTTCTACCAATTCAACTGCAATTCTTATTGCAGCTTGAGCTGTTCTTTTACCATTTCGAGTTTGCAGAATAAATAATTTACCACGCTCCACAGTAAACTCAATATCCTGCATGTCACGATAATGTTTTTCAAGAAGTTGACACGTCTCAACAAACTGCTCATAAACCTCTGGCATTTCATCCTTTAGAGCAGAGATAGGCTGAGGGGTACGAATGCCTGCTACAACATCCTCTCCTTGAGCATTTATTAAATATTCACCATAAAGTTTACGTTCTCCTGAAGACGGGTTACGTGTAAAGGCAACTCCCGTTCCCGAGTCGTTTCCCATATTTCCGAAAACCATACTTTGAATATTTACTGCTGTACCAAGATGACCCGGGATTTTTTGAAGACGGCGATATACAATAGCACGTGGATTATTCCAGGAATCAAAAACAGCATTGATAGAAAGAAATAATTGTTCTTTTGAATCCTGTGGAAAAGCCTTTCTCGTATGCTTTTTCACAATATCCTTGTATCCTTTAATCACTGCTTGCCAATCAGCTGCAGTCATTTCCGGATCTGTTGAATATCCCTTTTCTTCTCTTATTTCTTCTAGAAATTGCTCAAAATAAAAACCATCTATACCAAGGACAACATCACTAAACATCTGAATAAACCTGCGATAAGAGTCATATGCAAAACGCGGATTATTTGTAAGTCTGGCCATCCCTTCTACAGTTTCATCGTTCATTCCTAGGTTTAAAACCGTGTCCATCATTCCCGGCATTGAAAATACTGCACCGGAACGGACTGAAACAAGCAGCGGATTAACTGGGTTCCCGAATCTTTTACCTGTTTTTTCTTCAAGATTATGAAGAGCATCTAAAACTTGAAATTGGAGTTCTGTAGGAATGGATTTTGTCGCATCATAATATGAATTGCAGGCTTCTGTTGAAATAGTAAAACCATAAGGAACAGGCAAACCAATTCGGGTCATCTCTGCCAAATTTGCTCCCTTTCCTCCTAAAAGTTCCCTCATTTCACTGTTTCCCTCATCAAACATAAATACAAATTTACTCATGATACCCCACCAATCTCTTTTTTAGCATTTCTAATATTAAATCAGCTGTCTCTTCCACCGCCTTATTGGAAACATCAATGATCGGACAACCTAAGCGTTTCATAATCTTCTCAGCATAGAGTAATTCCTCAAGAATCCTTTCTAAATTCGCATAATTCACCTGAGCTGTTAACCCTAAACTTTTTAAACGCTCTTTCCGTATTTCATTCAGTTTATCTGGTGTAATCACTAAGCCAACACATATATTTCTTCCAATTTCAAAAAGTTCATCAGGAGGTGCTACTTCTGGTACCAAAGGTATATTTGCCACATTCAATCCTTTATGGGCCAAATAGATAGAAAGTGGTGTTTTTGATGTTCTAGAAATTCCGATTAATACAATGTCTGCACGTTTTAACCCATGAGGATCCCGTCCATCATCGTATTTTACTGCGAATTCAATGGCTTTGACCCTTCGGAAATAGTTAGCATCTAATTTCCTCATTAATCCAGGCTCACACTTGGGGGCCTTATTAAATGTTTGACTAAATGCATCCAAAAGTGGGCTCATTAAATCTATCGCAATAATCCCTTCAGCAAGTGCTCTTTTGTCAAGATACTCTTTTAAAAACGGAATTACGATCGTAAATGCAATGATGGAGCTACTTTGCTTCGATAGATAAATAACATCTTCAATATCCTCGATTTGTTGTACATAGGACCTATGTTTTATTTCAATATGGCCTCCATTAAATTGGGCTGAAACTGCCTTAACGAGTAGCTCTGCTGTTTCTCCCACCGAGTCCGAAATTACATATACAATTTCCTTCTGTTTCAAATTTGTTCTACCTTTCTATATCAGGTACTTTCGTTAATAAATCATGCTTGTGTGTTGAGACAAACATCCTATCTACACAAACTTAACCTCAAAATCAACCGGACTATTAAGAATAATCTAAATCATTCTGTTAAAAAAGAAGAGCCAACTTATTTGTAAGAATGGCTCTATCTAAGATTTTAAGAATTTATCACACACAAACACACGTTTATATATTTTAAAAAGATTACTTTAATTGAGTAAATCCTCGATATATGAACAAATTGTAGTGAAACTTAATTTTTAGGGGCTTTTTCCCAATCAGCAATGAATTTTGCAATCCCTTGGTCTGTTAGCGGATGCTTAGAAATTTGCTCAATGACTGAAAATGGAATCGTTGCAATATGGGCACCAGCCAAAGCTACACGAGTGACATGATCCGGATGACGAACGGATGCTGCAATAATTTGGGTATTAAAACCATGTACGCGGAATAGTTCGGCTACGTTAGATACTAATTGCACCCCGTCCTCAGAAATGTCATCCAAGCGTCCTAAGAAAGGAGATACATAAGTTGCACCTGCACGAGCTGCTAATAACGCTTGATTCACAGTAAAGATAAGAGTAACATTCGTTTTTACTCCTTTATCCGCAAGATATCGGCACGCCTCTAAACCAGCTAAAGTCATAGGGAGTTTAATTGTAACCTTCTCATCCCCGCCGTTAATTTTGATAAGCTCTTCAGCTTGCGCAATCATTTCCTCAGCGGTCACTGCATCTGGAGTCACTTCAGCCGAAACAGATTCTAAACTTGGGACAGCTTGGCAGATTTCAGCTATGCTATCTTCAAATTTAACTCCTTCTTTAGCCACTAAAGAAGGGTTAGTTGTAACACCGGCTAAAACGCCGATTCTATATGCCTTTTTGATATCCTCAAGATTTGCTGTATCAATAAAAAGTTTCATGAAAAATCTCCTTATTATTTAATGTATACTTATTTTGTTTTTCTTTTTATTTGTAAACTATCTATTGATGTTACACAAAGTTCACACACGCTATATTCGGCTTCCTAGCATAGCAAAAGTTATTTTTTCAGCTTCATAAATTGATATTTTTTTGACACGATTTGCGTGCCTGCCGCCTTCAAAAGGGGTTGTTAACCATATTCTAGCAATATCGCGTGCTAAACCCGGACCAATGACACGCTCTCCCATGGATAAAATGTTTGTATCGTTATGTTCTCTTGTTGCTTTAGCACTGAATGTATCATGCACAAGCGCACATCGAATTCCATTAACCTTGTTAGCTGCGATACTCATTCCAATACCAGTTCCGCAGATTAAGATTCCACGGTCTACTTCACCGTTTGCTACCTTCTCAGCTACGGGAATAGCGTAATCTGGATAGTCAACAGAGGAGTTGCCCTCACATCCTAGATCTACGTACTCAATATTCATCTCCTTCATTAATGAGATGATTTCTTTGCGAATATTCATGCCGCCATGATCAGATGCAATGGCTACTTTCATGTTCTTCCTCCTATCCCTCTTTTAAAAGGGCCAAACAGTGAATTATCGTATTCTTATGGAATACTCTATTATTCAGCTACATCTATTCTTTTGATTAGATATAGCATAATATTCTAGTTACCATTTTGGCCTAGTTAGCAAGTCCTTCACTTTTCATTACCTCATCAATACTTGCTATTACTTGCGATTCATCATCACCTGTTGCAATGACCTTCACACTTGCGCCTTTTGGAATGCCCAAAGACATAACTCCCATAATCGATTTTAAGTTAACTTGTTTCCCTTTATATTCAATCTTCACGTCCGAAGTAAATGGAGAAGCAGCTCTAACTAACGCCGTGGAAGGTCGAGCATGAATACCTGTTTCATCAATTATCGTGTAACTTTTTTCAATCACCTATAATTCCTCCACTCTATTTCATGTAAACTATTAAAATAGCGCTTTTACTTTTTTGACTATATTATCTACAGTAAATCCATAATTCTCGATTATTTGTTGACCAGGAGCTGAAGCACCGTACTTATCAATCCCTAATACCTCTCCTTCTGTTCCTACGTAACGGTACCATCCAGAAGAAGCACCCATTTCAATCGCAAGACGTTTTGTCACAACTTTTGGCAAAACCGATTCTTTATACTCGGCAGATTGGGCTTCAAAGCGATCCAAGGCAGGCATACTAATAACAGATACATCAATCCCCTCTTGTGCCAATGCTTGTTGTGCTTTCACTGCAAGTTCAACCTCAGAACCCGTTGCTAAAAGAAGCGCATCAGCCGTTTCTTTCTTACTTGGGGAAATCACATAGGCACCTTTGGATACCTTCTCATACGTATCGTCTTCTGCCCCTTCCAAAATTGTTAAATCCTGACGAGACAACACTAGTGCTGTTGGCTTGTCCGTAGATTCTAGAGCAATTCTCCAAGCTGCACTTGATTCATTTCCATCAGCAGGGCGAATAACAGATAAACCTGGCATAACACGTAGTGCTGCTAACTGCTCAATCGGTTCGTGTGTAGGTCCATCTTCACCGACTGCAATACTGTCATGTGTAAATACGTATGTCACAGGAAGCTTCATTAAGGCTGCAAGGCGAATGGCAGGACGTAAGTAATCTGAGAATACGAAGAATGTCCCTCCATAAGTTTTCAAACCACCATGTAAAGCAATTCCATTCATTGCAGCACCCATTGCAAATTCACGGACACCGTACCAGATGTTTTTACCGCTATAATCTAATGTCGAAAAATCATTTTCTTTTTTCATATAGGTTTTGTTGGAGCCTGCAAGATCGGCAGATCCGCCAAAGAAAGATAGAACTGTTGCCGCAATCGCATTAATTGCGTCTCCTGAAGAGGAACGGGTAGCAATCCTTTTACCTACTGCATATTTAGGAAGGGCATCCTCCCAATTCTTAGGCAAGCATCCTTCAATAGCCAATTTTAATTCGTATGCTAACTCAGGGTAAGAATTCTGGTATTGAGTAAACAACGTGTTCCATTCCGCTTCTGTTTGCTTGCCAGCTTCTTTAACAGCTGTACGGAAATGATTGTATACTTCTTCTGGCACATGGAAATCATCAAAATTCCATCCATATGCTTGTTTTGCTAACGCTGCTTCCTCCTTGCCAAGTGGTGAACCGTGTGAATCAGCTTTCCCCGCTTTATTTGGAGAACCGAAACCGATGGTTGTCTTTACTTCAATTAAGGTCGGACGGGTTTGGTCCCCTTTTGCTTCTGCAATCGCTTTTGTAATTTCTTCTATATTATTACCGTCTTCTACTCTCAGCACTTGCCATCCGTAAGCCTTGTAACGGTCTGCCACGTTTTCAGAGAAGGAGCGGTTTAAGTCTCCATCAAGTGAAATATCGTTTGAATCGTATAGGACAATTAAACGTCCCAAGCATAAGTGGGCAGCCAGCGATGACGCCTCTGCAGAAACACCTTCCATTAAGTCCCCATCCCCACAAATTACATATGTATGATGATTAACAATATCATACCCATCACGATTAAATTTTGCCGCCAAGTGCCGTTCTGCCATAGCCATACCGACTGCCATTGCAATTCCTTGCCCCAATGGTCCCGTCGTAGCATCTACCCCGGGAGTATGACCAAACTCTGGATGACCTGGTGTCTTGCTTTCCCATTGTCGGAAAGATTTAATGTCTCCAAGGGAGACATCATATCCTGATAAGTGCAGTAAGCTATATAAAAGCATTGAACCGTGGCCAGCTGAAAGAACAAATCGATCCCGGTTAAACCATTGTGGATTTACAGGATTTTGATTCATGAATTTTGTCCATAAAGTAAAAGCCATTGGAGCGGCACCCATTGGCATACCAGGATGTCCTGAATTTGATTTTTCGATTGCATCGATAGAGAGTGCGCGTATAGCGTCAATAGATAATTGCTCAATCGATTTTTCTATAGTTAGATTCATTTCTCATTCATCCCCTGCTAAATGATTTAAAAATAATGGGACGATATTTGACTTCGTCCCAGTTTTTTTGCAATTCCTAATCCAATAAAGCTTTTCCAGTAAGCTCGTCTGTGATCAATACATGTATTAATTTTCCTTCCAAGGCGGCTTTGATAGCCTGGACTTTTTCTAACCCACAGGCCACTCCTACAACAAGGGGAATTTCTTTTAATTGCTCTAGTTTCAAAGAAATCACCTGTTCATTCCAAGAATTAGAAGAGGTATCTCCATTCTTATTAATGAAGTTGTAACAAATATCTCCGACCACGTCCGTATGGTTAAAATACTCTTGAGTCTCCTGACCTAGATAGGTTTTCACCATAGTTGAGTGTTCGGGAGTTCCGCCTATCCCAACAATGGCTATATTCGCTTTGGCCGCCAAATCAAAAATTTCTTGAATAGAGGTTTGGCGCATAAAGATCTCTTTTGCTTCTTTGGAATCTACCATTACCGGTGCATGAAGGAGTTTGTATTGTCCTTGCAGGTTTCCTGCAAGCTTTGCAACAAGAGCGTTAGCATGGATATCCACCCTCTCATTTCCCATTCCTCCCACTAAAGGAACAAAAGTAACGGATGGAAATTGCTGATTGGTGGATAATGCCTCAGCAACCTCTTGTAAAGTTGTCCCTGACGAAACTCCAACCGTTTGGCCATCCCGAATGACTCTTAACAAATATTTACTTGCCGCTGCCCCCAAACGATTCTTGGAGGTCTCATTTCCAAGGTTCGGAATACACATAACCTCTCGTAATCCATATAGGCGTTCTATTTTTCCTTCTAACTGCCGGTATGGGTGAATAGTTTCATCATGGATAATGACTTCAACAATCCCCAGCTCTTTTGCTTTGGCAAGATATTTTGAAATAAGAGAGCGGCTTACACCGATTTCATTGGCAATATGCGATTGAGTAGCTCCCTCTTCGTAATACATTTGAGCTATTTTAACAAGTATTCTTCTATCTTCAAAAGACACGTTTATCAACCCCCTTTACTTTTTCTATTTCTCGGAGGTCCACTTCTGCTACTCCTTAAATTCAATCACACTGCCATTTTTATATTTAGGTAAGACAGATGGTGAAACAAATACGGCTCCTGGAAGAACCTCATTTTCTGGTTCCGAGAAGTAAATGGAAATATGGCCAAGTTCCTTTAAATTATTATTAGCTGCAGATCCAACTGCCAAAATCTTATATTCTTGATCATCCACTTGAAAAACTCCGCCTTCTTTAATAGAAACCTCAGAATTGTCTATTACACTTTCATGAATGATTGATACTTCCTTTAATTCTTGAGGAGCTTGAGGTCCAAACAGGATATTAACTTTTTCTTCCTCAAATGCTAAAGCTAAAGCCCCAACTTCTGTTACAACACTTTTATACATAATTGATTTCCTCCAATAAAACGTTTTTAAATTTAGATTTTTAATACATTCCAAAACTTGCAACATAGGCAATTACGACGGCTAAAACCCCGGTAATTAAACGGCTGTATAATACTGCTGGCACACCGTATTGTACGGTTTCCGGCTTAGCTTCTCCAAGTGATAAACCGACTGGTATGAAATCGGCGCCAACCTGCCCATTTATTGCAAATAATGCAGGTAAGGCAAACTGAGGAGGAATATTCCCCGCAGCGATTTGCGTACCAATCAGCACCCCAATTACCTGTGAAATAACGGCACCCGGACCTAGGACTGGTGATAAGAATGGCAGAGTACAAACAATAACAATAACGATAAGTCCCCATAAAGAACTGGCCAGCGGTGAAAGAGAATGAGCGATTAAATCTCCTATTCCTGTATAATTAATGATTCCAATTAGCATACTAACAAAAGCCATAAAAGGAATAATATTTTTAATCAACATGTCAATTGAATCGCGACCTGCCTGATAAAAGATTCCCGTTACTTTTCCGATTCCTCTCGAAAATCGCATTAAAAAGTTTCCATTTTCATTGAGTTTTTCTTTTTTTAATTGTTCATAATTCTTTTTGAAGCTTTCCTTGTCGTTGGTATCAAATTTTGCCTCATTGTCATCTTCCTGACTGGCTACTGCTGCTGCAGATTCAACCACTCCTTGCCCTTCTGGCAAGGCGATTGATTTTTCCGTAACTCCTGAAACAAAAATATCTTCAGTAATATGTTTTGCAAGCGGACCTGATGGAGAAGACGGAAGAATATCTACGGTTGGAATTCGCTTCATTGGGTAAAGACCAATTCTAGCTGTTCCTCCACAGTCAATAACTACACACATTATTTCATCTTCAGGAACAGAGTTTTTAAAACCGTCCACTGCTTCGGTTCCTGACAATTCAGCTATTTTTCTGGCAACAGGGTGAATTCCACCGCCTGTAATGGATACTACCTTTACTTTTTTTCCTTTTGGCTCAATTAGCAGACCTTTTCCCCAGCCGCCTGAACCTTTATTTACAAATATTGCTCTCTTTTCCATAATGATCCTCCTCTCATGAATTCGCTTCCATCTTTCTTGCTAAAAACTTAGTAATTTGTTCGGTGATAATTCCACGTATAAGCATAATGACAATTCCCACTAAAAAGTAACGAACGGCTAGTTCGGATGTTGAATAACCTGCTTGTTTTAAACCATTGGCAATTCCTAAATAAACAAACAGCTCACCAGCATTAGCATAAGGAAATAATGCTGTTACTGGATGTAAAAAAGAAACTAAAGAATCATAAAATGCCGGCTTTTGTTTGTCTGGTACAAAACGTCCGAATGTATAAGCCATTGGATTGGTCAATAACATAATCGATAAAATCGGCATTAAAGTGTATCTTAGTAGCATGTATTTTGCAGCAAATTGAATCGCATTATTGATTCTTTCTTCCCCTACAAACTTAATGACTGCATACGTAAAGGTAAGTAAAACCACCAAGGTGGGTACAATACCAGTTAATAAACCCATAAATTGTTTTCCGCCTGCTTCGAACATTCCGATAAAGTGTGTTCCAAACCATTGAATCCATTCCATCGATGTGAACGCTCCTCTCCATTAATTCGTCGTAATATTTTTTTTAGCTATTGATAGTAAAGCATTTTCGGCAGCCTTTGAAAGTGCCGCACTAACAGCAGGTACTTTATGACGCTTTCCTGTTTTTAATTGATTTTCTTGTACCTCGCTTAACAAGGTCCCAACATGTTTACCTTTATATTTAACTACTTCTTTAAACTTCGATAATACTGAAAAACCATTAACCACATAACACTCTTGAATCATGTAGCTATTGTTGACAATTATCATCGCGATTGCCCCTGGCCTAAATTTCCTTTTCTCCATACTAGAAAATAAGTAATATCCTTCTGTTTCCTTGTAACGACTTACTATCTTTTCCATGCTTTTACGGTAAGAACGGACTTGGATAAAGGTTAAGGCATATTGGACAATTAACAAACTGCAAAGAATAATGGTAATTTTCATATAATTGAATTCACTCCTCATGTAAGTAGCCCTAAGGTTTTAAAAAAGGCTGCAAAACTTGCTCTTCAAGAATCAGGTTTTGCAGCCCCCCTGCATACTTACCCTTTATTTGAGCGATTCGAATCTCAAACAGTTACTGATTCTTGAAGTATTTTTGAATCTACTACTGAAGTTGTAGGAAATAAACTATCTTGTAGTGTTCTTAATTTCCAAACAGTGGTGTTAACATCTAACTCGACATCATCCGTAGTTAGGAATTGACCTTGTTTGATATCTTTCTTGGCAATAACTTTGCCACTAATTAAACCAATTGGAATATGTGCGTTTCTTTTCATTTTTTGATGAGTTTCAATAACCCCACGTACAGAATATCCACCGATACCATCAATTGATTCTCCGGCTTTAATATCACGTTTTGCTACTGCTACGGTATCAGAAACCGGTCCACCTAGAGGTTGAATTGAACCTTCGTTTTGTAATATAGCTTTTGCAATCGTTATTGGTGTTTCCAGACTTGCTAAGTGGAACGGACGATACAAGATGTGGTGATCTCTCTCACCTTTTTTCATCAAGTAACTTAATTCATGAGCTACGCCTTCATTTTGACCTTTAACAATGACGAACACCCCAGGAGCAAGACCATCAACATATTCTACTACACCAAATTTATTCAATACTCCGCCATTTTCTTTTAAATCTAAATCTTTTAAAACTGAATCAAGGTCACCGGCAATTCCGTGCATTCCAACAACATCCGGCACAAATCCCATTGCATTTGATAATAAGTTCATTTCTGCCATTGTTTTTGTTCCATCTTGGAAAGCGGCTAACATATGCGCGGCCATTTTATTACGTTTCGCTTCTTCTGCTGCTGTATCAGGATTTGCTGTTATACGCAATTTATTATTTTTCCCTTTACCTGCAACAAGTACTTCCATACCCATTGTTTTAGCAAATTCGAATAATTCTAGTGTTGCTGCTGGCTCATCACCTGCAGAACCTGTGTAAACCAATCCAGCATTTTTAAATAACTGGTGCATGATTGAACCAATAGTAATGTCTACTTCAACATTTAGTAGAACAAGATGTTTTTTCGATCTTAGTGTTTCTAATGAAATGTTAGCTCCTACTTCTGGAACACCTGTTGCATCTACAATTACCTCTACGTTTGAAGACTGAATGACTTTACGGAAGTCATTAGATACAAGGATTTGTTCTTTTTTTACAGAATTTTGGTTATAGTAATCTGCAGCTCTTTGCGCAGCGTCAATATTAATATCACTAATACCCGTAACACTCATTCCTGGAATAGTCGAAATTTGAGCAATCATTCCAAATCCCATTTGGCCGGCACCGATAACCCCTACTCTAATTGGTTGATTAGCCTTTTCTCTTTCTAAAAGCTGTGTGTAAATTGACATTTGCTTCATCTCCCTATTTTTTGAATGTTAAATCTTTTAATCGTTTTCATACTAAACTATAACAATACTAACATTTGTTATTAAATTTAACATTTTATAAAAATATATAACAAATTTATTATAGTGTAGAAAAAGATTTAAATTTGTGTCATTTGATAACTCTATTACCATTTGCTACAAACTTATTATAGAATGCATTGAAAAGGCTGTCAATAAAAATTTGGGGAGAAAATTTATTTAAAGGAGGTCGTTACATGAACCGAATTGATTATTATTACGATGCAAGCACCCAAGGCGAAAACCATTGTGCTTGCTGTCTCTGCTGTAATCCTTTGTAATCAAAGGGATATTCTTCTTCAGGAACGGGTTGATAATGGAATGTGGCCTTTACCTGGAGGTGGGATGGAACCAGGTGAAACAGTGGAAGATGCAATAAAAAGAGAGGTGATGGAGGAAACAGGATTGGTAGTTGTAGTAAAGAAATTGGTTGGAATCTATAGTGATCCCAATCATGTAATTAAATATGCAGATGGAGAAGTCAGACAGCAATTTTCTATTTGTTTTTTATGTGAGGTAATAGATGGTTCAATCAGAACAAGTCATGAATCAAAAAGGGTAGCATTTGTTCCATTACGTGATTTGCATACTATTCATATTCATGAATCCCAAATTATCCGAATTCAGGATGCACTTAGTGACAAAAATCAGCCCTTTTTAAGATAGATGGTTTTACCCATCTATCTTAAAAAGGGCTGAGGAAGTATTATTTTTACAACACAAAAGCCACTTCCTTAATTTTACAGAAGCGGCTTTTTCTATATTGATTAGTTACAATTCATTACCAGACCCCAAATTTCTTCAAAACAGTTTATTCTACTTGGAATTTTGTTCATGAAAGGTGCTACCACCATATCGTAAAGATACTGGGGTGTTAAAAGACATTAATTAGAAGATTTTTTTTTTAATTTCATTTTTTCTATAAATCCTTAAATTTTTTAAATGCCTTTTTCGTTTCATTTACGTACCTTATCAGCCTAAGGGGTTTACTAATGACTCTTTTAGGAATTTCATCAATGAACTTGCTATGATCCTCTTTATATTCTTTAGTCAAATCTGTCGGTTTTGATATAACTCTCTTATATATTTCTTTAGATAACTCCCTCGTTGGACTCATGTTAGTGACCATTTTACGATGGCAATTGGTACACTCAATAGATAAAACTTTACCGTTTAAATACTGAACGCAATGTAAAGTTTCATCATGGCAATTCGAGCAATAAAGAGCGGAATCTATCTCTGTAATTTTCATATAGTTTTACTCCTTTACAAATATTCTATAAACTTTGTTGGGAAAAAGGATTATCACTTTATTATTACATGCCTATTTATCTAAATACTTCTTCTCAGTTAATTGTATAAGAGAGAGAAAAACCTAATGAATTGACTTAAGTATTTATAATAAAATTTTCATTTATTTTTAATATAGCACCCGTAGTTTGTTCATCAATAATAAGTACTTCAATAAATTGACCTCATAGAGCACCGGCACACTTTCCGCTTTATGTATTCCCTCACCTACATTAATCACCTTTTGTATTTTTTTATTCCACTAGGGAATTTCGACACCAAATCCGCCGTAGCCCATCCATTTTTAGTTCCATCACTCCACATGCTCTTGTGGTAATTGCAGAGAACAAAGATGTAGTTAGCACCTACATAAGTATAATTTTTTATATAACTATTTACAAAAACAGTGGACAATTCTTTAAAAATCAATTAGGAGAAGTTCCGAGGCTGATGCTTCATCAATAATCAAAATATCCAGATAATTGCCTCTAAGAGCACCCCTTATACTTTCCAGCTTTTTTCTTCCCTCAACAACTCCGATAACAATTTGAATTTTCTTTAATTCATCTAACGTTATCCCAATTACTTTTTCGTTTATTGGATGATTGATTGGTTGACCATTATAATCTAGGAAACGAGATATTATGTCCCCAATTGCGCCACATTTTCTTAAATCCTCGATGTCCTCTTGTTTTACATAGCCTATTTTCTCCAGTGTAGATTCTTTATAGGGATTCCCAATTCCAACTAGGGCTAAATCTACCTTCCTTGCATCTTCCAAGACTGATTTAACATCCTGCATGTCTACAAGTCTATTTTTAAGCTCCTCAGAATCGATAATGGCAGGTGCATAAAGATAGGAGCAGGATCCATTCATTTTTTTAGCAAGCTCATAAGCAAGCTGATTGGCATGAATATCCACCTGCTGGGTTCCCATTCCCCCAACCAAAGGAATAATTTTTACATCTTCTCTATTTTCATATGGATACTCTCTTACTAGTTCTGCTAACGTGCTTCCCCAGCCAATTCCAATACTTTTTACATCTTTCAAGTTTTTAATAATATAATTAGCAGCCACCTGTCCAATGACCTTTTTCCTCATTTCAGAATATTGATCCACAATCGGAACAACAACTACATCCTTCAATCCATAGCGTTCTTCTATTAATCCTTCTAATTCAACGGTATGAACCGTCTCATCTTTGATAAATACCTCTACGATTCCGTAATCCTTTGCCTTTTGAAGCTGCTTAGAAATAAACGGGCGTGATACCCCTATTTTCTTGGCAATCTGTTCCTGTGTAAATCCCTCTCTATAATAAAAACTAGCTACTTTAACTAACTGCCTTCTCTCTTCCCAGCTAAGCATGAATTCACCTCGAAAATTCTCCTTTTATATCCTTAATTATATCATTAATTTTATTTTTACCAGACCAGTTAAAAATAATAAAAGGAGGGCCAAATCCGGTCCACTCCTTTTAGCAATTAAAGTTATACTTTTAATTATTCAGCAAGGTTTAGTACCGTTACTTTTTCACGCGTCATTGATTCAAGGCTCTTCCGGATTCCCTGAGCTCCCATACCAGATCCTTTTACACCGATAAACGGGAAGTGATCAGGACCACGTTCAGTACGTCCATTAATTTGAACAGAGCCTGTTTCGATTTTATTGGCTATCGTAAATGCTTTATTAATGTCTTTAGTAAAGACACTTGCCTGTAAGCCAAATTCAGATTGATTAGCAATAGCGATAGCTTCTTCATCAGATGAAACACGGATTACAGGCAGTACAGGCCCGAACGGTTCTTCCCAGGCTACAACCATATCCTCTGTCACATGATCAAGAAGAGTAGGATAAATCAAATTGTGATCCCGCTTATTTCCTATTACTAGGGTTGCCCCTTTTTCAATGGCATCATCAATTAGACCTTGAACGAAGTCAGCAGATCGATTATCGATCAAAGGAACAACTGTGTTGCCTTCTTCCGGAGATCCTACAGGCAATTTTTCAATTTTTTTCTTTAAAATGGCGACAAGCTCGTCCGCTACACGTTCATGGACTAATACCCGTTTGATGGCTGTACAACGCTGCCCGGAATAAGAAAATGCACCGCTGATAATATGTTTTGACGCTTCATGTAAGTCAGCGTCTTCCCGCACAATACCAGGGTCTTTCCCGCCAAGCTCAAGTACAAGTGGAATCATTGCTGCTTTTTTCGCTAAGCGAATTCCAGTATTGGTCCCTCCGGTAAAGGAAATCATATTAATTCCTGCATGCTCAACTAAGTAATCACCAATGTCAGAGCCACGACCTGTTACAATATTAACAATACCTGCTGGAAAGTCTGCTTTGTGTAGTGCCTCAATCATTTTAATTCCACTGATAGCTCCTTGAGTAGCAGGTTTAAAGATAACTGCATTACCAGAAATCAGAGCTGGTGCTAATTTAGCAGCAGCTAAATTGACAGGATAGTTAAACGGAGGGATGGCAAGTACAACTCCTAGCGGAACTCGTTCAATAATTGCAACCTTAGATTTAGATCCGCCCGGGAAGCTGTCTCCCCTCATACTTTCACCATGCATATGCAATGCTTCATCAACCGTGTAACGAATCAAATCCGCAGTACGGACGACTTCATTCTTTGCATCTTTAATACTTTTCCCTACTTCTTTCATTATAATTTCAGCAATTTCATCCTGCATGTTCACTAATTGATCTGCCCATTTATATAAAAACTTTGCTCGTTCTTGAAGGGAAGTTTCTGCCCAAATTTTTTGTGCCTCGTGAGCATAATAAATTGCCTCATCTACCTCTTCAGTTGTAATTCCCTGTACTTTTCCAATTACTTCATTAAGATAAGGCGAAGTAATATTTATCGTTTTCCCTGACTTACTTTTTCTCCATTCCCCGTTAAGATAAAAATTATAAGCAGTTAAAGGTAGTACATTTGTAGACATAATCATCCTCCTCAGGTACAAAGTTATATATTATTTTAATGTTAATAATTTTCAATCTTTTTATTATATAAAAAACATAAAAGTACTTTTAAAAAGGAAATTTCACCAATACTTTTACCACCCCCTAATATTCAATAGGTATATCTTTTATCCACTTTTATTAACTGAATATTCAGTTTTCATAACATTTGTTACTTATATAAAATTTTGTTAATTACTTATGTGGCTATTATAAAATTGGTTGAAAGAGTTGTCAATGAAAAATAAGTGTTAGCTGAAAGTATTCCTGAGATAGATTTAATAGGGTATGCAGAAAAATAAGGTAATTATATCTGAGATAGTTTCCTAACACTTTAAATTTATTTAACAAATTAGCGCAAAATTAAAAAGTGAGGTTATATGGCAACGGTCACTAATTTTCAACTACTTACGATAAAGGAACTGCCATCAAATTTGGCTTCGGGGCAAGTTCTAGTCGCGATGCGTGGATCACTACCCTGTGTTCATGCCTTTTTAGAACAGTAGTGGTGATGTGTTTTTGCGTTTATGTGTATGAATCCCGGATTAACACTTATCGGATGGTTCCGAGCAAAACTAGGACGTTGGGCAGGCATTCCCATTTCTTGGTTATACCCGCTTTTATTTGTATTTGACACAGGACGAATCTAGGTGATCTAAAGTTTTTAGTACGAACCACTCTTTTTCCCAGACCGCCCCTTGAATGGATAGAAAATTTAAGAATGTGTGGAAGCTAAAAAGGCAACTTCATAAGGAATGAAGTTGCCAATCAAGGGTTTAATTTATTTTTTAAATGGTGCTTGTATTAAAAATAGTTAAAACAAGCTATATATTTTTTACTTTACTTTTAAACATAGTATTATCAGTAAATCCATGTTAAATTTGTGCTCTTTCTTACTCAAGGTTATATGAAGCTACTGTTCTTAGGAAACCCCTTCTTGCCTTGAATGAGACACAACCGCATTTGAAAGATTTTCATAACTGTTAGATGGATTCTCTTCCTGTTTAGGAAGTGTGATGAATTTCATCAAGAATGCACTAACCAAGTATAAACCAGTATAAATCCAGATAATACCCACTACTCCTAAACTCCCGATAAAAATACCAACCAATGCAGGCCCCAAAAATGTGCTTAAACCAGCACCAAGATTCAGAATGGACATCGCTGCTCCTTTATTTTCTGGGGCTAGTGAAGGGATTAATGCAGATAAAGGAACATAAGCAGCCAAACATGCTCCAAAGCAAGCTGCTACAATTGTTGTCACTATATAATTAGGTCCCAACAAAGCAGGAGCATAATAAAATGCCGCTGTAAAAACTGCACAGCCAACTCCACCAAACCAGATAACCGTATTACGCCATCCTATTCTGTCACCAACAATTCCAAAAATTAAATTAAAGAAAATGTTACTTGTCCACAGTGCTCCATAAATTTGTAGCCACTCAGATCTTGTAAATCCTACCTCCATCATATATGCCGGCATAAATACAACAAGTCCATATGCACCCGCTGTATTGATTGTTCTCACGATACATCCAAGTCCAATTTTCGGCTTTTCAAAAGCAATCGTAATACCTTTTGTAAGATATTTTATTATATCTGTTTTGGTTTCAAACTTCTTATTATCATTATTACTTGAATCATTCTTATTTAAGAAAATAGCTACAGTAGCACCTAAACTAACAAAAATTAATGCACTCCAAAGTGTATTGATTTCTCCTAAAATCGGAAGGGCAAAACTTGAATAAAACGCACCCAAAACATTTAAACCTGCAGCAAACGCAAACCAAAACCACCCTATAGCTGTTGCAAGTTTATCACCAGGAGCATAGTAAGTAATCCAAACTAAGAATGAATAGGCAAAAAGCGGATAACCTAAACCTCTAAGAGCGTATGTCGGAAGCATAACGGCAAGATTCATACCCCTAATTCCAAATGTTATGAAAAAAACTGTTCCTACTATAAATAAAGATAATCCTAAAGTCATCGCTTTTCGAGGCCCCATGATTTCAGCCAGAACTCCTGAAAGCCAAGCGGCAATTGCAGCTGCGAAACCGTATACAGAAAATAATAAAGCAGATTGCTGTACCGTTAAACCATGACTCATTAAATAGGATGAAAGCCACCCTTGTTCAAGTCCGTCTCCCATCATAAAAATCATAACACCAATAAATCCTAAAGCCATCTTAGAATCTAAACCCACCTTGTTGAATATCCCGTTCATCTTTTTTCCTCCTTATCATACATAAAATTCATTTCTTTTTAAGTAATAGATCAAAGCTAGAAGCAATTCTCTAATGTTGTTTTTTTGTTAACGTCCTTTTATCCTTAACTAACTGACTCCCCAAATCGCTCATCGCAAAGTCATCCCTTCATTTACAAGCGCTTACATTTATAGAACTAAGTCCTCTCTAATTCAATCACTACAATCAAATCAGTTCCTAATTCAAATTTCCTTTTCCCCACTTCTAAGTAATAACCAAACCTATAAATTTAGAAATGAACATATTTAACATTTCGACTTCTCCTTTAACATATGTTACTAGTTGTAACCTTTGTTAAAATTATATTTTTTTTTAAAAGCGCTGTCAATAAGATTTTTCAGAAAATACAGTTGATTCACCTATTTCTATCTTCCCAGAGAATTACTTTCTGTATCTGAATATTTTAGTGATCACTTTAAGAATAGTAAAAGGATAAGTAAGGTAGGTAGTGCATTCTTGTTTAGGAACTTGGTATAATAAAATTATTTGAATAGATAAAGAGGAGATTATATGTTAGGTTCTGAAGATAAGCGCCAATTAGTGCGAATAGCTAATTTATATTATGTGGAGGGTTGGACACAAGGACAAATAGCTAAAAAGACCGGTGTATCACGACCGTTTATTTCCCGGTTATTGAAAAAAGCAAAAGATAGCGGAATCGTAGAAGTATACATTAATGATGAAAGTATCCATACGATCGAATTAGAAAAAAAGATAAAGAATATGTTTAAGTTAGATGAGGTCATAGTAGTATCCACTGAGGGGCTTGCTCCTGAAATGATTAAAAAGACTGTAGGGCAAGCCGGTAGTTATTACCTCTCCAAAAACCTCGGGGATGCAAAACAGGTCGGAATTTCATGGGGAACTACCTTATTAGAACTCGTAAAGGAGTATCCATTTGAACAAAGAGAAATAAATATTGTTCCACTTGTAGGTGGTATAGGAACACACCATGTTGAAATTCATGCTAATCAATTGGCTTATGAATTGGCGAGAAAAATGAACGGAACTTCCTCAAATTTATATGCCCCAGCAATTGTTGAAACACAAGAACTAAAAGATTATCTTTTAGAAATACCTGATATTGCAATGGTTCTTGAGAAGGGTAAAAATGTAGATGTTGCCCTTATTAGTATAGGAAATCCCTATACTAATTCTACATTAAGGGCACTTGGATATTTACAAGACGAAGATCTGAAGCAATTCTGCAAAATGGGGGTAGTAGGTGATATTGCTTCTCGTTTCTTTGATCAAGAAGGAGATTTGGTTAACCATCCTTTAAATGATAAAGTCATTGGTTTGTCACTCGAGCAACTGAAGCAAATTCAAAAAGTCGTTGCTATCGTTGAAGGAACTCATAAGGTAGATAGCTTATCTGCAGCTTTAAAAGGTGGGTACATAAACGTATTAATCATTGATGAGGAAAGTGCATCTGCACTAATAAGAGAGAAATAAAGGATGGTTTTAGCCGAATAAACAACCAATAGATTACAAAGCACTAATTAAAATAGTGTTTTGTAATCTTTTTTTGTTTCTAAATTTTTGATGTAAAATAAATATTGACAATTTTCATAACAACAACCTATAATTTTAACAAACGTTACACGTTATTACATTTGTTATATCAGTTATAACCGTTAGCTATTAATTACTTGAGGAGGTTTATACATTATTGGGAGCAAACTAAAAACTTAGCATTTATCATAGAATAATACAATTCACCTTTACAAAGAGGTATGACCCAAGAAACACTGACTTTCAGGGAAAAGCTTTATTAAAAAACTTATTATTACCTTTATTTAGAACAAATATTATAAGAGAATAGATATCATTATACGAATGCATTAAAAAACAAGCAAGATACCTTAATTTAAAATGTTTATAAAGCGCTTTATTTTTTTAGCAAAGGAGAATATATAAATGAAAAAGGAGCTCGTAATCGGAATTGACGGTGGCACGGAGGGCGTAAGAGTAGGGATATATGATTTGCAGGGAAAACAAGTTGGCTTAGGTGTTACCGGATATAAAACCTACCACCCTAATCCTGGTTGGGCCGAACAGGATCCCAACGAATGGTGGACTGCTCTTGTCAATAGTATAAAACAAGCAATGAAGCAAGCCGGGGCTACTAAAGAACAGATTATTGGTTTAAGTTTAGATACTACATGTCCGACGATTGTATTATGTAAAAATGACGGTAGACCATTACATCGTGCCCTAATGTGGATGGATCTTCGCGCTCATAAGGAAGCTGATCTTATATCTTCCTCCGGAGACGATGCTTTAAAATACAATGGCTATGGAAAGGTTTCACCAGAGTGGATGCCTTGTAAGGTTCTTTGGTTAAAAAGGAATGAACCTTCCCTTTATGAAAGTGCTGAAAAAATCTTAGACTTCTCTGATTGGTATACGTTCATGTTAACAGGTAAGCATACTGGAAGTATCAGTACCACAACCTACAGATGGTATTACAATCAGGAAGAGGGCGGAGTGCCAAAACGCTTTTATGAATCAATTGGATTAAGTGATGTCTTTGAAAAGCTTCCAAGTGATATATACGATTTAGGTGAGAATGTAGGTGGTCTTACACATTCAGCCGCGGAGGAATTAGGACTATGTGAAGGAACACCTGTTGCCCGGGGAGGGGTAGATGCCCTTAATGGCATGATTGGTTTAGGTGTCATTCAAAAAGGAAAACTAGCCTTAATTACAGGTTCTTCACATAATATTTATGGATTAACAGATAAACAAGTTCATTCAAAGGAAATAATGGGCTCATTCCCGAATGCCGTCATCCCAGGTTTACGATTGGTAGAAGCAGGACAATCCTCTTCGGGTTCTACTATTAAATGGTTTAGAACAAACTTTTGCAGGGATTTAGAATATATAGCAAATGATAAAAATGTAAGCGTTTATGACCTATTAAATCATGAAGCTGCTCAAATCCAACCAGGTTCTGAAGGCCTCATCGTTCTGGATTATTGGCAAGGAAATCGTTCCCCACATGTTGATCCTAATGTTAGAGGAATGATATCTGGATTGTCATTAAAGCATGGGAGAGAACATATTTATCGGGCGATTATAGAAGGAATTGCCTACGGAACCGATTATAATATTCGTAATTTTAGAAATAATGGAATTGCAACCACTGAGGTGTATGCCGCAGGTGGAGCAACAAACAGTAAATTGTTTCTTCAAATTCATGCTGATGTTAGCAATATTGCCATTAATGTACCTGAGGATAATCAAGTGGCTTGTTTAGGTTCTGCTATTTTAGCTAGCGTGGCTGCAGGAGCTTATCAAACCATAGAGGAAGCAGTTTCAAATATGGTGCGATTTAAAAAAGAGCGAATCGAGCCTAATCTAGAAAATCATGCAAAGTATCAATTATATGCTGAACAGTATCGAAAGGCCTATCCACAATTCCATAGTTGGATGTGGGAAAATACAAAAATCAGCCAAGGGACGTTAGCTCCTAAATTCAAAGAGGATACAGACTGTCCCAAATCCCTTGTTATCTCTACAACTATTTGATAAATGCATAAATCATACCCGATCCCGCTACATGATCTTTAAAATGTCATTCTAAAAATTCGCGTATGATCTTAGCAAATATTTTAGGCAGACTTCACCTCTTGGTGAATTTGCCTTTTTTTTTTTATCTTTAAATTTATGTATAACCATTCCGTATTGATAGATTAATATGGACGCATTAAATATAGAAAAGAGATTTCAAAAAGGTCTTGAAATAGTTATTAATAACTCGAAATAGATGCAAAAAATGAGAAACAGTCTTTCCTAGGAACTTATACGTGTTACAGAAGTAGAGGCTTTAGCTGCAGCAAGGTGGATGGGCAGAGGTAAGAAAGAAGAAGCTGATGAGGCTCCCTTTTTATTTATAACAGAAATATTAGGACCAAATAATGGTCCTCGGGTTGATATCGCTGTCGATCATTTAGAGGGCACTAATATTGTTGAAGCAGGTAGGTCTAATGCTTCTTCCTATGCTAGCGATAGCTGAACATGGGAGCCTTATACATGCACCAGATTTGTATATGAAATAGTCGCCGTCGGTCCGAAAGCAGCTGTGCATGATAGTTGCGCCTATACTAGACGATTTAAGAGCAATTGCTAAAGCAAAAAGTAGAGAATTTTAAGAGCTCATTGTCACTATTTTATACTTTGAAAAGCATGAAAAGATTCTCCAAGAGATTAGAGATTCTGGTGCCCGAATGAAGTTAAATCAAGATGGCAATTACTACAGCCTTTGGCCATACCGGTGTTTATGTTAGGTAGCTTCAGGAGGTACCCCTGAAGGAGTATTAGCAGCCGTTGCCTTAAAATGTTTAGGTGGTGATTTTCAAGGAATGCTTTTGCCACAAGCAGAAAAAATACTAGATGCAACACGATGGAAATACAAGATATTAATAGTGTTTTATTAATGGAAGACATGTAAAATGGGAAGATGCATTTTTTCAGAAACGAATGAAACCGATGGAGAACTTTTAAAAGGGGTTCAATACAGAGGAGACATTGCTACAACACATTTATTTGTTATTCGTGCAAAAACAGGTACATTACGCATTATGAGGGTGAACATAGTTTACAAAAAAGGCTCGAATTAACTACTAGCTTATACTCCCCCATTTCAAATGGTAAAGATACACAGGACACCCCCCTTAAAGGAGTGGGTTGTCCCATTTCCTTCCGTATCTTTTTCCCTGAATCCAGCAAATAGCTAAATACTTACCCCTTGTATCTTTTTTGTTGCCTGATCCACCTGTTCATCCGCGTGATAGGACGAACGTACTAGCGGACCTGCCTCACAATGATCAAACCCTTTGCTTAATGCAATCTCTTTTAACTCTGCAAATTCAGCAGGCGTCCAATACTTGATTACAGGCAAATGGTTTTTAGTTGGCTGCAAGTATTGCCCAATCGTAAGAATGTTTACGCGGTTTTTCCGTAAATCATCCATTGACTCTATTATTTCTTCTTTCGTTTCTCCAAGACCAACCATAATGCTTGACTTTGTAGGAATGTCTGACAGCATTTCTTTTGCACGACGCAAAAACTCAAGAGAACGGTCATACTTTGCTCTTGCACGTACTCGGTTAGATAAACGCCGAACTGTTTCAATATTATGATTCAAAATATCTGGACGTGCTTCTAAGAGAGTTTTTAAATTCTCATACACACCTCCCATATCTGATGGTAAAACTTCAATAGAAGTAAGTGGACTTTTGCGCCGTATTGCACGGACTGTTTCCGCAAACACACCTGCTCCGCCATCCTTTAAGTCATCACGAGCAACTGCTGTAATTACCACATGCTTTAAGTTCATTTGGACAACGGAATCAGCTACACGTTCAGGCTCCAGCCAATCCAGCTCCGTCGGTAAACCTGTTTTAACGGCACAGAAGCGACAAGCTCTAGTACAAACATCTCCTAAAATCATAAAAGTGGCCGTCCTCCTGACAGCCCAACACTCATGAATGTTAGGACACTTCGCTTCTTCACACACTGTATGCAATTGTTTTTCCCTCATCATTTTTTTAAGACCGCTATAATTTTCATTTGTATTTAGTTTAATTTTTAACCAATCTGGTTTACGAACACGTTCTTTTTTAGTTTCCATTCTAATCATCTCCTGTAGGTCTTTCCTATATAAATAATTATGAAAAATGAAATTTTAAATGGTATATGCCAGAAATTATCTAATTATAATTGTTGAGTCATTAGCTAAGTTCACTTTAAAATAAATCTAATATTAAAGACCTGACAGATGATAAAAAATTTTGCTGAACAAAAGATGAGTATTAGATTAAGCTTTTATAAGTTTCAAGGCAGCTTTCTCATCTAAAATTAGAACGTCTATGTACTCTCCCTTTAAAGCTGAAGCCAGGCCTTCAACCTTTTCAGTTCCTACAACTACTGCTATGACCATATTAATTTGCTTCAGTTGCTCAAGCGATAAACCAATGACTCTTTCATTTAAGGGATGGTTAACCGCCTCTCCGTCTTGATCAAAGAAGCGTGAAGCAATATCACCAACAGCACCCATTTCATGGAGTTGCTGCAAGTCATCCTCTTGTATATAACCGAGTGTTCGCATTGTAGAATTTGTGTAAGGGTTGCCTACGCTGATAAGAGCTACATCTACATTCTTTCCTTCCTCAAGCACTGTGGCAATATCTTTCATTAAGACGAGACGGTCTCTTAGTTCTTTTGTTTTAACAATCGCTGGGGTATATAAGTATGAGCATGTACCATTCAGTTTTTTTGATAATTCGTACGCCAATTGATTAGAATGAAATTCAACATGTTTCGTTCCCAGACCTCCTACAAGAGGAATTACTTGGACCTCTTCTTTCTGTTCAAAAGAGTACTCTTTCACTAGTTCAGACAAGGTAGAACCCCATGAAATGCCAATTCGTTTGACATCTTTTAAGTTTTTAGAGAGATAATATCCACCTGCATTTCCTACTGCCTTTTTTAGCATCTCAGAAGTAAGTCCCGAGGTAGATACTACAACTACATCCTTCAAATTATATTTCTTCTCAAGTTGGTATTCTAATTGTACTGTACGAAACTCTTCATCCTTTATATTTACTTCTACCAATCCAAAATCCCTTGCTTTTTGGAGAAGCTTTGAAATTAGGCTTCTAGATAAACCAACTTTTTTTGAAATTTGTTCTTGTGTACAATCTTCGATATAGTACAAATGAACGATTTGAATTAATCTTCTCTTTTCTTCCCAATCTAACATCGAATCGCCTCTTTATCTGTTGAAGTAACTTTTGTTATGATATCCATTTTTCAGTGCAACTTTATTTAATCTTTACATAGGTTATTGAACCTTACAACAATTTAACATACTGTCAATAAAAATGGCTTATTAATTTCTTGAAATTTAAACAAATCCATCAAATTAATTGCATGCTGATTTATATTTCCTGGATTCATAATGAGCGGTATTCAATGTATCCTCTATTTAACATTTGTAATAGATTGTTACCTTTGTGAAAATCATAAAATTATTTTTTTATTTAGTCAAGGGGGTAAAATCTTTTAAAGTTTATTCTTCTAAACAAATTAGAAAAAAATATTTAAATTGACATTTTGGAATATACATATTAGTTTTAAATTAACAAATGTTCAATAGGTGAAAAAATGTTAATAACAATATTAGAAATTGAAGGTGAACGTATAAAATGGATAGAGCAATAGTTTTTTTTGATATAGACGGCACACTTCTTGATCACAATAAACAATTACCATCTTCGACCAAGCATGCCATTCAAGCTTTAAAAAGGGAGGGGCATGATGTAGCAATTGCAACAGGACGTGCCCCTTTCTTATTTGAAAATCTGAGAGAAGAATTGGAAATCGATTCATTTGTTAGCTTTAATGGACAATACGTAGTATTAGGTGGAGAAGTAATTTATAAAAACCCTCTAAATACAAAAGCTTTAGATTCATTAACGAAATTTGCCAACAAATACAATCATCCTCTCGTCTATATGGGACACGAGATTATGAAGGCCAATAGCCAGTATCACCCGCACATCGACGTAAGTATAGGGACACTGGGCGTTTCCCATCCAGGATATGATCCGCACTACTTTGTAGACAGAGAAATTTTTCAAGCTCTTCTATTTTGTCCAGATGAAGAAGAAGCCCAATATCGAGACGGTTTAAAAGACTTAAATTTTATTCGTTGGCATCAATTTTCAATGGATGTACTTCCACTAGGCGGATCTAAAGCTCAGGGGATTGAAAAAGCAATTGAAAAGTTAGGCTACACAAAAGAACAAGTATATGCATTTGGGGATTATTTAAACGATATTGAGATGCTTCAATTTGTAGGAAATGGTGTGGCGATGGGAAATGCACCTGATTTAGTAAAGAATGTAGCCAAGTATGTGACAAAGGATGTAAGTGATAACGGAATTGCACATGGATTAAAGCTAGTAGGACTATTAAGGTAGGAGTATAAACCTTTCTGGTTCTTTGAAGATCATTTTTACTTTGACTAAAATAATAAGAATCCACCTGAAATTGGAATTCAGATGGATTCTTTTTAATTACCCCTCACTTAATTTGAAAGCTCGGTAATATGTTTGTTTCCTCTTTCAATCAAATTTTCACGCGAATCTGATTTACCAAATATCGCCATACAAATTGCCCCTGCGATTACGATGATTCCACAAACTGCAAATCCTGAGACCCAAGAATTCGTAAGAGTTACTAACCACCCTGTGACGAAAGGTCCCAATATTCCCGCTGTTACAGCAATAAAATGAACCATCCCCATTACACCACCCAAACGAGAGGAAGGAACCGTATCCGATATTATCGCAAAGTACTGAGCACAAGTTAAATAATTCAAAAACATGGAAATAGCCATAAGTGAGACAGCTCCTGTAATTGAGGTTACAAGTGCAGCAGGAACAAAGGAAACACCCACTCCAATTAGACAAATGACCATTAACCACTTTCTAGCTTTAGCAGGATTGCCTGTTTTTTTCGCAATTCGGTCAGTTATGACCCCGCCAAGAATCACTCCAACCGTGCCTGCAATCCAAGGAATGGTTGCACCAATAGCAAGACTCTTTATGTTAATATTATGAGCTTGTACTAAATAGGTTGGGAACCAACCAGTAAAAACAAAAAGTACCCAGTTATATCCAAAAAATGCAAGTGCTGTACTCCAAACAATAGGTTTTTTTAAATAGAAGCTAATAGGTCTAGTTGTACCATCACTTTCAAACTCAGGACGCCTTGCTAATTCTCCACTTTGAATTTCAGCTAACTCTTTTGCTGTAATCCATGGATGATTTTCAGGTTTATCACGAACAACAAGAAACCAGCCTAACGCAAAGA
Organism: Neobacillus cucumis; assembly: GCF_023715505.1. The sequence continues at coordinate 85,945 of NZ_JAMBOH010000017.1, read as the reverse complement.
GTATACCAATAATCCCTAAAACAATAAAAGGAAATCTCCAACTTCCATTTGTTATAGCCATTAACCAAACAACTAGCGGCGTCGCAAGAGCTCCCCCTAATGGAGTTGCTGCTTGAGCAATACCCACTGAGGTTGCTGTCTCCCTTTGGGGAAACCAATTACTAACCAATTTAGCCATCGTCGAAGCTTGAGGACCCTCCCCAAAACCAAACAAAAATCTTAAAATAACAAAGCTCACAAAGTTGAAACCAACAGCTGTCAATCCTGTAAAAATAGACCACCAAATAGCTGCCCACCCCATAACCTTTCGTGGGCCCAACTTATCCGAAGTCCATCCTCCAATAAAACAGAACGGAGCGTAACCAAAAGCAAATGCGCTTATAATAATACCCCAAACTGCACTAGAGAAATGAAATTCTTCTATTATATGGGGCGCTGCTACACCAATCATTGCACGATCTCCGTAGTTTAGTGCCAGCAATAGACAATCCATTCCAAGAATACCCCACCGAAGTTTTGCCCATCCCGAAGTTCTAGGCTTAACAACCTGATTTGCCATAAAGTCACTCCTTTTACCTAAGTAATATCTCATTTTCCAGCAATTTGTGTCACTTAATGCATCGAAACTTACTAGCTAAAGTTAACTTTTTTTCATTTTTTAGAACAGTACATTTTCGTTAGTGAATCTATGCTGGAATTTTCGATTTGAAGGTGCTTATATAGATAATAGCTCTCCGTTCGGTTCTATTTATCGTTTTTGATTACGCTTACATGTTTCTGAATTCCCGTGGTATATTCATACATAACTTCTAATTCATGTTCTTTTGATTTTTTCTTTGGGTACTTTAATCCCTAGGACAGACACTTTACACGATACTGAAGAAATGAAACTTAATTATTAAACCCAATTATAACGAAACACCCAGTAATCCGCGTGTCAGTTGGAAATCAACATTACCCTGTTGATAAAGACGTGGCGTATAATCATGCTCCATGGTTTGCTTGCAAATCTCTAGAATCTGCTCAATCCAAATGGAAGGATCGCCATTAAGTACAAGATCTAAATCATTTCCATAGGTTTGTTGAATAGTCGGCTCCGATGTCATTTGCAGCATAGGCACGAATGGATGCGTCTGCATTGGTTGGTGATTAACCAGCGCTAATATTAACTCAACACCCGTAGCTGCTAAGCCCGTGACAGTCTCCACCCAATGCTCGGTTGGTGTCTCCATTATGTGGAAACCAGTGTAGCGGATATGTTCACCATAGGCCAATGATGGCGGAACATTAGATTTGGTCAATACATTCTCCCTGTAAGCCGACGTTGAAAGCAGCCCACTGTTCTCTGGCACAACCACCAAGCCACCTGCGCCTACAATCATTTTTGTTAACCTAGCAAGTTGTTCACCAACTGCGTTTGTCACGTAACCATCCGTTAAAATTCCAATGCGCAACGCTTCTAGCCCAACCGTTTCCTTCGCGGTTAACCCATCTGCGGATAATTGATCAGCAAACCATGCTTCCACCTTCTGAGTTACCTTCTCAATCCCGCCATCTAGTTGAATACTGGCAAATCCAACAGACCTATGGTCAATACCCATCGCTTCCATCTGATGACGCATAAAGTCATTGTGGGTTTTCTCACAACCATGTTCCAGTAACAGACAATGCTTGACCAGCGGATGGGTGATATAGCCAACCATGGTACGAGCATACATCTGCTCAGGTTGGCCAGCATTATTACCGCATCCTTCCGTATGTGGCAAAGACACAAAACGAGGAATATGCCCCGGTTGACCACCCCCCTGTTTATTTAGCCGCTGCGCAATCAAATTCGCCACCTGCCCAGAACAGAGACTGGTTGGCAAGATTAAGCTTATACCATCAAAGGCTTGGCGGTCTTGCCCACGACTGAAGGTGAAGCAATTTGGGTTGGTAGCTACTGTGTGGTCCGCCTGAATCGCAATAGGTTCCCCCGTCAACTGAGGTGCATTGAGCAAACTATCCAGTTGGTTCGCATCCGTTTGCCGCCAGTTGCGCCAGAATTGTACCTGTGAATGACCAGCCTTCTCACCTGCACTGAGCTTACCCGAGGCAGTTTGTATCATCAAGTCAAAAGCTTGCCTACCTAACTCATCCATGGACATCCCCTCTAGATATTCACCAGCGTTGAAATCCATTTCATTGGTTAGCAGTTGGAACCGACGTGATGTCGTCACCACTTTAAGAGTCGGCACAAAAGGAAAGTTGGTGACCGATCCGTTCCCTGTTGTAAAGAAAATCAGGTTACAGCCTGAAGCCACCTGTCCGGCAATACCCTCGAGGTCATTACCAGGGCTGTCCATAAAATGGAAACCAGATTCTTTCATGGGCTCAGCATAGTCAATTGCATGATCAAGACGAGTATCTGGGTCTTTCTTACGGGCCGCTCCAATGGACTTGAGGGCAATATTATATAGGCCACGAAATTTATTGCCACCGGAAGGGTTTCCTTCAGCGCTCGCACCATGCCAAGCAGCTCTCTCCTTAAATTGTTCTATAAAAGTTAAAAATTTACGGGCGGTTTCCACCGTGCGTACCTTTTGTAAGACATAAGGCTCTGCGCCCATCAATTCATCCGTTTCTGCCAAATTAGCAGCCCCTCCATATCGTACCACTTCCTTTGAAATCCACCCCAGCAGTGGATTAGCAGAAATACCCGAAAAGGCGTCTGAGCCGCCACATTGTAAGGCAATCTTCAGATGGCTAATGGATTCAGGGGTGCGTTCCATGGCATCTACCCTTGGTAACCATTCACGCACAATCTTTTCCCCAATATTCAGATTCTCTTGAAAACTACCTTTGATGGACAGAAATTGGTGCAACACGTCATTTACTGGATAATTATGTTCCCGTAAATAGGCCTCTAGCATCTGGTTAGTTACTGGTTCAGTGCCATAGTCTACAATCAAGACTGCACCCACGTTAGGATTTACGATAAATCCGGCCAACGTACGCAGCAATAGAGCTAGGTTATTAGGCTGTTCTGTCCCCCCCTCCGTATGAGCAATAGGAACAATCCCATCCACTTGGGAATAGCGCTGCAGTTCACCTTCCAGTCGAGTAGCAAGCTGTTTGACATAGCTGCCCGTGCGTGAGGTTGTCCCCAACAAGACCACCTTGTTGCGAGTACCGACACCGCGCGCTTGGCTTCTCCGATAACCCATAAAGGTGCTTGATTCCGGGTAAGCGGGCAATGCTTGTGCAGGTTGAAAATTCATCTCATCAAGAACATAAGGCGGAATTTGATCAGAAAAATTGGGCGTAGCCGGCAGGTCAAATGCAAGTGATCGAACACTAAGCTCTTCCAAAACAGCTTTGTTGATCACATAATTGCCAGGTTGAATCCATTGCTCAGCCACACCAAAGGGTAAATCCCAGGAGAGTAAGGCTTGACCTGGTGCAATCGCTTTTACTGCAAATCGATGACCTTCCATAACGGTGTAATCCAGGGTCAAAGCTTGACCTCGATAGTTGATATGGGTGCCAGCGTCTAACTTGCGAGTCGCAACTGCAACATTATCTCCAGGTAAAGGAAGTCTAGCAACTTCATCAAATTGGTAAGATGCATTCATTAGATTCAACTCCTTATAGAAGATTATATTTAAGCTTCACAACTAGGATTAAATATCTAGGCTGTCAAAACCAAAGGCTGACAGCCCACCTTTTAAGTTAAAACATTATTCAGCGTACCAATTTTCTCGATTGACACTGTCATTTCATCCCCTGATTTCAACCATACCTGCTTATCTTCCGGGTAACCCAAAATAACACCATCCGGAGTGCCGGAGAAGATCAAATCCCCTGGTTGCAGTGTGATATATTTTGAGATATAACTTACGATAGTAGCACAGCTAAAGATCATGTCTCTCGTGTTTGCAGATTGACGAAGTTCACCGTTGACCTTGCATTTGATATCAAGATTCGTTGGATCATCCACCTCATCAGCTGTGACGAGGTAGGGACCTATTGGGGCAAATTGATCCAAGGCCTTTCCCAGCAGCCATTGTGGTGTGCGGAATTGTAGGTCTCTCGCAGAAACATCATTTCCGACCGTGTAGCCAAATACATGGGTTAATGCATCTTGTTCACTTATGTTGTTTGTTTCTTTTCCAATTACAATCACCAATTCTGCTTCATAGTCAAACTTTTCCGCACCCTTTGGAAGCGTAATTTGATCTTGATGTGCCGCAAGAGAATTATTAAATTTATTAAATAGCACTGGAGAAGTGGGGATGGCCATTTTCGATTCTTCAGCATGATTAATGTAGTTAAGACCAACACAAATGATTTTCTCAGGCTTTGTCACAACAGGAGCATATTGAATTCCTTCTTCTGAAATAAAATCTTCCGTTTTTTCAATGATTGTTTGCAGTTGAGATAGGGTAGCTGAACCTCCGGCAATGACATCTTCCATGATGCATGGAATGTTCACTTCAAGAGCATCCGCCACTTTTTGCACATCGATAATTCCTTGTTCTGTTTTTACACCTAGACGAATTTGATTATCTCGCTGAAAATTTAGAAGCTTCATTTCTACTCTCCTTTTATTTTTGTGGAATGGCTTTACCTTCTTAAATTAAAACCCCTACGTCTTGCTGCTGGCGAAGCTTATAGAGCATGGTATCCGTCTTAAGTTCGACCATGTCATAGGTGATTACCTGATCTTTTTTGACATCGCAGCGAAGGCGTGCTCCTGTTAGAAGACCAAGCGGAACCAATTTCTCTTCTCGTGCAGTTTGGAAATGATCATTCAGGGCATATACTGTTGATCCTCCTTGCCCGTCAATCGTCTCGCCTGCTTTGAGGTCACGCTTTGCCGCAGCAATTACTTCGGTCACCAATCCTTTACTTGGGACTACTGTTGGGTGTTGGAATATAGCTGCTGATGCAATAGACAACGGAATCTCGTTCGTCACCAGATGGTAAGGGGTGTACATGTTGTAGTACCCGTTGTCTCCAACAACGTCCAGGTACTTTAGGTCTTCTTGAATCTGTGGGTGTTCCGTCCGAACTACCAGAAAAACTCCTGGTGTAACGCTACGGAGGAAGTCAATTTTCCCATCCTCTGTTTTAAGCGGTCTTGCATAGTCGATAACACCTCGTTGATTCAGAATTCCTCCTTCGCTTTTTGGCCGGAAAATCTTAGGGATTTCATATATACCTGCTACAGGACCATGCATTCCCCGTACATCTGGAACAAGACCAGTGTAATTTGAGACGCAAGCCATCTCGATCATGGTCTTTGTCGCATCTCTAAAGGTAACAAGGAAGTGGGGATTTACGCCTAACTCACGGGCATCCTCGGCCACACTATCCGGTGTCGCATATCGATCAAATGTTCCGAGACTCGAAGGCGTTTTGCCCACAGCCACAATCTCAAATCCTAACGCTGTGTACCTGTCATAAAGTTCAGCAATCAGCCCCGGCTCATCTCCGGACGATACAGTATAGACCACTCCTGCATCCTTAGCCATTTTATACAGTAACGGCCCTACTACCACGTCACTCTCAACATTCAACATGACTATATGTTTTCGTGCCTGGATTGACTTATAAGCGATTCGGGCACCAAGCTCTGGACTTCCTGTTGCATCCACCACTACATCTATGTCAAGAGATGGTACAAGATCTGCATCCTCTGTAACTACAGGCCTACCCTGTAACATGGCATCTGCAGCCTGGGAAAGACGATTTGTCACAACCACATCAGAGGCCTTGTATCCACAAAGTTCGAAAGCCCTTACAGAACGTTCCACACTTAAGTCTGCAATGATACTTGTTTGCATTCCCTTCATTAATCCAATCTGGCATAAAGCACCCGTTCCCATCCGGCCTGCACCAACGAACCCTACTTTAACTGGTTTTCCTGCTTCTGCCCTTGCTAAAAGTTCCTGTTTAATCATTAAATAATCGCCTCCGATTTGTTAAATTTTTCTGAAAATATCTTTCTATCAATCAATCATATAATTACACTATTGTGTGATTATATGATTGTGTGATTGTCAGACAAAGTTTATCTCTGCCTTAAATATATCACTCGTACATTTTTTTGTAAACGCTTAATTTTTAAATATTTAAAAAATTTTATTTATTTGTATTATTCCTTGATATAGAAACAAAATAAAAAAGCCCACCTGGTTTAAAGTGAGCAGTAATAAAAAAATATAAATAAAACCCACATAATTGTGTTACGGTATCAATAAATGCAATTAATCGGAGGATATCTCACGATTTACAAGTACTTGATTAAGGCGTTCAGCAGCGCTCATGATGTGATGACGCATGAACAGACGTGCCTCGTTGATATTCCCAGATCTGATGGCTTCCACTATCAACCGATGTTCTTCCAGTGTGCTAGCTTTTGTTTCCGATATGCTGAAGGTAGAAGGATACCAAAGTCTTACAATCGACTGAATCGTTGATACGAGGTTAACATAGATTAGGTTTTTCGAAGACTCTGCCATCTGCCGGTGAAATAAATTGTCGTATTCCATAAAACGAGCTTCATCTTCCTGATAAGTCTTCATATGTTCAAAGGTAATCATAAGGTTTTCTAAATCTTTCTCATCCCTCCGCTCGGCAGCCAGACCCGTGCATTCTACCTCCACATTCAGTCTTACCTCGGTCAGATCACTTAGGTTTCGGTGGCTGAGAAGGAGCCCCCACCGGAAGGCGCCTGATAAAAGTTGTGAAGTTGGTTCTTGAACGAAGGTGCCCCCACCATAACGTGTTTCCAAAACCCCGATCACCACCAGGCTCTGCAGCGCTTCCCTAATCGTTGAGCGGCCAACTCCAAATCGGGCAGCCAACTCCTTTTCCGATGGAATTTGGTCTCCAGGTTTCCATGCCCCTTTCATGATCAGATCTGCCAACTGGTTAACCACTTCTTGGGTGAGTGAAGTCCGCCCCACCCGCTTTATTAGATCCTCAGAACCTGCCATAACTTTTCACATCCCCCTCAAATAACGGTTTATTTCTTTATATGGTAATAGTTCTTACATTAAAAAACTAGTTATAGAATTTCAATATATATAACTATATACCACCGCTGTAAGAGTTTGCAAAAGTTCAATTGTTATTTCATCTTTTTTAAAGATATGTAGTGTTTTTGTTATTGTACGTTTTATTTAACACAACACTTTTAAAGAAGTTGACTTAGAATAAATTATTTTATTCCTTAACACGGAGTTATGGCAAAAACAGGAAGAATGATACTCAAGTCATTATATAAACATTTTAAAAAAGGAGAATTCTAAGCTCCCTTTTTCATTTCAATCTGGGAGAAGTGCTGAAGCCGATACTTCATCAATAATCAAAACATCCAGATAGTTCCCCCTCAGAGCCCCCCGAATACTTTCCAATTTATTAGTTCCCTCAACAACTCCGACAACGACTGGAACTTCCTTTATTTCATCCAGCGTTGTTCCAATGACTTTATCATTAATCGGATGATTGATTGGCCGGCCGTTAGAATCCAGGAAACGGGAGGAAATATCGCCAACTGCTCCGCTTTTTCGTAAATCTTCAATATCTTCTTCCTTTATATAGCCTATTTTCTCCAAGGTTGATTCTTTATAGGGATTACCTATTCCAACCAGGGCCAAATCTACCTTCCTTGCTTCTTCCAAAACGGATTTCACATCTATCATGTTGACCAGTCTATTTCTCAGCCCCTCGGAATCAAGGATAGCAGGTGCATAGAGATAAGAACAGGAACCATTCATTTTTTTCGCGAGTTCATAGGCGAGCTGGTTGGCATGAATATCCACTTGTTGGCTGCCCATGCCCCCAACTAAAGGAATGATTTTTACATCTTCCCTTCTTTCGTATGGGTACTCTCTTACTAGCTCCGCCAATGTACTTCCCCAGCCAATCCCGATTCTTCTTACATTTCTGAAGTTTTTTATAATGTAATTAGCAGCTACCTGCCCGATAACTTTTTTCCTCATTTCCAAATACTGATCCGAAACCGGAACGACCACTACATCCTTCAAACCATAGCATTCTTCGACTTTCTCTTCCAATTCAACGGTATGAACGGTTTCATCTTTGATAAATACCTCAACAATTCCATAGTCCTTAGCCTTTTGAAGCTGCTTAGAAATAACTGGGCGTGATACCCCTATTTTCTTGGCAATCTGCTCCTGTGTAAAACCTTTTATATAGTAGAAACTAGCAACTTTCACCAATTGTCTTCTTTCTTCCCAGCTAAGCATAGATTCACCTCGAAATATCTCCTTTAAAGTCTTATTTAATACCACTCATTTACCAAAGCACAGGCTATGAAAAAATGGTGTTAAAACAAAATGTTTTAACACCATTAATCGATCCTGTCTTTATACTTTAAGAGGTGCCCTTAATTTCATTTCAATTCGCTGGGCAGCCTCATAAAATGTTTCTGATACTGTGGGATGAGGATGAATCATTTTAGCTGCTTCTTCAATCGTCCCTTCTAAGAACATGAAGGCTGCGGCCTCAGAAATCATTTCGGTTACATGCGGGCCGACCATGGTGACACCGATGATTTCCCCGTACTTTTTCTCATAAATGATTTTTGTAAAACCACTCGTTTCCCCTGCAGCAAGTGCTTTGCCGTTTCCGACGTGATCAAATTTCTCTGATGCAACCGCTAACCCTTTTGCAAGCGCCTCTGCTTCAGTCATCCCAACACTTGCAATTTCCGGCAATGTATAAATACATCTCGGTACGACCTTGTAGTTAATTGTATCTTGTTCGCCCGCCGCATTATTGGCGGCAACAATTCCTTCCGCGCTGGCCACATGGGCAAGCTGATAACCGCCGACCACATCACCAACGGCATAAATACTTTTCACACTTGTTTCCATTTTTTCATTTACTTTAATAAATGGACCGTCCATTACTAAATTCAGATTGGAAACCGCTGCTGTGTTTGGCTTTCTGCCGACACTGACAATCAGTTCCTGTGTTTCAATGAAAATCTCATTCCCCTTTTGATCCGTGCATAAGATCCGTTTACCAAGGTCGCCTTTTTCGACGCTGTTTACTTTTGTACTGGTGAAAATTTGTACACCCTTTTTCTTCAACTCTTTTTCCAACAGCTTCGATGCCTCAGGATCTTCACTTGGAACAAGACGGTCAGCCATCTCGACAATCACAACTTTTGTGTCTAGACTCGCAAAGATACAGGCAAATTCGACACCAATCACACCACCGCCGATAATCGCGATGTACGAAGGAATTTCATTGATATCAAAAATGGTGTCACTTGTGAAAAAGGAAACCTCTTTTAAACCAGGGATTGGCGGAACAGCAGGTGATGAGCCTGTGGCCACAATAATTTTTGCCGCCTCGATGACTTCCTGCTTGTCTTCCTTTAAAACTTTAATCTTGTTCGGTGTTTCGATACTTCCAAATCCATCTAATACGTCAATTTTTCCTTTTTTCATTAAAAAGGCAATTCCGCTTCGCAGCTTGCTGATGACATCGTCTTTGCGCTTTTTCATCTTCTCTAAAGAAAATGACAGCTCCCCTGTTTCAATGCCCCATTCCTTTGCTGCATGGATTGATTCTATGATTTCGGCATGCTTTAATAATGTTTTTGAAGGAATACAGCCACGGTTTAAGCAGGTCCCACCCAAGAAATCATGTTCAATCAGTGCTGTTTTCTTTCCTAATTCTGCAGCCCTTAAGGCGGCTACATAGCCGCCGGGACCGCCGCCGATTATAGCAATATCATACGATTTTGACATTTTCTACACCCCTTATACCAACAATTCAAATGGGTTTTCAAGTACATGCTTTAATTCTGTTAAAAATTCGGCTGCTGGTGCCCCATCAATCGCTCTGTGGTCAAAGGAGAGGCTGACAACCATCATTGGCCTTACAACAATTGTTCCATTTTCAACAACCGCTTTGTCTTGGATCCTACCGATTCCGAGAATCGCTGTTTCTGGGAGATTAATAATAGGTGTAAAGGCATCGATGGCATACATTCCTAGATTACTAACCGTAAAGGTGGAACCTTTCATTTGATCCGGAAGCAGTTTCTGCTCACGGGCACGTTTTGCTAAATCTTTTGCTTCAACTGTTAATTGACTTAACCCTTTTTCGTCCACGTTTTTCAATACTGGTACCATCAATCCGTCATCAACAGCTACGGCTAAACCGACATTCACGTCTTCGCTGTAGATAATTTCATCTTTAACCAGGGTAGCGTTGACCTGCGGGTGACGAGCTAAAACAGTTCCAACTGCTTTCAGGATGACTTCTGTAAAGGAAAGGCGCAAGCCGGTTTGTTTTTCAATTCTAGGCTTAAGCTGAGCACGCAATTCTTTTACTTTCGTCATATCAATGTCACTCGTTAATGTTACATGTGGTGCTGTCGTTACACTTTTTATCATTCTCTCGGCAATTACTTTACGCATACCGGAAAGCTTTTTGCGTGCAGGTGCAGCCGATGATGCAGCTTGTTGTTCGACTTTTTGCCCCTTCTGAAGAACATTTACTACATCGTTCTTAACAATTTTGCCATGGGCGCCTGAACCGGTCAGATCACCTACATTTACTTTCTCTTCGTCGGCTATTTTCTTGGCGAGAGGTGAAATGCGGACACCTTCTGGAGTGTTCAGAATAAACGATTGAACATCCTTCTGGTGAATTCTTCCTTTTGGTCCGCTTCCCTGAACCAACTCCAGGTCCACTTGTTCGTTTCTGGCGATACTTCGTGCAGCAGGCGTTGCTCGTACCTTTTCACCTGCAACAGCCACTGTTTGGATTGTTTCTACAGTATTCTCTGCTTTTGCTTCTACCTTTACCTCAGCCTTTTCTTCTGAGTTTTCGTCACTTCCAGCTAATCCTGGTGATACTGCCGGAACAGTTTCATTTTTTTCACCAATATAACCAATTACATAATTACAAGGAACTTCCTCATCGATACCAAAGTATTTTTTTAATAAAATACCTTCTTCGTATGCCTCTACTTCAATATTGATTTTGTCAGTCATGATTTCAAATAAAGGCTCGCCGATCTCTACTTGGTCCCCTTCTTCTTTGAACCATTGGAGGAGGGTTCCGATCTCCATCGTGCTGCTTAACTTTGGCATGAATATTTCTTTAGCCATGACTTTTCTCTCCCCCTATTTAAAACGAACAGTTTCTTTAACGGCTTCAATAATGTCTTCTACTTGCGGCACAGTTGCTTTTTCCAAATGCGGGTTATATGGAATTGGCACCGCTAGAGCGCCTAAGCGTTTAATTGGTGCATCCAAATAGTCAAATGCTTCACTTTCGGCGATGACACTGGCAATTTCGCCGCCGAATCCGCCGCGTTTTACTGCCTCATGGACAACGATTAAGCGGCCTGTTTTCTTAACTGACTCAATTATGGTTTCTTCATCTAATGGAACAAGCGTCCTTGGATCGACAACTTCCACATCGATTCCCTCTTTTTCAAGCTCAGCCGCAGCTTCGAGTGCTTTATGAACCATGATCGCTGTTGCCACGATGGTGACATCTTTTCCTTGACGTTTAATATCTGCTTTTCCAATCGGAATCGAGTATTGTTCCTCTGGAACATCTCCTTTTGTTCTATAAAGAAGCTTATGTTCGTAGAAAATGACTGGATTATCATCATCCATCGCTGCTTTTAATAAGCCTTTCGCATCATAGGCAGTTGATGGTTGAATGACCTTTAAACCAGGTATATGTGCCATCCAGGCTTCCAAGCTTTGGCTATGCTGCGCGGCAGCTCCTGTACCAGAACCTGCAGGTGTCCGTAAAACCATTGGAACCTTTCCCTTACCGCCAAACATATAACGGGTCTTTGCTGCTTGGTTCACTAACTGATCCATTGCAATCGTAATAAAATCAGAAAACTGTAATTCTAAAATCGGACGCATCCCGGTAAGAGCTGCACCTACTGCTCCTCCGGCAATAGCTGCTTCAGAAATCGGTGTGTTGCGAATCCGCTCAGGTCCAAATTCCTCAATCATTCCGCGCGTAACACCGAAAGCGCCTCCATATACGCCAATATCTTCACCTAAAATGAAGACATCCTCATTTTGTCTCATTTCTTGGCTCATTGCTTCTCTAACAGCTTCTAAGTATGTGATTTCTCTCATCTGATTCATCCCCCTTATGCATATACGTCTTCCAATAATGATTCAAACGACGGCTGCGGACTATTTTCAGCGAATTTAACTGCTGCCTCAATTTCCTGTTTTGCTTCCTCTTGAAGCTTTTTCGCTGTCTCTTCCGTTAGAAGACCTTCTGCAATCAACAATTCTTTGAATCTTTTAATACCGTCCTTGCTTTTCCAATCTTCCTCTTCCTCGCGTGTACGGTACTTCTTGGCATCACTCTTTGAGTGACCCTTCCAGCGGTAGGTTTTTGCTTCGATTAATGTTGGGCCTTTCCCTTCTCTTGCCCGCTCAACCGCATAGTAAACCTCATTCATCACTTCGATTACGTCTAAGCCATCGACCACTTTTCCAGGGATTCCGTAGCCCGTTGCCCGATCAGCGATGTTTTCAACTCTGGTCATATCCTTGACCGGTCCGCTCATGCCGTATTTGTTATTTTCACAGATAAACACTACCGGTAAATCCCAAATAGCTGCTAGATTCAAAGATTCATGGAAACTGCCTTCATTGGTTGCACCATCACCGAAGAAACAAAGAACCACGTAGCCTTGCTTTTTCATTTTCGAAGTCAATGCAGCACCGACCGCAATCGGGATTCCTCCACCAACGATTCCGTTTGCTCCAAGGTTTCCTTTTTCTAAATCCGCAATATGCATTGATCCTCCTTTGCCTTTACAGTAGCCATCTACACGGCCGAAAAGCTCAGCCATCATGCCCTTTGCTTCGGCTCCCTTAGAGATACAGTGACCATGGCCGCGATGTGTACTCGTAATTTTGTCAATGTCTTTAAGTGCTGCAATGGCGCCCGCGGCAGAAGGCTCCTGTCCTACACATAAATGCGTAGTACCGTGAATCATTCCTTTCGCAAAAAATTGGTCTACCTTTTCATCAAAATAGCGAATGAGCCACATTTCTTTATACATATCAGTTAGTTTTTCATTTGTAATATGAGGTGGTAATTTAATTGTACTTAATTTCATTTTACTTCCTCCCTTTACATTTGTTCTTATTGTTTACATTTGTAATCATACCACCTAATGAACATTTTTTCAACATGATTACAAATGTTATTTTTTATTTTTTTAAAAAATCTTACTATTTGATACACCGATGTGTTTTTATATTCCTGCCGAGGAAATTAATAAATGTCCTCTTAAGCTCTTATTGAACAAATCCAGAAGGAAAAAGTACAAAATGTCTATAACATGGTTGTAAAGGTCAACATCAACCAAATTTACTATCGAAGCTATTTGATAGACAAAAATCCTTTTTTAATGAAGAATATTAAGTATAAAACCCTCTTAGGTGCAAGCAGGTGAACTTTTAAAATTGGGATTGCGTCAGGAAAATGAGGAATTTCAACGCTAAGGAAATTTCAAGCAATAAAAAAAGGCGATTCCTGTAGTTAAGGACTCACCTTTTTCAATTAGCTTTTACGCACCAGTTTTATATATTTTTCTACTTGGCATCAAAAAATTTCATTTTTGAAAAACACTCAGATAAGCAATATTTCATATAAAATCAGCAATACTAATTTCTTAATGCAGCCAGATCATCAAATTCCGATTTTGTATGCTCATATAAGTTTTTATATATCTTAAAATAATTCATATACAAATCATGATTTTCTTTTATCGGTTCAATACGATCGATATATTGAGCTTTTTCTTTTGCTATGGAGAAGTCTTTGAATATCCCGGTTGCTACTCCAGCAAGTATGGCATCTCCCATAGGAGCACCAATTCTGCTCTTTACAACTACGGTTGGCACATTGAATAAATCCGTGATAATTCTTCTCCACAGTTTGCTTTTGGCTCCACCTTCATTAAAAACAATAGGTAAGTTTATTTTCGAACAGCTTTTCTCAATGATAAGATAAGAATCATAGAGAGCGTATGCTACTCCTTCCATCATTGCCCTTACCAGGTGTGCCTTGGTATGGTTGAGTGACACCCAAATAAAACACCGCGTGCATTAGCATCCCATATCGGGGTTCTCTCACCCATAAGATAAGGGAGGGCCATCGCTTTCTGGCTTGACCATCTCTGCCTCTTGATCCAGACATTCATATGAGTTAAAGGAAAGCACGAGCCTCTCCATGGCTAGTTCGAGAGACGCTTTCTTCTTAGTTGCACAGATATTCCAACAATTATTTTTTCAATATTTCCCCACGTTTTTGGATTTGCATGGATAAAAAGTTCCTACTTAATTAGCTGACAATTCTACGGATGGTAATGCATTTATTTCTCTCTTTTCCATCTGACTCTTAATCATTTGTATCGCATGTTCTACTACTTCTTTGTGCTTTTCTTTCTCATTCCACTCCATGTGAAAAATACTTTTACCTTTATAGCTAGAATCTTTGCGAAATCTTGAAAAAACGGTTAGTCCAGAAAGAATTCGACATTCTGTAATGATCCCATGCACATCGGTAACCATAATGCAGACCTGGCCTAACTTAAATTTTTGTTGATTCATTCCCACACCAAGAAAACCTTCTGATCTTTTACTCATTTTTCTAAGTACGCTTTGGTAATATTTGATGTGTAGAAATCCTGTAAAAAATTGTAAAGACATAAGAAATACAATAATAATCAATAATTCTCTCACTTTATTCTCCTTATTTAACTGCTAAATTAGTAATTTCAGTAATAATTCTTTTCGCTAGGATTTTAGGTGAATTGGCAAAGTTTCCAATCGTCGACCCTGCAATATGGGGTGTTATCGTTATATTGTCGAGCTGTAAATACGGATGATCTTGTGGCAATGGTTCTTGGTCGTACACATCTACTGCCGCTCCAGCAATTATTTTTTCCTGTAAAGCTTCAATGAGGTCCTGCTCATTGATTAACCCAGATCGAGCACTATTAATCACAATTGCAGATTTTTTCATTTGTTTAAAATGAACCATATTAAGCAAATGCTTTGTTTGTTCTGTTAATCGATAATGCATCGAAATGATGTCTGCTTCTCTGACCAATGTATCCAAATCAACCTGGTTATCTTCTGTTTCCCCCTTGAAGTAATCATCAAAAAAGATAATTTTTGCTCCAAACGGGCGAAGTAGATTTGCAACTCTTTGTCCTATCGCGCCGTACCCTATGATTCCAACGGTTGATTCTTTTAATTCTGGGGATAAAATTCCATTTGGATAATATTTCTCCCATTTACCATTTTTTAAATAATAGTTTCCTCGTGAAATATTCCGGATTTCAGACAAGATTAAACCTACAGTAAATTCGGATACACTTGTATTACTTCTTCCAGGTGTATTTAACACTTTGATTCCTTTTTCTTCAGCATAACGGTCATTAACGTTTTCTATCCCAGCTCGAAGTACTCCCACTATTTTTAGGTTTTTATATTTATCTATCATTTGTTTTCCAATCGGGGCAAATTGAGTAATGATTATATCATAATCATCAACACCATCTAAAATTTCAGCCGGTAAATCAATGGCCTCACTTCCCTCATGCTCCAACTTTATATTATCCCTCTGTAAAGCCTCCAAGTCTTCATGAAGCCATTCCTTAATGGTGATTTCAACACCTTGATTACGTAAATCAACTAGTCCTTTATCCATCATGTCTTTCGTAATAAATAAATCGGAAATAGCTAAACATTTCATTATTATTTCCCCCTCCTCAATAGACACTCATGATTGATGATTGCCTGCTATTCTTGTAACACCACTGATACCCTAAAATTACCTTTTGCACTTGCCTTTTCAAAAGCTTCCTGTATATTTGTTAACGGTATTTTCTCTTCTATTAAATAGGAAACATGAATTCGTCGTTCACTTAGCATTTTACCTGCATGATTAAAATCCTCTAAAGTTGATCCAAAGGTGCCTATTAACTCTAGGTTTTTATAATGAATTAAGTTTGAATCTATATTTAATTCAGGTACCGGATATCCAGCTGCATATAATAATATTCGTCCGTGCTGATTCTTTACCATTTCTAAAGCTTGCTGGTTAGCTAATGCTGCCCCTGCTGATACAATAACTGCATCTGCTCCACGGCCATTTGTTAACCTTTTCACTTCTTCTACAGGATTGGTGTTTCCTGCGTCTATCATTTCAAAACCCATTTTCCTTCCAGTTTCCAGCTTCTTTTCTCCTCTTCCAGAAACTATTACTCTAGCACCCATTGCCCTGGCAACTGCTGCATTCATTAAGCCCATCGTTCCCGCACCGATAACTACAACAGTATCATATCCACCTCGCAATCTAATTTTTCTCATCCCATGGAGTACAGATCCGAGGGGTTCAACAAATCCTGCTTCGGATGGCGATAAAGCTAGATTCATCTTGACAAAGCTTTTTGCATTTCGAATAAAATAGTCGGAAAAACCAAAGATTCCATAATACTCATCGGAATAGTTTTTTCCAAATAGTTTTTTATTTTGACAGATTGTAATCATACCAGCTTTGCAGTTATCACAAATGCCACAATAGTCATATAAAATACTTACACGGTCTCCTACCTCAAAGGCATCCCCTACTTGATCACCTTTTGCAATAACAATCCCTGATGCCTCATGCCCACCAGCCATTGGGTACCCTTGATGTTCCCTTAAACCGACCCATTGTTGATAATCAGTCGTGCAAATATTACAAGCTTCCTGCTTGACCAACAGTTCATCTTCACTTAACTTAGGCAATTCCTTTTCTCTTACTTCAGCGTGCCCCTTTTCTGTTAAGACTGCAAATCTCATTTTATTGGGTAGCATAAATATTGACCCCTTTTTTTAAAATTGAACGTTACTTTATTCATTACAAAAAGAACGAAAATCCATAGGCAATTAATACCGCTGCAGGTCCAGTTATAAGCCTTGAAAATAGGATGGCGGGAACACCGACTGAAATTGTTTTTGCTTTTGCTTCACCCAAAGTCAAACCAACTGGTGCAAAATCACATCCCACTTGAGCATTAATAGCAAACAGTGCTGGCAATGCGTAGGCTGATGGAATGGTACCTTTTGCAATTTCATTACCAATTAATACACCTATAACAGCACCGATAACAGCTCCAGGTGCGAGTAATGGAGATAGGAAAGGCAGCCCTCCAATTAATCCTAAAATCACTAATCCTGTTATATTACCAGCTAAAGGGGTTAGTAAATGAGCAAAAATATCACCAATTCCCGTGTAGTTAATAATCCCAATTAAGGCAGCCACAAAAGCCATAAAAGGTAAAATATTTTTAATAACCGTGTCTATCGTTTCTCTACCTGATTGGTACATAACATTCATAAACTTCCCAGCACCGCGGCCAATTACATCAATACCTTTCATCAAAGGATTCATTTTATTAATTTCAGCAGATGCTTGAGAGAGCACATTACTTTTCATTTCCATTACAGGATTCTTATGTATGCTTGCTTCTTCAATTGTCGCTGCAACAAAAGGTTCAGACTCTGACTCGGATCCA
Organism: Neobacillus cucumis; assembly: GCF_023715505.1. The sequence continues at coordinate 68,346 of NZ_JAMBOH010000017.1, read as the reverse complement.
GAAAGTATGATTTCATCGACAGTTACACCTGAAACGAATATATCTTCAGTCATGAATTTGGCAAGCGGACCTGATGGACTCATCACTTTTATATTAATAGTTGGAATTCTAAGTCTTGGATAGGTTCCGCACCGAGCAGTTCCCCCACAATCAATCACTGCACATAATGTTTCTTCTTTCTCTACTGGATTTTTAAATGAATCAACCGCAGTAGCCCCAGTTAAATCTGCAATTTTTTGCGCAACAGGGTGTATTCCTCCACCGGTAACGCTTATTACATATTTTTTTTGAAAGTTTGGTTTTATAATGAATGGTCCTCCCCATCCACTTTTCCCTTTTGTAATTTTTACCGTCTTAAATTCAGGCATGTTTATCCCCCCACATTATGCAGCTTTTTGTTTAGAAACTTCATTGCGTTTCATTAGTGCTTCTGTAATTTTCTCTGTAATAATTCCTCGCATTAAACACACGACAAGACCAGCTACAAGATACATTAGAGCCAATTTAGATTGATTTCCAACTTTTGCAAAGCCCTGGGCAATTCCAAGAAAAATAAACAATTCTGCTGAATTCGCATGCGGGAAAAGCCCAGTAATTGGATGACAAAAGGACACAGCGGCATCATAGAATGCAGGCTTCTTTTTCTCAGGAATAAATCTTCCAAAAGTATAGGCCATAGGGTTGGTTAAGAAAAAAAGGCTAAAGAACGGAATGAGCGTATATCTAAATATGGTAAAACGCGAAATCATTTTCATGAAGCCAAAGATTCTCTCTTCGCCGATTAACTTTATTAAAGCGGTTACAATTGTAATCAAAACGATAAGAAGAGGTATGATTCCTGTAACAAATCCCATAAATACATCAGCACCCGCTTTGAACATGCCCATAAATCCCTCTGCTAATTTAACAAACAAATCCATTTATTTCTCCTCCCATATTGAAAAATTTTGCGAATATTTAAGCCTTCACGAAATCATTATTTAAACAATATGTAATCATTAACCTCAAATTCTGGATATTCTCCAGGAGTTACTAAAATGGCCCCGGGAAGAAGCTCTTGTGACGTATCATCATTAAAATAAATAGAGAGGTGGCCAAGATCTTCAAAATTTTTATTTGCAAGTGATCCTACTTTTTCAATCTTATAGATTTTATTTCCAATTTCTAATGTTCCACCCTCAACAATTGAATTTTCCGGTTGTTGGTTTACTTGATGAACAACTGCTATTTCCTTTAATTCAGGTGGAGCTGCTGTACCGAAAAGTATCAATAAATTTTCTTCTTTGAATTCTGGAACAGCAGGACCAATTTCTGTAATTTTTGTTTTTAACATAGAAAGTTTCTCCCTTCATTTAAAAAACTTTTATACATTTAGCAAACATCATCAACCATTTAGATCAAGCTGCCATTTATTAAAATGGCTGCATTATTATTGCTTTTTATACTTTATAAAACTCTTTACTTATGAAGAAAACTAAAGATAGCTAAAATAATGACGTCATAAAAACCATTAGTATTTCATACGGCCCTAAAAACGATAACAACTATTTTACTATCTTTAGTATTGGGACAAACAGAAGATGATAGGATAGTATCCTTCTAATTCATATCCATATTTTATAAATTATTCGGTAATGGTGATTTTCCCCTAATTGGAGATGAAGATTGTTCTTTTTAGTTTTTTTCCATATAACGTCAAATCTTTCCCTTTTTCTTCATTCTTACTTTCTGTTAGTGTGATTTGAATCTCAAACAGTTACTGATTCAAGTTTTATTTCCTGTACTGAAGCTGTAGGAAACAAATTATCTTGAAGTGCCCTTAGTTTCCAAACTGTCGTTGTAATGTCTAACTCTACATCATCGGTTGTTAAGAATTCTCCTTGTTTTATATCTTTCTTCGCAACAACATTACCACTGATTAATCCAATTGGGATATGTGCATTTTGCTTCATATCTTGATGGGTTTCAAGAACTCCCCGTACGGAATATCCGCCGATACCATCTAATCTTTCCCCTGCTTTAATGTCACGTTTTGCAACCGTTACCGTATCAGAGATTGGTCCGCCTAAAGGTTGAATCGATCCTTCATTTTGTAAAACAGCTTTTGCGATCGTAATAGGTGTTTCCAGGCTTGCGAGATGGTATGGACGGTACAATATCTGATGTTCTCTATCAATCGTTTTCATCAAGTAATTTAATTCATGCGTTACGCCCTCATTTTGCCCTTTCACAATGACGAATACTCCTGGAGCTAACCCATCAACATATTCGACAACACCAAATTTATTTAATATTCCGCCATTTTTCTTTAAATTAAGATCTCTCACTACTGAATTAAGGTCCCCTGAAATTCCATGCATTCCGACTACATCCGGAACGAATCCAATAGCATTGGATAATAAATTCATTTCAGCCATTGTTTTAGTTCCATCTTGGAAAGCAGCCAGCATATGTGCGGCCATTTTTTTCCGTTTTGCCTCTTCTTTAGCTGAATCAGGATTTGCATTCTTACGTAATTTATTATTTTTCCCTTTTCCGGCTACTAGTACTTCCATACCCATTGTTTTGGCGAATTCAAATAATTCAACAGTTGCGGCAGGCTCATCACCAGCTGAACCAGTGTAAACCAATCCCGCATTTTTAAAGAGCTGGTACATGAGGGAACCAATCGTTATGTCTACCTCAACATTTAATAGAACAAGATGCTTTTTAGATCTTAGTGTTTCTAATGATATGTTTGCTCCTACCTCTGGAACACCTGTGGCATCAACGATTACTTCAACATTTGAAGACTGAATTACTTTACGGTAATCATTGGAAACAAGGATTTGTTCCTTTATTACTGCCTGATTGTTATAGTAATCGGCTGCTCTTTGTGCAGCTTCAATATTTATATCACTAATTCCAGTAACACTCATACCCGGAATAGTAGAAATTTGGGCTATCATTCCAAATCCCATTTGACCTGCACCGATAACCCCAACTTTAATTGGCTGATTAGCACGTTCTCTTTCTAAAAGCTGTTGATAAATAGACATATGTTTCATCCTCCCTGTTTTTTTGAAAACTTATTCTTATAAGCGCTTTCATGTGAAGCTAAAAAAACTGTCAATTAACAATTTGTTACTTGACTTATTAAAAAAGATAAATCGGTAACAAGTTTTTTAATAGTAACAAATGAATGAATTGAATAATTTCGTAACATTTGTTACTAACAGTTTCAAATGTTCTTTGGTTATGTGCCAATTATAAAATGGTTAGTATTTGGTTGTCAATATAAAAATAGGAAAATTTCAGATAGATCCTTTCGGGTTTGTATCGGCGAATCGATTGTCGACAAGGAATTTAGAGATGGCTGAATTGGATTGATTGGAACAAAAAAACATGACAGTATAAAGACTTTAGCTTAGAAAATTTTCATATCCTGCACACACCAGGTTCATCCAATCGTAAGATTAAATCTCTTTTGTCTATACCGGTTTTGTATGGAGAAAAGAGATTTGGTGTCATGACCCTACATCGTTTTGCTTGGGAAGAGTTCCCATTGAGCGTCGAATATGGTAAAAGAGACCTTTGGAGTTTCCCCCTATTTTTATCGGGCAGTTGGGTGTACAATGAATGTTATGTTTTAATAAGTTAATAGAGCAAAGGAGTATAAAGATTTGAAGGAAACATCCTATAAATATCAAGAACAATCTCTATTTAGTATTTCTTGGCCGCTTTTTATTGAACTCTCCTTGCATATGGGAATCGGCATTATCGCGACCTTCATGCTTGGTCATTATTCGGATTCAGCTGCAGCCGGTGTAGGGGTTGCCAATCAGTTATTAAATATATTTATTCTCGTCTTTAACGTCACTTCAATTGGAGGAACGGTCTTAATCAGCCAAAACCTCGGTGCCGGCCGCTTAAAGGACGCTAGACAGTTAGGGCGCACGGTATTTGGACTGAACGTTTGGTTCGGCATCTTTGTGGCATTCATCGTTTTCTTCTTCGGTGAACAGCTTCTACAGCTATTTGATATCCATGGAAAGGTATATGACTACGGACTGACATTTCTTCATATTTGCGGCATCTCGCTCTTTTTTGAATCCATTTCTCTTGCATTAAGTGCTATCTTACGGAGCCATGGCTATACAAAAGAATCAATGTTCGTAACAATGATGATGGATTTTATCAGTATAGGAGGCAATATCCTTGCTATAACAGGTATTTTCGGTTTACCTATTACCGGTGTCACAGGTGTGGCCTGGGCCATTGTGGCAGCGCGTGCATTTGCGGTTTGTGCTTTAATGTATCTGGTATATAACCGGCTGGCATTGAAGCTGGAAATAAAAGATGTTACTTCCGCTAAAAAAGAAGATATTAAGGGGCTTCTGGGTATCGGCATCCCGTCAGCGGGAGAGAATCTTTCCTATCAATTCTCACAGCTGATTATTACCAGCTTTGTAGTCTCGATGGGTACTGCTTCCCTTGCAGCCCGTATTTACGTATTAAATATAAACTATATTTGTTTTCTGTTTACAGTGGCCATTGCTCAAGGGACGCAGTTGTTAGTTGCCCGGCACATTGGCGGCAGGCAGTTTGACAAGGCTTTAAAGCGCGGTATTCGGACCTTAAAAATAGCAATGGCAGCGTCCACCTTAACATCGCTGATTATCGCTCTGATTGGGTCGCCTATTTTAGAAACTTTCACGAAAAACCCCGAAATAATTGCTGTTGGCCTCCCCGTCTTATGGGCCATTGTCTTCGTGGAACCTGGCAGGGCAATGAATATCGTTTTGATGAATTCACTTAAATCGGCTGGAGATGTTCGTTTCCCGGTGGTCATTGGTGTCTTATCGATGTGGGGAATTGCCGTATCTCTTAGCTACCTGCTTGGAGTACACTATGAACTAGGTTTATTAGGTGTTTGGCTTGCACAGGGGACGGATGAATGGCTGCGTGGCTGTTTTGCTTTAAAACGCTGGTTAATGAAACCATGGGAACGCCGCAAAGTAGCAAAGGCAGAAATTTCAATATAAGAAAGTGGCAGTCAGTTCATAAAACTGGCTGCCACTTTTTGTAGTTAAAAGATAGGTTTCCATTTGGCCAGCGGGTATTGGCTTACTGAATAAATAGCCCTGACCGATTTTGCATTGATTAACATAATTAACAATCGTGCTTCTCCCCAAATGTAAACAAACTCATTATTACTCCTGGCATCTACTTTTCTATTTTTAATAGATGCACGTTCAATAGTTTGCCATAACATTTCGAACAAACTTTGAACTTATCACTATACCCATGTTTTTAAAGTTAGAAAGGGAATATAGTAGAACCATAAAGAACAAACAAAATTTGAAGGGCGGAATCATTTATGTTTAACAAATTTTTAAGAGAAAATAAAATTGCTTCTTATATCCTAACCGTTTTACGTTTATACCTTGGTTACTCTTGGTTCACTGCAGGTCTTGGAAAATTAACAAGCGGCGGCTTTAATGCTTCTGGATTCTTACAAGGCGCGATCGCTAATCCCGTTAAAGGACCGGACGGCGCAATTGTATTTGGCTGGTATGTTGACTTCTTAAAACATTTTGCATTACCAAACGTTGATGTATTTAATGTGATTGTACCTGTTGGCGAAACTTTAATCGGTTTAGGCTTAATTCTAGGATGCTTAACAACTACTGCCATGTTCTTTGGTCTAGTGATGAACTTCTCTTTCTTCCTAGCGGGAACTGTGTCTCATAACCCTAGAGACATCTTCTTAGGCTTCATCATTCTAACAGCTGGCTATAATGCTGGTAGAATAGGTTTAGATCGTTGGGTAGTTCCTTTCTTCAGAAAAATGGCCAATAAAAATACAAGTCCTAAAAAAACAAAAGCAACAGTGTAAAGATAGAAAGAACAAAAAACGATTCGGATTCACGAATCGTCTTTTGTTCTTGAAACAGGCCTCTTATTACTTCAACAAATATACCCTAGTTTCATAAGGCTTGAGGGTGAATTCTCTTCTTAATTTCTTGTCTGTTACCTCATAATTGTTTAATACCAATTCAGAAACAGAATAGGAGACACTTGTTGGCACCTTACATCTTGTTGATTTTTCACTAAAATTGTTAATTACAATCACTTTACGGCTGCCAAGACGACGCGTGTAAACAAATAATTGCTTGTGATTCGGTAGTAACAATTCATAGGTTCCATAAACAAACAGCGGGTTATCTTTCCGCAACTGAATCAACTTTTTATAAAAAGACAGAATAGAGTCGGGGTCGTTTATTTGTGACTCAACATTAATCTCTTTATAGTTTGGATTTACCCCTAGCCATGTTTGATTAGCAGTCGTAAAACCTCCCATATTGGAAGCGTCCCATTGCATCGGAGTCCGAGCATTGTCACGGCACTGTTTCCAAATAATCTCCATAATCTCATCGTGGGAACGGCCTTTTGCCGTTTCGACTTTGTAATAGTTAACCATTCCAACATCATTATAATCCTCTATCGATGGGAACTGTACGTTGGTCATACCAATTTCCTGACCCTGGTAAATAAACGGGGTACCCCTCATCAGAAAGTATAACGCACCCAGCATTTTGGCACTTTCTTTCCAAAGCTTGCGATCATTTCCCCAGCTAGAAACCCGGCGGGGCTGGTCATGGTTTTCAATGAATAGGGCGTTCCATCCCCTGCCTTCTAACCCTTTTTGCCATTTGGTTAAATTCTTCTTCAAGGCACGTACATCCACACGGCCTTCTGCATCCTTATCCCAGAGACCCAAAAATTCAAATTGAAAAATCATATTGAAATAGCCATTTTCTTCCCCAACCCATTTGTCAGCATCCTCCAGCCCAACACCGTTCGCTTCCCCAACCGTCATAATGTCATAGTTTTTAATCGTTTTTTGTGAGAATTCGGTTAGGAATTCATCAATCCCGTCCACGTTCATCATTTTCGGAAAGCATGGGACAAAGTCTAGATTCTCAGGGTTTGGCATATCGGGGAATCCTGGTTCCTTTTTAATATGGGATATGGCATCAACACGGAATCCATCAATCCCTTTCTCTAGCCACCAGTTGACCATATCATATAAGGCATTTCTGACTTCAGGGTTTTCCCAATTTAAATCCGGCTGGCGCGGTGAAAAGATATGCATAAAATATTGCTCTGTTTCTTTATCATACCTCCATGCCGGTCCGCTAAAAATAGATTCCCAGTTATTAGGTGCCTTGCCATCTTTACCATCTCGCCAAATGTACCAATCGCGCTTTGGATTATCCTTGGAAGAGCGGGACTCAATGAACCAAGGATGCTCGTCACTTGTATGATTAATAACTAAATCTAATATTAATTTCATCCCGCGTTGATGAACACCTTCAAGGAGTTCATCAAAATCTGCCATCGTGCCAAATTCATCCATGATATCTTGATAATCGGAAATATCATAGCCATTATCATCATTAGGGGATTTGAACATTGGCGATAACCATATCACATCGATGCCAAGCTCTTTTAAGTAATCTAACTTGGAAGTCACACCTCTTAAATCGCCAATCCCGTCACCATTGCTGTCCAGGAAGCTTCTAGGATAAACCTGATAGGCCACGCTTTCTTTCCACCACTTTTTATTCATATGGCACCTCTAATTCTTAGATGTTTTTCTTAGGAGTTATACCCACCACATTTGCGAAACAGGCTGCTCAATTAAGACAGATTTCAAATTGTTTACAGCTCGCGTAAATCCTTCCTCTATCGACATGATTGGATCTTCATGCTCAATACTAACGACATAATCATAGCCATATGTGCGAAGGGCGCTCATCATGTCAGACCATTCTTTTAAACCATGTCCACAGCCAACCGAACGGAATGTCCATGCCCGCGAACGTACTTCTCCATATGGCTGCATATCTGTTAACCCATACATATTCACATTCTCTTGATCAATGTATGTGTCCTTTGCATGAAAATGATGGATTGCATTTTCTTTTGCTAAAATCTTAATTGCAGCTACAGGATCAATCCCTTGCCACCATAAGTGACTTGGATCTAAGTTAGCTCCAATCGCATCACAGGTTTCTTCACGTAATTTTAACAACGTATATGGGGTATGCACTAAAAAGCCGCCATGTAGTTCAAGTCCAATTTTGACATTGTTGTCTTTTGCATATTGGCCAACTTCCTTCCAATATGGAATCAGCTTTTCTTCCCATTGCCATTTTTTGACGTCACCATATTCATTTGGCCAAGGGGTAACAGGCCAGTTGGGATACTTTGCTCCTTCATGATCACCTGCTGTACCTGAAAAACAATTTACTACTGGTACATTCAGTAACGATGCCAATTTAATTGTTTTTATCAGTGTTTCATGTGAGCTTTGAGCAAATTCTTTTTCTGGAGAAATTGGATTGCCATGGCAGCTGAACGCACTGATAGTTAATCCGCGTTCCTCTACTTTTTGGATATATTCACTTCTTGCATTTTCGTCTTCTAGCAGTACATCTAAATCACAGTGGTTGTTTCCAGGGTAGCAGCCGGTTCCAATTTCAACAGCATGTAAGCCCGCCTTTTGAACAGTATCCAACATTTCCTCGAATGTTTTTTCAGCAAATAATACAGTAAAGACGCCTAGTTTCATATTATAATCTCCTCACTTTTATTAACGTTATTTCTATCACTAAATAGTACAGAGTTGACCGCTATGTTTGCTGCCAACTCTAGATTTTAATAGTTATCTTACTTTGACAATTTGCTTCGTTTCGTTTGACTTAAGTGCTCCTAGGATTACCTCTAATGATTTCATTCCTTCTTCACCAGTTACCGCAGGCTCTTCATCTAGCAGAATAGCATTTACAAAATGCTCGATGACATGGGTATTGTTTTGACCCCCCGCATCATTTGATTGAATTTTCCCTAGTTCATATTTCACTACTTCGCCATTGCTATATTGAACAATAAGAGAATTTATTGGATCATCTTCTAAGCGAAGGATTGCCTTCTCACCGTAAATAATGGTAGAGTTATCTTCCTTGCTCGTATAAGCCCAGCTGGCGGCAAGTGTACCGATGATGCCGCTTTCTGTTTTCAATACACAAACGGCATTATCATCCACATCAGCAAAATCCTTTGCATTCGTTTCAACAAAGGCACCCACTTCAACCATTTCTTCCCCTAATACATACCGCAATAAATCGGTTTTATGGACACCTAAGTCACCCATAGCCCCGACAAACGCTTTTTCTTTTTCGAAAAACCAGCTTTCTTTTCCGTCAACACTCCAGCCTTCAGGGCCGCCGTGACCAAACGCTGTTCGGAAGCTGTAAATTCTGCCGGCTTCTCCGTTTGCAATCAACTGGCGGGCTTTTTGATGGGACGGAACAAAACGCTGATTATGACCAATCATTAATTTTTTGCCGTTTTTTTCAGCTGCTGCAATCATCGCTTCAGCTTCTTCTTTTGAGGTTGCCATTGGCTTCTCGCAAAGGACATGAAGACCTGCTTCTAAAGCAGCAATGGTGATAGGGGCATGGAGGTAGTTTGGTGTACAAACACTTACCGCGTCCACCTCACCACTTTTCAGCAACTCGTTATAATCTGTATAGGAAAGAACAGCGTATTTTTCGGCTACTTCAATTGCCCGCTCTTGATTGATATCGCAAACGGCTGTAAGCTCTACATTTGGATTTACTTGATATTCTGGTAAATGACGATGCTGGGCAATACTGCCGCAGCCAATTACGCCTACTCTGATCTTTTTCATATTAGTTTCCTCCCTTAATTTCCTCTAGTGGTTTGGCATTTCCGTATACCGGCCGTTCTCGTTTAACTGGCTGCGCCCATTTAACAGCGTTAATGATCACTCGCTGAATTTGTTGATTATGATAGGTAGGATAGGTTTCATGACCTGGTCTGAAATAAAATACTTTTCCGTTTCCGCGCTTGTATGTACATCCGCTGCGGAATACTTCGCCGCCTTCAAACCAGCTAGTGAAAATTAGTTCATCTGGCTGTGGGATATCAAAATGCTCACCGTACATTTCCTCATGCTCTAACTCGATATATTCAGGAATTCCTTCTGTAATTGGATGACTCGGACTCACGACCCAAAGGCGTTCCTTTTCGCCCGCTTCGCGCCATTTTAAATCACAGCTTGTTCCCATTAAGGTCTTAAAAATTTTCGAAAAATGCCCAGAGTGAAGGACGATTAGCCCCATTCCCTCAAGGACACGCTGGCGGACCTTCTCTACGATTTCATCGTTTACTTCACTATGAGCGACATGCCCCCACCAAACTAATACATCTGTGTTATTTAGAACATCATCCGTCAAACCATGTTCGGGCTCATCAAGGGTAGCTGTTCTTGTATCAAACCCTTCAGACTTAAGGAATTCAGCGATGGCTCCATGGATACCTTTAGGATAAATATCCCTTACGACTGGATCTTTTTGTTCATGACGGTTTTCATTCCATACAGTTACGTTCAACATGTTTGGACACTCCTTCTCGTGGTTCACTTTATCTATTATTTTAGAGAATACCAGAATAATTGAAACTGCTTACATTGACAAATAGGGTGAAAAATATTGAACAAAATTATTTACTAGAGACGCGGAAGCTTTGTTTTCAAATAATTGATACTAATTTCAATACTTTCAAGTGGTGTACGCCGGCTCGCATCCTGCTCTACAACCCACCATTGAATATCAACTTGTTCGCCCTTATTAAGCACAGCTTCTAAGTCAACGCCGCCTGTGCCAAGTTCAGCGAAGAATTGTTCTTCATCGGTCGTCATATCTTTCAAGTGAATTAACGGTGTTCGATTTTGATATCGTTCTATCCACTCTGCCGGCTTTTGACCCGCTTTAGTCAGCCAGTACACATCAAGCTCAGCCTTTACCATGTCAGGGTTTGTTTCATCAAAAATCGCTTCAAGTGCCATTCTGCCATCAGATAAGCGCTCAAGTTCAAAATCGTGATTATGATAGCAAAGGGAAATCCCTTCTTGGCGCGTAATCTCACCCGCATGTTCTAAAAACGAAATAAGGGCTATGTAGTCACTTTCACTGCGTCTATCTGGCATTAAATATGGACATACAACATACTTACTTCCTAATATCTTTTGATCTTCAATGACCTGTGCCAGATTGTTTTCTAACTGGTCAAGCGGCACATGACAGGCAGCTGTTTTAAGTCCAAGCTGATCTAATAACTCTTTTATTTCCATCGGAGTTAATCCGTGATAACCAGCAAGCTCAACACCATCAAAGCCAAGTTGTGCGACTTTCTTTAGAGTTCCTGCAAAATCTTTTGCACTTTCTTCCCTTAATGTGAACATTTGTACCGCTACTGGAATTTTTCTCATCCTTACTCCTCCTTTTCTAGAAACCTGCCTTATTTGATTACATCTTAAATTTTATTTCTACTACTAAACATAGATGATATAATTAAAACATCTACTATTCTGCTATCTTTTTCGAAGAGGAAAATTATGACCACAAACATACTTTTTTGCGGCTATTCCTATCATACAAAGGGATATCACTCCCAACATAAATCCGGATATCCTTCCTATCTTTTTCGACTGCAAACAGAAGGGCTATGTGAGGTAGTCGTAAAAGGAACCAATATGGAACTTAAGAAGGGCGATCTCCTTCTAATTAAACCAGGCGATCATTACGAACTACTTGTCAATGAAGGGCAAATTAGCGGAGACTATCACATCGGATGCGAGGGAGCCTGGCTCGACGAATGGTGGAACCGTTCCGCTAAGCCTGCCATTTCCCGTATTGAATTGGATGAAAAACTGCTGCTCCTATGGCGTCAGATTATAATTGAAAAAAGGCGTCCTGGTTCCAATCAGAATGAGGAACTTGCCGACTATCTAGTCCGGGCACTTTGTTTAACGCTTGAACGTGCTGTCAGTGAAACAGTCCCTTCCTTTCATTATCCATATCCAGTTACACGGATGATGAGGTACATTGAGGAGCATGCCACAACCCAGTTTAAAGTCGAGGATGTAGCACGCCATTCAGGACTGAGTGTCTCCCGGTCGGTTCATCTTTTTAAAAGCAGTGTGGGAAAAACCATCATGGAATACACGCAGGAAATCCGCTTATCCGCTGCCCTTGAACGGATGAAGTACACTGCACTAACACTCGAACAAATCGCTGAAGACTGTGGTTTTGGCACCTATCCCTATTTTCATAGAGTGTTTAAAAAGAAGTATGGTGTTGCTCCCGGTATGTACCGCCGGCTTGAATAATATTTTGCAAGGGCTAGAAAACACCAGTTTTCTAGCCCTTTCCATTTCTTATTAACTAACTTAATTCAATTTTGAAGGTACAAGATCAAAGTCTTTAATGACTTGGTTAGTTTCGGCTGATTTAAAAATCGTTTCCATTAATCGCAGGACACGTAAAACTTCCTCGTTTTTCACGATTGGTTCGGCATTCCCTGCCACTACTGAAACAACATTTTCATAAAAGCTTTCCATTGTTTTTTCTACTTTAGGTAAATCAGATGTACTCACAGCTTTTTCAGACGGAGGTGCCATTGTCTTCGTTAAGCCCTGTCCAGCTTTAATCGGTTTAGGGGCTTCTACTTCGCCCAGATTCTGAGTGACAATTTTACCATTAATATCCCAATCGTTAATGACTGCTGTACCTTTGGTTCCTTTTGTATACCAACGCGGAAGTTGAATGAAGTTGGTTGTTCCAACCTCTATCAATGAAGTGATACCGTTTTCAAATGTAATAAACACCTGAAATCCATCATCTACCTCGTCCCCCAAAATATAACTTAAATTAGCAAAGACACTCGTAATCTTGCTATCAACCATAAATAAGAGCTGATCTAATAAATGGACACCCCAGTCAAGAAGCATCCCGCCGCCATATTCTTTCAAGTGACGCCAGTCTCCAGGAATACCATTTGCTCCTTGAACCCGTGATTCGATATGAAAAACATCTCCGATGATCTGTTCGTCGTAAATCTTTTTCATCGTTAGGAAGTCTTCATCCCACCTGCGGTTCTGGTGGACAATAAAGGCACGGTCATTAATTTTTGCCGCTTCCATAATCTCAAGCAACTCTTCACTGTAAATAGTCACCGGCTTTTCACAAATTACATCCTTACCTGCGTTCAAAGCTGCGATGGCAATTTCTTTATGTACATCATTAGGGGTAGCAATTAGAACAAAATCAACAACATCGTCAGACAAAACAGCAGATAAACTTTCATAGACCTTGTAGCCGTCTGCTAAAGAAGCTGTTCTTCTATCCTCAGATATGTCATAGGTTCCAACGACCTCAATGTTTTGGTTGTCTTTTAATAGCTTTGCATGATAGCTCCCCATACCACCATAACCAACAATAACTAAATGATAGTTTTTATTCGTCATCTTATTTTCTCCTTTTTTGCACCTATTCTCCTACAGGCATTTTGGGTATTTTCATAAACTTATAAAAACATTTCTTATTTGATTCCATCTTATTATGAATATGTGAATTAAAACATAGATTATATAGTTAAAAGATGAACTATTTTGCTATTATTCTTTAACTGAACCCGAGGTTAAACCGGATACAATCCTTCGTTGAAAGATTAGCACCATAATAACCAGTGGAACACTTACTACAACTGTAGCGGCTGCAATCTCACCCCATGGAATGGTAAATTGCCCCTGAAACATAGCAATCCCAATCGGTACCGTCTTATACTTATCATCTGTATTGATGGTAAGGGCAAAAAAGAACTCATTCCATGCTGCAATAAAAACAAGGATAGCGGTTGTAAATATTCCTGGTACTGCAAGCGGCATGATGACCTTCCAAAAAGTTTGCATTAAAGTAGCTCCGTCTATTTTTGCCGCTTCTTCAAGATCTAGCGGTATTTTGCGGAAAAAGGTTACTAATATCCAAATAGACAACGGCAGCGTAAAGGTTGAATAAGGAATAATCAATCCTAAATAGGAATTGGTGAGTCCAAGGTTCTTTAAAAAGATATAAATTGGTGTAATGGTTGCGATTTGTGGAAACATCGAGACAGATAGTACAATCCCAAGAATAAAAGTTTTTCCTTTAAATTGAAGCCTCGCAATGGCATAAGCAGCAAATGATGCAACTGTAACGGCATACACAGTTGTAATAGTGGAAACCACCGTACTATTCCATAAATATCTTAAAAACGGATGATCAAAGAAAACGGATTTATAATTTTCCATTGTCGGATGGGAGGTGTAGGGAGTAAATGCCTTGTCCCCGAACAATTCAGTAGCTGGTTTTATTGAACTAATCAGCATCCATAAAAATGGAAACATTACAACAAATACAAACAGTATAAGAAACACATAAAAGAATGGGCTTGCTTTTTTCTGCATGTTAAAATTCCCCCTAAAATGGTGTACTGTCGAATTCCCTTATCTGTCATTTAGTAAATCTCTGCCCAAAAACTTGATATAAATCATTGAAATAATCGCTACGCATATAAATACAATGACAGATAGGGCAGAACCGTCACCAAAATTAGTCTGAGAAAACATCACCTTATAAGCGAGGATAGAAATGGTTTCAGTGGAGTTAGCAGGACCGCCGCCAGTTAGAACGTAAATTAAGTCAAAAACACGAAAAGCGTCAAGTGTTCGAAATAGAAGTGCAACAAGTATGCTTGACTTTAACAAAGGCAATGTAATTTTCATAAATTGCTTCCATTTACTTGCACCATCAATGGAAGCTGCTTCGTAAAGTGAGTCTGGAATGGTTTGAAGCCCGGCCAATAACAGCAAAGACATGTATGGAGTGGTCTTCCAGACATCAGAAAAGATGACTGAAAACATGGCACCGGTGTCAGTTACAAGGAGTTTTTCCATCTTATCCACCAACCCGATATCTGCAAAAATTTTGGCGACAATGCCATTTTGCCCATCATATAAAAACTTCCACATAAGGGCGGAGACCGCGGTCGGAATGGCCCAAGGAATCAGAATGCTCGCCCTAATAATCCCGCGTCCGATGAAAGCCTTATTAATCAAAAGGGCAATCGCTAGTCCAAGAACAAGCTCCACAAGGACAGAGATAATCGTAAATGTAGTAGTATTTCCAATCGCCTTCCACATTCTGCTAGCTGTTAAATTATCTTTGTAATGTTGAAAACCGATAAAATTAGGCTGAATAAGCGCATCTCCATATCCTGCTGCTAAACCCAGGAGTTTCTTTTCTTGAGTGAACTTAACATTGCCGGACAATTTCTTCATTTTATTATTAATAATTTCAGAAGTATTTTCATATTCTTTAGCCATTTTTTTATCAATTTTTGCAATGCTAAGCTCAGAGTTCACCTGTTCAAAATTCATTAACTTATCGTTTACGGAATCATATTTTGTGCTGATCTCAGATCTGCTGCGAATCATCTTATCTATTGATTGCAGTTGATCCTTTATGGGCTGAAGCTCCTCGGCGCCATTCCCACTCTTTATTTCATTATCAATGGTTCCGATTAAAAACGGATAGTTATTCAGATATCGTTCTAGGTCGAGATTATAACTTAAATGGACTTCCGATTTAGTGGGATTGTTTAATCTTAAATCAAACAAACTGAAATAAAAGGATTGCAAAACAGGCCAAATCGCAATGAGGAAGATTAAAATCATAGCAGGCGCCACAAGATAATACCCGGCCGTTTTCTCAGTAAAGAGTTTTTTTCTTTTCTTCTTCGGGGTAATAGAAGTCTTTCTAACCGATGCTTTATAATCATCTGTTTCTACTTTAAGGGCACTATTTTTCACGTTACCCCCTCCTATTTTAGGGATTTAAACGGATTAGCCCCCAAGGAGAAGGCTAATCCTAGCTTTTAAATATTATTTATTAAGGGCTGCCTTCATTTCTTTTTCCATATTTTGAGCCGCTTGTTCAACAGTTTGTTCCCCTGCAATTGCTTTTGAAATATTAATCTGAATAATCTCTGAAATTTCTGGATAATTCGGAGCGACTGGTCGAGAAACTGCTGCACTTAAACCATCTACAAAGCCTTTATCAGCAAAAGTTGGGTTTGCTTTAAGAGTCTCTTGATCTTGGTATAGCTTTGTAATTGTTGGAGCATGTCCACCGTAGATTGCATCAATCTTTTGACCCTCAGCTCCCGCCATGAACTTTAAGAATTCCCAAGCTTCTTTCGGATGCTTGGAATACTTATTGATACCAGCCATCCAACCGCCTAGTGCCGCAGCGGATCCTTTGTCACCTGCTGGAAGTGGAGCTACGCCTACCTGACCTACAATCTTGGACTTCTCTTTGTCATTTGCACTAGCATATTCATATGGCCAGTTACGTAAGAATACCGTTTGTCCTTCAATAAAGGCTTGGTCTGATTCAATCTCAGTAAACGTTGTGACATTACCAGGTACTACATCAGACTTGGCAATTTCAACTAATTTCTTTAAACCTTTGATTGCTTCTGGACTATTAACGGCTACGTTCCCATTTTTATCGATAAACGCTCCGCCATATGAGGCGACAAATTCTACTGCGTTACATACAAGCCCTTCGTACTGTTTCGATTGAAAAACATAACCAAATTTTGTGTTGCCTTGTCCCTTCTTGTCTTTTGCTTTTGCCAATAACTCATCCCATGTTTTTGGAACTTCGTCTTCTTTAACTAAGTCTTTTCGATAGTATAGTAGACCTGCATCAACAAATTTAGGAAGGGCCCATTGTTTCCCGTTAAACTGGGCTGCACCAAGAGCTCCTTGGTTATATTCATTTAAGTCAATTCCATCCTGCTGGATAAAACGGTCAAGTGGAAGCACATAGCCCGCCTGAGCAAATTCCGCAGGCCAAATTACGTCCATATCGATAACATCGATTTCAGAAGACTTTGCATTAAAAGCCGTTATATATGCATCATGCTGCTTTCCGGTATCAGAGGGCATTTCTCGGAACTCAATATCAATATTTGGGTGTGTTGCTTCAAAAGCCTCCACCACTTTTTCCGTTCCCTTAGTTACATCCTTCCCGCGTGCATAGACAATTTTTACTTTTTGCTCAGTTGCTGTTTTTGTTTTGTCGCCAGCTGGCTTTTCCTTTGTGCTGGTTTGATCGGAACTACAGGCAGCAAGTGCCAAGGATAATGTAGCAAATACGGCTAGAAGTTTTGCTTTTTTCGACTTTTTCAACGTTATTCCCCCTATATTGAAATCGATTTCAATTTTGACATAGTTGAATCTCTAATTACCAAATCATAGGGTAATAGAATCTCCTGGTGGTTGACTTCTTTCTTAAAGGCAATGAAATCAATCATTACTTCCATTGCTGTCTTTCCAAGTTCTTCGATTGGTTGTCTAATGGTTGTAAGAGCCGGCTCTACCACCCTGGCAATCGGCTGGTCATCAAAACCAATGATGGCGATATCATCAGGAACATTTTTACCTAACGCCTTGGCTGCCATAATCATTCCGGCTGCCACCTGGTCACTCCCTGTAAAAACGGCTGTAGGTGCTTCTTTCAAATTTATAATCGTTCTTAATACCCTTTTACCGTCTTCGATGTCGAATACATTAGAGAAGATCCAGTCCTCTTGAACCGAAATTCCTGTTTCCACAAGTGCTTTCCTGTACCCGGCCTGTCTATCCTTTGCTAAATTACTTTTATCGCCACAGGTACATGCAATTCTTATATGCCCTTGTTCAATCAAGTGCCGTGTTCCTATGTAGCTCGCCTCAAATTGATCCATACGAATGATTGGCACCTTTGTGTTTCTTTCATATTCATTGCATAAGACCATGGGGCCAAACGCTGAATATGGCTCAATTTTTTTCCACTCGTTTTCATAGGAAGTTAAGATTAAACCATCTACTTGTTTTGTTCTTAATAGCTCTAGAAAATCCATTTCCTTCTGTTTGCTATACCTCGTTTGGCAAATAAGTAACTGAAGATGGTTCTTAGTTGCTACCATATCCATCGCTTCCAGCAAATAGGCGAAAAATGGATTTGTAAGGACTGGAACTAGTATGGCAATGGTGTCTGTTCTTTGGTTCCGGAGCCGCTGAGCAGTTGTATTTGGAACATACTTTAACGACTCCATTGCTTCACGAACTAACCTTTTTTTATCTTCTGTAACATTTGGATGGTTGTTAAGCACCCTTGAAACGGTAGCCCTTGAAAGCCCTGCTCTTTTTGCTACATCGGCAATTGTTGCCAAACAAAATCCCCCCTTTTCCCTCCTTTTAAAAGATATTCTCTCTATTTGTAATCGATTTCAGTAAGCGATTACATTTCTACTTTAATAGATTACCCTTCCAATTTCAATACATATTTCCAGAAAAGTTATAGATTTCAAAAAATATTTTTATGCTTTAAAATCTAGCTAGTAATAAAAGAAAATGACCCCAGTTTGATAACAAACAAACCAGGGTCATTTTCTTTTAATTACCATTCTATTAATTTTGAATAATTCTTCCTGCTACTGATTTAAAAAAATAGGTTGTAAGAGTTCCCTCCATCTGCTTGTTTATTTATTAAAATAAACGGCCTCTCCAGTTTGCGCCGATTTATAGATAGCTTCTAAAATTTCAGTAACTACTAGTGCCTCCTCTGGTTTTACGACCGGCTCGGTATCATTTAAGATACTTTCAATCCACAGTCTTGCTTCTAGTTCGGCTGCACCCTCCGTTTCCCCGTCATAAAAATCAACACCTTTAGCATCTAAATTGATGTGATTCGTATACAACTTGCTGAAATCTTCCCCATTGATGCGAAGGCCATCCCACATATCTGCTCCGCCTTCTGTCCCGCACAGCGTACATTTGGCTTCTCCTGTCTGCAGCATATTAATGGCCCAGCTCGATTCAAGCATGATGGTGGCACCATTTTCCATCGTAATATATCCGAAAGCCGAATCCTCTACTTTAAATTTCTCTGGATCCCACGATCCCCAAGCATTTGCTGCATCTTTCTTCTGCCCAAGCTTATGGAATGTACTTCCTAAAACTGCCTTAGGCTTATAGTTGTTCATCATCCACAAGGTTAAATCGAGCGCGTGCGTTCCAATATCGATTAACGGGCCTCCGCCTTGCTTCTCTTCATCAAGGAATACGCCCCATGTTGGCACCGCACGACGGCGAATCGCATGGGCCTTCGCATAATAAATTTCTCCTAGATCTCCGCGTTCGCATACCTTTTGCAGATATTGACTGTCAGTACGGAAACGGTTTTGGTAACCGATTGTTAATTTCTTCCCAGTCCGCTTGGCTGCCTCTACCATTCTTCTAGCATCTGCTGCTGTTTTGGCCATCGGTTTTTCGCACATTACATGTTTGTCCGCTTCCAATGCCGCGACGGTGATATCGGCATGAGAGTCATTAGGAGTACATACATGGACTACATCGATGGTCTCGTCCTTTAACAGTTCTTGATAATCCACATAGATTGCAGCATCTTCGATTCCATATTTTGAAGCTGCCTCAACAGCACGATCCTCTTCAATATCACAGAAAGCCACCATTTCAATCTGTGAAAGCTTGGCCAAGCTTGGCAAGTGCTTTCCCTTTGCAATTCCACCGCACCCAATGATGGCAACGCGTAATTTTTTTGTCATGTTCTATTCCTCCCCCAATCCTATTTTCATCATCCGTATCTTACTATTTCTATAGAGAAAGCGCTTAAAATCATAAACTTATCTTATATCGTATAAAGATAATAAAACATAGACCATCTAATGAAAACATATACTATTTTGCTATTTTTGTATCAAGCTTACTACGAACACAAAGGAAAAAGCATTCCGTGCGTGAGGCACTGCGAATGCTTTTCTTTTTGAACTTTATCTAATTTCAGATGAAAGGGTCCACTGCTGGCTCTCTAAATCTGGATTCCAATCGTTTAATGTCAAACTGCCCTCTTCTGATATTTCAAGTGCCCTCCCGTTATGAACAGATGTAATGGTTACCGTTCCATTCTCATTTTTTATAAGAATCCAGCGCTGATTGTTATAGCCTAGATAATTATAGAGCTGAATTTTATTTTGCCCCGTATCCAGGTCAAGTGCCCTGCCGCCCTCAGTACGTATCGAATAAGAACCATATTCGTCACCAGTTGGAATTAAAGTCCAATCTGTAGCTTTGTCAGCATCAGTTATTGTCACAGGCTCCCCGTTTTCTGACTTAGCTGTATAAAGCGCTTTGCCTAGTACTTTATTTGTAAAGCTTGTAACAGTTAAATCAGCTGAAGACAGATTGCTTACATTCACATTCTGATAGGAAACTTGACCTCCAAATACATTTAAACCAAAATGACCTTCTGCAAAGGTCCCATCCTGTAAATCCATGACTTTCTGGCCATCCACATAGATCTGGATGTAAGGACCTTTCGCTTCGATTTTCACCTTATATGTCTTTCCTGGTTGAATAAAGGCAGGGACTTTCGCTATGACCATACGGTCCTCAAAGCCACCGTCAATCTTGTAAAATAGACGAAAAGCCTTCATATTCGGATCAAGATTGAGGTAATAACCACTTCTTCCGTCTTCACTTGCCCGGAACAAGATGGAACCTGCCCCTCCTGATTGTCCCAGCACCATATCTGTTTCATACGTAAAGTCTCCCGCTGTTTCCTTGGCCATATAGTTGGCATCACTTGTATACGTACCACGAATTCCATTTTCGGTGATGGTCCAGTGGGAGGAAGACAGATCTGATTTCCATCCAGTCAGATTCGTATAAAATTCACCATCGTACACTCTTACCACAACACTTGCAGAAGCTTTTCCATTTGGTAGATAGGCGGTAATGGTCGCTTCACCTTTGCTTCCTGCTTTAAGCACGGCTTTGGAGTCAGCTGCAGAGGCAACCTTCACTACATTCGGATTACTCGATTTCCACTCAATTGGCTTAGTTCCCTTTCCTTTTCCATTTTTCACTGAAGCAAATAAAGTAAGAGAATCACCAATATTCATCTCTTTTTGATTTGAATCCATGACAATACTGGTACCCTCATCACCGTATGGCCTCCAAGTATTGGATAGCGAATGGACTTTTAAGGATAAAACATTCACCTCTCCACCCTTTGTGTAGAAGTTCATGCTTCGACTTGATGGATCAGGGAAAATGACATCAGAAAAAACTACTTTTCCATCATTAGCAAATACTTCAATCGAAGATTCATCTACAAATATATTCATTTTAATACGTTTATTATTTGGTTTTAAAGGAGCTTCATGTAAAGTAGAAAAAAGGCTGGAGAAATCAGTCTCTCCTGACTCGGCACGATCAACAAATAATTGATTCTCCTCTGTTTTATACCCAACAACCGTTTTTTGGCCAGCTCCTTCACGAACATGAAATCCAAATTCGCTTGTCTTACTGTCAGCAGGGATTTCGACCTCTACTTCTATCTCGAAGGCTCCTGAGTAGATTCCCTTCAATAAGTTGGAAGCATTGGTCGAATTGACTACCTTATTTTGCGCCTGAAATAGAGTACTGCGAATGGACTGCAGCTCTTTAATCGGTGCTTGTGCAAGTCTGATTCCATCAACAGTTTTCAGCAATCTTACTTCTCTTGGAATCGTCAGTTCTCCCTTCCAGCCCGTCGTCGGGAAAGCAAATGGATAATCCCAGTTGGTCATCCACGCCAACATTACACGGCGGTTATCAGGCATATTGGCAAAGGACGTCGACGCATAGAACTCCTTCCCGTAATCCGTTTTCAGTACCGCACCCGCTGGATTATCATTAATAAATTTTCCCTCAGCTGTTAGATTACCAATAAAATACTCCGCATCGGATCCTTGTGTCTTCGGATTGGCTCCTGTACTGATCATCAGAACCCATTTCTTCTCCCCTGTACCGTCTACCGGAAGTTCGAAGAGATCAGGACATTCCCAAACACCACCGCGAACATAATCTCCATAACCAAAATTATCGGTAAGCTTCCAATCTATTAAGTTTATTGAAGTAAAGAAGCGAATGTGGTCTCCTCCAGATACAACCATAATCCACCGATTGTTCGTCTCATCTCGGACCACCTTTGGATCACGGAAATCCCACCCACCTAGATCGTCACCATTCTTACCCGGATTCTCGATAACGATGGGGTGCTCTGTTGAATATTTCCAGGTACGCCCTTGATCGGTACTATAGGCAAGACCGACCCGCTGATTCCCATTAGGTCCATCTGGGTTAAATGAAGTATAGTAGGCAATCAGCCCTTTACCACCAGCATTAGTGAATAAACCGGAGGTATTTGTTACATCTGCTATGGCAGAACCAGACCATACATGTCCGTAATCATTCCATGGTAACGCAATAGGAAGGCGCTTCCAATTTACCAAATCTTTACTAACTGCATGAGCCCAAGTTCCTCCATCCTGATGGAATAAGTGATATTCTCCTTCGTAATAAACGAGTCCATTCGGATCACTTACAGATCCGCGGGCTGGAGTATAATGATAATCTGGCCGATATTTTTCCGTATAATAGCTTGATGCTGGAACAAGATAAGTATCTTGGAAGTATGCAGTCCCTGATACAACGGTAAAACCAGCAAAGCCTGTGCTGTTACTCGTATCCGTCGCATTTACTGCTGCATCCGTATATCCATCAACATAAAGTTCAATTTGATCGCCGTTTGTGATAATTTCAAGATGGTGTATGGTACCTTCTTGAGATTTATAAGTGCGGTCTGATGTTTTAAGTACAGTACCGTCCGCTTTCTCTAATTGAGCTTTGACCGAGTTTCCTTCTTTGATAAGTACCGCTTGATAACCCGTAGTTCCTTGCTCATTTGTACGAAATAAAAGGCCAGCTTCCGCTAGATCTTGGTCAAATGATATATTTCCTTCAAGAACAAAGTCGCTTTCACATCTTTTAAAGATTTGCTTGGCTTTCACCCCGTCAATGGCCATTCCCTTTAGACCTTTAATGGCTGGTTCCCAGCTTCCTTCCTTATATTGATAGGAGCCTAGATTGGTAGATAGTTTGCTAGCGTTTACATTTTGAAATATGGCTGATCCATCCCATACGTTGAGACCAAGTAATCCCTTCTTATATAGATTGTTATGAACATCAATGACAGGAGCATAATGATCCCCCCAATAAACTTGGAGATGATCACCAACCGCCTTTACCTTCAGGTGATAGATCCCCCCTTCTTGCAGGTTCACTTGGTGTTCAACTTTTAATCTCGACTCATCACGAGCATCACGAAGACGAATAATTCCCGCGTTTGGCACGATTTGCAGCATGTACGAGTCCCAGCCATCTTCATTTGATCGGAACACTAATGTGGCGTCTGCGTTCCTGTCGATGATTTTTACATCAGCTTCATAAATAAAATCTTCAGTTGTAACACCCGATATCGCCATGACATTTTCTTTAGGTTCTGAAGTGAGCAAAAGTCCCTGTTCTGTGTCTTCTAATGTGCCTTTCCCTTTCACTTGCCAGTCTGTTAGATTTGTATTTGCTTTGGTTGTGTTTTCATTAATAGTTGAACCCTCCCCGCTTTCTGTCGATTCAGTTGCCATGCCTGTCGTAGGATGAGTAAAAATCGTTCCCATTGCAGCCGTGATAAGCACGATTGACAAAAATACAAAAGCCCATTTTTTCAAAGTCGATTTCATCCATTGCCCTCTCTTCCAATTACACTAATTACTAGATTCATATCTTTATTAGAGCTCGATTATAAATTTACTTCTTCAGATTCCATCTCATCAAAAACTGTATCTTCATACTTGTGCTTTTTACCATTTAGGATGTCTTTAACTTTGACTGGCTGGCCAATTGTTGCGGATTCTAGTGCAGCAAATACAATGCCTAATGCTTCTAGGCCTCTTTGAGCACCAGAAATAGGTGTCTTATTTTTAATAATTGCATCCCATAATTCCACATATGAATGGGCAAATGGATGTGTAACAATATCCGATGCATATCTTTCTATTAATTCTGGTATCAAAATTCTTCTTCCATCATCAAGTGCTACATGCTGTCCAGGACGAAGACATCCTTTATTCCCATAAATCCATACACCCCCGGTTCTTTCACCATGAGCCGATGTGGCACACATCCAATGTCCAAGTCCCCCATTATTAAATTTAAACACAGTAACCGCAGTATCTTCTCCAGTAGGTTTAATTGTCACCTCTCCATTACTTAATTCTTTTTCAAAAATTTCTGTATAGGCAAAAACCTCATCAATCGCACCATTAATTTCAGTGAAGAAGTGTGTTCGATGTACACCATGGTCATTAATCCAGCCAGCCCCAGCCTTACCCTTCATATGCCTCCACGGAGTACCAGCGAAAAATCCTCGATTTAAAGAAACTGTCGCATAATCCATAATTAAAGAAACAGAACCAATTATTCCATCTTTTACAGCATTCACCATCGCAACATTTGCTGCACCTAACACACTTGGTTCTGAAACTGTTAGAATACGATTATACTTTTTGGCATCAGAAATCATTTTCTGACCAAAAGACGGGGAAATGGCTAACGGCTTTTGCATTTGCACATTTACCCCTGCAGCAAAGCAATCTTCCGCTACTGAATGATGCAGATCATGATTGACCAAAACAGAAACGGCATTTAATTGTTCTTTTTCTAACATCACACGATAATCAGAATATACAGCTGGCCGTTTACCTAACCTTTTTTCTACCTCTATAGAAAAATTTTCAGCTCTTTCAACCTGAATGTCACATACTGCTGACAATTCAAATGTTTCCAGTCCTTTGCTCTTTAACTCCGCTAATCCTTCAACATGCTCAATTGAAATAACTCCACAGCCAATAAAGCCTAATTGCATGAAATGCCCTCCTATAAAGTGTTTTATACTCAATTAATGGATGAAAAAGGGCAGGTTCACTCAGGTTGAAATCTGCCCTTACTCAAATAATTCATTTAATTTGAAATAACAATTAACTTCAGCAGTTCAGAAAAAACAAAACTGGATGTAGTCATTAAAAAATTGAAGCCAATTGAACGATGACTAACGAGGCTAATTTAACCTTCTTATTTGTAGTATATAATTCAATCCCTGTACTTTTAGGATCAGGGAAGATTAAATCTGTGATCACCACTTGGCCATTGTTCGCAAAAATCTCAACAGATGAACTGTCTACTAAAATGTGCAGTTTAATTCGATTATTCTCCGCCTTTAACGAGGCTCCATGTAAACATGGGAAATATTCGTTAAACTCAGTAACTCCTGAGTTAATCCGATTAATAAATAGGAATTCATTTACAGCATCATATCCTATAATGGTTTCCTCAGAATCAGATTTTCGGATTTTGATACCAAATTCTGTTGCCGACTCAAGTTCAAATTCAGCTATAATTTCTGACTGTTCTCCAGAAACGTCAAGTGATACATGTTTCCCTGGTTCAATGAAGAGCTGATTCCATGACCGTTTTTCCCGTCTGATTTTTTCAAGCTCAGCCACTGGAGTTTGAATAAGTCTAACGCCATCAGAAGTTTCTTTTAATGTTAACTCCCTAGGAAGGGTTACGGCACTTCTCCACCCGACGGTTGGTGTTTCATTTGCATATTTCCAATTACTCATCCAGCCAATAAAGATCCGCCGTCCATCTTCATGCGAGATATCAGACCAAGTTACACCGGCATAATTATCTCGTCCATAATCCAGCCAAAGAACTGTGTCATCCGAATTCTCGTTTGTAAACGATATACCATCAAACTGACCTATAAAGTACTGCGTTCTTGATCCTTCAATATAAGCGGAGTCGTTGCCAATACTAACGATCATTACCCACTTGCTGGTATTTTCAACTCCGACAACTGGTAATTTGAAGATGTCAGGACACTCCCATACACCAGCATGGGACCCGGATTGGGAACCGAACTCGCTTGCAAACTCCCAAGACTTTAGATTGTGTGAAGCATAGAACCGAACATGGTTCCCTGCAGCAAGAATCATAATCCACTTATGGGTCTCCTCATGCCAAAATACTTTTGGATCACGGAAATCAGTGATTGATTCATCAGCTAAGACGGGATTTCCTTCATATTTAATCCAAGTACGTCCACGATCTGTACTATAGGCAAGACTCTGCCTTTGTCTTGGACGGTCTGAATTCGGGTATTGATCCGCATGTGTAAAAATGGCTACAAGTCCAGATGCACCTTTAAAAAAACCTGTTGAATCATTCCAATCGACCACCACACTGCCAGAAAATATGTCTCCATGCTCGTCAGGTGCCAAAGCGATTGGATGGTGATCCCAATGAATTAAATCTTTGCTTACAGCATGCCCCCAATGCATAGGCCCCCATGTCGTACCGTAAGGATGGTGCTGATAAAACAAATGGTACTCCCCGGCATAATAAACCATTCCATTTGGATCATTCATCCAGTTCGATTCGGGTGAAAAATGATACTGTGGACGAAACTTTTCTTTCATATCAACGTTGATCATAATGATTCCATTCCCCTTTTAATTAATACTTGGCTGTCTCTTAATGCGCTAATTTCTTCTATTAAGGGCATTGCCGGGATTGCCCCTTTTTTTGTTGTTGCTAAGGCTCCTACGGCATTCGCAAATAATACTATTTGTTTTACATCATTTAAAGTCAATTCAGAGAGCGAACGATTATACTCAAGAATTTGATAAAGAACGCCTGCTAAAAAGGCATCTCCTGCACCCGTTGTATCATTTGACACTACCTCATAGCCGCTGCATTTCCCCACTTTTTCTCCTAAACGGTAGAAGCAGCCTTCTCCTCCCATGGTAACGAAGATTAATTCAGTATGAAATTGGTCATAGATATAGGCCGTACCCTTATCAGGATCTTTCGTGCCTGAAATAAAATCTAGCTCTTCTTCAGATATTTTTAAGACATTGGCATATCCTAAACCAATAGTAAACATCTCCTTTGCGCGGCTCAAATTCCCCCAAAGATTAACTCTTAAATTTGGGTCAAATGAGATGAGGAGGCCCTTTTCCTTCGCATACTTAATCGCCATTAAAGTGGCAGATGCAGCAGGTTCATGTGTCATGGAGATCGTTCCGAAATGGAAGATACGCGTATGATCTAATAACTCTAGATTGACTTCTTGCTCCTTTAACATCATATCTGCCCCAGGATTACGATAAAAACTGAAAGACCGATCCCCTTGTTCATCTAAATGTACAAAAGCTAGTGTTGTATTTATCTCATTCGAGAACACAAGGCCCTTCGTGTTGATGTCATTCTTACCTAATACAGAATGTAAATAATGACCAAACTGATCATTACCTACCTTACCAATAAACGCTGTTTTCTTTCCTAACTTAGCTAGTGCTGCAAGAACGTATGCTGGGGCTCCTCCTGGATTCCTTTCAAACTGAACTTCACCACTTTCTGATTTCCCTGCTGGCGTAAAGTCTATCAATACTTCACCCAATGCCGTTACATCGAACATGTCTACTCACCTAACTTTATGAAAAATAAGCCGAACAGAAACGAAATTCTGTTTCGGCTTGGATGGTCATTCCTTAATTTAATAGTCTACTAACTTATTCCCCGCCATTATACTTATCTAATGCCTTTTGTTTAATGTCTAATAGTTTTGGAAGGCCGTTTTTGTCCAATTGTTTTAAATAGTCGTCCCATTGTTTTTCAATACCGCCTTTTAAAATCCATTCCGCTTTCTTTCTTTCTACATATGGTTTTACCACTGTCTCCAGTTGTGTTAATTGATCTTGATCGTCTTTATCTAAGAAAATTGGTGGATAATTATAGGTTGCTTTCATAGAAGGAACATATATTTTATGCAGGATATCAAGTCTCCAAGCAGCATCATCTGGCATGGTCGTTACCGTTCCATAGTAGTTATCTAAAACTGCCAAAGGCCCATCAACATTTGTTTTTTGCCTTAAATCCCAAGGTGAAGTGGAACCAAGCGGTAAATGTTTTAGAGAACCATTGCTGGTAAGTTCAAAGATATTTTGTTGCTTCTTATCTCCATAAGTACCCCAGTTATTTTGTACAGATTGAATTGGTTCATAAGCCTTATCAATCCATTTTGCTGTTAATTCAAGATTCTTGTTTGCACTTGTTACGACCATTCGGCCCCTATCAAAACCATATCCATTGGTCCTTGTTACATTGATCTGCCCATCTGGTCCTTTTAATGGAGGAAGTGGAACATAATCTTCATTATTACCAGAAATATTGGCTCTGTCCCACGTAAAGTATAAGCCGTAGCGGCCGTTCTTCCCTTTGGCCACATACGTATTCCAATCTTGCGTAAAGGCCTCCTTATCGATTAAACCTTTTTGTTGCAGCTGGTGAAGCCATTCAATTCCCTTTTTATATCCCTCTTGGTTTGCTGTATACATGACTTTCTTATCTTCTGATACTACATAATGATCATAGTTATCGCCTGACCCGAAGGCACCTAAGAGCATAGCTGGATCTTCACCGCCATGGTTGATCATGAACGACATCGGAATGATATCATTTTTTCCCTCTGGCTTCTTTTCTTTAAACGCAATCAAAACCTTTTCTAACTCATCAGTAGTTGTCGGCATTTTTAAACCTAACTCATCTAACCATTTCTTATTAATCCAAGGTATGTCATCTAACGCTTGAATCGCTTCTTTCCCATTGCCAAGTTCCTCGATCCATGGGAAGGAATAGATATGCCCATCCGAAGCAGTAATTAATTTTTTGTATTCCGGGCGAGTATCTAAAACTTTCTTGAAATTTGGCATATATTTATCAATTAGTGTTTCTACAGGGACAATAACTCCTTGTTTCGCGTATCTCAGGATATCATTATCACTTAAGCCAGCATGAAAAACGGCATCCGGCAGGTCGCCGCTAGCAAGCTCCAAGTTTCTTTTATCTCCAAATTGTTCCCAAGGGTAATTCGTCCAATCGATATGAACATTTGTATCCTTTTCTACTCTTTTCCAAATTAATTTATCATTTGGATCCTTTGGCGCAATTGGTGAACTTTGTGTTAAAAATTTTAATGTCACCTTTTTATCTAATGGAAAATTGATATTTTTCAGTTCATACTTTGGTGATGAATTGGCCCCATCTGCCTCTTTTTTCGAACTGGCCGAATTCGAACAACCTGAAGCTAGTAAACTTGTAACAAGTGCAGCCGTTACTAAAAAACTCATTTTTTTCTTTTTCTTCATAATCCCTTCACCCCATTTATTAGTTTGGCTGTGTTAATGGTTATTGTTGATTTTCAGCGTTGATTGGAGCGGAAGGCGGCGAAGACTCCTGCGGGAGTACGGGGCAGGGGAGACCCCACAGGCGCTAAAGCGCCGAGGAGGCTCCCCGGCACGCCCGCGGAAAGCGAAGCCGCCTGGAGCGGAAATCAACATTCAAGATTAACAGAGCCATTAGTTTAAAATTAAGTTTTAACCCTTTATTGAACCCACCATTACTCCTTTTTCAAAGTACTTTTGGAAGAAAGGATAAATTATAATTAGCGGCAAACTGGAAATGACAATACTTGAATACTTGACCATTTCAGCAATTTGCTGCAGCTGGGCTGTGTTTTGTGCGTCTTGAATCATGCCAGGTCTAGGCTGCATTTGAACAAGAATTGATCGAAGGACAATTTGTAAAGGCTGTAAATTCTCGCTTTTTAAATAAATCATGGCATCAAAATAAGAATTCCATTGTGCGACAAATTGATATAACACTAATACCGCTATGATTGGTTTACTTAATGGAAGCAGGATTTTAAAGAAAAACTGGATTTCCGATGTACCGTCAACAATAGCGGCTTCTCGTAATTCATTTGGGATGCCTTGAAAGTAGGCTCTTGCTAAAATAATGTTCCATACATTTACAGCACCTGGTAATAAAATGGCCCAAATGGTATCAAGCATATTTAAATTTTTGACTAACAAATACGTTGGGATTAATCCCCCGCCAAAAAACATTGTAATAATAAAGAGAGCCATCATCAGTTTTCGGCCGACAAAATCCTTCCTTGATAATGGATAAGCAGCGAATAACGTGATTGTAACTGAAATAAGCGAAAAAGCAGTGGAGTAAAAAAGTGAATTTCTAAAACCTATTAATAGTGATCCATCTTTAAATACTCGTGAGTATCCCTGAAGTGTCCATTTGGATGGATTAAGGGTAATCCCACTGTTTAACAAAGTTGCTGGATTTGTAAACGATGCCATAATGACATAAATTAATGGGATTAAAATAGCAAATACGATTAAGGTCAAGATAATCCCGTTTGTTGTTAAGATGACTTTATCTGCCCTCGTTTGATGCTTAAACATACCTCTCACCTCCATCAAGTAGATTTATATACCTTCTCCTTCGTTTAACCGTTTGACGATTTGGTTAACGCTGATTAGTAAGATGACATTAATCACGGCGTTGAAAAGCCCAATTGCGGTTGAGTAACCATAATCCCCCATCTGCAAGCCAATTTTATAAACATAGGTAGGCAATATTTCAGATGTAGGAAGGTTCATTGATGTTTGCAATAAATACGCTTTTTCAAACCCCAGGCTCATGATGTTTCCGGCAGCTAAAATAAATTGAATCACCATAATCGGTTTAATCGTTGGCAAATCGATATGACGTATTTGCTGCAATATATTAGCTCCATCTATTTTCGCGGCATCAATTAAGTCTTGGCTTACATTGGAAAGTGATGCTAAATAAACAATCGATGCCCAGCCCGCAAATTGCCAAATATCACTTATAATATAGATCGTCCTGAAATAACTAGGTTCTGTCATGAAGGAGATACTGTCTCCACCCAAAAAAGTGATGAATCGATTAATAGGTCCAACCGGCGATAGGAAAATAAAAACAATCCCGACTACAACAACAACTGAAATAAAATTTGGAGCATATAAGACTAATTGAATATTTTTCTTAATGGCCACTCTTTTAATTCGATGAATCATAAGTGCTAGAATGATAGGTACAGGAAAGCCAATTATTAATCCAAAGGCACTTAATTTTAGGGTGTTCTTTAAGAGATTCATAAAATCTGGTGTGCTCATGAACTTCTCAAAATTTTCCCATCCAATCCACGGACTTCCCATGATTCCTTGTAATGGATTAAAATCTTTGAAGGCAATAATGGCTCCATACATGGGTACGTATTTAAAAATAATAAGCAGGATTAACGCTGGAAGAACAAGGAGATATAATTGATAATTGTTCTTCATATACTTTAAATTCCTCGACATTTTAGTGCCCACTTCTGCTTTCATTACTTCGTTTGGACCATTCTCTACTTTCTGGTATATCTGTTCCACAATTGCTTCCTCCTCTCTGGGGTATTTTCTTCTTCTGGCTTTACTTTAACAAAATGGCTCTTATGAATATTTCAATATTTTTGGTTTAAGGTGTTTAATATTTTCGGCACTTTGAAATCGGTTACAATTTTAACAAATAAAAAAACCTCTAGTTTTGAACTAGAGGATACCTTTTATGGGTTCTGTATTTGTTTTAGACTAGTGTTAATTTTCTCCACGGCTTCCTTTGCAGAAGCCCCTACATCATTTCCACCAAGTCCAACCTCTTCAAATAAGGTCTTTAGGGCATCGCTGATCACAGGATAAGCCGGGGTAACCGGGCGGTTTTTAGAAAATTTTTGTGCTTGTTGTAAAAAGATATTTTTAGGATATTGATTAAATTCAGGAAAGTCTTTCGCAACAGAGTATCTAGCAGGTATATCACCTGTTTCCTCGACATAGATTTTTATCCCTTTATAACTTGTAACATATTTGATAAACTCCCAAGCTTCCTTTGAGTATTTAGTCTTGGAGGAGATACCGAGGGCCCATCCTCCATTTGGAACAACTTGATACTTCTCTTTTGGCAAAGGGGCAACTCCAAAATCTTCACCTAATTTAAATTCAGAACTATTTTCCAGATCCTTCAATGTCCAAGATCCAAGAACAGTCATCGCAAGTTTCCCTGTTATAAATGGGTCTGGCGGTAATTCAAAACCGGCCACTTTATCTTTATAATATAAATCTTGATAAAATTGCAGGGCTTTTAATGCCTCTTTTGAATCCAAATACCGGCTTGCAGTTGTACCATCTGGACTTAGCGCGTCCGCTCCAAACTGCCAAAGGAGAGGCATTTTAAAATAAGCAGGAGACTCGCCATCATTAAAGCCCTGTGCTGGATCAATCCCATACACTCCCTTTTCAGGATGGGTTAGTTTTTTGGCAATCTGCAGCACTTCCTCCCATGTCATTGGTTTATTGGGATCGCCTGATGGAAAAGGTATGCCTGCATTTTTAAAAAGCCGCTTATTATAAAATAATGCAATACTGGATTCAACGAGCGGAGCCAAGTAAATGTCACCCTGAAAACTCATTCCTTTTAATGTGGATTCAGGGATATCCTCAATATGTCCCTCTTTTCTCATATATGAATCGAGTGATAATAATGAACCTGTATTGGCATAAAGAGCCAAGGTCGGGCTGTCAATTGTCAGCACATCCGGAGGGTTTCCAGTGGCAAGCTCGGTTCGCAGTCTTATTTCATAATCACTATAAGGAAATGATTTCATATGAACTTTAATAGCAGGATGAGCTGCTTCGAAAGAAGAAACTAATTTTTCATATGCTTTATTTTCTGCTGCATTTCCATTATTGCGCCAGAAGGTTAGCACGATTGGACTCGTTTTATTTAGTTTTTTAACATTTTCTGTTTTACGGCTAGAGAATGTACCAAGGAAAGATAGCGCATACAAGGAACTACTTATAAGTATAATGGCAAAAATAATCAAAGATAACCATTTTTTCATCTACATTCCCTCACCTTCCTGCTTTAAAAAATTAAACTTATGAATCTAGTGAGTTTCGGAACTCAACAGGGGTTTGTCCAAAATACTTTTTAAAAACGGTACTAAAATACCCTGAGTTAGAAAAGCCAGTCAAGTTTGCCACATCAATGATTTTAAGCTGTTTATCTTTCAGGAACTGCCGG
Organism: Neobacillus cucumis; assembly: GCF_023715505.1. The sequence goes on along the minus strand of NZ_JAMBOH010000017.1, from coordinate 35,435 downwards.
GCCTTCTGTAGTCGTAATTGAACAAGATAATCGCTGAAATTCTGTCCAACAGTATGTTTAAACGTTTCGGATAAATGTGCACTATTGATATGGAAGAGTTCCGATAGCATGGAAAGGGAAATTTCACTTGCGTAATGCTGTTCCAAATATTGCTGAACACTAGCTACGATAACTTTACCGTTCGAAAAACGCGCTACATGGACCTTCTCGATAATTAGCTTCGCTAATTGAAGAAGATGCTCGATTACTTTAGTTTGCGAATTGAGTTCCCAAATGCTTTGCTGACAATTCCACATTACCTTTTGAAAATCGTTTGTTTCCATATTATATTTTCTTGCGAGTGAGCCTAACAAAAACAACACACGATTAGCAGCAAAGGTAAAGGACATAATCGAGAGGTTTCGGTCCCCTTCCAATAAAAAGTATATATTCTCTTTAAATGCCTCGTAATTGACACTCTCAATTCCATTAGTTAACTTTCTTTCAATCTCAGGTGAAAACTCAAATACTTCTTCTTTTACATTCGACCCATCCAATACCTGTGATTGTGAGCCGAGTTGACTTTGACTCCATGCAAGTAAACTAGAGATATAACCTGTCTTAAAATTTGTAATTCCACAAGTCACATTTCCAATTCCAACAACCGTTTCTAATTTCAAGAGTCTCTTAATCGTCTGCTGTATTTCGTTTACTAGCCTTGAAGGACTGTCTCTATTGTCGGAATCGAGAAGCTGTAAAAAGTGAATCATATTTGCATAACTAGGGTCATAAAACGAATACGTTTTGGGATGATCTTTTGCAATTTCCTTACATAACATCTGAAAGGGAAGCCATAGTTCCTTTAATCGATTCGGATTGTATTCTTTCCCTCTAATTTCTACCGTAACAAATTGTACTTCTCCGTCATCATTTACAAGATCTTCTAACTGCAATTGGCGCAATCTCTCTGTTACCTTGTTTAGCTCTAGCCATTCCTCTTTTACAAGGTAGAGTAAATATTGCTCCTGAACTTCTTGAAACTGAGAATGAACAAGCCTGCGCAATCGAGCCGATTCCGCTTGGATCCGCTTCTCTTCTTCCACTTCCTTACGAATCTTACTCAATACCTCTACTAATTCATCAGGGGCAACGGGTTTCAACAAGTAGTCTTTTACCCCTTGTTTCAATGAACCTCTTACATATTCAAAATCAGAATAACCCGATAACACAACTACCCTTACGTTCGGAAATTCTTGCTGACAACGTTTCGCTAATTCAATTCCATCCATAATCGGCATCCTCATATCCGTAATAACCACATCGATATTCAAATCCCGAAGCAATTCAAGCGCTTCTACCCCATTGGACGCCTCACCTGCAATTTGGAATCCTTGTTCTTCCCAGTTCACTTTCATCCGTAAGCCTTTACGAATTTGAATCTCGTCATCTGTGATGATCACCTTCAACATGTCTATCACCCCGATCTGTATTGATGCATAACGTAATCCGTGTGCCTGCATTCCTTTCAGATTCAATCATATACGAGAAATTTGGACCATAGTTAAGCTTCAAGCGACTTAGTACATTCCTTAGTCCAATGCTGCTTCCTTTACTCATGAGGACACTATTTATATCATTCTTCGTCTGGACACTCATTAGATCGGAGATCACTTCTTCAGACATTCCGATCCCCTTATCTTCAATAACAATAAATACTAAATGATTACTTTGCTTGGTTTTAATAAAAATTTCTGCTGACGTTTTTTCGATAAAACTATATTTCACTGCGTTCTCGACGAGAGGCTGTAAAATAAATTTAATAATAGGAAGACTTCTTGTCTCTAAATCTTCTTCAATCTCAATTGATATAGCATCTTCATATCTTAGCTTTAATATTTCAGTGTAACTGCGGATATACTTTAACTCTTCTCCCAAATTTACTACATCACTGTGCGTGTTCAAGGAATATCTCATCATTCGGCCTAAGTGAATACTTACATCCATCACCTGTTTATTTTTTCCTTGCATAGCTAATCCACCAATAATTTCAAGCGTATTATTTAAAAAGTGTGGATTGATTTGTAATAATAAGGCTTTATATTCCGCATCTTTTTGGCGTAAATTTGCCTCATATTCGGTTTCAATTAAATTCTTCAACCGATCAATCGTCTGATTAAAAACGGTTATTAGGTAACCCACTTCATTATTAGCTGATTTTATTGTCGGCATAAAGCGTTTGGCACCGGAAAAATCGCCGCTTTCTATATACCTCATTGCTTTTGCCAACTTACCTAAGGGGCTAACTATATTCGAAGAAATCATGTAAGAAGCTACAATCGTTATTAAAAACACGATCGCACTAGTTAACAGCAGGTTCCGTTGTAAACGTGTGACCTTAGCGAATAATTCAGACTTAGTTACTTCACTAATTAAAATCCAATCGCCTACCCCTAACTTTTGATAAAAAACTAAATATTTTTCTCCATGATCATCCGTTTCGACTAATCCCTTTTGATTTTTATCATCGCTTAATTTAATTAAGGTTTGTTTCAAAACCTTTTTAGGAGTTCGGATCTTTCCAGGCAGGATATTTTCGCCATTATGATTGATCAAATAAGCATGTCCGTTTTTTCCAATCTTGGTTTTATTCAACGATGTTTCAAGCAATTCTGAAGGAAAATTCACCTTAATCATTCCATACGAAACAAATGTATTCATATCGAAGAGGGGTAAAATATAGCTATTAATGTTACCTTGGGTTGGCTGAAATGGATCAATATGCGACTTAATATATTGCTGTTTATTTTGAGAATAGTTTTTAAACCAATCTACTTGATTTAAGTTTGAGATATTTCCCCAGGTCCCTGTGCCATCATTCAAAACAACTGAAATCGACATGCCATTTGAATTGTTTACCATCATCGACGATAACAACATTTTGAGTTGATTCTTCTGTAGAAGTCTCTGTCCATCGGATATATTGGCATTCTTGCTTTCTAGTTTGATCCATTTTTGTGTCGTTTGGTTTACGAGTACCTGATTCCCTAAATCTTTCGCTTGCGTTGTGATGGAATCAATAAAAAGCGAATATTGGTCCATAGCCTCCACTGTCAGTTCCTGTGTCTGTTCCTCAATGATGGATGTAAACCAGCTTGGTATAATAAAGGACAATATAATTAACGGGATTGTTAATAAACAAGTAAATACGATAAATAAACGATTACGTAAGGAAAAAAACATATCATTCCCCCTGAAGGCTTAAGTAAGCCCTTACAGTATTATGCATTTTTTCTAATCTAGTTGTATTATTAATTCAATTTAACATATCCTTTCTCATCATACCATTGTAATTTAATAGCTATATTAGTAGTTTTTCTGCTAATATTTTTTATTAACTGAAAAATAAAAGTGACCCAAAAGGTAACAATCCTTTTGGGTCTACGGAGTAATATTTTAAAATGTATCAAAAAAACAGGTAACAAATTCGCGAATAGAGCTTATTGACGACCGGTTACCTTGAAAATCATTCAAGTAGTCAATAACCAATTTGTGAGTAAAAATGTAATTATATTAATCTATTTCTGTTGTTCACCGTTTTCGATACGACTCTTATTCACTGCAAGCTTTTAAATGCCAAACGTAGCTTTGGAAATCTCCATGTATATTAGCAGGTATACTTAGACCTACATAGGACAGCTCATCCCCGCCAAATACTTCATCAGTTCCGATCACTTGGTATTGTTTCGTATCATCAATTCCCTTTAGCTTTAATACAGTTGTTGGTGCAGCTGGTTCAGCTAATACCCGGAAATAGTAGACAATGGCTTCAGACTTGTCCTTAGTAGTAAAAAGCCAAGCTGTTTCATTTCCTTCGAATGGGCTCTGCAGCCGGTAAAAATCACCAAACTGGATTAATTTACGAATGTCTTTATAGTGCGCAACCTGCTGTTTGACGATTTCTTTTTCATCGTCTGTTATCTTGGTTAAGTCTAGCTCATACCCTAAATTCCCAGACATCGCGACATTACCGCGCATCTCCATTGAAGTGCTCCGATGCACCTGATGGTTCGGCACCGCGGATACATGGGCGCCCATAGTAACAATCGGATAAACAAGACTCGTACCATATTGAATTTTCAAACGTGAGATTGCATCGGTATTATCGGAAGTCCACACCTGCGGCATATAGAAGAGCATCCCTGGGTCAAATCTTCCCCCGCCGCCAGAGCAGCTCTCAAATAAAATATGCGGGAACGAAGTCGTGATTGTTTCCATCACTTTATACAAGCCGAGCATATATCGATGCGCCGTTTCCCTTTGCCTGTCCGCAGGCTGGGCTGCCGAACCAATTTCCGTCATATGGCGGTTCATGTCCCATTTCACATAAGAGATTGGAACAGTTGCTAAAATATCACTAACTCGTTTGGTAATTTCATTGCAAACATCTTCTCTTGAAAAATCGAGAATAAGCTGGTTGCGGCTCTCCGACCGAAGTCGTTCAGGAACATGCAGGCACCAATCTGGATGCTCGCGATAAAGGTCACTATCAACTGAAACCATTTCCGGTTCAAACCAGAGTCCAAACTCCATTCCCATATCCTTTACTTTTGACGCAAGATTATCTAATCCTTCAGGGAGCTTTTGATGATCAATGAACCAATCCCCTAGTGAAGACTTATCATTATCTCGTTTTCCAAACCAGCCATCATCCAAGACGAATAATTCAATCCCTAATTCGCTTCCGGCCTTGGCAATCTCAAGGATCTTCTCAGCATTGAAATCAAAATAAGTTGCTTCCCAGTTATTCACTAGAACCGGCCGCTCTTGATCGCGGTAGCTTCCTCGTACCAAACGGGTACGATAAAGCTCATGGAATGTCCGTGACATACTGCCGAGACCTTCAGCCGAATAGACCATCGCTACTTCCGGTGTTTGGAATACCTCACCCGCTTCAAGCTTCCAGCTGAAATCGAATGGATTAATTCCCATCGTGACACGGGTATTGCTAAATTGATCTACCTCCGCCTGTGCCAAGAAATTTCCGCTATACACAAAGTTAAACGCATAAACCTCGCCTGTATCCTCCGTTGTACCCTTTCTTAATAGAGCAATAAATGGATTATGCTGATGGGAGCTTGCCCCCCTCGTACTTTCAACTGACTGAATTCCATGGCGAAGCGGCTGACGCTCAATATGCCTTTCTTTCACATGGGCACCATGAAGATGTAAAAACTCAAAATCCGCATCTCGAAAATCGACACTCATACTTAATGCACTTAACAGCTTTAATGATTCTTCTCCCTCATTTACGAAGCGGACTGAACGGGTAATCACATTAAACTGTTCGAAAACAGTATAACTTAAGATTACTTTTAAGCCGATAAGTGAATCCTCCATCGTAATTTCGAGCGTTTCCGCCTCATCATCACTCTCCACATACGTTGCAGGCAGACCTGATAAAGGTGCCTTTCCTTTAAAAATGATATGGGATCGGTACTTCAAATCTGTGATTGTTGAGCCATTTTCGAGCTGAATTTGATAGGCCGGCTTCCGAAAATCGGTGTTACCGTACTGTGGATACTCTTGCGGAAGAGTATCCAGGGAGAATGTCCGGTCCTCTTTATGCTGATAAGGATTACCGGAAAAGCCACGGTCTAACGATTGCAGAAAATTGGAATGGCTATACTTTCTAATTTTTCGCCCCCAATAATTGTGGACTAAATAGCCGTCACGGACTATTTCCATAACATAGCTTGTATCCTTTGCCTGCAAGTGAAAGGTTTTATTTTTTGAACTAAAATGAATTCCCATGAATCTCCAACTCCTAAATTGGCTATTTGATAGCTCCCTTTACCACACCGCCGATAACCCACTTTTGTGCGAAGATGTAGACGATAACCATCGGTGATAGAGCTAATAGATATGATGCAAATGCTAAGTTAAAGTCCGTACCAAACTGAGACTGGAAAATATACTGAACTAATGGAAGAGTAGCATCAGCTGGATCGTTTAGAATAATTAATGGAAGCATAAAGTCGTTCCACGCCCATAAGCATGTTAGAATTCCCACTGTAGCATTTATTGGTGTTAACAGCGGAAAAATAACTTTCCAAAAAACTCCCCATGTACTGCAGCCATCGACAATTGCTGCCTCCTCTAGTTCCTTTGGAATCGAACGAATATATCCTGTATAAATAAAGATGTTTAATGCCGCCCCATATACAATGTATAAAAAGATCAGTCCGCCTTGATTATCCATATTGAGTAATGAAGTCTGTTTAACCAGTGGCAGCATAATAATTGGAAACGGGATAAACATAGCACTAACAAAATAGTAATATAGTCCTTTGAAAAATTTCTTGTGCATATTTCTTGCAATGGCATATGCAACCATTGAATTTGTCAAGATGGTAAAAACTACCGTAACCACAGTTATAACCGCACTATTTTTGAAGGCTGCAAAAAAGTTAGTTGCTTCGATGGCCCGGGTGAAATTTTCAAAATGAAGTCCTGTTGGAAGAGAAAAGACCGATTTGGCCATTTCATCCGGTGTTTTTAACGCAATCGAAACCGCAATATACAAAGGGATAAGTATAAATAGAGACCCTAAAGCAATTAATATCGTAACAGGCCAGTTTGTCTTTTGTTTTAACATTACATATCCATCTCCCTTTTTTGGAGAACCTTAATTTGAAAAACAGAGATTACAACAATTACAATAAAGTAGACTACGGAGTTTGCTGATTGGTATGCAAACTCTCCCCCAGTAAATCCACCTTTATAGATTAAAAGGGAAATCGATTCTGTCGCTCTTCCCGGTCCGCCTCCTGTTAAGGCAACAACCTGGTCAAAAACCATTAAGAAGTTCTTCATCGAAAGTACCATATTGATGGTAAAGAATGGGGCGATCATTGGGAAAGTAATTTTCCAAAATTCTTGCCACTTATTCGCTCCATCAAGACTTGATGCCTCATATAATTCAGTTGGAACGGTTTGCAAGCCGGATAAGTATAAAATGACATTAAAGGCACACGCCTGCCAAACCGCAACAATGACGATACCTAACCAGGCAAATTTTTCACTTCCCAAGATATTGGTGGATAAAAAACCAAGGTCCAGTTTGTCTCCTAATTGTGGGAGGACATTAGAAAAAATAAAGTTAAAGATAAAACCAACGATTAGCACACCAAGGACATTAGGCAGGAAATAAGCCGCCCTGAAAAAATTCTTTCCTTTAATCTTGGCATTGAGCCCCATTGCGATTAATAGACTCAATACATTGACAAGAATTGTGGAGACAATCGCAAATTTAAAAGTAAATAAGTAGGAGTTCAAGATATTTCCATCTTTAAATAAGTTCAAATAATTCTTCAAACCGACAAAGTCATACGTAAAACTTAAACCATCCCAATTTGTAAAAGAATAATAAATACCCTGAAGGGCTGGGAAGGTATGGAAAATGAGGAAAAGAAGAAACGCAGGAATCGTCATTAAATAAAAGGGAACGTTTTTAAGTTTAATTTTTGTCTTCTTTTCTTTTGTTTTAGCAGAAGAAATCGTTGGATTTTTCAAGGCAATATCCTCTTTACTCATTGCTTTCACTCCCTATTTTTAAAACTGGAGAAATTGGGTCCCCAATTTCTCCATAATCATTATTTACGGTCTGCTACTTTTTCCCATTCACTATCTAATGTTTTCAAGTACTCTCCAACATTCTTTTTCTGTGTTAACACTTGCAATTGTTTGTCAAGAGCAACAGCTGTTGGTACATAGTGGTCAGGAAAGTCAACGACATTACCCTTGTCAAAGCTTGCTTTTAATCCTTCTAGTTCAGGTGCTTCCTGTACTACACCTCTCTTAGCAGCAAAAGCATTTTGCTCGGTTAGATATGTTTTCATATTTTCATCACTTAATAGAAAATCGATGAACTTCTTGGCTTCTTTTGGATGCTTGCTAGTTGCAGATTGAGCTAGTAGTAAATCGACCCCTGAAACAACCTTTGAATCATTAATTGGGTATGGGAATACACCTAAATCAATATTAGGATTTGCCTTTTTAATTTCAGGAATTGCCCAAATGCCTTGCAGATACATGGCAGATTCACCTTTTGCAAATGCAACGTTCCCATCGTTATATGCTTTACCCAACTGATCCTTATGACCATATTTGAGTAAGGTTAATAGCTTTTCAGTTGCTTCCTTATGTCCTTCTGCAAATGTAGTTTTTCCCTTATCAAGGTCTTTAAAAAAGTCTTCTCCTTGAGTGTTGGCTGCAAGAACATTGTAAGCAGGAAGGGCTGTCCAAGCATCTTTAAAAGTAAAGTAGAATGGAATCTTACCAGCCGCCTTCACTTTTTCTGCAGCAGCGATGAATTCATCCCATGTTGTCGGTACCTCAATACCTAAATCTTTGAAAATAGTTTTATTATAAATAACAGCATCGGCGTTTGCTGCATATGGAATTCCATATACTTTTTCTTGCTTTGAAATATCTTTTAACATGCCAACATACGCAGGCTGTACATCATTTAAAGCACTATCCTTTGAAACATCTTTAAAGGCTCCTGCCTTTGAGATTTCTGCATACGATACATCCCCGCCCATTCCGATGACATCTGGAAGGTCTCGTTTTGCAACACGTGTTTTTAGTACTGTAATAGCATCAGGCGGCTGAGACTGAACGACATCAATGGTTGGATTTTCTTTTTCAAACTTATTAATCAGTTCATCAAACGTACCTTTTGCCTCTGATTTATACTGGAAAAACTCAATTTTCACCTTGCCATTTGAACTACTAGAAGCCTCGTCTTTACTTCCACAGCCTGCTAGAACAGAAAGTGCAATCATACCAGTAGCTACTAATGAGATTGATTTTTTCATAGAAAACCCTCCATAATTTTTAAAATAGTTTAATATTAAAACTAACAAAAGGATTACGCGAGCGGTTCAACAATCCTTAACCGCCCCGAGCACTTTTATTATTTTTTAACGCTTACACTATCACGTAAAACAAGTTCCGTTGGAATGGTCACCTTCAGCGGGATTGTTCTTCCCTTCAAACGATCATATAGCAGCTTTACTGCTGTTTTCCCCATTTCATCTCCATATACTTTTACGGTTGAGAGGGGGGGATTCATAAAGGCCGCTGCCTCGATATCATCAAAACTGAACACCGAAACTTCCTCAGGCACTTTGACGTCGGCCTCATGTAAGGCACGAAGGACACCTAATGCCATTGGATCACTGCCGACTACAATCGCACTTGGCAGTTGAGCGTTTTCAATTAACTGTTTCGTTAATGTGTATCCGCTTGTTGGCCCCCACTCGTCAATTAAGACTTTATCCGGGTTGTACAATCCTTTTTCTTTCATGACTTTTTCAAAGGTCATTTTTCTTGTATCTTCTTTTTCCTTCGACTTTTGGCGGCTTACCCCAAACACCATTCCTCTTCCGCCTAGATAAGCGATGTCCGTATGACCAAGTTCAAGCAAATGATCTAGAACTTTTTGAGTTGCCCCTTCAAAATCTGAAATTACCACATCCACATGTGAATCTTGAGGCAAATAATCCACCGCGACTATATGGTTATTTTCATAGTAAATTTCTTTTAAATCCCCGATATCAACATCTCCCAGAACAATCAGCCCATCCAGTCCGCTCAAGCTTTCTGCTGTAATAGTGCTTTTTCCTACCATCATCGTCGTAGCGATTGTTAGAGAATATTGATTACAGGTACTTTCTACACCAAGGCGAATCGACTGAAAGTACGGATCAATCGTTTCATCATTTAACATGATGACGCCAATATTAAAATTCTCATTAGGTTTATCCGTTTTCCCACTCTTTTTTCGCAATGGTTTATAATTTAACTCATTGACGATTTCAATTACCCGTTTTCTCGTATCATCAGATACGGAAAGTGTGGGATCATTATTTAAGATCCGGGAAACTGTTGCCGTCGATACATTTGCCTGATCGGCAATATCTTTTATCGTTGTCATTTTCTCACCATCAATCTATTTAGTTAACTTAACTAAATTTATATTTTTAATATATCAGAGGATGCGCTTTCATTCAATACTTTTTACTTTATTTTTTAGTAAATTATTTATTTTTATAAAATTTACCTGTAATTTAGTTACATTTGAGTTTTATTAACTAACAAAAATAGAGTTAACATAACTAAAATAACCAGTTACATTAACTCCCGTTTACTATTTATAATCTGCTCATTTCTGAATAATATGTAATTCCCGAAACTCATTGGGTGTTACGCCTTCCACCTTTTTAAATACCTTTCGAAAATACTTGTCGTCCTGGTAACCGACCATGTTGGCAATTTCATAGATTTTTAGCTCACTATTTTTCAATAAAGCTTTAGCTCTATTTATTCGGATTTTAACAATATAATCAGAAATATTAACGTTAAACTCCTGCTTAAATTTCCGCGAAATATATTCCCTGCTTATATAAAAATGGTTTGATATCTCTTGCAGCTTTACATCCCGATCAAAATTAGCCTCCAAATATTTCTCTATCTCATATATGACATTATTGCTTTTCCGAACAGTCTTTCGCTTAATCTTTCTTAGAAAAATAGAAATTTCGCGGATGGTTCGACCAATATAATCCTGCAGCTGGAATGTACCGTTATGATTGAAAAATTGATCAACTCTGTATTCAATATGTTTCGGAATCTTTCCTGTGATATGAAAATGTTCATACCAGCGATTACTGATGACCAGATACTCATTTTCTAGCTGGAGCAGCTGGCCCCATGATAAGTAATGGCCCTCCGTGTAGTCTTTAGCAATTTTACCAATCAATTCCTCAAAAGCCCTAGTTTCCCCTGCTTGAATAGCTAATTCAATTTCAGAAGAATACGCAAATAAATTTTTTAATACCTGCGGTTGAATAACATCTTGACGGTAGACCTTGCTTTTTTCATCAGCTAATATATTACTATTTAATAGAACCTCCTTTGCATGCTGATAAGAATTCATTAATTTGTCCCTTTTATCCACCTCTATCCCAACCGCAATATGACAAGAAACATTTATGACATTCAAAATCGCTTTATAGATACGTTCCAGCAGTTCTTCTATATGAGTAAACTGATTCCAAAAGACAATGACGATTTCACCTTTATTCGCAAGGTAGCGAAAGGCTATTCCACATTCTTTTTCCTGTAAAATTTCATTCATGACGTTCAAGAGTGTAAAATAGGTTAGGTCCCGGTCTCCCCGAAAAGCCTCGATTGCCTTTCTATTGATCCGAACAAGTGCGACGAGATATTTTTGCGCTTTAGAAAAACCAAATTCCTCATACCATTCTTCCTTCAGATTATCACTATTTAATAATTGGGTTAATTTTCGATCCCGGTAAACTGGCTTCATTTCATTTATTAATTGATAGCTGGTCGTTTTACTATTCCGCTCCTCTTCCTCTTTTCTCCACTCCTTCACCACTTTTGCCAGCGTTTGGTTTAATATTTCCGGATCAACCGGCTTTAATAAATAGTCTGAACTACCGGAATGAATGGCTTTACGCATATAGTGGTAATCATCGTAACCAGTCACGACAATCGTTTTACTTGTTGGCTGATTTTCTTTAATCCACTCTAACAGCTGTGTACCATCCATCTTGGGCATTTTCATATCAGAAAAAATGATTTCCGGACGAAGAGTTCGAATAAGCTGGATTGCCTCCTCACCGTTACTGGCCTCATAAATCTCCGTTATCCCATTCTGTTCCCATTCTCCGAGCAGATTAATTCCCTCACGAACGTGTTTTTCATCATCGACGATTAAGACTTTCATGGATGTACCACCTCATTATGAATATCTCTTGGAATAATTATCGTAACAGTAAATCCGCCTTCTTCGCTGCTGTAAACATCCATTTCTACCTGATTACTATAATAAATCCTTAAGCGGTCATAAATATTTTTTAATCCAATACCAGCGCTCTTCTGATTTAAGTCACTCCCGCCGTCGGACAATTCTCGGCGAAGTTGTTCAAGGTCGTGATCATTAACACCAACCCCGTTATCTTTAATAGAAATGCATAAATGATGGTCATGTTCCCCTCTTGCTGCAATCACAATTGTTGCTTTTTCTAACTGCTGATCAAAGCCATGTTTAAAGCAATTTTCAACAATCGGCTGTAAGATCATTTTCGGTACTAATACCTCTTCTACACTTTTTTCAATATTTAATTCAAACTCAAACTGCTCGTCAAATCTTTGCTTTTGTAAATTCAGATAGGATTTAACATGGTTTACCTCTGCTAAAAATGGGACAATATCATCTTTCATATTCATGCTGTAACGCATGATATTCGATAATGAGTTTAATAACGAATACACCTGGACTGCCTTCAATTTTAATGCAAGCGTTCCAATCGACTGAAACGCATTATAAAGAAAATGCGGATTTATTTGTGATTGGAGAACCCTTAACTGGGAAGATTTATTTTCAATCTCTAGTTTATATTCGCGTTCAATTAATTCATTTATTTTTGAAATCATTAATTTAAAATGCCTGCCCAGCATCCCAATTTCATCATTCCCTAATGACTCAAAATCTGCTTCAAACACACCTTTTTCTACTTTTTTCATATTAGCAATTAATACTTTGATTGGAGCAGTGAGTCTCAAAGAGATGAACATGGTAGCAAATAAAACAATAATAAGTGTAATAATTACAATGATTATATTTGTAAATACAGTCTGCCTCGCACCTTGGTAAAGTACATCATAAGGAATTCTTTTAACAATGTACCAGTTTTTAAAAGAATCAGAAAACTTTTGATAGACAATTACGCCCGAAAACTTTTCGTCCTTCCAGTCAAGACTTTTATTCGCCTTTGGTTCTTTCTTTATTTGTTTAAACCAAGCGTCTTTATTAACCTTTCCAATTTCGTCGTTTTTTGAAGAATAAACGACAACCCCATTTTCATTCATTATATATAAGTCTTCAACCCCATCCGTATATAACCTTCCAGAAATATCTCTGATCTTAGAAAGATTAATATCTATAGATACAAAACCTAATATAGTATCTAATGGTACATCTCTTATAATCGTATGGAAACTTAAAACTTGATTTTTCTCGGAATTAGGAATCACCGACAAGTTATTGTAACTATAAATCTCATGAGGCGGTTCAATTACGGAAAAGTCATGAGACCGACTTAAGCGGGCATAGAAAGGATTGGACAAGATATTCTCGTATTTCCCTCTGCCGCTAATTCTTGAGTGATAGTTGGTATATGAATCTTCTCCTTTATTTATATAAAGCAGCATTTGTTCAACTTCCGGCCGGGAATTAAAGGTATAGGCGAGCATCCTCCGCACTTCTTCTTGATTACTGCCTAGGTTATCTGATATACCAACCCTCATTACCGACATAAATGGTGTATATCGATATAAAACAGTCGACATTTGTGCGACATCTTCTAAATAAGTACTTAGCTCTGCTTCCCCTTTAACAATTAAATCATGATTCGTAGAAACAAAACGGTCATTTATTGACTTTGTCGTTTGATAATACGTAATCGTAATCGCTATTCCAAAAGGGAGTATGATGACAGCCATTAAAGTGATAATTAGTTTAGTTCGAATCCCCCATTGCATTAGCTCTTGGGCTAGTCCCTAAGACTTGAACTAGCCTCCCCCCTTTTCTAAGTGATACTAAATTTCCCACCATTTTATCATAAGAAAACATCGTAATACATGGGGTCTATTTTAATATGGCAATTTGGACTGTTCAATATTTTCCACCCTACTGGTCAATGTAAGCCGTTTCATAATTTTTCAAAATCCCTAAAATGGAGTTATGGGAGGTGCAGTCAGTGAATAATCAAAGTGAGTTAAAAAGTTCAGCATTACCTGGCAAAGCCAGCATAAAAATTTCAGAGTCAGCTTCTTTAAACAAAAAGAAGAAGCTAAAAGATGCAGGGTTATTCACCCTATTTGTCGGTCCAGTATTCTTAGCGTTTACTATCATTGTCCTAATTCCTTTCTTTACGGGTATTTATTACGCCTTCACCGATTGGAACGGAATTACAGGTGATATTAAATGGGTCGGTCTTGATAACTTTAAATACCTATTTACTGAGGACAAGCAATTTCAAGATTCCTTTATCCTTACAACTAAATATACCGTTGTAGCGATCGTTTTAACAAATGTGATTGGTTTTGGATTAGCCATTCTAGTGACACAAATGTTAAAAACAAGGAATATATTACGAACCGTTTTCTTCATGCCAAACATGGTGGGCGGTCTTTTACTAGGCTTTATCTGGCAGTTCATTTTTGTAAAAGGTTTTGCCTCACTTGGACAGTTAACACATATTCCTTTTTTCGAATTACCTTGGTTGGGGGATGCTAATACCGCATTCTGGGGAATTGTCATTGTCAGTGTATGGCAAGGCGCAGGCTATATCATGATCATCTATATTGCTGCATTGCAAAATGTTCCACAAGAATTAATTGAAGCAGCTAAAATTGATGGAGCGAACAGGTGGCAGATTCTTCGCCATATTACAATGCCATTAGTAGCTCCAGCCGTTACCGTCTGTTTATTTTTAACAACTGCATCATCCTTTAAGATTTTTGATGCAAACCTGTCGCTAACTGGCGGCGGACCGTTTAAATCGACAGAAATGTTAGCACTTAATATTTATACGGAAGCATTTGTTAACAACCGCTATGGTATCGGTGAAGCAAAGGCATTAATTTTCTTCATTGTGGTTGCCGCAATTACCATCCTTCAAGTAACAATTTCAAAGAAGAGGGAGGTTGAATCATAATGGGAAACAGGTATACAGGAAAAACATTTATTGGTGAAATCTTTGCCATCCTACTTGGTCTTGTCTTTTTAGTCCCATTTTATTATTTGATATCAAACTCTTTAAAACCCTTTGCAGAAATTCTAACGAACACATCTGCTTTACCAAAAACGTTTATGCTCGATAACTATGTGAATGCCTTTGAAAAATTGAACTATCTAAAGGTTTTTACAAATTCTATAATTATCACAGCGATTAGTAACGTTGTTCTGGTTGTTTTTTGTTCGATGGCAGCGTATATGCTTGTTAGAACGAAAAAGAAAATCAGTAATGTAATTTTTATGACTTTCGTTGCAGCCATGATTATTCCGTTTCAATCCATTATGATTCCGCTCATTAAAACGGCCGGTAACTTTGGATTACTTAACAGTATCTGGGGTCTTGTTATCATGTACTTAGGTTTTGGATCTGGAATGACGATCTTTTTATATCACGGGTTCATCAAGGGTATCCCGGTAGAACTTGAAGAGGCAGCCATTATCGATGGATGTACAAGGTTTGGAGTTTTTTGGAGAATTGTTTTTCCGTTATTAAAACCCATCACCGTAACCATTGTCATCCTAAACAGCTTGTGGATATGGAATGACTACTTATTACCATCACTGGTCCTTCAGGATCCAGAATTAAAAACCATTCCATTAGCGACATTCTCCTTCTTTGGTCAGTACACAAAACAATGGGATTTAGCTTTGGCAGGACTTGTTCTTGGTATCATACCATTGTTAATCTTCTTCTTTTCAATGCAGAAACACATTATCAAGGGGATCACGAGCGGATCAATTAAGTAATTTCATCCTAGGGTCAACCCCTGCTGTCAGTAAGATATTGACGGTAGGGATATATAAATTAGATATATAATTTCAGGAGGGAAAACAAATGGCATTTAAAAAATATTCAATCGCAGCGGGGATTTTATCAGCTTCACTTCTTTTAGGAGCTTGCGGCAACAGTGACAGCGCATCTGGTACGAAAAAAGACAGCGGCAGCAAGGATGGTAAAGTGGTTGTTGACATCTTTAATGGTAAGGTTGAAATCGCGGATCAGTTGAAAGCGTTAACAGATAAATATACAAAAGAACATCCAAACGTTACATTCAATATCGAATCAGTCGGAGGCGGCGCTGATGGTGCTGCAGCCCTTAAAGCAAAATTCGCTTCAAACAAAGCACCTGATATCTTCGGAAATGGCGGATATCAAGAAGCAATCACTTGGAAAGATAAATTAGAAGATTTATCTGATCAGCCTTGGGTAAAAGATGCTTATGAGGATGCCTTAAAACCAATGACAATGGACGGAAAAATTTATGGTCAGCCGGTAAACATGGAAGGATACGGCTTTGCTTATAATAAGAAATTATTTGAAAAAGCTGGTATTACAGAACTTCCAAAAACCTATTCAGAGTTAGAATCTGCAGCGAAAAAGCTTAAAGCTGCAGGTATTACACCTTTCTCAGTTGGCTATGCGGAATGGTGGGTATTAGCAAACCATGGTCTTAACGTTCCATTTGCTTACCAACAAGCAGATGACGAAAACTTTATCCCTGGTTTAAATGAAGGAAAATCAAAAATTGCAGGAAATAAATACTTCGAAGACTACTTTAAGCTTG
The DNA here is from genome assembly GCF_023715505.1 of Neobacillus cucumis. The sequence goes on along the minus strand of NZ_JAMBOH010000017.1, from coordinate 18,998 downwards.
TTGATTTAACTGTTAAATACGGTAACAAAAATCCATTAACTACTGACTACAATACAGAAGTAACCCAATTTGCTAATGGCGAAACTGCCATGATTCAACAAGGTAACTGGATTCAGCCAATGCTCGATAAATTAAATCCTGGTATGGAAGTTGGCTTTGTTCCTTTAGCACTTACAGATGATGCTGCGCAAGCAGATAAACTAATGGTTGACGTACCAACAAACTGGGTTGTTTATAACAAAGCACCAAATGCAGACAAAAAGGCTGCAAAAGATTTCTTGAATTGGATGGTATCTTCTGAAGAAGGTAAGACAGCATTAGTTAAAGATTTCAAATATGTTCCTGCATTCAAAACCATTGAAGCAAAAGCAGAAGACATTGGACCTTTAGGTGCTGACCTTCAAAAGTACTCTCAAGATGGAAAAACTTATTCTTGGCAGTTCATGAAGTATCCTGATGGTGCTGGACAAGAATTCGGAGCAACACTACAAGCATATGTTGGCGGCCAAAAGTCTAAAGCGGAGGCAATGAAGGCTCTTGACGCAACATGGGCTAAATTAAAAAAATAAGATTATAAATTTTTAAAGGCTCTTCTCGCCATGAGAAGAGCCTTTACTTTATTCACTGTCCGGTGTGTTTACCATGATTCCTGCTACTTGCGTTAATCTCTCATAAAAGGCTCTGCCTGCAGGATTCTGGTCAAGACCAATTTCTTGAAGGGCATCTTTCATACATTGCAGCCAATGCCGAGCCCTGGTTGGTGTTACCTCAAAAGGGAGATGACGCGATCTCATTGCCGGGGGACCGAATTCTTGACTATAAAGAGCGGGGCCTCCTAAAAATTGCGGCAAAAACATCCGCTGTTTTCGTTTGATCTCTTCCATATCTCCTTGAAAAAGCGGGGCCAGGACAGGATCGGCATAAACATGCGGATAAAAAGCTTCCACCAGTTTATCAATGGTTTCCTGTCCGCCAATTTCACTATAAAGTGATTTAAAATCGTAATCCATCTCTCTCACCATCCACTTTTAATTTTCCCCTATTTAAACAATAATAAAGAAAAAAGGGACCGAGTTTAGTGATTTAAATCACTCATTTCTGTTTAAAGTAGTTACCAAGTCTTGATTGTACTTTGTTGTGGTATTCTAAAATAATAATGGTTATTTCTCCTAAGAGGTGCAAATGATGAATAAAGCATGGTTCTATGTTGTTTTAACTTGTGTGTTTGAATGGATCTGGGTATACGGGTTTAATACTGCCCATACGTGGTGGCAGTGGGCTTTGGTTATAGCTGTGATTTTATGGGATTATCATATTCTTCCGAAAGCTTGTGAAACCCTCCCAACAGGCACGGTATATGCTATTTTTGCTGGGGTCGGTACGATTGGAACGGTGTTAATGGATGTATTCCTTTTTGGCGGCAGCATCACCCTGGGTGAAGTCTTTTGTATCGCCATTATTATTATTGGTGTCATTGGATTAAATCTTTCGGATAATAAGGAAGAAAAAGCAGCCATGAAAGGTGCTGCATAACCATGGGATGGTTATTTGTTTTGTTAGCTGCAGCTAGTGAGGTTACCGGTGCTGTTGGATTAAAATTGTATAGCCAGCAAAAGAATGTCCGTAATGGAATCGTTTATATAGGCGGATTCGGGGCTTCGCTTGCATTTTTATATGGATCATTTCAGTTTCTCCAGCTGAGTATCGCCTATGCGGTTTGGGTTGGAATTGGAACTGCTGGGGCTGTTTTCATCAATATGTTTCTGTTGGGAGAATCGAAAAGCGCGGGACGTGTCTTTAGTGTGGTATTGATTATTATTGGTGTCATCGGATTAAATGCTCTATCCTAAAAAAATCTGTCAGCACCCGCTGACAGATTTTTATTCTAGCTATTTAGGATATCTTCAATTCTTTCCAGTTCTTCATCCGTAAAGTCGAGGTTGTTCAATGCCGCAACATTTTCTTCAATTTGACTGACTCGGCTCGCACCGATTAGAACGGTTGTCACTTTTCCGCCGCGCAGTACCCATGAAAGGGCCATCTGCGATAAGCTTTGACCACGCTCACCAGCTATTTCATTTAATTTCCGGACTTGTTCAAGTACTTCCGGAGTGACATGTTCTTTTTGCAAGAATCCTGTTGGACTTGCGGCTCGGGATTCTGCTGGAATTCCTGTTAAGTATTTGTTCGTTAACAGTCCTTGCGCTAATGGACTAAAGGCAATCGAGCCAACTCCATTTTCTTGTAATACATCCTGAAGGCCATCCTCAATCCATCTGTTAAACATCGAATATTTTGGTTGATGGATAAGAAGCGGTGTACCAAGTTCGTTCAAGATTTTGATTGCTTCAGTGGTTTGTTCGGCACTGTAATTAGATATTCCGACATATAGTGCTTTTCCTTGACGCACAATGGAATCTAATGCCATCATGGTCTCTTCTAACGGTGTATTCGGATCTGGACGGTGTGAATAAAAAATGTCAACATACTCAAGTCCCATTCGTTTTAGACTTTGGTCTAAACTTGAGATTAAGTACTTCCTAGAGCCCCAATCCCCATATGGACCAGGCCACATATAGTAGCCAGCTTTTGTTGAAATCACCATTTCGTCACGATATGGAGCGAAATCTGATTTTAGCATTCGGCCAAACATTTCTTCCGCTGAGCCTGCTGGCGGGCCATAATTATTGGCTAAATCGAAGTGGGTGATTCCTAAATCAAAGGCCCTTCTCAGCATATCTCTGCCATTTTCGTATGTATCGACGCCGCCGAAGTTATGCCAAAGGCCTAAAGATACCGCTGGAAGCAACAATCCTGAACGTCCGGTTCGATTGTATTTCATCCCTTCGTAGCGATTGTCTGCAGCTTGATAAACCATCGTAATCCCCTCTTTCCCAATGTAAACCCTTCCACCATTATATAGACTGGGGGTTAATTTTTAAAGGATGGAGACTTGGAAAGATAGTAAATGTTGTTTGGCAATAGACAAAACATGGATATTTCCGAAGAGTATTTTAATACCGATGAATTCGACAATATCTAAATGTCTTTGAGGACACTTTCATCAATCTCGCGGAAACTTAGTCATAAGCAGCCGCTAGTGAAAAATAGATTTTGCCATTCCTGATTCTTCCTACCTTATTCTTGCTAATTCTTCTAAAAATGCCGGTCTTTTTTTATGTCTATCTCTTAGATCTGTAATGAGCTGATGGGAAGGTATTGTCCCACAGGCTTTTTTATAGATCTTAATTAAGTCACACACCTTACGATATTTTTTTCGATCTGCCGCTTCATCTGCTGATTGATGGATATATTGGATGAAGACGTCGGTTACTTCCTTAGTAAAATCCTTAATTAAATACGGGTAATATTCCGTAATTACCATCATATGGTCCTGACAGTAACACAATAGCTCAGCTTTCAAATCTTCCTCTATTAAAATCGAAACATAGGCAGAAGGCTGGTGTTTATCCCTGCGAAATTCCTCAACAATTTCTCGCAAAGCCGCTTCCCATTCGATTACGGGATATAACTCTTTTAGCTTCTGATAGTATTTAAATTCATTTTTATATAGAAGCTCTCTAGCTAGCTCCCTTTGTTTCTCAATATCCCCAAGTATTTCGTATGCCTGATAGCGGTATTCTTTCCATTCTTTCACAAGACCCGGATATGCCTGATCGGCTGACTCCCCCTCTAAACAAAGCTGAATCACATTTTTATAGTCTGCTGAATCCAACTCCATTACAATGGCCTTTTTACGGAACTCACTAATATTGATATTTTCATAGATAAACTTCCTGGCTTCGTCCAATCCCTCACATGTTTCAATGATTTCAAGCTGAATTAGTTTTACTTCTTTTTGGTCATAATTAGCATTCCAGGAGGTTCCGGACTTCTCTAGGAGGTTATCCAATTGTTTTTCTAACTTCTTCCTAATTTCTTGATGGTGGGAAAAATGGGTACAGATCCTTAAAAGATCGTAGCGCCAGTCACTCCAGTCATCATATACAGCTTTCTGCAATTCTTTTAAGATGGCCTCAAAAAGTTTCTTTTGCTCCTTTTCAGGCAGTAGTTTTACACTGGCTGAAACGGCCTTTTCCAATATTCTGAGAGCCCAATTGATGATGCTGCCGGCAGAGCCATCGGAGTCATCGGCATGCTGGAGCATTTTTACAACAGGAGTTAAGACTGTGAGAGACAATAATACCGCATTTTGAGTATCCCCTGCATCTAGTTTGCTCTGTGCCTTTTGTAGTGTTAAATCCGCCCCTTTTAGCGCCTGCCCAATGTGACGCCAATTAATAAATCCTTTTCTTTTTGCCCCAGTAATATATTCCTGAATTAGCTTTTTGGCAGAGGATATTTCTTCTTTATCAGGACTAAACTTAAATATCAATCTTTTTTCTATATCTGGAAACTCCTCAGTTAAATCAAGAATAATGTTAATTAAATCCTCTTTGTTTTGGCTTTGCAGGATTGAATTTACACTTTTTTTCTCCTGTTCCTCTATCACCGCTAAATCATGCCTTTCTGGCCTTTTGTCTCTTAATGCATAAAGAACCGCTGCCTTATGCTTACAATATTTGTTCAGGTCATATGGACAATCACAATAAGCATTCACTACAACATCACCATTAATATATATATTAACGCGATAAACCTTCGAACCATCTACTAGGGCTGTATATTGAATTTCATCTGAGGTAGTAAGATTTAGAATTTTTCCCTTTTTAAAATAACCTTGGCCGCGTTCGAGTACTTTATCTTCAATCCACTGCTCAAAATTAGATAGTTTCACACGCTCACCCCCGAGAATAAATTATCTATTATTCTACCATTTTCTCATGCATGATGCCTTCTCTTAAAAGAAAAAGAGCTGGTCCCATCTGGGAGAAGCTCTTCTTCATTTATTATAATTTCTCACCGTTCGTAGCAATAAGTTCTTTATACCAATAAAAGCTTTGTTTCCGAATGCGGCGTAAATCTTTTAAATCAAACTCATCACGGTTAACAAAGATAAAGCCATAGCGCTTGCTGCAGCCTTGATGGGTACTGATTAAGTCAATCGCTGACCATGGGCAGAAGCCGAATACTTCAACTCCATCAGTGATTGCCAGCTGCATTTGTTCGATATGCTTGCGTAAGAAATCAATACGGTAAGAGTCGTTAACCACATCGCCCTCTTCTAGCTCATCGAATGCACCTAAGCCATTCTCGGTTATAATTAGCGGAAGATTATATCGGTCATAAATTTCCCTTAATGTGTTTCTAAAGCCCACCGGATCAATCTCCCAGCCAAACTCATTCTTTTTCAGGTTCGGATTGGTCGCTCCTTTATAGACACCAGGCTCTCCGACGGTAATATGCTGGTCCCCTGTATGACCTACATCAGAACGATCCCCTTCACTAGCCGCAACCGTTTGGGAAGTATAGTAGTTAAAGGCAATAAAGTCAGGCTTCGCACTTGCTAAAACTTCCATATCGCCATCTAGAATGGTTGGAACATAGCCTTTTTCTTCAAAGTAATTCCATGCTGTCGTATTATAACGTCCAAAAACAGCCATATCTAAGTAAAGCCAGTTGCGGATGGCGGAATAATTATGGGCAGCCATAATATCTTCTGGCTTCGAGCTAGCAGGATAGATGGATACAATGTTCGGTGCCGGACCGATTTTTGCATTTGGCAGCATTTGATGACACAAATTCATCGCCTTTGCCTGTGCCACGAGCATGTGGTGGTTTTGCTGATATAATTCCTTCTTAGGATTTTCTAAGTTAGGATCTACTGTTCCAATTGCGTCTCCGTGAAGGATCATCATATTTTGTTCGTTAATCGTTAACCAATAGTTTACCCGATCACCGAAGTTTTCAAATAGGGTTTGAGCATATACTTCAAAGGCATCAATTGTTTCTCGGTTTGACCAGCCGCCTTTTTGCTGAAGGGTATACGGCAAGTCGAAATGATACATTGTAACAATTGGCTCGATACCATGTGAGACGATTTCATTAATTAAATTATTGTAAAACTCGATTCCCTTTTGATTTACTTCCCCAGAGCCGTTTGGATAAATTCTTGTCCAGGCGATTGAGAAGCGATAGGCTTTAAATCCCATTTCGGCTAGTAATGCAATGTCCTCTTTGTAATGATGATAATGATCGCTGGCTACTTTAAAATCAGTTGTGCCTTCAGGATATTTCGCCATATCGATAACAGATGGACCTTTTCCGTCTTCATTCCAGGCCCCTTCAATCTGATAAGCGGATGTGGAACCACCCCAGAAAAAATTTGTTGGGAATGGTTTAAGTTTAGTGTGTTTCATTTTCATGATCCTCCAATTCATGTTTATTTAAAGGCTTATAGAAACCCTGTTATCTGCCAAAACATATTCATGCCATTGCTTTCGGGAGTTATGATCCCTTCTTATCTGTCGTAACCCTCTCGCTCCATGCTTTTCAGGGGTTATGATCCCTTCTTATCTGTCGAAGATCAATCGCTCCATGCCTTTCAGGGGTTAGGATCCCTTCTTATCTGTCGAAGACCTCTCGTTCCATGTCCTTCAGGGGTTATGATCCCTTCTTATCTGTCGAAGATCATTCGCTCCATGCATTTCAGGGGTTATGATTCCTTCTTATCTGTCGAAGACCTCTCGTTCCATGTCCTTCAGGGGTTATGATCCCTTCTTATCTGTCGTAACCCTCTCGCTCCATGCCTTTCAGGGGTTATGATCCCTTCTTATCTGTCGTAACCCACTCGCTCCATGTCCTTCAGGGGTTATGATCCCTTCTTATCTGTCGTAACCCTCTCGCTCCATGCTTTTCAGGGGTTATGATCCCTTCTTATCTGTCGTAACTCTCTTGCTCCATGCCTTTCAGGGGTTATGATCCCTTCTTATCTGTCGTAACCCTCTCGCTCCATGCTTTTCAGGGGTTATGATCCCTTCTTATCTGTCGTAACCCTCTCGCTCCATGTCCTTCAGGGGTTATGATCCCTTCTTATCTGTCGTAACTCTCTTGCTCCATGCCTTTCAGGGGTTATGATCCCTTCTTATCTGTCGTAACCCTCTCGCTCCATGCTTTTCAGGGGTTATGATCCCTTCTTATCTGTCGTAACCCTCTCGCTCCATGTCCTTTAGGGGTTATGATCCCTTCTTATCTGTCGAAGATCATTCGCTCCATGCCTTTCAGGGGTTATGATCCCTTCTTATCTGTCGAAGACCTCTTGCCCCTTGCCCTTCAGGGGTTATGATCCCTTCTCATCACCCGTGCCATGTGCGTCAGGGGTTATGAAAGATTTTAATCTCTCAAAATACTTTTTAAGAGTATGAAAGACTTTAACTTTTCCCCAACTTCAAAATGTGAAATGCCGGCAGCCAAAACGGCTTACCGGCATTGTGAAGGATTAAAGTTGTTCGCCATTAGTAGCAATAACATCTTTATACCAGTAGAAAGATTTTTTCTTGCTTCGTCCTAATGATCCGCTGCCGTCGTCGTGTTTATCAACGTAAATAAATCCGTAACGCTTAGACATTTCGCCAGTAGATGCACTCACTAGGTCGATACAGCCCCAAGGAGTGTATCCTATTAAGTTAACACCATCTTCGATCGCTTCACCGATCGCTTTAATATGATCTCTTAAATAATCAATGCGATAATCATCGTTGATTGAGCCATCTGCTTCTACTTTGTCTATTGCCCCAAGACCATTTTCTACAATGAATAAAGGTACTTGATAGCGGTCATAAAGCTTATTTAATGAGATTCGAAGACCTTCTGGGTCAATCTCCCATCCCCAGTCACTGGCCTTAAGGAAAGGATTTTTCACACCACCGATTATATTACCGGATGCACCTTCTTCATTCGTTTTGTCTTTCTTTTCCGTGCGGGACATATAATAACTAAATCCGATATAATCGACAGTACCTTCTTTAATGATCTCTAAATCGCCATCTTGAATGTCTAATTTAATACCATTTTCCTTAAAGTAACGTTCGGCAAAGGCAGGATATTCACCACGAACTTGGACATCTCCACAATAATAGTTAAAAATTTGTTCCTCTTTTAAAGCATGCATGACATTTTCAGGGTTGCTGTCGAAAGCATACACTGGAGCATAAACGAGCATACATCCAATTTGCGAACCTGGAATAATTTCATGTCCTATTTTTACAGCTAAAGCACTAGCCACAAATTGATGATGCAGTCCTTGGAAGCTTTCTTGTAAACGAGCTTCTTCACTTGAGGCGGAAAAGCCTAAACCGAAAAGTGGGAAATGTGTCGCTCCATTAATTTCGTTAAAAGTCATCCAATACTTCACTTTATTTTTATAACGATCAAAAACGGTTCTTGCATATCGCTCAAAAAATCCAATGAGTTTTCGACTTTTCCAGGCACCATATTCTTTAATAAGGTGTAAAGGTGTTTCATAGTGAGAGATGGTCACAACAGGTTCAATACCATGTTTGTGTAATTCATCAAATACCCGGTCATAAAAAGCTAAACCTTCTTCATTCGGTGTTTCTTCGTCTCCTCTTGGGAAAATACGTGACCAAGCAATCGACATGCGGAATACCTTAAAACCCATTTCCGCAAAAAGAGCAATGTCTTCTTTATAGCGATGGTAAAAATCAATTGCTTCGTGGTTTGGATAGTGGTACTTACTTTCATCAATCTCATAATTGAAACCAGGTTTCATAAGGAGTTCTAAACGAACTTTTCCACCGGGTAGTACATCGGCAAGGTTTAAACCTTTACCGCCTTCTTGTGATGCTCCTTCTAATTGATTAGCAGCGGTTGCTCCGCCCCATAAAAAGTCTTCGGGAAATTTACGATTCATCAAAAGTCACCTCATTATTTTTTTTAGATCCTTAATTTTTACATTTATAATATGTAGAAAGTAGGGGGGGAATTGGTTTCCCCCATACCTCCTATTACTGCAGGGCTAGAAATGCTTCTCGTGCGTTAATGCTGCCTTTTTTTACAGGTTCGATGGTTTGATAACGGTCAGGATTTGTAATAATGACTGGAGTAATTAAGTCATATCCCTCTGCTTTAATAGCTTCCATATCAAAGGTTACAAGAGTTTGGCCAACTTCAACAAAGTCGCCATCTTTCACATGTGCGGTGAAATGTTTCCCTTCTAGCCTTACTGTATCCAAACCAACATGAATCAAGATTTCTGCTCCATTATCACTTGTAATGCCGATAGCGTGCTTGGTCTTAAAAATAGTTGTTACTCTACCAGTAACGGGAGATACTACTTTTCCTTCTTGCGGCTGGATGGCTAAACCTTTACCCATAATTCCTGTAGAGAAAGTGGGATCATTAACTTCGCTTAATGGTTTTACTTCACCTTTTAAAGGGCTGAATACTTTTTCTGCTGCTACAACTAATTGAGACTTTGTATCTACTGTGTTAGTTGCAGTTGCTGTTGTTGTATCTTGATTTTCTTCACTTTCAACGTCTTCAAATCCTATTAAAAAGGCTGCAACAGCACCTGCTGCGAAAGCGATTGGGAATCCTAAAGCTGCCCAGATAAATGTGTCACCGACAAAAGATGCTAATCCTGGTAAACCAGCGTTACCGCCAAGGATAAAGTATTTTACACCAAGAGCGCTGTAGTACGCTCCACCAACGGCTCCACCGATAAGTCCACCGATAAATGGCTTCTTAAGACGCATGTTTACACCGTACATAGCCGGCTCAGTAACACCCATAACAGCAGTTAAGCTAGTAGTCATGGCTAAAGATTTAAAAGATTTATTTTTAGAACGTAGTGATACAGCAAATGTTGCTCCAGCTTGTCCCATATTTGCCATAAACATCGAAGGCATAATAACATCATAGCCTTTAGTCGCTATATTGTTCATTGCAATTGGCAAAAATGCATAGTGCATACCTGTCATAATGATTAATGACCATGTTCCACCTAATAGGGCTCCTGCAAATAATCCTGCGTGATCAAATAATGATCCTACTCCAGCAGAAAGCCAGTTTCCGATAATTGAACCTAATGGTCCAACGGCAATTAAAGTAACTGGGACAACAATTAATAATGTTAATGTTGGGACAAAGATCAGTTTAAACATGCTAGGAATAATTCGGTCAACCCATTTTTCCACATATGCTGCAATCCAGATGGCTAGTAAAATCGGGATAACAGTTGATGAATAAGTGACTGCCGTTACAGGTAGACCAAGGAAGTGAACCGGCTGACCTGCACTTAATAATGCTGTTATCGTTGGATGTAACAACGCTGCCCCTATGGCTGCTGCCACATAAATGTTGCTGCCAAATTTTCTAGCTGCACTCACTGCCAGCAAGATCGGTAAGAAATAAAACGCTCCATCGCCAATCGCATTTAAGATCGTGTAAACTTGACTCTTATCAGATATCCAATGGAATGTTAGTAAAATGGCTAGAATCCCTTTAATCATACCTGCACCGGCAATCGCAGGCAGGATTGGTGTGAACGTACCCGAGATTACATCAAAGATTGCATTGATTGGATTTGTCCCTTTTTCAGATTTCTTACTTTTACTATCAATTTTAATCGTGCTATTTTCTAAAATAGCATTATATACTTTTGGAACATCATTTCCGATAATAATCTGGAATTGATCACCGCTGATATTGGTGCCCATGATTCCAGGAACTTTTTCTAATCTTTTACGATCTACCTTACTTTGATCCTGTAAATTGAAACGTAGTCTTGTCATGCAGTGAATAACATTCTGAACATTTCCTTCACCGCCGACAAGTTCTACAATACTTATAGCTGTTTTTTTGTAATCCATGGTGTGACCTCCTGATTTTTTGTAAAAAAATAACCTGAGTAACAAGAGTTGGACACAGACACTATGGTCCCACTCGTGTTCCTCAGGTTTTGCCTGCATTACCAGTAACAATCCTGTGTTAAAAGTATTGAATTTGTAAACCGCCGAAGCCAGTTGTTATTCTGGCCAGTTCCTGCAACTGTACTTCGACTAAGGGAATAAAAAAAACCTAAATTGCACACCACACCCATAAGAGTTATAGCACTACAATTTAGGTTTTGCCTGCTTATCAGTAACAATCCTAATAAATTAATATTAATTTGTAAACACATAATAGCACACGCTTTCATTTCCTGTCAACGCTTTCTCCTAAAATTTTTTTAAGATCTATTTACTACACGTTCAATATGGATGGTAAGGTAGGCCATCTCTTCTTTTGTCAGCTGATGGTTATGTGTTTTTTTGATAAAATCGCGGATTTTCTCCACACATACAAAGGCTTCTTTTTGCTTCTCTTTGACCATCTCATAGAGAAAATCATCTTCATTGTTATAGGGAGAATCGGTATATAATCTCTGCGCAAAAAATTTAAGATGAGTAAGAAAACGGAAATAGTTCAATGACTCTTCATCGAGTTCAATTTTAAAATGATATTTGACGATATTTAAAATATCTTGAATTAATTTAGTCATATTAACAACGTTAGGCATTTCTTCGTTTAACTCGGCATTGACAATATGCATGGCAATAAAGCCGGCTTCATCCTCTGGAAGAGTAATCCCAAGCATCTCTTTTATCTTTGTTAATGCCTTTAAACCAACCGTATATTCGTCAGCATAAATACGTTTTATTTCCCAAAGTAATGGGTTGGAAATCCGTAATCCTTTTTGCTCTCTCTCAATAGCAAAGTTAATATGGTCTGTTAAAGATACATAAATACTATCATTTAATTTTTTCCCTAGTTTTTCTTTCGCGTAGGAAATAATCCTTTCAGAGATATCCATATATTCCATTGGGACATCATACAATAACGTTTTAAATTTTTCCGAGACATCCTTATTATCTAACTTAAAAGTTTTCTCAATCTTTGATTCGTCCACAAGGTCACCCGGTCTTTTTTGGAACGCAATCCCTCTGCCCATAACCACAAGTTCTTTATTATGGGCATCGATTACACTGATGACATTGTTATTAATTACTTTTGCGATTTTCATGTCATTCACCTCTAAAAAAAATAAAAACCTAAAACTAATGATAATCACATTAGTCTTAGGTTTTGCCTGATTTAACAGTAACAATCCTATAATATAAAAATTAATTTAATAAAATCTTAACATCAAATAAAAAGACAATCAATAATTAATCGAACGGGAGATAGGAAATTCGGCCCTTGTTCGATTTAAGGGAGTAGCCTTTTGATGAGTGATTTGGGCTTCTTTCTTGATTTTTCAACCATGAATTGGAAGACATACATTAGCACGGATTTGGCCATAAACAGGATTCCCATTTGATAATGCTTCAGGCGGACAAGTGTGACAATGCCTATCCTTTTTAATGCAAACATTCCAGGATAAACAAACAGAAAATCGGTGACTAAGTTTAGTATTAGATAGCGAAAAAAGTTTCCAAATGTAAATTTTAATATCCACATTGAGCCAATAAAAAAGGGCCCTAAAAGGAAAGGTAATTCCCCCATTACATTTGGGATTAATTTTTCATAAAATCTCCACCATACTCGCCTCTTGGCTAGTATGCTTTCGACCGAAATCCAGGCTACGATAAAAAAGGCACCTGGTAAAAAGCGTTTGAAGTTTTTTTTCCCTAGCATCGGTACTGATAGCCAGGGTATTAGCATTAATACGAGTAAAAACATTTTATTATGTTTCATCTATAGCCATTCCTTTTTTATTTTTAATATGCACAATCATCCGTGGTATTATTTACTATATTGGAAATTCTTCCTATATTGATGATATATCAAAATAATGTCATGGACTCATGTTTGTTTTTATAATAATATGTTAGTTTGCGAGTATTCTGAATTAACGTGGTTCGAAAACCTCCCACGTAAAAAAACTAAGGAGAAATGAATATGGAGAAATTTGCGCAGGCAACAAGTACGAATACCCCATCAGGCAAAGTACACAGAAACGCGCACGGAATCGTCGTTAATGGGATTATTGCCGCATTGTACATTGCTGTTTCAGCATTGATTCAGCCGTTTGGGTTTACCCAGGTTCAGTTCCGTATATCAGAGATGTTTAATCATTTAGTCGTTTTTAATAAAAAGTACATTTACGGGATTGTTTTAGGTGTATTTTTGACGAATTTATTTTTCTCGCCGATGAAGGCTTACGATTTAATTTTTGGGGTGGGACAATCGGTGATTGCTTTAGTCATTACCATTCTTTGCTCACGGTACATTAATGGGAGTTGGGCTAGAATGATGGTAAATACTCTTGTTTTCACGTTTACGATGTTCTTGATTGCACTTGAACTGCATTTAGCTTTTAATCTGCCCTTCCTATTCACATGGCTCACCACCGCTATAGGTGAATGGGTTGTGATGGCAATAGGAATGCCGGTAATGTATATTTTGAATAAACGTGTTCATTTTAAGAAAATGGTGTAAATGTAAACGGAGAGTTGCTGCTATTAGCGGCAGCTCTTTTATTTTTGAATGGTGATTTTGGTGTGGAGCTCTCATACGCAAATTTCTCAAAAATAAGCAGATAGATAGCAATTCAATTTTTGAAAAATTATAATAATAAGGCAAGTCGGCTAAACAATTAGGTGGATAAAATCAATTAAAAATAAATTCTTTAATCTTAGACTAGAGGGGGAAAATTGCGATGGTTCAACGTCCAGAAGTAAGTGAGTTTCCTGAGTATTACCTGCCGTATGTAAATTTGGTTTCAGATGGGGACTTATTGGAGATTTTAAAAGAGAATTTGAAGAATACTGCCTCAATAGCTGAAGGTTTATCCGAGGAAGCTGGACAGTCTCGTTATGCTCCAGGGAAGTGGAGTATCAAAGAAGTTCTTGGTCATATGACTGACACAGAACGGATTATGAGCTACCGTTTGTTGCGAGTTGGCCGCGGTGATCAAACACCACTTGCTGGTTTCAACGAGAACGACTATATTGCTGCCTCTAACTATGATGGGCTTTCAATAAAACAAATCATCGAAGACTTTACCGCTGTCCGTAAAGCTACCATCACGCTCATTAACAATATGCCAGAAGAAGCTTGGGAGAAGATTGGAATTGCCAACAATTTCAATACTACTACACGTGCCCTCGCCTACATCATCGCAGGCCACGCACTCCATCACCTTAAAATAATAAATGAACGATACCTATAGTAATAATGGTGTCAGGCACCATTTGATAGCAAGAAAACCTTTATTGGTTTTTCTTTTTTATTACGAACATAAATTCCTTGTTTTATAATTAAAATATTGGTAAGAATAGGAATTGTGTTGTTTCACTTATCCTTGTTCATACCAATGTTGTTTTATGTTACAGAAGGAAAGTCATGTTTACCATTAACCAAGGAGCTGATTTATGATGACATTACGTTTGATTCCCTATCTAGTGATGAATGGTAATGCAAAGGAAGCAATTGAATTTTATCAAAAAGCCTTAGATGCTCAGGTTCTGTTCAGCCAATCGTTCGGTGAAATGCCGGAGAATCCTGAATTCCCACTGCCAGCAGAAGCAAAGGATCGTGTTAGTCATGCAACCATTAAAATTGGTGAAACAGATCTAATGCTGTCCGATACCTTCCCAGGACAGCCACATCAAAGCGGGAATCAGGTAACGATCTGTATTTCCACAAATGATGCTGATCAGGCACATAGATTTTTTGATGCATTAAAGGATGGCGGTCAAGTGGGTATGCCGCTGCAAGAGACTTTCTTTAGCCCGGCTTATGGCAGTGTTACGGATAAGTTCGGTGTTACATTTCAAGTTTTCACTGAGGGCAGATAATCATTTGGATTAATTTCCTAAACTAATCTCCAGCATGAGGTTAATATACATAGTGGGAAAGCAACCAAAAAAAGGCTTTCCTGCATCTTATGCAGCGAAGCCTTTTTTTGGTTTTTATCCATTGTTCACCCATAATCGAGTGAATATAATTTCATTTATAAGTTAATCTTTGCCTCCACGCCATAATGGTCAGATACCACCATTTTATTGTGATTGTTAAAGATTACTCTTGAAAAATCTACTTGTACAGGTTGATTGGTTAAGATTAAGTCAATTCGCAGGTCTTGCTTATTATTGCTCCAGCCGGCGATTTTTCCTTTAACGGTAATTCCTTCATCTTTTTCTTCTGCCAAATTGTATGTGTCATAAAGGCCATGACTTACCAAGTACTCATACCCCTCTCCCTTAAGAGAAGCATCGTTGTTGAAATCACCCATTAGAAAAAAATGCTCATCCCAATTCAACTTCTTGAACATCTTGTCAGCCTGTGCCTTAAAAGGTTCAACTTCATCATGCCACCAGCCCATATGGCAAGAATAAAAAGTATAAGGTTTGTCCTTGTACTTAATCGTTGCTCCTATTATTCTTCTTGTTTTCCAGTTTACTGCATAATCCTCACTTTGCGATACAAAAAAGGAGCGGTGCTGAATGATTGGATGTTTGGTTAGAATCGCAACCCCTTCTTCATAGGTTCCATTCTTGATATAGTGAGTTAAATCCCACACCATCGCATATTCGTCATTGCCACGCTTTTTAAGTTCTTGTAACAAAACGTAGACATAATTGTTTTTCTTTACTAGCCCATCCACATACTCTTCAGCTAATGCCTGGCTTACCTCCTGCAAGGAAATAACATCATAAGAGTTTTCAATTATGGTATCTACTAAATGTGCTATCTTATCAAGCTGATGTTCCTCATGCCAAGAATGGCAGTTTAATGTTAAGAGTTTCATAATCACCATACCCCGATGTATTTGACATAGTGAATATTTTAACATACAAGTTTCATGTTATACATTAATGAGTCCTTCAACATTGGTATAGTGTTAATACCATTAATGGTGACAGGCACCAATTTTAGCCTAGTTTGGTGCGGGCTGCGGCTGGCTGATATTTTCTCATCGGCCCTTTTTCGAGGACTTCATGGAGATAGAGGTTACCTTTCGGGCTCGTTTTCTTTAGCAGGTCCATCAGGTATGTAATGTCATCGAGCGCTCTATGTGTTTGGTAATCTGTAATATCATGAGCCTGTAATAATGTAAGGAGTTTTCCGTTTGGAAATCCATAGTTTTTCCAAGGAATATTTCTCATCGTACAATACCATTTTAATTCATTGACTTCAGGATACATGTGGTACAGGAAACTTCGGTCAAAAGAAGCGTTATGCGCAAAAACCGCATCAGCACGATGGAAATACGATTTAATTTTCACATCATAAAAGCTTTTTCCTTTTACTAATTCATAAGGAATCCCATGGACACGAAAGGCAGTGTCATAATTGTTTCGGGCGGTCCTTGAAAGGGGCTCACGTAAGAAGGAATCCTCTTCTATAATGTCAATAATTTCTCCCGTTTCACTCCGGTAGGTGAATAATTTAAGGGCAAGTTCAATAACTTCGTCTTTTGTAGGCCCCAAACCGGTGGTTTCAACGTCTAGAACTAACCCATATTGTTCCAATCTTTGCATACTGATCATTCCTTAAAATAAAGTTATCCCCATTATATCAAAGCTCAGGTCATTAAACATGGCCATTCTTTGGGATTAGATATATTTAAAAAGGCATCCCCCTAGTGAATGCCTTTCATCTCATCTCGTACTTATTTTTCCTATTTAGAAACTTGCTCCTTTTCAATAATATCCTTAACCACATCTTCAATCGTCACATTTCCAAACGCCTTCTCTAAAGCGGTTTGTGCAATTGAAAATAGCGGGCCAATTGCGTCTTGAATATTTCTTCCCACGGGGCAAGCTGGATTTAGATGTTCATGGATACTAAATAATTCATCTTCCTTGACCACATCCACAGCCTGATAAACATCGAATAGAGTAATTTCGGATAGGTTCTTTGCTAACTCCGCTCCTGCAACCCCAGGTCGGACATTGACCAATCCTGTACTTTTTATCATCACCATTATTTTTCTAATAAATGCTGGATTCATGTTTACACTTCCTGCTAAAAACTCGGATGTACTAACACCACTTTATTTATCTCAATTAGGGTTAATATATGAATGTTAAAAACGGCAAATGGGCTGCTTATAGACATCTTTAGACACTTCCTTACAGTTACTAACCTATCTTTTTTGATGTAAATAAACCAATTACATGTTTACTTTACCTTAAAAGGCCCTAATCAATCAAAAAAGCAACAATGAATCGTTACTTTTCCATGAAAACCTAACGGCTGCTCTCCATTCCGTTCAGAAATGCCTGAATAATGATTGTAAGACTTTCATCCAAATTCAACTTCATTTTAAAGCCGCCCTTTTGCTCTAACGCAGAGAAGCCATGCAATATACTGCGTAATCCTCTGACAGTGTGTAAGGCCTGCTCTCCCTCCAAATGATAGGATTGCAGGACACGGACAGATAGGTCAACAATTCTTCCCCCGGCCTGCTGTACCTCTTCATCTTCCGGGTTTGGTGCTAGTAATGTCGCTTCATAAATCCCCGGATGTTTTCGGGCATAGTTTACATATGCCTTACTCATCGAAAGAACGGCCTCCATTCCGGCTACCCCTATGGAGGCATTTGCCATCTCCTCATATAATTGGTTGATTCCATGAATCGCAAGTTTTTTTCTTAAACCTGGCAGTCCGTCAAAATGGTTATACAATGACGGGGGGCGAATCCCTAATTTTTTCGCTAGGGTTGCTAGTGTAACCTCAGACATTCCTTGTTGATCGGCAATTTCCCCTGCTGCATCTAGTATGGCGGACAATTCAAGTCCAACTTTAGGTCTCGGTGACATTTCCCTTCTCCTTTATCCGATTTTCCGATTAAACACTTCCACTGCTTTTTCCATAACAGCCATAGGATTCTCCACCATTTCCCCGTGGCCCACTGCCAGCAGCTTAGGTTGATAGCTAAGCAATTTTTTTGCACTTGCTAACGCTGTTTTCTTACTCCAAGTACCGAAAGCCGGAAATGGAAAGAATGGTTTTATATCCCCGGCAACGGCGATACCACCTCTTGTTTGAAAGGCATCACCAGCAATTAAGGCTTTAGTCCGCAAATCGAGGAATGACATCGATCCTGGTGTATGCCCTGGTGTTTCAATGGCGGTTAATGAACCAACTAACTCTCCTTCTTTGAGTAAAATGTTGGCCCGAGTTTTTAGATCCTTCGGCACTCCCCCTTTTATCGGAGTTTGATCTTCATGAGGATCAAGTGAACGGTCATAATTCATTAGTCTGTAGTCACGGGATGAGATATAAACAGGTACTTCTGGCAGTCCCTTTTTTAATGGATCAAGGGCACCAACATGGTCTTCATGAGCATGTGTTAATACAATTTTGGTAATAGGTTTCCCAATTTGTTCTGCTGCCCTCAAAATTCCATTTGCGCAAAATCCGAGGCCAGCATCTATTAACGTTAGTCCCTCGTCTTCTTCCACCAAATAGCAGTTTACCGGAAAAACATGTGCCATAAATGTCACTTGATAAACATAACCTTTTTTTATTAGCCTCATTTCCCTATCTCCTTTAACTAATATCGTTAGTTTTATTTTAGTTAACGCAATTAGTTAAATCAAGATATTTTTTCCTTTTTTTTGAAATAAAAAAGCGTCTCCTACTCTTATTGAGATGGAGACGCTTATCTTATTTCAAAAGACATGATTTGGATTGTTAAAAGCTGCTATCCTCATTTAATTCCTGTTTGCTTTCATACCAACGGGTAACCTGAGTAAGAATAGCATAGACAAAAAAGAAATTCATTGCCCAGACATTAATAAAAGGTGCAATTCCTCCATATTCGATCGTTTCAAAGCCTTTTAGCTTCATTACGATCATCGATTCGATAAAAATAAGTATAAAACCAAGTACTCCCGCGACAGCAGCCTTTAACATTAGCCTTCCCCTCCAAATCTTCTTCCTAAGTTTTTTATCCTAATTAAACATTAGTAATATTGCAATTTCGACAATTTTGTGAACGTAGATAATTCTATTATATGGCATATTTTAATAAACACAACTAATTAAAAGTAAAAAAGGTGCCTGACACCCTTTGGGTG
>NZ_JAMBOH010000169.1 GCF_023715505.1 Neobacillus cucumis | reverse complement strand
GTACTTTCGCCGATTCTTAGTAATGTTTACTTAAACCAACTGGATAAGGAATTGGAGAAACGTGGACATAAATTCGTCCGTTTTGCGGACGATTTTAGCATTTACGTTAAAAGTGAACGAGCAGGTCGCCGGGTAATTAAAAGTATCACAAAATACCTCGAGCAAGAGCTAAAATTAACTGTTAACCGAACTAAGAGTAAGGTGGGGTCTCCTACTAAGTTAAAATTCCTAGGTTTCTGCATACACAGCACCTCC
>NZ_JAMBOH010000168.1 GCF_023715505.1 Neobacillus cucumis | reverse complement strand
GTATATTTCCACTACCAATAAAACCATTTTCCTTCTGATCCCTATAAACCCTAACCCATCTCCCCAAGGTTTTAGACGAAATATTTAACTCGTCTGCTAACTGAGTAGCCGTTCTGCCTTCCTCCACGACCAATCGAGCAGCTTGAGTTTTAAACTCCTTATCAAAATGAGATCCCATTATCGACACGTCCTTTATAAATTGGTTAATTTTACTATTATGCCCAATTTATCGTGTCCGTAATTTAGTCTAACATC
>NZ_JAMBOH010000167.1 GCF_023715505.1 Neobacillus cucumis | reverse complement strand
CTTAACTTCCGTGTTCGGTATGGGAACGGGTGTGACCTTCTCGCCATTATTGCCAGACTATTTAATTGAAAGAAGTTCGTTCTCTCAAAACTAGATAATATATAGAAGAAATTAGTTAAAACGAGTTTGCTTTATAAACTATGGTTAAGTCCTCGATCGATTAGTATCAGTCAGCTCCACATGTCACCACGCTTCCACCTCTGACCTATCAACCTGATCATCTTTCAGGGATCTTACTAGCTTGACGCTATGGGA
>NZ_JAMBOH010000166.1 GCF_023715505.1 Neobacillus cucumis | reverse complement strand
ACTTAAACCAACTGGATAAGGAATTGGAGAAACGTGGACATAAATTCGTCCGTTTTGCGGACGATTTTAGCATTTACGTTAAAAGTGAACGAGCAGGTCACCGGGTAATTAAAAGTATCACAAAATATCTCGAGCAAGAGCTAAAATTAACTGTTAACCGAACTAAGAGTAAGGTGGGGTCTCCTACTAAGTTAAAATTCCTAGGTTTCTGCATACACAGCACCTCCAAAGGTGTAGGATGTAGACCACATCAGT
>NZ_JAMBOH010000165.1 GCF_023715505.1 Neobacillus cucumis | reverse complement strand
TTGAACAGGATAACCTTAAAAACTTGGCACGAAGGCAAAAACGTTGACGGTGATATACAGTCTGATATTCGTGGGTTGGTTACCACATTTCATTCCATCCGTCACGGAGCTGCCTCGGACTAACGACGCACGTTCAGTTCTTCGAACCTAGTGCATAACTTAACATGAGGGTTCTCCTTCCCGGGGGTTTGCCTTCGAGCCAAATCTTCAATTCTTCAACACAAATAGTTCTGAGATAAAATCATACATTACATA
>NZ_JAMBOH010000164.1 GCF_023715505.1 Neobacillus cucumis | reverse complement strand
CATCTTCAACTTTTACAGCATCAAATATTCTCTTTAAACCTATTTTCACATCATCCATGTCTTTTTTTGGCAAATGATTAAAGATATTGCGTTTGAAATGTACTGTGCAGCGTTGCCAAGTAGTCCCTACAAATTCTTTCGAAATGGCCTTTTTTAGGCCTTTATGTGCGTCTGAAATGATTAATTTAGGTGATTGTAGTCCTCGTGATTGTAGGTACTGAAAAAATCTTTGCCAAGCCTCAAAACTCTCAGAGT
>NZ_JAMBOH010000163.1 GCF_023715505.1 Neobacillus cucumis | reverse complement strand
TAATGGTCAAAATAAGCAACTACCAAATGAACTAACATCCACATTTAAAGAATTACAGGTACTAAAATATCTTAGAAAGGCTGGAATAACAAAGTCTTTGGGCTTTTCTTGTGGTTACCTTTTCCAAATAATTTTTTGTTTGATCTTTGAAAACAAGAATTGGTATCGGACGCTTGAAAGTAGAAAATCTACCGATTTTCCTGCTAAGGACACTGTCTATCGTTTCTTGAATCAGTCAACCTTCGCGTGGCGTAG
>NZ_JAMBOH010000162.1 GCF_023715505.1 Neobacillus cucumis | reverse complement strand
TACAGCATCAAATATTCTCTTTAAACCTATTTTCACATCATCCATGTCTTTTTTTGGCAAATGATTAAAGATATTGCGTTTGAAATGTACTGTGCAGCGTTGCCAAGTAGTCCCCACAAATTCTTTCAAAATGGCCTTTTTTAGGCCTTTATGTGCGTCTGAAATGATTAATTTAGGTGATTGTAGTCCTCGTGATTGTAGGTACTGAAAAAATCTTTGCCAAGCCTCAAAACTCTCAGAGTGATCTACCTTTAA
>NZ_JAMBOH010000161.1 GCF_023715505.1 Neobacillus cucumis | reverse complement strand
TACTTGGCAACGCTGCACAGTACATTTCAAACGCAATATCTTTAATCATTTGCCAAAAAAAGACATGGATGATGTGAAAATAGGTTTAAAGAGAATATTTGATGCTGTAAAAGTTGAAGATGCTAGGGAATTCAAAGAGGAGTTTTTATTGAGTTTTGGAGAAAATCCAAAACTACAAAAGGCTATAGAAACATTAGAAGAGGGCTTCGAAGATGCCATTCAATACTTGAACCAACCTTCTAAATACCACGTATT
>NZ_JAMBOH010000160.1 GCF_023715505.1 Neobacillus cucumis | reverse complement strand
AAGTAGTTAGAGCCCGTTAATGGGTGATAGCGTGCCTTTTGTAGAATGAACCGGCGAGTTACGATTACATGCAAGGTTAAGTTGAAGAGACGGAGCCGCAGCGAAAGCGAGTCTGAATAGGGCGAATGAGTATGTGGTCGTAGACCCGAAACCAGGTGATCTACCCATGTCCAGGGTGAAGTCCAGGTAACACTGGATGGAGGCCCGAACCCACGCACGTTGAAAAGTGCGGGGATGAGGTGTGGGTAGCGGAGA
>NZ_JAMBOH010000016.1 GCF_023715505.1 Neobacillus cucumis | reverse complement strand
ATATTTAGGTTAAACTGAATTTGAGTCATGATTAATTCCTCCTCATTGTTTTCGTCGCTGTTAACATTGTTGACAAGAGGAATTAATTTGACTCCTTTTCTTTTTACACAATTATACGGACTTAATCATGGAAAGAACAAAATGAGTCGTCAATGAAAGGTATTGACGACCGAAGTTAAATGGAAAGAACAAAATGGGTCATCAATGAAGGGTATTGATGACCGAAATTAAACGGAAAGAACAAAATGGGTAGTCAATAATTAATCAAGGCTTTTTTCGAAGTCTAACTTCTAGAAAAACAAATGTCCGACAATATCTGCTTTAAAAGAAAAAAAGTCCATGTAGAATCTTGTCTACATGGACTTCTTTCATTAAATATAGCGCCAGCCGCCAGTATACGAAATATCTTCGGCATCCTCAGCAGCGATTGCCTCACATACAAATCCCAATACTTCGGTTCCATCTTCGAGTTCAACCTTCCCAAGTCCTAGTGGGGAAGGGATTAATGTTGCAAAAGATCCAAGCTCTGACAAGGGCATTTCCCATAACTCCAGTTCAATTGAAACTCCCGAACCATTTGTTCGGATTAAACCCGGTTTTGGAGGAAGAGAGGGTAACTTAACCATTTTGTATTTACCAGCTGTTTTATCCTCTCGAACAAATACAGCGCCATGATCCTTCATTTGTTTTTCCAGCGCAAAGCCTCTCATGTGAAGGCCACAAACCGCAACTAGAGTAGTAGCTTTATTAACCGATGAACGAACACCATTTAAAAA
Source organism: Neobacillus cucumis (assembly GCF_023715505.1). The sequence goes on along the minus strand of NZ_JAMBOH010000016.1, from coordinate 128,825 downwards.
TAAATCGGATAGACCAGAAATCAAGTGTTCATTCACATTACTTGAGAACATCGAAATTCCAAACGGAAGATTTTCCGAAGCATCATCACATGGTACCGCGATCGCACACAAGTCTAAAAGATTACAATGATTCGTGTAAAGTCCCATTTTGCTATTGGTCTCAATTGGATTTTCCCGTACTTGTTCTCTTGTCCAGGTACCGCCGGATGTTGGCATGATTAATACGGCATTCTTAAGTTGTTGATGCGCTTTTTGTTTAAATGCTTGCAGTTTGTGAATAGCATTAAAAACAGAAGCGGCATCGTAATCTGGATTCGCTCCATTGCGAAGCACTGTTTCTGTTACAGGAAAAACAGTCTTTTCGTTTGAATTAATGAAGGAGCCTAAATCCGCCCAGCGCTCTGCCACCCACGGGCCATCATATAAAATAGAAGCTGCCTCAGATAAATAACTTCCGTCGATGTATTCAATCGGAATGGAAAGGTGGTTTATTCGATCAACAGCTGACTCCCATGCTTGCCGATATTCCTCAGCAAAGGGTCCGAAAAATTCAGGTTCTTTTTTTAATAAAAGAATTTTTTCCGGAAGGGCGTTTGTTCGGCGTTCTATCTGGCGAGACCAAGGATCATTTTCCTCAAATCCCCGGACTACTACATCCACCATTAATGCATCCGTAAGGCTGTTTGCAAAGACTGTAATGCAATCTAGACTTGCGCAAGCAGGAACCAGACCCTTTACCGGCCAAGCTCCAATACTTGTCTTTAACCCTACTAGTCTATTTAAGGCTGCTGGAACACGACCGGATCCTGCGGTATCTGTACCTAGGGAAAACGCGGCGAGACCACGGGCAACGGAAACTGCGGAACCTGAACTTGAGCCGCCGCTGATTAGGTCGGGGGAGAGGGCGTTTTTTGTTTCTCCGTAAGGGCTGCGTGTACCTACGAGTCCTGTTGCAAATTGATCGAGGTTTGTTTTACCAATTGGAATGGCGCCCGCTTCAATCAAACGCTTCACTGCTGTCGCATGCTCACTTGGGGTGAAGGAATAGTCAGGGCAGCCGGCAGTGGTAGGAACATCTGCCAAATCAATATTATCTTTTATGGCGAAAGGGATTCCCCAGAGCGGTGTTTGCTCTGGGTCCATTTGATTTAATCTTTCAAGATAGGGCTGGATGATCTCCATCGAAGGAGCGGTAATCCAAATATTAAACTCTTTATCTGATTCCGCACGCTTTACAATTTCCATGCAAAGAGCTTCAGGTGTAAGTTTTTTAGATTGATAGTTTTTCTTCAACTCATGAATGGATAGCGTTTGTGGCATGTTGATCGTTTGCATGGGCTGCACCTCGCATTTCTTTTGTAATAGAGACAATTAACTGACCTGCATGAACCTCATCGCCAGGTGAAACATGTATAGAATGAATATATCCGTCACATGGAGCTAGCTGTGGAAATTCCATTTTCATACTCTCTTCTATTATTAAAGTGTCACCTTTTTTCACTTCATCACCTAGAGTGATAAGTACCTTCCATATGCTTCCCGGAAGGGCGGTGCGAACCCCTTCTGCTCCCTCTGGCAAAACTTCCTCAACTGCTTCAGCTACTTCATGTTCAGAAACAAATTCAGCAAGGCCGTTCTTGCGCCAATTTTCACGCTCCTCACGGAATGCAGCTTGCTGGGTTTCTCGGAAGCTGTCAGTGCTTTCTTTGATTGAGTCTAGGAAAGTTAAGTAATCGCCAAGCTTAAACGTTGTTTCGGTAATATCTACTTCAAAACGGCCTCGTAAAAAGTCCTCCCGCATTTCCAGCAGTTCCTCTGCACTGACCGGATAAAATTGAATTTGGTCAAAGAAGCGAAGCAGCCATGGTTTGTCTGCTTGGAAACTTCTCGTTTCACGGAGGCGATTCCAAACTTGGACAGTCCGTCCTACAAATTGATAACCTCCAGGGCCTTCCATTCCATATACACACATATAGGCGCCGCCAATTCCAACAGCATTTTCCGGTGTCCATGTACGGGCAGGATTATATTTAGTCGTCACTAAACGGTGACGGGGATCAACTGGCGTAGCTACTGGAGCCCCGAGATAAACATCACCAAGACCGAGAACAAGGTAATTCGCATCAAAAACGATTCTCTTTACATCATCAATATCATTAAGACCATTTACACGGCGGATAAATTCTAAATTGTTAGGGCACCAAGGTGCATCCGGCCGTACATTTTGTTGGTAACGATCGATCGCAAGTCTTGTTGCCGGATCGTCCCATGAAAGCGGCAGACGAACAATACGTGATGGTACTTCCATTTCCTCTAAGCGAGGGAGCTTATCATTGATGGATTCGATCATTTCACAAACGGATAAAATCGCCATTTTGGTTGAATCAAAATGAACCTGAAGGGAACGAATTCCTGGTGTCAAATCTAAAACCGGAATTGTTCTTTCCGTTTCGATAGCTTCCATTAATGCATGAACCTGAAAACGAAGGAGAAGATCAAGCTCTAAATTACCATATTCTATTAGAACGTTCTCATCTCCAGCAGCACGAATGGTCATTGGGAAATTACCATCTGTATTTCTTTTAAGAATTGGGTAGTCTGTTGAAAACTGTTTAACCTCACCAGGCAAGGAAGGAACATTAGAAACTATTTGATCATTTGTGGCGACTGCTTCCAGGAATTGTTCCTGCTGTTTTCGAAGTTTATCTGCTTCTTCAAGAGTTAGTAACCGGAACTTGATCCGGTCGCCCGCATGAAGCTGGCCAATCTTCCAGAATTCAGCTGATGCGGTCGTGACAGGACATACAAAACCACCCAAACTAGGGCCATCAGGTCCAAGTAAAATCGGCATATCACCAGTTAAATCCAGTGTTCCAATCGCATAAGCATTATCGTGTATATTCGATGGATGGAGACCTGCTTCTCCGCCATCTTCTCGTGCCCAAAACGGGGCAGGGCCAATTAAGCGGACACCGGTCCGTGAACTATTAAAATGAACTTCCCAGCTTGTATTCGTTAACTGATTTAGGTAATCAGGCAGTAAGAATTCCTCGGTACAATGTGGACCAGGGATTACGCCAATGGTCCAATTTCGTTCAATAGTAGGCTGTTTTACGGCAGGAAGCCCACCTACTGCAAGAGTCGTACTTTTATTTACGCGTAGTACATCACCGGTACGAAGTGCCCGGCCGCCATGACCACCAAATCCACCGAGTGTGAACGTTGATGCACTGCCGAGATGAAGGGGCATATCCAATCCGCCTGCTACCAATAAATAGGTTCGCATGCCGGATGCCGCTTCACCAAAGGACAGCACTTGGCCGCGTTTAACAGTTAGAACCTGATACATTGGAACATCATTTTCATCGAGCTTAGCACTCATATTAGCACCTGTAAGAGCAATCCTCATATCACTGCGGAAGCGAAAGGAGCCGCCGCGAAGTGTTAATTCAAGGCCAGCAGCATGATCTTCATTTCCAAGTAATTTATTCCCTATTCTAAAAGAGAACGGGTCCATTGGTCCGCAAGGCGGAACGCCTACATCCCAATGCCCAATACGGCCAGGCCAATCCTGAACAGTTGTTTGAATGCCGCCATCAAGGATTTCTATCGCACGTTCATCTGGGGAGAATTCCTTTAACATTTGCGTATGGACATTGCCTATTCGGCAATCCTCTTCCTCTAAAAGCGCCTGTATATATTGAAGGTTAGTAGTCACTCCATAAAGGCGAGTTTGTTCAAGGGCTAAGCTTAATTGCCTAATCGCTTCTTCCCGGGATTCTGCGTGAACAATTATTTTCGCAAGCATTGGATCATAAAGGGGAGTGACAACCAGACCATCACGAACCCACGTTTCAATTCGGGCATTGTCGGAAAAATGAACCTTGTCAAGCTGCCCGCCGCTTGGACGAAAATCATTCAAGCAGTCTTCAGCATAGATACGAGCTTGGATACTGTGTCCATTAGGTGCGGTATATAGTGAATCTAATGAGCGTAATTCACCGGCTGCTTCCCGAACCATCCATTCAACTAAATCAATATTCAACACTTCTTCGGTGACACCGTGTTCCACTTGAAGTCGTGTATTTACTTCAAGAAAGTAAAAACGCTTTTCATCTGGATCATACAAAAATTCTACCGTACCTGCACTTCGGTATCCCACTTCCATGGCTAACCGTTTCGCTGAAGCGAGCATTTCTTCTCTTACGGAAGAGGGGAGACAAGGAGCCGGGCTTTCCTCGACAACTTTTTGATTGCGGCGTTGAATCGAACAGTCGCGTTCACCGAGCGCTGCGACTTCACCAAACTCGTTTCCAAAAATCTGAACCTCTACATGACGGGCCTTCTGAATGTATTTTTCTAAAAAGACACCGCCATTATTAAAGTTTGCTTCTGCCAGTCTGCAGACAGAATCGAATGCCTCGCGGAGGGATATGGCATCCGGGCAAACTCGCATGCCAATCCCGCCACCGCCGGCAGTACTTTTTAACATAACAGGATAACCAATCCGTTCTGCTTCTGTTAAGGCAGTAGTTAAATCGGTGATAAGTGAAGTACCTGGAAGGAGGGGAACACTCGCTTTGACTGCAATTTCTCGTGCAGAGTGTTTTAATCCAAATAACTCCATTTGTTCAGGTGTTGGTCCAATAAAGGTAATCCCTTTTTCACGGCAGGCACGGGCGAAATCTGCATTTTCACTTAAAAATCCATAGCCGGGGTGAATAGCATCTACATGATTGTCTAAAGCGGCCTTCAAAATAAGGTCTGCATTTAAGTAGCTGTCTTTAGCAGCCCCTTCACCAATCAAAATAGCTAGGTCAGCTAGGTCCACATGCAAGCTGTCTTGATCGGCTTTCGTATAGACTGCGACAGATTGGATGCCCATCTTTCGCAATGTTCTTTCAATTCGAACGGCAATAGCACCGCGGTTGGCAATTAATATTCTTTTAAACATGATGAGCACTCCTTTAGTTGTTATTTATCCCAAATCAATACTTGTATAGGTGTAGGGTTATAAGCGTTGCATGGGTTGTTAAGCTGCGGGCAGTTGCTGATTAAGACGAGTGTTTTGCTGATTGCTTGCAGTTCAACATATTTACCTGGAGCTGAGACACCATCTTCAAAAGTCAATCCTCCCTCTGGAGTAAGAGGGACGTTCATAAAAAAATTGACATTTGGAGCCAAATCCCGTTTAGTAAAGCGGCTGTCGTGTTTGGCTAGCTGAAGCATAAAGGTATCGCGGCAATTATGCATTGGCAGAGTATTGTGTGAATATCTAACCGTGTTGCTTTGTGCAGAACAAGCACCGCCTAGTGTATCGTGACGTCCGCATGTATCGGCAACAATTTTTACAAGCTCTTTTCCAGATTCAGATACAAGAATCGAACCTGTTGATAAATAAACATTTCCTTGACGCTGAATGGTGTTAATGGCACTGTAATGGTCAGATGGCTGGTCAGCATCGTAAAACAGGGTATCTGCCGCCTGATTTCCTTCTAAATCAACGATTCGTAGGACTTGGCCTGGTTCGAGTGTGTAAATCCAGCCTTCTCCAGCTGGAATGGTTTTGTTGTAAAAGCTATTTTCCATTTTCCTTTCACTGATTGCATGATTTAAAACAGCCATTAGCGGATTCCTCCTTTGGATAATAGAACGTATTCCCATGTATTTTCGAAAGCACGTCGGTTTTCAGGTCGATGGTTTAAGCAGGTATCATTTTCTGACATTGGTTCAGCTTCAGTAATCGTGAATTGAACTGGTACTGATGGGTATGAACGATTTGGGTTCAGCGGATTGGGTGTATTGGATAATACCAAAATCACATCCATTTCTGTTCGAAGCGTGATCGTGTCACCTTTTTTGCAGTTCTTTGTAACATAATGTAGATCACCTTCATTATCGCAATAAACTTTGGAAAACAGATTAACGACAGTGGAGAGATCTCTAGAGGTCAAGCCATTTCGGAAAAGCTCAACCGCAAAGTTTTCTTCGCCGCTTCTGTAATAGTCATTTCGTTCGATTTGATAAGTAGTGATTCCATATTTTTGATTGGTCAATGATCGAGTCGTATAACCTGTAATGGTATCATGCCAGCCGACCGAATCTTCAATGATGCTCGCTAGTACCCGGCCATTGTCACTCATAAGGACATTCCCTTTCGTGAGATGGGAAGTGTGCTGAGCTTTCAATGTATCCGGCATATTGTAACGTTCGGCAGGATCATTAGCGTTATATAATAGCAGAGAAACATTTGCACTGTCCTCAAGTGCAGTGAAAGTGATCTGCTTTCCCCAACTGATATGCCCTGACCATTTTCCGCCTGCTGGGATGATTTTTGAAATAACGGGTGATATGCTGTTCATGTCATTTTCCTCCTTTGAATAAATAAAAAAGGATAAAAACCATCGAGAGAGTAAATCTCCCAGGCTTTTATCCTTCCGTGTATACAGTAGAAACTGTACGCTATCTCTCGGACCAGTCTTTAAAGATATTTCTTTAAACGGAACCCTAGACAGCTTTTTTGTCTCCAACCCTTGTGGAAACCTTTATTTAAGATGGTTTTAGTATATCGTTTGTTTGTCAGATCCAACAACATTTGTGTTAGATTTACTAACATGGTTTTTACTAATCTATTATTTGATTAACATTTGAGATTGGGTATTTTCTGGTTCTTGCTGCCTCCCATTTTGTTTTAATAATTAAGTAAACAAATCCAATCGTTACCCAAATCAATCCAATCATAAGAGTGGTTTTATCAAGTAAGGTAAGGAGCCAACCGATGAAAGCAGCACCAACAAGTGGGAAAACTAGGTACAAAAACGTTTCTTTTGGTGACCTTCTTTTTTGCTTTATATAGTAATGGAAGATGACTGAAAGATTAACAAAGGTAAATGCAGTTAACGCACCAAAACTTACAAATAGAACAGCTGAATCCAGATTAATAAACACAGCGGAAAGCGATATTACCGAAACAAAGATTATGTTGGAAACAGGTGTTTTGTATTTTGGATGAATGGTCGTAAATAATTTTTTTGGTAAAATGGATTCACGCCCAAGTGCAAAAAGGAAGCGGCTGACACTTGTAACAGAAGAGACTCCCTGTGTAAAAGTAGCTACGATTAGTACCATAATAAAGATGGAGCTTAATAAGTTGCCGCCAACAAGATGAACTAGGCTATATGCCGCATTATCCGGATTTGTAAAAGTGAAATCTGGAAAGGCAATTTGCGATAAATAGGATATAGCAACATACATAATCACTGCAATTATGACTATAAGGTAAATGGCTTTAGGTATCGTTTTCTTGGCTTTGATGGTCTCTTCAGCCATGGTAGTAACAGCATCAAAACCAAGGAAACAGAAGCAGATAAGTGCAGCGCCTGATAGAACTCCGCCAACGGAGAGTTGGTCGTTAAAAAAAGGTGCCAAAGAGAAAATAGAGTTAGAGTCTGCTTGACCCGTAATGATATCCTTTGCTACTAAAATACAAAAGAGAATGATGAAAGCTATTTGAAAAAGGACAGATAAACCACTCACACGTGCCGCTGATTTTATGCCAACAATGTTGACGATGGCAAGGACAATATTCATCACGATAATCCAAACAAAAACAGGAATAGAAGGGAATTCGGTATTCATGAATATCCCAAAGGTGAGGATCGCAATGATTGGTGAGAATATATAATCTAATAGAAGGGCCCAGCCAACAAGATAGCCAGCAATAGGATGGACTGCCTTTTTCGTATAAATATAGGCTGAACCTGAGATTGGATAGGCCTTGACCATTTGACTATAGCTGTAAGCCGTAAAGAAGATAGCAATAAAAGCCGTTACATAAGCCGCTGCTAGCATTCCTCCGGCGGCCCGGGAGGCGACTCCATAAACAGTGAAATAGATCATTGGTGTCATCCAAGCAAGTCCCATAAAAACAACTTGGTGCAGTGTCAGTGATTTTACAAGTGTTGGGTTTTCATTCATTTTCATCCATCCCTTTCCATCCTTTTTCTGAAAAAGAAAAAGCCCGGGAGAATTTTATATTTAAAATTCTCCCGGGCTTTTATCCCTCCGTGTATACAGCTGAACTGTACGCTCTCTCTCGGACCAGGCTTTAAAAACGTGTTTAAACGGAACCCTAGAAAGCAATTTTTGTTCCTCAATTAAAAATGAAGAACCTTTATTAGGTTGATACGTTGAAGTATAAAGGAGGTAATAGAGGATTTCATTGAATGTGTTAGGTTTCCTAACATGGAAAATGCAATAGGATATGAATGTTAGTTATCCAAATAGAGGCTATATATATATCTTTGGAAAAAAGTACAAGGGATGAGCTATTTAACTCATCCCTTGTATCATTTATTTATTATTTATTCCCGCCAGCGTTTACTGGCAATGAATAATCTGGGATTGCATCATAAACCGCCGGATCTGCATTCTCAATTGAACCATCAGCTAAACTATTCAGAACACCCATAACAGGCACTTTTGCTGTTTCCTTTAACATTCCATTTTGCTTTTGCCCCAATGTCTGGGTTTGTCCCTTTATCTCAATTAACATGGTGGCAGTGCCATTTAACTGGATGGCTCCTAACCCTGAACCGGGGTAATTCACTTGAGGGTATTTTTGAATCGCTCCGTAAGAAGAATTCCCTCGCTGCAAGGATTCATAGGCCACTGCATTTACTTTTTTGCTAAATGTTTCTACATTGTAATCCACTTTATATGTCCTTCCACTGAAAGGATCAATGTATGGTTTAGTTGTAAATAGAGCTAAAAGCTGAATAGAGACAGAACGGTTATCCTCTTCTGATAACTGATTAAAACCGCGATGGTGAAGGTCAATTGCCACATCTGGATCAAATGCCTTTACTAATTTTGTTAAGGCACGTGTTTCAGGTGAAAAGACGAATGATGCTTGTGAACCATTGTTTGTACCACTGCTATTTAATAAATTTGCCACTTTTTGCGGATTCTTTTTAATTTCTTCGTTTATATTAAAATCATAATTTGGGTTAAAATCACGATTTAGGTCAAACCCAGGTATGCCGTATACCACTTTACCATCATTATTTTGCGCTCGTTCACTGCCTTCTGCATTGTAATACCAAGGAGCAATCGTGCCTGCTGGCAGCCCTAATTCTTCTGGATTCCAGGTTTGGTGTGAGTATCTAACAGGGAATGGCTTGCCTTCGTATTGATTAGCTGTACCATCCGGATTAATACGAGGGACGAACCAAACATTGACCTTGTCCAATATATTATCAGCCTCCTTGCCTCCAGTTGATAGTTTTTGGATCAACTCGACTGTTGCTTCTGTGCCGAGCGGTTCGTTACCATGTATTTGTGTATATACTAGAACCCGCTTCTTATTTGGATCATTATCACCAAGTTTTGCCACGTAAAGGGGATTGCCATCATTGGATGTTCCAAATTGCTCAAGTTTCATTTTTCCATTAGAAGATTGTTCCAACTGCTTTAATTTTGCCTCTAATTGCTCATTTGACATTAAACTTTCAAAGGAAGGGTACTGTTGGTCCTGTACCCATGGTCCATTAGGAGTAGTGGTTGGTTCTGCAAAAACAGCCGTGGAACCGCATCCAAGTGAAGCAGCTAAAATGCCGGTTGATAGTATGTATCCGAATACCTTTTTCTTTTTCATCACTTATTCCCTCCAAGTGTTATTTAATTAAAGAAATACTAACATACTTCGTTTACCTAATAAACTATCAATTTCAAAAATTTTGAAAGTTAGTAATAAACTACTAGTCTTAAAGTAAGATTCCATTAACTAGAACCAAATATATAGATCGAAAAATATGTTGAAATTTCAAAGAAAATGGTAATGAAAACTATGTTAGAGTATTCGGACATTCGGGAAAAACATAAGTATCGAAAACGTTATATTAACCCATCCGGATTAATCAAAAAAATTGAAAAATAATCTTAAGGGGGAGTATAAATTGAAAATTAGTACACCTGAATGGCTTTCACTGAGTAAGGATATAAAAGTGAAGCTGATCCGTTTAGCAATCTTAGAAAATACATCCAAGTATCTCTTAAAACAGGGACGATAGGATATAGCTAGTTTGACAATAAGTAAACAATAAAAAGAGTACCACTAGAGAAAAAACTAGGTGGTATTCTTTTTGGAATTTTTCAGTCATGAACTTTATGAACAAAATGGTGATTAAGTTTTTAATGCGACTTAAATATATAATATTTAAAACAATCGAAAATTTTGTAAAATTAAGAAAACGTTTACAAGGGGGAATGTGAAATGTTTTCTATTAAAAAAATCTCAGCAGTAATGTGTGCAGGTGCTTTGGCATTAAGCTTGGGTGCATGTAGCAGCAGCAGTAAAGAGACAGCAGGTTCGAATTCTGGTAAGAAAGAGGAGAATACCAATTATCCTACAAAAGCAATCACAGTGGTTGCGCCGTCTGGTGCTGGAGGTGGTTGGGATCTAACAGCCCGTTCCTTTACAAAGGTACTAAGTGAAACAAAACTCGTTAAACAGCCTATGACGGTTGAGAACAAGCCGGGCGGGGGCGGAGCAGTCTTTATGGCCGAATATGCAACACAGCAGGCTGAAAATAATGAAATGCTCTTTGTGAGTTCACCGCCAATTATTATCAACAATCTCAAAAAAGAGGGGAACAGTCCATACGGATACAAAAATACCACACCGCTCGCCCAGCTGACAAAAGATTTCGGGGCCATTGTGGTTAAAAAGGATTCTAAATTTAAGGATTTAAAATCCGTGCTAGATGAAGTTAAGAAGAATCCTTCTAAATTAACATTTGCAGGTGGTTCCGCACCAGGTTCCATGGACCATTTAATTTCAATCCTTCCGGCTTATAAATACGGAGTGGATCCTACTAAAATTAAATATGTTTCTTATGATGGGGGTGGTGAAGCGATTACGGCACTTCTTGGCGGTAATGCTGATGTAATTGGTACCGATGCATCAAGTGTGAAGGAGTTCTTAAAAGCCGGAAAGGTACGAGTACTCGCGATAACTGCCTCTGAACGACTAGGCGGAGATTTCAAGGATGTCCCTACTGCAAAAGAACAAGGTGTTGATGCAGAGTTTACTATTTGGCGCGGTATTTTTGGTCCGGAAAAAATGTCCAAAGAAGCTAAGACTTATTGGGAAAAGACCATCGATAAATTAGTTCAATCCCCTGAATGGAAACAAGAAGTAGAAACACAGGGCTGGGAATTAGAATATAAAAACAGATCCGACTTCAAAAAGTTCTTAGCAGAACAAGATAAACAGGTCCAACAATTATTAACTGCGTTAGGGATGCAGAAGTAAGCTGGAAGGGGAGGGGGATTATCTCCTCCCTATTTTAAGGATAAGTATAAAAGTTTTTGACTTTGAGAATTGTCTAGCTCCAGCGCCTAGCCCCTCGATGGTCTACAGCCAATCCGTCCAAAAGGTTAAAAAACAACCTTTCAGCCGGCTCGTCTTATGCTTGTCGAGGCTAGGAAAAAAGTAGTTCATTTTTTCCCTGACCAAGGCGCTTACGCTTTTCTTATAGGAGGTATTCAAGTGGATATAAAATTTGACCGCTTCGCATCTATTTTGTTTTTAACCGTCGGTGTTCTATTTATTATTGGCAGCAAGCATATTTCGAGCTCTTCTTATGGAAGTGTAGTCGGTCCTGATATTTTTCCATTAATTCTCGGTATTCTTCTTGTTTTACTTAGTATCCGATTATTTTATGAAACATTCATAAAGCAGAGCAGCAAGAGTAAGAAAGAGGAACTACAGTACAAGCCTTTCTTCATTATATTTATTGCTACGTTGGTTTATATCTTAACGCTGGAATCGGTCGGATATGTCATCACCACTTTTCTCTTCTTAGTGGTTTGCTTTCAAACCATGGAGAAAAAAAAGCTGCTTTCTTCTATTATAATATCAGCTGCTTTCTCTGGAATCGTCTATTTCTTATTTGTAGATGTCTTAAAGGGAACACTCCCAGGCTGGCCGATTTGGTTTTAAATTATAACTAGAAACTATAGAAAGGGGTCCAAACATGAGTACACTCGATTATTTATTGCAAGGATTTGGTACAGCGCTCGTTTGGTATAATATTTTATTTGCCTTTGTTGGCGTCTTAATTGGAACAGCTGTTGGTGTGCTCCCCGGAATTGGACCGATGAGCGGGGTGGCACTGCTGATTCCCGTTACGGCCTCGATTACAGGTGGTCTGCCGCCGGAACAGGCGGCCACTAGTGCTATTATTTTATTAGCTGGTGTTTACTACGGGGCAATGTATGGTGGCTCAACAACTTCTATACTATTAAACACTCCTGGGGAATCCTCCTCCGTTGTCACTACACTGGATGGGTATCAAATGGCGAAAAAAGGAAGAGCGGGAAGTGCCTTATCGATTGCAGCGATTGGTTCCTTTGTGGCAGGAATCGTTACCCTAATCGCTTTGATTGGATTAGCGAAACCGTTGTCAACCGTTGCGCTTAAATTCGGTCCTGCAGAATATTTTTCATTAATGTTATTGGGGCTCGGTGCTGTCAGCGGCCTTGCTGGTAAATCAGTTACTAAAGCATTAATTATGACCATATGCGGCTTATTATTAGGAACAATTGGGATCGACACTGTTTCTGGAATTGCACGCTTTACTTTTAATATTCCATGGCTCTTTCAAGGAATTGAATTCTTAACGATTGCCGTTGGATTGTTTGCACTTGGCGAGGTATTTAAAACGATTTTGGAAAAGGATGAGGAAGATGGCGAGATTGCTAGGATTAATAATCTGCTTCCATCCAAACAAGAATTTAAGGAATCAGCAGGCCCAATTGCCCGTGGTTCCATCTTAGGTTTTTTCGTCGGTATTTTACCAGGTGCCGGGGCAACTCTTGCTTCGTTCTTTTCCTACTTACTTGAGAAAAGAATATCTAAAAACCCTTCTAAATTTGGAACGGGAGCAATTGCAGGGGTAGCTGCACCGGAATCGGCTAATAACGCAGCCTCAGGCGGTGCTATGATTCCCCTATTAACTTTAGGGATTCCTGGCTCTGGAACAACGGCTATATTAATGGGGGCACTGATGATGTATAACGTCCAGCCAGGCCCATTATTATTTGAAGACCATCCGCAGGTAGCCTGGGGATTGATTGCCAGTATGTTTATCGGAAACATCATGTTGTTAATTCTCAACCTCCCACTAGTAAAAGTATTTGCGAAAATTATCCAAACGCCAAAAAAATATTTAATTCCGATGATTATCGCTGTCTCCATCTTTGGTGTCTATGCCGTTCAAGTCTCAACCAATGATCTATTGCTTTTATTGGGATGTGGAGTTTTTGGATATTTCCTTAGTAAAAATGATTACCCGATTGCCCCGCTGGTACTTGGCCTTGTTTTAGGGCCTATGGTTGAGAATAATCTACGAAGGGCTTTAACGATTTCAAATGGTGATTATGGAGTTTTCTTTACTCGCCCGATTTCACTTGTTTTTCTGCTCATAACGGCTCTTTGGTTAGTCATTCCGTTTTTGATGAAAAAACGGGGGAAGGAAATCGTTATCAATGTCGAAGGGTGAATTTTTCAAATAGTTTAAAAACTCCTTTTAATAAGGAGTTTTTTTAATATAATAGAAATAGAGGTGTTTGCATGCGTTTACATACGAAATTAATGCTTGGAATATCTATTTTAATTATTATTATGGGGGCAATCATTGAATTTACGTTTAAGCAAATTATGGAATCCAATCTTAAACATGAAATTGGTACGAAAGCCTTATCCGTCGCGCAAACCATCGCAAATATGCCAGATATCCAGGCTGCATTTACTTTAGACCATCCTTCCGCACACATTCAACCGATTGCCGAAAACATTAGAAAGCAGGTAGGTGCCGAATTTATTGTGGTTGGTAACCGGAACGAAGTTCGTTATTCCCACCCGAATCCAGATAGAATCGGTCAAAAAATGGTCGGCGGTGATAATGGGATGGTGTTTAAAGGAGAGTCAGTCATCACAGAGTCGACGGGCACACTTGGTCCTTCATTGAGAGGAAAGGCTCCTATTTTTAGTGGGGGGAAAGTAATCGGAGTGGTTTCCGTTGGTTATCTCCAAACAGACATTCAACGAGAGGTTTCGAAATTACAACAGAAAATTTTTGTGGCTACTCTAATCATTTTGGCGGGGAGTCTTTTTGCTGCGATACTAATCTCGCTCAATATCAAAAGGGCCATTTTTGGACTAGAACCGAAAGAGATTGCCTGGATGTACCAGGAAAAACATGCGATTCTTGAGTCTATTCATGAAGGAATCATAGCAATAGATACGGATAGTCGTATTACAGTCGTAAATGAAACGGCACATTCTATTTTAGGTGTCCCGAATGATGTTCTTTTACGAGGTAAAAGAATTGAAACAGTGCTTGAAAATACACAATTATATGAAGTGGTTAAATCAGGTAAGGCAGAGTATGATCAAGAAATTATCATTAACGGGGATATTTATTTGGCCAACCGGATTCCAATTTTTAATAAGAAAAGTGAAGTAATTGGGGCGGTCGCGAGCTTTCGGAATAAGTCAGAGCTTGCTAATTTACTCAAAGAATTATCACATATTAAAGCCTATGCGGAGGGGCTGCGGGCGCAAACACATGAATACTCGAACCGGCTTTATACGCTGCTTGGCCTCATTCAGCTTGGGTCCTATAAAGAAGCGATTGATTTTATTTCAAGGGAAGTGGATGTCGCGCAAGGTTTCATTCAATTTTTAATGAAAGAGATACCCGATCCGATTATTGCTGGTTTTATCTTAGGAAAGGTAAGCCTTGCAAGTGAACTGAAAATAGATCTTACCATTGATCGAGGCAGCAGTTTTAAAGATGTTCCGGCTGAGATTAATAGAGACATGTTAGTCACCATTATTGGTAATCTTGTTAACAATGCCTTTGAGGCAGTTAGAGAGTGTCAAAAGGATGAAAAAAGAGTCTCACTTTTTTTAACGGATCTTGGAAAAGAACTGATTATTGAAGTGGAAGATAATGGAGTTGGAATGGAGTCTCGGGTTCAGGACCATATATTTAAGCCTGGTTTTTCGACCAAAAAGACAAGCAGTAATTCCGGTATAGGGCTTAGCTTGGCACAAAAAGCAATCCACGACTTAGGCGGCTATCTAACCTTTTCTTCAACAATGGGGAAAGGAACGATTTTTACAGTGGCGATACCAAAAAGCAGGGGGTCGTTAAATGAAGGGGAACAGAGATATCGAAGTATTAATTGTTGAAGATGATTTAAGGATTGCAGAAATTCAGAAACGATTTCTAGACCTAATCGATGGCTTTCAAGCAGTTGGCATTGCAGCGAGCTATGTTGAGGCAAAAACGTTAATCGAAATATTACAGCCGGATTTAATTCTTCTTGATGTCTATTTTCCTGATATGAACGGGTTAGAGTTATTAAAAGAAACAAAGATTCTTACAAAACAAATAGATGTCATCATGATTACCGCTGCAAAGGAGATTGATAAAGTCCAAGCGGCGATTCGGTTAGGTGTATTTGATTACATTATAAAACCAGTCATTTTTGACCGGTTTAAACAATCCTTACAAAGATATAAGGAGTACCGTGAGAATCTATTAAAATTAAGCAAAGAAAATTCTCATGTTTCACAGCAGGAGGTTGACAAGCTCTTATGGAAAGAAAACGACAGCATTAATAATGAAAGGGCTTACCTTCCGAAGGGTATTGACCCTCTCACCCTTGAAAAAGTAATCGAAGTTCTAGGGAAAGTTAAAACTGGACTTACAGCAGAAACGGTTGCCAAAGAGGTAGGTGTTAGTCGTACAACCGCAAGAAGATATTTGGAACATCTAGTATCGATTGAAAAAATAGAAGCAGATTTGTCTTATGGCACAGTTGGGCGGCCGGAACGGGTTTATATTCTAGTAGATAATATGATTAATAAGCTAGCTGAGTAACTTATTATAGATTTATTGTTTTGATTAAATCCAGATTCAAGGAGTATTCCAAGAGTCTGGATTTTTGTTTTTAACGAGAGCTTATAAGCTAAGTGACCTATAGATACTTAAGTTATTCCACATTTTTAAGGAATTTCAAACAGCCTTTTAGTGTATTATGTAGGTATTTTTTCCATTTTCTATCAACTATAATGAAGGTACAAAATTCAGGACATTCTTAAAAGTTTTAATTGTGTTTTTTTACTAATGAAACTATTTGGCTAGGTGCCAAATGGAAGCGATTACAAATGGAGGTGAATAATTGAGAGATCAAATTGCTTGAAACCTTCAAGGATTATACATAAATAGTCCTGTATAAGAGATTCTCATTTCTATTAAAAGAAGGGGGCATTATTATGAATAAGTTTCTAAAGAAGTATAGTGCAATGGCCTTAATTGTAGTTCTATTATTTGTATTATCAGCCTGTAATGCAGAAAGTACAGGAGGAAACGGGGCAAGCAATGGGAATGTCATTAAAATAGGTGCTATTTTTGCTGAAACTGGCCCGGCATCCACTTTAGGAAAAACACAAGTAAATCTAGTAAAACTGCTTCAGAAACAATTAGATGATCAAGGCAAAATTAAAGGAAAGAAGATCGAAATTGTCATGCAAGATTATGAAACAGACGATACGAAAGCCGTGGTCGCAGCTGATAAGCTGATTTCAGACGGGGTTGTCGCTGTAGTGGGGGCAACTCAAGCTAGTACATCCATGGCGATCTTACCTAAGATTACGGCTGCAGGAATACCATTAATGACGGTGGCACCAGTAAAGCCTGATGCTAAGGGGATCTTCCAAATGGCTCCTAGCAACTTAACCAATGCGAATCTAATTTTAAAATTTTTAAAGAAACATAACATATCGAAAGTAGCATGGATTAATGCCCGCGATGGATTTGGTGTGGATGGCCTTCCGTCTTTCGAAAAGGTAGCAAAAGAAAACAACATTGACATCGTGGCACATGAAGAATTCGATGCTACTGCTACAGATATGACTGTTCAATTAACCAATATTCGGAAGAAAAATCCACAGGCAGTGATAGTTTGGTCAAGAACACCTGGTGCTGGAATTGTTGCCCGCAACTTTAAATCATTAGGTTTTGATATTCCAATGATTCAATCGTCTGCTTCTGCAAATCAAGGCTTCTTAAATCAAGTAAAAGATAACAATGAAAATCTTTATGTTATTGGAAGCAAATTAAGTGTTGTCGACCAATTAACAGCTGGAGAGCAGAAAGAGCGTTTAAAGAAATTCCGTGAAGACTATCGAGCTATGTTCATGAGTGACCCTGATAACTTTACTGCCCATGCTGCCGACGGATTCAATTTAATTTTTGAGGCAATTAAAGCCGGAAATATCACTTCTAAGGATATCCAAACTTACTTGAAAAAGAAAGCAGGAAAATATGAAGGTTTAACCGGTACATTTGAATTACAGTCTGATTATATAGGTCCGTATGAAGATGGTTTTGCAGTTCTCGGGATTGAGAACAATCAATGGAAGTTTGAAGAGTAAGGACATGATAAATTTACGACAAAAATGATTATCTTACGAATAGTAAAAAATCAATGGCAGAATCTTAGGTTTCTGCCATTGATATTATGGAAGGAGTTCGGCGATGGATTTACTCATGCAATATCTTGTAACGGGTTTAACCGTTGGAAGTATTTATGCACTGCTGGCAATTGGATTTGTGACTATCTATAACATTACTGGAATCTTAAATTTTGCTCAAGGTGAATTTGCCATGATCGGGGCGTTGACTTGTATTACGTTGGTTAATACAGGTTTACCTATGTTTGCTTCCATATTATTAGCCATTCTTATAACGGCTGTAATCGGGTTTATTGTCGAAAGAACGGCGATTCTTCATGCGCGAAATAAGTCCGTCATCATTTTAATTATTATTACGATTGGATTATCTACATTTTTAAAAGGATTGGGTCTAATCGTTTGGGGCTCTAATCCTAAACAGCTCGCTCCGATTATTCAGGCAAAGCCCATTCAATTTATGGGCGCTGTCATTAATCCTCAAAGTATTTTCATCTTTATTGTTTTGTTTATTCTATTAGCGGCTTTATATGTATTTTTTGAAAAGACTTATATCGGATCCGCCTTACGAGCGAGTGAAAAGAATCCTCGTGCTGCAAAACTCATGGGAATTAATACGAGTACGATGTCTGCCCTTGCCTTTACCTTGGCTGCAGCCTTAGGGGCGATTGCCGGGATTATGATTGCCCCTATTACCGATGCCACTTATGAAATGGGCTTTCTTATAGGAGTAAAAGGATTTGTCGGGATGGTAATCGGTGGAATGCATAGTATTCCAGGTGCTGTAGCGGGAGCATTAATCGTTGGATTATTAGAAACTTTTTCAGGTGCATTTGTATCCACCTTTTATAGCGATGCGATTACGTTTACCGTTTTAATCCTCGTTTTATTTTTAAAACCGAATGGGATTTTTGCTAGAGCTTCTGGTGAAAGAGTTTAGTAGGGAGGTATATAGATGTCGAAATTGGAAAACGTTTTGTATGGCAGTCGTTTGAAACCGTTGATTTTCATGATTACGCTAGTGTTGGTTTTGCCATTAATGGTGAACTCACCTTATATATTTACAATTTTAATATTAATAGGCATTTATTCGATCGTTTCTTTTGGCTTATGTCTATTGATTGGTTATGCAGGACAAATTTCCCTTGGCCATGCGGCCTTCTTCGGGATTGGCGCCTATACTTCAGGAGTGCTCACTACTCATTATCAAATTTCCCCTTGGCTTGCTATTGTCATTGGGATGGGGGCCACCTTTTTGATTGCTTACGTTATTGGCATTCCTATTTTAAAGCTGAAAGGACATTTTCTTGCCCTCGCCACTCTTGGCATTAATATTATATTCTATATTTTGATTTTGGGTCTGGATCACTGGACAGGTGGAGCAGCCGGTTTAGTTGGCATTCCAACTCTATCGGTATTTGGCATTCCTCTAATAGACAAAGTCTATTTCTACTACTTTGTTTGGGCAGCCGCCTTCGTCATTCTATTATTATCATTAAATATTGTTCGTTCGCATGTTGGCAGAGTTTTAAGGAGTATTCATGATAGTGAAATTGCAACTGAGACACTCGGAGTTCAAGTTTCTAAATACAAAGTAGCTATTTTTGCGTTAAGTGCAGCCTTCGCTTCACTGGCCGGTAGTATTTATGCCCATTATATTACCTTTGTTGCTCCGCCTACATTTTATATCACCAAATCTATTTTGTTTTTAATCATGGTAATGGTTGGAGGAGCGAGCTCTATTTGGGGAGCTATCTTGGGGACTACGATTATTATGTTCTTAAATGAAATGATCCGCTTTGTTGGTCATACTTATTTTGGGATTAGCGGTGAAGTAGAGATTGTTGTTTACGGTTTAATTATTATCTTAATTATGATGTATGTACCAAAAGGACTAATGCCAGTTTTCTCGCAGTTCTTTAAAAGATTTGAAAGTAAAAAGCATTTAGCTGCAAAGGATCACAAAGAGATGATTACTGAAAAAGGAGTATGAAATGGAAAATTTATTAGTGGTACAGGGTTTAACCAAACAATTTGGTGGTGTTACAGCCGTTTCAGATGTCAGTTTTGAGGTTGGAGAAGGAGAAATTGTAGCGGTAATCGGACCAAACGGAGCGGGTAAAACAACACTATTTAATATGATTTCCTGTTTTCTACCACCGACTACTGGAGAGGTATTTTTTAAAGGTAACAAGTTAACAGGTAAGAAGATTCCGCAGTTAGCCCAATTAGGTATGTCACGAACATTCCAGAATCTGCAGATATTTGATAATATGACAGTTCTCGAAAACGTCATGATGGGGGCGCACGTTAAATTAAAGACCAATGTTCTAAATGCAGCTTTCCGTATGCCTCGTATTATAAAAGATGAAAAAATTGCATACGAATTAGCCTTAGAGGTAATTAAATTAGTAGAGTTAGAAGATTTAATGTATGAAAAGGCCGGGCAATTATCTTATGGACTGCAAAAACAGTTGGAATTTGCCAGAGCGATTGTCTATGATCCTAATTTAATTATGTTAGACGAACCGATGGCTGGCTTAAATGATTCCGAAACCAATCGTATGGCAGGATATATCCAAGACTTAAAAATGAAGGGGCACTCCTTCTTGTTTGTTGAACATAAAATGGCTACCGTAATGGAGTTGGCGGACCGGATTGTTGTTCTGGACTTTGGGAAAAAAATTGCGGAAGGAACGCCGGAAGAAATTCAGCAAAATGAGAAAGTAATTGCTGCTTATTTAGGTGAGGAGGTTGTTTAATGCTAAAGGTCAAAGGGCTTTGCACCCATATTGGTAGAATCCAAATTCTTGATGATATCGATATTAAGGTTAACAAGGGAGAGATTGTTTCGATTATTGGTGCCAATGGAGCTGGGAAAAGTACGCTCTTAAATACGTTGGCCGGTCTTTATCGTCCTACCGCTGGTACGGTGACACTCGAAAATGAAGTGATTAGCGGTTTACCTGCCTTTAAAGTGGTAGCAAAAGGTCTAAGTCTTGTTCCTGAGGGGAGGCAAATTTTTTCTAGTCTTTCCGTTAAAGAAAATTTAATGCTAGGTATGTTCTCTAAATATTATAAAGAGAAAAAACATGCGAATGAGAATATAACCAAAATTCTCGATATGTTTCCGGGCCTAAAAAAGCATATGCATAATCTTGGCGGTAATTTAAGTGGCGGCGAGCAGCAAATGCTGGCCATTGGAAGAGGATTGATGTCTAACCCAAAAATTATTTTACTAGATGAACCATCTATGGGTCTTGCACCCAAAATAGTAAATGAAATTCTAGAGACTTTAATGATCATTAAAAACGAGCTAGGAACAATGGTTATTTTAGTAGAACAAAATGTAAAAGCAGCATTACAAGTGACTGACAGAGCCTATGTGTTAGACCAAGGGAGAATCATTCTTTCTGGTTCACGAGAGGAAATTAGTTCTAATCCCCAGGTGATGTCTGCATATCTTGGGATCAAAACGAATAGTGCCTGAAATTCAAATCCCGAGGAGTAATCTCTTTGGGATTTAATTTTTTATTAATTGTTATGAAAATTAATATTTTTCAAAATTTAATGATTATATTAAGATAGAAGTAAGAAGAAATTGGGATGAGGGGATAGGATTATGCCTTACATGAACAAAGATCGATTAATGAAAAAATTGGAGAATCATTTACGTTCAACAGCTAGACAACTTATTAAGTTTGATACCGAAGAAGAGGTTCTTCAATATTTAACAGCTGCATTCCGTTCTGAATTATATTGTGATTTTGTAGGTGTCATTCAAAATGAGGGAAGCCACTATGTCATAAAAGCTTGGAGTGGCAATCAATCTGCAGTGACTGAAGCTTTCCCAATAGAAATACATACTTGTTCCCCAAAACTTCTCCAACAGAGTTTAACCTACGAAAGAGCTGATTCTCCTGAAGCATGTCAAATGTCAAATATACTTAAAGAGGCTAAGGTTAAAACTTGGTTCACCGTTCCATTAAATGATAACGATTTCAATTTGGGTTTCTGTATTGTTGGTTTTTTAAACTATGTACCACTTCTTGATATGGAGACCCACTTTGAGGAATTCGGTAAAGATATTGCTGTTGCAATGGCGATGGCCCGTGAGAAAAAATCACAATTGAACAAAATGGAGGGTATCGAATGGCTCAGCAAGAATTTATCCCTCAATGCACCAATCGAGCAGCAAATTGCTGAGTTGACCTTAAGGGCAGGTAAAGGAACCAATGCCGATTTTGCTTGCATTTATTTATTTGATGAAAAGAAAAACTGTTTTGTTTACCAGCCGCCTTCCTACGGTGAGTTTATCGGTCCTAATAAAATTATGATTGAAGAGAATTATTTGTTAAATAAATATTTTCCGTTTTTAGAGAAGCCAGGAGGTTCGCAATTGACGGTCCCATTGACCATTGACTTAAAGACAATTGGTGTCCTGCACATTGAAAACCAAAAGGAGGTCGTTTTTACAGAAAATGATCAACGGATGCTTGAGTTATTATCCAACCACGTTGCTGCTATTATCGAGAATGCTCGTTTATTTAACAATGAGAAAGAGCAGAAAAACCGCCTTCAGTACCTATTAGATTATCAACAAGCCCTAGTAAAAGAAACAGTCGATGTAGAGAATTTTGATGGTATAACCTATAAACTTTCAAGCCTTTTTCAAAGCCCAGTCATTTTATTTGATCGTTTTATGCAGCCGATATCAGTTGATATGTATGATTCTGAAGATAGGACACAGTTGCCTGAGGCGTTTCTTGAAATTGCTATTAGAGAAAAGAGTTATTCAAAAGGGGACGATTATTTTTCGATACTAGTTCCTAACGAAACGTCCGATTTATACTCCTTTTGGATGATCAATGGAGGTGGAAGTCTGCTCGGGTTTTTAGCTTTACGAAGACCAAGTGGATATATCGATGAAATCGACCACCTAACCATTGAACTTGCTAGAAATATTTGTTCAATCCAATTTATTAAACAAAAGCTGGTTCTAGATGCAAAAGAACAAGCGAAGGATAGCTTTATCGCTAAATTGTTGGTAGAGAGAATTGATGATAAAGAGGCTATTCTCCAGTATGCCAATCTTTTTCAGTGGGACCCTTTTCAAAGTCATCAGATTGCTGTGATGTCAATTTCATTAGAAGATAGAGAACTGAAGGGGAGCAATCTTTTGGAGCAAAATGCAAAAAAGAA
This sequence comes from Neobacillus cucumis, assembly GCF_023715505.1. Next base: position 106,075 of record NZ_JAMBOH010000016.1, on the reverse strand, counting down.
TCTTATCTGGGATAATATTAAATCAAATCTTTTAAAGAAAGACCCAAAGAGTTTATGTGCCTACCATGATGAGAAAAATATTTTAATCGTTCCCATTAAAGATGAAACTACTATCTCGAAAAAGTTTTGGTTTGACCTTTACGATCAATTGAAAAAATGGGCCAACGAAACATCTATTAGCTGTAAAATTGGGATGGGGATTGGGGGAAAAACTTCAAACCTTTCTGATTATTATTTGAGTTATCAGCAAGGTATACAGGCATTAAATATAGTCAACAGCCGTTTACAGCATTTAGGATTTTCACTGTTTGACGAGCTCGGATCATATGCCATTCTACACCATTTAAATTATTCAAAGGCAGTAGACCTATTTGTAATGAAACAGTTGGGGCCGTTACTTTCTTATTCAGAAGGGAAGAATACTGATTTATGCAACACGCTTCATACATTTCTGCAAAATAACGGAAATGTAAAGAATACAGCAGAGGACCTTTTTATCCACCGTAGTTCGTTACTCTATCGTCTTGAAAGAATTGAATCCCTTTTAGATGTTCAATTAAGTGATGCAGAAGTGAGATTCAATTTAATGATGGCTCTAAAACTATATGATATGTACGGGGGGAAAATAGAAAAGGCTGCACTATTAATGTAAAATATGCTGCTTGGTCAATAGTGTGTTAGTGGAACAACTTAACAGGCTATTGACCTTTTTTATTATTCGGGTTAAGTCACTGGAAATTCAAATTATTTATTTACCTGTTTCTATTAAATGTAATTCAAGAAATCAATAATAGTTGAGCCGATCTTTCGTTGAGCACACTGTTCTTTATCTTATGAGATTGACTAACCGTAATTTTGATTAAAAAGATAAAGGTTTTTCCTACATGGTGTAGGTACAATTGCTAGACAATAATTAGCTATAATTAATTTACAGAAAATGATTAAGATAAAAGGAGATGGAAATATGGCCATTCAAACAATTGGAGTGGTAGGAGCAGGATCAATGGGAACTGGCATCGCTAACCTTGCTGCTATAAATGGATTTAATGTTATTTTACGTGATGTTGAAGAGCGTTTCTTAGTAGGCTCCTTACAGCGCATGAGTAAATTTATGGATAAAAGTGTAGCCAGAGGAAAAATGACAGAAGAGCAAAAACAAGAGGCACTTGGCCGTATTCAAACAACTACTAGATTAGAAGATTTAAAAGATGCTGATGTTGTTATTGAAGCAGTCCTAGAAGACCTTAATTTAAAAAAGGAAGTATTTTCTGCACTTGATCAAATTGTCCGTGAAGGAGTTATCTTGGCTACCAATACATCTTCAATGTCGATTACAGAAATTGCTGCGGCCACAAACCGACCAGAGCTTGTAGCGGGCATGCATTTCTTTAATCCAGCTCAGTTAATGAAGCTAGTAGAAGTAGTTCGTGGTTATAAAACGAGTGACGAAACCGTTCAAGAATTGAAAGCGTTGTCTAAGAGGTTGACTAAAGAACCAGTAGAAGTGAAAAAGGATTCACCAGGTTTTATTGTCAATCGGATCATGCTGCCACAGTTTATCGAAGCTATTAAACTAGTAGAAGAAGGCGTTGCATCGTATGAAGATATTGATAAGGCAGTTAAACTAGGCTTGAATTATCCGATGGGACCGTTTGAATTGCAGGACTTTGCCGGTGTTGAAATTGGCTACCATGTAATGGAGTACTTTAAAGAAGAATTTAATAACAACCAGTTTGCACCACCTCTTCTACTAAAACAACTTGTTAGAGCAGGGAGATTAGGAAAGAAAACAGGTGCAGGATTTTACGATTACGAATAATGAATGGAGGGAATACTAATGAGTTTGGAATTTTTATTGTGTGAAATTGAAAATAAGGTAGCGGTTGTAACAATTAACCGACCGCCAGTAAACCCATTGAGCACTAAGGTTTTTAAAGAATTAGCTTATTTGTTTGATGAACTCGAAGCCAATGATGAAGTACGGGCCATCGTGCTAACGGGAAGCGGTGAAAAGGCATTCGTTGCTGGTGCAGACATTAATGAAATGGCTAACCTTGATCTTGTTGGAATCAATAAAATGAACAAGGCATCTAGGGAAGTTTTCTCCAAAACTGAAAATCTAACAAAGCCTGTCATTGCCGCAATAAACGGGCTGGCACTTGGCGGAGGACTTGAATTGGCGCTTGCGTGTGATTTACGTATTAGTTCTACAAAGGCAAAGTTTGCATTCCCAGAAGTTGGACTTGGGATTATCCCTGGAGGAGGCGGCACGCAGCGTCTACAAAAAATTGTTGGCCAAGGTGTTGCCAAAGAACTTCTATATTTCGGTGAAATGTTTGATGCCTACCGTGCATTAGAATTGAACATCGTAAACAAATTAACTCCTGTGGAAGAGTTACAAGATGCAGCGAAGGAATGGGCAGAGAAACTGGCTCAAAAACCGCCAGTTGCGCTTCAAATGGTAAAACTAGCAGTTAATACTGGAGGAAACACGGATATTGATTCAGGTTTAATTATTGAAAGTACTTGTTTTGCTAATGCATTTTCAACTGAAGACAGAAAAGAAGGGCTCAAGGCATTTGTAGAAAAAAGAAAACCGGTTTTTGCAGGGAAATAAAGGTTCGTGAATCAAGATGAAGTATCAAGTTTTAAATCGATACTTCATCTTTCAGTGGTGGTAAAAGTGTTCGTTAATGGAGTGATGTATTGGATGGCAAAAGATCGTAATTATTATACGGTTTATGGGGTTATCGAGTATGCTGCTAAAGTATATGGAGAGAAAGAGGCATTATTCGATTTAAAAACGAGATTTACATTTTCGCAGATTAAAAGTGATGCGGATCGGTTTGCGGCTGCTCTTACAAGAAGAGGTTTTAAGAGAGGGGACAGAATTGCAGTTTCCTTACCCAATTGGTATGAAACAGTCGTTATTTTTTTTGCTGCTGCTAAAATTGATGCAACTCTTGTACCATTTAACCCTAAATATAAATCCCATGAGGTTAACCACATCTTAAGAAACTCAGAACCGAGAGCAGCGATTGTTTCGGAAGAATTTGATCGAAATATCGGAATAAAGGAAGCCCTGTTTACGGTTCCGGAAATCATTACCGTTCGATTTAATTGGGGAGACCTTACGTCCTATCAGGATTTAATGAGGGAGGAGCCAACTGAATCGGTAGAGTCGGAGATTGATGTGAATAACGACCTATTTTGTATACTTTATACATCCGGAACTACTGGAGTACCCAAAGGGGTCATGATTCCCCACCGCAGTGTTGTCCAGTCAGCGAATGTGATGGGTAAAGAGCTATTCTGGTCAGAAAATGATGTATTAATCCTGCCTTCTCCACTATTCCACATTTTTGGCATGGCGGTTAACTTGTTTTGTGCTGTCTTTGCTGGAACGCGAATTGTTTTATTAGAAAAATTTACTCCTCAAGAAATACTCCATTTGATTGAACAAGAAAAAATAACCATTCTTAATGGTGTACCGACCATGTTTATTAAACTTCTAGAAGCTGATGATTTTGCTAGTTATGATTTATCTTCCCTACGAACAGGTGTGGTTGGTGCATCCCCGATTCCAGCATCAAAAGTGAAAGAAATACGAGATCGTTTAGGTATTAACCTTTGCCAATCGTTCGGTATTACGGAGACAGTTTCGGTAACACTTACCCCGTATAGCGATAATGAAAAAAATATAACAGAAACACTTGGAAAACCACTTCCTGGAGTAGAGTTAAGTATCGTTGATGATAATCGCCAAGCATTACCAGCTGGTGAAAAAGGGGAAATTGCAATTAAGAGCTTTGGTACGATGAAAGGCTATTATAAACTCCCAGAGCAAACAGCTGCAGTAATCGATCACGATGGTTGGTATTATACTGGCGATTTAGGCATACTTGATGACCAAGGTTATTTGAAATTTATAGGCAGAAAAAAAGAATTGATTATCCGAGGCGGTTTCAATATTTATCCTCAAGAAATTGAAGCTATCCTTGCCAAACATCCCAAAGTGGTTGATTCCGCAGTAATTGGCCTCCCGGATGAAACGTTAGGAGAAATTGTTTGTGCCGTTGTACAGCTGAAAAACGGGGAACTAAGCAGTGAAGAAGAGATTAAAGCCTATTTAAAGGAGCAGATCGCCATTTTCAAGGTCCCTGGTAAGGTTATTTTTACCGATAAATTCCCTGTTACAGCCAGTGGCAAGATTATGAAACTAAAACTTCGCGAGGAGATCGGTAATAAAGTCAGCAAATTCATTCAAAACTGAAAGGAGAAAAGAAAAATGAAAACAGAATATCCGTTCCAAGTACGCTGGGGAGATACGGACGCGGCCGGAATTGTATTTTATCCCAACTTCTATAAATGGATGGATGATGCAACACATGATTTTTTAGCCCAAATCGGCTATCCATCTTCTAAGCTCTTTGCGGAGCATCAGATCGGTGTACCATTATTGGAAGCAAACTGTGTTTTCAAGAGACCGCTCTTATTTGAAGACCAAGTTATCGTACAAAGCTTTGTTGAAGAACTTCGTAATAAAGTCTTTAAAATTAAGCATGTATTTATAAAAGAAGACCAAATCATGGCAGAAGGATATGAAGTGCGTGCTTGGACTTCTTTTGAAGGAAAACCTAAAGCTCATCCAATCCCGGATTTTATTCGTGAAAAGATGGTGTCCAAAGTCGGAACCGTAGAGGGGTAACCATGCTTATTGAAAAAAAGGCAAATCATCATTTCTTATATAGTGAAATCTCACAAGCTGACACCTTCACCCCTGAGGATTTTGAGGATGAGCATAAAATGATTGCAGAGATGACAAGTAAATTTGTAATGAATGAAGTCTATCCAAAACTAGAGAAGATTGAAAAACAAGAATTTGCCGAAACAATTACTCTTATTAGAGAAGCCGGTGAACTTGGTCTTATTGGAGCAGATATCTCAGTTGATGATGGCGGACTGGAGTTAGGAAAGGTAAGTGCTACTATTATTGCTGAAAATATGGCAGTTGGTCGTTCTTTTTCAATAACATTTGGCGGACAAACAGGTATTGGGGCATTACCAATTGCCTATTTTGGGAGTCCTAGTCAGAAAAATAAGTACCTGCCTGATATTATAAGCGGGGGAAAAATTGCTGCCTATGCCTTAACTGAGCCTTCTTCTGGAACTGATGCATTGAGTGCAAAAACGACTGCGGTGTTAACGGAGTGCGGTAAGTATTATCGAATAAATGGAGAAAAGCAGTGGATCACGAATTCAGCATTTGCGGATATATTTATCGTGTATGCGAAGGTAGATGGAACAAAGTTTACGGCTTTTATTGTGGAAAAAGGCTACCAAGGTGTTTCCACCAGTTCCGAAGAAAAAAAGATGGGGTTGAAAGGTTCGTCGACTCGTTCATTAATCCTGGAAAATGTTCTAGTTCCAGTTGAAAATGTAATCGGTGACGTGGGCCGGGGACATATTATTGCTTTTAACGTGTTAAACATTGGCCGCCACAAGATTTCAGCGACATCCCTCGGTACGGCTAAACGGGCGATTGAACTTGCGGTTAAGTATGCCAATGAACGAAAGCAATTTGGCCAGTCTCTTTCTAATTTTAATATAATTAAAAACAAAATTGCTGACATGGTCATTAAAACACATATTAATGAAAGCGCTGTCTACCGAACAGCAGGATTAATGCAGAAGGGTTTCGAGGAAATGAAGAAAAGCGGGAATGATTTTGGAGCAACCATTGCCCGTTATGCGGTCGAATGTTCCATTAACAAGGTGATGTCGACGGAATTCCTCGATCAAATTGTTGATGAAGCGGTCCAAATTCACGGTGGTTATGGATATATGGCTGAATATGAGATCGAAACACTTTATCGTGATTCTAGAATCAATCGGATCTTTGAGGGGACGAATGAAATTAATAGGATACTCATTGCCACTACCGTGTTGAAAAACGATGTCGAACCAAGTGAAGAGGAAGAATTGAAAATTGGTTTGCTTCAACGTGAAAAGCAGGTTCTTCAACTAATGAAAAAATTATTCCATGCAGCAATTGGATCAATTAAAAAGAATTCCCTTAGTGATTTTAATACAGAACAAGAAATTGCCGCTTTCATGGCCGATTTGGTTATCGGTATTTATGGAATTGAAAGTGCGGTTTTACGGACGGAAAAATCTATACTGAACACCGGTGAAGAACAAAATCGGCAGAAGCTTGATTGTACGAGGGTTTATACACATGAGGCATCCCAAAAACTCGCATTAACAGCATTAAATATGATCAATCATTTTGGTGATGCAGGTATTTTTTCACGTATTGCTAGTCTATTAATCATGAGCAGTTCAGAAAATATAATATTCGTCAAACGTAGAATTGCCGAATATGTGATCGAGAAGGAACGCTACCATTGTTAGATTCACTAATTCACTTGACGGCTGTATCAGAATGGAGAGGAATTTATGTCAAAAAATGAAGTCTCGATTAGAGATAGTTTACAACCTTACTATGATGGAATGAAGAAAAATCACTTAGGACCACTATGGTATGACCTTGGCCATATGGTAACCAAAGAACCGGTTCATGATGTAGAACCTTATTTGTGGAAGTGGAAAGTAATCCGTGAATATGTCTTAAAAGCTGGAGAGCTTTTAAAACCTGGAAAGGATGCGGAACGGAGAGTGGTGTATCTACAAAATCCCAGCCTTTTAAAGCATGGTCTTGTCGGATATGGGACTCACACCTTATATGCGGGTATTCAGTTATTGCTCCCAGGGGAAAGTGCACCATCACACCATCATTCCCAGTCTGCGATTCGTTTTATTATCGAAGGCAGCGGGGCTTATACAGCCGTAAATGGGGAAAAAACATATATGGAACGCGGGGATATGGTCTTGACCCCTGCGTGGACATGGCATGAGCACAAACATGAAGGAACGGAGCCGGTATTTTGGTTGGATGGATTAGATGTAGGTCTTGTAAAGACATTAGCTGCTTCCTTTTTTGAACCATATGAAGAGGAGTCCTATCCGATGGAAGTTCCTGAAAACTATTCTACTAAACAATTTTCCATGGGTGCTTTTAAAAAGCTAAACGAGACGAAATGTCCGGGATACCCATCTCCAATTTATGGATATAAGTTTGAAAGAGTGAAATTTTTGCTTGATAAGATGAAGGAAAACGATAGTGACCCGTTCGATGGATATGCCATTGAATACGTGAATCCACTAACGGGAGGATCAGCTGATTCTCGAATTGGTACAATGATGCAAAAGCTTATGCCTGGCATGCAAACTATGGCTCACCGTCATGTACATAGTGCGATCTATCATGTTCTTGAAGGGAACGGCTATACCATTATAGATGGTCAAAAGTTTGAATGGGAGAAAGGTGATTTCTTTATCCTTCCGCCATGGAGCTTTCATGAGCATGTGAATACGGGAGAAGAAGATGTCTATTTGTTTTCTTTTAATGACAAACCCGTGATGCAGAAATTGGAATTAGAGTACAGTGAGCCATTTAAGGAAAACGACGGACATCAAATCATTGAAAAAGTTTTCGTCCCAGACAATGAGCAGGGGGACTATAAATGAAAATCGCCATTTTTAACGAAGATACCCTAGGCATAGTAAAAGGGGATTCAGTCGTAGATGTTTCCAATTTAGCAGGCTGGAATTCTGAGAATCCACGTGAATCCTTTCTCCGGCTCATTGATAACTTTGATGAAATAAAAGTGAGGATAGAGAGGGAAATAGAAGCATGCCCTTCCTATCTTCTCTCAAACGTCACATTGAAATCACCAGTTCCCGGTACTGGAAAGATTTGGGCAGCACCCGTCAATTATCGAAACCATCAAAAAGAAATGAATGAGATGTTTAATAACGCCCCTCGAACAATAGAAGAACTTGGTTTGTTTTTAAAATCACCAGATTCCCTATCAGGTCCCAATGATCCTATCGTTTTACCTTTTAAGGATCGCAGAACGGACCATGAGGCAGAATTAGGTTATGTTATCGGGAAAAAAGCGAAAAATAGATCCTCATCTGAAGCGAAGGATTACATTTTCGGTTATTTTGCCTTACTTGATATCTCTATAAGAGGCAACGAGGAAAGAACGTGGCGTAAATCATTCGATACTTTTACACCGATTGGGCCATGGATTGTGACCTCCGATGAAATTGAAAATCCCAATGATTTAGACATGAAGCTCTGGATCAATGATGAACTGCGTCAGGACGGGAATACCAAGTATTTGATTTACGACTGCTTTAAGTGTTTTGAGATAGCCAATCAAGATATGACATTACAACCAGGGGACATTATCGCAACAGGAACCCCTGCAGGAGTAGGACCGATTGAATCGGGTGATACAGTACGGATTAAAATTGAAAGAATTGGCGAATTTAGCGTAGATGTTAGATATTCGGACAAATACTGAAAGAGTATGAGACTAGTAAATAATTTATGAATAAATCTATTTCAAAATAAAAGGGAGCGCCGAAAATGATGGAAAAGAGAAGGAAATATGACGTTATTGTTGTGGGTGCTGGGCCTGTTGGTCTTGTTGCAGGTCTTGCATTAAAACAAAAAGGGATTTCTTCCGTTGTGATCGAAGCCGATCCATTCGGACGGCCGCGTCCAGGAAGCAGAGCCATTTACTTACACAATGCCACCTTGAAGCATTTAGAGGAGACTTCAAAAGGTCTTGGCTTCATACTTGCCCGGAACGGAATTATCTGGCCAGTCGTTCGGACTTTATATAAAGGAAAAGAAGTATATGTACGTAATTATGGAATCACCAATAATAATGATTCGAGTGAATTGCCGCATTTCACGTCGCTTCATCAGGATGAAATTGAGAAACACATCTATAATGCCTGTATGGATGCTGGTGTAGAAATAATTTGGGATTCTCCGGTTAAAGAATTAGAAATCAACGATACCGGTACCATTTTGAAAATAGCCTCAGGTGAAACATTTGAGGCTCAATACATTATTGGATGTGATGGAGCCCGTTCAGTTGTAAGAGAACAGGCAGGTCTTGTATTTGAAGGACCACGTACGGAAGACACATTCCTTGTTTTGGACGTAAAAGAAGATGAGGTGAATCCACTGCCGCTTGAACGTACTTTTCATTATCAACATCCCGCAACCGGTGGAAGAAATGTAATGTTTGTTCCATTTAAGGGAGGATGGCGTGTTGACCTTCAGTTATTAGAGGGAGATAATCCAGACGATTTTACTAGCATGGAAGGTGTGAAACAATGGCTGCCAAAAGTGATGGATCCTAAATATGCAGAACGTGTTACCTGGGTCTCTACCTATCGTTTCCATCAGGTAGTGGCCAGTTCATTGACAGATCCTAAGCGGAGAGTACTTCTTGCTGGGGAAGCGGCTCATTTATTTGCTCCATTTGGTGCCCGCGGACTAAACTCCGGTGTTCCAGATGCGCTTAAGGCAGTTTCGGGAATTGAGAGGGCAATTCAAGCCAAAACAGAAGATGAACGAGGAGACGCCATTTATTTAGCGGCAAGAGAACGACGCATTGCTGCCAATTGGAATCGTGATTGTTCAACAACCGCATTACACCATCTTCAAGGAAATTCTTCGGAAATGAATCTTAAGCGGGAGCTTGCTGCTTCACTCGTATCAATTGTGCCGAGGCTGGGCCGTTGGTTAGAGGAAGGTCCGTATGGTCCAAAATTTGGTCCTCCGGAATTAACTACGAAATACTAAGCTCATATACTATGAAACCGCCTGAAAGGAGCAAGATAAAATGGCTTTGGCCCAATTATTCAATGAAGGAAAATATGGCCTTACAGTCCGTTCAGTCAATGAATTAATTGAAAAATTGACATCGATCAACTGGTATTCAAATGCTGGTAAATATTCCCCTAAAATCGAAGGAAAATTAGCACAGTTTATGAGTGCTTTTGGGGTTCATGATTATGAAATCAAATGGATTTGCATAGAGCAGGTACCTGAAACAATCAAAACGCTTTCATTTGAAGGCAGCGCTCTTTGGGAGGTACTGAAGGAATTACCGGAACAATGGAAAAAGAAAATTGACAGCCTTGAGAATGAAAGACTTCTAAATGAGGTTGTTGATAGAGTGCCTGAAGCAATTTTTCATAGTGCATACAAACAAGCTTTTATGACTTTTAAGGATGAGAATACGATTAAATTCCTAGTTGGTCATGCCATGTATGTAAGTATTTTAGCCTGTACTGCTGAATTAGCTGATGATCATGAAGCTCTATCAGTTCTAATAGAACTTTTAGAGGAAGGACATCTGCCTTTAGGTCCAAAAGGGAACACATTCTATCTATTGTAAAAATAGGAAGCTGCCGTCTATAAACTAGATTGACAGCTTTTATTTTTAGGCTGTGTTAAAGGCTATTGTTGATTTTTGGCATGTTGATTGGAGCGGAAGGCGCGTAGACTCCTGCGGGAGTACGGGGCTGGGGAGACCCCACAGGCGCATAGCGCCGAGGAGGCTCCCCGGACCGCCCGCGGAAAGCGAAGCGCCTGGAGCGGAAATCAACTCTCAAGTTTAACACAGCCATTTTTTTATAAGCAAAACCAGCAAAATGTAGGAAGAAAGATACCCTTTTTCGTTTGAACTGAGGATAACAATATGAAAGGTAAGTATTTACAATAAAGATAGAATCATTGATAAAAAGAATAGTACTTAATAAAATATGAAAGCGCTTTTGAGGAGGAGTTGGATTACATGAGTCATATTGTTATCGTTGAAGGGGCACGGACAGCCTTTACAGAAATTTCCGGAACGTTTAGAGGAATCTCGGCGACCGATTTAGGTGTAGAAGCAGCCCGTGGTGCAGTCCAGAAAGCAAAGATTAATCCGGAAGAGATCGATCAAGTTGTGTTTGCAAATGTTCAGCAATCAAGTAAGGATGCCCATCTTCTGGCTCGTCATGTTGGCTTAAAGGCGGGATTGCCTATTCACGTTCCAGCGTTAACGATTAATCGTTTGTGCGGCAGTGGAGTAGAAGCCATTTTAACTGCGGCTCGTTACATTCTAACAGGTGAAGCAAACGCTGTTCTGGCCGGAGGGACAGAAAGCATGAGTAACGTCCCCCATGTAATCCCAGGAATGAGATGGGGAAGCGGACTAGGCGGTCCTGTAATTGAAGACTGGGTCTGGGATGGTTTATACGATACGGTTGGTGACGTTACTATGTCTGACACGGCGGAAAATCTGGCCAAAAAATATAACATTTCTCGTGAAGAAGTTGATCGGCATGCTCTTTCAAGTCATGAACGGGCACTTGCAGCGATTGAAAAAGGGTATCTGAATGAAGAAATAGTTCCCGTTACCGTAAAGGAAAGAAAAGGGAGTAGAGTCGTTGACCAAGATGAACATGTGCGTAAAACAAGTATGGAGAAGCTGGCAAAACTAAAACCTCGTTTTATCGAGAATGGGGTTGTAACCCCTGGAAACGCAAGCGGGATGGTTGATGGAGCAGCAGCTGTTATTGTGACTTCCAGTGAATTTGCCGCTGAAAAAGGGTTGAAGCCTATCGCAAGACTCGTATCGTGGGGTGTAGTAGGGGTGGATCCAAAATATATGGGGATTGGACCGGTTCCCGCCATTCAAACGGCTCTCCAAAAAGCAGGTTTAAAACTGGAAGATTTGGATTTGATTGAAATTAATGAAGCCTTCTCCGCGCAGTATCTAGCCTGCCAAAAAGAGTTAGGTTTTGATCCGGAGATCGGAAATGTGAATGGCGGTGCCATTGCTCTTGGGCATCCACTTGCAGCGAGTGGTACAAGGATTACCCTTTCACTTGTCTATGAATTACAGAGACGCGGTGGAAAATACGGGGCATCTGCAGTTTGTATTGGTGGAGGACAAGGAATCGCTTCTATTTGGGAGAGATTATAAGAAGGTTACGACTTAAGTTCATTCCCCCAGCGGAATGGACTTTTAATTTTTAAAGAAAAGTTCCAATTTCCTATGTGCACAAGGGATATTTAAATGATAGTGAATATTGGATTTAAATAATGATTAACTATGTCTAATTATTTTGTTAATATATTATGAGATATAATGGACTATTTGTAACTAAAAGCAGCAAATTATGATTTAAGTACATATAGGTAGATGGAAAGAGGGCAAATGTAAATTGAGTAAAGATAAAATTTATATTATTCTATTATTTTTAGTATCACTGTTGGGTTCATTACTCCCAAAGAGTCACCCAATTGGAGAAACCTTCTTTTTCAAGGCCTTATTCATGTATTGGGTATTTACAATCCTTTCCTTCCATTTACGTACAATAAGTAAAAAAGGTAAAGATACTGTCGATTATGGGATCAATTATAGTTTATCCTTTATTTTAATTTTTGGCCCAGTGGGTTTATTAGTTTTTGAATCCCTATTTAGGATTACAGCGTATTTTTATAAAAAAATAACAAAAACAGATGATCCGGATGAGTTACTGCATATTTTTTATAACATCGGTTCGTTTGTCCTGCAAAATACTCTTACTTTCTTTGTTTACCAAATACTAAACAAACCCTTCTCCTACCTACCATTTGGATTTTGGATATTAATGTTTATCTTGGTTATTTTGAATGCTATTTTATCAGATACTTTCTTAATTATTTTTTTTTATCTGATGAAAGAAATTAGCACTAAGAAAGAACTGATTAGCTTTATTAAAAGTAGAAGTATCCTTAGGATTTCTTTTATCATTGGGATGTTATTTCTATTAATTAAAGAAGGGCTCTGGGAAATGGTACTCGGCCTTTTTATTATTAATTATTTAGTAGGTCATTCTTTTATTTCAAAGGCACAATTAATTCAGCATAAAGCTGAGCGTGATCAATTTGAACAAATGGCATATACTGACTTTTTAACTGGTATCCATAATAGGGCCTACATGGATAAGAAAATGAAAGAATTAAATAATAGCGGTGAATGGATTGGGATCGTTGTAGGGGATATCGATAATTTTAAAAAAATTAATGATAATTATAACCATGCTGTGGGAGATCAAGTAATTAAGCATTTCGCTGATACTCTAAAAAAGTATGTAGGAAAGGAAGATTACCTTTTTGTGAAGCGGCGGAGAAGAATTTACGATGTTTTTACGAAATAAATCTTTTGATGAAACAAAATTATTGTTAGGTAAAATCCTTTTGGACATTGAAAATAGTACACTTAATTTGGAATATAATGGTGATACTGCTAAGATTAAATATACTACTTCCTTGGGTCTCTATTTTTATAAGTCAAATGAGAATGTGTCAATGGAAAAGGATATATATATGCAGACCAATTGATGCTTCAATCTAAGACTAATGGCCGGAATCGATTAACCTCTCAAAAAAATAGCTGACTATCGTATAGAGGACTTACCTTCCATTGGTAAGTCCTTTTCCTTTTGATATAGAACAGCCCTAATATTTAAATAGGGGTATAATTTTAATAATTAAGGAGCTTGGATAGAGGGGATTCTTGCAGAGGATAATGTCATGTATAAGACAGACATTGGCCTCCGCTGTAAAACCAACCCGGATAATGGCGGTGGTGCAAGAAATATCATCTTTAGAGATAATGCCATGAAAGATATAAGCCTTTATTTTTACATCTGCCTACTCAGACGCTAATGCTGCAATTGAGGTTGAGCCAGCAGCCCAAAAAGCACAATTTAGAGACATTTACGTCAAACATCACCGTTAATGGAACTGGCAAGGAACCAATCGAAGTAGCAGGCGTTCCTGACCAATTCCATGAGGCTATCCACTTTGAAAATGTTTTATTTATGAAAGCGAAGCCAACCAAGATAGACTTTTTAAAAGACAGTTCTTTTAAAAATGTAAAATTCATTTCTACAGCAAATCCATGGGTCATTACGAACTCTACTGGATTAAAATTTGAAGGTGATACTACAGCCACATCTGTATCGACTAACGCTGCTGAAGGTCCGAAATGGACTGGAGACTCCAGTTTACAAGCAATAAATGTAAAGGATGTTTCTGCGACTCTCAGCTGGACAAGAGCAGCAGACAATACAGCAGTAGCTTCGTATCTTATTTATAATGGTGAAAATCCAATTGCTTCTGTTAAAGGGCAACAAACTTCTTACAATGTGGAAAGACTTTCACCTGCTTTAAACTATCAGTTTAAAGTGGAAGCAGTTGATGGAACAGGGAATCGGTCAGACAATGGACCTATAACTACGTTCACGACATCTGGAACAAAGGATATAGTCTCTCCTGATGTGCCAACCGGTGATGATTCGCTTACACTTAGCGATGTAACTGGAAGCCTTGGTGGCACCTGGGCGAAGCTTCAATGGAAAGGTGCAACTGACCTTTACGGGATTAAAAAGTATGAAATATTTGCAAATGGGGAAAAAGTCGGGGAAACAGCAGGAAATGAATTGTCGTTTACAGTGAAAAAATTAAATCCTGATACAGCTTATAACTTTAAAATAAAAGTATTAGATGAAACGGGAAATGAATCAAGTTATCCACAAGTATTATCAGTCAAAACGAATGAGGCATTTGACCATAGCGCTCCTAAGTGGCCGGAAGAAAGCATAATTACTGTCAAAGCAATTACCCAAACAAGTGTGAAATTAAGCTGGCCAAATGCTTATGATGATAAAAAGGTTATGGGTTATCGTATTTATCAAGATGGAAAGCCAGTAAATGAAAAGGTCACCTTTACTCCTATTAATACGGAGAGCACCGCATCTGGAACTGAGTATCGAATCCAAGGACTAGCTCCAAATACTACTTACGTATTCAAGATTGAAGCAGGCGATGCAGCAGGAAAATGGAGTGGGTTTGGGCCTAGTATTAAGGTTACGACGAAAGGGCCAAACAAAAACTAATCAAGATCGATTAAGGAGAACTTGCTGCCATTTGGGCAGGTTCTCACTTATTTTATTAATCTATTTAATTGTTCATGAAGGAGGAATATTATGCGGAATAATCTTAAACAAAAAATGCTGCTGGTAACCTTGTTTTTAGTAATCCCTGGCTTGATTTTTGGAAACAGCTTTGCTAAAGCAGCGAATTACGAAAACACCCACAAAAATAGTATTACTGTTTATCTGGCCGGAGATTCGACTGTATCTGACTATTCGAGCTCGCTAGCACCAAGGACAGGCTGGGGACAGGTTTTTGATCAGTTTTTTGATGATAAAATCATCGTAAAAAATGAAGCCTCCTCTGGCAGAAGCTCAAAAAGTTTTATAGATGAAGGGAGACTTGATTCCATATTAAGTCAGATAGAGAAAGGGGATTATCTTTTTATTCAATTTGGACATAATGACGAAAAAATTGACGATCCATCTCGTTATACAGAGCCATATTCAACTTATAAAAGCTATTTAAAACGGTATATTGACGGTGCACGCGAAAAACAGGCTATTCCGGTCCTTATAACTCCAGTTGAACGGCGACGTTTTACAGAGGAAGGAGTTGCGCGTGATTCGCATGGTGATTATCCGGCGGCCATGAAGGAGATTGGCTTGGAAGAAAATGTGCCGGTAATCGATCTTACAGCTAAAAGCAAGGCATTGTTCCAAGAACTTGGACCGGAAAGAACGAAGGATGTTTTCCTCTGGTTGGATGCTGGAGAGAGCGTGAACTATTCAAATGGTGTTCAGGATAACACACATTTTCAGGAGGCTGGGGCTGTGCAGATTGGCCGACTCGTCCTTGAGGGGATAGAGGAATTAAAGCTAGTACCCCTTCGTAACCACATTTTAAAATAAAAAGACCGCGGTTTTGAGGAGTTTAATGGTTTGATTGAAGGCAGTTGACAATAGCTGTCTTTTTCCGTGGGTTTCAGATAATAATTATCTTGCCCAATAAATACAAGTTTTTCCCGATAATCTGCTAAACGGATCGTTATAGTAAAAATTAATAAAATTTTTGAAACGTATAAAAATATCAAACATTTACCTAAAAATTTTGAATTCTTAATGAAAACGTTTTCGGTTAGAATAAAAAACAAGAAAGGAGGATCTATTCTATGAATCTTCGACAAGAGCTCGATGTGCAAATTGTTTCAACCCAAAATCAAAAACCTACCAAAAAAGTAAAAATTGAAAAATGGATTCCTTATTTTTTTATTCTACCGTCAACATTGATGATTGTAACCTTTTTATTCTATCCAATCGGGACGGTATTTTACTACAGCCTTCAGAATTACGATGTATCCGCTCCCTTTTATAATGGGTTTGCTGGGTTAGATAATTTCAAGAAAATCTTTACCGATGACAAATTATTTCTGCCAAGCTTGCTAAACACGCTTAAATGGGTAGTGTCACAAGTAGGCTTGCAGCTGGTATTTGGTTTAGCTGCAGCGCTTCTCCTTAATCAAAAGTTTAGATTTAGAGGAATTGTAAGAGCAGCAGCCTTTGTTCCCTGGGCTATATCGGGTGTTTTAGCCTCCGTCATGTGGTCGTTAATGTACAATGAACATATGGGTGTAATCAATGATTTACTAATGAAACTTGGGATTATTAGTGAGAATAAAGCATGGCTTGCTGACAGTGGGACAGCATTCATTGCGGTAATCATTGCTGAGCTTTGGAGGGGGATTCCATTCTTTGCCATCACCTTACTTGCATCTCTCCAAAGTATTCCGGAAGAACTCTATGAGGCGGCTAAGGTAGATGGTGCGGGACGGATAAAATCGTTCTGGCATGTGACACTTCCGCAGTTAAAAAATACAATTGTGTTGACAACCTTACTAAGGGTAATTTGGGAGTTTAACAACGTGGACCTCCTCTTCAACCTCACAGGCGGAGGCCCTGCACATAGCACGACGACATTAACCATGTATATTGCGGAACAAGCAGTCCACGGCTCTAATTTTGGATATGGATCCGCATTAACTGTTGTCGCATTTGGAATTTTGTTCATCTTTGCAGCCGTTTATTTACGCATTACACGATATGAAAGGGAGGGGAATTAACTTGAATAAAACACAGAAAAGGGTTGACCGGTTATTCACCTTCAAGCTTCCAGTCCTTATCATGCTTGCTTTTACTCTCTTTCCGCTCTATTGGACACTCAATACAGCCTTTAAACATGAGGGAGATATTGTTAAACGGCCAATTGGATATATCCCTGTGTCGCCAACAATTGAAAACTTCGTATCAGCTTGGACAAATGTAGGGTTTTCAACTTATTTTAAAAATAGTTTACTAGTTGGTGTATGTACAGTTGTAATTGTGTTAATCCTTTCTACTTTATCTGGATATGCATTAAGCAGATATAAGTTTAAGGGAAAGCGGGCTTTCCTGCTGATGCTGCTTTGTACTCAGTTTATACCTAGGTCTATGCTGATTATCCCGCTGTTTATTATTTTTAAGAATTTGGGATTAATCAGTAATCCGCTATCCTTAATCATTACCTACGCGGCTGTAGAGATTCCATTTACAACCGTTTTAATGAATGGCTTCATCTCGAATGTTCCCCGTGAACTTGAAGAAGCTGCAATGATTGATGGATGTAACAGATTGCAGGCAATCCGATTTGTCATTTTTCCGCTGTTGATTCCAGGAATTGTTGCAACCAGTGTATTTACCTTCATTTATACATGGAATGAATTCTTGATTGCTTTAATGCTTACGAACCAGCAGGGCAGATTCACGCTGCCAATTGGTTTAAGTTACATGATGGGCGAGTTCAATATCAACTACGGTGCTTTAGCAGCCGGCAGTGTAATCGCTTTAATTCCGGCAGTTATCCTTTTTGCCTATGCGCAAAAACATCTAGTAAATGGCATGGGTGGAGCTGTCAAAGGTTAGTTAGGGTGTAAAGAAAAAATAATATATAAACAAAGGGTAAGGGGGATTTCTAGTGTACAAGAAATTATTAAAAACCGTTGCGGCATCGTCAATGGCTGTTTCGTTATTGCTGGCCGGCTGCAGTTCCGGTTCTAGTGAAAAATCAAGTACAAATGCAAACGAAAAGAAGACAGACTCAAATGAAAAAGTAACTTTAACATTCTGGGATGAAAATGCTGGCCCACAGCGTACACCTATCTGGGAAGAATTGATTAAAAGATTCGAGGAAAAGAATCCAAATATTCACGTTGAATATGTTGGATTACCGAAGGACTCTGCAAAGACAAAGTACGATGCATCGATTGCAGCAGAAGATACGCCTGACATGGGAAGTGTTCAAACAAGCTGGCTTCCTGAATTTGCTCTGAGAGAAGCTTTACTCCCACTTGATTCTTATTTCGATAAGTGGAATCAGAAAGACAAGATAAATGAAGGAGCAGTCAAATTTAATAAGGATATCGTTGTTGATCATAAACTCTACGGCATTCCTTACACACAAAATCTTGATATTCTTTGGATACGCCCAGACTGGTTCAAAGAAAAGGGCATCAAAGTCCCAGAAACATGGGATGAGTTCTTTACTGCAGTTGAGCAGCAGACCGATAAAGCGAATAACCGTTATGGCTATACTATCCGCGGTGGAGCTGGCGGTTCCTTCCAGCTTCAGCGGTTAATGTATGCTTACTCAGGTGAGAAGGATTACATTAAAAATGGCAAAAGTACAATTAATAACAAAAAGCATGTTGAGTTCCTGAAAAAGTATTTTGCTTTGTATAAAAAGTATACTCCACAAAGTGATATCACTAACGGATATAAGGAAATGATCGCAGGATTCGATACAGGTGCAGTCGCAATGGTTCAACACAATATTGGTTCCTTTGGCGAACATAAAGAAGCATTAAAACCTGATCAGTTCCAGGCTATCCCACTTCCGAAGACAGATGACGGCAGATATGTGGCTGAAGGTGGAAATACAATTGGCATCAGTATCTTTAAAACGACTAAACATCCTGATGCAGCATGGAAATTTGCAGCATTCCTAAATTCAAAGGACAGCCAGTCTTATTGGAACCAGCAAGTTGGACAAATTCCAACTAACTCTGATGTGTTAAGTGAAGAATGGGTTAAAGAATCTCCACATATCCAAACAGCTTTCAAAGTTTACGATGACCCAAAAACCGTTCTTTATAAACCGCCATTCTATCTGCCTGAATACAGATCCATACTTGATACAGTTGTCGACCCTGGCACACAAGCTGTATTGAGTGGGAAGAAGACTGTAGAGGAATTCTTGGATGAATGGGCAAAAGCCATTGAAGATGCTCAAAAGAAATACGATGAACACTTCAAAAAATAAAAACTAATTAATAGAGCCGTCGAGAAATACTACTTTCGAGACGGCTTTTGATTGATGCATAAAACTGTGAAAAGGAGGCTGTGTCATGATTGTGAAAGTTAATTCAGTTGAGTCTGTTGCTGCGGGCGAAGGGGCAGGCCGTAAGCTTTTGGCTCGGGGCGGAGGTATGATGATGACAGAAGTCACATTTCAAAAGGATGCAATAGGTGAAGTCCATTCCCATATCCCCGAACAGATTAGCTATATTGTCCAAGGAAGATTTGAATTTACCCTTGATCGGAATGTTCAGAGAGTGGAAAAAGGGGATAGCATCAACATTCCTTCCAATACCTTGCATGGTGTGAAGGCTCTTGAAGATGATTCCATCATATTAGACAGATTTACTCCGCAATGAGAAGATTTTCTATAAAATACTAGTTTAATAGGAGGTACATGAATGAGTATTTCAGAATCGACGTCAACTCTGACTGCAAAAACTGCTTTAGAAATGGCCGAGAAGGCTTCGAAGACACTGATGAAAACCTTTACTCCAGCGGAACTCCCACCAGCAAATGTATGGCATTATCATCAGGGAGTTTATCTATACGGGATACAGCGTGTTTGGGAGAAGACCAACAATCAAGAATATTTTGAGTATCTAAAAAGCTATATTGATTTTCTCGTAGATGAAGAAGGTAATTTTCTTTTCGAGCGTGATCAGCTTGACTCCATTCAAGTAGGAATTTTATTATTTCCTCTACTGGAAGTCACGAAGGACGAACGTTATAAAAAAGCAGCCGATAAACTAATAAATTTATTCGGAACGTTGAACAAAACAAAAGAAGGCGGATTTTGGCATAAAGACAAATATCCTTATCAAATGTGGCTGGATGGACTGTTTATGGCAGGTCCTTTTGCGTTGATGTATCAGCGGGCCTTCAATGAGGAAGGTTTAGCTGAAATGGTTCTATATCAAGAAAAGCTGATGCGAAAAAATATGAAGGATGAGAAGACAGGCCTCCTATACCATGCCTACGATGAAAGCAGACAGATGCCTTGGGCGAATGCGAAAACAGGCTGTTCGCCGGAGTTCTGGGGACGCTCGGTTGGCTGGTATGGCACAGCGCTTATTGATATCCTTGAACTTCTGCCAAAAGAACACAGTGGGAGAGGAGAGTTAATCGAATCCCTTACTAGTCTAATTAAGGGCTATGTGAACTATCAGGATGAAAAAACCGGGTTATGGTATCAAATTGTTAATAAAGGTGATCAAGAGGATAACTGGCTTGAATCTTCCTGCTCCAGCCTATTCATCTATACCATTGCCAGGGCTGTTGAAGCCGGTTATATCGACCAAAAATATCTAGATGTTGCCTTAAATGGCTATCAGGGATTGTTAAATGAAATGATAGAAGTAACTGACGAGTCATTGATCATGAAAGGAATTTGTATCGGTACTTCTGCTGGTGTATATGATTACTATGTTGCCCGCCCTGTATCGGAAAATGATCTTCATGGTGTAGGAGCATTTATTTTAGCAAGTATGGCACTTGCCAATCTTATAGAATAATAATAGGAGTGTGAACAAGTGAAAAAGTCAGTTAGCAGTATTCTAGCAGCTTCATTGTTGGCAATAAGTATTTCCTCGGTTTCAGCGTCTTCACCTAATTTAGGCAGGGAGGTCCTTGAACCGAAGGATGGCTGGGCAGCCTATGGAGAGGGAACAACAGGAGGAGCTAAGGCCGATTCTAGTCATGCTTTTACCGTAAGCAATAAAAGTGAGCTTATTAACGCTCTTGGTGGCGGGGATAGCACGCCTAAAATTATTTATATTAAGGGAACGATCGACTTTAATGTAGATGAACATAACAACCCAATCGGGCCGGAATTTTACGCTGATCCGGCATATGATTTTAACTCCTACCTTAAAGCATTCAGCCCCGAGGTATGGGGCCATGAAAAAGAAGTTTCAGGTCCACTTGAGGATGCACGTGCTCGGTCACAGCAAAAACAAAAACAGCAGATTGTCGTTAATATTGGTTCGAATACCTCCATTATCGGTCTTGGTGCTGATGCAAAAATAATTGGCGGAAGCTTTATTATGAGCGGAGTTGAAAATATTATTATCCGCAATATCGAATTTGAAGCACCACGTGATTTCTTCCCGCAATGGGACCCGACGGACGGTGAATTTGGTGAGTGGAATTCAGAATACGATAATGTAACAGTTACTAATGGAACCAAGCATGTTTGGATTGACCATAATACATTTAGTGATGGGGAACACCACGATAAGGATTTCGGCAAATACTTTGGACGTACCTACCAGCAGCATGATGGCCTGCTTGATGTAACAAACGGTGCTGATTATGTAACCATTTCTTATAATGTCTTACAGGATCATGATAAAACCTCGCTGATTGGTTCCAGCGACAGTAAAACAAGCGATGAAGGACATTTAAAGGTCACTATTCATGATAACTATTACAAAAAACTGACACAACGTCTGCCAAGGGTTCGTTATGGTCAAGTCCATGTCTATAACAATTACTATGAGTTTAATAGTCATTCAGATTATGAGTTTGATTATGCACTTGGTGTAGGTGTAAGATCTAAAATTTACGCGGAAAACAACTATTTTAATTTCGACGAAGATATTGACCCTGGAAAGATCATAAAGGATTGGAAGGGAACGTCAATTTATGAAGACGGTTCCTTTGTAAACGGTAAAAGCTCTGGAAGCGAAGTGGATTTAGTAAAAGCCCATAACCATTCCAGTTCCGTCCAGCTGGATGAAAATGTTGGCTGGAAACCAACTTTATACACCAAAATTCAACCAACTCAAGCGGTACCCGCACTTGTAAAAGCAAAGGCAGGTACTGGCAAGATTGATTAGGATCTGGAACCAAACCCATAAATTTTTTTATGGGTTTGGTTAGTATTCCCTGCTCACACGAGTTAAGACCCATTTACCATTTTTAGAAAATAAGTTATCTTATATACTATGATGATAGTAGGAAAGGAATGGAGAGGGAGCAGTATCTTGCAAACGCCTCCCGTTGCGCCGATGAGAAAAAAACTTGTTACGTTTATCAAAAGGTATTTTCTTTTTTCACTCAGATCAACCATTATTTCATTGTTCCTTCCGGTCATAATTTTTTTTATAGCCTTTACCGGCTGGATTTCCTACCAGCTTGCCGTAACCCAGCTTGAGGAAAATGCCTATAAAAGTGTGGATGATACGGTTTTTCAGACAAAGGCATATTTGGAAAATAGACTCTATGATATCTTTGAACAGCTTGTTGCTTTTTCGAATAATCCGAAGACGTTAGATATTATTGATTCTGAATCTTCAGACATAAACGCCCAAGATTATATTGAAATGAACAATCTGTTAAGGTCGATTCATCTAAACTTTGACTCCATCATTGATTCCATTTTGGTGGACATGCATAATGGGGAATTTACCCTTTATCAAAGCGATTATCGAATGAGATTTAATCATTTTCCTTATAAAGAATATGCTGAAGTATACAAAGGCAATAAAGAGGGTTTTTATTGGCATAACGAACATCCTGATGATATTTTTGCCAGTAAAGCTGATGTTGTAAGCGTTTTTAAATTAATCGGTACGGATAGTTCAAAAGTAAATGGCGTCTTGCTTTTCAATTTACGGAGGGATTTCTTCGAAAATGTTTTTAATAAGTCATTAATCGGTGAACACGGCTTTCTTACCCTTGTCAGTCCTGAAGGAACCTTCAACTCAAAAGCTGTTGCTGAACAATATCGTTTGAGTTCAAAAGAAATAAAATATTTGCAGACACTGCAAGAAGAAAAGGGTAAATATGAATTTAAAAATGCCGATGGGAAAAATATGACCATAATCTTCGATACAATCGGTGTCAATAAATGGAAGGTTGCAGCAGTATTCCCTACAGATGAGATTCTCAAGAAAGCCAATTATATTAAATATGTAACCTTAATTGTCATTTTGGTGTTAACAGCTGTAGCAGTTCTAATTGCCAACTTTTTTTCTAAATACATAACAAATCCGGTCTCTGCCCTTGTTTCGCAAACGAAGCAGATTAATGAAGATAATTTGAATCTTAGTTTTAATCATAATGGTCCTAGGGAAATCGAAATCTTAAATACAGCATTAGAAGACTTAATGGTAAGAATTAACACGTTATTGGAACAAATTAGACTTGAACAGGATCAAAAAAGGCAGTTAGAGTTTTCAGTTTTACATGCCCAGATCAACCCTCACTTTTTATATAATACTCTATATTCTATTAAGGGCCTGGCCGATATGGGCATGAATAAGGAAGCAAGCAGTATGATTACCGCTTTATCAAACTTCTTTCGAATCAGCATCAGCAGGGGGAAGGAAATTATCAACTTAGAGGAAGAATTGGCCCATATCGAAAATTATCTTATTATTCAAGAAATGAGGTATGGGGATGATTTTTCCTACGTAATTAATATGGATTCCACTCTCCTAAACTACAAAATTGTTAAACTCACTCTTCAACCTCTAATTGAAAATGCCATTTATCATGGTGTTAAGCAAAAAAGAGGAAAAGGAGAGATTGTTGTTAATGGGTATGTAGAAAACGGGAATATTTGTATCGAAGTGATTGACAATGGTTCTGGAATGAATCGACACAATCTGAATGAGATAAGAGAGGAGTTAGCGAATAAAAGGAGTAATTCCTCCATAATAGGGATTGGACTTAGGAGTGTCCATGAAAGAATCAAAATGCATTTCGGTGATGAGTATGGTTTAACAATCGAAAGTGAGGAAGGGACTGGAACAAGATCGAAAGTGATGATTCCAATGACAAAAGGAGGAGTAAATGAAAGTGCATAAGGTTGTAATAGTGGATGATGACCGAATTATCCGTAAAGGATTATCAAGCTTAATTCCCTGGGAAGAACATGGATTTGAACTTGTTGGCTCAGCGGCGGATGGTGAAAAAGGATTTGAAATAGTTAAAGAGAAACTTCCCCAAATTGTAATTTCTGATATTCAAATGCCATTTATGGATGGTCTGGAAATGACAAGAGCTATCAAGGAATTTAATCCAAAAACAAAAATTATTTTATTGACCGGTTACGAGGATTTTAAGTATGCTCATGAGGCCATTAAATTAAGAGCATTTGACTATCTTTTGAAACCGGTTGAAACCAGCGAATTAATTGATAAGTTAAAGCAGGCATCGCTGGAATGGGATGTGGATCATCAGAAGGAAATGCAATTTACTGAGAGTAAGTCCTTTACTCAGCAGGAATTTCTAAAAAATCTGCGTCTAAATAAGAATGTAGAAGTGAATCGTTGGTTTGATAAGGATTTAGTCAAGTTTATTTCACTAGGTATACCAGAAAAAGTAATCGACCATTTAGAGGGGACAAGGCAACGTCTTGCAACTCACACGAGTGTTTCTGTTCCGGAGATTGCCTTGCTGGCTATTAAAGGAATTCATTTGATTTTCCATGAAGCTGCAACCTTTGCCGAAACCTGGGATTCAGCTAAATTTTACGATTCTGAGAACAGGATTATGAAGCTGCAGACCGTTGATGAGATTTTTACCGAGGTTCGAATGATTGCATTGGATTTAGCGGTCTTTGTGAGTAAACTAAACGAAAATCAAAAACACTCCCTAGTGGATAAAGCAATAAAGTTCATTCGTGATAATTACCATGATACAAGCCTAAATCTACAGCGTGTAGCGGAAGTAGTCCATGTGAGCTCTGCCTATTTGAGCAATCTTTTTAAAGTGGAAAAAGGGATTAACTTTGGTGACGTTCTTCTTGAAACCAGGATGGAAAAGGCAATGGAACTGTTCCGACAGACAGATCTAAAATCCTATGAGGTAGCTGAAAAAACAGGCTACTCTAATCCTCAATATTTCAGTAGTAGTTTTAAAAAATATACAGGTTACTCACCAGCAGAATTTAAGAAGTTAAAGTAGGCATATATTGGAGGGGTATTGGGTAAATATCTAGAAAAAAATAGTTATTTTTAATTTTGGAGGGGATGAAAACGGAAGATTCAGTAAGGGATTATGGATTTGCTAAAATTTTACTATTTTTTATTCCATTAGCTTTATCAGCTAGTTTAACATCAGTTTCCCATGTTATTATTAATGGTACATTAAGCAGAGCAGAACATGCGGAAATCATCATCGCCAATTATGCGATTGCGTTATCTCTTTTCAGTGTTCTGGAAAGACCGGCAATTGTTTTCAGACAAACTACTTCGGCCTTAGCAAAGGGGAATACAGCTTTTTTCAATATTGCTGCCTTCTTTGTGAAAATTTCTTTTTTTGTATCGGCATTATGTGCGTTAATTGGTTTTACTAGGATCGGGGATTGGGTGTTTATTTATGGGTTTAACGCGGATGCCGACTCACTTACTTCCTTGAAGGTGACCTTTCTTGTCCTAGCAGTGGTGATCCTTTTTTCTGGACTGCGTGGCCTTTACCAAGGAGTTATCATTAACCAATTGGAGACGAAATGGGTAACACTTGGTGTAATCATTAGACTTGTTGTCATGTTTGTTCTTGCCCTCTGCTTTAACCACTTGAGGATTGCCAATACAAGTGTCGCTGGAGCGGTGATCTTTTTGGCAGGAATGGCTATTGAATGTTTGGTCAGCGTCTGGCGTGGTCAGACAATTGTACGAGGAAACAGTAAGTCCGGTAAGCCCTTAAAACAAAAGGAAATAAGTGCTTTCTATTTTCCATTAGTTTTTTACATGTCGTTTCAGACCATCTTAATTCCAATCATCTATTCGTTTCTTGGCATGATTCAGGATGTGCACCTAGGAATTGCATCGTTTGCCTTGGCCTTTAGTATTACAAACCTTGTGCTGAGCTTTTTTATGTACACGCATCAAGTTGTCCTGCAGTTTTACAAACATAATAAACCGGCTGTAATCAAATGCGTGATTGTTTTTAGTATTGTCCCGTCCCTATTCCTTGGTGCCCTTTGTTTCACTCCGGCAGGGCCTTGGTTTATGAGAAACGTAATGGGGGCAGATGTGACACTGGCTGCTGAAAGCCTTGCAGTTTTAAAGTTTTTCTTAATCAAAACAGCTATCTTTCCATGGGTGGACTACTTCGGTGGTATTCTTATGCTCCAGAAGAGTACAAAATCTCTTTTAAAGCCACAAATTTGCAACATGGCAGCAGTCGTTCTGGTCATCATTCCATTGGTCTACTTGCATCCTGAATTAAATGGAAGAGCGGGAGCTATTGCAGCGTCATTCGGTGAAATAATCGGACTTATGGCTGTATTCCTGGTTGTTTCACAAAGACAGAAATATAAACTACAAGAACATAAGTCTGTTTAATTTCACTATAATGTTAACGTTAACAAAAAAGTATTTACTAGATTTATTTATTCTGATAAACTCAATTTATACAAAACTGTTCACGTTAACAAAAATTTTTCAAGGGATGTGTTGGTAATGGGAAAGTTTATGGGTTCTAATTTTTTATTAAAAAATGAAACCGCTGTCTCGTTGTATCATGATTTTGCAAAGGAAATGCCGATCATTGATTACCACTGTCATTTAAGCCCAAAGGAAATCTATGAAAATAAAAAATTTAAAAACATTACGGAGGCATGGCTTTACGGGGACCATTATAAGTGGAGAGTAATGCGGGCAAATGGGATCTCCGAGGATTACATAACCGGTAATGCAAGCGATTATGAGAAATTCCTTGCATGGTCAAGAACCATACCTATGACAATCGGGAACCCATTATATAATTGGTCGCATTTAGAATTACAAAGATTTTTCGGAATTTATGATGTTCTAAACGAGCAAAGTGCACCAGCAATTTGGGAGAAAGTTAATGCTTTACTGAATGGGGAAGGCTTTAGTGTACGTGATTTAATCGTAAAGTCCAATGTGAGGGTCATTTGTACAACAGATGATCCAGTAGATAGTTTGGAATACCACACTTTGTTAAAAGGAGAGAAGGATTTCCCGGTTAGTGTCGTTCCAGGCTTCAGACCCGATAAAGGACTTGAAATAAATCGCGATGGCTTTCTTGAATGGGTGGAAAAGCTAGAGCAGGCATCAGAAATCGAAATAAATCATTTTGAGGACTATCTGGCTGCACTTGAATCACGTGTCCAGTTCTTCCATGCTGCAGGGGGCACTGTTTCAGATCATGCACTAGATTCCGTCGTGTATGAAGAAGCATCGTTTGAAGAGGTTGCAGAGATTTTTTCAAATCGATTAAATGGAAACGCCGTTTCGGTAGCAGAAGAGAGAAAATTTAAGACTTACACACTAATATTTCTTGGAAAACTATACGCGGACCTTGACTGGGCGATGCAATTCCATATCAATGCTCACCGAAATAATAACACGAAAATGTTTAACGAGCTGGGACCGGATACAGGATACGACAGTATCAATGACGATCAGATTGCCAAACCATTGGTTAAAATTCTTGACTCATTGGAACAGGATAATAAACTGCCGAAGACCATTCTTTATTCGTTAAATCCAGGTGATAACTATGTAATTGCTAGTATAATTAACAGTTTCCAAGATGGGAAAACACCTGGGAAAATTCAGTTTGGAACTGCTTGGTGGTTCAATGATACAAAGGACGGTATGCTGGCGCAAATGAAAGCTTTGTCAAATGTGGGACTCTTTAGCAGATTCATCGGCATGCTCACAGATTCGAGGAGCTTTTTATCCTATACAAGACATGAATATTTCCGCAGGTTGGTTTGCAACTTGATTGGAGAATGGGTAGAGGATGGCGAAGTTCCCTATGATCTAGAATTGCTTGGTAAGATTGTTCAGGGAATCTCCTATTACAACGCCAAAGAATATTTTAATTTTACGGAAGTAGGAACCGCTGATTGTCTTCCTTTAAATTAATAATAGTTAACTAGATGGTTGGCGCTAATGTGGATAATAAACAGGGTGTCATCAACCATTGAGCAGTCAACAATGCCACTGCCAAGGTTAAGGCAGTGGTTGTATAGCATTGTTAACATGTGCATAAATACTTAAAGGGTTAACAGGGGTGGAGTATGCAAAAGTTAAATCGAACGAATTATAAGGAATACAAAACCTATCCAGAAAAAATTCTTCAATTCGGAGAAGGGAATTTTTTAAGAGGTTTTATTGACTGGCAGATCCAGGTTCTAAATGAGAAAACTGACTTTAACGGTAGTGTCGTTGTAGTACAGCCAAGAGGTTCTGATAAGATTGAGAGGTTAAACAGCCAAGATGGACTGTTCACCCTTTATTTACAGGGATTAAAAGGTGGAAAACCTGTCAATGAGCATATGATTATTGACTCGATTAACAGGGGAATTAACCTTTTTACGAATTATCAGGAATATTTAAAACTTGCTGCAAGTAATGATCTTCGTTTTATTATAAGTAACACCACAGAGGCTGGCATAGTTTTTAATCCTGGAGATAGCTTAGAGGACAGGCCTCAGAAGAGTTTTCCAGGAAAATTAACAGCCTTTTTATATCATCGTTTTCTTGCATTTGATGGAGATGTAAATCGTGGGTGTATCTTGATTCCCTGCGAATTGATTGAAAATAATGGCGGAAAGCTGAAGGAAGTTGTCCTAAAGTATGCGAGTCACTGGAATTTAGACAGTGAATTTACTGATTGGATCCATCAGGCAAATACCTTTTGTTCAAGCCTGGTTGACCGGATTGTCCCTGGTTACCCAACGGACTCAATCGAGGAAAAAACGGCCGAAATTGGCTACCATGATGAATTAATGGTAGTTGGAGAACAATATCATCTATGGGCGATTGAAGGTCCGGAATCTTTAAAACAGGAACTTCCTGTTGCAGGAACGGGGTTAAACACGTTAATCGTTGACGATTTAACTCCATTTCGCACTCGAAAAGTGAGAATTTTAAACGGTGCCCATACGTCGATGACCCCTGTGGCCTATTTATCTGGTTTAGATACGGTTGAAGAGGCAGTCAATGATCCTGAAATAGGATTATTTATTAGAGAACTGATTGAAGATGAAATTATACCAACGTTTGATGGGGATTTGGAGGAACTTACACTCTATGCAGATGACGTACTTAACCGCTTTGCTAATCCTTTTATTAAGCATTATTTAATGAGTATTTCTTTAAATTCGATTTCAAAATTTAAGACAAGAAATTTACCGGCTTTATTTGATCATGTGGCAAAAAATGAGTCAATGCCAAAACGGATGGTCTTCTCTTTAAGTAGTTTAATTTATTTTTATCGCGGCAAGCGGGGAGAGGTACCGATTCAATTGCAGGATCAACCTGAAACGCTGCAATTCTTCCAAACAATCTGGCAGCAATACGAGGATAGTCTAATAGAAGTAAAGGAATTAGCCAGAAAAGTCTTAAGTGACCAAACGCTATGGGAAATGGACCTGGCTTCTATTCCAGGCTTGGTGGATGCAGTGTCCGCTAACCTTCTTCAGATTGAACTAAAGGGTATTAGAAATGCGCTTAAAGAACTTTATGGGACATCGATTAGGTAAGGTGGGGTAAAGATTGAAAGATTTTCTGCAAATCCATGAGAAAGATAATATCATTCTTGCTTTGAAAGATTTAAAGAAGGATGAACAGCTAAATGTAAACGGGACCGTCGTTCAATTAAAGGAAGATGTATATCGGGGACATAAAGTCGCGATTCGTGATATCCAGCAAGACGAGAATATTGTCAAATACGGTTATCCAATCGGTCACGCCGTCACACGGATCCATGCTGGCGAGCTTGTCCATACCCATAACACGAAAACTAACCTGTCTGGTACAGAGGAATACGAATACAATCCAATTCAAACTGAAGTTTCTTATAAGCTTGAGGATCGGACCTTTAAGGGCTACCGTCGGGTAAGTGGAGCTGTCGGAATACGTAACGAGCTGTGGATTGCCCCCACAGTCGGCTGCGTCAACGGCATCGCTGAAAAAATTATCAAACGTTTTGAAAAGCATGTAGGTGATATCAGCCCATTCGATAACGTTCTTGTCCTGAAACATAGTTATGGCTGTTCTCAATTAGGTGATGACCATGAAAATACGAAACAGATTCTCTTAAATGCAGTGAATCATCCGAATGCAGGGGGTGTCCTGGTCCTAGGTTTAGGATGTGAAAACAATGAGTTGCCGGAATTTAAAAGGGCTCTTGGGGAAGTAAATGAGGACAGGATTAAATTTCTCGTCTCCCAGGCAGTTACCGATGAAATCGAAGAAGGCTTTAAGCTAGTGATGGAGATCTATGAAAATGCTAAAGAAGATAAAAGGGAGGATATTCCTTTATCTGAATTGAAAATTGGTTTAAAATGCGGTGGATCGGATGGATTTTCCGGTATTACGGCCAATCCTCTTTTGGGCAGGTTCTCAGATTATTTAATCGCCCAAGGGGGGACGACTGTCCTAACGGAAGTACCGGAAATGTTTGGGGCTGAAACCATTTTAATGGAACGTGCCGCAAATGAAGAGGTATTTCATAAAGTAGTCGATTTGATCAATGATTTTAAGGGGTATTTCCTGCAGCATGATCAGCCTGTCTATGAAAACCCATCACCAGGAAATAAGGCAGGAGGAATTACCACCCTTGAGGACAAATCGCTTGGCTGTACACAGAAGGCGGGGACTTCAACTGTGGTGGATGTCTTGAAATATGGTGGGGTTCTTAAGACAAAAGGATTAAATCTTCTTAGTGCACCGGGAAATGACTTGATCGCTTCGACTGCACTTGCTGCGGCGGGCTGTCATATGGTGTTGTTTACAACGGGGCGGGGGACACCGTTTGGAACCTTTGTACCAACAATGAAAATTTCTACTAATACCCAAATCTATGAAACAAAGCCTCATTGGATTGATTTTAATGCCGGAATCTTACTGGAAGATGAAGTTTCGTCGGAACAGGTGTTAAAGGATTTCGTTAATTATATAATCGAAGTGGCAAGTGGGGAGTTCGTCAATAATGAAAAGAACGACTTTAGAGAGATTTCTATTTTTAAAAGTGGCGTAACTTTATAGAAGATAACAAAGGACAGTAAAAAGAAACTGTCCTTTGTTGCACCATTTATCTTTTTTGTTAGAGTTGTACTTTTTTGATTGTTTTTAATCCAAACATGGCAAAAAAATGCTAAACGTTAAGAGCTGTATATTAAAAAAGTGTTATTGTTGTAAACCCTTTCTTTCTTTAAAGTTAAGAGATGATGTCAATTATGTTGGAAGTAAAAGGAGAGGGTTGTATTGTCATCCTATTTTCATAGGAACGAGAGCATCTATTCCAAGCTGAATAAACAAGTTGAGAATATTTTAGCAACCATTACAGACCGTTATATAGGAAGTAATCCGCCGCATCCCTTCACGTTCCGAGCCTTTTGCAGTAAAGGTTTTCTACGTGGTAAAGACTATCGCTATGTAATGGATTTAGAAGAACGCTTTCCGGAAGCGAATGATGGTCAATTGGTTTATGCTTGGGCCAAGTTATGGAGCGACGAGTCAAAAGAGGTTGTCTTAGCAATCAACTGTTTTGGTCCTGTTCGGGTATACCTTAATAGTGAATTAGTTTTTAAATCCAGAAACATAGAAGAAACGAATCCGAAACGAAGGGTGAATTTTCGTATACCGGTAAAAGAAGGATGGAATCATTTCGTCCTAGAGTTTATGAAAACTCCTTCAGGATTTGGCGGAGTATTTGGTACAGGATCATTTAAGCGGTTTCCTATGCATTTTATAACACCTTCTGTAGAAAGAAATGGTCAAGAAGGCTGGATTTATACCGGATTCCAGGATAAGGAATTAGAAATGTTGCCGATGGAAGGAACACATGAGGCAGAGGGGGATTTAGTGTGGCTCCCAAATGCGAAATGGGAAAAATCAGACTTACAGCTTACAAGAATATTCGGAAAGAAAAATAATCAATATACCATATCATGGACGAAGTTAATATGTAAAAAGCCGGGTATCCAGACCTATACATTGAACGGGAAAAACAAGGGTGGTATCGAGCTATTTGTCAATGGTGAGAGTGTGTATCAGTCGGATACTGAAAAAAATTTCCAAGTAGCTATAGAACTGCCATATGGTGAGCATAATGTAGTCGTTAAAAGTATTTGTCATGGAGAGAATTGGGGCTTTGAATTGAATGGCGGTAATTTTTCTCTTCCTGTGCCAGTAGAAGGTACAGATGATGTATGGCTCTATGCAGGGACTTTTTCATTGGAAACGCCACTGAGATTCGAAGAAATGTTAAGGTTTGATATTTTACTAGAGGGTAATCAAGGCCCGACTTATTGGCGTTTAGACATGCCAGACACATGGGTCCGTCCTTATTTAGAAAATCCTTTATTCGGGAAATGGGATTATCCTTTAGGTGTGACAATGTATGGTTTATTACAAACTGGAAAAGAGTTGAATCGTCAAGACATTGTGGACTATGTTTTAAAACATATTGAAACCTGTACCTCTTTTTTTCAATATTCCTTATGGGACCGAGAGCAATACGGGGCAGCAGGTATCAATACTCAATTGTCAGCGATCGATAGTTTAGATGATTGCGGTTCGTTTGGGGCGACCATGCTGACGGCAAGTAAGGATACAGATATTCGAGGAGCAAGGGATGTTGCCGATTCAATAGCCGATTATATAATCAATCAACAAGACCGGTTGGAAAACCAGGCATTGTACCGGAGATTTGGCAGTGTGGATTTTATGAAAGATACGATTTGGTGTGATGATCTTTATATGAGTACCCCATTTCTGTCCAGGTATTACGAATTGACAAATGATCCTGCTTACCTGGATGATGCTGTGAATCAGTTTTTATGTTACAAGGACTATTTATTTATTCCGGAACTGCAGATTATGTCGCATGTCTATGATTTTAAATTCAATACAGCAACTGGTGTTCCGTGGGGACGCGGTAACGGATGGGTGATTTTTTCACTTTCCGAATTACTAGCTGTATTGCCTAAGGATCATCCGCAGCGCGAAGAGTTGTTATCATTTTTTAGAGAGCTATCGAAAGGCTATTTGGCTTTGCAAGGGGAAAATGGCTTGTGGCACCAAGTGCTGACAGATCCGGTATCCTATGAAGAAACTTCGTGTACTTCCATGTTTATTTATGCTTTTGCTAGAGGGGTTCGATTTGGCTGGCTTGAAGAATCCAATGAGTATATCGAGGCTGTCTTACGCGGCTTTGAAGGTCTTTCAAAGGTGGGAATCGATAAAAAGGGAAATGTATATGGTGTATGTCAAGGATCTGGTTATGCGTTTACGAAGGATTATTATAAGCATGACCTAACATGGATTCTCAATGACACTCATGGTATTGGTATTGTTTTATTAGCAGGGATTGAGACATTAAGGCTGAAAAAATGGCTGGCTTCAGTCAATCAATATTCAAATCAAAGGGGGACGTTAGTATGAATAAGACTAAACATGTAAAGGATGTTCAAATCGCTTATATCGGTGGAGGCTCACGCGGCTGGGCATGGGGATTGATGAGTGACCTTGCTTTAGAGGAAAATGTATCTGGTACCGTCAAATTATATGATATCAACTTTGATGCGGCCCAGCAAAATGAGATTATCGGCAATCGTTTGCGCGGCCGTGATGATGTAATCGGTCAATGGGACTATGAGGCCGTAGGAACGTTAAAAGAAGCTTTAACAGGTGCTGATTTTGTCATTATCTCCATCCTGCCTGGTACATTTTTAGAAATGAAGTCAGATGTTCATACCCCTGAACAGTATGGTGTCTATCAATCTGTCGGAGATACAGTCGGACCTGGAGGATTGGTCAGGGCACTGCGGACGATTCCATTATTTGTGGAAATTGCCTCGCAAATTAAAGAGCATGCACCAAATGCTTGGGTGATTAATTATACGAATCCAATGAGTCTTTGTACAAGGACGCTATATGAAGTATTCTCTGAGATTAAAGCAATTGGCTGCTGTCATGAGGTTTTTGGCACGCAAAAGCTGCTGGCGATGATGTTAGAGGACATGGAAGGATTGGAAAATGTTCAACGTAGTGACATTAAGGTGAATGTCTTAGGTATCAATCACTTTACGTGGCTTGACCGTGCATCCTATCAAAATATTGATCTATTCCCACTCTACCAGAAATTTGTGGACAAATACTATTTATCTGGATTTGAAGGAAAACAAGCAGGAAATTGGATGAACGATCATTTCGCTTCAGCACAAAGAGTAAAATTTGATTTGTTTAAAAAGTTTGGCCTCATTGCTGCGGCAGGTGACCGTCATTTAGCGGAGTTTATGCCTAATACCTGGTATCTCCAAAGTCCTCAAAAGGTCAAGGAATGGAAATTTGGATTAACTCCGGTGGATTGGCGGATTGAAAGAGGGAAAGAACTTTATGAAAAAGGTCAGCGGCTGGCAAATGGAGCGGAAGACTTTGTCTTAAGACCTACTGGTGAAGAAGGGGTTCAAATGATCAAAGCACTTCTTGGTTTAGGTGATATTACTTCAAACGTGAATTTTCCAAATAGGGGACAAATGGGTGGAGTACCACAAAATGCAATTGTGGAAACGAATGCAGTATTTAGTTACAACAGCGTTCAACCTATTTTATCAGGAGAGCTGCCAACGTCCATCAATAATATGGTGAATCGTCATATCCATATTCAAGAAATGACCCTTCAGGCAGCTATTAACTGTGATAAGGAATTAGCACTTCTCGCATTTTTACAAGATCCACTACTAAGCTCACTCTCCCGTGAGGAAGTGGAAGAATTATTCGAAAAAATGTTGTTAAATACAAAAAATTATTTATCAGGCAGGGAGTTTGAAACCGTCAAAAATTAGTTTTAAGAGAAGAATCCAATGCATTTGAAAATCAGAAGGGATTCTTCTTGTGCTATTCTACTATTATATAGGGGTGACAAGGGATGCCGAAAGTAATCATGACCTTTCCTGAAGGGAAGCACAAAGTATTAACGATGAGCTATGACGATGGCAGATCAGCAGATAGAAAACTTGTCGAGATCTTTAATCGTTATGGAATTAAGGGAACCTTTCATTTGAATTCCGGCTTATTCGGAACCGGCGATCGCATTCCTAGAGAGGAAGTTTCACGGCTTTATCAAGGACATGAAGTATCCGCTCATACCGTAACCCATCCAACGATTGCTAGGTCGCCAAAAGAGCAGCTTATTGAAGAAGTAATGGAGGATCGAAAAAACTTAGAGGAAATCGTGGATTATACTGTGAGAGGGCTATCCTATCCAAATGGTTCTTATAATCAATTGATTAAAGAGATGCTGCCATACTTAGGGATTGAATACGCAAGAACAGTCCATAGTACAGGAAATTTTTCAATTCCTGATGATTTTATCGAATGGAATCCAACCTGCCACCATAACCGAAATTTATTAAAGCTTGCTGAGGAATTCGTCCAGCTCCATAAAAAACAATATTTGTATATGATGTATGTATGGGGCCACAGCTATGAATTTGAACAGGATCAAAACTGGGATTTAATTGGAAAATTTTGTGAATATATTGGTAATCGTAGTGACATCTGGTATGCATCCAATCTTGAGATTGTCGATTATATCAAGGCATTCCAAAATCTAAAATTCTCTGCCAATAGTTATTTTGTTTATAATCCCTCTGCTATCCCTATCTGGTTAAGTGTGGACGAACAAATTGTCGAGGCTAAAGCAGGGGAACAAATGAATCTAGTGAAAAACTAGTGAAATTGAAACCAGTCAAGCCATCGACTGGTTTCTTTTTTTAAACCACAAACAGCGGGATAAATAAAAACTACATATTGGTATTGTTAGCTTCATTTTTTAATTCTTCTATGGCAATTTGTTCCATACTGTTACCGCCGTAATCCGGAACATTACCTGCGTGTTCACGATGATATTCAGAACCAGATCCTTCTGGACTGTTGATTGAATTCTGATTCTTATTGTTTTGTTCAGCCACTTCATTCACCTCCAGAAGATCTTACAACATGGTAACTTTTTTAGCAGTCGTGATGTTTATTAAGATGAAGCGGTGGCGGGATCAGCCAGCCTTTTTCTTTATTTAGACGCAAAATCTTTGCACCAAGTGCAGCTTTTTGCATATGGAATTGACCATACATCATTGCAACATCTTCCCTGATAGACATTCCAATGACTTGACTGCAGGCAACCAACCCTGCAGCGGTATCAGCTGCAAGGGTAGCCGCAATCGCTGGATCCGGAATTCGGGCACCAATTGGAATGTCTTCTAAACAAGCTTCAGGCGGGTCAGGCATTACTGGAGGAAGGCCGACGCCGTTTTCCTTTAAGAGCTCCTCAATTTGCTTTTTTTGCTGTTCGCCTGTCTCAATCACTTCTACTAGTAATTTTTTTAAGTCCTCATCACCGGCATGATTTAACATGGTTTTATAACCGGAAATCATATTGTTGCCTGCTAATTGTGATGCCCAAATATCAAAAACTTCGCCATAATGCAATGGCTCTTCTTTTGGATTTCCACTTAAAATTCCCATTGTTACCCTCCTTAAGGTATTAGAAAAGTTGTTCAGGACTAGTGCCTCCTTCCTTGAAGTGCACAGAGATAGTTTTCCTATACTTAAAAGAATTAATCCTTTAATTATTATGGAATGAATTTGACAGGTACTTCCTACAAATATACATTTTCAAAGTTTGTTCATTAATTGTTCATATTTACCTGTTAAGATAGATGTTAGTGAATTTGGGTTGAATCTTCTATTTAAATGTCAAATTTTTTTTGTCATAATAATGCACTATGAGGTGATGAGAAACAATGAATAAACTATTAAACAAGGGTCAAAGTATTTATAATAAATATATTGGCTTTTTCTTTTTGTCTGTACTTCTACTCTGGTTAAAAACCTATTTTGTACAATTAACCCAGTTTCAATTAGGGATTGAAAATACATTACAGAAATTTCTTCTGTTTTTTAACCCATTAGGTTCTTCCTTAATTTTCTTAGGTATTTCAGCCTTTTTTAGAGGAAGAAAAAAATATACGGTGATGTTGATTATTTATTTTCTATTATCTTTTCTATTATATGCAAACGTCCTTTTTTACCGTTTTTTCAACGACTTCATTACTTTTCCTACCTTAACTCAGACACAAAATTTTGGTGACGTAAGTGGAAGTGTGTTCTCTTTATTAAGACCATACGACATTCTTTTCTTTGTTGATTTTATTGTGTTGGTGGCACTGCTTGCTTTTCGTTTTGTTAAAATTGAGGTTAAAGATATAAAACGCAGGAAAATCTCGGTATTATACTCTTTAGCGCTTGTTATCTCTTGTGTAAACTTGTCTCTGGCAGAATTAGACCGTCCTCAATTACTTACTAGAGGATTTGACCGAAATTATATTGTGAAATACCTTGGTATGTACAATTACACCATTTACGATGCTGTTAAAAGTACACATGCCTCGGCACAACGAGTAATGGCGAGCAGCGATGACATTACAGAAGTTATTAACTATACCAAATCTAATTATGCCGAACCCAATCCCGCTACCTTTGGTGCAGGGAAGGGTATGAATGTGATTTACTTACACCTTGAATCCATGCAAAACTTTTTGATCAATTATAAGTTAAATGGGGAAGAGGTTACACCGTTTTTAAACTCATTGATAAAAGACCAAAATACAATGTATTTTGATAACTTTTTTCATCAAACAGGACAGGGAAAAACATCTGATGCAGAATTCATGCTCGAGAATTCTTTGTTTGGCTTACCAGAGGGATCTGTTTTTACAACGAAAGGGTTAAACACATTCCAAGCAGCACCTGCCATTTTAGGGCAGAACGGGTATACTTCAGCTGTTTTCCATGGGAATTCGGGAAGTTTCTGGAATCGTAATGAAATTTACAAATCTCTTGGTTTTGACAAGTTCTTTGATGCCAACTATTATCAGATTAATTCTGCTGATGAGGCCGAATATGGTTTAATGGATAAACCATTCTATCAGCAATCTATCCCACTATTGGAATCATTGCCGCAGCCATTCTATACTAAATTTATTACGGTTGCTAACCACTATCCATATGCGATGAATCAAAAGGATGCAACCATTGCACCTGCTACAACAGGTGATAAGTCTGTGGATGGATATTTCCAAACAGCACGTTATGCGGACGAAGCGCTAAGACAATTTTTTGACTACCTTAAGAAGTCTGGTCTTTATAATAATTCCATTATTATTATGTATGGTGATCATTACGGTATCTCTGAAAATCATAATAAAGCAATGGCGCAAATACTTGGAAAAGAAATTACACCTGTTGATAATGCTGGATTACAACGTGTACCATTATTTATTCGTGTCCCAGGCATGCAGGGTGGGGTGAACCATGAGTATGGCGGTCAAGTTGACCTTCTTCCAACGCTTCTTCACCTGTTAGGAATTGATACAAAAGATTATGTTCAATTCGGTACGGATTTACTGTCTAAGCAACATGATAGTTTAGTGGCATTCCGAAACGGTGACTATGTGAGTCCGACGATTTACTCGGTTGATGGTAAATATTATGATTCAACTACAGGGTTAAAGCTAGAATCGGACAAGTTGCCTGAGGCCAAGAAATATAAACAATTGGTTCAGGAAAAACTCACATTCTCAGATAAGGTTGTGAATGGAGATTTATTACGTTTCTATACACCTAAAAACTTTACTCCGGTTGACCGAGCAAAATATGATTATAATCCTTCACATAAGGATGGTACCACTGAATAACAATAAAAGGCTGCCGATTTTGGCAGCCTTTTGTTTTATGAATAGTTTTTATTAATTATAGAATGTCTAATTTTGCAACGATGGCAACTAAAACTTGAAGTAATGCTTGGATGTTAACAGCTACTTGTGTATCAGTTGTTGTTACTTCAACACATTTGCTACCCTTAATAATGGTTTTCTGAGAGTTGCGCTGTTTTGTTTTGAATAATTGTTTTAAGTCCTGTACCACTGCTTTTGCTTTTTCAGTATCGCCAATTGTAATGCTAATCACAACAGCAATCGCAGCTTGGATAGCAGCTTGAAGTGACACAGCTATCTGAGTATCCGTTGTATGAACACAAACCTGTTCAGAATCCTTAACAACAATCCATTCAAAGGACTGCTGTTTACTTGATACCAGTTGATCAGCTTCCTGTGTTACAGCTTCATCCTTACCTTTATCGCAGCAATGGTCCAATGCTTTCCAATTTTCACTCATGTTTTTTCTCACCTCTTATTATTTTTTTATAAAATGTCTACTTTAGCCACTAAAGTGAGTAGAACCTGTAATAATGCTTGAATATTGACGGATAAGTCTGTGTCAGTAGTCTTAACAGTGACGTCTTTGGAGTTTTCGATGAAAATTTTCTGTTTATTTGTTTGCTCTGTCTCAAAATGCTGCAGAAGATCTTGTACTACACCGTCTTTGTCCGCACTGTCTAAAATGGTAATTCTAATCACTATTGCAATAGCAAGTTGTAGAGCAATTTGTAAGGAAACGGCTGCTTGAGTATTGGTTGAATGAACCTTAATATTACATGAATCTTTAATAAAGATTAGTTCATCCGATTCTTGGTCCATTAAATCGACTTGGTTTGCGTCCTGTACTACATCTGCATCATGATGCTTCTTATCATCATGTTTATCTTCGTGTGAAGAACTCCTCCTCCGCTCCTTTTTCTCGTGATCGCGGTGGCTGCTGCTACGGTTTTTCTCGCTGCTGCTATTGCGTTTATCCCTGCTGGATGATGACATTCCTAAACACTCCTTTTTGTTAGTTTCGATTTAATATATGAGGTTGTCTTACATTCTGATTGGACGAGTCCCTAATTTCTGCCCATTTAACAAAAGTAAAAAAACGCCTAAATGGCGTTTTCAGGTTAGTATCATTTGGGATCTATTTCTTGTTCTTTAGTTGGTTTTTTAACAAATGAATCCACTTGCAGGGATAGATCTTTGACTAAGTCTTTTAACATTTGTTTCTGCTCATCTGAAATTTTGCCCTTTGCTTTATCAATACTAATCCCGTTTTTTCTTAGTATATCGCTTACCAGTAAATCAATCACCGATTTTGGAATGATTGGATTGTCCGATGAATTACTCACAAATATGCCCCTTTCATGATGTTTTTTTTATCAGCATATGCAATCCCCATCTCGTTCACCTAAACGAAATGCCTAAATATAAATATAATCTTGAATCTAGTTTCCGGGTTAGTGACAAGCTAAGAGAGGATATTTTCACAAAGGTGGGGAAACATGGGAAGCATTTGGAGAATCTATATAACGGATTGGAGAAATATACGAAAAGTGCCCATCGTTATCTTGTTATTAGGAGCACTCACGCTCCTTCCATCCGCTTATGCTTGGATTAACATTAAAGCGATGTGGGACCCATACAGTAATACATCTGGAATTAAAGTGGCAGTGGCTAATGAAGATGAAGGGGCAGAAATTCGAGGGAAAAAGGTAAACATAGGAAATGAAATTGTACAAAATTTAAAAAATAACAAGAAACTCGGCTGGATATTTGTTAATCGCTCCACTGCGGAGGACGGCGTTGAAAAAGGTAATTATTATGCTTATCTAATCATCCCAAGAGACTTTTCAAAGAAACTAACCAGCATACTTGAAATCAATCCAACAAAGCCGCAAATTCTATTCGGTGTAAATGAAAAGATTAATGCCGTTGCCCCGAAAATTGCCAGCTCTGGAGCGTCGGCTGTAACAGCTCAAATCAGTCAGGCTTTTGTCAAAACTGTTGGAGATGCTATTTTTTCAGGTTTTTATAAAGCCGGAATTGAGTTAGAAAAAGCATTGCCATCCATACATAATATGGAGAACCAAATCTTTACATTAGAGAAGGCCTTGCCGCAGATTGAGGCTATGGGAAAGAAAGCAATCGAGCTCGAGGGAAAGCTGCCCGAAATTAGAGAAAAGGGACAGAAGATAATTGAATTGGAACAAAGGATTCCCGAGATTAACCAGGCCGGCAGCAGTATTTTAAAAGTAGAAGCTAATCTGCCACTCATCCATGAAGCCGGCAATAAGGTATTGGCACTGCAACAGAAAATGGCCGATATGAATCGCATAAATGAAATTGTAACCCAAATTGGAGAGCAATTATCTGAAATAGAGGCAAATATTAACCAAACAATCAATCGTTCTGGACAGGCCGCAGCTGAGGTTGACACTAGTGAAAATCAGGCACAGTTAACACAGCTTCATGAGGAACTTGTACGTATTCACAATTCCATTCAACAGGCACGGGGTGACCTCCAGCAAAAGGTATTAGAAGGAGAAGCGATTGTTAACTCCTCTGCTAATTTTATTAAAAATGATCTCCCAACAATTGAGGGGAAAATTCATAAAGCGGCAGATTTTGTTCGTAATGATCTGCCATCTCTGGAGGATGATATTCGAAAAGCCGCTGATCTTGTTCGAACAAAGCTTCCTGAATTAGAAACAGCTGTCCATAAAGCGGCTGATTTTGCAAGAAATGACTTACCAGGCTTTGAAGCACAGATCAGGAGTACAGCTGATAAACTGCGAAGATTAAAAGGCAGTGTGGATGTGAATGATTTAATTCAAATTTTAAAACATGACCCGCAAACAGAAAGTAACTTTTTATCCAATCCGGTTTTATTAAAAACAAAAAGGATATTCCCTATCCCTAATTACGGTTCAGCGATGACCCCATTTTATACAATGCTGGCACTTTGGGTAGGGGCAACATTCCTGATCGCCTCACTTCGAGTAGATGTGGAGGATAACAATCATCAGTTTAAGAGCTATCAGGTTTACTATGGAAGAATGCTTACCTTTATGACCATAGGGATCTTTCAAGCTGTAGTTGTTTCATTTGGTGATATATATATCATTCATACTTATGCCGTTGATAAACTATGGTTTTTTCTCTTTAGTATCTTTATTGGGCTGGTTTTTGTAATTATCACGTTTACTTTATGTTCTGTTTTCGGCACAATTGGAAAAGGGTTAGCAATTATTCTTTTGGTGCTGCAAATTTCCAGTTCCGGTGCCACCTTTCCTGTTAGTACCACTTCAGTCTTTTTTCAAAGAATATATCCTTTTATGCCGTTTACATATGCGGTTAGTTTGCTGCGCGAAACGGTAGGAGGAATGGTTGCAGAAGTGGTGGTAAGAGATGTGTTTTACTTGCTACTCTTTGTGGCT
Source organism: Neobacillus cucumis (assembly GCF_023715505.1). Next base: position 63,694 of record NZ_JAMBOH010000016.1, on the reverse strand, counting down.
GCCAGCTTTATTTTAGCACTTTTCTTGAAAGAACCTCTGAGTAAACGAATCCAAAAGACTGCAGAGTTGGCAAGGTCTTCAAAAATGATTCAATAAGCACTTACTTTGTAAAAACCAGCATCTATTAGGGTGCTGGTTTTTCTTGACAAAAAATAAGTAAATATGTTATTAAAATAATTGTTAGCACTCTTCGGATAAGAGTGCTAAAATATAGGTATATTTTGCAAAAAGGAGAGGTCTTGATGGAAACAAAGCAATTTAAAGCAGAGTCAAAACGGTTACTAGATATGATGATTAACTCGATATATACACACCGAGAGATTTTCTTAAGAGAGTTATTGTCAAATGCAAGCGATGCGATCGATAAAATTTACTATAAAGCTTTAACAGATGATTCGTTAACCTTTGACCAAGATAGCTACTACATAAAAGTGACTGCTGATAAGGACAATAGATTATTGAAAATCACTGATACTGGCATAGGGATGACTAAAGAAGAACTTGAAAATAACCTTGGTACGATTGCAAAAAGCGGTTCGTTAGCTTTCAAAAAGGAAAATGAACTTAAAGACGGCTACGATATCATTGGACAATTCGGGGTTGGCTTTTATTCAGCATTCATGGTGGCAGATGAAGTATCAGTGATTAGTAAGGCTCTAGGTAGTGATGAAGCCTTCAAATGGGAATCTAAAGGAGCGGACGGCTATACCATCACTCCATGTGAAAAGGATTCAGTCGGTACGGAGATTACGTTGAAAATAAAAGAAAATACCGAAGATGAGAACTATGATGAGTATCTTGAAGAATATCGATTAAGGTCTATTATCAAAAAATATTCGGATTTTATTCGCTATCCTATTAAAATGGATGTTACAGAACGTAAGCTCAAAGAGGGCAGTGATAACGACTTTGAGGAAGTAGTTGAAGAACAAACCATTAATAGTATGGTTCCTATTTGGAGAAAGAATAAGAAGGATTTAACCACCGAAGACTATGAAAATTTTTACTCAGAAAAACGCTATGGTTTTGACAAACCGCTAAAACATATTCATATCAGCGTTGACGGTGCTATAAGATATAATGCCATTCTTTATATCCCTGAAAACATTCCGTTTGATTATTACACACAGGAATATGAGAAGGGATTAGAGCTATATTCAAATGGCGTGTTAATCATGAATAAATGCGCTGATTTGCTGCCTGACTATTTTAGTTTCGTTAAGGGAATGGTGGATTCTGAAGATCTTTCATTAAATATCTCAAGAGAGATGCTTCAGCATGATCGTCAATTAAAGCTTATCGCCAAAAATATTAATAAGAAAATCAAAAGTGAATTATTGTCGATCATAAAAAATGAACGAGAAAAGTACGAAGAGTTCTTCAAAGCATTTGGCAGACAACTAAAATATGGTGTTTACAGTGATTATGGAACCCATAAAGAAGAACTCCAGGATTTGTTAATGTTCTACTCATCTAAGGAGAAAAGGTTGGTCACTCTTGACGAGTATGTAGCAAGAATGCCGGAGGACCAAAAATATATTTACTATGCAACTGGTGAATCGAATGAACGAATTGATAAACTGCCGCAAACGGAATTAGTTGCGGATAAAGGGTATGAAATTCTATATTTTACCGATGAGATTGATGAGTTTGCAATAAGAATGCTAATGTCATATAAAGAAAAAGAGTTTAAATCTGTTTCCAGCGGTGATTTAGGATTTGAAGCGGATGAAAATCAAGATACGGCTGCAGAGGAACAAGACAATAAAGAACTATTTGATTTTATGAAAAGTGTTCTAAACAACAAGGTTAAAGATGTAAAAGTTTCGAAACGACTAAAAACTCATCCTGTATGTTTATCTACTGATGGGGCAGTATCGATCGAAATGGAAAAAATCCTTAACGCCATGCCAAACAGTCAAAATGTAAAAGCAGACAAGATCTTAGAAATTAATGTCCATCACGAGGTGTTTACAACATTAAAAGATGCGTTTGAAAAGGACAAAGACAAGTTAACCTTATATACAAACTTGTTATATAATCAAGCATTGTTGATTGAAGGTTTACCAATCGAAGACCCAGTCGAATTTACAAATCAACTATGCAAAGTAATGGTATAAAGATGGAGGGATTGCAGAAGGCTGCAATCCCTTTTTCATCAAAAAAATATGAACTCTAGTTCACTTTTTGCGAAAAATATGATATAATCATATAAAGAACATATTTATGGAAAATTCCTAATAGATTGGATGATTATATGGCAAAATAAAATAAATAAGGAGTGGTTGAATGACAGAATTAATGAAGGAAAATCTAAAGCATAAAAAACTTCCGCTAACAAGGGTAATTGTGAGAATCATTATGATTACCATCGGTGCCATCCTTATGGCGACAGGACTAGAAATATTTTTAGTTCCGAACCATGTTATTGATGGGGGAATCACCGGTATCTCCATCATGCTTGCACATATTACTGGATGGAAATTGGGGCTCTTTCTATTTGTATTGAATCTGCCTTTTGTGTATATGGGCTACAAACAAATGGGAAAAACCTTTGCTTTTTCAACCATTTATGGAATTATCGTTTTATCCATTTTTACTTCCTTTTTTCACCCTATTCCCCCTTTTACAGAAGATATCCTCCTGGCAACCCTATTTGGCGGAATGATTCTAGGCATTGGAGTGGGTCTGGTCATCCGTAATGGCGGGGCATTAGATGGCACAGAAATACTAGCTCTTGTCATTAATAAAAAGGTTCCCTTTTCGGTTGGACAAATTATTATGTTTATGAACATATTTATTTTAGGGGCAGCCGGATTTGTCTTTTCTTGGGACCGTGCCATGTATTCCCTTTTAGCATATGTAATTGCATCGAAAGCCATTGATACGGTTGTCCAAGGACTCGAAGAAACTAAATCTGTCTGGATTATTAGTGACAATGCCGAAGAGATTGGAGATGCTGTTAATGACCGTTTAGGACGGGGAGTCACCTATTTAAACGGTGAAGGCGCTTATACTGGCGATAATAAGAAAGTCATTTTTAGTATCATTTCCCGATTAGAAGAGTCCAAACTAACGACGATTGTCGAGGAAATAGATCCTACAGCGTTTTTAGCCATTGCTGACATAGCGGAAGTTAGAGGCGGCCGTTTTAAGAAGCGCGATATTCACTGACTTATTACGGAAGGGGTAAAGAAAAGGGATTTGTCACCAAGACAAACCCCACCTAGTACACTTAATGGCCTAATTCAACATCATCAACATGGTTAACATGCTTTTTATTTACTAAAATGAACAAAACAGAGAGAAGGACAAAAATACCGCCGACAATAAAAGGAACAGATGGGTTATAAATTTCTGAAAGTTTACCTGCCATATAGGGGGCAATCGCACCTCCGATAAAGCGAAGGAAGCTGTAAGCGGCGGACGCTGTTGAACGTTGTACGGGTGCTGCATTCATTACAGCGGTGGTGATTAGTGTATTATTATTTCCTAATAATGCACCGGCAGCAATAACACAAATGATGATGACCGATTGTGTTGAGGTCCATGTCCCCATGACAAAAAGAAGAATTCCGAACATAACTAACATCGCGCACATGGATTTTATCGTTCCAAACTTTTTCTGCAGTTTAGGAGCAATAAAGACAGAAGTAATCGCAAGTAAAATCCCCCAGCCTAGGAATACAAACCCAAGCCCATGTTCATCCAATCCCATGACAAATGGGGCATAGGCGAGAAGCGTAAAAAAGCCAAAATTATAAAGGGCCGCCGTGATCCCGAAAACCAATAACGAACGGTGTTTTAAGGCACGGAAAGGATCTGCAAGTGATGTTTTCGCTTGGTTCTTTTGATCCTGCTTAGCCTTGGGCATTAATAAAATTAAACCAATAAATGCTATAACCATCAGTGTAGCTACGCCAAGAAACGGTCCTCTCCAGGACATTGCCCCTAACCATCCCCCTAGAAGAGGGCCTACTGATATGCCAAGTCCGATCGCAGCTTCATAAAGAATGATGGCTTTGGCCGTTCCACTATTGGATAGTGAGACAATAGCTGCAAGGGCAGTTGCTACAAATAAAGCATTTCCTAAACCCCAGCCTCCTCGAAGACTGACAAGGGTCCAAATTCCATTTGAAAAGCCTCCAAGTGCAGAGAAGACCGCTATGATGACAATCCCTGAAAGAAGGGTCCACTTGATTCCCAGCCTAGAGGAAATCATTCCGGTAATAAGCATAGCCACTGCCATTACCGCATTATAGCTGGTGAACAATAAGGTAACTTGACTATGTGAGGCATGTAATTGATCTGCAATGGCAGGTAAAATGGGGTCAACAAGACCTAAACCCATGAAAGCAATGATGCTGGCAAAAAATACTGCCCACACTGCTTTTGGTTGTGTTAATAAAGATGCCTGTAACTCTGGATTTGAAGTGTTTTTACTTGAGGTTGACGCAATCGAATGCGGTGTTGATGCCATTTACATTACTCCTTTTCTGTTTATATTTGTTTCATCCACGGTTCGTCTGCTTGAGAAAATTCATCAATAAGGTGACGAAATATTTGGAAAACTTATTTCGGTGAAATATTTCGTACGAATACCCTCTTGAGACAAATAGTTGTATGATGAAACTATATGATTGTATTATACAACTATTTTTCACTACGTCAATGATGTTTTCACTTGGCACGACGAAAATAAAAGTTAGTTATCTTATGATATGATAATGTGTAGGAATATTGAATACTGTGAGGTTATAAAATGAATAAAAATGCCCTAGAAATGATTGAACTCGAATTAGCGATCCTGCTTCGCCGAACGACATCTGATAATAACCATAAAAAAGTTGGGAGTCTTGACCGATCTGCCTATCTGCTGCTTCGGCGCATTGCTATGAAAGGGGCAGTAGGCGTAAAGGTCTTAGCGGGTGAATTCCAATTAGATATATCAACAGTAAGCAGACAAGCAGCTGCTTTAGAGCAGAAGGGCTTCTTGTATAAGATACCTGATCCGTTAGATGGGAGGGCATACACCTTTGAAATTACCGAGTTAGGGAAAAAGGAATTAAATGAACATATGCAGGCTCGAATAGACAGAATAACAGAATTACTAAAAGATTGGCCTGAAGAGGAGTGCGAGGTTTTTGGTGAGTTGCTTAGAAAATTCAATTATTCGTTTTTAGAAGGATAAAACGATGGTGATAGGCTATTAAATATGGATAGAGGTAACTGGCAAGTTGTAAATAAAAACTTGCAGGTTACCTTTATTTTTTTATTTTTATGGCCCCTTTAATGGGGGTAACAGTTGGATAAAACGTTTAAAAGGAAGTTATTTAGTTAGACATAATGACAAAATTACTGTTTATTTAGCAAAAACAAATAAAAAAGATATATCGTGGTACGAAATATTATTATATCGACAGAATAATTAGGGGGTTGATGCAAGAATTATAGCAGAAATAGAGACATAGCTCTTTTTTACTGTTATTATTTTTTTGTATCGATAGTTGTTTATAAAAAGGAGACAGAAAGCTATGATTACAAACAGAACCGAACAAGATTTCTTAGGAAAAAAAGAAATCCCAAAGGACGCCTATTATGGTATCCAAACACTTAGGGCGGTTGAGAATTTCCCTATCACAGGGTACTCCATTCATGAAGAATTGATTAAAGCATTGGCAATGGTAAAAAAGGCGGCAGCAATAGCAAATATGAATACAAAGAGATTATATTCCGGGCTCGGTGATGTCATTTGTCAAGCTGCCGACGAAGTGATTGCAGGAAAGTGGAACGACCAATTTATAGTTGACCCAATTCAAGGCGGAGCCGGGACGTCCATGAACATGAATGCAAATGAAGTAATCGCCAATCGGGCGCTTGAATTGCTTGGTCATGAAAAAGGAGCTTATTTTCATTTAAGTCCGAATACGCATGTCAATATGTCGCAATCGACGAATGATGTTTTTCCGACAGCCATTCATATCGCTGCTCTAAAATTACTTGAAAAATTACTCGTGACCATGAATGATATGCTTGCCGTTTTTAAGGAGAAGGCAAAACAATTTGAAAACGTTATCAAAATGGGGCGGACCCATTTACAGGATGCAGTTCCAATCCGCCTTGGTCAAGAATTTGAAGCTTACTCTCGTGTTCTTGAACGTGATCTTAAGAGGATTTCAAACTCTAGAAATCATTTATATGAGGTGAATATGGGTGCCACAGCAGTTGGGACGGGCTTAAATGCGGACCCTCAATATATTATAGATGTGGTTAAACAGCTTACCGAAATTAGTGGACTGCCATTAGTTAACGCTGAGCATCTCGTGGATGCAACCCAAAATACAGATGCATATACTGAGGTTTCAGCTGCATTAAAAGTTTGTATGATGAATATGTCAAAAGTAGCCAACGATCTGCGCTTAATGGCATCTGGCCCGAGGGCCGGTCTAGCAGAAATAAGTTTGCCAGCCCGCCAGCCCGGGTCTTCGATCATGCCAGGAAAAGTAAACCCAGTCATGCCGGAGTTGATTAACCAAATTGCCTTTCAGGTAATCGGAAATGATCATACCATCTGTCTTGCTTCTGAAGCTGGTCAACTGGAACTGAATGTGATGGAGCCCGTATTAGTTTTTAACTTACTGCAATCAATCAGTATTATGAGCAATGGCTTCCGTTCCTTTACCGATTATTGCTTGAAGGGAATTGAAGCAAACGAGGCACGTTTAAAGGATTATGTTGAAAGAAGTGTCGGTATTATTACGGCAGTCAATCCGCATTTGGGATATGAAGTAGCTGCTAGGATTGCTAGAGAAGCCATCGTCAGTGGAAAATCGGTTCGTGAATTATGTTTGCAGCATGACGTGCTTACAGAAGAAGAATTAGATCTTATATTAAATATATTTGAAATGACCAAACCAGGAATTGCTGGGGCAGCACTTTTGGATAGAGATTAAAAATATAAGCCTTCATCCTAATGTTTTATTAAGGATGAGGGCTTTTCTGTTTTAAAGACTAAAGCAGGAAAATTCGAATGTAAATGTAACAAGTGTTAACAATAAGGGAGAAATATACAATTAAATTGTAAAGGATGGTGTTGGTTTATGGATACCTTTTTATTGCTGATGACACTCGTTTCGATTGTCATCGTTGTTCTAGGAGTATCATGGTTTAAGTGGCATGCGTTTATCAGCTTACTCGTGGCTAGTTTGTTTTTAGCGTTAGTATCAGGTCTATCTCTGGATAAAATTGTTGCAGCCTATGAAACGGGTGTAGGCGGGGTCCTTGGACATTTAATCGGGATTTTAGCTCTAGGAACCATTTTAGGTAAAATGATGGCAGACTCTGGAGCAGGCATGCAGATTGCTGAATATTTTATTCGCGTTTTTGGTGTTAATAAATTACCATGGGCCATGATGCTGTCAGGTTTTATTATTGGTATTCCTGTATTTTTTGAAGTGGGGATTTTAATTCTATTGCCTTTAGTTATTTCGATTCACAAATCATCTAAACAAAATATTTTATTAATTGCCTTGCCATGTATCGCAGGATTATCAATCGTTCATGGATTGGTTCCGCCCCATCCTGGGGCATTGGCAGCCATCAGTATCTACAAGGCAAATTTAGGGAGAGTCCTTTTATATTCGTTAATTATTGCAATTCCAGCCGTTATTATTGCTGGTCCCTTGTTTGCCATGTGGGTTAACAAAAGGGTTGTTCCGCAAGGAGAACCTGTGTTGATTCGAGTAGGTAAGGAAGCTAAATCATTACCAGCTACAGGTATTTCATTTTTCATTATTCTGCTGCCAGTGTTACTAATGATTCTATCAGCGGTTGCTCCTTATTTAAAATTAACTGCGGGGATAACGAAATTTCTCATTTTCATTGGAAGTCCAATTATTGCCCTCTTGATTTCTGTCTTTGTTGCTTATTATTTCCTTGGACTACGGCGAGGGATGGGGAAAGAAGTTATTAAAAAATTGACAGAAGAATGTTTATTGCCAGTCGGATCCATCGCTTTAATCATTGGGGCTGGTGGTGGGTTTAAACAAATACTTATCGAAAGTGGAGTAGGGGATACAATTGCTCGGATGGCAGAGAATTTATCGCTATCACCACTTGTATTGGCCTTTTTAATTGCTGGTTTAATTCGAATTGCTACAGGATCCGCCACAGTAGCCTTAACCACTGCGGCTGGAATTGTTTCGCCAGTGGTAGCCGGGATGACAGACGTGAATCTCGAATTGCTGGTTATTGCGACAGGCGCAGGATCGTTAATGTTTTCACACGTTAACGACGCTGGTTTCTGGATGGTTAAAGAATATTTAGGATTAAGTGTTCCGGAAACCTTTAAAACGTGGACAGTCTTAGAAACCATTCTTTCTTTCGTCGCCTTTGGGGGAGCGCTATTGTTGAATATGTTTTTTTAACAGAGTTTTTAAAAGGCGCCAGCCACTATTAAAGTGCTGGTGCCTTTTCGGTTTTGGAAATGCGAACGAGAATCCTCTTCATTTCAATGGAAGGATGGTAGTCCGCCCGCTTTTGAAGAGGATCTAGATGTAACAGATGTTATTGTTTTCTTTGGCAGGAACTCAAACGAAACCAATACTGTATTTTGGGAACGTGTTTTATAGGCGCGAAAAAGGAATGGAACAAGAATCATTGAGATTGACACTAGGAACCATATAAGTGATAAGATGGAATATTTGTGGTTACAGCCCAAAAGTGGCACAAATATAGCAGTCCTGAATGGCATTATCCATCTATTAATTAAAAATAATTGAATTAATACTAACTATATTAACAACATACAATTGGTTTCGAAGAACTGAAGTAAACAGTTTCCCGCTATGATCCCGCCTTTGTATAACAGATTACGACCAATCCTCAAGCAAAGTTGATTCAATGTACGGAATGGATTGGAACGTAGGAAAAACCTTATCCGTTGCTATTACAGGGAATTTATCAAAGTATGGACGCAACCGCAGCTGCTACTCTTGTAAACTCGATGCAATTAATTATGGGGAAGATAGGAAAACCAGGCTCAGGTCCATTCCAGCATGCGGGCCAGCCAAGCTCAATGTCTAATAGGGAAGTAGGCGGTGCAGGCTTCTATCCTGGATATCGGAATAATAGCAATCCCAAACATATTGCAGAGATGGCGAGACTATGGAATGTAGATAAAGAAATTATACCGGTAGGACCACAAACCTATATCACAGAAATCATGTAATTAGTGGAACAAGGAGAAATCGATTTGTTTTGGGTTATGATGTATACGAATCCGGCGGTTTCACTTCCGAATTGAAACAAAATGACCGAAATCATGAAGAAGCCGTTTCTGGTTGTTGAGGATCCTTTTTCAAGCGAAACAGCGTAATTCGCTGACCTTGTCCTGCCAAATGCTCTTTGGGGTGAAAAAGAAGGAACCATGACCAACCTTGAGCGCAGGGTGAATGTCCTAAGAAAAGCCGTTAACCCACCCAATCATCTTCCTTCTGACTTTGAAGTTTACTAGAACTTTCGAAAAAGATGGGATTTAAGGATCGGGATCGGCAGCCATTAATCACCTATAAGACCCCTGAGGAGGCCTTCAATGAATGGAAGATTGTATCTAAGGAAAGACCTTGTGTCAGGTATGTCTTATGAGAAAATGGAACAGCTTGGCGGATTCAATGGCCGTGCGATGAACAATACCCAAATGGGAACGCCCGTTTATATACGGATGGCAGATTTTATACGTTTACAGATGAAACGGAGTCTTATGGGAGGGATTTGTTAACTGGGAGAGCAAGAACAAAAGAAGAGTTTGAAGCGCTTAAGGCTAATGGCAGTACGGTTCTATACAGATTTGATTGGGCACCGCCGCCTGAACTGCCATCAGGTGAATTTCCCTTTGAATTAAATACTGGAAGACTGGATTATAAATGGCATACACGAACTAAAACCGGCAGAGCACCAATGCTTCATTTAGCTTCACCTGAAGCCTATATTGAAATTAATCCCAGCGAGGATAACAGATGCAGTACAGAAAGGGGCCATTCTTATCCCTCTTCATTATGGAACACTTACTGAAGATCAAGCCGCCAATGTCCTAACACTTGTAGCCTGGGGTTTGGTTTCTAAACAGCCGCATTTTAAAAATGGTGCATGTAGGATTTAAAAAATCATAATAAACCAGGGTGGTTGAATAGTCTTGATCGATAATGCAGAGGAAATTCTTAAGGCCTGCCAACAAATTTTGCATACTCTAATAAAAAATCAAAAGAAGTGGTCAACCCGTACTTTAATCGTATCAATATATTATCCATTATCCATGAACTGCAAAATCATTTCCAGGCCATTTAACTCCAGGAATTAACCGTGATAACCTTAAATATCATTGGGGGATTACCTATCGGGGTGGAGATATTTTTAAATGAAATGACCACCTTAATTCAACATACTGCCCCTGTGTTAATAAGATAGGTAGTTGATTATATAAAGCAGCGCCTTGTATTCTTCTCTAGTCTGGTAGTTGAATTATTTGGAAATAGAGATTGCCTTTATATTATTACTCCAAAGTTCCAAGATTTGGCGAAACTTTGGTAAAAAACACAAAAGGGGCACTAGCCCCTTTTTGTGCTTAGACATGAAATTAATCTTTCTCTTTTTCCTTCTTTTTATCAGGTTTCCGGTCACTTAAGGAACGATAAATTTGTGTATACATACTGCCTTGTTCAATATTCTCAAGGAAAAATGGACCAATCAACTCTATGTACTCTTCGTCTTCAAACATTTTTTTATTTTGTAATTCCATTTCTGCTAATCCCTCATAAATCGATAGGAGTGCATAGGTATGATCCTCACCGGATATTGGTGTGAGAATCTCGACTTTGTGATCATAATTTTCAGTTCTGAACTTTTTAATTTCCCTTAAATTTTCAATCCCTTCTTTAAACTTATCTTGTTTAATGACAAACGTCTGATGAACATAAACAGACATTTAAGCACCTCCAAAAAATGAACAAAATCTTGATATTACTATTTACCTATCGACTGTTTTTATTCAAGATTTTTAGTGCAAAATATTTATTTTTTAGTTATGCCATTAGAAAAGTACTACTATTACTAGGATAAAGTGATAAAATGAACCCATGATTTGTTAATCTATTACAGAAAATGGAAATTTAATTGGGATAATTAGGATAAAATATGAAACTATTTTCGGTAATAATCGTCAAATCATATAGCAATAGATTAAGTGGAAAATTCAAATTAAATCACTAGGAAAAGATGGGGGAAAATGAGCAGGTTTACTAGAATAATCGAGATCTTATTGGCAGGATGTTTATTGGGGTTAGCTGGATGTAGCGAGCAGACAACAAATGAAAAGGAAGCAATTGCAGCAGGGCAGCAAAAAAACACAACAGAGAAACATCTTAAAGCAGAGAACAAAAAGAAAGTTGAAAAGCCGGTTTTTGTCAATCTTATTGACCCAAATACCAAAAGAGTTGTAAAAACCTTTAAACCAAAGGATATGGGATTTGGGACAGACGATGAAAAATATAAAGCCGAATTAGCCTTACTAACAAGGGAATTGGCCAGGGGGACAAAAGACACTCCAGGTTATGATAAAAGAATGATCCTTGATAAGCTTGATGAGAATGGACAAGTGATTAAAGGTACGCCGCAAACAATCCTTGATGAGGAAGAACTAACTGAAAAAATCATTCAGGCCTCTTTAAAAGGCGGCGACGTTGAAATTCCGTTATATGTTACAGCTAGCGGCTACAAGCCGGAGGAGGCTGCGCAATTGGGGGAAGTAGTTGTTGCTTCTTATTCTACCTACTTTAACAGTGGAATGGCCGGCAGGTCTAAAAATATCGCGTTATCGGCAAAGGCGATTAATAATGTCATTCTTGGTGCCGGAGACTCCTTCTCGTTTAACACCACTGTAGGACCTAGTGATGCCGAGCATGGCTATCAACCAGCACCGGAAGCTCTTGATGGGAAGTTGGTGGAAGGAATCGGCGGCGGTATTTGTCAAACCTCTTCCACCCTTTATAACGCGATTGATAAACTAGCTGTCAGTTATATTGAAAGGAATCATCACTCCCTGCATGTAGGATATGTGCCAACAGGAAGAGATGCAACCGTGTCTTACGGCGGGTTAGATTTTCGGTTTAAAAATACGACGGGCGTTCCTCTGCTGTTAAAAACGGTAGTAAGAAAAGGCTCTATCACTGTCGAAATAAGAACAGCAAAGGTATACAAAGATCAAGTAAAAAAACATTAATCAGAAAAATTCCCTGCAATAGTCCGCATGCAGGGAATTTTTGTTAGGAATTTCCTCTTCCATTACCTCATTTCTTCCCAATCTGCATATTGGCCGCTGCCTTGGCATCCTGGGCATTCAAATGAATTAAAGTAGGCAAACTCATTATAAGGGTATACTGTATACCCTCTACCCTCACAATCAGGGCATTTGCCTTGCTCCTTCATAGTAGAGACATGATTTTGATATCTTGCCTCTTTCCATTGATTAAATGAGTTGAGTAGTCCCATTTTCTTCACCTCATCGTTTTTTAATAGTATGGGGGAAAAATGGAATATTTATGCTTGTATGGTTTTTTAGTAAAAAGGGGAATTTTACTAAGTTGCTGATATATATCATTTTGCTCCTGCTATATTATATGAGAAAGCTCCTCAGAAAGTGATTACTCTGACACAGAGCTTGTACTAAATTCGAAAAAAATTAAAAAAGAACGAACATTGGACTATATAGATGCCCATGTTCGTTCTATCTTTTTACTTACTCAAAGCTTAATTTTTTTAATCGATATTGTAAGCTTTGACGACTTAATCCTAGTAACTTCGCTGTTTTGGAAATATTAAAATCATTTTTCTTGAGAACATGCTCAATATAGGTTTTTTCAAATAATTCTAGTTGTTCTTTTAATGGTACCGTAACATCTCCCGTTTCTTTCATAAAAGTTTCAACAGTTGATAGGGGCATCATTCTTTCTTTCATCTGCATTTTATTGCGATACTGGTAGGGTAAATGGCGGTACATGATGAAGTCTTCGCCATCCATCATGATGTTCATAGCTGCTTCTATAATATGCTCAAGTTCGCGTACATTTCCATGCCAATCATATTCGAAGAAAGAAAGTTTGACCTCCTCCGATAATCCTTTTACTTGCATTTGAAACCGTTCATTGTATTTTGCAATAAATTGTTCCACTAATAATGGGATATCTTCTTTACGGTCTTTTAAAGGCGGCACAAAGATAGTTACTACTCCTAATCGATAATATAAGTCTTTTCGCATCCGATTATTAGCAACCGCGTCAATCGGATCTTCATTCATGTTGGCAATCACTCTGACATCAACGGCTGTGTCTTTGGTATCCCCAATCCTTCTTATTGTTTTTTCCTGAAGGACTCGCAGCAATTTTGCTTGAAGATTTAGATTCAAGGAGTTAATTTCATCAAGTAGCAAGGTGCCGCCGTTTGCTTGTTCAAATAATCCAGGGGTATCCATAGCCCCTGTGAACGCTCCGCGTTTTGTGCCGAACAGAAGACTCTCAATTAAATTATCTGGTAAGGCTGCACAATTTTGTGAAATAAAAGGTCCTGATAACCGCTCGCTGCCGTTGTGGATGCTTTGTGCAAAAAGTTCTTTCCCTGTGCCGGTGTCACCAACAATCAATACGTAGGATGAGGTTCTGGTCGCACGTTTAGCCGTTTCGATTACTTCCTTTATGGCTGGGCTGTTGCCGATAATATGATCAAAAGTATACTTAGAAGTTCCTTTTTTCATGTTGCCCTTGATTAATTTTTCCAGCTTCGTAACATCATTAGCAATTTCCACCGCACCCCGAAGTTCATCATCTGTATAGATTGGAATTGTGTTGTTAATGGTAGTAATTTCTCTTCCTTTATTATTAAAATAGGTTTGTTTTACGTTGCTAGTTTCTTTTCCTTCTTGGAGCGCTTTTACTAGGGTACTAGATTGGTCGTCTTTAAACATAAACACGTCCAGTAAATTTTTATCTATAACATCCTGAAAATCCATCGATTCCATTTGCATCATTTTTTTATTATAAATAATCGTTTTACCTGTTTCATCGACTGCATGGACTCCTACATCGATTTCGTCCAAGATCCTCTTATACATCCCTGTTAAATAGATTAGGTCATTCTTTGATTTTTCCATTGTGTTATACCCCTTGTTTTCCTCTATGCATCTATTAAATCAAAGAAAACGTTTTAACGCAAAATAATTTTGCTGTTTTATTTAAAAAAATAAATTTTGCGCAAAAATAATTGGCTATTACTACCGTAAAAAAGCTATTAAACTGCAAATATAAAGTTGGCACGGAACTTGCAATATATTTTTACGTACAACAAAAGGGGGAAAAACAATGTATCCATACTCACATGAACCATTCACTAATTTTGCGGAAGAAGAAAATATACAGGCTTTTAAAGAAGCACTTGCCTTTGTTGAAAGCGAACTCGGAAAACATTACCCAGTTATCATTGACGGCGAATCAATCACAACAGAAGAAAAAATTCAATCAATCAATCCAGCCAATAAAGAAGAGGTTATTGGCTGTGTTTCAATGGCAAGTCAAGAACTAGCTGAAAAAGCGATGCAAGCAGCATTAGGAGCATTTGAAACTTGGAAAACATGGAGCCCAGAACATCGTGCCAATATCCTTTTTCGTGCGGCTGCAATGCTGCGCCGCCGAAAACATGAATTCTCTAGCTATCTAGTAAAAGAAGCAGGGAAGCCATGGAAGGAAGCAGACGCAGATACTGCTGAAGCTATTGATTTTATCGAGTATTATGCCAGACAAATGTTAAGCATTAAAGAAGGTGTACCTGTACAAAGCCGGGCAGGAGAATATAATCAATTCAACTACATCCCGCTTGGAGTGGGAATCATCATTTCACCATTTAACTTCCCGCTTGCGATTATGGCTGGTACTACGGTTGCAGCAATTGTCTCTGGGAACACGGTTCTTTTAAAACCGGCTAATTCCACACCAATCGTGGCTGCAAAATTTGTTGAACTGATGCATGAAGCTGGACTGCCAAAAGGAGTTCTAAACTTTGTACCTGGCAGCGGTGCTCAAATTGGTGATTACTTAGTAGATCAACCGAAAACTCGATTTGTATCGTTTACAGGTTCGCGCGAAGTAGGCTGCCGTATTTATGAACGGGCTGCAAAAGTAAATCCAGGACAAATTTGGTTGAAACGTGTGATTGCCGAGATGGGTGGTAAAGACACCGTTGTGGTTGATAATGAAGCGGATTTGGATCTTGCTGCAGCTTCAATCGTCTACTCAGCATTTGGGTACTCAGGTCAAAAATGTTCAGCTGGATCCCGTGCTGTTGTTCACCAAGATGTATATGATGTTGTCCTTGAAAAGGCGGTTGCGCTAACAAAAACTCTTACGATGGGTAATCCAGAATTACAAGAAACTTACATGGGACCAGTTATTGACGAAAGATCATTCAAAAAGATCATGAGCTATATTGAAATTGGAAAAGAAGAAGGCAGATTAATGACAGGCGGCGAAGGGGATGACTCCAAGGGTTATTTTATTCAACCAACCATACTCGCTGACTTGGATGAAGATGCCCGCCTTATGAAGGAAGAAATTTTTGGACCAGTGGTAACCTTCTGTAAGGCGCGTGATTTTGATCATATGATGAAAATTGCCAACAACACTGATTATGGTTTAACAGGAGCACTTATATCAAATAACCGCGAGCACATTGAAAGAGCAAGACAAGAATTCCACGTAGGAAATCTTTATTTTAATCGTACATGTACGGGTGCTATTGTTGGCTATCAGCCATTTGGCGGATTCAATATGTCTGGAACCGATTCAAAAGCAGGAGGACCAGATTATTTATTGCTTCATATGCAGGCGAAAACAACATCAGAAATGCTTTAAAATTGTAAGGGCGTGGGGGCATAAAATGGTGCTCCCTAAGAATAAAGGGGGAAACGAACATGATTGTTACGACGAAAACGACGGAAATTATTGAACAAACAAATAAATTTGGTGCAAATAACTATCATCCACTGCCAATCGTTATTGCGAAAGCAGAAGGTGTTTGGGTTGAAAGTCCAGAAGGGAATCGCTATATGGATATGCTGAGCGCCTATTCTGCTGTTAACCAGGGGCACCGCCATCCGAAAATTATTCAGGCGTTGAAAGATCAAGCAGATAAAGTAACGTTGACATCACGTGCCTTTCATAATGCCCAGCTTGGTCCATGGTATGAAAAAATTTGTAAACTAACAAATAAAGATATGGCACTTCCAATGAATACAGGTGCTGAAGCAGTTGAAACCGCTCTTAAAGCAGCACGCCGCTGGGGTTATGATGTAAAAGGTATTGCTGAAAACCAAGCTGAAATCATTGCCTGCATAGGGAATTTCCATGGCAGGACTATGGGAGCTGTGTCGCTATCATCAGATCCAGAGTACAAACGTGGATTTGGTCCAATGCTTCCTGGCATTAAATTAATTCCATATGGTGATCTAGAGGCATTAACGGCAGCGATTACACCGAATACAGCAGCATTCTTAATGGAGCCTATTCAGGGGGAAGCAGGAATCATATTACCTCCTGAAGGATTCTTAAAACAAGCTTCTGAATTGTGTAAAGAAAAAAATGTATTATTTATAGCTGACGAAATTCAAGTTGGTTTGGCTCGTACGGGAAAAATGTTTGCCTGTGACTGGGAAGATGTTGAGCCAGATATGCTGATTTTAGGAAAAGCACTTGGAGGCGGAGTATTCCCAATCTCATGTGTTGTTGCTAACTCTGACGTTTTGGGTGTATTTAATCCAGGTTCTCACGGTTCCACATTTGGGGGAAACCCGCTTGCTTGCGCCGTTTCACTTGCTGCCTTAGAGGTTATTGAGGAAGAACATCTAGCAGAACGATCCCTTGATTTAGGAAAGTATTTCCTTGACCAATTAAAAGCGATTAACAATCCCATTATTAAAGAAATCCGCGGAAAAGGCTTGTTTATTGGAGTGGAATTAACTGAAGAAGCAAGACCTTATTGCGAACAATTAAAAGAAGCAAGTGTTTTATGTAAAGAAACCCATGATACTGTTATTCGCTTTGCACCTCCACTCATTATTACGAAAGAGGAAATTGATTGGGCTATTGAAAAAATTCAAACCGTTTTATCATAAAAATATAACTCTAGCGAAATAAGGGGTGGCATAGATGCCTGCGAATCAATTGGTTGATGAAATGTCAAAGGAACAACAGAAGGAACAAGAGTCGTTAAATTTATTTTATTCCACACAGACAGTAATCCGAAAAGCATTAAATAAGTTAGGGTACACAAACGAAATGTATGAGCTTTTAAAGGATCCTCTTCGTTTATTGACGGTTCGTATTCCTGTCAGAATGGATGATGGTACAGTTAAAGTTTTTACAGGCTACCGTTCACAGCATAATGATGCTGTAGGGCCAACAAAGGGCGGTGTCCGCTTTCATCCAGAGGTGGATGAAGAAGAGGTTAAGGCATTATCGATTTGGATGAGTCTAAAGTGTGGTATTACCGATCTTCCATATGGCGGTGGTAAAGGTGGAATTATTTGCGATCCAAGGCAAATGTCTTTTAGAGAGCTAGAGAGACTCAGCCGTGGCTATGTACGGGCGGTCAGCCAAATTGTTGGGCCTTCGAAAGATATTCCTGCACCGGACGTCTATACTAATTCGCAAATCATGGCGTGGATGATGGATGAATACAGCCGTTTACGCGAGTTTGACTCACCAGGTTTTATTACCGGAAAACCCTTAGTCCTTGGAGGTTCAAAAGGCCGTGAAACAGCCACAGCAGCTGGCGTAACGATCTGTATTGAAGAAGCTTTAAAGAAAAAGGATAAGGAATTAAAAGGTGCCCGTGTGGTCATTCAAGGCTTTGGGAATGCTGGTAGTTATCTTGCTAAATTTATGCATGATGCAGGTGCAAAGGTGATAGCTGTTTCTGACGTATATGGCGGTATTTACGATCCAAATGGTCTTGACATTGATTACTTGCTTGATAGAAGAGACAGCTTTGGGACATTTTCGCAATTATTTACCGAAACCATCACCAATCAAGAACTTTTGGAGATAGATTGTGACATTCTTGTTCCTGCGGCTATTTCTAACCAGATTACAGCGCAAAATGCTGCCAATATTAAGGCTTCGATTGTGGTGGAAGCTGCCAATGGGCCAACTACGCTTGAGGCTACAACGATCTTAACGGAACGCGGTGTCCTGCTTGTTCCAGATATTTTGGCAAGCGCTGGTGGAGTAACAGTTTCATATTTTGAATGGGTTCAAAATAATCAAGGCTATTACTGGTCTGAAGAAGAAGTAGAAGAAAAGCTTGCAAAGGTGATGAAGAAATCCTTTGAAACTATTTATGAAACTGCTAAGTCACATCAAGTAGATATGCGTTTAGCAGCTTATATGGTAGGGATCAGAAAAGTAGCTGAAGCCTCCAGCTTCCGCGGGTGGGTTTAGAATAATCATTTCGTCATGCCGATATGAAATCATAAAATGAGGAGTGAACAACTTGCCAAGGATTGAAGAAACTGTTTACAGTCCATGTTCTGGTACCGTTGAAAAAGTTCTAACCAAAAAAGACAACCATGTATATGAATGGGAGAGATTATTTTTAATTAAAGCCAATAACGGTAAGATTGAAGAGATTTCGATTGGCATTAGCGGACATGTCACTTCATTGAATGTGAAGGACGGGCAAAAGGTCGACACTGAAACTGCCCTGGCAGTCATAAAGGACGATTTGATTATTACTGGCAGTGAGTGAGCAGGTAATCCCCTTTCCATAAGGTGGAAAGGGGATTTTTGCATTTAATAACGCAAAATTATTTTTAAATAATGCCAAAAAAATTGGCATACAGTTCAAAAAAAGTTCACAAATAACCATTTTCAGTTTTGGCACAAAACTTGCAATATAATGATTGGAATAGTGAAAAAATTAAAAAGATTTATCCGCTGGTAATAATAGGAGCAGCAGAGATCTTTTTATCAACGGGGGATTTTCCTGTTGGATGTTTCCTTTCCAAAGGGGAAATGGGATGGAAAAATATTGTAAGCGCATTCTTATTAGAAAAAGGGGGAAACTTAATGAATTTACAAGAAAGCAAGACATCGCATGAATTAAAAAGAACAATGAAGTCTAGGCATTTGTTCATGATTTCTTTAGGAGGGGTTATTGGATCAGGACTATTCTTGGGCTCTGGTTATACGATTAGCCAGGCCGGACCAATGGGGGCAATTCTTTCTTACATTGTCGGCGGCTTTATTATGTTTTTAACCATGCTATGTTTAGGAGAATTATCGGTCGCAATGCCGGTATCGGGGTCTTTTCAAACCTACACCACAAAATTTATTGGTCCGGGTACAGGTTTTGCGCTTGGCTGGCTGTATTGGCTGGGATGGTCTGTTACCGTCGCGTTGGAGTTACTTTCTGCCGGTCAGCTCATGCAAAGGTGGTTTCCTGATTCACCTGTTTGGGTATGGTGCGCTATTTTTGCTATTGTTCTATTCTCTCTTAATGCACTATCTGCCCGTGCATTTGGTGAAACAGAATTTTGGTTTTCAAGTATTAAGATTTTTGCTATCTTAGCATTCATTGTTCTTGGCGGCGCTGCTATGTTTGGGGTAATCAGTTTGAAAGGCGGGCAGCCAGCACCATTTTTAACAAACTTCACAGCTCATGGTCTGTTGCCACATGGATTTACAGCCCTTTTGATTACCATGATTACTGTAAACTTTTCGTTTCAAGGTACGGAATTAATTGGGATTGCAGCAGGAGAGAGTGAAGAACCTGAAAAAACTATTCCAAAATCAATTAGACAAACCGTTTGGCGTACGTTATTTTTCTTCGTTTTAGCGATATTTGTATTAGCAAGCTTAATCCCAATGAAACAAGCTGGCGTTGTCGAAAGTCCGTTTGTTGTCGTCTTTGATAGTATTGGAATTCCGTATGCAGCAGATTTTATGAACTTTGTTATCTTAACTGCGTTACTTTCTGTAGCTAACTCAGGTTTATACGCCGCAACTCGGATGTTATACGCGATGTCAAAAGAGAAGATGGCAAGTCCTAGGCTGGCACAAGTCAACAAGCAAGGAGTTCCGTTTAACGCGCTCGTCTTAACCATTGGGATTGCACTATTATCTTTATTATCCGGATTTTTTGCAGAGGAAACGGTTTTTGTTTGGCTGCTATCAGTTGCCGGACTTGGTGCGCAGGTTGGCTGGATTTCCATTACTGCTTCACAAATAGCTTTCCGCAGGAAATTTATACGTGAAGGCGGCAAAGTGGAGGATTTAAAATTTAAGACACCGCTTTTTCCTATTTTGCCGATTATTGGCTTAACCTTAAACTGTCTTGTGCTGACAAGTTTAGCATTTGATTCTGAACAGCGTCTTGCGCTTTATTTAGGAGTTCCGTTTGTCGTCATTTGTTATTTAATCTACCATTTTAGAATCAAGAAGAACCGTGAAATAGACGGCCTAGCTGAACAAGAATTAAATCTAAATGAAAATAAAAAAATGATTATTTAAACCAAGGGTCCGTTAAACGATATTGTTATTTTTTTATACTCTGTTGATTGGGGCGGAAGGCGCTCGACTCCCCGAAAATGCTAACGCATTTCCTTCGTGCGTGGCGATTCGAAGATGGGAAATCTGCGGGAGTACTGGGCAGGGGAGACCCCACAGGCGCAAATGCGCCGAGGAGGATCCCCGGCACGCCCGCGGGTTTGCTGAGCGCCTGGAGCGGAAATCAACAGCCAAAGTTACCAGACCTAAACCAAAGAAAGGCGCTTGGATTCGTCCAAGCGTTTTTTGTTTTTTGGATAAGAGTATGTAAAACAATAGATACTAATATGGAGGTGATATAAGTTGAAAGATTGGAATGAACAAGCTGCCCCAAATAATAATTTAGCGCCGAAAACGTTAAAAACAGGTGAATTTGTTGGGAAAGAACCAGATCACGAATTTTCGGAAGAATTATCCGATGGCGGTGAGCGGGATCAATTCATCGAAAGACAGAAAAAGAACTTAAAAATGAAATAACAAGTGGCGATTTAGAATCGTCACTTTTTTTGAGAAATTTTTGAATTAATCATTTACAATGAAGGGATTTAACTGTAGAATTTCTATGTACCTAAAAATTCTAGGTAGGTGAGAAAATGTTTAATCGTGAATTAGTTAAAGGAAGCACTTCGTTAATTCTTCTACAATTATTAAATGAGCGTGATATGTACGGCTATGAATTAGTAAAAGAATTAGAGCAGCGCAGTGACAATGGTTTAAGTGTAAAAGAAGGAACCCTATATCCTGCCCTGCATAAGCTTGAAAAGCAGGAATACATCGAGTGTTACTGGGTTGAGCAGGAAAAGGGACCAGCTCGTAAATATTACAGAATCACTGATGCGGGCAAAGAATTGTTGGGCGAAAAAACGCGTGAATGGCAGGATTTTGTTCAAGTGATGAACAAGGTAATAGGGAGATCGAAGCATGGAACGGCCGAAGAGTGATTTTCTAAAACAATTAAATAATGGACTTGGCAGCCATCAGGATAAGGAGAGTATTCTCCTAGAATACGAATCCCATATTGATGAAATTCTATTGGAATCTTCAGATTGTTCAACGGAAGAAGAAGTGTGGGAACGAATTGTTTCAAGGCTTGGAAGCCCTGCGGAAATTGCAGACATGTGGAAGGAAGAGTTGTCGGTTACGCCAAGTAATATGAAGTGGCTGTTTATTTTGCTGAACATCGTCTTTTTTGGCAGTGGAAGTATCTTAACACTCGCACATAATCTTTTTGAATGGAGCTGGTTATCGGCCCTTTGGGGTCATTTAACATCGCTTCCAACCTTAATTGCCGTTTTATACTTATTTTTCTGGGCGTTACTTGGGTATGAAATTGGCAAGGGCTTTGGTTTTGGAGGACGGACACTTTTAAGAAAAACTTTTTTATTATCATTGATTCCTAATTTATTACTGATGATTTTAATTGTCTTCGAAATTATTCCGCATGCATGGTTTGCCCCGTTGCTGACCAAAACCTTTATTATTGCTTGTATCATTTTTACAATCATTCTTTATCCGGTAAGCTGGATAGGATACCGCTGGGGCAGGAAAGCTTCGATATAAGCAGTTTTTTTGCTTATATACCTAGTAAAACTATATATATAGATATTCTATATTGAGGAGAGGGATATACGATGGAAATAAACGTTAACAAAAAGGATTGGCTCTTTCTAGGCTTATGTTTGTTACTCGCGATTTTAGCGGAGGAATCCTTTTTTCGAGGATTAATTGGAATTTCTTATCTAGTGTTCATAATGGCTTTTTATGCAGTATTTTTTTGGCGCTGCCGGAATATTTCTTTTTCACATCAACGTTTTGGCTATCTTGTCATGATTTGTATATGGTTACTATCGGCAGGTTATGTATTGAATGAGAATATCCTTTTTTATATCTTAAATATAATTGGAATTCCGGCCTTGGTTATATTTCATCTCGTGGCAGTAACTAGCCCGAAGAATTTCCGCTGGAACCAGTTCGCCTTTATTCCCTATATTTTATCAAGGCTACTTAACGCTATAAAATATAATGTTGCTTTTACCGCCTCACTTGGTAAATTAGCAAAAAGGGGTGCCGATGATAATAAGTTACTAGTTTGGAAAAAGATATTGATTGGTGTGGTCATATCATTACCGGTTCTGGCTGTAGTTTTACGGCTGTTGACGACAGCTGATCGCCAGTTTGCGTTGATGGTAGGCGGGATTCCTGATCTGTTTCGAATTGTTGATGGCGAAGGGGTCATGAGACTAATCGTTGTTCTTATCTGTATGGCTGCATTTTTTGGTCTGATGCAAGTTCTATATATAAAACAAATGAAAGTCATGAGGATAAAGGATTGGCAGTCATCTGTAAAGCTTGATACGGTTATTGCGGTTACTGTACTGTTCTTGATTAATCTGGTCTATATCCTATTTACAATTGTTCAATTTAGGTATTTCTTCAGCGGCAGTCTGCAAGGGGATTATACTTTCGCGGAGTATGCCAGAAAAGGTTTTTTTGAACTGCTGTTTGTAACGTTAATTAATTTATCGATTACAATTGTTGTTCTTTCAATAGGAGAAAGTGGAAAGAATGGTGTCAAGAGGATGAGGCAGGTCTTACTAACAATCCTTGTACTATCGAGCGGAGTTCTGCTTACATCGGCTTTTATCCGGTTAAGTATGTATGAGGAAGCATATGGCTTTACCTTTACAAGAGTTTTATCCCATTCGTTTATGATATTTCTCATTGTGATTTTTACCTATACATTAGTCAAGATTTGGGTGGAAAACCTTTCACTGTTTCATTTTTATTTTATCACCGCATTAATTTACTACACGACAATAAACGTAATTGATTTGGATCGGATTGTGGTGAAAGAAAATATTAGTCGTTATGAGGAAACAGGTAAAATTGATGCTAATTACCTTAGTAGTTTATCAGCAACGGGGGTGTTAGGATTAATTGAGTTATATGAACGAGGTGAAAACATTCCTCATTTAGAAACGATTTTACGGGACAAACAAATGGAAGCACGAGCGGAAAGTCATACTTGGCAATCATATAATCTAAAAAGGGAACGAGCTTCTCAAAAGTTAAATGAACGTCAATTTAAATAAGGAAAGAAAGCTTCTGCTCGTTTTTTCATTGGAAAGTTGTTTATTGACAAATTATTAGTGGATATTAACAAATTATATGATTTATTAACAATTGGCCATATTAGAGCTGCAAAAAAGCAGGGTCTTGATTAGACCCTGCCCACAATCTAATTAATCTCCGTTAAACATATCAAAGATACCACGTGCAATACTGCCTTCATCCTTCGCGCCTCCGCGTGAAGGTGCTGCTGCAAAAACTCTGCTTGCAAGCCTACTGAATGGCAGTGATTGAATCCAGACAGAGCCAGGTCCTCTTAGCGTTGCAAAAAACAAGCCTTCGCCCCCGAATAAGGCCGTCTTAACCCCTTTAACAAACTCAATATCGTAGTGAACACTGCTGGTCATCGCGACTAAACAACCAGTGTCAACTTTCAGCGATTGGCCTGGGAGGAGCTCCTTGCGGATAATTGTACCTCCTGCGTGTACAAAGCACATGCCATCGCCTTCGAGTTTTTGCATAATGAACCCTTCACCGCCGAAGAAGCCGACTCCCATTTTTCGCTGGAACTCAATACCAACCTGGACCCCTTTCGCAGCAGCTAGAAAGGCATCTTTTTGACAAATAATTTTTCCGCCGAGTTCACTTAAATCCATTGGGATAATCTTGCCAGGGTAGGGAGAGGCGAATGAAACATGCTTTTTGCCAGCACCTGTATTGGTAAAAGTGGTCATAAACAGACTCTCGCCGGTAATAATCCGCTTGCCGGCACTAAATAACTTACCCATTAAACCGGCGCCAGCACCACCGCCGGAACCGTCTCCAAAAATAGTCTCCATATGTATGTCATCTTCCATCATCATAAAGCTTCCAGCTTCTGCCACAACCGTTTCCTTCGGATCAAGCTCTACCTCTACAAACTGCATATCATCTCCATATATCTTATAATCGATTTTGTGGTTATTCATTTGAATCCCTCCACACTCAAAATATTAGCCTATCTATATTATAAGAAGTTTAGGAAAAAAGTGCTAATTTTAATTAATTAAAAAGGGAGCATTGTAATATGAACTGGGTCTAGCTACAGCGCACAGCGGCTGGTAGACTTCGCTTTTTAAATAAAAAAGACGCCTGTTTACACAGGCGTCTTTGCGTATTGAGGCGAAAAACCACACTCCACATAGTGTGCTCCATAAAGGAATGTTTCTCGACTTACACAACTCAGCTCATCGCTTAATCATTATAACACTATAATACATTAGAAAACAAGAAAAACTTTTTTTGTTAAATGCTTGAATATCAGTTAGTATTACTATATATTCAAATAATCAGATATACAAAAATAAAATGATAAGAAGGGTTACTATGTTTATTGACAAAAGATTCCATCCTTACTCTTTAGGAAGTTTCCGAAAAGACCTGCTTTCAGGATTAATTGTTGGTGTCATTGCCATTCCATTGGGCATGGCGTTTGCGATTGCTTCGGGAGTGAAGCCGGAGTATGGAATCTATACCACGATTGTGGCGGGAATCCTGATCTCCTTACTAGGGGGTTCAAAATATCAAATTGGCGGACCAACTGGCGCATTTATTCCGATTTTATTTGGGATTGTTATGACGTATGGTTATGAAAATCTTCTTATCGCTGGATTTATGGCAGGAATTATTTTAACGCTAATGGGGATCTTCCGCTTAGGTTCCCTAATTAAATGGATCCCCCGGCCGGTAACGATTGGTTTTACAGCAGGGATAGCTGTAACCATTTTTACAGGACAAATCGCTAGTTTCCTAGGATTAACAGGAATCAAGAAGCATGAAGAATTTATTCTTAACCTAAAGGAAATTCTGGTTCATCTGAACTCCATTAATCTATTTAGTTTACTTACAGCGGGGATTTGTTTAATAATGGTTTTACTAACACCAAAGGTTGCTCCTAAAATCCCTGGTCCACTAATTGGATTATTGGTTTCCACACTTGTGGCTACATTTTATTATCCAGGTGAAGTAGCGACTATTGGTACAGCATACGGTGAAATACCTAGTACATTACCGCAGTTACATGTACCATCCATCAATCTTGAAATGATTTTGAAGCTTTTAAAACCGGCATTTGTGATTGCCATGCTAGGTGGAATTGAATCACTCCTCTCTGCGGTTGTAGCAGACGGAATGACCAGCAGCCGTCATAATAGTAACAAAGAGTTGATTGGTCAAGGGATTGCAAATATGATAACCCCACTATTTGGAGGGATCCCGGCAACAGGGGCATTAGCCCGAACAGCGACAAATATTAAAAATGGAGCCGTTTCTCCTTTTTCCGGTATTACCCATGGGATCGTGGTCTTACTGGTATTATTGTTCTTTGCACCCAAGGCTTCTTATATACCGCTTGCTAGTATGGCCCCAATCTTAATGGTTGTTGCCTGGAATATGAGTGAACGAAAGGTATTTGCCCATATCAGCAAAACAAAATCAACTGATTCAATCGTGCTATTAGTTACTTTTTTTCTTACCGTATTTATGAACTTAACAACAGCTGTTGAAGTTGGGTTAGTGATGTCTGCCATACTGTTTGTGAAACGGATGAGTGATGTGACTACTACGGCGAAGGCACTGCCTAATCCACAGCATCGACAAGGAAAAGTAGAAACATCAATGGTTACTGACACCCATGATTGCCCGCAAATAAGTATCTTTAATGTGGAGGGGCCATTATTCTTTGGTGCAGCTCAAACATTTGAGAAAACCATTATGGAAACGATTAACTATCGCCCTAAAATCCTTCTCTTGCGGATGAGCAAGGTTCCGTTAATGGATACAACTGGTGAAGCCATCCTTGCAAGTATTGTGAAACATTTTGCCAAAAGTGGTATAGTGTTGATATCAGGATTGAATCCGCAGCCGGAGAGTGTTCTTAATAAGACAGGTTTAGTGGATATCATTGGGCAGGAGCATTTTTTTGAACATACAGGGGATGCCATTCAATATGGATTATCACAAATAAATGAAAATAAATGTCTGGGCTGTAAACATTTTGCCTTTCAGGAATGTGAACAACTGTCAGGGACAGAGGTTGTTGAAAATAGGGCAAAGTTAACAGCCACCTTTTAATAAATGAGGAAGTGATGATTTGAATTTGGAAATGCAGCAATTTAAAGCGGAATTTTTTAAAGCACTGGCCCATCCATTAAGAATCCGCATTTTGGAACTGCTGGCCGAAGGGGATAAAAATGTTAATGAGATTCAAACCCTTGTTGGCAGTGAAGGTTCTGCTGTTTCACAGCAGCTGACCATTTTACGTGCAAAAAATATTGTTTCAGGTACAAAGGAAGGCAATAAGGTGATTTATACATTGAAGGATC
Organism: Neobacillus cucumis; assembly: GCF_023715505.1. The sequence goes on along the minus strand of NZ_JAMBOH010000016.1, from coordinate 36,621 downwards.
CAATGATAATTGAACTGCTAGCCGTTGCCCGTCAGATTTTTAATAATCATTTAGTAGATACCATTACCATACTTGATAAGTTTAAAGAAGAGGAAGAAGAAATCCTGCCACAGCCGAAGAATTAATATCTTCGGCTTTTTTATAATGTAAACCTACTTCAAGTTTTATAAAAATTCTAGATTACCAACAATTGAAAAGCAAAAAAAGATTATGCTTTCCCAATCCGCCCAATTATTTTTCTGCTAATTACGACAAAACTGTTTTGAGATATATTTTGGGAATGTAGAATGTAAATGAGAGAAATAGAGAATTGTAGAACTATGTATTTTTATGTCAAAACTACCATTATTGACATAATTTCTTAAAAATGATAAATTTTAATCAGCCGTTGCACACGAGATTAGATTTATGCTACAAAGCTTGTTCAAAGTATTAATCGATGTTTGGATGAGGAAAAGAAAGTAAAGCTATCACGTTGTAATTTGGTGAATTTTACACATGGCTTAAGTGTAAGCCCATAGGAGGATTTTTTTACATGAAAAACGGTAAAGTAAAATGGTTTAACTCAGAAAAAGGTTTCGGATTCATCGAAGCTGAAGACGGAAATGACGTATTCGTTCATTATTCTGCAATCCAAACTGAAGGTTTCAAAACTTTAGAAGAAGGTCAAGAAGTTTCTTTCGAAGTAGTTGAAGGAGCTCGTGGACCACAAGCTGCTAACGTAACTAAGAAGTAATTCTGCTAAAACTACCATTACAACAGCCTGGACAAAAGTCTCAGGCTGTTTTTTATTGTCGACAATAGGATATTCAAGTGATTTCCAGACTCATTCCAATTGGTATTTTGCTATAATAGTAGTATTCGAATATGCATGAGGTGACCCAAATGAAATTTATTCACACTGCTGATTGGCATTTAGGTAAACTAGTACACGGTGTTTATATGACTGAGAATCAACGTGCAGTACTGGAACAATTTGTCTTGATCGTGGAAGAAGAGAAGCCGGACGCCGTTGTTATTGCAGGAGACCTGTATGACCGATCAGTGCCGCCAACTGATGCGGTTGAATTATTAGATGATATCCTTTTTAAAATCAATGTTGAGCTAAAAACACCGGTTGTAGCCATCGCTGGGAACCATGATAGTGCCGAGCGTCTTTCGTTCGGCAGCTCCTGGTATAAACATAGTCAATTCTACTTAACTGGTAAACTTTCAAATAACTTTAGACCTGTTCAGATTAACGGTGTTAATTTTTATCTTGTTCCTTATGCAGAGCCAGGTGTCGTCCGCCAGCTAGTTGAAGACGATTCCATCCACTCCCATCAAGAAGCGATGAAGGCCCTGATTGGAAAAATAGAAGAGAACCTTAATCCCAATGAACCGAATGTTTTAGTGGGACATGCCTTTGTTTTAGGCGGACAAACCTCTGATTCAGAACGAATTTTATCTGTTGGCGGCTCTGGCTGTGTTGGTGCAGAATTGTTCGCCCCATTTTCCTATACGGCACTTGGGCACCTGCATAGTCCTGATGCAATTAATCATGAAAAAGTGAAATATTCAGGCTCCCTCTTAAAATATTCTTTTTCGGAAGCAAAGCAAAGAAAGTCCATTTCAATCATTGAAATGGATGAAAAGGGGAATTTTAGCCACCGTTATCGCTCGCTTACACCTAAACACGACATGCGCGAGATTGAAGGGCACATAGAAGAATTACTTGACCCTAACTTTTATGGAAATGAACAAGTGGATGATTATTTAAAAATTACACTGCTGGATGAGGGGGCACTACTTGATCCCATTAATAAATTGCGTCAGGTCTACCCGAATGTCCTTCATTTGGAAAAGAAGATTAACCTTACTGACAGTAAGAGAAAACAATCCTACATTGCCCTAAAAAGCGAGAAAAAGTCTGAAATCGATCTGTTTGAACAATTTTACACAGACATGACCACCTCAGATTTTACAACAGAAAAAAGAGATGTTATGACAGAAATCATTCAAAAGGTTTTACGAGAGGAGGGGGTTAGATGAAACCTTTAAAATTAACGATGCAAGCGTTTGGTCCTTATGCAGGCAGAGAAGAGATTGATTTTAACCAGCTTGGCAACCGGACAATGTTTGTCATCTCGGGAAAGACAGGTGCAGGGAAGACAACCATCTTTGATGCGATTAGTTATGCTATCTATGGTAAAGCCAGTGGGGAAGACCGGAATGGGCCCGAACTCCGCAGTCAATTCGCACCAGAAGAGTTGTTAACAGAGGTTTCACTAGACTTTTCCCTCCGCAACAAAGTTTATTCGATTATGCGCTCACCGCAGCAGCTTAAGAAAAAAGACAGGGGCAATGGTTTTACCACTATTGGGGCAAAAGCTGAATTATATATGTGGGACGCAGATGGCGAGAAAAAATTGTTAGCATCAAAAACAAATGATGTGGAAGAAAAAATTAAAGAAATCATGTTGATTGATGCTAATCAATTTCGGCAAATCTTAATGATTCCACAGGGAGAATTTCGAAAGCTACTAACGTCAGACAGTAAGGATAAAGAAGTTATCCTTCAGCGGCTATTCCACACACAGCTTTATAAATTAATAGAAGAAAAGTTGAAAGAGGAAGCAGCGGAACTGAAAAAGACAGTTGAAGATCAAGAAAAGGCACGAAATGAAGCCTTACGGCGGATCCAAGCCCTTACAAATGATGAACTCGGGCAAGCTCTAGAAAATGATCCTGCGAACCACACCGTCATTATACCGCTTTTACAAGCGGAAATTACGGGTATGGAGGATAAACTTGGTCAATTAACGAATCAACTATCAGACAAGATTCAGGAGCAAGATAAACTAAAGGGGAAACTTTTTGAAGCAGAAAGGATCTTAAAACAGCTGCAAACAAAAGAGGAGTTAAAAGAGAAAAAAACGCAATTACTTGCTCAAGAGAACATATACACCGAGAAAGAAATCCAGGTTCAACGGGCACAAAAAGCTGCTCTATTAGCGAAACAAGAGGAGCTTTGCCACCGGTTAAAGCGGGAGTCAGACCAGCTTCAGGAAAATGTTAACATGATTGTTGGTGAAATAGAAAAACTGAACGGACTTTCTCAAGCATATGAACAACAGCTTCAAACAGAGCTTGAGCGTGAAGGTGAGCGGCAGTCTGCCCTCGATGAAGTGAATCGATTGGTGAATATGAAGGCTGATGTCTACTCCTTCGCAGTATTATTAAATGAGACAGAACAAAAGGAAAACGAGCTTAAAGCGGCAAAAGAAAAGCAAGCGAATAATGAACAGAGACTTCAGAAATTGGAAGAACGGATCCAAACGTTAAAGAACCATAAAGAAGAAATCGAAACAGGGAAGTTAACCTTTTTAGAAAATGAGAGTAAGCTTGAAAAACTGAAAGTCGATTTGATCCGACTTGAAAAATTTGAAACACTGTTTGTACGTCATCAAAAGGCGGAACAGAATTTAATCGCAATTACAGGACGTTTCGAAAATACGATGGCTCAATATCGGGATGCTAAATCCCTTGTCGAAGAACTGGAGAAAAAATGGATCCATGGTCAGGCTGCGATTTTAGCCGCTAACCTTCATACTGGTGAAGCGTGTCCTGTTTGCGGCTCCCTAAACCACCCTGCTCCAGCGATTGAACAAGAAAATAGTATTCCAACCGAAGAAGATCTGAATGCAGCAAAGGAACAAGCTATAAAATGGGAAAAGGAAAAATCAAAAGTAGAAGCCAATTTTTATCAGTGTCAATCGGAAGAACGATCACAAAAGGAAGCGGTTCAGGAAATTCTTAACGAAATACGAGTGGACCGTCCAGAATTTTCAGTTGAAGAGTTAGCACAGGTAAAAATTGAGACGACTTTGGCTAAAAATGAGCTTGTACAACTTCAAAACAAGCTGGAGGAGCAAATTAAATTACTTGATCGAGTTAAGTCAGAGATTGAGTCTAGAGAGACTGAAAAAACAGCCGTACAATCTGGTATTCAGCAGTTGTCAGCATTGGTGAGTGATTTAATGGTTCAGTTTACTGAAAAGAAAACGGATCTTACTAGGATGATGAAGGTGATTCCTGAAAATCTTCGCTCCGAAGCAGAATATGAGAAGACATTGACAGCCTGCCGAATTCGTTATGATATGTTAGTGAAACAGCTTGAAGAGGCACAGAAACGCCTCCAAGTTGTGAAAGAAAAGCTTGCGAGTGAAACAGCTAGATTACAAGATGCTAAGAAACATCAAGGGGCAAAACAGCAGGAGCTCGAGACAGAACGAGGGATCTTCTTAGCTAAATTATCCGAACAAGGCTTTGAAAAATATGGGATCTACGCTGCTTCTAAAAAAAATGAGGGAGAAATTCAAGGTCTTCACGATGAAATTCGCAGCTATCGTGAGGAGTTACGCTCTGTTTCAGACCGGTTGAAGGAAATAACCGAACTCTTAGCGGATGTGAAAACTCCAGATGTTGAGGGGATTAAGCTGGAGTTGTCGAAATTTATGACTGAAATTGAGAGGCTGACTCATGAACGAACAGATTTATTTGTTAAAAAACGGGAAAATGAGGAAATTTATCGCCGTGTCGAGAGTCTTAATAACGAGGTAAAGGCATTGGAGGAACGTTTCAGCATTATCGGCGATCTTTCTGATATTGCTAGAGGACAGAATCATTTACGGATTACCTTTGAACGGTATGTGCTAGCGGCCTTCTTAGATGATATTTTACGAGAAGCAAATTTCCGGCTGAGAAAGATGACCTCTGGACGCTATATGTTACAGCGGAAGACAGATCGGTCAAAAGGAAATGCCCAGAGCGGATTGGAATTACTGGTGTTTGATCAATATACCGGCCAAGAGCGTCATGTTAAAACGTTATCGGGCGGAGAAAGTTTTAAAGCGTCGCTTTCGTTAGCATTGGGACTAGCAGATGTAGTGCAAAATTATGCAGGCGGTGTTTCATTGGAGACGATGTTTATCGATGAAGGTTTTGGTACACTTGACCCAGAATCTCTTGACCAGGCTATTGAGGCTTTAATGGACATTCAAAGCAGCGGCCGGTTGGTGGGTATTATCTCACACGTGCCAGAGCTAAAAGAGAGAATAGATGTGAGACTTGAGGTTATCGCTGGTCAGACAGGCAGTCGGACAGAGTTTATGTTTTCAAATTAATTTGACAAAGCAGTGGGTTTCTTTTATTGGGGAACCTCACTGCTTTTTTGTTTTCGAATTCTATATGTTCCCGCGAGATGGGAAAAATAGTTGGAACCGTCAAAATAAAGAGTAATTGTGCCCGAAAATCCTGAAAAATAGATTAAACGGTCAAAATAAAAAGTAATTGTGACCTTGAGCCAAGAAAGATAACTTCAGCAGTCACAATTAATACTAATAATACCCCTAATTCTGAAGATAACAGGAACAAACACAAAACTCAACCACTTATTTCCTGTGCAAGTGCTCGACCAGCTTGTCTTCCGGTAAACAGACACCCCCCGACAAATGTTCCTTCTAATGAGCGGTAGCCATGAATTCCTCCACCGCCAAAGCCTGATACTTCACCGGCAGCGTATAGTCCGGGAACAGGGTTTCCTGAAGCATCAAGTACTCTTCCAGATAAATCAGTTTGTAGACCGCCTAGCGTTTTCCGGCTGACAATATTTAAGCGAACTGCAATTAAAGGCCCCATTTTAGGATCAAGAATCTTATGAGGTGGTGCCACCCGGATTAGTTTATCTCCCAAATAGTTACGGGCCCCTCGCATGGCTGTTATCTGCAGGTCCTTGGTAAATTTATTATCGGTTTCCCGGTCCCGTGCTTGAATATGGCGCCTAACTGCTTCAATCTTTAGGAGATGATCACCAGTTAGCTTGTTCATCCCAGCAACCAGTTCATCCAGTGTATTTGCAATAACAAAATCCTCACCTTTGTCCATAAACGCTTTTACCGGTGCAGTTGGTCCGGGGAGGACACGAGCCAGGACTTTTTTTATACTCTTTTCTGTCAAATCGGGATTTTGTTCCGACCCAGATAAGGCAAATTCTTTTTCAATGATCTTCTGTGTTAAAATAAACCACGAATAATCGTATCCTGATTTCATTATTGCCTCCAGGGTACCAAGAGTGTCGAATCCCGGGAAGTTTGGTGCAGGCAAGCGGTTTCCTTTAGCGTCAAGCCAGAGGGAGGAGGGGCCAGGTAGAATACGAATCCCATGGTTAGGCCAAACCGGATTCCAGTTTTTAATACCTTCCGTATAATGCCACATCCGGTCCCGATTCACAATTCTGCCGCCCGCTTTTTCTGTAATCGTAAGCATTCTGCCATCAACATGTTCAGGCACGCCGGAAATCATATGTTTTGGTGCCTCACCTAATCGGGAAGGCCAATTTTTCCGAATTAACTCATGGTTTCCGCCGATGCCCCCGCTTGTTACCATTACTGCATGGGCGTTAAATTCAAAATCGCCGACAACCTCACGGGAGCTTGCTTCCCCACGGGCAGCCGTACTAGGGATTAGAATATTACCCCGGACACCGACTATGGCTCCGTTATCCTTTATTAATTCATTTACACGGTGGCGTGGGTGATAGTCAACAAGGCCTTTTGCCATTGCCTGACGGACTCGTTCCTCAAACGGCTTGATAATTCCTGGACCGGTTCCCCAGACGATATGGAAGCGGGGCACGGAGTTCCCATGGCCTTCCGCTGTATAACCTCCACGCTCAGCCCAGCCAACGACAGGGAAAAAACGGACTCCCAAATCATAAAGCCATTGACGTTTTGCTCCAGCGGCAAAATCAACATAGGCCTCCGCCCACTTTTTGCCCCAGTAATCTTCATCATCTTCACGGTCAAAGCCCGCAGCGCCTAACCAGTCCTGCCAGGCAAGTTCACGTGAATCTTTTATTCCCATCCTTCTTTGTTCGGGTGAATCTACTAAAAACAGACCCCCAAAGGACCACCATGCCTGACCCCCAAAAGACGCTTCCGGTTCTTGGTCTAGAAGAAGAACTTTCTTACCGGCACTAGCCAGCTCTGATACTGCAACTAAGCCGGCAAGACCGGCACCGACCACGATCACGTCATATTTCAATTGTATTCCCTCATTTCAACTGGTAATCTATGACTGTTTTCTGAATAATCAATATATTTATTGTAACATGGATAATCCTAAATGGGTAACAAGTTTCTTATCTGTCGTAACACTGGAATATATTCACCTTCGAGAGTTAAGAGAGGTTCATAACTGTCGTAGCCTTGAAATCCAATCACTTTCGAGGGTTAAGAGAGGTTCATAACTGTCGTGGCTTTGGAATCCAATGACCTTCAGGGTTTAAGAGAGGTTCATAACTGTCGTAGCCTTGAAATTCAATCACCTTCGAGGGTTAGGAGAGGTTCATAACTGTCGTGGCTTTGGAATCCAATGACCTTCAGGGTTTAAGAGAGGTTCATAACTGTCGTGGCTTTGGAATCCATCACCTTCAGGGTTTAAGAGAGGTTCATAACTGTCGTCCCACTAGAATACATTCACCTTCAGTAGATGGGAAAATGTCAAAACATAAAAGCAACCTAGTTTTTTAATTCCACACTTAATGAAGCTGTCTTATCAACCTTTAGCTTATAAAAAGAATAGATTTCCCGCAAATGCACAATAATATGTTCAAATATGGCTAGGGGGATTTTCTTATGAAAAAAATAACCACCATCATCTGGAGTTTGTTTATCATACTATGTCCACTAAATACGCGGGCTGATGAACTGCCTAGGTTATCTTCGGATTGTATTGAAGAGATGAAAAACCGGGATGAAGAGTTTAATAAAGACATTATGAGGGATATAATTACTGGACTTGGGCTAGATATAGATCATCAAAATTACATAGAAGTTTCCGATAAAGACTTAGAAGCCGCCCATCTTATTTATGGCGGGAAAGAAGTCGACGAAAATTATCAATCCTTACATGAACAATTTATTGTGGCCTCTCGCGGCAAACCGACTCTTTTTATAAAAAAAGCAGAAGGCTATTTACTGTATAAACAGTCTGATAATACAAACGTCGCCGTTCATCTGAAACTTTCTGATCTCAAATGGGTGGTAGTAGGTAAGAAAAAGGAAGAAGGAAAAGCCATTCATTACAAACTGTTAAAATGTGAAAAAGAATATTTACAGAAAAAACGGGAGTACTCTAACCAATAATCTTATTGATTAGTGGCACATACAAAAAATCTACTGAGAAATTAATCCTAAAGTAGTAGGCACCCTTAGGCAACCAATGAATCAATCGGAGGGAAAAGAAATTGTCAGATTATTGTCCATTATTATGGCCGGAAGAGCCGACTCCGGAAAAATATAAAAATTGTCGGGAATGTGGTCTTGATAAGCATGGATCAAGGATGATCTGGGGAGAAGGAAACCCGAATGCACCGATTTTGATTCTTCTTGATAATCCAGGGGCCCGTGAAGACCGGGAAGGGAATCCCTTTGTATGCGGGACAAGACAAACACTTCAACAGGCAGCAAAAGAAGCAGGAATACCCGATGAAGATTTGTATGTTACATATATATTAAAAAGAAAACCTGTCAGAGCTTATGATAAGGATGATGTCCGGAGAACATGTATGATGCATTTAAATGATCAGCTTTCAGTCAAAAAGCCTGAGTTTATTTTTTGCCTTGGAAATGTAGCGGTTCAGTCCTTTTTCCAAGATTCTGAAGTGGATGTAAAGAAATTACATGGAAAATTCCATAAAGTCAATGGTTTTCGAACTACTGCAAGTTACCATCCTTTAGCAGTAAGACGACGTCCTAACCTCTGGCCGATTTTTATAAAGGATTGGAAGTATTTGGCGGACAACTATAGAATTCATTAATAAAATAGCTTTTTTCCCGCATTTATCCAATCATAAACCTCTACACTAAAACCCAAAATAAGATAGTTCGCTCATTCAAAACAAAGGGGTTGTTGAGGTTGAGATGGCATAAAACAATACTTTCTATGATTCAGCAGCGGCAGGATAAAAGGATTGCATTAGCAGTAGATACCTCTACAAATGAGGCACCTGTGATTCTTATTAATAACATAGTAAAACTGTTTGAACAGCTAAAGCCCGATACCTTGTTGGTTCAAGCAGATTTTAAAATCAGAAGCATTTCCCCGATTCAAAGCGATTCAATTAAGTATTATACTCACGGGAAATCATCTTATACATTAGTTTTAGAGTGGGCAAAAGAGGAAAAGATTGATACACTATTTTATATAACCGATGTCACTGGCTTCTTCGCAGAAGACATGGAAAAGGTCGATTTTGAATTATTTTGGCTTGTCCCCGGGGATTTCTTACCGCGTGTGCCATTTGGTAAAGCGATTAAAGTTGCATGATGATTTTATCCCTCACTTTGGTGGGGGATTTTTTAAATTAGGGGAGAGGATAAGCAATATGATAAAAGAGCTAGATTTAAATTTAAGGAATACGTTAAAAGAAGTATATGATCTTCAAAGAGCATCCTACCATATTGAAGCCCAATTAATTAATTTTTTTGAGATTCCCCCCTTAACAGAATCTATCGAAGATTTAGGAGCTTGTGGTGAAACATTTTTAGGGTATTTTGAAGGGGAAACCCTTGCAGGTGCAATTTCCTATACGATTGTGGAGCATGAATTGACGATTTGCCGCATGGTCGTTCATCCGAGCCATTTTAGGAAGGGAATTGCCCAAAAGCTGCTGAAAAAAGTGGAGGAACAGAACCAAGATATATCTGTTCTATACGTTTCAACAGGTAAGGAAAACCCTCCCGCTAAAAATTTATATTTGAAAAATGGTTTTCAATTTGTTTCTGATCTAGAGGTGGTACCTGGTTTATATATTAGTCATTTTAAAAAGGAAAAACACCATGTGTGAAATGGTGTTTTTCCTTTTTCTTCTGATTAACCCATCAAAACTTGCACAACCATCCAAATGTTTAAGCCAAGAATGATTAAGGCAAATAGGGAAGATAGTACAGTGGTAATCCTTTTATTCGTTAGCACGCCCATCAATTCCTTCTTCTGAGTAAAGTAAATCAGTGCAATGATAGGAAATGGCAGGACAATGCTTAGGATTATCTGGCTAATAATAAGTGTTTGGGTTGGATCGACGCCAAGCGCAACAATAATAACAGTTGGTAGCATGGTTACTAACCGCCGAATCCATAACGGAATGCTAAAGCCGACGAACCCCTGCATGATCACTTGACCGGCCATCGTTCCGACCACTGAGCTTGATATACCGGAGGCTAGCAAGGAAATTAAGAAAACACTAGCAGCTGCCGAACCTAAAAGAGGTGTAAGCGTATGGTAGGCTGTAGTTAAATCGGCAATATGACTTTGCCCAGTTGTATGAAACACGGATGCAGCCATATACATCATTGCAAGGTTAACGAAGCCTGCAAGTGTCATTGCGATAATAATCTCTTTCGTACTAAACTTTTGTATTTTAATCTTTTCACTATCATTTCTTGGCACAATTCGATTCTGGGTTAAACTTGAGTGTAAATAAATCGCATGAGGCATAACCGTAGCTCCAATTACACCGACCGCAAGCATGATACTTTCATTATTTCCGAGCCATGGAACGACACTATGATAAGCGATTTGTGAAAAATCGGGCTGTGATAATATCGTTTCCACTAAGTAACATAAGCCAATTAACATCGCGAAAGCCGCTATAAACTTTTCTAACGGCCGGAAGCCAAATCTTTCTAACATTAAAATTAGATAGGTGACAATACCAGTAATAATAGTAGCATATAACATCGGAATCCCTGCAAGTAAATTTAAAGCAAGAGTTGCACCTAAAAATTCAGCCAGATCGGTCGCCATCGCAGCAAGCTCCGAAACAACCCACATAATTATCGTCAACCATTTTGGCATCCGATCACGACATATTTCTGGTAAACTTCTTCCAGTAGCGATCCCCAATTTACCTGACATGTTTTGCAGAAGCATCGCCATCAGGTTCGCTAAAACAATGACCCAAAGCATTTTATAACCAAAACGGGCACCACTTTGTATATTGGTTGCAAAGTTTCCCGGATCAACATAAGCAATTGATGCAATAAAGGCTGGACCAAGGAATGGTATTAATGCCCGGATCCCTTTTACTTTTCCATTTATGGCATCTCTTGCAGCAGAAACCGTCTTAAGTTCTGCGGCTCGAGCCTTATCAACTGCAAGTGAATTTGTCTGACTCATAAGACACCATCCTTTCTGATTTGTTTTTCGTAGGTGCAAGGTTTGTTCGCTAATCAACAAAAGTTGCGCTCGTGCAAAATCTTTATATTTATTATAATAAATTTTATAAAAATTGTGTACACTTTTGTCTAATTAGATGAAATTTTTTTAAAAAGAAATACTAAAAGCGCCCATTCATCTGTCTAAAAAAGTTCGCTTGAACAAATATGGTTTTAAGGCTACAGTAGAATGGTAGAACGATTAAGAAGGTGCTTATCTTGGAAAAACGTTATTTTACGATTGGGATGGCCGGCCATATTGACCACGGGAAAACTTCATTAACTAAAGCATTAACCAATGTTGATACGGACCGTTTAAAGGAAGAGAAGGAACGGCAAATTTCCATTGAGCTGGGCTTTGCGCCCCTTTATGAGGACGAAGAAATTCAAATATCTGTTATTGATGTTCCAGGTCATGAACGCTTTATCCGTCAAATGATTGCCGGGGTAGCCGGGATTGATTTAGTTGTTCTTGTGGTAGCAGCCGATGAAGGGGTTATGCCGCAAACAAAGGAGCATCTCGACATTTTAAAATTTTTAGGGGTAAAAAATGGTATAATCGCCATTTCAAAAATAGACCGGGTAGACGAAGAGTTTATTGAATTGGTGAAAGATGACATTTTAGGAGAACTTACTGGGACGGTTTTTGAGGACGCCCCCTTTGTTCTAGTTGATAGTTTATCCAAAAAAGGCATTCATGAAATAAAAGAATTAATCATAAAAACCTTAAAGGATCAAGAGATGCGAGATGCGAAAGGGGCCTTTCGTCTGCCGATTGATCAGGTGTTTACTGTAAAAGGGCAAGGGACCGTTGTACGCGGGACTGTTTATGAAGGAACGGTGGAAGAGGGACAAGTATTAAAAATTATGCCAAAAGGCCTTGAAGTGAGGGCAAGGCAAATTCAGGTCCATCACCATTCGGCACATAAAGCCTACGCTGGGCAAAGGGCAGCAATTAACCTATCAAGTGTATCGAAGGAAGAGCTCGAACGAGGTGCTGTTTTAGTTTCCTCCGAGCATTTTATTGTGACCAAAACAGTAGACGTCGCTATTCGTGTAGTCGAGGATCTTGAACATATTGTTAAGCAGCGGATGCCTATTAAGCTTCATATAGGAACAGCTGAGGTAATGGGCCGGATTGTTTTCTTTGATCGTAATGAGATTAAAGAAGAAAATGGGGAAATTCTTTGTCAGCTTCGGCTTGAAGAGGAGATTCTGACAAAGCGGGGTGACCGTTTTATACTGCGCCGCCCAAGTCCGCAAGAAACAATTGGCGGAGGCTGGGTGATAGACCCAAGAGCTAATAAATATCGCTTTGGTAATGAGACGATTGAAGAACTTGAAAAGAAGAAAGCAGGAACACCAAGGGAACGAATTATGGCTGCACTTATGGAAGCAAAAAGCCTCACCCTAACAGAATTAATAAAGCGGACGGCGCTGGATGAAACGACCTTAATAGACCATTTAGCTGATCAGGAATTTGTTTTATATAATGGCAAAGAATATACACTTACACTGTTAATTGATTCCATTGAAGAAGATATTTTTGACCAACTCCAAGAATTCCATCAAACCCATTCGATGAAGGCCGGGATCAATAAAGCGGAACTCATACAGTCCCTGCAAAAAAGGTTCCCTAAATCATTGCTTGATTTTGTTGTAGAAAATGGAATAAGCAATGGGGTGTTTAAGAGAAAAGAACAATTTGTATCCCTCGCAACATTTGTCCCATATGTGCCGAAAAGTTGGGCGAAGCGGACAGAAAATCTTCTTCATGATTTGAAGAAGGATGGACTGAAGGTACGCTATCTAAAAGAATATTTTTCTGCAGCAGGTATACCTGATTCAATCGAATATGATTTAAGAAAATTTCTTGAAGATCAAAATTCACTCGTGCAACTTGACGATCAATTTGCTTATCATGGGGAAGTATTTATGGAAGCAATTGAAAAGCTTCAAAGCGGAACGGGAGCAGAATTCGATGTCGGAGCGGCAAAGGATGTTCTCGACCTATCGAGAAAATATATGATCCCATTTTTAGAAAGATTGGACGCAAAAGGTCTTACCAAGCGTGTCGAAAATAAACGGGTGTGGAAAAAATAATCTAGAAAAGCCTCCATTCACATTAGGATTGGAGGCCTTTCTTTAATAGGTAAGAAAGTATAAAAGATTATACCTAGAGGATTGTCCAGCTCCAGCGCCTAGCCCCTCGAGGTCACTAGCTTATCCAGTTTCGGCTCCTTGGGACTCGAGTCATAAGCCATCCCCTGAAGAAGGCAAAAATCGCCTTCTTACAGGGGCCGTCTTATGCCATCGTCCCAGGGCAGTCGCCTCCACATTTAGGTCAATCCGTCCAAAAGGTTAAAGAGCAACCTTTCGGCCGGCTCGTCTTGTGCTTGTCGGGGCTGACCAAGGCGCTTACGCTTTTCTTATTGTCTACGAAAGAAACTCAGCTGGATTTAGGCCAAGCTCTCGGCAAATGTCAGTAACCATTTGCTGTTCATTTTGATCAAAGTTTCCATCAGCATAACCGATGGCGATACAGTATCGGGCCACTAATCGAGCTATTTCAGGTTTTGTCCTAATTTTTCCGAGCGCACGAAAAGCTTCTGCCCGGCCCATCATTCGGTCATTTTCCATCCTAGATACAAAGAGATTGAATTTTTGAATGACTTTATTGGTATCAAAAACGCGTAATTCCTCACTTTGATGAACAAATTCAATCATTTTTTGCCGCTCTGCTGGATCTAAAGAACCATCAGCCATGGCCACTAAAGCACAAGCGGCTGTCACTGCGTCAAGAAGGTCTTGACTTTTATAGCGATTGAACAATTCTTGAGCCCTTCTTTTTTGATTATTAGCCCATTCTACATAATCTGTTTGTGATGGAGACCATGCATTGCCGCAATGATTACAAGTGAACTTTAATTGGTTTTTTCCAATAAAACCGCCTAGTAACCCAACAGGTCCAAGGATTAACCCGCCGATTGCGGCTTTGCCTAGACCGAATCCTTTTTTTCCTGTTCGCACATTGGCTGAATGGCAGCGAGGACACATAATCTCATCTCCAACATAAGAAGAATGGCTGGAAATAGGGGAAGCAGACTGTGTCGCTTGCGGATACCCGTAGGCAGGCTGACGGTGTGTCGATTCGGGTTGGAGATGAACACGCTGTTGATTCCCATTTTGGTTTACCTGGCTCTGCTGGTATGGATCATAGTTTGTTTGATATGGACTATTTTGACTCGTGTGATTGGCTTGATTTCTAAAAGCCTGCTGGTAATTTGGCGGCTGAACCTGTGTATTTTGCGGAGGGTCATCAACTGTTACACCGAAGTTCTGGCATAATGCTCCTAGACCCCCTTGAAAACCGCTGGCAATCGCATTAAATTTCCATTCCGCGTTATGACGGTATAGTTCTGCCGCAACAATGGCTGTTTCAATGGTAAAGTCCCTGCCAAGGTTAAACCGCAATAATTCTTCATTATTCAGTTCATTAAAAATACGAACATAAGAATCTGAGATTTGGCCAAAATTTTGCCGTTTTACTTGTGCGTCATGGATCGTGATCGTAAAAGCAATTCTGTGAATGTGGTCAGGAACTTTCTTTAAATCTATTCTAATTTGTTCATCATCACGTACACCTGAACCACTCCGGTTATCGCCGCTGTAAATAATGGAACCATTACCCCCGGAAGGGTTATTGTAAAAAACAAAATCTTGATCGCTGTTTACTTTCCCTGATGGTCCTAATAAAAAGGCTGAGGCATCCAAGTCAAAATTAGTACCAAGCTGGCTAATATTCCAGCCTAGTCCGACAACCACATTTTGCAGACCAGGGTGTGATTTCGTTAAATCTACTTTTTGCCCTTTGCTAAGTGTTACACCCACTATTTTCACTCCTTGTCCGTTTATTCCTATGTACATTATACCTGTAATTCTAAAAAGGGAAAAATTTCAAGTTTAGCTTTGTGAGAAAGCTGCTTTAGTAAATACGAATCAAGAAAGGAAAAGTTTCAAGCAGGTATAAGAAAAAAGCACACAGTCCTGAAATTCTCCTTACATTATTTCCTTTAAGGAAAAGTTAAGAAACAAAGATAATAATAGGCTTATTCAAATGAAACGAATAAGAAAAGGAGCCAGCATAAATGAAAAAATGGATTATGATAGCAGTGGCTGTAGTAGTCATTAGTATTGCCGGTTATCAATGGTACGCAGCAAAAACCAGTGCCGAGACAACATCAGAGGTGCGGACTGCAGTTGCTAAAAAAGGCACATTGGATGTAAACATCAGTGGATCTGGATCTGTTCAGGCAGTGACCAGTCAAGATATCATGTCCACATTTAATAATGATGAAATTGATGAGGTACTGGTTGCTAGCGGTGAGAAGGTAAATGAAGGCGATGAACTGATTACATTTTCGGACGGCAGTGATCCGATTACGGCTTCGGCTGCTGGGAAAATAACGACGGTATCAGTTTCTGCAGGGGATAGTGTTACTTCCGGACAAGTTCTCGCCCATGTAACCGACTATAGTGGATTGCAAACAGCTGTTCAAATTGATGAACTAGATATTTCTCATATCCAAAAAGGGCAATCGGTCAACTTGAAGGTAACTGCATTCCCCGATGAGAAGTATACAGGAAAAGTAACCGATATATCCAAAGAAGGTACTTCTTCTAATGGTATTTCTACTTTTACCGTTACAATTACCATTGATAAAATTGCTAACCTTAAAGTGGGGATGAGTGTAGAGGCTAGTATCTTAACGGAAAGTAAACAAAATGCCATTTATGTTCCACTAGATGCCGTCCATACGTCAAAAGGTAAAAAATATGTCAATGTTGTTTCATCAGATGATCCTTCCAGCAGTATAAAGAAAACAGTATCAACGGGCATAGCAAATGAAGATTATGTAGAAATCACGGAAGGAATCTCGGAGGGAGAGACAGTACTGCTGCCAAAATTAGCTAAAGCAATCTCTACGACCTCTACAACACAAACCAATACGCTGCAAAGCAGTCTAAGCGGCATGGGGGGAACGGGCTCGATGAAATCCATGTATCGTGGCACTGGTACCGGAAGGAGTGGACAGTAATGGCAAAACCGATCATGCAAATTAGTAACCTAAAGAAAGCATATAGGCTGGGCGGCGAAATCGTCCATGCATTAAATGATGTTTCAATTGAGATTCAAAAAGGAGAATTTCTAGCGATTATTGGCCCATCAGGTTCAGGTAAATCAACGTTAATGAACATGATTGGATGTCTCGACAAGCCACAGACCGGAAAATATCTTTTTGATGGGAAGGATATTTTTAAAATGGATGATAATGAGTTAGCGACGATCAGGAATCAAAAAATCGGCTTTATTTTCCAAAACTTTAACCTGTTAACCAAACTAACGGCAATTGAAAATGTGGAGCTACCGTTATTATATGCAGGGGTAAACACGAAGGAACGAAGGGAGAGGTCAATCGAAGCATTAGATAAAGTCGGATTAAGAGATAGGGCAGGTCATTTGCCAACACAACTGTCTGGCGGACAGCAGCAGAGGGTTGCTATAGCCAGAGCACTTGCAGGAAATCCGGCAATTCTCCTAGCTGATGAACCAACTGGTGCCCTCGACAGTAAAACGAGTAAGGAAATCATGCAGATTATAAAACAATTAAATGAATTGGGCCATACGATTATCCTAATTACCCATGACCTAAACATTGCCAAACAGGCAAAACGAATGGTCAGCATCCAGGATGGACAATTACTGGAAAATGGAGGTGAACTCATTGGGCATCTTGCAATCCATTAAAATGGCTCTCAAAAGTATAAAGGGAAATAAACTGAGATCAATTCTAACCATGCTGGGTATGATCATTGGGGTTTCTTCCGTCATTGTCTTGGTTTCCATTGCCCAAGGTTCTTCTAAAAATGTGACGAGTCAAATCAACCAATTAGGGACTAACTTATTAACTGTAAGTACATTTGACACAAATGTGACATTAACAGATGACAAAATTAATGAACTTAGTAAAGTGGATGGTGTAAAAGAAGTATCACCGGTTGTTACTGGACGAGTAAACGTTAAAAAGGACCGGACAACTTCTCAAGTGACCTTGACAGGAACGAATGCCGCCTATTCAGATGTGCGTGATACTAAAGTAAGTGCAGGTCGATTTATCACTGATCTGGATATTGAATACAGGCAAAAGGTTGCCGTCATTGGTTCATCTACTGCTACAACTTTCTTTGGTTCAGAAGACCCTGTTGGTCAATACCTGCAAATTGAGGGAACTTCATATAAAGTTGTCGGTGTACTTGTTTCAAAAGGAAGCTCAATGGGACAAGGTGGAGACAATACAATTATAGTCCCGCTTAGCACGGGCCAGCGCTTAATTGGAAGTACTACGATTAGCACAGTATACTTAAAAGGAGAAAGCGAAGACCAGATGGATGTAGTCATGAGTTTAGTTGAAACGAAAATGGCTTCCCTTTTCCCAGGTCAAACGGATTCTTATAGTGTCACAAATCAACAGGATGTCATGGACACGATGAGCTCTGTAACGGACACTATGACATTGATGCTAGGCGGTATTGCAAGTATCTCCTTACTTGTTGGCGGAATTGGTATTATGAATATTATGCTTGTATCTGTTTCCGAAAGAACAAAGGAAATTGGTATACGTAAAGCGATCGGAGCCAAAAGGCGAGATGTTCTTGTCCAATTCTTAATTGAAGCGGTTGTATTGAGTGGTGTCGGCGGTTTAATAGGGATTATTTCTGGGTTAGGTATAGGAAAATTAGTATCGTCCCTATTTAGCTTAAGCGTCTCCTTCTCGTCAAACGTTATTCTTTTTTCATTCTTGTTCTCGTTAGTAGTTGGAGTGGTATTTGGCGTATTCCCAGCAAATAAAGCTTCTAAGTTAAATCCAATTCAAGCATTAAGGTATGAATAATTGGGTAAATGAAGCGGTACGCTATGTTGCGTCCGCTTCGTTTCCTATATAATGAAAAGAATTCTATTTATTTTAAGGAGAGATAGAAATGCGTTTATTGGTGGTAGAGGATAACCTTTCTTTATTAGAATCCATTGTTCAACTTTTATCCGATGAATTTGTGGTTGATCAAGCTGCAAATGGGGAGGATGCTTTATTTTTAGCGATGCAAAACATCCATGATGTAATTGTATTGGATGTCATGATACCTGAAATCAATGGCTTTGAAGTGTTGCAGACCATCCGGAAGGAAGGATTAAAAATTCCTGTCTTATTTTTGACAGCAAGAGACTCTTTAGAAGACCGCGTCAAAGGACTTGATTTTGGCGGTGATGATTATTTAGTTAAACCGTTTCAAGCTGCCGAATTAAAGGCGAGAATCAGAGCGTTATTAAGAAGAAGCGGCAGCTTAACGACAGATCAAACAATTAAATATCGCGGCATAGAATTATTAGGCAAGGAACGCGACATCCTTGTCGATGGAGAAACGATTAAACTAACAGCTAAGCAATATGAGTTGTTGGAATATTTAATTCAAAATAAGGGTGCAATCCTAACAAAAGAACAAATTTATGATCGTGTATGGGGATTTGACTCTGATACAACCGTTGCTATTGTTGAGGTGTTCATGCACCATCTCCGCAAGAAATTAGAGCCGTTCGGCTACCATGCTGATATTAAAACCATTCGCGGTGTCGGCTATATGATGAATGAAGAATAGGGGCAGCGTATGTTTCGTCAAACACATATTCGACTTACTTTAATCATTTCGATTGTTTTTATTGTTTTAATTAGTATACTAGGCTGCATTATTTATTTTTATACAGATAATAAATTATATCAGGATGTTAACCAATCATTAATGGAATCTGTCAATCATTTTCAGCAGCCAGATGGGCCGGATAATAAGCAAGCAAACAATCTCGATAGGAGTGAAGCTGAACCAAAATTCATGCGAAGAGACCCGCGGATTATCACGTTGATATGGGATGAAAAGGGTCAGCTATTGATAGAGCAAGATCGGGGCGCAGCATTATTTCAGGATAATGCAAAATTAATCCGTCCAAAAAAATATGGCACCCTGGAGGATGTTGCAGTAGAGAACTTCACGTTTCGATATATTGCTTTCAAGACTGAACTGCCGCAAATAGGGAAAATTACAGTCCAGGTGATTCGAAATGTGGATTCTGAAAAAGATTTACTAAACAGACTTCTATTAATCATGTTAATTGGCTGCGGTGTGGGAATCATTTGTGCAGTCGTTTCTGGTTATTTCTTAGCTGGCAGAGCTTTGGTACCAATTAAAAAATCTTGGCAAAAGCAGCAAGAGTTTGTTTCCGATGCATCACATGAATTGAGAACGCCATTAGCAGTCATTCAGGCTAAAACGGATATCCTATTCCGATCCCCATCCGCGACCATTCAGGAAAAAATATTAGATATCTCGACCATTTCAAAGGAATCAAGGCGGCTCTCCAAACTAGTAACTAACTTACTGACTTTGGCAAGATCTGATTCCGATCAAATTGAAATGAAAAAGTCCACTTTTCAATTAGATGAGCTTTTATCAGAAATTATTCAGCAGTATGAAGATATTGCGTTGTACCAAAAGAAAACGCTCAAATTAGAGGCGGTAGAGCCAGTTACATTTTTTGCAGATAAAGAAAGAATCCATCAATTGATTGTTATATTACTAGACAACGCCATAAAGTATACAAAAGAAGGTGGGGAAATCTCGCTTTCATGCACCCAAAGTCATTCCTCTATCTTCCTAAAAGTAAACGATACGGGGATTGGAATTCCTGAAGAGGACATTCCAAAGATTTTTGACCGTTTTTACCAAAGCGATAAGGCACGGACTGAAGTGGAAGGAACAGGGCTGGGTTTATCGATTGCAAAATGGATTATTGAAAAACATCATGGTAAGACAAAAGTTCAAAGCGCCCTTGGTCAAGGAACAAAAATTGATATCACCTTTCCAAAGTCCCAAAAATAATTTTTGGGGCTTCTTTAAAATCTTAAGAAAAACTTAAGGAAACCTCTTCATAATGTGCTTATCTACTTAAACAAGCTTCATATATTTGAAGGGAGAATACAGATGAAGAACACCAGAAAAGCCCATTTATGGATTGGATTAATTGCGTCTATTTTTATCTTTATGGAGTCAATAACTGGTCTATTGATGAATGAACCGTGGTTAATCGGACAAACATCGATGGAAGGCGGAAAGGGCAATTTTCAATCAGATCAAATGAATCAAAACCAATTTAACACCGGCCAAACCAATCAGGGACAAACTAAGCAAGGAATGACCCAGAACTCTGGACAAACTGCCGGTCAAACACAGGGGCAAAACGGCAATCAAAACCAAAGGTTTAATGGAAATGGCCAATTCCAAGGACGTGGTAATTTTGGCGGGAATGGAAATTTTCCAGCGGGAATGACGATGAACAGAGAAGGAATGGGACAAACCTCCGCTATGGGTATCATCCGCGGTCTGCACGAAGGCAGAATTGGAAATACTGATATTAAATGGTTAATAGATTTATTTGCGCTTGCCATGATCGCTTTAACAGGTACGGGAATCTATTTATCTATTAAGGTCCTTGGTGCGGAAGCGAAACGAAAGAAGCGCCAATCAGATATGTTAACCGAAGTTTAATAAACAAAGGCACACGAGTCATGACTCGTGTGCTATTTGGCTTACTCGACAATGATTTTCCCCGTAAACATTTGCATTCCACAGCTAAACGTATACTCACCTGTTTTATCTGGAGTGAATGATAGTTTTGTTGATCCAGTTTTAAGGTTAATATTGTTGATGTTGAAATCCGGGATCATAAAGGTGGATAAACAGCTGCTGCTATCTAATGGGTTCGTAATCTCGAGTTCAACCGGAACGCCTTTTTTGACCCGGATCATGTTCGGCGAATATCCTTTCTCCGTTAGAAGCATTTTGACTTTGGGTGAACTCTCTCCGGACACATCCACTTCGGTTTTGCCAGCCGTTTGACTGTGGGTTTCTTGTGTTATTTGTGTTTGAGCCGTATCGTTTTTACCTGGGATCTTTACCATATCACTGCTGTACATAAATAAAAATAATGAAACAAGGATAATGCCGCCTGCGATAATTGCAAATGGTGAAAGTTCTTCAGTGTTGATTGAAAATTTGGTGTTGGCTGCCACCTGAATATAAATAATGACAAAGCCGATAATCACAACGTAGAAACCTAATAAGATTCCTAAAAATAAAGTCGGGTTGATATATTGGAGGAAAAGACCAAGAATAGCCCCGTTAATTCCACCCATTAAACCAGAAATGGCTCCCATTAATATTGCTAAGATACCGACCGGATGGCCCGCCAAGAAACCAACGATAAATCCAATAATTAAGCTGATACCTACAGTCAGGAAGGTCTCACCGGATGCAATCCCAATGATGCTTCCGGCCAGTAAACCTGTGATTACAGCGATCACCATACTTATAAGGATTCCCGAAGTATTATTAAATTTGTTTTTATGACGGTATACAAGAAAAATGGAATAGCCTGTGCCAATGGCCACAAAAGCTACTGAAATAATTGAAAATATATTCATGTTCTGTCTCCTCTTATGTGCCTTTTATAATTAAACAACATAAGAGTATTATAAATTTAAATAATCGTTGGAAATTTGTATATTACGTGATATATATGAACGTTTTATGACTCTTGGTGCTATTCTTTGTTTTTATCTAATGTGTTCTTATAGATTCTTTTAAGGGCTTCATTTTGAAGTTTCATGTATTCGAGTAATATTTCTTTTTCTGCTTCTTCTTTTTCAAATTCAACCTTTTCTTTGGTCATGCGGGCACCCCTTTTTGTCCTTAATTTGGTTCACGGAGTAAAATAATCCATAAATGATTTGACTTTTATTATAGAGAAATATATAATTTTTTCAAAAATACTAATTGAAACGATGATGGGGATTAGTAAAATGACATGGTCTTACCAAGAGAGGAAACCAGTGGTGTGAGGTTTCTTAAGACAATCATTTGAACCTGCCTCTGAGTTCTGTATCGGATTATTGTTTGAAGATACATGCGGATAAAATCCGTTATCATGTGAGAGAGTTTAAAGCAATTGCTTTATGAATTTAGGGTGGTACCGCCAGGCCTTGGTCCCTTTTTTAGGATCAGGGTCTTTTTGCATTTAAAAAAGCGGAAATCCTTGTTTAGCGGCAAAATGCGCTCAACAATTCTTTCTATATTAAAAAAATAATGAGGTGTCAAAATGGCAAAAGAATTTGTAAAAGATGTAACCAGCATGGACGAGGATTTCGCCCAGTGGTATACAGATGTTGTCACGAAAGCAGATTTAATTGATTATTCAAGTGTTCGTGGTTCGATGATTATCCGCCCATATGGTTATGCATTATGGGATAATATTAAAAACGAGCTGGACCGTCGTATTAAAGAAACAGGGCATGAAAATGTATATATGCCATTATTTATTCCAGAGAGCCTGCTTCAAAAGGAAAAAGACCATGTTGAAGGATTTGCTCCTGAAGTGGCATGGGTCACGCATGGCGGTTCTGAGCCATTAACAGAACGTTTAGTCGTCCGCCCGACATCAGAGGTATTATTCTGTGAGCATTACAGTAATATCATTCACTCTTATCGTGATTTGCCAAAGTTATATAACCAATGGGCTAACGTAGTCCGTTGGGAAAAAACAACCCGTCCATTCTTACGTACATTAGAGTTCTTATGGCAGGAAGGTCATACTGCCCATGCAACGGATGAAGATGCAATGGAAGAAACGATTAAGATGTTAAATGTCTATGCGGCCATTTGTGAAGAAATTCTTGCTATTCCTGTAGTAAAGGGACAAAAAACCGAGAAAGAGAAGTTTGCTGGTGCGAAAGCTACATTTACCATTGAAAGCTTAATGCATGATGGAAAAGCATTACAATCTGGAACTTCCCATCACTTTGGTACAGGGTTTGCTGAAGCGTTTAATATCCAGTACACAGATAAAGAAGGTAAGCTGCAATACGTTCATCAAACTTCATGGGGTTTTACAACCAGAATTATCGGTGCATTAATCATGGTTCACGGCGACGACCGTGGTTTGGTTATACCTCCAAAAGCTGCTCCAACACAGGTCATGATCGTTCCTATTGCGCAGCATAAAGAGGGCGTGCTTGATTTCGCTTATGATTTGAAAAAGTCTCTAGCTTCTGTGGCTCGGGTTGATATTGATGCCAGCGATAAGAAACCTGGCTGGAAGTTCAATGAGTATGAAATGAAAGGGATCCCTGTTCGTCTTGAAGTTGGACCAAAGGATATTGAAAACAAGCAGGTTGTGTTGGTTCGCAGGGATACGTTAGAAAAGGTTGTTGTTTCTTTAGACGAGTTAGAAACAAAGCTTGTGGAATTGTTAGATGACATTCAATCAAACCTTTATAATAAGGCGTTAAATCATCGTGAAGAAAGAACTTCAGTTGCGGCTAATCTAGAGGAGTTAAAAAATACTCTTGAAGCTAAACCAGGGTTCATTAAAGCAATGTGGTGCGGTGATTTAGCCTGTGAAGAAAAAATCAAAGAGGATACTGGCGCAACTTCCCGTTGTATTCCATTTGAGCAGGAAAAAGTCGCTGATAAATGTGTATGCTGCGGTAAAGAAACAGATAAGATGGTTTACTGGGCAAAGGCTTACTAAAAAATATGAAGGCTCTTCCATTATGGGAGGGCCTTTTTTAAATAATAGAAAAAAACGGGCATGTGAAGGCATCATGGGTTCATGAGGACAATCCAGGAGAAGAAACCGAGCAACCTGTCCTCATGACAGGTTCATGAGGACAATCCAAGAGAAAAAACCGAGCAACCTGTCCTCATGACAGGTTCATGAGGACAATCTAGGAGAAGAAACCGAGCAACCTGTCCTCATGACAGGTTCATGAGGACAATCCGAAAGAAGAAACCGAGCAACCTGTCCTCATGACGGGTTCATGAGGACAATCTAGGAGAAAAAACCAAGCAACCTGTCCTCATGACAGGTTCATGAGGACAATCCGAGAGAAGAAACCGAGCAACCTGTCCTCATGACGGGTTCATGAGGACAATCCAGGAGAAGAAACCGAGCAACCTGTCCTCATGATACTTTTCTAAGAACTTGGGTCGTCAAATCTAGTGAATTTTTTGCAATAGATCTCTCAAATTGACACCTATAAAAAAGGGAAACTAAAGACCTATAGCGAATTTTAATCATTCAGAAGGGAGATGTACCTATATGAAACCAATCTTAATAGATTTTCCAGATGAAATTTATACTGATAGATTATATATTCGAAAGCCGATGCCCGGAGATGGTAAAAAGGTGTTTGAAGCCATTCAGGCATCTTTAAATGAGCTAAAGCGATGGGAGCCATGGGCCAATAGGGAGCAAACCGAGCAAGAGGTCGAGGCCAATATGCGTGATGCACATGCGAAATTTTTAACCAGAGAAGACCTTAGGCTTCATATTTTTAATAGAGAGACAGGTGAATTTATAGGGGCTTCCGGTTTGCATCGAATGAACTGGGATATACCCAAGTTTGAAATCGGGTACTGGATCGATACTAGACTTAACGGAAATGGCTACATCACTGAAGCAGCTCAGGCAATTACGGAATATGCCTTTCAGGAACTAAACGCAAAACGCGTAGAAATCCGTTGTGATAGCAAAAATACCAAAAGCCGAGCAATTCCTGAGAAATTAGGTTTTACATTAGAAGGGATATTAAAAAATGACGGAATTTCTGCAGACCGACAAGAACTCCGCGATACTTGTATCTATGCAAAAATCAAATAAATGAACAAAAAACTCGACGCCGTCGAGTTTTTTTACTAGAAACCGATTATATATCTTTGTAAATAGAATTTTGTAATCGCCAAATATTCACGTGAGTAGGATTTAAATACTGCTGACCAAGGAGTATTGGCAGATAGACCCTCCACATTTAAACCTTGGTAATATGCGATAGAAAGAGCACGATATAAATGGAAAGTGTTCGTTACGACTATGCCAAGTTCAGCATTAGAAGGAATGAATTTCTTCGAAAACTCAATATTTTCGTATGTATCCGTAGAGCGATCTTCTAATAGTATACGAGATTCGTTAATACCTTGACTTACTAACTCTCTTTTAATTGCCTTCGCTTCAGAAATGTCTTCGCCTGGACCTTTGCCCCCTGAAGCAATCGCAAGTGTATCAGTATTTTTCTTTAAGTACTTTGCTGCAGCATCGATCCTACTAGCTAATACCTTAGATGGTTCCTTACCTTTAACCCTTGCCCCGAGAACAATCAAATAATCTGCACTTTTTGACGCTTTAACATGGCTATATTGGATAATCTTCACTTGTAATATGCAAACATAAATCAGTCCTACTACTACCAAGACTCCTAATAGCCATAACATCCTATTGTTTTGCCTCATCTTCTCAAATCCCACTTTTATTTAAGTTCCAGCTTAATAGTACCATAATATTACATTTTTTTATATTCAAAAAGAAAGGCCCATAAATTCCATGAGCCTTTAATAGCTTTTTTTATTCACATACCCACGAAAGCCCGATTGTCCCAACGCCAGTATGGACACCCGCAACGGTAATAAGCATCAAAACCTCTGTTTCAATACCAGGGAAGTTTTCGTTAATGTAATTTTCTATCTCTGCAGCTTTTTTCGGATTGTTCGCATGAACAATCGCGACCTTTTTAACTGTTTTTGTTTCAAGATCTTCTCTTAATTTCGATGCCAGCCAGAATATCGCTTTTTTGTCGGTACGAACTTTGTCTTTAATCTGTGCAGCACCGTCTTCTATAGCCAAAATCGGTTTTATATTAAATAGAGAGGCCAAGACTTTTTGGCCGCCAGATACCCGGCCGCTTTTATGAAGCTGATCCAAATTCGATGGAACTAAATATAATCGAGTATTGCTGCGTAAAGCATTTAGCTGTTCAACCACTTCCTCGGCATCCACACCCTGCTCCACAAGCTCGATCCCTTTTTTTATTAAAAAAGAAAGTGGATAGGAACCAATTTTAGAATCGATTGCAAATAACCTGAAATCTTCCATATTAGCGGCCATGACGGAGGACTGATAGGTCCCTGTTAAAGTACTAGAGGCATGTATGGCGATACCAAAATCATATTCTTCTTTCAATTTTTTATAAAGTTCAACAAAGTCGTTAATGGAAGGTTGAGACGACTGGAACTTTCCTTCCTCGCTTTTCATCCGCTCATAAAATTCTTGTTCCGTTATATCAATCGTTTCTTTATAAAATTCATCGTTAATGACAACGTGTAAGGGAATGACATATATATGATGTTTCTCAATAAATTCTTTGCTAAGAGAAGCAGTTGTGTCTGTAATCCATGCAATTTTTGCTTTGCTCATATCTTTTCCTCCGGTAAATACTTTCAATATAGTTAACATTACTATACTGAAAACCGTTTCACTAGTTATATTTGTCATATTAAACTTTGAACAATTTGTGAAAATTTCTAGAAGTTATTATTTAAAAATATAAAAGTGTGATTTGAATCACTTAGTTGAGATGGTTTATTTCATATAATCACTATGGATATAGTGATAACTAAATAAGGAGTGTTTCATGTGTTAGATCAAAAAACAATCGATATTATCAAATCAACAGTACCGGTATTAGAAAAACATGGAGAAACCATAACAACCCGCTTTTATCAATTAATGTTTGGAAACCATCCAGAATTATTAAATATCTTCAATCACGCAAATCAAAAACAGGGTAGACAGCAAAAGGCATTAGCTGGAACGGTTTATGCCGCTGCCATGTATATTGATAACCTAGCAGCAATCCTGCCGGTAGTTAAACAAATCGCACATAAACATAGAAGTCTCGGAATTAAGCCAGAGCATTATCCTATTGTCGGAAAACACCTATTAATGGCTATTAAGGATGTATTGGGTGATGCAGCTACAGACGAAATTATCGATGCTTGGGCACAAGCTTACAATTTAATTGCTGACGCCTTTATCAGTGTGGAAGCAGAAATGTATAATGAGGCTACACATCAACAAGGAGGCTGGAACGGCTTCCGGAATTTTGTTGTTGACCGTAAAGTTATCGAAAGTGACGTTATTACATCTTTCTATTTAAAACCTGCAGATAAACGAGATATCGCCGGTTTCATCCCTGGTCAGTATATTAGTATTAAACTAGAAATAGACGGTGAGAAGTTTACTCACATCCGTCAATATAGTCTTTCAGATGCCCCTGGCAAAGATTATTACCGCATTAGTGTTAAAAAAGAAGCTGGAACAGCAAACCCTGATGGAATGGTCTCTAATTACTTGCATGACAAGGTGAGCGAAGGAGACATTCTTAAAGTCAGTGCACCTGCCGGTGATTTTATTCTTGATACCAACAAGACGACGCCTGTTGTGTTATTAAGTGGCGGGGTCGGCTTAACACCAATGATGAGTATGTTGAAAACAGTTGTAGAAGTGCAGCCGGGACGTCAGGTAACGTTTGTCCATGCAGCAGCAAATAGCAATGTTCATGCCCTTGGCGATGAAGTGAAAGAATTATCTGATCTCGATTATGTGAATTCATATGTGTTTTATGATGCACCTACAGAAGAGGACCGTTTAAACAAAAGGTTTGATGTTGAAGGTTATGTCACTCGTGAGTGGCTTAAGGATAATGTATTGACTGAGGAAGCAGACTTTTATTTCTGTGGACCAGTGCCTTTTATGAAAGCTATCAACCGTTCTTTAAAAGAATTAGGTGTCAATGAAGGTAGAATTCACTTTGAGTTCTTTGGACCAATGGGGAATTTAGAAGAATAGAGAATGGATAAGCCGGTTTCCAATTTGGAGACCGGCTTATTTTTTTAAAAGTTAACAAAATATGAATTTAATGCT
Organism: Neobacillus cucumis; assembly: GCF_023715505.1. Next base: position 8,442 of record NZ_JAMBOH010000016.1, on the reverse strand, counting down.
TTTTTAATCTAAGACACCTATGTCAAAAGTTTGATTCGGACCACAACTGTGATTTAATAAAAGAAAAAGGCCAGAAAGGGTTTTGAGTATGGGTAAGAATACCATCCGTTCCATCACGGCCATTGGGGTATTGTTTTTTCTCCTTTGGGTGACTGGACTTGGCTGGGCAGTAGGGCAATATTATGCAGACCAGCCGGACAAGGTTCCTGTTACAAATACCGGTAGCAAAAAAGTGGAAAACAAAAAGGGTCTCACGATAGTCGCTTTAGGTGACTCGTTAACGAGGGGAACAGGGGATGAGACTGGAAAAGGGTATGTCGGAGATCTGACCGATGAAATCAAAGAAAAAACAAAAAAGCCGGTCCAGCTCACCAATTTAGGCATAAATGGGCAAACATCAGACCAGCTTCGGAAACAAATTCAACAAACAGAAGTGGCTCGTCAAATTCAAAAGGCGGACATGGTGTTAGTTACCATTGGCGGAAATGATTTGTTCCGGGGAGGTCAAGGCTTAACCGATTATTCATCAAAAAATATAGCTGCCATTGAAAAAAAATATCTGGATAACCTAAAGTTTATTCTTGAGCAGATTCGCAAGAACAACAAAACAGCCAATGTTTTTTTCATTGGATTATACAATCCTTTTATAGAATTAGATCAGGGGAAAGAAATGTCAAAAGTAGTTCGTCATTGGAATTATGACAGTGCCGAGGTAAGTGCAGCCTTCTCGAAAGTTGTATTTGTACCAACATTTGATCTGTTTGAATTAAAAGTGAATGATTATTTATATTCAGACAAGTTTCATCCGAACTCAAAAGGGTATCGTTTAATTGCAGAACGTGTAGCCTCACTGCTTACCTGGTAAGGAGAAGAATGAATGGAGAAAAAAATTACCTTAGCTGTTGAAAATTTGAAAAAAGTCATTGGAAAAAGAGAAATTATTAAGGGCTTGACATTTGATCTGCGAGAAGGGGAAGTATTTGGGTTCTTGGGACCAAATGGTGCGGGAAAAACAACAACAATCCGAATGTTGGTTGGGCTTATCAAACCAACGGATGGGAACATCCAGATCTGCGGATACAATGTAGCGGATCAATTTCAAAAGGCGATGAGCAACCTTGGCTGCATTGTCGAAAATCCGGAATTATATCCTTACTTATCTGGCTATAACAACCTGCTCCACTTTGCCCGTATGCTTGATGGAATAGGGGAAGAGCGTATTAAAGAGGTCACTGAGCTAGTCGGATTGACGGATCGGATACATGATAAAGTGAAAACTTATTCGTTAGGGATGAGGCAGCGTTTAGGGATTGCCCAAGCCCTTTTAGGCCGGCCCAAGGTATTAATCCTCGATGAACCGACAAATGGGTTAGACCCAGCAGGAATTCGGGAGATGCGCCAATTTATTCGCTTTCTAGCGGAGCAGGAAGGGTTAAGCGTCCTTGTATCGAGCCACTTATTAAGTGAAATTCAATTATTATGCGATCGGGTCGCCATTATTTCAAAAGGAACGATTATTAAAATTGATACAGTAGAGCAGCTCCTTGCGAATCGTGAACGGGCCGTCTGGCGGGTATTTCCGCTTGAAAAAGGGAAACAAGTATTAAGTACATTAACTACAATAGAAGTTAGTGATGATGGGACGTTTGTAACGGAATATGATGAACAAAAAATACCGGTGTGGAATAAGGAGCTTGTTTCGGCAGGAGTGTCCGTCACGGAAATTAATCGAAAAATGCCTGTGTTGGAAGATTTATTCCTCGAGCTAACGGGGGGTGACTCGATTGAGTAAATTAATCCAAAATGAAATGATGAAGCTGATCGCTAAAAAGAGGTTAGTTGTCATTGCATTAATAATCGGTGTCCTTGTCGTGTTGTTTACATATGCACAATATAAGCAAGTTCAGACACAGCGCGAAAAATTAGGAACAAGTGATTGGCGTACGATATTACAACAGCAGATTGTCGATACGACCAACCGTTTAAGCAGCAGCCGATTATCAGACGAATGGAAAAAGCAGCTGCAAATCTCATTGCAGCAGCAGCAATATTATTTGGATCATGATATCAACCCATCAGAGCCTGGTGCACCCACATTCATGCGCATCTTTTTAGAAAACTCAATTGATTTATTTATCCCTTTGATGGTCATGGTTATTGCCAGTGATTTAGTTTCCTCGGAACACAGTCTTGGTTCAATTAAGCTGCTGCTGACGAGGCCGGTCAGAAGGTGGAAGGTGCTATTAAGTAAATATATCACGTTATGTTTAGCGGTTTCGTTAATTCTTGCGATAACTGGTATCCTCTCCTATCTCATTTCTGGATTGGTCTTTGGCTATAAGGGGTGGGGTGCGCCAATCTTAACGGGGTTTAATGTAACGGACACGGGATTAAATACTTCAGATGTAAAACTTCTTAGCCTGTGGAAGTTTCTATTGATGGATTTTGGATTAGTTTGGTTTGTTGCTATTGTCGTCGGCACCTTATCGTTCATGCTATCTGTACTAATCCGGAGCACCGCCGCCGGAATGGGGGTTATGCTGGCTGCACTGATCTCTGGAGCGATTTTAAGTAACATGGTATCCTCTTGGGAATCGGCCAAATACTTTTTTATGGTGAATTTACGGTTAACCGATTACATGAAGGGAACCGCTCCACCAATTGGGGGAATGGATCTTTCCTTTTCCTTGATGGTCCTACTGATTTGGTGGGCCGTGGCATTAGTTGTTTCCTTTGTGGTCTTTACAAAAAAAGATGTTTATTAAAATTAGAAGCTATTCCTATCCTCGGAATAGCTTTTTTCATTGCGATTTAAGCGGAATTTCCGTTAATTTAAAGCAGCGTAACTTAAAGTTTGATAGAATATTATTAATTTTATAAAATAGTGATGAAAGATGAGAAATGGAGGGGTCAAAATGTCATTTGCAATAAAAAAGATCGATCATGTGCAGCTTGCCGGTCCAAAAGGGTGCGAAGATGCCGCAAGAGGATTTTTTTCAGGCATCCTTGGATTAACAGAGGTTGAAAAACCGGAAGAGTTAAAAAAACGCGGCGGAGTATGGTTTGAGTTTGGAACTTTTCAACTGCATATTGGCATTGAAGATCCATTCTCACCAGCCAAAAAGGCTCATCCAGCATTAATTGTTGAAAATATCGAAGGACTAAAAAACCATCTAAAAGAGCATGAAATTGCTTTTACAGAGGATGATAACCTCCCAGGAGCCAGTAGGATTCATGTACTTGATCCTTTTGGTAATCGTCTTGAATTCCTAGAATGGGAATAAAGGTAATCCTGCAAAATAAAACACCCCCATCCCCAAAAATGTAGGGATGGGGGTGTCTGCCTTACGATCGGGGGATTTAAGGCATTCATTTTTGAGCTATCAGCCAATGGCAGGTAGGAGGGGGATCCTCCGCCAGAAAACAAGTGTTAATTTATTTTACTTTTCGCTGTGGTTTTCAATGGTGCATGATCAACTCCTAAATGCTGCTTGAGGATTAAGGATGGACCGCCAAGATTAAAGAGATAACGAGCTTCAATAACTAGTTTCATAAAGGCTCCAATTAACCCGGATAAGCGGACACTTCCAACCTTGCCGACACCGCTTTTAAGTCCAATGGATGCAACTGAACCCTTATGGTGGTACTCAAAAGCCTTTAAGGATTCACCTCGGATAGAAGCGATAATATTTTTCGCACATACAGGTGCTTGTTGGAGTGCAACTTGGGCGGTTGGTGCCAACGCATTCTTTTCATCTTTCATAAATAGGGAGCAATCTCCAAGGCTAAAGACATTCTTCATGTTTTTAACACGAAGATTGGAATCAACCGCAATTTTTCCTCTTTCAATTGGCAAACCCCAATGATGAACAATGGTATTTCCTTTTACACCACAGGACCAAATTAAGGTCCGAGTTGGAATATCGCAATTAGGTTCAATGACAACCTTTTCGGGTGTACATTCAAGAATCTTTCTGCCAGTGATCAGTTCGATGTTCATTTTTTCCAAGACCTCAGTTGTATACTCAATCGATCTTTTAGGGAAAAATGGTAGGACTGATGGCGCGGCCTCAATGGCAACAATTTTAACCTTTTCATATGGAATATTGTGTTCTTTACATAGTTTCGGAAGTCCATCAGCAAACTCTCCAAGCATTTCGACTCCAGTAAAACCGCCGCCAGCAACGACAAGGGTTAAGTGGGAAGGATCTTGATCTTGTTTATACAAGTTAAATTGTTTAATAATTTGATTATAAATAGCTTTTGAACTTCTAAAACTTCTTATTTCGAAGGCATTTTCCTTAATACCAGGTGTCCCATATGTTTCAACCTCAAATCCTAGCGCGATTAATAGATAATCATATGGAACTGTGTCGCCGCCATCAAGGACCACTTCTTGTTTATGAATGTTAACAGATGATACGGTTGCTTGTAAAAAGTGTGTTTTACTGGGATTAATTAGTTCAGGGATGGACATAGCAATTTGGCGATCGGCTGCTGTTCCTACTACTGTTTTATGAAGTTGAGTAGTAATGTAGTGATATTCATGCTTATTAATCAGGGTAACATCTGCTTCTCCTGATTTTAATAGTTTCTCAAGACTTTTACTTGTGATGATTCCGCCATATCCGGCACCTAAGATTACAATTTTTGGCTTATTCATTAACTTCCCACTCCAAACCCATTTTTATCTATTTATATATTTTGTGAAATTATTCACATTACAATATAAAAAATAAAGCAAAGCTCATTTTTATATAAATTGTGAAATTATTCACATTTAATTTATGATTATAGAATACGCTAAACTTATTGATTGCACAAGTGTTTATTACCTGAAAATATGTCAAATTGGTAAATTTTTTTTGACAAATGGGGCATTATAACTCCATGCTTTAAGAAAAATTTAAGACAGTTGGAAGGAGAGAGTTGTTATGAAGTTTAAAGGATTAGTTTTAACATTAGCAATAGTGGTAATGCCTACTGTAGCACTGGCTAATACGTTCCCTGCGAATCATCAGGAAAAACCGTGTGATTGCAAGGAAGGAAAACACCACCATATGACCCATAAAGATTGGCAGGCCATGATGGCGGAAAGAGAGCAAAAGCTTCTTGCATGGGTTAGCCAATATACCCCTGAAAAAAAGGCCGAATGGACGAGGGTCATTAAGGAAAAGAAAAGTCTTCGCAACCAATGGATGAGCCCTGAAAATTCCGCCAAACGTGAGCAATGGAAAAAAGAAAGAATAGCGAAAATGGAAGCTCTGAAGAAGCAATTTGAATCGGGCAAGATTACTAAAGAGGAGTTTATTAAACAATCACATGGCGGGAAAGAAATGGGCCATTGGAGAACCTTCCATGAGCTAAGAATAGCCGTTAATAAAAAGGATAGCAAACAAGCAGCCATTCTTTTAAATCAACTGTTAGAACAAACCAAACAGCATAATCAGCTAATGAAAGAAAAACTGGCAAATTAAAAAAACGTTCAGGAGCGCCTTTAGGTAAAAGTGTTCAAAAGTCATTTTCCTAGATTGGAATTAACTTCTCTTTTTTATAGGTACTAATATCGTCGTTCGAAGGAAAAATTAATTAAAGATGGCCATTCCAAGGAGGATGATACAAATGAAAAGAAAAACATTGATGATGACAACCATTGGTATAGGAGCAGCATATTTGCTGCGCAACCCCGATTCTAGAAAAAAATTAATCAACCAATTCCAAACGATGACAAAAGGAAGGTAAAATACGAGGCATCCCCTTACATATGGGGATGCCTCATGTTTATTCCTTACTTCTTTAAATTGATTTGGTCTTTCTTTGCCTCAATAATATCCTCTTTAATTTCTTCTTTTATGTCATCAGCAATTCCTTCAGTTGCTTTTTTGAATTCGCGTATCGATTTCCCAAATGCTCGTCCGATTTCAGGAAGTTTGTTTGGACCAAAGATCACTAAAGCCACAATTAGAATTAAGATTAATCCGGGTACACCAATATTAGAAAACATTTCTTCATCTCCTAGTGATGAGTTATAACCAATTCAACGTTATTATAACGTTTTTTTTCCTATAGTACTAGTGAAGAATGGTTAAGAGAAGTTAGCATGGATGAAAAATAAAATCAAGAAAGTGATGGAAAGTTTGAAATGCCAATTGCGATCATTTCTTTTAAAGCGCATAAGACCCATATACATTAGTGGAAGTAGAACAAGGACCGTCACAATTCCTGAACTATAAGTAAAATCGAGCTTAAATCCACGCAAAAGGGCCATATAAACATGGAGAAAAACGATACCAGTTGACAGTAATGCAATAGGAACATGCCATATACGAACCAGTTTACCGATAAATTGTAATACCTTTTTTAACTCGATTGTTCCCCATGTAATTGCTTTAATCCTTTTATTTTTTAATAAAAGAAAAACTGGATAAATAGAGAGTGCAGCATAGAAACCTATTTGTGCAATGGAACCAAACTGCTTAAATGTTCCCTTGTAATGTCGGTAGTCTTGGGTCATTAGCTGTTGTCGATTGAAATAAACAAACAATACTTCAGCCAAAATTAGAACAACCATTATCATAAAAAATAAATTGGTTCTTCGCCTCTCTTTTGGATTCGCAATTAAATTCGCAAATAAGCCGTTTTTTCTCTGCGAAAGGGAATCTTGTTTCATGTATACCACACCTTCATTCAACTTTACTTTAATTATAAATGCCAAATAGGAAAAGTGTTTAATTTTAAGGGGATTTTAATGAAAGTAATGGTCGTAAGCATCAGCCGGTTGAATGCTTGCCGGCTGATGTTTTATGATGATGCTCAACATTAAATAACTAAATTAGATTGAACGTAATAATATAAAAGCTTCGCTGTATTTTCGATCGAAGATACATGTGTTCGTTCAAACGCATGGGATGAATCAATGCCGGGTCCGATTAAGCCATGGACGATATCATGGCCCGAACGAATAGCCGCAGAAGCATCTGATCCATAGAAGGGATAAATATCGAGTTTGTAGCCAATTTTGTTTTCTTCAGCAAGACGAACCAATTGTTTACGTAACTCATAGTGATAGGGACCACTAGAATCCTTAACGCAAATAGAAACCGTATATTCATCTGTTGTTTGGCCGTCACCCATTGCTCCCATGTCGACAGCTAAATATTCAACTGTTTCAGGTGTAATATTGGAATTACCGCCATAGCCAATTTCCTCATTGTTAGATATTAAGAAATGAGTCGTATACGGCAACGTAATTCCTTCACTTTTGATTCTTTTGATCAATTGAAGAAGGATGCCTACACTTGCCTTGTCATCCAAATGGCGGGATTTAATATAGCCGCTCTGGGTAAGTTCTACACGGGGGTCAAACGAAACGAAATCACCCACTTCAATTCCAAGTGCCCGTACTTCTTGTGCTGTATGTACTTTTTCATCAATGCGTATTTCGATATTATCTTGATTTCTCTCAAGCTTTCCGGCGTCTTTATAAACATGGACAGAAGTTTGGTGCATGAGGATCGTTCCGGTATATTTCTTGCCATTCTGTGTTTCAATTTGGCAGTATTCACCCTCGATCGAGTTATATCTGAAACCGCCAATAAGGTCAATTTTTAATCTTCCATTTGCTTTTACTTCCTTCACCATAGCTCCAAGTGTATCCACATGGGCAGTCAGCATCCGATGTTTGCTGTTATCCTTTCCTTCGATGGTGGCAATTAATCCACCTTTTCGATTTCGATATGTATCAACCTGTAACTCTTTTAAAAATTTCTCTACAAAAGTCACTACCTCATTTGTATTTCCGGATGGACTCGGAATTGAAACTAAATCAGCAATCAACTTCATTGTTTCTTCGGAATTTATTTGCACCATTTTAATACCCCTTTCAGTTTGTGCTCTCTTTTATTATACCTAATCTTGTTTAAAGAAGTGGTTTTAATGAGTTTATGGTCAACTTTTTAGTTAATAACGCATAGGTTAACAAGGGTCGAAAATTCCCTATTTAGGGATAAAAATAAGGGAATTTGGGTATGAATGAAATACAAAATATTTTGAAATAAAGGGGCAAACTTTTATTGAACCTGCTTTATAAAAATGGGAGGAGAAAAAGTTGACCAGATTAGAGCTATATCATCAACATAAAACAGAGAAATTTTCGTGGACGGGTCTATTTTTTTTCATAGTAGTTAGTTTGATCTTAACGGCTAGTTTATTTGTCTTCAGCTATTATTATCAACATTCAATAAAAATCGAAGAACCTCAAGAGAAATTAGGAGAAAAAGTGGTTATTCAGATGCCAAATGGACAGAAGGTCTACACTTATTAGCCCCAAAATGAACTTGGACAGTAAGAGTAAAATTTATTATACTGCTTAATGTACCAAGGAGGTTGACATCATGAAACGCACAAAACATTCCAAAGAGTTTAAATTACAAGTCATCAAAG
>NZ_JAMBOH010000159.1 GCF_023715505.1 Neobacillus cucumis | reverse complement strand
GAGTAGGACGTTGCCAGGCGAAAGACAGGAATTTACGTTTCTGTCTTTTTCTTTCCCTTTTTGAGAATTGGAAAAAACTTTCTATTGTAAGTAAACACCGACGGTGTTAAGATAGAAAAGTCGCTCTTGAAAATAGAGCAAACAAGTCAATCGGAATTGGAAATAATTGATGATTGATAGAATGTGAGAAATGCGATAAGATAGTAATCCGGTCGCTTTTGGTGACATTGTTCTTTGAAAACTAAACAAACAAAAA
>NZ_JAMBOH010000158.1 GCF_023715505.1 Neobacillus cucumis | reverse complement strand
CCGGATCAAAGCTTACTTACAGCTCCCCGAAGCATATCGGTGTTAGTCCCGTCCTTCATCGGCTCCTAGTGCCAAGGCATTCACCGTGCGCCCTTTCTAACTTAACCTAAAAGGTTTTACTCTAAATCATTAGAGAATATTCTAAAATGGCGATTTTACTCGGTTTTTACTTGGTTTCTTCTATACGATTATCTAGTTTTCAAAGAACGATTAAAAAAAGCTTTGAGAGAATTGCTCCCTCAAAACTAAACAAACAA
>NZ_JAMBOH010000157.1 GCF_023715505.1 Neobacillus cucumis | reverse complement strand
TACCATCGGCGCTGAGAAGCTTAACTTCCGTGTTCGGTATGGGAACGGGTGTGACCTTCTCGCCTTAATTACCAGACTATAAAATTAGAGAGATCGTTCTCTCAAAACTAGATAATGTAGAAGAAATGTTGTAAAAACGAGTTACGCCTATAAACTATGGTTAAGTCCTCGATCGATTAGTATCAGTCAGCTCCACATGTCGCCACGCTTCCACCTCTGACCTATCAACCTGATCATCTTTCAGGGATCTTACTAGCTTG
>NZ_JAMBOH010000156.1 GCF_023715505.1 Neobacillus cucumis | reverse complement strand
GCCAGCCGCCTAAGGTGGGACAGATGATTGGGGTGAAGTCGTAACAAGGTAGCCGTATCGGAAGGTGCGGCTGGATCACCTCCTTTCTAAGGATAATGCAGTCCTTACGGACTGATAAGAAGTTGACTGTTTCTTGTTTGTTTAGTTTTGAGGGAGCAATTCTCTCAAAGCTTTTTTTAATCGTTCTTTGAAAACTAGATAATCGTATAGAAGAAACCAAGTAAAAACCGAGTAAAATCGCCATTTTAGAATATTCTCTA
>NZ_JAMBOH010000155.1 GCF_023715505.1 Neobacillus cucumis | reverse complement strand
CTCCGGATCAAAGCTTACTTACAGCTCCCCGAAGCATATCGGTGTTAGTCCCGTCCTTCATCGGCTCCTAGTGCCAAGGCATTCACCGTGCGCCCTTTCTAACTTAACCTAAAAGGTTTTACTCTAATTTAATAGAGAGTATTCTAAAATGGCGATTTTACTCGGTTTTTACTTGGTTTCTTCTATACAATTATCTAGTTTTCAAAGAACGAATTTACCTTGAGAGAATTGCTCCCTCAAAACTAAACAAACAAAAAGCGGTCAAC
>NZ_JAMBOH010000154.1 GCF_023715505.1 Neobacillus cucumis | reverse complement strand
AAACTAGATAATATATAGAAGAAGTAAAAACGAGTTAATTCGCTTTAAAACTTGGCTAGCTGCGGCTCCTAACTTCTCGGCCGTTTCGATCCGTCCCTACAAATCCAAAACCAGGATTTGCAGAGCGTGGCTCGTAAGCGTTCGTCGAAGTTGAACAGTCGCCTTCGCTTTTCGTTTTGGTTAAGTCCTCGATCGATTAGTATCAGTCAGCTCCACATGTCGCCACGCTTCCACCTCTGACCTATCAACCTGATCATCTTTCAGGGATCT
>NZ_JAMBOH010000153.1 GCF_023715505.1 Neobacillus cucumis | reverse complement strand
TTGGTCCCAAACCAAGTGCTCTACCAAGCTGAGCTACTTCCCGTTAAAGTGCGCCCTGAGAGATTCGAACTCCCGACCTTTTGATTCGTAGTCAAACACTCTATCCAGCTGAGCTAAGGGCGCATATTATTGACGATTCAAATTCATAAAAAAATCATGGTGGAGGATGACGGGATCGAACCGCCGACCCTCTGCTTGTAAGGCAGATGCTCTCCCAGCTGAGCTAATCCTCCATATTAATGAAAGGGTTATTTCCGATATTGTGAAGATACTTT
>NZ_JAMBOH010000152.1 GCF_023715505.1 Neobacillus cucumis | reverse complement strand
CTTGAAACTCCTTTTGGAGTTTTAATAGGGATTTTGTTGTTTTGAAAAACACTTCAATATCCCATCTCATCCCATAAATTCTGATGATTTCTTGGTCACTTAGCGTACAGTCTGTACTCAGAATCGCCAGCCATTCGCTCTTTTTATTATGGTTTTGAACGAATACCATTTTAACCGGAACTCCATTGGCTTGGGTAGTATGAATAGAGCGAAGAATCCCTTTTCTTCCATGAATAGGTGCTGCCAAACGGTAGAGTTCCTTTAAGCTGACACGCTT
>NZ_JAMBOH010000151.1 GCF_023715505.1 Neobacillus cucumis | reverse complement strand
CGAAAAGCGAAGGCGACTGTTCAACTTCGACGAACGCTTACGAGCCGCGCTCTGCAAATCCTGGTTTTGGATTTGTAGGGACGGATCGAAACGGCCGAGAAGTTAGGAGCCGCAGCTAGCCAAGTTTATAAAGCGAACTCGTTTTAACTAATTTCTTCTATATATTATCTAGTTTTGAGAGAACGATCTCTCAATTTAATAAGTCTGGTAATTAAGGCGAGAAGGTCACACCCGTTCCCATACCGAACACGGAAGTTAAGCTTCTCAGCGCCGATGGTA
>NZ_JAMBOH010000150.1 GCF_023715505.1 Neobacillus cucumis | reverse complement strand
AAAGTATCTTCACAATATCGGAAATAACCCTTTCATTAATATGGAGGATTAGCTCAGCTGGGAGAGCATCTGCCTTACAAGCAGAGGGTCGGCGGTTCGATCCCGTCATCCTCCACCATGATTTTTTCACGCCAGTGAAAATAATTATCATTATTGCCGGGGTAGCTCAATTGGTAGAGCAACTGACTTGTAATCAGTAGGTTGGGGGTTCAAGTCCTCTCGCCGGCACCTTTAGTACGAGCCATTAGCTCAGTTGGTAGAGCATCTGACTTTTAATCAGAG
>NZ_JAMBOH010000015.1 GCF_023715505.1 Neobacillus cucumis | reverse complement strand
GCCGAAACCGACTTTCAGCTTTTCCTCATGAGAGGAAAAGGATTATCCGGTATTAGCACCGGTTTCCCGGTGTTATCCCAGTCTTACAGGCAGGTTGCCCACGTGTTACTCACCCGTCCGCCGCTAATCAACAAGAGCAAGCTCCTATTGATTCGCTCGACTTGCATGTATTAGGCACGCCGCCAGCGTTCGTCCTGAGCCAGGATCAAACTCTCCATGAAAGTTGATTAGCTCCAAAAAGTTACGTTGGCTTAGTTTCCATAGTAGAAACTAATATATTATTGTTTGTTGACGTTTTTGTTTGTTTAGTTTTCAAAGAACAATGTCGCCAAAAGCAACCGGAATACTATCTTATCGCATTTCTAATATTCTATCAATCATCAATTATTTCCAATTCTGATTGACTTTATCGCTTGTTTCAAGAGCGAATTTTTTATCTTAGCACGATTGATGCCTCGAAACAACAGGAAGTTATTTCCAATTTAGTTCGTTCGTACACTCTATTGTCTACCAACACTTCGTAAGTTGATAATCTGTGTCTCACGAGCGAACTTTCATATATTAACATCCGACCTGCCTGTATTTCAATAGTATTTTTTTCCAGTAATTAATAATACTATCTGTTCTAACGTACCACAATTTTCTAAACATTTAACTCCACTAAACCGCTAAAGATAACAAGGTGTGAAAGGGGTGAATACAATGGTGACAACTTATATGGGACTTCATGAAACACATGAAATTCATGAGTTATTAATGTTTAAAAATTTATGCTTAACAAAAGCAACTACTATGGGCGCTCTTGTTCAAGATGAAGAATTAAAAAATATTCTAAGTACTGATGCTACTGCAACTAAACAACAAGTTCAAAGGCTGCAAGAATTTATTACGAATAGAGGTGCACAACAATAATGAATCAGATGATGCAAAACACGACCGGCATGGGTGGAATGACTGACCAAGTCATTGCATCTGATTTCCTAATCACTGCAAAAACAGGAATTAAAAACCTAGCGCTTGCTATTACTGAGACATCCACTAAAGAAGTTAGAGATACCTTAACACAATACCTAAATGACGCAATTAAAACACACGAACAAATTTCTAATTACATGATTTCAAAAGGTTACTATAAGCCGGATAATCTATCCAAACAATTAGAAATGGATATAACAGCTACACAAACAGCATTAAATTTACAACAACAACAACAGCAACAGCAACAATAATTTTTAATTAAATCATGTTAAAAGACCAAGTCAACAATATTGATTTGGTCTTTTTCTTAATGCTTTTTAAAGTTAAAAACTATTTTACGAAGTCCAATATTTCATTTGATATAATAGGGATAAGATGGCTAATAATGATTGAGGTGACAGCATGAAAAAAACGATTGGTTTATTTGCCCATGTAGATGCCGGTAAGACAACGTTAGCGGAACAAATACTTTATCAGACAAAAGCAATTAGACAAAAAGGCCGGGTTGACCATAAGGATACCTTTCTCGATACGCATGAAATCGAAAAACGAAGAGGGATAACTGTCTTTGCCGACCAAGCGATGTTTACATATAATGGTTCAAACTACTACTTAATTGATACTCCTGGCCATGTCGACTTTTCTCCTGAAATGGAACGAGCTATTCAGGTAATGGACTTTGCCATCATCATTATTAGTGCGGTTGAAGGGATTGAAGGGCACACGGAAACCGTTTGGCGATTGCTTCAAAAACACCATGTCCCTACTTTCTTCTTTATTAATAAAGTGGACCGAGTTGGTGCGAATGCATTAAATGTAATGGAAGAAATTAGAACGCAATTAACCGAGGATGTATGTGATATTAACAACACATTGTTGCATGAAGATATGTGTGAAGAGTTGATTGAATTTATAGCGGAACGTCATGAAGACCTGTTAGAAAAATATATGGAAGATGGTTATGAAGCTGAATTATGGTTCAATACAATGAAAACACTCTTTAATAACAATTATATTTTTCCATGTACATATGGTTCAGCCCTGCAAGGAGTCGGTATTGATAGTTTTTTAGAAAAATTGAACTTGTTAACCGAGGCAAACTATGACAATGATGAACCTTTTGCAGGAAGAGTCTACAAAATTCGCTATGATGAAAAAGGGACACGGCTAACGTTTATAAAAGCCTTGGCGGGCAGTTTAAAAGTACGAGAGGAAATTTACTATGATAGCGGAGAAGAAACGCTTTGCGAAAAGGTTACCCAACTCAGACTATACAATGGAACTAAATTTCAAACCGTAGACCATGTTTCTGCTGGTGATCTGTTTGCGGTAACTGGACTCTCTTCTGCTTCTGCCGGTGATGGTTTAGGAACTTTAAAGAAAAAGGCTCATTTTGAACTGATTTCAGCATTGAAATCAAAAGTAATTCACGATCCTATTCTAAACGTAAAAGAAGTTTTACGGTATTTTCAAATCCTTAACTCCGAAGACCCAGCACTAAATGTTACTTGGGAAGAACGAGCGCAGGAAATTCATATTCATGTAATGGGAACCATTCAACTTGAAGTACTTCAACAAGTGGTTAAAGAACGGTTCAACCTTAACGTCTCGTTTGCTGAACCGGAAATCTTATATAAAGAGACGATAACGTCGGAGGTAATGGGTTATGGCCACTTTGAACCATTAGGCCACTATGCAGAAGTACATCTTAAATTAGAGCCAGCAGAGAGAAATAACGGCATTACCTTCAAAAGTGTTTGTCATACCGATCACTTACCAGTTGGTACCCAGAACGTTATTCAAACGCACCTATTTGAGCGCGAGCATCATGGGATACTAACAGGCTCCCCTCTGACTGATTTAAAAATTACTTTAGTAACAGGACGAGCCCATAACAAACATACCTCTGGAGGGGACTTTAGAGAGGCAGCTTTCCGGGCACTAAGGCAAGGATTAGAAAAGGCGGACAATATTCTGCTTGAACCATTTTACGATTTTAAAATAAAAATAGATTTAGATCTAATTGGGAAAGTGCTAAACGATATCCAGCAGGCACATGGCATATTTGAAGCCCCTGTTACCGAGGGAAATAAAGCTTTTCTTGCAGGACGAGTTCCGGTAGCAACCTTCATGAACTATGGTCCTGAATTTGCTTCCCTTACGCAGGGAAAGGGTACGATGAACCTCCTGGTTGGCGGATATTATCCGTGTCACAACCAAGAAGAGGTATTAGAAAAAAGACAATACAATAAGGATGCCGATTCGGAGTACACGTCATCCTCTATTTTTTGTTCAAAAGGACAAGGCTTTTCCGTACCTTGGGATCAAGCCGAGAATTATATGCATTGTTTATAGCTTTTATATTCACTGTTAAATTTTTTTCAGGAATACCCCCTATTTAAAAAAGAAGGCGAGCAGATTTTACTGCTGCCTTCTTCTTTATTAATGACGATGCTCAACAAGGTCGATTACACCCAAGACGACGTGGGCTAAACCAAAACCGAAAACTGTGTTCGCGATCATTTTATTGGTTCCTCGTTTTTGCTTAAGAACGTAACCTGTAGCGGTTACAGCAGTCCCTAATGCAGTAGGAATTAATCCTTCACGTACGTTCATGTAATCTCCCTCCACATCATTGTTTTGGTGCATATTACACCAAACTTATTGTTTACTTCAGGGATAGGATTATACTTTAACGTTACGTAAGAAACATTGATAGTTGTTTTAAGATTATCTAAAGCCCAAGACCGGATGAGGTACGTAGGGTTGTTCTAAAAATGCCAGCTCTTCGGGTGTTAATTTTACGGAAAGCGCTCCGACAGCATCCTCCAAATGAGCCATTTTCGTCGCACCAATTATCGGTGCGGATACAGGCTCTTTTTGCAATACCCATGCTAGCGCTACTTGGGCCCGAGGTACCTCCCGTTTTGAAGCTAATTCTGCAACCCGGCTGACGACAAGACGATCTGATTCAGCGGTTGCAGCATAAAGTGTTTTACCGAATTCATCTGTCTCCGAACGTGTTGTTGTTTCCTCCCAATCTCTTGTTAACTTACCTCGTGCAAGCGGACTCCATGGAATAACAGCAATTTTTTCTTCCTTACAAAGCGGCAGCATTTCTCGTTCCTCTTCTCGATACAAAAGATTTAAATGATTTTGCATCGAAACAAATTTTGTCCAGCCATTTTTCTCGGCAATATGTAACGCTTTTAGAAATTGCCATGCATACATGGATGAAGCGCCAATGTATCTGGCTTTCCCTGCTTTCACGACATCATGCAGTGCTTCCATCGTTTCCTCGATTGGCGTATCGTAATCCCAGCGGTGAATTTGATAAAGATCTACATAATCAGTTCCCAGCCGTTTGAGACTATGATCAATCTCACTCATGATTGCCTTACGGGATAGCCCACCTCCATTTGGTCCCTGATGCATACGGCCATGGACCTTTGTTGCAATCACAATCTCATCCCTGTTAGCATAGTCTTTTAGGGCCCTGCCTACAATTTCCTCACTTGTGCCATCAGAATAGACATTTGCTGTATCAAAGAAATTAATTCCATAATCGAGCGCCTTTTTAATGATCGGCCGGCTCTTTACTTCATTTAGTACCCATTGGTGGTTACCTCGTTCTGGAACACCAAAGCTCATACATCCTATACAAAGACGAGATACATCCAATCCTGTATTCCCTAGTTTCACATAATCCATAGCGATTAACCTGCCTTCTTCTATTTAATTTTGAAAACGCGGTGTAAAAAAATATGTATAAAATCTACTTCTATAATATACTCTATTCTTCGTAACAATTCCCAGAATTAGCTAAAAAAAACAAAAGAAGAGTTCCTACTATCACAGGACTCTTCTTTATCAAAAATTCTACTTACTATTTTCCAGAAACGGCAGGTCTCTTCATTTTCGCATTTAATGTACCAGCATTCCAGTACGCTGTTCCCATAGCAACCAATAAAAGAACCCCTGTCACGATAAATACACTGTAAACAGGGAAGATTCCGCCAAGGAACCCACCGATCATCGGTCCCACCATTCCTCCTAATTGGTTTGCCGTTTGACTTAAACTAAATGCTCTTCCCCGGAAATCCTCCGGAGTGGACTTTACAACAAGACCATTTAATGCAGGATATACGGCACAGAAGAAAATTCCGTAAACAAAACGAATCATCGAAAATCCCCAAATATGCGTAAAAACAATTTGTGCTAGTGTTCCAAGGCCGCCGCCAAGCAGCCCTATGAATAAAACACGTTGAAACCCAACTTTATCAGCCCATTTTCCCCAATACGGGGCAAATAAAGCACTGGCGATCCCTGGAAGAGAAAACACAACCCCTGCAAGAAACGAGGCATTTTCAGAAGAACCGCCCAATTTTACGATATATAAAGGAAGAACCGGTTCAATCGTCATCACGGAACAACTAGTTACCAGTGTGAGAATGAGTACTAATAAAAACGGCCGGTTATCTACTGCCACTTTAAAGTCCTCTTTAACCGATCCCTTCCCCTTACTTGGGGTAAAATTCTCCTCTACTACCCAAAAAATAATTAATAAAGTCGATAAACAAACAATGATACCAGCGCTCGCAAATGCCCAGCGATTACCCACTAGGTCCGCAATCCCTCCACCTAGAAGAGGACCAATGATTCCTCCAGATGCTGAAGCAGTGGAGATCATCGATAAAGCATACCCCACTTTGTTTCCAGGTGTATTGGTACCAATTAAGGCAATGGCCCCTGGAATGAAACCACTTAATAATCCCTGAAGGATCCTAAGTGCTAAAATCTGATAAGGATTTGTCACGAAAGCCATTAAAGTATAAATGACAAACAGGACAAAACCAGCGCGGACAATCATTGGTTTTCTACCGTATTTATCGGCCATCCTTCCCCAAAACGGCGAGGCGAGCGCACCTGCAAAAAATGCGGAACTAAATAATAGCCCTGCCCACATTTCAGTATGTTCGTGGACACCAATTTGCAAAAGAAATATTGGCAAAAAAGGGATGACCATGGAAAAACTTGCTGCCGTAAAAAAGACCCCAACCCAAAGTACCCATAAATTTCGTTTCCACAATAGCATGCTTATCCATCTCCCAGCAAAGCCAAAAATATAAATTCATTTTTAATAGTGCCATCTTAACATAAAAATAAATTGTTTTCACTTCCGAAATATCCGAAACAAGAAATATTCAAGATTCGACAATATGCGGTCATCTCCCATTTTAATACGATAAAAAAGGGGATCCGATGTAACGGAACCCCCTCTCTCCATTAACTTTCCGATAATTTTCTTTTATCGGCCGCTTTTGGCGGCTGCTCCAGCCACTGATTCTTGACCATGACGTCTGTCCAATCCTCAGCAAACTTAAGATCCTCAAGAATAAAATGTTCATAATTTAAAGTCAGATCGGTTCTCATCGTCGCACCTAAGCCCGCACCGTAATAAGCGATAGCGGTCCCAAATAAAAAACCCGTCAGGTACATCATTAACTTATCTGAAAATGGGGGAACAGTAGAATCTGTGACATCAGAATCCCATAAAGGCGGTGCCGGAAGCTGATCCTTTGTTAAAAGTTGGCTAAACGTATCGATATGATTTTGCTTAATCCCCATTGCTTTCTTCAGGATTCTTTGTGCTTCTTTTGATGCACCACCTGGCAGAAGCCAGTGATTATCCCTTTTGTGATAATACTTTTTTTCAAATTAAAGAATACATTACTAATTTCTGGTCCGTTCAGGGTACGCCTATCATTAAAGAAGCCATCAAAGAAATTTTCTGTTTTGATAAAATCGATTCCAACCGGTATAGGCAGATTGGGCGGTCTGTGGTAAAGACCTTTTTCTAGCAAGACATCAATGGTTTGATTGTAAAGCTTAATAGTGTCATGAATTTTTATCTTCAAAAAACTTCCGCATCTCGCTGCATGTTGAAACAGTCAAAGCAACAGAGTATGCGGATAGCCCATGTATTGTCATTTCATGGAGATATTTTAGACAGAGATTATCAGAATACAGTTTCGGTGTATCTAAATTGACATCATGTTCAGTAAAACCTTGTGGGATGGGATAATGCACCTGATTAAATAAACTTTCAATCTCCCGCAGGTTATTTTCAGAAATAGCAATTGCATCTTGAAAAATCGCCCTTATGGCGTCGTTTTGTTCCTCAATGTGTTGATGCATATAGGTATTTACACGCAGGTTTAGTGAATCCGATTGATATTGTGTCCATAAACTCGTAATTTCAGAGCCAGTCAATTGGATTTTATGGTTGATTTCCATTTCGTCCTCCTTACTTGTAATTCTTCGGCCATTAAGGAATTATCTATTTGTTATATCCCAATAATTTTACATTCTGCTTTATTATTAACTTTGGATATGCTATATATTCCATTTATTGTAAATGTCTAGCAGTAGCGATTCTATCTTTATAATAGAAAAAATCCCCCCAGCCCTTACGAGACCTGATTAATGCAAGGTTTCGCAATAGACTGAGGGGATACTTCCTTTCTATCTATTTAATAATTATTCGCACAGTTTATGAAAAAGTTTCACCATTTAACAAAACTAAAAGCCTATTTTAATGGTTTAACCATGTTATACCATGTAACACCACCATGTTCGGAGCTCGATGCCCCATGATTAATGTATCCATGTTTCTCATAAAAGCAAACTAAATCCTTTTTACATGTTAGAGTAATCGTTTCACGATGTTTCTCTTTTGCGTCTTTTTCTAAACTAGCCAGTAATGCTCCAGCAATGCCTTGATTTTGATATTTTGGAGACACCGCTAACCCTAATACACTTTGATGTCCGCCAGTGGCAGGGTTCACTTTGATCTCACTGAATAAGTCATCTGTTATGTAAGGTGACTCAATCACCGGTCCATTGATAAGACCTACAATCACACCTTCCACTTCCGCAACAAAGAAACTATCGGAAATGGTTTTAATTCTCTTCTTAAAAGCTTCTTCTGTTGCTGCCTCTTCTTTTAAAAAGCAACGATTTTCTAAAACTACTAAATCAGCTAAATCTTCTTTTTTTACCATTCGTATTTGCACCATGCGTTTTTCCTCCAAAGATTGAACATGAAAAACTAGATTAATCCATTTTACAGCTAGTTTTTAATCCGGGACAAGTGGATACCTCCCCATTTTTACCTCTGCTCGTATTTTTTTGTATTATTAACACCTGCAAAAAGAAATACCACAAAGGTTCCAAAAGGATCCCTTCCATTGAACGTAATGAAAGGGATATCTTTCATAGTTTTAAACTAGTTTATCGAGGTCATATCCGTTTCCATTCAATAAATCCTTTAAAGTTGTACGGTCTAATAGCTTTGCCACTGTATCCCTGACAAGAGCCCATAAAGGTTTTAATTGACAGCCCTCCTCCAATGGACAACTTTCGTAAGAGGTAATACTTACACATCCCATTGGAGCCAGCGGCCCTTCTAAATTCCGAATGACCTCTCCGATAATAATCTCACTGGGTTTTTTACTTAGCTTATATCCGCCGTTTACCCCTCTTTTGCTTTGGACGTAGCCATTTCTTTTCAACTGCAACAGGAGTTGCTCTAAATAATTAATTGGAACTAACGTTTGATCAGAAATATCCCCAATCGAAGTAAGGTCATGTTCATTTTTCCCCAAACAAATCAGTGCCCGCAAGGCATATTCTCCCCGGCTTGAAATCTTCATGCTAACTCTCTCCTTCTATATCTAGGCAATTAACCATTTTTTCTCTAAAAAAGAACCCAAAATTTTGTCCTTTCATATCGTAGGTTAGAAACTTGATTGGATTAGTCGACAATTACAAAGAGTCTTATTCATTTATTTGTTCTTTTATTCCTTTTAACTAGTCTATTCAGGAAATATATAATAAGGAGAGGTTTTTTATGAGGAGGTTAGTCGTACTCGCCCTAATTGGCTTGGCCGCGCAGTTGGTAGATGGTTCCCTAGGGATGGCCTATGGAGTTACTTCCACTTCCTTACTGCTTATGTTTGGAATCGCCCCAGCTGTTGCTTCAGCCTCAGTTCACATGGCAGAGGTTGTCACTACTGCCGCATCAGGAGTTTCTCACATTCGGTTTGGAAACGTGGATAAAAGCGTTGTCTATAAATTAATTATCCCAGGTTCAATTGGTGCCTTTATCGGAGCTTGTTTTCTGGGCAGTATCCCTGGTGATATTGTAAAACCATATGTCTCCTTTTTTCTGTTCATGTTAGGAGTCTATGTTATTTATCGTTTTTTGTTTAAATTTAACGCAACCAGTAAATTGTCTGGAAAAAAATTAGGGAAAAAGCAGTTAATTCCTTTAGGATTTATCGCCGGATTTTTCGATGCCACAGGCGGCGGCGGCTGGGGTCCAATTGCTACACCGGTCTTGTTAACCAGCAGTAAAATGGAGCCGAGAAAAGTAATTGGTTCGGTCGATACAAGTGAATTTGCAATTGCGATTTCCTCGACATTAGGATTCCTCTTAACCTTAGGGTGGACTCAAATTAATCTTCAATGGGTGATTGCCTTAATGATTGGCGGCATCATTGCAGCTCCTATTGCTGCCTGGTTAGTCAAGATTATCCCTACAAACCTGTTAGGAACACTAGTCGGAGGAATCATTATCATAACCAATATAAGGACGCTTTTAGGGGCATTAGAAGCATCACACATAATAAGTCTCTTCACGTATATAATTTTGGCCGTCCTTTGGCTTGCTGCAGTGATTAATGTAAGTCTTAAAATCAAAAGAAATAGCTATCAAAAAGAATTAGCCGAATAACATAAAAAACCATAAAGAGTCTAATCACTCTTTATGGTTTTTGTGATTATGAATAGTACCTTAATCACTGCAAAACCCCATATTTATAATGCTCCATAAATGACATTTCGCAGCCTAGGCTGGGTATAGGTTTCAAAATTTGGCAGCATCTGATGCATATACACAGCGGAAAGCTGCTCTTTTGGATCAATCATAACCCATGTTCCCGCCATTCCCATCCAGCCAAATTCACCGATTGAACTATTACTTCCTGCCAGTCCCGGATTCACCATCGTTCTTACGCCAAGTCCATAGCCATAACCTTTTAAGTGCTCCCAGTTGAATGAAGGAACTTGCTCAGGCTGGAGATGATCCATGGCCATTAACTCTACGGTTTTTCTCCCAAGAATACGTACTCCGTCCAGAGTTCCACCGTTTGCAAGCATATGGGCAAACCGGCTGTAATCACTCAAAGTGGACAACAAGCCTCCCCCACCACTCTCATACAGGGTCCCTTGTTGATACTCTGCATCCATTCTCGTATTTTTCTGCAAAAGGGCTTGTTCCTTCCAATCATATAAACTACATAAGCGGTCTTTCCTATCTTCAGGAATCTTGAAAAAGGTATCTACCATTGACAGCGGTTGAAAAATCTCTTCGTGCAAAAATTGTCCGAATGTTTTGCCAGACACCACTTCAATAAATGCTCCTAGCACATCATGACTTAGACCGTATCGCCATTGTCTGCCTGGATCAAACGCTAACGGGATATTAGCTAAGACTTTAGATAGCTCTCTAACAGTAAACGTACCGTTTTTTCGTAAATCATTCATTGCTTTATTGACTTGTCGCTCCGTTTCATTTGAACCTCCTTCGTACGTTAACCCAGAGGTCATCGTGAACAGGTCTTTGACTCGAATAGATTTTGCTGCAGGTGTTGCATAAACTTCCCCACTTTTACCATCACGATATACGTGAGGATTCTTAAATTCAGGAAGATATTCCTCGAGAGGATCCTCTAATAAAAATAATCCCCGCTCATAGAGCATTAATGCTGCGACACAGGTAACCACCTTAGTCATCGAATATATGCGGTATATGGTATCAGGTGTAATCGGTTTCTTGAGATCCAAGTCTGCATAACCAACATAGTCTTCGAATACTTGTTCATTTTGATGATAAACGGAACATGCACATCCAACTGGTCCTTTCTCTACAAAACTTTTTAATAATGGTCGTAAATGCTCAATCGGTTTCATCGTAAATCTCCTTTGGTAATGATTACTATAATGATAACTTATTTATTTGTATATTAATAGATTTATTAATTACCTTCTTTTTTAGAATACAATGAACTTACCAATACCATAATAGGAAAAAGGAAGTGACTTTTATGACGAATGAGACAATTATTGAGGAATTAAACACGTTGCTAAGAGGGACCTATATGGGGATACATTCGATTGAACACTACATTCAAAAAGTGGATGATGAATATGTAAAAAAGGTCTTTCAGTCCATGCAACAGGAAATTAAGATAGATGCCTTAAAGTTAGCCGAACGAATTCAAGACTTGGGTGGTGTCCCCGCCGATGATGAAGGATTCTCAGGTTCTATGCACAGCTTTATGCATAAACTCATGCTTGCAGATGAGACCGATCCTATCGTAGAAGACGCGATACAAGGTTTCGAAAAATATGGTGTTCAATATTCAGAGGAGTTAGTTAGAGGTGACTTAGATCCAAAGAGCCGGCAGTTAGCAGAAGAAGTGATTGATAACAACCGCAAACACGCTGAGATTTTACGAAATCATTTAATCTAACCGTGGAAGACCATCCTAAATGATGGTCTTCCTATTAAAAATTAATTCTTCATTTAATTTCTTCTATCTTAACATTGACATTGACATTGAATTATAAAAAAACTACCAAACCTTATCTAGGTACTATACTAAATACGCACCTAGTGCAACCATGGCCTTTTTCAATGCTTGTTCATAGGCTTTATCCTTGCCAATTACCATACGAAAATCGGCTTTATCTCGGACCGTTGAGCGTCCTTCTACTTCATAACCATTTTCAAAGATTAACAGACATATTGTTGACTTATCGCTCATGCGATGAAACTTTTTCTCAACAATCATTTCCTCGAGCTTCCTCCGTTTATCATCTTTGAGCTCAGCCATTCTGGAGTACGGGATTACAACGTGGTCATAAAAATGGTTGTTTTTGCACTTTACGAAAAGTAGTTTTTCACCAGTTTCTTTTACTTGATTAATTTCTCCGCATTTAGGACAAATACTTTCAATCACCATTTACTCCATCCCCTTTTAACTGTGTACATTTGTTCCTAATTTTAATCAATGCGATTATTTCATATAATATAATGGCCATATAACACATAAATGACAGTTTAATGGAAATTTAATCTTTCTGGACTAGATCTTTTACCATCGATTTGTTACAACAGGAAGACTTTGTAAGGAATGTGGTATAACTTAAAAAACCCACATTTTTGCAGGTTGATTTTAAATTTTGGATATATGGATGAAATGGTTTAGTATTCCAAGTTTATAAATTTTTTAATCTACATGTATTATGTAAATATTTAGTTATTGTTTGTTCCTCCAAAAGCAATACAATATCCGTCAGGATCTACCAGTGCGAACTATTTTCAGGGACCTCCATTTTCATCAATCCATAGTTCGATTACAATCTCTGCACTTTTACCTTTAATTCCTTGTAAAGCTTATCGAATGCAGCCCAATTTTCAACATAGCAATATATGTCTGGTGAAGGTGCTGAAAACCCTTTACCCCCCTTTTTTCTTAATTAGACGAAACAAAAGTAAAAAAATTTCACCCTTACAAATTTTTTTTACTTTTGTGGATCTGGGTAGGTCTTTTTTAAAAATTTTACAGATTGATTAATTAATTCCTTTAGAACATCGATATCTATATCAGCTACTTTATTAATATACACACAGCCTTTCCCGGAAGTATGTTTACCAAAGTTTATTAAAAGTTCTTCCCGTTTGGTTTCTCCTGGAGCAAAATATAAGCTTATTTTTGCCTTTCTAGGGGAGAAGCCAACTAATGGAGCATCGCCCTCATGGCCAGAAGCATATTTATAGTGATAGGATCCAAATCCAATGATACTTGGACCCCACATTTTTGCTGGATATCCGGTTATTTCTGTAAAAATATCTAGTAGCTGATAGGCATCTTCACGCTTTTTGGGGTGATCCACATTTTCGATAAACTCAATGACACTATTATCGGTTTCTTTTGTTTTGAGTTCGTACATTTAAAACACTCCTTTTATTGATACAGTTGGTTTTTCATAAGAATTCAATGTAAAAGTTTGATTTCCTTTTTTCAGTTACTTATTTTAAATACCATATGTAAATTGTTTTGTTTTTAATGGCAAACATAAGTTATTTCCAATGTCTGTTAAATTAAACAAAAGTCAAATAAATCATTAACATAACAAAAAAGAAGAGAAAATCAGTTTTGATTCTCTCCCCTCCTCCCTATTACATTGCCATTACTTCTTCACTTGTTACAATATCAGGTACCGAAGCCTTGCCCTGTAACGAAAGCAATCTCTCGCGGAACCGGACCACTTCACCTACCACAATCATGGCTGGGTTCTGCACGCCTTCTTTTTCAACAACGGAACCAATTGAACTCAGGGTTCCTGTAACAGTTCGCTGTTCTTCCCTCGTCCCCTGCTCAATTACCGCTACAGGTGTATCTTCATCTTTCCCATGGCTAATCAGTTGCTGACAAATATAAGAAAGGTTGCCAATCCCCATATAAATCGCAATCGTATCAACGGCTTTTCCCAAGCTTTCCCAATCAATGTCGGTAGGTTTACCTTTGGAGCAATGGCCTGTTACAACAGCAAATGAATTGCCATATTCCCGATGTGTAATCGGAATTCCCGCATACGCAGGTGCCGCAATCCCAGCTGTAATACCGGGAACCACTTCAAACGGTAATCCATTCTCCGCTAAAGCTGCGGCCTCTTCGCCACCTCGGCCAAATACAAATGGGTCTCCACCTTTCAAGCGAACAACTGTTTTCCCCTGGCTCGTAAATTGAACTAATAAATGATTAATAATTTCCTGTTTCATGGTATGATGTGTCGGTTGTTTTCCGCAAAAGATAATCTCACAATCTCGCTTTGCTTCATTTAGCAAATCACGATTCACGAGACGATCATAAAGAATGACATCTGCCATTCGGATGCATTTTAGCGCTTTTACTGTAATTAATTCCGGGTCACCAGGGCCTGCTCCAACGATATAGGCCTTCCCCATATAACCGCCCCCCTTACTATTACCGATTTGCTGTTGTTTTCGCTGTTTTTGGTAATTCCAAAATCATCTTTGACTCTGTTTTTCTATGTGTTACGTACAAGGCTAAGCCTGTAAATAAAAATCCTCCAACTAGATTTCCAACTGTTACTGGAAGTTGATTCCATAACAGCCAATCAGTTAATGTCACGTGTGCACCAAGCATCATACCGGCTGGTATGACAAACATATTGACAACCGCGTGTTCAAACCCTTGTGCAAAAAAGATTAGGATAGGCAGCCACATGGCAGCGATTTTCCCGCCGACCGACTTAGTGGTCATGGCCATAACTGCCCCCAGAGTAACCATCCAATTACATAATATTGCTTTTACAAAAACAACAATTATTCCGTCTGTACCGAGGTTCTTGTAACCCAATGTTTTGGTTTCCGCTACAGCAATGATTTTCGCTGCGACTGGGTTGTTATTTACATGCCCCAGTTGAGTAATAGCAATGATATATAAAAGTGCGTAGATTATGCTTCCTAAAATATGTCCAACAATC
Source organism: Neobacillus cucumis (assembly GCF_023715505.1). The sequence continues at coordinate 128,399 of NZ_JAMBOH010000015.1, read as the reverse complement.
ACCCATAACCAATTCTTTATCATTTGACCGACGGTTGCCTTTTTCCCCAAGACAGCCACTGGAAGGAGCGCAAAACTTCCGGTTACCAATTCTAGCCCGAGTAGAATGATAATCACAAAGGCGGCTGGAAATAGCACTGCCCCAACAATCCCCATTCCTGTCTGCACTTCAGCTGTAAAGGCTAATGTGGTACCGAATCCAAGCAGAGCACCAGAAAGCGCTCCTCGGATTAATAAATCACTAACAGGTAATTTTGCTTTGGCTTCCCCTGACTGAATCATACTCTCAATTACTTGATTAGGACTAACTAATGACAACATCTTCACTCCTTTCGCAATGCAGAGAGTATTCTCTACTTAACCGAGAGTTACCCCATTTATCCGAGAGTATTTACTTCTCTTCATCTACTAAAATAAACACCTGATCTTCAATAACCTCTACGGGGAAGGATTTGACACATCCTATATCAGGTGCTTGAACTTTCCCATCGGTTACGCAAATTTTCCAATCATGCATGGGACAAAATACAAACTCTCCGCTGACGATACCTTCCGCAAGGACGCCCCCTTTATGAGGGCATCGGTTTTCAATGGCGCGAATGTCTCCATTCTCTAATCGAAAAACGGCAATTTCCGTATTGCCAATAACGGTTGTTTTTCCTAATTTTCTCGGCATATCTTCTGTACTTCCTATAAAAACGCGTCTAATTGTCTCTTCCATAAAATGCAACTCCCCTTCTATTTAACACCTGTTGGAATTTTTACCGTCTCATAAAGGTCTCTTAAAAGTGTTTTATTCTCAATGGCTTCCTTCCATGGGTCTTGAACAATCGAAAGTGCCTCTTCAATACGGAAGTTCAACATTTTAACAGTTTCAGCATCCGAAAGGACTTCCCTTATATGATCTAGTCCAAGTCGGTCCACCCAGGCAGAAGTTCTTTCTAAATAATTAGCTGTTTCACGATAATACTGGAGGTATGCTCCGATCATTTCGACAAGCTCATCATCCGTTTTGAACTTGAATAACAAATCACCTGCACGAAGATGGGTACCTCCATTTCCACCTACATACATTTCCCATGCCCCATCCGTACCAACAACGCCAACGTCTTTAATCCCGCTTTCGGCACAGTTCCTCGGACAAGCGGAGACCGCCATTTTAACTTTATGAGGAGTGTTTAAGCCTTCGAATTTCTTTTCCAATCGGATTCCTAAGCCAATCGAATCTTGTGTACCAAAGCGGCAGTAACTTTCACCAACACAAGTTTTTACAGTTCGAAGTCCTTTCGCATATGCCGATCCAGATGGCATATCAAGTTCTGCCCAAATCTTCGGTAAATCTTCTTTTTTCACGCCGAGTAAATCAATTCGCTGACCACCAGTCACCTTGATGGTGCCAACTTGGTATTTATCGGCAACGTCCGCAATTTTTCGTAAGTCATTAGACGTCGTTACTCCGCCATACATTCTCGGTACAACTGAGTAAGTGCCATCCTTTTGGATATTGGCATGCAGCCTCTCATTTACAAAGCGAGCTTCTTTCTCATCCTGATACTCCGTTGGATAAATCATTCCCAGATAGTAATTTAGAGCCGGCTTACACTTGGAACATCCATCTGTTTTCCAACCTAAGACATTCATAACTTCACGGATATGTGTCAATCGCTTCGCACGAATTTCTTCTACAATTTCATCGCGGGATAATGTTGTACAGCTACAAATCGCTTCTTTTTCATTTGCCTTAAATTGGTCACCTAGTGTACAGGCTAACAAATCGGCCACTAATGATTTACAACCGCCGCATGAACGGGAAGCACTGGTGCAGCCCTTTACTTGGTCAACCGAAGTTAAACCTTGAGTTCGAATCGCTTCAACAATGGTACCTTTGCTGACACCATTACAGCCGCAAATGATTTCTTCATCGGCCATCTCGGCAACAAGACTAACCTCTGACGATTGACTTTTTGAGGTCTCTAAATACTCCTCGATACTTGCACCTTTTTTAATGAGACCTAAGAGTTGATTCCCATCCTTTGTATCGCCGAACAGTACAGCGCCAGCGATTTTCCCATTTTCAATTAGAACTTTTTTATAAACCCCGCTCCAATCATCGTACATTTTATATACCTTTGTATCCTCGTCCTCATTGATTTTTCCAGATGAGAATACATCAACACCGGATACTTTTAGCTGAGTTGAAAGGACTGAACCCTGATAACCTTCCTCCTCTATTCCGCAAATCCGCTTTGCTAACACTTGGGCCTGCTGATAAAGCGGTGCTACTAAGCCATAGGCAGTACCGCGATGTTCTGCACATTCCCCAACTGCATAAATATCAGGAGTATCCGTTTCTAAATAATCATTCACGACAATTCCGCGGTTAACCGATAGTCCGGCTTTTTGAGCTAATTCAATATTGGGTTTAATCCCAACCGCCATGACAACTAAATCGGCTTTAATCTTACTGCCATCTTTGAATTTAATGCCTGTTACATGTTTCTTACCGAGGATCTCAGCGGTATGTTTTTCTAGTAGAAAATTCATCCCCTGTTTTTCTAGTTCCTTTTGTAAAAGTTTCCCTGCGGTACGGTCTAATTGTCGTTCCATCAAGTAGTCAAAGATGTGAATGACGTCGACTTCCATCCCTAGATTTAATAATCCACGAGCGGCTTCAAGTCCAAGTAGTCCTCCACCAATAACGGCAGCCTTTTTATATTGTTTTGAATATTCAATCATTTGTTCGCAGTCTTTAATATTCCGGAAGGCTGTAACGCCTTCTTTATCTGCCCCTGGTAAAGGCAGCATGAACGGATTCGATCCGGTTGCGAGGATCAATTTGTCATACGGTTCGATTCTTCCTTTATCCGTCATAACCACTTGTCTTTCCTTATCAATGGAAACAACCGTTTCCCCGGTAAAAAGAGTGATTCCGTTGTCCTCATACCACTGATCGTCATTTAATGTGATATCCTTAACGGAAGTACCTCCTTGTAAAACCGTTGATAACTGAATTCGGTTATAGTTTGGATATGGTTCACTTCCAAAAATCGTAATTTCAAAATCTTCCCGGTTAAGTTTCAGCACTTCTTCAATGGCACGGACCCCTGCCATTCCATTTCCTACAAGTATTAGTTTTTGTTTAATCAAGTGTAATTCCCTCCCTAAACTGTTGCATGTGTATTTTATATCATGATGGGAGCTTTAATAACATGAGTTTGGAAGGTTTTCTGCCATACTATTTTCATTGCATTAACTCTCTAAAGCAAGGTGAAATTCAGTCACAACAAGGCTGATAACGATTACATTTTTTGTTAAAATTTTTTTGAGAAAATTGAGACTTTGAACACAGTGTAAAAAAATTAAGAGGAATTATCACTTTAAAAATAGAAATAGTGATGAAGTGGATGACGAGGTGAAAAACATGCGAACGGAAAAAGAAATGTATGAGTTAATAATGGGCATCGCACAAAAAGACGAGCGAATACGAGCCATATATATGAATGGCTCACGGACCAATCCAAATGCTCCAAAGGATATTTTTCAGGATTATGATATGGTCTTTGTGGTGACTGAAACAGCTTCTTTCATTAACGAGGTTAACTGGATTGATATTTTTGGAGAATTAATCATGATTCAAGAACCCGATAAAATGGACCAGCTTGCAGGCAAGGAAGCGGACTTTGATAAGTCGTATGGCTATTTAATGCTGTTCCAAGACGGAAATCGGGTCGATTTACACATTGAAACAAAGGAAAAAATGTTAGAGAACTATAAGAACGATCCCTTAACGAAACCCCTTTTGGATAAAGACAACATCCTTCCCAGTATCCCTGCCCCTTCAGACCAAGATTATTGGACTAAAAAGCCTAGCGAGCAGGGCTTTCTGAATGACTGTAATGACTTTTGGTGGTGCCTGCAAAACGTGGCAAAAGGAATCTGGCGTGATGAATTACCTTACGCAAAACAGATGTTTGAAATGTATATCAGACCCAGATTAGCTAAAATGGCTGCGTGGTGGATAGGTATGAAACATGATTTTCAAGTATCGCCAGGCAAGATGGGAAAGTACTTTAAACAATACCTGCCTGAATCTTATTGGGGAATGTATGAACAGACGTATTCCGATCATGACTATGAGGACTTTTGGGATTCCATCTTTGTCACCTGTCATTTATTTAGAGCATTAGCGAAAGAAGTAGCGGACCAGTTATTATTCACCTATCAAGATCAAGACGATATCAATATGACTCAATACCTTCAACACATTAGACAGTTGCCAGCGGATGCCAAGAGTATCTTCTAGAAGGAAGCAGCTTTTCACAAAAGGCACCGCTATAAAAGGGGAACCGGAAATTATTATAGTAAAATTCCAAAATACTATAAGGTTACACCAATTTTTGGTATCTCAACAAAACATTAGGATTATCAAATAAGATTCGGACTTTTTCTTCGAATAAATAGCAGTAATAAGAAAGGGATTATGTATGAAAAAGAAATTAATATGGATTGGAACAGGTGTTCTATTTGTTTTCCTGCTATTATTCTGTACTTATAAGTTAATGAATTCAAGAACCTTCCAGCTCTTCGGGGGACTAACGGATCAGGTGAAAACCAATCAAAAGGTCGTCGCTTTAACCTTTGATGATGGGCCAACAAATAATATCGACAAAATCCTTCCACTGTTAGAGCAATACAATGCAAAAGCGACCTTTTTCCTAATCGGTAATGAGATTGAAAAAAATCCAGAAGAAGCAAAAAAGATTGTTGATGCGGGGCATCAAGTTGGAAATCATACTTATTCCCATCAGCGAATGGTTTTTAAATCCCCTTCTTTCATCAGAGAGGAAATAGAAAAAACAGACAAACTCATTAGAAAAGCAGGCTATAAAGGTGAAATTGATTTCCGGCCTCCCAATGGCAAAAAACTTATAGGATTACCTTATTACTTATCAGAAAATAATAGAGATACAATCACTTGGAATTTAGAGCCTGACACCTACTACTCTTCTACAACGAATAAAGTCAATTATGTAAAAAAGACTGTAAAGCCTGGCTCGATTATCCTGATCCATCCCATGTACGATCAAACCGGCGAAGAACTAAAAACTGTCCAGGGGATATTACAATCATTATCTAAACAAGGATACCAATTCATTACAGTAAATGAGCTTCAAAAATGGAAGAAGTAAAAAAATGCTTGGAATTCAACCTAAATTCCAAGCATTTTTCAATAATTGGATACCTTCTTCTATTTCACTTTCTGTTAATCCGCCAAAACCTAATAGAATCATAGGTCCTTTGTCTGGCATAGCCTGCTGAAAATAAACAGAAGTTGGATAGACTTTCACTTTAAACTCCTTAGCACTTTCAATTAATTGTTTTTCCGACATAACATTTTGAACACGTAATAATATGTGCAAACCTGAATCATCACCAATAATTGTGGCTTGTCCACCAAAAATTCTATTAATTGAACTGATCAATGTATGCTGCCTTTTACGGTAAACCGTTCTCATCTTATTTAGATGTCTCTCCCAATGTCCATCTTTCATAAATTTCCATAGTGTATGCTGATGCAAACGAGAAACTGTCTGCTTATAAAGGGAAAATTGTTCGTTATACTTTTGAAGTAAGCTTTGTGGCAACACCAGATAGTTAATCCTTATCGAGGGAATCAACGATTTAGAAAATGTGCCTAAATAAATCACTTTATCATTAAGGTCTAATCCTTGCAAAGAGGGAATCGGTTTTCCTTTATAGCGGAATTCTCCGTCATAATCGTCTTCAATAATGTATCTGCCGTTCCCCTCCGCCCATTTTAATAATTCCATTCTTCTCGTAATGGGCATGACCATTCCAATTGGAAATTGGTGAGATGGGGTTACATAGGTTATTTGTGCGTGACTATTGGTTAAATGTTTCATGCTAATTCCGTCATCATCCAGAGGGATAGGTAATAGAGTAACCCCTTGATCTTTAAAAGCCTCCCTTGATCGATGATAGCCGGGTTCTTCCATTGAAAAAATGGCATCTCTCCCAATAATCATTGTTAATAATCCAAGTAAATATTGCGTTCCTGCCCCTACAATAATTTGTTCTGGTACACACCTTACTCCTCTTGATTGATATAAATATTTCGCAATTTCTTCCCGAAGCGGGTATTCCCCTTGACGCTCACCATTTAAGAAAAATGAACTTTGTTCTTCATAAAGACTTTGAATAGTAAGCCTTCTCCATGTGGTATAGGGAAAATGGTCTAAGGCAATTCGTCCATGGCTAAAATCAACAAGATACGAATCACTTTCCTGTTTATGAACCTTTTTACTAGTGGTTGAAACTATATTAGGGGTTATTATTAGATCCTGTTGTATTTCTTTTACAAAGATCCCCCTTCTCGGTATACTCTCAACGTACCCTTCTGCCAATAATTGTTGGTACGCGGTTTCCACTGTATTTTGACTCACTCCAAGATGTTGAGCCAGCTTCCGTTTCGATGGAAGGTTGACACCATGTCCAATTCTTCCACTTTGTATTTCTTGTTTAAAATATTGATAGAGTTGCAGATATAACGGTTCTCCACTCTTTTTCTCTAAAACTAAGGTGATTTCAATCATCCGATCTGTGCACTCCTCTACAGCTACTGGCATGGTTAAATATATTATAACTGACCCTTTTGGGCATATCAGCTTTTAATTATAATCAAAAATATAAAAGTTGAAGGGATGGAGAGATATGTCCGATTTGAACTATAAGGTGAATGCAAAAATTAATGCTGCAGAATTATCAAGTGTGTTTAATTTGTCAGGACTAAAAAGACCTTATGAAGATTTACCTCGTCTAGAAAGAATGATTGAAAATGCCGATATTCTTATTTCAGCTTGGGATGAGGATAAACTAGTAGGAGTCGCTAGAGCGATTACGGATTTCAGCTACTGTTGTTATTTATCTGATTTAGCGGTTGATCAGGAGTATCAACATCGGGGAATTGGCAGAGAATTGGTTCGATTAGTACAAGAACGGATTGGTGAAGAAGTAACCTTATTGCTGCTGGCCTCTCCAATTGCGATGGAATACTATCCGCATATTGGATTTGATAAGGTTACTAATGGATATATCATACCTCGACAAAAGTAGGGAAAATCAGGCAGGAATGTTACGTAGACTTCTTAGTAATAAATCATAGCAAAAGCCAATGTAGAAAGGTCTACATTGGCTTACTGCTGCAAAACTAAGCGAAACCCCTTAAGGGATTGTAGCTCTGAGTGAAAAAGTACTAATAAATCACATTTTTCCATCTAGAAATTCAGCAAGATTTTTCTCAGAAACCACTTTAATACCATTTCTTTTTAGTAGAGCTGCTGTTACCCCTTCCCCGATGATTTTCTCACCTTTAAATTCTCCATTATAAATCATCGAACTTCCACAAGACGGACTATTTTCCTTTAGGATGACCACAGTTGCATTAAGTTCTTGGGCACGTTTTAGAGTAACATAGGCCCCTTTTACAAATTGTTCAGTTACATCCTTGCCAGATTGATTCACTACTTTAGCCTGCCCATCGAGCACGTCTCCGCCGTTACCTCCAATGATCTCTGCTGGTTCTCTTGGGGTGGATAACCCCCCGAGCAACTCTGGACAAACAGTTATAGCCTGTTTCTTCTCAATCAATTCGTGTATTTTCTCATCAAGACAATGAGTCCCATTGTACCTAACTTCTAAACCGGCTAAACACGAGCTAACTAAAATCACCAAATCACCTCAATTTATAAAAAGATTCTATTTCCGGCTTTTTTAATGGTTAACATCGAGTTAGCATTTTTTTGAAATTCATAGGGTACCTTTACTTCATCAACAACGCAGCCTTGAATAGTTAGATATTCTATCACTTTATCTAAATGTTCATAACGTTTACCTTCCAAATCCACTAACGGGAATATCCGAATTTCCTCTTTAGTCACTCGCAATAACTCATCTAGCGTTTTTAGATGAAATTTATATTCTAACCGGTCTGCGTACATAAATAGAAAATGTGCAGATAATAATAAATCAAATTCTTCATCTTTAAACGGTAAAGAAGGTAATGTTACTGGCACGTAGCTTACACTGGATTTCTTCATATGGTTTGTACAATCTTTTAGTGCGGATAAACGATGTTTCTTAAGGTCTTCCACATCTTTGAAGTAATTCCAAATATAATTTCTCTTCGATCTTTCCATCTGCTCCATTGCATGTTCAATGTCCCTAAGGCCCTTATTTTTCAAGTCATCACCGGGATAATAATAGGCGATGTCAGCAGCTGTTACATTCAGTCCGCATTTGCTCCCAACTGCTGTAAAAGAACAGGCCCCTGCTGGACAATCCAATATTTTCTTACCCTTAAGTTCCTCATTTGAAAGAGAAAACATATCTATATACTCTTCAAATGTTCGTCCGATAAAGACGATTCGTTCCAACTCTAATTTCATACTCTGCTCAGCTCGACTCAACCTAACTCACCTCGTTAAAAGAATTAGGTTGATTTTAACACAAAACGTTGGAAATATTAACCTATTATCTTATGAATCTGCACTGAGATTAAAGTCGGATTTGATCAAAATGTTCAACGGTTGGGAATGGATCATAGAAATGATGTAATAGTTTTTTCCATTCTTGATATTCTTTTGACTCCCGAAATCCTACTGTATGATCTGCTAACGTTTCCCATTTAACCAAAAGTAAGTACTTGCCCTGAACTTCTATACAACGCTGTAATTCGTGAGATATGTATCCCTTCATTGAAGAAATAATTTCCGATGCCTGGCGAAATGCTTTTTCAAAGTCCTCTTCCAGTCCGGTTTTAACCTGAAGCATGGCGGCCTCTAATATCATGTAATCTCCTCCTAATTAATCAACCATTTTTAGTCTTTAAGTTATCTTCCATTAGATTTGCTATTTTAGCAGAATCATATTGATTCATGGTTCTTAAACCTTTTATTACATTTTGTTGTCTTTCAGGAGAGTGATTTTGATTTACTTCCACTTTCCTTCAAATTTGTTTATGGTGATTTCAAAACCAACTATGCCGTGCATTAAGCCGTCAATGAATTTATCTTTTAATGAAACAGTCCATGGTTTAGACATGGATCTTTCATAAAAAGCAACAGTCTTTTCCATAAAGTTGATTTCAACTATGCCATAGACATGGACAGCTGTATAATTCCAAGTTGGTACTGTATGCTCCTCCTTATACCAAGTTGGTGATATATAGGCATGCGGTCCAGAGAATACTATAAGAACTTCTTTATGGTTTAGGTTCTTCCAGTGAGAGTTTGGTTTTGCCATATGCCCTAGTAATATGTCAGGTTCGCCTATTTTTTCATTTAATACAAGCGGTAAATGTGTTGCGAATGGACCGTCTTCTTCTTGTGAAAAGAGTATTCCAATACTGTTATTTTTAATAAAATCATATAATTTAGTTTTATCGTTAACCTCGAATGCTTTTGGTATATAAACTGATTTTCACCTAGTTCATATTTTTAAAGTTATTATACTATTAATAGATTGATAATGGAACGAAGGATATGTATATGAACAGATTTCATAGTTTCTCCAAGAATTTTTGTACTCCTGTGTGGTTCATGCGGTATGTGTTTATGGTCGCTTGCTGGATTTTGTCCTCATAGAAGCTTCATGCGGACAAAGTTTGAGGTTTGGCGCTGATTCTTGTCCTCATGAAGCGGTCATGCGGACAAAGTTTGAGGTTTGGCGCTGATTCTTGTCCTCATGAAGCGGTCATGCGGACAAAGTTTGAGGTTTGGCGCTGATTCTTGTCCTCATGAAGCATTCATGCGGACAAAGTTTGAGGTTTGGCGCTGATTCTTGTCCTCATGAAGCATTCATGCGGACAAAGTTTATGGTATACCGCTGGATTTTGTCCTCATGAAGCATTCATGCGGACAAAGTTTATGGTATACCGCTGGATTTTGTCCTCATGAAGCGGTCATGCGGAAAATGTTTGTGGTTTATTGCTTGATGTTGTCCACATAGAGCATTCATAAAGAAAGTTCCCATGGTTCGTCTGGTTTGTCTGCACTACATTATTATTCATAATAAAGCCCCTATCTTAAATACTCCAAGATAAAGGCCTTAACGCATTTCTTATCCTCTTATAACCAAATAATCGCCCGACGTCATCTTCACCACATCTGCCTTCAGCGCCTTAGCAATGTCAGCTGTCATTGTTTTTTGCTCTTCTTCATCACTAGCCAACAGGGTCAGTTGTTTCCCCCCCAAGATTCGATCCTTATTCAACGTCACAAGAGCGAGGATATCATAATTCACTTTGGTACCAGCTTCGCGTCCCACCGTTATTCCCTCCCCACCATATTCGATTTCATGACAGCAGGACTTTTCTTACTGCTTTCAAGCAGCGGTGTTTTCTTTACTACTTCAATTAACCCATCAATATCATTTATAATCGGCACTAAAGCGATGACCACTCGGCCATCATTAAAATCTCGCCGGGTAAAATGATATCGCTTTACACCTAAAGTTTTTGTCGCTTCAAATAGTGCTGCCTGCCTTTGGCCAAAGTTCTCAAGGGTGACACGAAAATGCTCTTGCTTAGGATAGATGACCACAGCTCTACCTTCCTCTTGAAACAACTGAGATGCATTTTCTGTGCCTAGCAAGTTAGAAACGTAGATTCCGTCCACAAAAAGTTCATGATTCTTGACTTCGATTTTTCCTTCTTTTACATCAGAAATATCACCGATGGTTTTTCCCTTTGAAAAACGTTTCAATACATAAATTAGAATAAAACCAACAATGGCCCCGGAAATAATATTGATTAGGCTCGATTTACTATCGACAAGTTGAATAGTAATAGCGCAGCCTAAAGCTACAAGCAGGGAAAAGTAATTTCTGGACTCAAAGGTTTTTGAAATCCCATCAATATAAGCGTCGCCACGATAGGCAAATTCGGTGTTTTCTAAGTCTTTTAAACTTTCCCTTTCAGATTTTCTCACATCTCTAAATTGCTGGATGGCTAAGGTTAAAAATGTCACCGCAATAAAGTTTTTCGTCATTAATGCGGGGATCGCGACAGCTCCTAAAGCTGCTGCAACAAAACCTAATACTAAATGGATTAAATAACCATTAGGATAACTTGGATATTGCCTAAAATCTTCTTTAATTGTGATTATACGTGCCAATGTCCCAATAATTAGAGACGTTACAATCAGAATGACCTGATCCCTTTCTAACGGACCACCCAATGCATATTCCCCCCCAATTTGCTGTTTTTTATTATTGTTGGGAGATTTTCGAAATAATATTAATAAACAAAGGAAATTTTTGTGAAACTATTATTCCACAGTTCTAGAAGCCACTTCTACAATCATTTATAAAATGAATGAAAACATCTGACAAAAACTTTTAGGGATATATAAAGTGATTATTAGGAAACAGGCTAACCCTCTTTTTTACAATTGGCCTCTTCTGGTTTGCACAAAGGCTTCGTTCAAATTTCCGTCAAAACATTTTTAACAAATTGTGAATTTATTCACATATATATGTTATATACCTTCAAAAGGTATATATTATAACCATAAAGAACAAAAACAAATGAAGAAGGGCGGAATCATTTATGTTTAACAAATTTTTAAGAGAGAATAAAATTGCAGCTGTCATCCTAACTGTTTTACGCTTATATCTTGGTTACTCTTGGATCACAGCAGGAATTGGAAAATTAACTAGCGGCGGATTTGATGCTTCTGGATTCTTAAAAGGAGCGATAGCAAATCCAGTAAAAGGTCCAGACGGCGCTGTCGTATTTGGCTGGTATGTTGACTTCTTAAAGCACATTGCTCTTCCAAACGTTGACATTTTCAACGTCATTGTACCTGTTGGAGAAACTTTAATTGGTTTAGGCTTAATCTTAGGATGCTTAACAACTACTGCCATGTTCTTTGGTCTAGTGATGAACTTCACTTTCTTCCTAGCAGGAACGGTATCTCATAACCCTAGAGACATTTTCTTAGGCTTCATTATCCTAACAGCAGGCTACAACGCTGGTAGAATTGGTTTAGACAGATGGGTTGTACCTTTCTTCAGAAAAATCGCTAAAAAAGAAACTGGCCACGTTACACATAAAGTCAGCGCATAACTGCTTTAAACATAAGAGCTGCCAATGGCAGCTCTATTTTTCTCTGTTCCAGTTAAGGATTAGTTTTTCACTAGAATTTGTTCCCTTTTCTTTACTTGGTCAATAAAAGCACCTGTAGCAGTTTGTACGATTAGAAAAATAGGAAACGAATAGGCTAAATGATAGCCTTTTTGAAGTGTAATAATATCAAGCCAGGTGAACAGCCACTGAGCAGCTACTCCGATTATGGCCCAAGCCACTGTGTAATAAATAAATGTCTTTTTATGTATGCGAAAGGTTTCATAGAAATAAAAAAAGAAAAATCCAAAAGGTCCAAAGTCTAGATAATAAAAAACATCAAACACTTCATAATGATTTGAGTCATTGATTCTATAGTAGTCAAGTAATCCTCCACCGATGGTGAAATCAAATAAAATCCCTATCGTTATTCCCCAAAGTAAACCCAGTTTTCTAATTTGTGGGTTAACTCTTCTATGAAATAGCAAATAGGCCATATAGGCAACTGCCAAAATGATCAAAAGAGAAATTTCATTTTTATCAAAACTCTCCCACATTCTCATCAGCTAATCGCCTCACTTTGTTTAGACCCTCGATAAAATTTCAAAGTAATAAAGGCAAAAATATGAAGTAAAACAACGTAGATAAAATCGTTCAAAATACTCCATTTTTCCCGATGGGTTATCTCAAAAGTAGATCCCAATCTTGCTAAGATAACTAGTACTAAAATGGAACAAACTGTAATGAGTACGGATCTGCCGGTGGAATTAATGCTCTTTATTAAATTAAGTGCAATAATGATGACAAATGGAATGTTAATACTTCTGTTAAGCATAAAAGCAGTATAGTTTATAGGCCGAGTCGAAAGTTCAATTAGGTTTAACTCCGCAGATGTAATCCATGAAAAATTTATGCTAATGATAAGAATCAGCAAGATAATAAATGAATTCTCAATAAAAGATAAACCCTTTCTCATGAATGTAAAGATAACGATGATAAGCCAAGACACAAAGAAATAAAAAGCAAACCCCATGGGAGCACACACTCCAAATTTTTTACTCATAGTATTTTCTTTCGAAGTAGTTTTATTCATATTTTTTCATCCTATAGGTAAAAATTTTCATTCTTAATATCTTAATTACAGGGAAAAATACTATTGCATCGCAGATAAAGGAGGTAATCAATGATCTATATAAAAGCCTTGTTGGTGTGCTTGCTTTCATTCCCCTTCCTGTTTCATTTACCAGCAGCAAAAGCTGCTCCTCCTGAAAACGAAATAAATCAATATTTAACCGAACTCGGGTGGACAAAACAGGAATTACTGGATTACTTAGCCTATTATGAAATCCCTTTAGATGATTTCAGCACAGTAGAAGATTTAAAAATGATTATGGGTACCCCAATTAACTCGAAAAATTTACAGGAGTTATTAACGAACTATGATTTAACAGAAAAAGAACTTAACGATTTGTTGGATCATTTCGGAGACTCCTTGAATGAATATAAGTTTATCGAGGATTTAGATGCGTCGCTTGACTTTTATGTGAACCATGATACTTATATGGCCGACGTTGAAACGGAGCTTGCAAGGTTAGGCATTACAGAGGAAGAGACAGAGAAATTCTTTAATTATTTGTCTCTTGTCGAGGAGAACAACAAGAACCAATTAGACCAGATGTCAATTCTGGATTCACAAATGGAAAAATTTTATGATGTGGCAGATACATCTGAACTTTCCGATGCAGAATTGAATGAGTTGGTAGAAATTTTGAACCAAACCATTAATTTATATGAGATTAATGTTAAATTTAGCATTAATAACAAAAATGTAACCTTAAAAGATCTTCTTAAAATGAAGGAAGCTCCCAGCAATTTATTTGCCAGTATTTACAGCAAATCCGGAGAGCTATTAATTGATTTTACTGTCCCATCAGATTTCTTTGATACTGGATATGTTTTAGACGAAGGGGAAGAAATGCTTCATGTCGGCGAACTTTCAGATGAATACGTTGACCACATGCACAATGAAAAGTATGAGAATGCAGATAAAGATATGAAATAATTCTTGGCCAGGCTCATTCCAGCAGGAAGAAGCTTGGCTAGGAATTTTTAATTGGTTGATCTGTTATCCCCATACAAAAAAACGGCCAAAATGACCGTTCTCCCTAGTTTTTCATATGATGGAATGTTAATAATTTGAATCACTCAAACTATTAAAACCACAGTCTTTTATGATAATCATATTCTGAAGTATCGATACTTTCTTCCCTTTCAGTTTTCGGAGTACACTTTTCACATGGTTCTTCAGACTTGTTATGTTCACATTGTTCGATTAAAAGTTCCATTGGTTGTATCCCCTCTCCTATTAGCTACTTTTATTATAATGGAAGCGTTTACAAATGTCTTGTGGTTTTTACTGGAAATAATAGTTTACGATTACATTCTGTTTACAAAATTATTAGTTTTAAGATATTGTTGTATAAATACTTTTTGGAGAACATAGGGTGATTTAAACCCAAAACCTCTTTCTGCAAACTAGGTTGTTACTTTCGAAAGAGAAATAAGGAGGCAACTATGAATCCTTTTTTAAGGAAAAAGTCAATTGATGAACTACAAAATGAAAGTACTGAGAACTCCGGTCTTAAGCGCGTACTAGGACTCTGGCAACTTACGGCGATTGGTTTAGGTGGTATAATCGGAGTTGGGATTTTCGTGCTTACCGGGGTAGCTGCTGCTGAGCATGCGGGACCTGCTGTTATTTTATCATTTATGATCGCTGGTCTGGCCAGTGCTGCCGCTGCTTTATGTTATGCAGAGTTTGCCGGCTTAATCCCGGTCGCAGGCAGTGCCTATACGTATAGTTATGCGGTATTAGGAGAAGGAGCCGCCTGGCTGATTGGCTGGGATTTGCTTCTCGAGTATACCTTAGTCATTGCCGTTGTGGCGATAGGCTGGTCAGGGTATATGCAAGAAATCCTGACTCAGATTGGCATTCATTTGCCAGTGTGGGCACAGGGTGCACCAGGGACTGGTGCTGGTCATAGAATTGACTTGATTTCCATGATCATCAGTTTGGCCATTGCCGGACTACTTACGCTTGGGATGGAATGGGGCGCACGATTTAATAATCTAATGGTTATTATTAAATTAAGTATTGTACTTGTTGTAATCGTGGTTGGTGCATTCTATTTAGAACCCGCTAACTGGCATCCCTTTATGCCGTTTGGCTTTCACGGTGTCATGGGGGGTGCTGCCCTAGTCTTCTTTGCTGTATTCGGCTATGATACACTAACGACCGCGGCAGAGGAATCCAAAAATCCGCAGCGTGACTTACCAAGAGCGGTCGTTTTTTCATTAGGTATTGCACTTTGCTTATATATCGGCATGTCCCTTGTGATTACGGGAATGGCTCACTATGATACTCTTAATAATGCTGCACCCATTGCAAAAGCATTTAGTCATGTTGGCTTGCATTGGATTACGTTTATTATCTCTGTAGCTGCAATTGCCGGTATATTATCTGTATTATTTTCATTTATGCTCGCGGGATCACGGATATGGTTCTCGATGAGCCGTGACGGGTTGCTGCCAAAATGGTTTGCAAAAGTTCATACAAAGTATAAAACACCATATCGTCCAACATTAATTATTGGTGCAATTTCTGCACTGGTTTCAGGATTGACTCCGATTAGTGAAGTGGCGGAACTGGTTAACATCGGCACTTTGTCTGCCTTTATTCTTATTTGTTCATCCATTATGGTGTTGCGGAAAAAACGTCCAGAACTCGAAAGAAAATTTCGCACTCCATTTGTACCGGTTATCCCTCTGATTGGGATTGGATTTTCAATCTATCTGATTATTAGTCTACCACCGATTACCTGGATCCGCTTTGTAATATGGATGGTAATTGGACTCGTAATCTACTTGTTCTATGGAAGACGGAAGAGTAAGTTAACGAATGAATGAGATTAGTTGAGAGCAAAGGGGACGGTTTTCATGCTTGTGAAGCATGAGAACCGTCCCCTTGTTCCCTTTATTTCCGTATCCCTGTCTTTTCAGCCAATTCCGTATACCTCTCCGTTTCTTCCTTCACCGCTTTCGTAAAATCTTTTGAATTTAGATAGGAAGGATCCAATTTAATTTTCTCTAACTCTTTCATAAACTTCTCGTTTTTTTCCATTTTCGCAACCGCTTGATCCCACTTTTTCACAATTTCATCTGGTGTTCCAGCTGCAAACGATAATCCAGTCCACCATTTCACTGTTAATCCTTTAAAGCCTTCCTCCTCCACTGTCGGAACATCCGGGAAAAGTGGACTGCGTTCGGAAGATTGAACGGCAAGAATTTTAATTTTTCCAGACTCTGCAAGGGAATATAATTCTCCTACTGTGTGAACTGCCAAAATAACATGACCACCAGCGACCTTTGCGGTGGAGTCACTAGCCCCTTCAGAAGATACCATACTCGTTTTCGTATAATCCACATCGATGGCATCAAGCCATTCAGCAACCCCAAAAGCGGAGAAACCTGCTGGTCCGACGCTGGCCCATGTTAGTTTTTCTGGATTTTTCTTGACCCAGTCTGTAAACTCTTTAAAACTATTCCAAGGCGCATCGGCTTTTACAGCATATGCCAGTGTACCTTCCGCCACCCGGGAAATAAATAGATTATCTTTTGCGGTTAAAGTTGGATTGGAATTTCCTGCTTCATACATCGTTGTTGAGGAATTATTATTCACTAACACGGTATAACCATCCGCCTTTGCTTCCTTTAAGGCGTACTGTGCTCCTATAATCCCCCCGCCGCCCGGTTTGTTTGTAACAACCACAGATTCCCCCCATTCTTTGCTCAAATATTCAGCAACGGCTCTCGCAGCTAAATCCACACCGCCCCCTGCTGCAAAGGGAACAACCAATTCGATTTGCCTTGTCGGATAGGAATCCGCCGTTTTTCCGCCCGAGCTGGTTCTGTTATTGTTAGATGAACACCCTGTCAAAACTACCATTAACAGTAATAGTGTTGAAAGTATTCCTGAAAAATTCTTCTTCATCGTCATTCCTCCCATCTAAAATTCCATCTTTTCCCCCGTCTCCTGAAGAATCCGCTTTTTCGTACGTCTCATTAAAAATATCGAGAAGATGAGAAATATCCCCGCCAATATAAGTAACGTTAATGAAATCGGCCTTTGGAAAAAGATCAACAAATTGCCTGAAGATATTTCTAACGATTGGATAAAGGAACTTTCCATTTTCGGACCAAGCACTAAACATAAAACAAACGGGATAATGGGCCATTGAAATTTATGGAATAGATATCCCAATATTCCAAAAACGATAGAGACGATGACATCAAACATACTGTTTCGAACAGAATAAGCTCCTAATACACTTACCATTAAAATTACAGGTCCTAATATTCCAAATGGCACTTCTGTCAGCTTAGCCCATAACCCAATCAACGGTAGATTCAATATTAGTAGAATCACATTGCCAACAAACATACTCGCAATCACCGTCCACACCAGCTGGCTGTTTTGTTCAAAGAGAACTGGACCTGGAGTTAAACCGTAAATCATTAATGCTGCTAACAAAATGGCAAGAGGCGGTGATGCCGGGATCCCTAGTGCCAATAAAGGGATAAATCCCCCTGAGCTTGTGGCATTATTGGCTGATTCCGGTCCCGCCACCCCTTCAATGGCTCCCTTGCCAAATTTTCTCGGATTTTTAGACACCTTTTTTTCCAAGTCATACGAAAGGAAAGAAGTAATCGTTGCTGAAACACCAGGTAATATTCCTAGAAAAAACCCTAATAAACTACCTCTAATAATAGGAAAGAAACTCTTTTTCATATCTTCCTTATTTGGATAAGCATTTTTAATTTTTGCATGTTTGATACTCACCCGTTTCTCCTCGAGACCTTTTAAAACTTCAGTGATGGCAAATAGTCCGATAATCACGCTAATCATTTCAAATCCGCCAGTCAAAGCATTAAACCCAAAATTAAATCTTGGCAAACCGCTTGAAACCCCAATCCCAACCAAGGAAATTAAAAAACCAAACAATCCCATTATGATGGATTTTGTAAAGGAATACCCAGTTAGATTAAATAAAATAAACAAAGCAATGAGCATTAGCGTAAAGTACTCTGGCGGTCCGAACTTTAGCGCTTGATCTGCGAGAATAGGCGCAAATAAAACAAGACCAATTAATCCAATGATTCCGGCAATAAAGGAGCCAATGGCGGCCACACCGAGGGCAGCCCCGCCTTTTCCCATTTTAGCCAATGGGTACCCATCCAATGTGGTGGGTACGGAGGAGGCCTCTCCAGGAATATTCATTAAAATGGCCGTAGTTGATCCTCCATACATCGACCCATAATAAATTCCTGCCATCATCATAATTCCTTGTGCCGGCTCTAGGATCGTGGTCATTGGCAAGAGGATCGCAATCGCCGATGTCGGCCCAAGACCAGGGAGGACGCCAACAATGGTTCCTAGAACCGATCCCAATAGGACAATCAATAAATTGAAAGGGGTAAGGACTTCATTTAGTCCATGTAAAAGATACATGATGGATTCCATTTTTATGTTTCACCCCTTCTTAAAATGGTAATTGAATACCTGGAAATGGTGTTTTGAGAAGAACTATAAATAATAAGTACAAAACTGTTGTGAAGATTAGTGAAATAAATATTGAGAAGATCCACCGATAATTTCCAATGAGTTTTATGAGGAAGATGAACGCGAGCAGTGTACTGAAAAAGTAACCAATGAAATCAATGATAAGACAATAAATCAATAGGATCCCAATCGCGCCTAACATCATGTATGCGATTCTTCCTTTAGGCAGGGTCTGTTCATTCTCTTCTTTTTTATTTCTTTTAAAAATTAGGGTTACCCCTGATATGACAAGAAGAACACCTATTAGCCCAGGAAAAGTGTGGTCCCCAGTGAGAATTTTATTGCTGTAAGGATATAGCCTTAGCGATTCATAGATGGACAGAGCGCCGAGAATAATGGCTGTAACCCCGCCTATATTGTCAGGTGATAGATGCCTTATTCGCAATGGAAGCCCCCCTCCTTCGTTACAGCTTTTTACATCATTACAATAAAATAAATTACTTAAATATTGTGCTCCTATAACCAATATATCCTCGTCTAACTAGTCCTTATGATGGTTAATTATATGGAAACGTAAAGCGGTCATTTTTCTACAAAGAAGGCCTTGCACGCTCTTGGAGCGAAACAAGGCCTACAGTTGACTGATCGGCAACTATATTTGATAGCTTTAGTTATCTCACTTGACCTATTTTAAAGTCGTTAATGTACTGTGGGCATAAAGCTTTTGAGTGGAGATCCTATTTTATTTATCGCTATCTTATCTCTGATAAAAGTCATCCAATCCCTCATTAAATATTAATTGGTGTAGAAACTCCCAGATGACAAACCAAATGATTACTATCGACCGCAGGTATTGACTCCTTTTCCGAGAGATCTTTAGGATCGGCTAATTGCTCGGAGGAATAGTTAATGATCCCAAGACCAATTTCCTTACCGTTTTGATGTAAAATTTTAACAACCTCACCCTTGTTAAAATGTCCTTTTACATCCTTAATATTAGCCAATTGTAAGCATCCCTTTTTCTCGACAATAACAACTTTTCCTGCTTCATCAACCATCACTTCTCCTCGCGGTCCTGAATGAAAGGCAATCCATTGTTTTTTGGAGTTTAGTCTAATGAATTTCTTGTTTGAAGTAAAATAGGTCCCTTTGGCTTTTTGCATCACAGCATCTCGTAAAATATTCGGTGTCCCTGCTTTTCCTAAAAACGCAGGAATTCCCGATGCCATCGCAATTTTAAAGGCGTCCATTTTAGATTTCATTCCACCGGTTCCAACTGCACTCCCAGAGTCACCTGCCGCCGCCTCTATACTAGGGGTAATTTCATGAACATGCTCTAATCGCTTGGTATGAAGATGTTTACGGGGATCACCATCATAAAGCCCATCTATGTCAGATAAAATAATGAGCATATCCGCATCGATTAGTGCGGCAACTTTAGCAGAAAGGGTATCATTATCACCAAAACGAATGCGATTGACAGTCACCGTGTCGTTCTCATTAATGATGGGGACGATTCCGTGGTCCAATAAAAGATTGATTGTATTTCTGGCATTGTTATAGCGATCTTCATTTAAAAAATCATCTCTAGTGATTAAAATTTGTGAAGCAACATAGCCGTGTGAGAGGAAATACTCTGAGTACACTTCCATCAACAAACTCTGACCAATCGAAGCAGATGCTTGTTTTTCCGGTAAGGTGTTCGGTTTTTCATTTAAGCCAAGTTTCCGGTAGCCAGCTGCTACGGCACCCGATGACACCAATAAAACCTCATGGCCTTCATCTTTTAACTGAACAATTTCTTCAACTAATTTTTCTAGCTTCCTACGGCTGATTTCCCCATGTCGGCTCGTAAGTGAGCTGCTCCCAATTTTTATGACAACTCGCTTTTTCGAGTCAATTGTCATCGAATCACTCCTATTTTTCACTAATCATTTCTTGGATTTGCCAACTTAATTCTTTTGAGCGTTGTTCGGCTCCCTTAATGGCTTGAAAAATAGCTTTGCCGCCTCCATGGACTTTTAAGGCTTCAAGGCCGGCTGCTGTTGTCCCGTTTGGTGAGGTTACCTTTTCCCGCAATTCTGCAGGTGTTTCATTTTGCTGCATCATCATTTTGGCAGCCCCTAAAATGGTCTGGACCCCAATTTGTCTTGCTGTCTTAGCATCAAGCCCGCCTTCTTTTCCTGCCCTTTCAATGTGTTCCATTAGGTAATAAACATAGGCGGGCCCACTTCCGGCAATCCCAGTAAAAATATCCATTTTCCCTTCATCCAATCGATAAATGGTTCCCATGCAGGCTAATAATTCTTCGGCCACCATTACAGAAGCTGTACTTGTATTTTTACCTGAGACAAAAGCTGTTGCGGATTCTCCAATCATGGAAGATGTATTGGGCATTACGCGAATGACTTGCTGACCCTCCAACAGGTGATCTTCTATGATTGACGTTGCTATCCCAGCCACGACCGAAATCACTAATTGATGTGGGTGTAACTCATTTTTTATCGACCGTAATGCTTCCATTATGTCCTTTGGCTTCATAGCTAGAATGATGATGTCTACTACCTTCAGATTTAAATCTCCTCTTTGATTTCCTCTTACTCCGTATGTCTTCTCTAATTCAGCTAATCTATCGGAATTATTACGGTTGGTAACAAGAATTTGATTAGGTGGAATTCTTTTAGATCTTATCATTCCAGAAATCATCGCCTCAGCCATGGAACCAGCACCAATTAATGCAATTCTCTGTTTGTTTAGCATCCAATCTCTCCTTTCTTATTTAACTATTAGTTTTTTATTGTCGGATATGCTTGCGTTATACTCCTGCTCTAATTCGGTTAACGTCCATTCATATAAATGTTTATTATTTTTCTTATATACACCGGATTGAATAAGCTTATTAATGAGAAATTGTCTTTTAGTTTGGACTGCTTTACGTAGTAAATTTTCCACTTGAAAGGACCTCCTGTGAAATACTTGTTTCATTTTGATTTGATTTTTTGCTGCATGAAGGAAGGTATGTAACTGGATGAGAAATTAGAAGTATGAAGTTTGTGGAACCCTTGGCTTAATTACGTTGCGTGGTCTAAACACACTTAAATTGCATGGCTTCCTTCCCTAAGATGCCATTATAAAGGAATAATTTTAAGAATTTGTCGATATAACGGTTAGTTACTGACTCTTAAAGGAAATGTTATCTTCTCTTAACAAAAGAAAAATAACTGTTTATTTTGAAAAAACAATCATTGTAAAAACGATGTTTGTACATTCTTAAATAATGTCAGATGATACTGGAAAACCTACATACAAAATGAGGTGGGTAAATGAATATAACATTTCTAGGGGAAGCGTTAGGTTTACTTTTTATAAGTACTCTATTACTTAGGATTGCCGGAAAAAAATCTATGGCTAAAATGACGAATTCCGAAGTCATTATAATCTTAGCAATCGGAACAACGATGGGACATGCGATAAAAGAACATAAATTCTGGCAAATTATAATTATTTTAACTTTTTTCATCCTTTACTTAATTTTGGTTCAATATGTTCAGATGAGGTTTAAAAAAATCCAACGATATTTAATCGGGAGTGCAACTGTCGTCATCCGTGATGGAGGAATTGTTGAAGATAACTTAAAAAAATTACGATTGACAACAGAACAGCTGGAGATGAAACTCCGTCAAAAAGGCATCGCTTATATAGCTAATATAAAAACCGCTACGATTGAATCTGATGGTGGATTAGGCTTTGAACTGATGGAACATGCTCAACCGATTACTCGTAAGGAGATTTCTGATCTTTTAAATGAAAAACGGGACGGAAATACTCAAGACAGAGGAGAGGAACAAAAAGACAATTTATTTAATAAAGTCCCCGGTATATAATCGTGTCGTTGTTCAGCCTGGAAAGGAACTGCCATTTTTTTAACTATACATCATCAGCGATTGATGATGAAAAAATATATTTAACAGTAAAAAATGGAGGGAAATTATCCCTCCGCTAATTACTTATCTCTTTTACTAAATCGAAAAAAAGCTATAATCAACAGTGCAATCGGAATAATAATTTGAAATGGTAAATGTAAAATGAATGGAATATACTTCATTCCTTCATTGATATGTTCCGAATAATTAGCTGCAATGGTAATAGAGCCAAATAAGATAATAACCCCTACCGGAAAAACCAACTTCCGATGATCTTCAATTTTAAAGATATCAGCAGCACCATATACCGCACAATAAAAAAAGATCGTAATTTTAAAAAAACCCCCTATGATTACATAAAGAATATAGAATACATCTAATCTTTCTAAAAAATTCGTAAAATGAATTTTACTAATGGTTGATAACAGTGGAAAAGTAGAACGTGTGAAATAATCTACTCCAAGAACAGAAATATTGACTACAGAAGTAATCACAATATTAATACCTGCTAATAGCATTCCACCTAGACACACCCATTTTGCTTTTTTTTGATTATTTAAAAACGGTAAAAGCATCGTAAAGGTAACCATTTCTCCAAATGGGAAATAAAGCGTCGTTTGCATGAAAGCTTTAATGACAGGCTCTACCCCATTTTCTAGAATCGGTTTGATGTTTTCTAAATGGATCAAATCAGAAAACATAATCACCAAAAAGCCCGCTAATGCAAACAAATAGATAAAGATAAAAAACAACTCGGAAACTCTTGCAAGAACCTCAAGTCCCTTATGAATCCCATAAATCATGGTTAATAACATTAGTGAATTGATGATAAACAATGGAGTATTCGTATAAATCGACGTTAGTAAAAGCTCACCAAAATCACGCAATATTCTTGTTGCTTGATACGTGAAATACAGGACATATAAAAATCCGATAAACCGTCCCACCCATTTTCCGACTAATATTTGAAGATAACTAGTCAGTGGGACATTAGGGAAGAATTTATAGAGACGAAAATATACTAAAAAAAGGACTAGACCCCCTGCTAATCCAAGCAGAATACTAATCCAAGCGTCCTGTTTCGCTTGTGATCCTGGAGCAAATAGAATAGCACTACCCATTTCAAACTGGACTACTAAGACAAACATTTGATAGGAATTAATTTTTATTTTTTCCATTAAAAAACTTCCTTTATTTAAAAGCTGCACGGTCTATTTTTCTTTTATGACAACTTCTTTATTTTCTCCAAAATCACAAGTTATTAATTACCTTAAATGTTAAACTTCTCGAAAAATGCTGGTCTGAATAATTATTAAATTTTCAAGTTATAATATGGGGGTGAAAATTGAAATAAGGGGGTTAATTTGATGAAGTCAAATAATAGGCAGCAAACTAATCAACAAAGAAGTAACGAAGAAGTTCAACAATCTAATCCGGAGCAGGTAAAAGAAATAACAGAAGCCCAAAGAGACGGGATCCGTTATGATTACACCGATTCCTCTGATTTTAAGTGATTGCAAATCGGAATATCATGTCAGATAACCTAGCAAGGTGCTTGAAATAGATCATACTTAAATACTACAATAAATTTGCCTAATACCTTTCTTTAAGGAAACTCCAGGGTTGTGCATCCGAGTTTCCTTTTTTTTATATTGATTTTGTTAAAACATAATGCTATCAAACAAAAACCATTCTAGATAAGTGGGATTTTTGGTTATTTAACAAACTTAAAAGGAATATCAAAGTAAATAATCAAGAAAAGGATAATTGGTATCGAGATGATGTAGGCTCTAAAGGGTCTATACTGATGCAGGGCAATGACGGAGAACATAACAATATCAAAATAAAAAGAATACCAAAATTTCCATCCATTCTGATAAGAGATTCTTCCAAACACCAGTAAGACCCACTCAATAAAAATATATATACCAGACCAAACCAATATGTAGAAAAACCGCCTAATCCAAGTTTTTGGGAAATGGGAGAGGAATAGTAAGATGCTAACGGGCATCGCAATAATCGCATAAACCAGGACAACCATTTCATGTCCATATAAAAAATCAGGATGAAACTTCCATAAAGTGTTTTCTTTAACAATATATTCGTACATTAAGCCGCCAGTTGAAACAAAAAACATACTTGCATGATACTTTCTCCAAGATTTCCAATCAGCCCACTTGAACGAAGCCAAAATGGTTAGAATGACAATAGCAACATGCATTTCCTACTACCCTCTTCACTGCTTTTAAAATAGTTTCCCTCTTTATCACGATAGCATTCTCCATTCATCACATTGATTTTAAAAAATATCAATTAATATTTAGTCCGTTTTTCATATTGAATAAAAAAATGGGAACATTAGTTAATATTACATAACAATTTGTGCTGGACTTAACTAATAACATATGTCGAGTAAATCAATCATTTAACCATTTCAATAAAAAGGAAAAATATATGAAAATGGAGGTAAAAGGTTTGGAGAATAAAAACCCTATAAGTGCCTCGGAAGTAGGAACACTATGGCTTACCTATCAAGAAAAAACAATGATCCTTAGAATCTTAGAATATTTTATGGCGAAGAGTGATGACCAAGAAGCAAGAAATCTCATGGGCGGCTTGTGGCAGGAATTACATTTCTTTGTTATTGAAATCGAATCTTTATTTGAAAAGGAAGGTATGGTCATTCCAATTGGTTTTAGAAATGAAGATGTAAACTTGGAAGCACCAAAACTATATGATAATGGATTTGACATTATGTTTCTTCGTATTCTGAAAGAAGTAAGTATGGGGTTATATTCGATAAATATGAATATGGCTTATCGAAAAGATGTAATGGGAATCTACGAAGGACTCACGACAGTCACTGATAAGATCTATAAATTAGCCACCGTTTATTTACTGAATAAAGGCATCTTGACCCTTCCTCCTAACATGACACTGCCAAAAACAACTCAGTTTGTCAAAAATGATAAATATCTGAAAGGGTTTAAGCCCTTTGGTGACAAAAGGTCGTTAAATGCTATTGAGTTAGGGATTATACATCACGGAATTGAAACAAATAACATTGGTATGCAACTGATTACTGGGTTTGCCCAATGTGCTGAAAACAAAAAGGTTAAAAAGTATTTTGTTAAGGGGTTAGAGCTTGCCAAAAAACAAATCCAAACATATGAAGAAATTTTATTAGAAGCAAATGTACATGTTTCTGCTACTTCCGGAAGTATTGTAACCACCTCAAAAGTTGCCCCTTTTTCTGAAAAACTGATGATGTATTGCATATGCCTGTTAAACGGATTTGGTCTTGTTGGGGGCAGCTTTGGGGCAATGTTTTGTCTTCGAAACGATATCACCATGAAAATGTCATTATTAGCAAAAGATGTCTATCTTTATGGTCATGAAGGGCTTGAATTAATGATGAATAATGGATGGTTTGAGGAACCTCCTCAGATGGAGGATCGGCCACGAATTATTAATAGTTAGTTGGATTCTATGTTAAACACAAAAAGTACCCGTAGCGGTCAGGTTGATATGACAGGTACTTTTTGTTTTTTTTGAAAATTAATTTGGTTTTGGAATGGGTATTTCTAAAGTGTTTTCTTTTGAACCATCTTTTGCCGAAAATATAAATAGTTCCAGTTTGACTTCATTTGAAGATACCAAATGTTTTTCAAAAGTGAGTTCAAATTCTCCCCATGCTGGTGCCCCGTCTGTTTGATATTTATTTTCAACCAATACGTTTTCCCCATCATAAAGTGCATATTGAAATACCCCTTCAAATACCTGTGCTTTTCCTTTAACCTCGATTTTATCCTCTGACTCTGTTACAACTACATCTTTAAACACATTGTTTTGATAGACTTTTTTCTCAGGCACAGGTGAAGTCGGTTGTACTTGGTCTGTTGTTCCCTCTTGAGCCGGCGTGGTTGGTTGATCTTGATCGGTTGTTCCACCTTCTGCAGGTGAAGTTGGCTGATCTTTGTTCACACTTTGATCGTGTGCTTGTGAGGTTGTTGAATCTTGATTGGTTGTTTCATCTTGTTGATGATTACATGCTGCTAAACCAAAAATAATAATTAGTCCGGCTAATAAATAAGCAATTTTTTTCAAATTAGTATCCCCCTTTTCTTAATTTTATTCACAAGTTCATTGAAGGATTATGTTTTATTGTTTTATTTTAATAAGAAAAATCCAATGAGAAGTTCATTGGACGACTAAAAAATATGTTGGTGCTGCTTACTTATACATTCCATTTTCTAAAATAATTACATTTTCATTAAAAGAGGTCCTGCCAATCTGTTTCGTGTTTTCAACCAATCGATAAATATTATCACAGCATTGCTTAGCACCGATCAATAACAACGGTACACCAATAAAGTCAATTTTCAAACCTCTCGAAAAAAATCCACCAAGCGACATCGGCAATGGAACAGCTGGCGATGTATGGGAGAAAATTATTTTTTCATTAAGATGATATTTTCCTTGTAGTAATAATGCCAGTTCTTTCATTGCTGGTACAGCCAGTTTGTCCCGTTTGCATCCAATGGTAAAAACGGAGTTGCCATCCTCATCATCCCCATGGTAAAGAAGTTTACCAAAATCCTGTCTTGTAAGTTTATTAAAATATTTTACATTCAATATTTCTTCGGAGGTTAATTTTCTTTCCGATTGAGGTAATTGTTTTAAATGATAAGCAGCAGCCAATGAGGTCGTATGTGTCCCAGCGTAATCATTATAAATATAAATCATAGGAATCATCCTTTAAGCCTTATATATATTTATTATGGGCATTTATACCATTTCTCATTCGACCGCCAGTGTCTCGTTATATAAGCCAAATCATTATGACATTCTTTAAAAAAATTAACACTTATTTCCTTGTATCATTAGTTCTCCATTTTATTTTCATTTTTTATCAGCATAATGGGTGTTTGTCCTCGGTAACTTGTCCATACCATAACACAAATATTGGAATAAGATGTTTGTAGAAAAAGGGAAAGGAGTTTAATTTTTAAGAGATATTCTTACAAACAGTAACTCGAAACTCTAGTGAAAAAATATGAAAGAAATTACAAAATGACAAGGAGAGAAAATATTAATATGGCAAATTCAGGTAGAAACCGCCGTAATAACACTAACACAAATGTAAATGTTGATGTAAATACTGATTTAGAAAATGATATTCGCAATCGTTCAGAATCAGAGGCAGAGGCAGACGTACGTAATACGGACAGAAATACAAATGTTGCTAGAGCTACAATCAATAACTCAGGAAATTCTCGTGTAGATATTACATTAAACAGCAGAAGCAATGCACGTGTAAGATCTGACCAGGAACAAGACAACGAGCAAGATCAAACTACTAATGTGGATATAGATTTCTAATTTAATAAATGAGGGTGGGATAAAGTGTTCCACCCTATATTAAGATAGGTGGAAAATATGGAAAGATATAAGGGTAAGAGCAAGTATAATCCTAGTTGGCTAAACTCAAGCCATAATACAAACTCTTCCGAAGCCCGTGCTTTTGAAGAAGAAAATATAAATATAAAAAGCGAAAACATAAACACGATTGGCCAAAGCGGTAATTCTGACGTAGATGTACATGTTGATGTATTTGTTGATACGACTCCTATAGCATTTGCCATCCTTACTTCTCTACTAGCGACTAAACAAATGTCTGAAGAAGAGTTTGATGAGGCGCTAAGACGTCTTCAAAAGCTTACTAAGGAAAGGGATTTTAATGTATCTTCATTTACTCCAAATAATGTATCAGATGTAAAATTCTTCACTTAAATAGGAAGAGTGGATTAAATTCCACTCTTCCTTTATAGGTTTATAAATTTTTATAGGTAATACTAAAACTATAAAGTAAAGGTACGTCCAGTGGCTAATCTGAATAGCGCAATAATTAGTGCAATACGAATCGCTAATCTTACACGACGTCCTCTTACTCTAGTTACTAGGATAAGGTGATCTGAACCGACATATTCCAAAGTCCCTGTAAAAGTTTCATTATTTGTAATAACTTCTACCTCTTCACCTACAAGCTCAGATGCAAATCTCACAAAGCTTTGATTACTCATTCTTTGATTACTCATTTTAATAGTCACCTCCTATCATAATGTATATAATGAAAATTTTTATAGGAATGATTGGACATTTGTGGGACAAGCAAGAAAAATTTTAATGGGCATACATTAAGACTATTTTTCTTATAGGAACTTACAAAATGGTTTTTGAATATACATTTTAATTCATCAAAAGTTTCCCCTACGAAACTTTTTTTCAGCCCTATTACTTAGTTAGCATGGCGACAAAAGGTTTCTCTAGACCCACTTGATATTTTGTTTCATAATGAAAAAGGATAAAAAGTGGGTGAGAAAAATGGATGAACAAGCATATTTGGATTTAAAACGCGGAGAACGGGGAGCAATAATTAGTATTATTGCTTATATCTGTTTGTCTGCCGTAAAATTAGTTGTTGGACTTATGGCAAATTCTGAGGCCTTAAAAGCGGATGGGTTAAACAATACCACTGATATCATTGCATCAATCGCAGTACTTGTGGGCTTAAAGTTATCCCAGCGTCCCGCTGATGATGACCATCCATATGGGCACTGGAAAGCTGAAACAATTGCCTCGATGGTGGCTTCATTTATTATGTTGGTTGTTGGAATACAGGTGACATATGAAGCGATTACTAGCATTTTTAATGGAATAAATGAAATTCCAGATTTGATTTCTGCATGGACAAGCCTCTTTTGTGCGGTGGTTATGTATTTTGTTTATCGTTATAACAAAAAATTGGCCAGTGAAGTACATAGTCAATCTGTTATGGCAGCGGCAAAAGATAATCTATCAGATGCCTGGGTCAGCGTAGGAACATTCATTGGAATTATTGGTACACAGTTTGGGCTGCCTTGGCTGGATCCCTTAACTGCTATAATAGTTGGTTTACTTATTTGTAAAACAGGCTGGGAGATTTTTAGAGATGCTTCTCATAATTTGACTGATGGGTTCGATGAAAAAATAATAGAATTATACAAAGAAACTATTATTAATTCCTATGGTGTAAAAGGTTTAAAAGATATAAAAGCGAGAAATTATGGTAACAACGTAGTGGTGGACATTGTCATATTAGTAAATTCTAATTTGGATATTCGAAGAGCTCATGATATTGCAACCGAGGTGGAACATAGATTAATGAAGGAACATAACGTTTATGATGTCCATGTCCATGTCGAACCAAATTAAAGATTATAATACAAAAGAGGCAGAAAATGCTGCCTCTTTTGTATTTCCGATCATTAGTTATCAGCTCTAAATATATTCCATCGACACTTTTTAAAAGGAAGATCATACCATGTGTGAGGGATTTAAATATACATCAAAAAAGAGACTTTTCAAAAAGTCCCTTTACGAGGTTTACGATAATTTACTTGGTTTTTTCGTCCAATTCTTTCAATGCATCAGTAAGTTGGTCGTTTAAGTTACCTAATGTTTCTTGATCCAACGTAGCTGCTTCTGAACCTGCAATAGTTGGGTCAAGATATTTTTCAATTTTCTCATATAAATCTTTGTTATCTTTCTTAACATCATCTTCAAAAGAAGACCATTGATCCTCTAATTGCGGTCCAACTTCTTTTACCTTCGCTTGATCGCCACTATCAATTGCTTTTGACAATTCTTCCGTTGTATCTAACATTTTATTTACTCCATTGGATACCTTACTATTTTCAGAACTACAACCCGCTAATATTAAGGATCCTCCAAGTCCGATTGCTAAAACCATAGATGTTATTTTTTTCATGATAACTGCCTACTTTCATGTGTTTTTTTGTTTATGGTAATAAGTTTTTTGTTTTTCAATCTTTTAGATAAAATAATGATAACAGCACCTACAACAAGAATTGCTTGTGGAATGGTGCTTTCCCATGAAGGATAGAGTGCAAAAAATCCTATACTTGGGATACTTGATGTATTCGTTGTTTGAATTAACCCTGCTAGCTGTAGACTGTGAATACCCATACCGGTAAACTTAATACAAAGGTAAAATACGATGATACTTGAAACCATAAAGAATGGGCGTAATGGTAATTTCAAGCCTACAAATACCATTAAATACGCTAAGATTCCTAATATCGCAGCACCAATAAGAAAGCCAATTAACAACGATTGAAGTTTTATTTGACTTGCCATTCCGATGTAAAATAAGACTGTTTCAGTTCCTTCACGAAATACTGCAAGAAAGGCTAATACTCCTAGAGAAACAAGTTTACCTGTGGTTAAAGCTGTTTGGCTTTTTTCTCGAATATATCGATTCCAATCAGCAATATTGGATTGACTATGCAGCCAATAGCTCATATAAAGTAACATGACAGCTGCAAAAACTCCTGTCCACCCACCAATAAGGGCATTATTATTACCAAAAGCGCCGGACGATATGACGAATTTAACTATGATTGCAAGGATTACACTAACTCCGAGTCCTGATAATACACCAGTCCAAATCCAGCCTATTCCCTTACCTTCTCCGGACTTTTTCACAAAGGACATAAGCGCAATCACGACTAGTAGTGCTTCTAAACCTTCCCGAATTAAAATCATGGCTGCATCCCAATAAGTATATTGAGATTTATTAGCCAGAGGAGTTAAATATTTAACCATGTTATCTATGACTCTATTAGCTTGGTCGTAATTTGGCGGATTATCAGAAAGCATGGCTTGAATGGTAACCAAATCTCTTTCCGAATCACTATATACCGCGGCTGATTGGGCAACGACAACCCCCTCAACGCTTAACCATCTATCACTAGCATTTTTTATTCCCTCAAGTGCTTCATTTTGATTTTGTTCCTTTATCTTCTTTTTGGTTTCTTGTAAAAGTAAGATAAAATCATCTAAAGATATGTCTTTTTTCTTATAACCTGCTTCTTTTGGATAGACTCCATTAGCAAATTTTTCGTTAACAGCTTTTAAATCCTGTAAAGCCACTAAAACTTGATCTGGTTTTTTTATAGTAAAGGAGTAAACGACCTTTCCCATATTTGATTCAATATCACGATAGGCTGTGGCCGAATCAGCTTTAATCCCTTCTTCAATTTGTCTCCAGGTTTTGTTAAATTGATCATAAGCCTTTTCTGCTCCCGAGAGGTCCCCTTTAGAAGCTAAATCGAGAGCTTGATCAACTGATACTTCAGCCTTTTTCATATCTTCCATTGTATTTCCCACTGCAAAAACGGGATTATGTACCCCTATTCCAAAGATTAGTAGAATGATAGATATGAAAAGGAATAATTTCTTTCCCATAGGGTCCCCCTTAATGTAAATGAATTTTAATTGATAATGAATTTCAGTTTCACCTATATATATATAATATTTCCTATGATAATGATTGTCAATTAGTGTTTTTATTAATTTGAAAATAGTATTTGGTCCCACCTCTAATCTACCTGGTGTACCGGATAGGTTAGTGCAGAATAATACATTTTCCATCCAATGTAATAAAAATATCCACTTTTTACGCTGTCCATTCTTAAAACAAACAGTAGACTGTCCAAAAAATAATATAGATATTTGGTTGTGGGACACACAAACTTAACATTTATGGATAAAATTGTGACTCGAATCACAATTTTAGAAGCTATCCTATGTTATATTCCTATTGAGAAAAGTTATCACCCACTTCAAGGAGTGAAAAGAATGCCAAAAATAATGAATATTCAACTACCCGTTTATCAATTATGTGCCGAGTATCCCGAAATCATCCCGATTATGAAGGAACTTGGTTTTGAGAATATAACGAATCCAAATATGCTAAAAACGGCCGGACGTGTTATGACATTGCCAAATGGCTGCCGGATGAAAGGAATACCCATAGAAAAAGTAATTGAGACCTTAGAAAAAAATGGATTTACAATCAACCAGTAGAGGAGAATAAATCATGAGTGAAATCATCAATAACCGTGAACAAGAAACCATTACCCAATCAGCGCGGCAAGCAGCCTTAAAGGAAATTATTAAAGATCTGCACAACGGCAAAAGTGTCGAGGAAGTAAAGGCTCGTTTTGAAGAAGCAGCAGGTAGCATTTCTGTGGCAGAGATATCTAAATTAGAACAAACACTAATGGAGGAAGAAGGAATTCCGGTCGCAGAAGTGCAGCGTCTATGCTCAGTTCATACAGCCATTTTTAAAGGTTCTATTGAGGAAATACATCGCACCGATAAGCCTGAAGAACAGCCTGGACACCCCATCCATACCTTTAAATTAGAGAATAAAGAGATTGATAGATTGGTAAACTTTAAACTCCAGCTCCATTTCGACCGTTTCGAAAAAGCAGACACTGAGGAAAACAAGTTTAAGTTACTAGAAGATTTAAATCTATTACTAGACATCGACAAACATTACAGCAGGAAAGAGAATTTACTCTTCCCTTATTTAGAAAAGTACGGAATTATGGGCCCTACTCAAGTGATGTGGGGAGTTGATGACGGAATCCGAGCCGCCATTAAAGAGGCAAAAGAGAAAATAACGAACTATGACGGTGATAAACAATCCGTAATAGAAGCCTTATATTTTGTCATCCGAGAAGTCAGTGAAATGATCTTTAAAGAGGAAAACATCTTATTTCCAATGGCATTGCAAACCTTAACCGAAGACGAATGGGTGAAAATTGCTCATGAGAGTGATGAAATTGGTTTTTGTCTAACTGAACCTGTGGGTGTATGGAAGCCTGAGCGAAAACAGATTGAAGAAAATGCATTAACCGAAGGATATATTCGGTTAGAAACAGGTATTTTATCACTAAAACAGTTAGAACTTATGCTAAACCATTTACCTGTTGATATTACCTTTATCGACCAAGATGATGTCGTTCGCTATTTCTCGCACGGAAAAGAAAGAATCTTTGCTCGTACCAAAGCGGTGATTGGCAGAACCGTACAAAACTGTCATCCACCAAAGAGTGTTCATGCCGTTGAACAATTATTACGAGAATTTAAAGCAGGTATCAAAGATTGCGAAGATTTCTATATTAAATTTAAAGATAAATACGTGTACATCCGCTATTTTGCTGTAAGAGATGAAGCTGGTGCATATGTGGGAACACTTGAATTCACGCAAAATATTAGCTCCATTCAGGAAATTCAAGGTGAAAAACGTATTCTCAACTAACTCAAACTAATACTCAATAACAAAAAACTGACTCAAAAGATGGGAAATCACACTTTTTGAGTCAGTTTTTTAATCTAATTATTCATGTTAGTTTGAATAATGTCTTAGCTTGTTCCGCCTTTCTTTATAAAATTGGAAAGTCCAAATAGCTGCCGTTAACCAGAAGCCACTGGCGAAATAACCCCCAACAATATCACTTGGATAATGCACTCCTAAGTAAATTCGACTGACCCCAATGGCCAGGATCATGAAAAAACTAAATAGTATTAGAAGGGTTCTCCCCCATTTTCTTGGAATATGACGCCATAACAGAAACGTTATAATGACATAAACACTGAAGGCATTCATGGCATGTCCACTGGGAAAACTATATCCTCCTACGTCAATTAGGCGATGTAAGTTAGGACGAATTCGATGGAACAAATGTTTTAAAAGTCCATTTAAGCCCGCAGAGCCTATGATTGTAACAATAAATAAAATTAATTCTACCCGGTGCTGTAGTACTTTATAGAGAAAAAACAATATCACGATGCTCATGACAATAACAAAAGGTGCAGACCCAATAAAAGTAAAAAATTTCATTACACTTGTCAGAGTTGGCGATTCCATTCCTTGGACAGCACCTATTACTATGGTGTCAAAGTGAACGATCTTATGATCGCTGATCAATAGGGACATCAAACTAAAGCCCACAATACAAATAACACTAATGACAAATGCAATGGCTAGATGTGATTTTAATTTCATAATAATATTCCTCGTTTTTCGGATATAATCGATTGAAAAAGAAATGTGAAAAAATAATGAAACTCTAGACTTAATGATATCAGTTTTATAGCTTATTTCTTCTCTTCCTTTTTTTAATCCACAGATAAAAAAGAGTAATCACTATTGCGATAAAGATTACGGGAGTAACAAATGGTTTTGCAGCCTGATTAATTTGTTCCCATCGGCCGCCTAAGTGCATGCCAAGGTAAATAAAAAGGCTTGACCACGGAATGATGGCCAAAAGTGTATATAAGCTGAATTTTGTAAATGACATTTTTGCTATACCGGCTGGAATAGAAATAGCATGTCTCACAACTGGAATAAAACGAGTAGTGAAAATAACCCCGGATCCGTATTTGCTAAACCAATGTTGGGCAAGATCTATGTGGGACGAACGAATTAATATATATTTACCAAATTTATCAAGAAAGGGTCTTCCCCCGTATCTTCCTATCCAATATAAGAACCACTGGGCAATAATTCCTCCAACCATTCCTGCGGCAACGCTCCGATAAATGAAATTTTCCCAATTGAAACTAAATAACCACCATAGGATAATACGATTTCACTTGGAATTACTTCGACCATTAAACCTAAAGCTATTCCAAAGTAACCTTGACTTGAAAGCCAGTCAAATAAAGTTTGAATGAATTGTGACATTATATAGTTATACCCGCCTCAGTTAAAAATTTTTCGTTTTCCTTTTATTTTGTAGATTTTTAGCCCCTAATGGAATTCGATTATAAAGATTGATAATACTTCTTGAAAATGGATGTAATATCGGGCTGATTTTATAGACAATTGTGCTAACGATTATTGCTACAAACATACTTCCAAGTATATCAAAAGGGTAATGATGTCCAACGTATATACGTGAAAAACCTGTTAAAACAGCGAATAAAATCATACCTATTCCCAATTTACGATGACGCAATAAGATGGCAAGAGATAATGAAAATGCCCCTGTTCCATGATCACTTGGGAAGGATGCATCTGAAGAATGATCCACTAATAGATTAACGTGGTGGGATACAAATGGACGAGGTTCAACATAAATGTGACCGATGACGAAATTAATGAATAACCCTAGAACCCCTGTGATGGTCGCCAAAACCACTGTATTTTTATATTTATCTTTTCCAAAAATCCACATGAGAAGTAAAGCAACAGCATAAATGATTAATGCGTTTTGTGTAACAAAAACCATCAACCCATCAATAAAAGGGTGATGACCCGCAGCTTGATTAATTGCTTGAAATAATTTATAGTTCATCGTATTTCCTCGTTTCTAAATTCTTTTATCAATCTATAATTCATCAATTCTTACACAAGAGATCCCAAGGCCTGATAATTCTTTAAATACTTTTTTTAACGCAGTAATGGTATTGATCGGTGCATCCACATCAGCCCCAGCGGTTTCTCCACAATCATGCAGAAGGACAACATCTCCCTTTTTTATATCCCGTAACAGTCTGTTTTCTACTTTTTCACTGCCGCCATTACTGCGCCAATCTTCCGCCATTACTGACCAATGAATAATCTGGTATTGTTTCATTAATAGAAAATCAAATAAAGTTAATAATCCCCAAGGCGGACGATAATAGATAGGACACTCTCCTGTAATTTTTTCAATGATCGATGCGGTCTTCGTTAAATGCTGGCGAACCGTCCAAGGAGCCAGCAGCCAGTTAGATTTGTGCACATAATTATGCATGCCAATTAAGTGTCCTTCGGCATGCATTCTCGTAATTAACTCTGGGTATTTTTCCGCTTTAAAACCAACGACAAAAAATGTGGCTTTTATCTTATTTTTCTTTAACAAATCCAATAGCTGCGGTGTATAAATGGGATTTGGACCATCATCAAAAGTAAAAGCAATTCTTTCAGAAGCATCCTTCCTCTTTAAAACCCCGATACCTGCACCGGCAGTAAGTAGAAATGGAACGAACCAATAAAGTGTTAGGAAGCACAACACAACTAAAATAATATTTAACATTTCCTGTCCTCTTCTCTTCGTTTTTGTCTTGTAAGGGTTCATATTAATAAATATTTTATATGAACTTATTCCATCTTTTTTTCATGACAATACTTATGACAGAAGACAAAATAAACAGACAGCCGCCGAGTATAAATGGAATCAATTTCCCATGACGAACCCCTGCAAATAGGCAGCTTACAGATATCGTATAAGGCAATATCCCTAAAGCGGTCGACCATGTAAAGGCTCTTTTATTTACTCTCAATATACCTGCCGTATAGTTGATAAAATGATAAGGAACCAATGGTACAAAGCGAATAATCAAAAGTCCTATATCACCCTGTTTTTGCAGCCAAACTTGTACTTTTTCCATATAAGGTTTTGCCAATGGTTCTATTATAGGTCGAGCAATCCAATTGGCTAGATGATATGCAAGTAGTGCCCCTAAGATCCCGCCAATCCAAGAATAAATGCCACCTGCAACTGGACCATATATTTCAATAAGAAAAAGTGAGATGAATTCGCCGGGAGCAGGTATGACATTTACCACCGTTTGAATGAAGATACCTATGATTATCCCAAATAATCCAAGATTACGAACGGATTCAAGCCATATTTTTGCTGCTCCTGTATGAAGAAAATATATATATAATCCTGTGAAAAGTAAGAAGATTATCAAACCTCCCATCGAAAGAAAATGAGCTGCCAGAGACTTTTTATCCTTGTTTAATGCTAATATGATATTTTCCATATTTCACCTCCTTCTTAACTTAGTAACCAAACGTATATACTAGTTCGTCCATACTGTTGTTGACTTCTTTGGTTTTCATGATTACTTCTACTGAGGCAAAAGCAGATTCTTTTGGATGAAACTGTTTTGAATTGTCTCTCATCTGTTGAAGTAGATTTTTATTACTTAATATTTTCGATAAATGATCGAGCAAATCTCGACCAGTTTCAGCTTGAAGCGCCACCCCTGAACGTACTAAAAATTTTGCATTATCCTGTTCTTGTCCAGGAATCGGTTTATAAAGTAGCATCGGTAATTCCATTGCGATACCTTCAAAAGTAGTCACTCCTCCTGGCTTAGTGATCATAAGATCGGAAATGGCCATTATTTCATGAACGTAATGAATATAACCAGTGAGATGAATGCGATGTTTGGAATCCTTTAGCTTTTCCTGTAATTGCATACGAAGTTTATCATTATGTCCACAAACAATAATTAATTGAATAGGGTTTGGTAATGCATCGATCTCCTGAAGGGTGGAATTCCCCTCCCCAATCATGCCGCAACCGCCTCCCATCACTAAAATGGTTGGAATATGTGGATCTAAACCGTATTTCTCGATAATTTCCTCTCGTTGAAAGGATTGAGAAAATTGCTGTCGAATCGGGATCCCCGTATTTGAAATCCGATTCTCTTCAACCCCTAATTTAATTAGTGAATCACGGACAATAGTAGATCCTACAATATAATGATCAGTAAAAGGATAAATCCAGCAGCTATGATCGGT
Source organism: Neobacillus cucumis (assembly GCF_023715505.1). The sequence continues at coordinate 90,280 of NZ_JAMBOH010000015.1, read as the reverse complement.
ATGATCCGTAATGGTTGTAACAGTAGGAATGTCAGTTAAACCTAATGATTTTAACTTTGACATGACTGCCGCTGCCAAAGGAAAAGTGCTGACTACGACTTTGGGCTGTACTTCTTCGATTAACTTAAGCATGCGGCCGACGCCTGTAGATAAAAGGGTCTTCATCACATTGGATAGTTTGTTTACTTTTCGTGTTTTTTGATAGATAAAGCCATATACTTGGGGGAATTTTTTTACTCCCTGGAGGTAAATGAAACGGCTGAACTGATTGGAATATGGATGGACCCATTCCATAAAATCAAAGATCACAGGCTCTAATGCCGGATATCTAATCTGTATTGCGTCGTGTAAAGCTTGGGCTACTTGAATATGGCCATCACCATAATTACCGGTAAGAATTAACACTTTATCTTTATTTACTGCTTTCATTGATCTCCACTCCTTTAAGTTGTGTGATTTTTTCTATGAGGTATCGACTTTCCCACATTACCCTGTGGTAACTCGCAAAAATGGCTATATTAAATAGGATTTTTTGGCAACAGGTTTTACTGACCGTTTCGGCAATAATATCCAACTATGGACAAGTTCTACTATTTTGAATAACCATTCAACCAAAACAATCGCGGCTACTACATCCATAATCACATGTTGTTTAATAAACAATGTGGCAAAGATAATAGAAGTTGAGAAACAAACAATGCTCCATTTGATCCATCTGTTTGAGAGTGAACTGTTACGTATCGCTCGGATCATTAAATAACTGCTCATAACGTGAATACTTGGAAAGCAATTGTAAGGTTGATCAATCTTATAAACATACTGCAAAATTGTAGAAAGGGGATCATCACCTGTTATATCAGGGCGTACAGGACCTACCGTTTGATAAAAATAATAAATGGTAAAGCAAACTAGTAATCCCAGGTCAAAAACAAGAATCGTTTTAAACGCCAGTGTAGAATCTTTGAAACAAAAATATAGTAAGGTTATGGTTAAGTAACCAACCCATGCAACATAGGGAACCACAAATAATGTCACAACCGGAATAGCTTTATCTAAACTCGTAACGAGCGTGTGAATACCGCGAGTGGGTGTGTTTAAATAGGGATAAATCAGCATCATCGCTGGTATACTCAGCAAAAAACAAAGCATGCCAACTATTTTCGATTTCTTATTCATTTCCGAACTCCTCCTCGTCTGTCTGTATGTTACAAAAAACTTCTTAAGGAAATCTGCGCTTCCTTCTGAAGATTTTCTTAAAAGTAAAAGTAAATCTTAAGAAAAACTTCAGAAATTCTATTGTTTTTTCTTAAGAGGATTAGAGTAAACTTTAGCCATTAGGAAGGAGAGGTTTACATGCCACAAGAAACCATTCTAATTATTGATGATGAAAAAGAAATACGTGATTTAATCGGGATTTATCTAAATAATGAGGGATATAACGTATTAAAAGCTGCAGACGGAATTGAGGGGTTAACTCTCCTAGAAGAAAACACTATACATTTGGTGGTATTAGACATCATGATGCCTCGTTTAGATGGTATTCAAGCATGTTTAAAAATCAGAGAAAGCAGAAATGTTCCTATTATAATGTTATCTGCCAAATCACAGGATATGGATAAGATCATGGGCTTAACGACAGGAGCGGATGATTATGTCACAAAACCGTTTCAACCGTTGGAATTAGTGGCAAGAATTAAGTCACAGCTCCGTCGTTATCTTCGTTTTAATCAAATGGATGGAAACCCTCAACCAAATACGGTCCAACGGATGGATATCATTTCCCTAGATGAGCTATTGATTAACGTTTCTACGCACGAGGTAGCTGTAGAAGGAAGAGAAATAAAGCTAACACCTAGGGAATTTGCCATTTTGGAACTTTTAGCTCGCAACCCTGGTGTCGTATTTAGTACAGAAAAAATCTATGAACGGGTATGGAATGAACCCTTTTATGAATCAGAAAATACCGTAATGGTTCACATTCGAAATTTGCGGGAGAAACTTGAGAATAATCCGCGAACACCTCGTTATATAAAAACAGTTTGGGGGGTCGGCTATAAAATTGAACAATAAGAAACAGTTGATCCCCTTCCTTCCGAGTGGCAACTATTTTGATAAACTAGTCCATGTAGTGAAGACAAGCATACGAATACAGGTAATATTAGCGTTTGCTTTTTGTATCCTTATCTCGACACTTGTTGGTTTAGCGGCAAGTCCCTTCTTTGTTAATGAAGATCGCAGACTTGATTTTACAGAAGGGGTCGTAACGATTGACGAAAGCGCACGAGATTTGGCCAATCAATTTAATGAAATGAATCAAGATATAAACGGACTCATATTAGAATTAGGGAATGAGGATCCAGCTTTCAAGAAGAAGTTCCTTAAACGTTCTCCCACCTATACAAAAGGAAACGAAGAATGGGTAATGGTCCCGTACGATGGGAAGTCCGTCTACCAATTAACAAAAACGGAATTAATTCAATATTTAATCAATAAACCTAAAATAAAATACAATCTCAATACACTTATTACCAATTCAGACGGTAAGGTCCTCTACAGGTCCAAAGGAATAAGTGATACACAAATCAATCTTGAAAATGTGATGACAAATGCCCAAAAGACTTTGGTTGGAAAAGATCATGATGAACACCCCACTATTACAAAGCTTTATTCGATAACTCTAAATGGTGGAAAGAACTATATCATTGTAAGTGGAGTCCCTAAATCCACAACTGTTTATATAAAAGAAACCGGTGTTACCCCCTATATTTTAGGTCTGGTTACGTTTATTCTCTGTTTTTATCTAATCACCAAAAGGAAAATGAAAGAAATCGAGGAGATTGCATTAGGTTTAATGGAAATAGCAAAAGGAAATTTACACTATAGAATTCGGGAGAAAAGTAAAGATGAATTGGGGTCTCTTGCAACCAATATAAATTATATGGCTTCCGAATTAAACGAAATGATTGAAAGGCAAAGACAAACGGAAAAATTAAAGGATGAGCTTATCACAAATGTTTCCCATGATTTACGCACGCCGTTAACGTCGATTATGGGTTATTTGAGACTAGTGAAAGACCATCAATACAAAAACCAAACACAATTAGATGAATACGTGGATATCGCTTACGGAAAATCGGAACAATTAAAAAAGTTAATTGAGGATTTATTTGATTTTACCCGGTTAAATTATGAGGGTGTTCAGCTAAAAAAAGAAAAAGTTAGTATAAATCAAATGATCAGACAGCTAATAGACGAACTTGATCCTATCGCTAAAGATAATCATGTTATGTTTAGTAGCGATATCCCAAAAGAACAAATAATGATGAAAGTTGATCCAAATCAAATGGTCAGAGCGTTAGAAAATCTGTTAACTAATGCAATGAAATATAGTACTCCTCCTGGAAACATTTATGTGAAAATGATAAAAAACAAACATTCAGTTCAAATATCTGTTTCAAATGCATGTGAAACCTTAACCAAAGAAGAGGTTACAAGATTATTTGATCGTTTTTATCGGGTAGATACATCACGATCTTCGAATAAATCTGGAGCTGGATTAGGATTAGCTATCACCAAAAGTATAATCGAGCTTCATCATGGAACATTACATGTGGATTATAAAAATCAAATAATTGAGCTAAAAATCAAATTACCTTTTTACGAGGAATAATAGCGTTTAAGGGCCGTCCAAAAAGACCGCCCTTAATATTAATACTTTTTTCACTTCCATATTTCCATGATAGGTTTACTAGTTTTGGCCTTGCCTGTATGGGATAGCCCGTATATATCTTCTACTGTTCTTAATAAGTTAAAATGATTAACATCTGTATCATATTCCCCTAATTTTACCATTGGCCCGACAAAGAAGGTCGGTATGATATTTTTATCTGATCCTTCATCTTCATCCCAAGTAACAACCAAAAGACTATTATGGTTTTTTGCCCATTGGACATAAGGATCGATGTGTTCTTTTAACCATTGATCAGCTTCCTTAATCGTACCGTCATGCATGTCATTATCGAGACTTGGAATGACAAATGAAACTGTTGGTAATTGAGAAAAATCCTTCGGAAAATTTTCCAATGGTTGATTAGCCTCTGAAGGAATATTTGTGAAGTTTGTCCAAGGATTATGCTTTCGAGCATATCCGTTTCCTGCCGACTCCCTATCATAGCCGACTGACGGCATCCCTTCCGAATACCCCTTAAAAGAGTAATTCTTTTCAATTAATTCACTTGCAAGGTTGTCTGTAGAGAATTTTGAACGGGGAATTTTATCATTCGTTACCCCTTGATTCGATCCTGAGAATAAAGCCAAGTAATTGGGCTGACTCGGATGTTGGATGGCATGGTAATTCGTGAAATTTGCTCCTTGCTTCATTAATGAATTCATATAAGGTGCGGATGAATTACCTGCAATCTGACTTTTAGAGTGATTTTCTTCAACAACAATCAAAATATGGTCAACCTTTGGAAGTATTGCTTTATTAACCTCCTTATGAAGGGCCTTGTCCGGAATTGTTTGATTCTTGGGCTCATTTTGATGACTACAAGCACATAATAAAACGATCATTCCTGCAATTAAAAGCTTCCAATTATGCATCGACGCTTTCTCCATCTCTTTTAATTTTTTACTTAAAATATTACCATTAATTATTCATTCAGCCACTACATGAAAGGAATCTTTCTGCCCATAATAGAAATGGGAGGTTGTCTATATATGAATTTTACTTGGTTACTTGGGCTATTTATTTTATCTCATCCAGTGAATATGATGTCAAATCAATTATCAATCACAAACAATGGGCTGCCTTTATCCGTCGAAAATTGTACAAATTTATCGATGAACATTCCTGAATTACCCTTGATAAATACAGAACAATTAAATAAATGTATGGATAATCTTGACAAACAAGTGACTAAAGAGCCTAAAAATGCTTTGATTGATAAAAGAGGAAATATGTTACCAGAACAAGCTGGATACCGTTTACACCGCCAGATTTTCACAGAAAGAGTTTATGCGTATTATTTTAACAAGGGTACATCTAAATTAGAGCTCCCCTTACAAACCATTTATCCTAAAGTTGACAGTGAATTACTTGAAGCTATTCGAAAAGAAAAAATCGGAAAATATGTAACATCCTTCAATTCCTATAATAAAGAAAGAACCAATAATATTTATCTTGCTACAAATGCCATTAATAATTTTGTGGTTTTTCCAGGTGAAACCTTTTCTTTTAATCAAGTAGTGGGAAAAAGAACCACAGAAAAAGGATATTTGCCCGCCACTGTCATCAAAAGAGGCGAATATTCAGAAGATATTGGTGGAGGAATTTGTCAAGTATCATCTACCCTTTTTAACGCAGTGGATAATGCAGGATTAAACATTATTAAACGTTTTTCACACAGCAGACAAGTTTCTTATATCCCACCTGGACGAGATGCTACCGTTAGTTGGGATGGACCAGATTTTGTTTTTACAAATAAATACAATCAACCTATTTTGATTCAAGCAAAAACTGTCGGAAACAGGTTAACGGTAGAAGTCTATTCTTCAGATGGAATTAACTTTAATCCTAAAAAAGTTCCCTACCTTCCTTATGATTTGCATAAAAAAGTAACGCCATCTAAAAATTAAAGATAATAAAATCATCCGATCGTTCTCGTTAAGGAATCCACATATTCTTTGGATTCCTTTAAACCATGTCCTGTGACCATCCGATATCTTTTAATGGCTTTAATCGTTTTACCCTCTGCAATAAGGCTTATTAATTCTTTTTGTATATCCGCTGTAACTTCATCGGGAACTCCAACTTGTTTAGCAATTTTATTTAACGTATTGTTTACACGGGTAAGTTCACTTCTTAACTGACTAATTGCACTTATGATGCTCATTAATAAAAGGCCTACTCCTAAAATTCCCCAAATCACTAAATCGTCCATATGCTCACCCCTAAGTATTCTTCTAAATTAGTTTAATAGAACAGGAAATGATATCCAAACTATTCCATTATAAAACATTTCACCTGTTACAAACAACGTCTTATAAGGTCTCTTAAATTTTCCACAGAGTTCACTTTTTCTTCCCCAACATATCCTACATTTAGTAGTCTCACATTTACTATGCTATGATATAAGTAAACTGAATCTTTAATCTAAACTCTATATTGTGTAAAATATTTGAGAGGGGTATTTCTTTTGAAAAAAATTTTTTTAGTACCCTTATTCATTAGTTGTTTATTGATATCTGCTTGTGGTGCCGCCAGAGTCCCAATGAATACGGATAAAAAGCAAATGATGAATATGAAGCCAGTTAGCGGAAATGAAACACTCTCAGAATGGTCTACACCAGATAGTATAACAGCTAACCAGCCAGTAACAATCTCCATCCTAATTAAGGACAAACATAATAAGCCGATTAAGGAATTTGAAACGGTAAGCACGAAAAAAATGCATTTAGTGGTGGTAAGTAAGGACCTATCTTACTTCGCCCATATTCATCCCACTTTTAAGGGAAATGGAATATTCGAAATTACGACCAAGTTTCCTGCTAGTGGGGATTATAAGCTCATTGCTGAAATGACACCCGTGGGGGCTAGTGATTATAGTATTGAAGATCACTGGATAATGGTCCAAGGTATTCCGCCTGCTGCAGTTCCGATTGAACCTGACACAACTCTCACCAAAATCATTGATGGAACAAAGGTAACACTTTCTTTTGATGAGAAACCAACTGCCAAAAAAAATATCGATATGAACTTCACCTTATATAATGCAGCGTCAAATAAGCCGATAAAAAATCTAAAACAGTATTTAGGTACGGTTGGACATTCGGTTGCAATTGATAGGGACGTAAAACAGTTCATGCATATCCACCCATTATACCCGAAAGCAAAAGGTCCAAAAGTGGTATTTATGACTTATTTCCCAACCAAGGGAGTTTACAAAGTCTGGGGTCAGTTTAACGTCAATGGACATATTCTGACGGTTCCCTTCGTGATCAACGTGAACTAATATGAAAAAACCTGTTCAACAGATGAACAGGTTTTTTGGGTTTTTAGTTATTTTTTTCGAATCGCAAAGACTAGTGCAGCTAGTGAAAGAACAACAGAAACAATCGATAAGATAAGTGGAAGAGAATTAGATTGTTCAGCCTCGGCTGCTTTTGTTTCGTCAGTGTTAGTATCTTCTGTTGCAGCTTGCTCATGATGTTCATCTGTTGACGCACCAGCCACAATAGCGGTTATAGAATGTGGGGTTTTGGCCGATTCGTCACCTGTCCATTCCACGATACTTCCATCTTTATAATATTGGTATGCATCCCAAGCGATATCGGCAGCCTTATCAGGGTTCTTCGCCACAAAGGTAAATTGCTGGAATTGACCTGGTAAAATCCCTTCTCCAGCTGCTTCAAAGGTAAATGATTTTACCTTGCCACTAGTGTCTTTATCAGCAGAATAGTTCCAGCCAGGGACGGGTTGATAGGACATAATCTCCACCCCTGCAGGTGCTTTTAGCGTGAATTTCGTGGTTGGTACTTCTTTTTCTACGGGAACCTTCACCGTATACGTTTCCCATGCCCCGGTAGTTGACGTTTTTGGCATAACGGTCACATGGGCACTTGCCACACTTGAGAACAGAAATAAACCTAACACCGTTGGTAAAACCACTTTAGTAATCTTTTTAATAGTTTTTTTCATAATCATATCTCCTCTATATAGTATTTATTGACTGCCAACGAACACTTTGAAGTCCGTATCAAGTGTTTCTAAATTCTTGGTCAGGATATGAATATGAACATTCCATCGTCCTGCCATATTGAAATTCATTCCTTTTCCTTGATAGATCCCTTCCTTAACTTTCACTAATGTTTTCGTGGCTTCCCCCATATCCATCTCTAGAGAGGTAAATGTAAGGGTTGCTTGTTCAATATCCTTAATTGGCTGACCATGTTTGTCTTTTAATGATAAGACAAAGGTATTTTCCCCAATGACATTAGGGGATGCTTTAAAGGTAATATTACTCTCCTGTTTTACCGTTTTGGTTTCCTTAAATGGACCGGGAGACGACATGGCAGTTGGTAAATTAGTTAATAAAACAGATAGAACTAAAACAACCGCGCCAGCCATTAATTCTCCCCATAAAGTGGCTGGCAGTCCTTTTTCCTTATTTCGCTTCCCTTTTACAAAGTTAACTGCCGCAAAAATAATCATGATACCAAGCAGAATAATCTTTCCGGACAATACTCTGCCGTAATTAGTCGTTAGGAGTGTTCGAAGATTAGGAAAGTATGAAAAGCTGCCATAAACGCCTGTAAAGGTTAATACAATGACTAACAAGATTCCCCACTTGGAAAATGTTCGAATCGTATCTAAATAAAGTCCCTTTGTATCCACGTTTCGACTAAGAGGGATCAATACAGCCAAAACGATTAAGCTTCCAATCCAGATGGAGGCAGAAAGTAAATGGATAAAATCGATGGAAACGGTGATTAAGACGTTGGTGGAAGAGGACGCATGACTAGTAAATGCCTTGGTCAATAACAATCCTATTCCAATAATAAACGAAATCCACACCCATAAAGAATGAAATCTTTTCTTTATTAGCAAATAGCTAGAGAAGAATAAGAAAACCAAACTCGTGATTTGTATAATCCATATTTCCCCAAAGAATGTTTTCGTTAACATATCGATTAGAACTTTAATCCCTAGAACCTTACTCCACGATAATCCTGATTCTATGGTTGCCTGTAGCGGCAAACTCAAAAGAATGCTAATGGATATAGTAATCAAAGAAAGTTTTAATAATTTACCCAAAGTACCGCTAACCCTAGCATTTTCCCGTAATTCCTTAGGCAAGACAAAAAGATAGAATAAGAGCATAGCTACCAAACACGCATTACTTAAATAATGAAGCCAACGAATGATAATCAAGTCCAATTGCGGGATATATCCTTTTGATTCTTTATTTGTATCCGAACTGTCCTGAGTGGAATCGCCATTTCCTACTTGGAATGGAATCACTCCCTCAACAGGATGTCCATCACTAGATACAACCCGCCATTTTATGCTGTATGTGTCATTAGGAAGATTTTTTGCTAAATCTGTTTCTATAATGGAAGGATTTTTAGGATTAATCCGCCCATTTTTCTGATCAACCCGATTCCCTGCTGAATCAAACACCTCTAAAGAATTGAACGATGCTTGAATGGTCTCATCAAATTCAATCGTTACCTTTTGTGGTGCTTGGTCTACGATCTCGTTTTCATAAGGGGTTGATTTAAGTATGTAAGCATGCGCAGAAGCGAATGAAGGACATAAAAATAGAAAAAGGTACAAGACTGTTATAAGCAGGATGCTGTTTTTCATCTGTTTCAACCCAGCACCTCCTTTCTATTTATGACACCCACAGCCGATATTACTGTTCATTCTTTTCGAAACCTCTTCCACTGCTTGATCGAATTGAAGGATGGTTCCACCGAAGCCCTTTTGAAATTGCTCTGCATATTTTAACGAATCGAAGGTTAACACTTGCGGTTGGCAGCAATTTAAATGAAAATCGGCATCTAATATGAAATAGGCCAATTTGGCACTGATCGTAGTATGCTGCAGAAAGTCACGGCAAATAATTTGGGATACATTATTTTCAATATCTTTATATCTTAATAAACCACAGTGCGGACAGCAAAATTGTTCCATTGTTTGATGAATCGTGATTATTTGCATAGGATGCCGATTATTCAATTCCTTTAAACAGTATGTACAAGAATGGGACGGAACGGCTGAATGGGATAGTAAGGATATTCCACCTGACGTTTTATTAATTTTATTTTCCTCTAATAGGGGCTTTATATCCCTATATACAGTCATCTCAGAGACATTAAAACGTTTACTAATTTCTGCTATGGAAAGGGTTCCTTCCTCTTTTAACCATGACATTATATGTTTCTGTCTCTCAACTGGCAGCATTTTAGATCTCCTTTCGTTTTCATAACTCCACAATTATACAATAGAATAGTAATTTAACATTAACAAGTTATAAATGTGAAATTTATGTGAAAAATATCATCAAATTCACATTCATAACAAAAACACACAAAAATGATTATTAGTTAAGTCTACCTAATTAAAAATTAGTCTACAAATTGCAAGACCTATTAAAATGATTTTCCTTTCTATTAGTACTTGAGGTAAATCCCACATATAAGGTTAATGTATATTTCTCCTGTTTTAAGCAACATATAAAAAAAAGCAGCCCTTGTTATTTACGGTTACCAATTATTTATTACCGAATCCAAATCCAGAGATTAAAACCGATTTTTTTGTATAAAATCGTCAAAATCCTTTATTTTCTACCCAAGTCGAATATTTTTGGAGGTATCGGTCGTCAATAAGCTCCATTGTCTACCCAAGTGACTTATTTTTGGAGGTATCGGTCGTCAATAAGCTTCATTGTCTACCGAAGTGACTTATTTTTGGAGGTATCGGTCGTCAATAAGCTTCATTGTCTACCGAAGTGACTTATTTTTAGAGGTATCGGTCGTCAATAAGCTTCATTGTCTACCGAAGTGACTTATTTTTGGAGGTATCGGTCGTCAATAAGCTTCATTGTCTACCGAAGTGACTTATTTTTAGAGGTATCGGTCGTCAATAATTCTGATTGATTCAATGAACTTAATATCTCTGTGATTTTGAAAATTAATTACTTACTTAAGATATCTATACATAAATGGTGACTATTGAAAGAGAAAAGATCTTAATCTGACCTAATGATATTACAGCTAATACAAAAAAGCCTCTCTGTATTTATACAGAAAGCCCCTTAAGATGACTTTTATCTAATCAATTAAAGATGCTCTTAAATTATTCACACCCTTTTCTAAATAACACTTTAGACAAGATAACATATAAACCCAGCCTTCTTTTGACCTATTAATTTATTTAGTAATTCAGAGTCTTCTTCTTTGAAACCTGATTCAGTAACTTCAATAACAGTCGACTTAATATCCAACTCCGTTAATGTAATAGTAACAACTGTTTCTTCATGGGGTTCCTCTTCCCTTGAAAATACAATCTTCTTATTTTCATTCACTTCTATTACCTTAATAATTCCCTATGCTTCATATTCATCATATCTTAAGGTAACCTTTTTTCCTGCTTCCCATCTTTCCGAACTAGATGATAACCAAAAGTTCCCTATTATTTCTGATCTACAATCGTTTCAAACAAAATCATTGGCAGGCTTTAGTATTTTAAATTTTGTAGTTACATGTTTAACCAAAATAACATCAGCTCTTATTCTTTTTTATTGGGAAGGCTTCTTGTTTAGACACTCGTATTTTTTCACTATTAAAATACTTATTAAAATATTTTTCCACCCTTACATGTAAGTCTTTTTGATACCAATCCGCTAATTCATGTTCTTCAAATAAGGTTGGCATTCCTAATCTTTCCGAACGTTTGCCCATTGCCCCATCCCCGATATTTAGAGTATCGATCCAAATATGATCGACAATTCCATCCAATACTATCGGAAAATCAGGAGTAAATGGCAAAACAGGTGAGATCGAAGCTTGAGTGTTTATTCCTGCCTCATGAACCTCTTTTAAGGCGTTTAACCGCAATGGTATCCCAGGTGCAAGAGGAGCAAAAATCTTTCTAACATCATCTCTATCTGTTTCAATCGTCATCGAAACAAGGATTTCACATTTTTCTTTCAATTTTACTAACAGATCTATATCTCTTTTAATAAGTGGGCTTCGTGTTTGGATTTGCAGAAAATCAGGAGAATTCTCCACCATTGCTTCTAATATCCCCCGTGTAATCGCCGCTTTATGTTCCATTGGTTGGTAAGGGTCTGTTGCGGAGGACATAAAGATGTTCACAGGAGTATTTCGCTTACGAAGTTTTATGATTTCATTTTGGAAGTTTTCTGCCGCGTTTGTTTTTATTTCTAACCATTCGCCCCAAGGAATATCTTTAAATTTTTGAATCGGCATTTCTCTTACATAGCAGTACTTGCAAGAGAATGCGCAGCCACTATACGGATTTAAAGAATGCGTAAATCCAACATCTAAGTACCCCTTAGCTTCTGTAAGGATTTTTTTTGCAAATGTTTCTCTTATCTCAATCCCCATATACATCGCTCCTCTCAAAATAGTTTAACTTAAATTTAGAGAGAGAAAAACTCCTATTGACTTTTATTAACGCTCTGGAAAATCTGTTTGGCTTTTTCTCCTATACTACTTTTACAAAATCAAATTTTCCTTTTCAATCTTAAAACAAAAAAGTTGGCCCCAATGATTGTAGAGGAACCAACTAATTCATTATGATATCATTTAAGGAACCTGTCACATTAAAGTATTAAAGCGTTCTTGTTTCCAGTTTAAATCCTTCGACAACCACGTCTTCATCAATCTCTATTAATAGACATCGTTTCCCATTGTAAGTAATATATTGTATATTTTTAAGTTCTGTCGGGTCAATGGATAGATCCGCGACCTTCGTATTAATCTTAATGGATTTTGGAAGAACATTCGTGGCTTTGATTTCATAATTTTCATCATCAACAACACTTTTAAAGGCATGTTCTACTTTGGCAGTATCCACATCTTCAACACCGCTGACCTCTAATATCCGTTCAATATCACGGGAATCCAACATAGGAGCTTCAACTTCTTCACTCTCTGCATTCTCCTGAACGATTTTATCGATTTCCTCATAAACATTCGAAATGACCTTGGAATCTACTTCATCTCCCATGACGATTTTTAAGATTTGTTCGAAGCTGTCTTTATCTTCCTCAGCTGTAATAATTTCTTCACAGTTGAGCACCTCTTCAATAAAGGAAGCGCTTGGTTGATTACCACCGTGGTAGAGAATATGGTTTACATCAGCCGAATTTTCATTAAAGGCTGGAAATAGAAAGCCTGTTAACGGAGAAGTCAAATTAATAATCGGATCAACTGCGTGATTCGATTTGAATTCTTTCTCAATATAATCAAACAGCAAGGCTTTCTTGGGCTGATCCGTTTTATTGAGACTGCATAGGATAAACTCGCTGGAATAAACCTCATCATCTCCGCCTTCTTCGGAATCCGCATTCCTTTTTCTAGACGGCTTTTGGTATTCTCCACGGATAAACGTTACCACTGTATCAAATTCATACACCGCATGGGCAAACATTTTATCCACGATTTTCAGCATGTTTTCTTGCCATTGTTCAGGTGAGTCGGTTTGTACTCCGTCAAACAGAATCATTTGTGTGCTTTCTTCCACATCACGTTGGAACTTCAGCTCAAACAGTTTGGCATCAAGCTGCCCTGTTAGAACCTTTTTAAAGTTTGTTAAAAACAATTCTTGTGCTTCCTGTTCTAACATTTGAAACGGCTGGCTTATTTGATGATAGATCTCACCTGATTCCTTCTTTACATAAACATTAAAGATTTCTCGGATTTTCAAAAGATAATTGTCTAATTTAAATTGTTTTCGAATATTTGCGATGTCGGTTTTATTCATTATCTCATCTCCCAATCCTGATTATACTGTTCAAACAAGAAAATAGTAATACTTGATATTTATTAAATATACTAACTGAGGAATTAAAAATAGGCTATTCAAAAGGTCTATGAATCACGACACTTTTAAACAGCCCAAATTGACTACTAATCTTGCAAAGATAGTTTTAATGACTCCAGATTATTTTTCATCACATCAATATAATCTAATCCTTTTTCTTGCTCTTTTTTCGTTAATCCTTCTAATGGATTTAATACTTCCGTTTTAGCACCGATTTCTTTTGCTAAAGTATCCGCCACTTTTGAAGAGGTTAGCTCTTCGAAATAGATAATCTTTACATTTTTCTTCTTCGTTAAATCCGTTAATTCTGCCAATTTACCTAAGGTTGGTTCAACATCGGGTGATAAGCCAGCAATCGGAATTTGAGTTAACCCATATTGTTTTGCCAAGTAGCCAAAGGCTGCATGTTGTGTGACAAATTCTTTTTTCTTGGCTTTATCAATCGTCTCTTTATATAAGGAATCTAAATCGGCGAGCTCCGAATTTAAAGCGGCTGCATTTTTTTGAAATTTGTCTTTATTTTTTGGATCTGCCTGTTCTAAAGCCTTAGCGATATTGTCAACCTCTTTCTGAGCTAACACAGGAGAAAGCCAGACATGAGGGTCTTTAGAAGATGTATGTTCATGATTATCTTCTTCCTCTGAATCTAGTGCATCCATCAATTCTATTCCATTGGAAGCCTCGATTACCTTTAAATTTGGATCATTAATACTCTTAAATACTTTTTCAGTCCACGTTTCAAAGTAACGGCTATTGTAGATAAATAAATCTGAATCTTGAATTTTAGCCATATCATTTGCTGTTGGCTCCCAATCGTGTGGTTCTACACCATTTGGAATTAAGAGTTCAACGTTTGCGGAACTGCCCGCCACCTTTTGAGCAAAATAGTACATCGGATAAAAAGTAGTGACAATTTGCAGTTTTTTGGAACCTTCACTCGTTTTTTCACTTTTTGTTGAAGCGGCGTTGGAGCATCCACTTACAATTAAAAGAAAAATAATTAATGGGCTTAAAAGTTTTTTCACGATTCATGTACCTCCAAAGTTATGATTAATTAGGAATTATTATGATTTAAAGTGAATAATTATTTTGTATTATTGAAGATTATTAGTTATTAGCTAATCGTAATTATTACGAATTACATCATATAACGATTAATTATTTATGTCAAATTAAAATTAATTAATGAAATTAAATCAGGAGTCTAGCATATCAATAAGAATAGAAATGAGAGAGTAGGAGGGCAATTTATTGTGACATTTATATATAGAATGGTGAAAGATAGTCTCGTATTTCTATTATTTTGTTTATTTCTTTTTCTATTTCTTTTTGCAGAAGAAATAAAAAACATCTCTTTTTTTAGTAGAATCCCCAGTACTTTTTTTAATATAAATACTATTTTTCTCAGTATCATCTTAGAAGCCATTCCTTTTATTTTACTGGGTGTCTTTGTATCAGCCATTATTCAATCTTTTGTATCCGAAAATGTAATCCGAAGGGTTCTACCTCGGAATGCCTATTTAGCCCTTATACCCGCTGCTTTACTGGGAATTATTTTTCCTATCTGTGAGTGCGCCATCGTTCCTGTTGTTCGCAGGTTAATAAAAAAAGGCATGCCTTCGCATGTTGGAGTTGTGTTTATGCTAAGTGCACCGATCTTGAACCCTGTTGTTTATGCTTCTACTTATTTTGCCTTTAAAAGTACACCCTATATAGCCAATGCCAGGATGTTTGTTGGATTTATAAGTTCGATTATCATTGGATTAATCATCTGCAGACGTTTTAAAGGGGAAAATATTTTAAAAACAAAGAAGGATGATCATCAGCATCACCATGAACACCATCACCAACATCAAAGAGAAAATAAACTATTAAAAACTCTCTATCATGCAAGTGATGAATTATTTGATACTGGAAAATATTTATTCTTAGGAGCGTTCCTTGCAAGTCTATTTCAGGCTTTCTTAGACCGTAATGTTCTCTTATCCATAGGGACAAGCACCACCTTTGCACCCGGGGTTATGATGGGCCTGGCTTACGTCCTTTCCGTCTGTTCTTCAGCAGATGCCTTCGTAGCCTCTTCATTCGGTTCAACTTTTACAGAGGGCTCTATCCTTGCTTTTCTTGTTTTTGGACCCATGATTGATATAAAAAACACTTTAATGTTATTCGGTTATTTTAAGAAAAATTTTGTTCTGTTCCTGCTTATGGTTACTCCACTTGTCGTCTATTTTTCCGTCTATCTCTTTCAGCTATTTTTTATATAAGAGAGGTGTCCAATGATGAAGTCGCATCAATCTCATGATTTTTCTTTTCATCATCTTCTTAGAGGAATCATTCTAATTGGATTTATGTTACTTTTATTTAAATTACTTCTAACGAATAATATCTCCCTCTTGATTGCACCAAAAATGATCCATTTTATTTACTTTACTCTCTTTGTTTGTTTAATTCTAGGTGTTCTTTTAATTATAAGAGGAACTTCAGGTAAAGATCATTCTAATCATTGTGATTGTGACGGGGACCACTCCTACCCTACCTCCTTTTGTAAGAGTCTGTTTCTTTATTTATTGTTTATCATTCCTATCACAACAGGATTTCTCTTCTCGAACAATGTTCTCGACAGCTCCGTTGCCATGAACAGAACTATTAAACTAGGAGCAAGTTCTCATGCAGCTAATCAAATGAATCCCGTAAAAAAGAATCCTAAATCAAACCCATCATCTGATTCGAGTAAAACTAATTCCTCATCAAACACGACAAGTGTACTTGATAATCAACCTGAGCCTCTAACCCAATCAGAATATAATACAATAAAGGATAAATTATTGAAGGCTAAAATGATTAATATTGACGATGTCCAATATGTGAATATAATGAACATCATTCAGGATAATCTAAAGAATATGATTGGAAAAACCGTAACCACAAAAGGTTTTGTGTATCGGGAAAAAGAGTTTATGCAAAACCAAATGATTGTAGCTCGTTTTGGAATCACATGTTGTGTAGCAGATGCTTCTGTTTATGGGATGATGGTTAAAGGAGATGTAGCGTCCTTGCCGAAGGATAAATGGGTACAAGTTACAGGAAAGATTGAGGAAACCCAATATAATGGAGAGGATATTCCTGTTATAAAGATTGACCAGCTTTCTAAAATAACTCCTCCGAAGCAGCCATATGTGTTCGATGTAGGTATAAGAATTGAGTAGTTCTTATGATAAATGGCCTGATTAATACCTGTTAACAAATGTTGATAGGTATAATCAGGCTTTTTATTTTTTTCGAAACGTTTTCGGTGGAAAATGTTTTTTTAAGTCTCGTACGTAGAGTTTTTAGAGCTAAGTGATTCTTCCCTACTTATATCTACCCTGCATAATTATCATTTTCTTCAATAATCGAAACCGCCCGTATGCTCGCGTTTGTTTGTTGCGCCTGTACCTGGTTCTTTGCATCTTCCATACTTGCAGCATTTACATTCTTGTAAAAAGTGACTCCCTCTAACTCATATTCAACAGAGAAGGTCCTTTGTTTCGTTTGATCCATCAAAATCCTCCTTTCTTATTGC
This sequence comes from Neobacillus cucumis, assembly GCF_023715505.1. Next base: position 73,139 of record NZ_JAMBOH010000015.1, on the reverse strand, counting down.
TTTTAGTATGGTCTTTTTCAAATGATTAAAATTTGCAGGAAAAAGTAATTTAAATGTAGAAAGTTAAAAACATTACAAATAAGGGGGAGGATTTTCAAAAATATTTTTTCGGAAAATTGTTATTTACTAAATAGCATTTCACAGGAGAAGAATGAACATGAGAGTGAAGGAAATTAAGGTTAAAAAAAACTTATCTGTAGATGAATTAATTAAGTTTATTAAAACTGCCAATAAATTTGAAAGCGATATTAATATCAGAGGGGCAAATTTCACGATCGATGCCAAAAGTATTATTGGTGTCCTAACCATAGTTAGAGCTGGAATCGACGTAACGATCATTGCTAAAGGGGACGACGATGAAGAGGCACTAAAGGCAATCATAAATTTATTGATATGAATAATGAACCATTCCTGTGAAAAGAGGATTCCTGCCAAGCCAAAAATCCCTTGTTTTTTGAAGTTAAAAGCAGAGTATTCATATATGAATTAGCTCTGCTTTTTTTCATTCAATGAGTTTTTAAGGATACTACACTGGATACCTATGGCTCCTATAAGTTAATTAGCCGGTTGTTTTACAGTCTTTACTTCATATTTCCCAACTTCTGTATTCAAAATAAATTCTGGTTTGGGCCTGCCAAGGTTTGCTCTATGGTTGGCTATATGTGCTTCACTCTTTTCCCATTGCTTCCAGTATTCCTCTGATTCCCATCGGATCATAATGAGTACCTCTTCATCCCCTCTGCGAACTTTTTTCTCCATAACGGTTACATCAATAATGCCTTTTTGTTTTTCAATCAAGCCTTCTCCGCTAAATTGTTTTATAACTTTTTCTGCATTTCCCTCTGCCACTGTTATTTTTCTTAATTGAATGAACATATAATCATCCCCAACCTTTTATTTTAATGAAATCTTGATTAGACATCTTTTACCTGAGTGTCATCTAGAGTCTCGTTTGCAACTAAAATAGAAGTTTCCTCTTCTTCTGTCTCTTTAAGATCTTTTTCAATTTCTTCAAATTCGTGGAGTTCAAATAATTGAACAAATTCGTTAATGACCATTTCAATTGCCTTTAATTCACCGATTAAAATTTGATCAATGGATTGAAATTCTGGAGCATTAATTTGTTGCTTTAAGGTGGAACGTTTAAGATTCATCATCTCTAAAAATGCAATCGCTCTTCCTCGTCGGAACGTTTTCGCACCACGATGGTGATGATCATGGTCTCGTTTATGCCGGTTACCTCTATGGTGGAAGTCTTTATCCTTAAATTCATCGTTTTTCATGGAAGAATCCCCTTTTCTGTATACATTCGTATACAATAAGTTATGTTTATAATGTATACGATTGTATACGACATGTCAATAAAAATATTCAGAAAATATTAGGACGATTTTTATTCAACAGATTTAGCTTGTGTTAGCATCATGAAAAAAAGGATAGCAATAGCCATCCCTGTTTCGTAATTCTTGTCCCCTTAGTCATAGAAGGAAAATTTATTGATTCCCTTTATAATAAAACTCAATTGAATTTAATCTTTGAAGAACCATCTTTACAAATATTCCAATTAAGATATAGAACGGAACAGAGTAAAGGTGATTCCAATTTATTACTTTGTATATTCCTAGCCATTGAAAGAATCTTTCTCCTATATAGGAAGCGAAGAACGCATAAATCATAATGGCTAATATGTAATTTTTCCACGTAGAAAATTTCTGATAAATTATGACGTAAAAAAGGGGAACAATAGATAAGTCTGCAGGTGCAAACTCATCTCTTTCTAATGGAGTTAAAGTATAAGGATAGATCCACAAACCTAGAGATGTACCGATTTGGTCCAAAATAAAAGCAATTCCTGCTGTAATAAATCCTACTAGACTGATTTCTCTTAAACGAGATCTATCGATAAATTTCCAAAACAGAAACAATGATAAAATAACGATCACTACTTCAACCCACCACTGGTAGGTCAAAAACACTTCTTCAAACCAGTAATCTAACCACATCGTTCTAAGTTCTTCATAGGTCTGTTCTATTTTTTTAAAACTCTCCATCACGCTCCTCCTTGTTATTGAATAAATTCATCCAGGTATTCATTTTTTATATTTCTCTCTACACCCCTGATTATTACCTATTCTTAACTAGACTGCCCATTGAAACTAGAAATTACTATTAAATTTGAAATACAATCGTAAAAACAGGAATAATGGACTGTCATTTGACAAATGAACCAATACTTTTTTCATATGGATATAAACAACTTAGTTTATATTTAAAAAAGATGAAAATGAACAATTTAAGATCCTAGCATTAAGCAATAAAAACAGGCACCATCCAAAAACGATGATGCCTGTTGCTGTTTAAGTCAGTGACAAACTATAGTTTTCTAATCAATCTATTAACATTGAGGGATTTTTTAGACCATCAAGTATTTGTCAACTTCTTGTGCGACTTCGCGTCCTTCGTTGATCGCCCAAACGATAAGACTTTGTCCTCTTCTGGCATCGCCAGCAGCGAAAACTCCCTCAACGTTTGTTTTGAACTCACCGTATGAAGCTTGAACCTTTTGGTTGACTGCTTTAACACCAAATTGGTTCAACAATGGCTGCTCTGTTCCCTCAAAACCAATTGCGATAAACACAAACTGGGCTGGCCATACTTTTTCAGTGCCTGGGATTTCTTTAAAATAATAACGACCATTTTCATCCTTAAGTTTCTCCATTTGGATGGTGTGAAGCTCTTTCAGATTCCCATTCTCATCAGCAACGATTTTCTTCGTTTGAATGGAATATTGACGAGGATCTTCCCCAAATTTTGCTTCAGCTTCCTTATATGCATAATCCATTGTAAAAACGTTCGGATATGCTGGCCATAAATTATTAGAAGTCCTTTCAACAGGTAATTGTGGATGCTTACCAAATTGAACAACACTGTTACATTTTTGACGAAGCGCTGTTGCCACACAGTCGGCGCCTGTATCTCCACCACCAATAACGATGACGTCTTTGCCTTCTACATCGATAAATTGACCATCTTCAAAATTTGAATCTAGTAGACTTTTAGTCGCTAGCGTCAAATAGTCCATCGCAAAGTGAATGCCCTTTGCTTCACGGCCTTCAATCACTAAATCACGCTGCTTTTGCGCACCTGTGCAAAGAATAACGGCATCGAACTGTTCTTGAAGTTCTGCAGCTGTAATATCTTTGCCCACTTCTGTATTTGTAACGAAGTCGATCCCTTCTTGAGCCAATAAACGAATCCGTCGTTCTACGACTTCTTTCTCAAGCTTCATGTTCGGAATTCCATACATCAACAAGCCGCCAGGACGGTCTGCCCGTTCAAAAACAGTTACTGAGTGACCTGCTTGATTAAGCTGATCAGCAGCAGCCATTCCTGCAGGGCCAGATCCGATAATCGCCACTTTTTTTCCAGTCCGTGAGACAGGAATCCTTGGTGTGATCCATCCGTTTTCAAAACCTTTATCAATAATCGCTTGTTCGATATTCTTAATAGTTACCGCCGGGTCGGAAATTGCCACCGTACATGAACCTTCACACGGAGCCGGACAAACCCGTCCAGTAAACTCAGGGAAATTATTCGTTTTCATCAGGCGATCAAGTGCTTCCTTCCAGCGACCGCGATAAACCAGATCATTCCACTCCGGAATCAGGTTGTGAATCGGACAGCCAGATGTGGCTCCTTGGATCTCCATGCCGATATGGCAGAAGGGAGTGGCGCAGTCCATGCAGCGCGCCCCCTGTATACTTAACTTTTCATCAGAAAAAGGAACTTTATGCTCTTTCCAGTCGTTTAGGCGTGTTAATGGATCTCTTTCTCCAACTTTTTCACGAGCATATTCCATAAAACCTGTTGCTTTTCCCATTTTCCCTGTCTCCTTTCTTAGCGGATTGCAGCCTCCTGCTGTTTAGATAGTTTTTGTTTTGCTCCGGAATTCGCTAAAAAGGCGCTCATAACAGCTTCTTCTTCCGATAAACCTGCAAGTTTTTGCTCCTCGATCAATTGGATCATCCGTTTGTAATCTTTCGGAATAACCTTGATAAATTTACTGACACACTCTTCCCAGTTTTCTAGAACACAGCCAGCTTTTACACTCTTTGTAAACGCGAAATGGTTCTGGATTAACTGTTTTAGCTCATCCTGATCGGCAGAAGTTGATACCGATTCAAATTCAATTAATTCTTGGTTACATAAATGCTTAAATGCACCCTTATCATCAGCTAAAACATAGGCAATTCCGCCGGACATACCTGCTCCGAAGTTTTTGCCAACCTCACCTAAGATGACCACACGTCCACCAGTCATATATTCACAACCATGGTCGCCTATTCCTTCAACAACGACGTTAACGCCACTGTTACGAACGGCAAAACGTTCACCTGCACGGCCGTTAATATAAGCTTCACCGCTTGTTGCCCCGATAAAGGCGACATTTCCGGCGATGACATTTTCACCTGAAGCAATCTTTGTATGTTCATCTGCTTTGACGATAATTTTACCGCCAGACAGACCTTTACCAACATAATCGTTCACGTCTCCGGTAAGTTCAAGAGTCATGCCTTTTGGTACAAAGGCTCCAAAGCTTTGCCCCGCAGAACCAGTAAACCTTAAAGTAATCGTATCCTCTGGAAGTCCTTCTTCACCGTAGCGTTTGGAAATTTCACTTCCGACAATTGTACCCGCTACACGATTAACGTTGGTAATTGGGAAGCTGACATCCACAGGTGTTCCCTGCTCGATAGCCGATTGAACAGCCGGCAGAATTTTTGTAAGATCAAGAGTTTCATTAATTCTATGATTTTGCGGGCGTTTAAACGTGCGCGTTCCTTCAGGCTTGTGAAGCAATGCAGTTAAATCTAAGGCATGAGCCTTCCAATGTGTTTTTGCACGTTCACTTACAGCTAGAACATCTGTGCGGCCAACCATTTCCTCAACTGTTCTAAAACCAAGCTCCGCCATGATCTCACGTACTTCTTGTGCAATAAAGCGCATAAAGTTAACGATATAATCGGCCTCACCTGTGAACTTTCTACGGAGCTCAGGGTTTTGAGTCGCAATACCAACTGGACAAGTATCCAAATGACAAACACGCATCATCACACAGCCAAGAACCACAAGCGGTGCAGTAGCAAAGCCATATTCTTCTGCTCCTAGTAAGGCTGCCATAACAACATCCTTACCTGTCATTAATTTTCCGTCTGTTTCAAGTACTACGCGGTCACGCAAACCATTTAACATAAGCGTTTGGTGTGCCTCTGCTAATCCAAGCTCCCAAGGCAATCCGGCATGCTGAATGCTTGTTTTCGGTGATGCACCTGTTCCACCATCGTAACCACTGATGACAATTACATCGGCTACCGCTTTCGCTACACCGGCAGCGATCGTTCCTACGCCGCCTTTTGAAACAAGCTTAACGCTGATTCGTGCATCACGATTGGCATTTTTCAAATCATGGATCAGCTGAGCCAAATCCTCGATCGAATAAATATCATGGTGCGGAGGCGGTGAAATTAAGCTTACACCAGGTGTTGCTCCACGAACGTCGGCAACCCATGGATAAACCTTTTTACCCATTAATTGACCGCCTTCACCAGGCTTTGCACCTTGTGCCATTTTAATTTGCAGCTCTTCGGCATTCACTAGATAATGACTCTTTACACCAAAACGGCCAGAAGCAATCTGTTTAATCTTACTACCTCTGTTGTCGCCATTTTCATCTAATACAAAGCGGCTTGCATCTTCCCCGCCTTCACCCGAGTTGCTTTTTCCGCCTAAGCGGTTCATGGCAATCGCTAATGTTTCATGTGCTTCCTTACTAATTGATCCAAAAGACATTGCACCTGTTTTAAAGCGGCGGACGATCGAATCAACTGATTCTACTTCTTCAATTGGCACAGCTTGTCTAGAACCATTAAAGGAGAATAGGTTACGTAAAAAGCCAAGTCTTTCTTCATTCGCAAGATTCGAATATTTTTTAAATAGATCATAATCACCATTGCGGCAAGCCCATTGTAAAGTATGGATTGTGCCTGGATTGAACGCATGGTGTTCGCCATCATGTCTCCATTGGAAGTTACTTCCTGATTCTAATGTTTTGTCAGTCGTTTCCTTAAACGCATCCGCATGGCGAAGTTTCGCTTCTTCTGCGATGGTTTCTAAACCAATACCGCCAAGCTGAGATACGGTTCCAGTGAAGAATCGATCGATGACATCCGTGCTGATCCCAACTGCTTCAAAAATTTGCGCACCACGGTAACTTTGAACAGTTGAAATACCCATCTTCGACATGACCTTAACAACACCCTCGGTCATCGCGTACAAGTATTTTTCAACCGCTTCTTGATACGTGAACGATAAAGTACCTTCCTGAACAGCTTCCTGATAAGTAGCGAACACGAGATAAGGGTTAATCGCATCAACACCATATCCAAGCAGAACTGCGAAATGATGAACTTCTCTTACTTCCCCTGTTTCTACAATGATGCTAGCCTTCGTTCTTAATCCTTCTCGAATCAAGTGCTGATGAAGGGCGCTCGCTGCCAAAACGCTAGGAATGGCCACTTCATTTTCACTCATGTTACGGTCAGACAGGATAATCAAACTAGTACCTTCCGCAATCGCTTCGACTGCTTGACGGCAAACTTCGTTCAAGCTGTTCTCTATATTCTCAGTGAACAAGATGTCGATCACTTTACTCTTAAATGCTTCGCTATTCTTTAATTCTTCAAGCTGGCTGTTTGCTAGGATTGGTGTCTCCAACTGAATCCGACGGCAATTTTCTGCTGATGGATGTAGTAGATTTCCTTCCGCTCCTAGATAAGAAATCGTTGAAGTAACAATTGCTTCACGAATAGAGTCAACCGGCGGATTAGTTACTTGGGCAAATAATTGCTTAAAGTAGTTAAATAAGTTCTGCGGACGATCTGACAATACCGCAAGCGGCATATCATTTCCCATCGCACCAAGCGGATCCTTGCCTTCACTTACAGCAGGAAGGATATATTTTTGAATATCTTCATACGTATAGCCGAAAGCTTTTTGGCGAGTAAGTAAATCTGCAGGAACTTCTCCTTCAGCTTCAACTTTTTCTTCCAAGCGAACAAGCTGTTCGTCTAGCCATTGCTGATACGGCTGTTCGTTTGCCAATTGGGATTTAATTTCCTCGTCAGAAATAATTCTTCCTTCTTCTAAATCAATCAATAGCATTTTTCCTGGGCTTAGGCGCTCTTTGTATAACACCTTTTCCGGCTCTACATCGATAACGCCAACCTCTGAAGAGAAAATAATATAATCATCTTCTGTCACGTAATAACGAGCCGGACGAAGACCGTTCCGATCCAAAATTGCGCCAATTTGTTTTCCGTCGGTAAAAGAAATCGCTGAAGGTCCATCCCAAGGCTCCATTAACGTACTGTGATATTCGTAGAAAGATCTCTTTTCCTCTGTGATATGAGGATTATCAGACCATGGCTCAGGAACAAGCATCATGGCTGCGTGCGCTGGTTTACGACCAGCAAGCACCAAGAATTCAAGTGCATTATCTAAAATGGAGGAATCACTTCCATCGGTATCAAGGATTGGCAGTACTTTTTCCAAATCGGATCCAAATGCCTCAGAAACGAATTGACTTTCACGGGCCTTCATCCAGTGAATATTCCCCTGAAGGGTATTAATTTCACCATTGTGGATTAAATAACGGTTAGGATGGGCTCTTTCCCAGCTTGGGAATGTGTTTGTACTAAAGCGTGAGTGCACTATAGCAAACGCAGAAACAAAATTCTCATCCTGTAAATCCAAATAAAATTGATCAACTTGCTCAGGTGTTAATAGTCCTTTGTAAACAATCGTTCTGCTTGAAAAACTAGCAAAATAGAAACGGTATTCGGATTCCTTTGCCCAATTTTCTGCCTGCTTCCGAATCACGTACATCTTTCGTTCAAATGCTAGTGAATCCGTATTATTTTCGTTGGCACCGACAAACAACTGGCGAACGACAGGACAGCTTTCCTGTGCTGTTACCCCGATATTTTCAGCATTAACAGGAACGGTTCTCCAGCCAAGCACCGTTTGCCCCTCTTGTTCGACCAATTTATTAATATAGGTTTCTATTTTTTCCCGTTCCGCATCATCCTTTGAGAAGAACAACATCCCTACGCCATATTCCCCTTGTTCAGGTAAGTTCATAGTTGAACATTCTTGGCGGAAAAATAAATCTGGAATTTGAACCATAAGTCCCGCTCCATCGCCAGTAAGCGGATCACTCCCCTGTCCACCGCGATGGTCCAATTGACAAAGCATTTTTAGTCCTTTAGCCACAATATCATGTGTGGCATTCCCTTTGATGTGCGCATATAAGCCGATTCCACAGGCATCATGTTCAAATTCAGGACGGTAGAGACCTTGTGCTTTAGGTAGTTGATGATATGTCATATAAAATCTCTCCCTGTTGATTATTGTCGAAATATTGCATATAACCTCATTTTAGGTTACCTTAATGATACAAACAATATATAATTTATATTAAATCAATCTGATTTTTATATGGATAAAGGAGAATCAAAAAATGGAGCTTCGTCAATTACGATATTTTATTGAAGTGGCGGAACGGCAGCATGTGACAGAGGCTGCTGAAAATCTTAACGTTGCACAATCAGCCGTCAGCTATCAAATCACAAAACTAGAAGAGGAATTAGGGGTTAAACTGTTAGAACGGGTCGGAAGAAATATTAAGGTGACACAAATCGGAACTATTTTCTTACAATATGTAAAAAGTGTCTTAAAGACGCTGGATGAAGCAAAGGAAAAAGTCGACGAATATCTAGATCCCCAAGCAGGAACAATTAAAATTGGTTATCCAACAAGTCTCGCCAGATATTGGCTCCCAACTGTTATTTCAGCTTATAAGAAGGATGTACCAAATGTGAACTTCCATTTACGTCAAGGTTCTTATGCCTACTTAATTGATGCAGTGAAAAACGGGGAAATCGATTTAGCCTTTCTCGGCCCTGTCCCCATGAAGGATCCTGATTTAGAGGCTAAAATTCTTTTTATGGAAAATATCGTGGCTTTGCTTCCTAATCATCACCCTTTGAATGAACGAAAAAGTCTGTCTTTAGGTGAGCTGCGTACAGATTCTTTTGTTTTATTTCCAAAAGGTTATGTTCTCCGAAAAATTGCAGTCGAGGCCTGCCATGAGGCAGGATTTGAACCAAACATTACGTCCGAAGGTGAGGATATGGATGCATTAAAGGGTCTTGTTTCTGCAGGAATCGGCGTTAGCCTACTACCGGAAAGCACCTTCTATGACTCTATTCCGCGATTCACAGTCAAAGTACCGATAGAAACACCAAAGGCGATGCGTACAGTCGGGGTCATAATTCCCAAACACAGAGACCTAGCACCAGCCGAAAAGAACTTCTATGAATTCCTTATCCAATTTTTCAACAGGCTGGACCAGTATAAATAAGGGGAGCGCGGGGAAGCGTGGGGACGGTTCTCATGCTTCTAAAAATGTTTAAATGACATAAAATAGGCTTTTATCCAATCGAATTTGGGTGTGGTCTCATAGTCTACTGTAACTAAAAGGGAAAGGTTGATTTATATGTATCATTACATATATTTACATTACTATCATCCGTGGTATAAACCGATAGCCGTTCCTATTATTCCTCCACCGCCGGTACCGCCAGCCGCTGTTACCTACAGAAATTTTTGGCATGCCTTAAATCAAGTCCCTGTTAATTGGTATTAGATGGTTTTATAATAATTGTTAGATGATTGTTTTGATGGGAGGTATTTTGTTGAAACTGATTTCGATTTGTCCCAGCAATACCGAATTAATCGCCTATTTAGAGTTAACGGGCTCATTAATCGGCGTAGATAATTTCTCTGATTGGCCCGAAGAAATCAATAGATTACCAAGGCTCGGTCCAGATTTAGAAATAGACATGGACAAAGTTGAAGACTTAAAGCCTGATTTGGTCTTAGCCTCCCTTTCTGTTCCGGGAATGGAACGAAATATTAAAGAGCTTGAAAAACGCAATATCCCATATGTAATTGTTCCAAATCCACAATCCTTACAAGAAGTCGGTGACTGTCTTTTGTTTGTCGGCAAAGTAACACAGACCTACGACAAAGCAAAACAACTGTATGAAAAATTCACTCGAATTCTTACATACTACGACTCTTTAAGCCAACAAGTAGATACAAAAAAATCACTTTATTGGGAGTGGTGGGCGAAGCCAATCTTTACTCCAGGTGCTGGGAACTGGCTCACAGAAGTCAGCAGACTTGCAGGTGGACAAAATGTTTTTGAAGATCAGGCGGAAGCTAGCATCCAAACTAGTTGGGAAGACGTAAAGCTCAGAGATCCAGATGTCATATGTGTCGTTTGGGTAGGCGTTCATAAAAATAAAGTAAATCCAAAGGTAATTCTAAAACGTCCTGGTTGGGACCAAATGAATGCGGTCAAACATAATCAATTATTCATTCTCGATGAACCTCTTTATTGCAGGCCATCCCCCCGGCTGTTGAACGGACTGGCGCAAATTGCCCATCTCCTTCATCCTGAAATTTTTCCAATATATACTAATGGTAATGACATACTAATTAATTCTTGAGGGAAGCAATCCGCTTCCCTTTCATGTTTAACTCCATATTAGTACAAAGAAATAGGCTGTCATCGACAGCCTATTTCTTTTGTACTTGTTCGCTCAACGATTAATTTTCAATCATAAGACCCCATTGTTTGGAATAATTCATTTGACTGTGGAGATACGTAAATGGTTCGGCTAGGAAAAGCAACGTCTACTCCCTCTTCCTCTAAAATCCCCATGATCGCTAAATTGATTTCATGTTTGATTTTAATGTGTTCTGCCCAAACAGTAGAATTCGTGAAAAAATAGACAAGGATATCGAGACTGCTCTCATTATAATGATCAAATGCGACCATAATCGTATCCGGATGGATTTCTTCATGTGTTCTCAATAATTTTTCAATCCGGCTTACTACTCTTTCAATTTCTTCTTTTGTAGTTTGATAGTTTAGTCCTAAATGAAAATCGATCTTCCTTTTCCCCATGCGGCTCCAGTTTGTAATCGCCTCATTTGCAAGTGTAGCATTCGGAACAGTAACTAGAGCTTGGCTAAAGGTACGAACTTTCGTGCTTCTAAAATTAATATCTTCGACAATCCCCTCAACACTAGGAGTTAAGATCCAATCACCAATGGAAAATGGCTTTTCGGTTACAATGACAACCCCGCCAATAAGGTTCCCTACCGCTTCTTTGGCAGCTAAGGCAAATGCAAGTCCCCCTAATCCAAGTCCTGCCACCAATCCATTTACGTCATAATTAAACTCCTGCCCGATAATACTGATACTGATGGCGATGATAATAACACGGATGGTTCTTGAAATAAACGGAATAAGGATTAAATCAATTTTATTGTTGAGTTTTTGATTAAAACTGATTAATAACCCTGAAGTTGGAGAGGACAAATTAAACAATCCCCATGTAATCAATACAATAACCATTGAACGTAAAAATTTTAAAAACAGTGTATTGTGCTGTTCAATAAAAGGGAAATAATCCATTGCAATATACAAACCAAAAATAATAAAGAACCATCCTAAAGGACGTTCAAAACTTAAACAGATTTGTGTGAAGAAATCAGTTGGGGTTTTCCTGGACAATTTTAATATTAACTGAAACACATATTTGGTAAATAGATTTCTAAAAACAATAAACAAAAGTAGAATCCCTATAGAAATTCCTAAGTTTTTTAACATTTCGTAGTCTATATCCGCTGTTGAAAAACCCAATACAAATGAACCTAAAGACATTTTTGAAATACCTTCCCTCTTTTTTCGATACTTTTATTAAATCACCATTGATTGAAAAAGGGATGAAAGAAAAATGATTTTCAAACCTTTCCATCGAAATATAATAACTTCTTCAACAAGAAAATTGAATACATCTAAAGTCTCAGATTAAAGAAATAAATCTTCTACAAAAAGGCGCGAGCTAGAAAATTAATTTATTATTTAAGAAATAATTAACAAAAAAACCCCCCATAAAAAACTGCACCCCCATTGTTGGACACAACAATTGGAAGTGTAGTTTTTTTATGGGGGAATTTTCATTTGAATCTAATTTGAAGGCTGTTAAAGGAAACTTAAGGAATCGAATCAATCCTAATGTGTTAAAAGTTATTAAAAAGTTGCTTGAATGAAATTGTTCTAAAATTAGCGCTTTAATTTCCCTTGACCTTATGCTATTGCATCTTCAAATTTTTAACTATAATATTTTCAAATACCGCTGTTCCTCCATCTGAAAAGAGGGTGATGCCCCGATCGGCAGGATCAGGAAAGATTAAATTTGAATGAACAACCTTTCCGTCATCCACAAAGACTTCAATACTGGATTTATCAACAAGAATCCTTAAGTGAACTTTCTTTTTGCTGACATCGAAAGGAGCCTTGCTTTCCACGTACTGCCTGCTGTTATCAGGCTGCTTCGTAAACGCTCGATTGACATAGGAGTACCCCTGTTCAACAAAAATACCGACATCGACGTGACTGTCTTTATCGGCTGATTCTCGAAGCCTTAACCCTACATTTTTGAGCTCTGACCAGGAGATCTCTGTTTCCAGCTCATATGTATCGCCTGCTATTTTGAGAGTTTCAGAGCCATTTACATTCATTTTTTTTATATAATCTTTTGAATATACTAGATCATTGATCGCTTCGATGGGCTTAGAGGTTAAATAATATTCGTTGCTGCCCGCATGCTTTAGTTCAATTTCACGAACAATTGAATCCATCCCGTTAAAATCCTCTTCCATTGTGGGAGTGTTGTTGGCATATTCCCATTTATTCATCCATGCGAGAGCATATCGCCGTTTAAATTTGTCGTTTGCTTTTCCATCTTCAAACGTTACCCCGCCATACCAATCAAAGCCATAATCTAACCACTGGGGTTCACTGTGATCTACAACAAATTCCTTTCCATTATAGGTACCAGTCCAATATGCGTAGGTATTCGGTTTACCTGATGATTTTCCATTTGCACTTGTACCAAGTACCCACTTATACATCCCGTCATTTGCCCGTATCTGAAAAAGATCAGGACATTCTACAACACCTATATTTTCCGTTAAGAAGCCTCCAGTATAATCCCATTTCTTCAGATTATCGGATTCATAAAAACCAATCTTCGATCCTTCCGCCAAAGCCATCACCCATTTTTCCGCTTGACGATCCCAGATAATTTTTGGATCTCGAAAATCTTTTGCACCCGGATTAGCTAGAACAGGCTGACTACTATAAGATGTAAAAGTTTTTCCTTTATTTGTACTATACCATAGATATTGTTCCTGCTTACCTCCATCGGCAGAGGGCTGTGTCATAATTGCAACAATGGCTCCTTTTCCAAAACCTGCTGTATTTTTTGTGTCAATAACGACTGATCCAGACCATACGTCCCCGTTTTTGTTTGTAAATTTTGGAATGGCCACCTCTTCATCTTTCCAATGTGCTAAATCCTTTGATGTCGCATGTCGCCATTCTGTTCCATTTCCATTCGGATAATCGCGATTATAAAGATAATAGTAATGATACTTTCCATCAAAATAAATAGGCCTTTGAGGATCGTTTTTCCATTTGTCCGGTACCGTAAAATGGTACGCTGCTCGATATGTTGGCTGATAATGCGTCACTTCTTTTTTTCTCCTATTATCTGTATGATCGATAATTATTCTGATGAATGCTAATAGGCTTAAACAAATAGTAAAAAATACTAAATATTTGTATACTTTCTTATCCGTTATTTTTATTAACAAATAAATTCCTCATTTTTATATTGTTTTTATCTCGTTGCGATTTGATAACGAATTCTTTTAATTTTAAAAAAATCATGCTTTTTTGACAGTTTGTTCATATCGATAAAGACGTTTAAACCAGTACATAAAGTTACTGTATTTATTAATGTTGTTTAAAAACTAAATTATGTTATTTCATATTCAAAGTAAATCAGTAATCATTCTTAAAACGGTTTTGAGTGATCTCATTTTCAATACCCTTCTTTACTACTCAAGCACTTTGCTTGTACACTTCCTCAACATAATAGTCACGCCCCGTCCGAGCAACTTTGTTCCACCCTTCTTTATTGACAAAATAAGCTGCACTTCCAACCATGATATAAAACAAATTGATAAAACGGAAGATGAATAAATCTAAGAAAATCGTACTGATAATGGCGAATAAATTTCGTTTTGAATATCCGAACCCATACTGATTCGAAATAATTAAGCTAATGACAATATATAACATATTCACTACAAGTGATCCGATTACATAAAACTGAATCACTTTCCAGGAGATTTCAGAGATAGAAACTATCAAGCTAATCAGAAAAAATCCTGTGAAATACGAAGAGACGACACCGACTAAAAAAGAATCGACTAAGAAGAAAAAGGAAACGCGATTGGTAACCATACTCTTGATGAATGTGATGAAATACAAAACAAAGCAATCCATGAACGCTTTTTGCCAGCGTATTCGTTGATTGTATAAATCTTTCCATGACTCAGGAACTTCGGTAAAACAAATTGCTTCAGGTACAAATAAAACGCGCGTTCCTTTATGTTTCATGGCATATTGCTGCACCTTTAATGTAATATCAATATCTTCTCCAATTGTTTGTCGATATCCGCCAACCTCTAATAATACATTTCGTTTGAAGGCTCCAAAGGCTCCTGAAATAATCGACAAGGCATTGGATTTGGCTAATGGCGCTTTTAAAATGTAAAATCCTCGCAAGTATTCTAAAATCTGAAAGCGCACAATTTGTTTCATCTTGCCAAGCGATGGTACAAAACCATTTCGAGTTTGTTCAAGTCCTTGTAATATATGGACATTCCCCCCAGCAGCAATCACAGAGGAATCATCAAATACTTGATTTAAAATAGATAAGGCTTTTGCATCCAAAACGCTATCTGCGTCTAATGTAATTACAATGTCTTTTGTGGCATATGTTATTCCCGCATTTAAGCTATCGGCTTTTCCCCCATTTTCTTTATCAATCACTAGCACATCCTTATATTGACTAGAAAGATAAATTTGTCGAACGGGCATGAAGTCTAAAGCGTGAGCAGGCTTTTTTAATTCTTGTGGAATTAATTCGAGCTCACTGATTAATGATTTCATGGTCTCATCCGTAGAACCATCGTTAATGAAAATCAGTTCATAGTTACGATAATGAAGTTGCTTCATTCCTTGAATGGTGGTAGACAAAATGGAGGCTTCATTGTAACAAGGAATTAAAATACTCATTCCAACTTCTTTGTCAGGTGTTACTTCCAAATAACTAGGTATTTTCTTTGAAGCTTTTAAAGCATTGAAAGTATGAAACAACGGAAATAGTATACATAACACAAATAAAATGAACGAAACTATATACAAATTTTATCCCCCCTTTTTTTAACTTTTGGTTTATCTTGTTGCGATCGGATAACGAATTCATTGTATTTAAATATCATATTGATTCGTGACAAAATAAAAAAAGCAATTAAAATTGCTTTAAGAATGCGAATATGCCTTCCTTCACTCATAAATTAGCGCGGTACATATATAAAGAAAATGTCGATAGAATATCGACATTTTCTTTCGCCTGAATTTGCTTTATACAGTATCCGGGACAAAAATTATTTGTTTTTATCGCCAACTGTTAATTGACCTTGCTCAAGGATGCTGTTTGGTACAACAGATGTTTTTGTTCCTTGAATATTAAGCAAAAAGCTTGGCGCAAAGGTAGAATGATGGTCTGGATAGAAGCCTCTATTCGTCATATAACTTGTGATTACCACATTATTACCTTCAGGTTGCGGTACAGCAAAATGAGAGTAAGTAAATGTGAGATCAGCAGGATCAAGATTCATATTCAATACAAGTCCAGTTTCATTTAACGGTTTGAATGGACCATTTAAGGAATCGGCTACGAACCCTAGCATATAAACATCTTTGTCGTTAATTCCATCAATCGTCATTTTGGATCCTCTTGAATCCGTGAATAGATACCATTTATTATTCATTTTAAATATATTGGCGCGTTCGATTTCATCTGTTACTGTGTTTGATGCAATTAATGGTTTCATAACACTTTTTACTGTATAGTCATCATTCAATTCAACAATGCCTAATGCACCATTCGCTAAAGAAGCAATTTGTTTTTTAGGACTTTGTAGCAGTTTATTTTTTTCATTCTGGAAGAAGACGTCACTTCCGCCATAGTAAGCTTTATTATTGAAAGACTGATCGCCTTGATAACCATCTGTTGTTCCAGTATTAGCTTCAAAGACAAGATATTTATGGCCCCTATCTTCAACATAATGAGGGTCTCTTAAAGTATGGTTATCACCTGAAATCCACTTGCCTTCATCGATAAATTGCTGAATATTTTGATAAACTGTACCGTCTCCGCCATCAAAGACAGATTTGTGATCAGATACTCCATCGACTTTAAGTGTAGCTGCATCCGGCTGGGAAAAGTTGACTTGAGCAGTTGAAATAATTTGGTTACCAGCACCGGTTCCACCATCTTCAGTATTACCTGAGTAATCTGTATAGAATAAACGGACTTGGCCATCTTTGGTTAAAGTAGCAGAACCTGACCACTCCTGTGTTTGATATTTAAGATACGGGTCATTTGGAACAAATTTATCAATATCTTTAAATACTCTTCCAGCATTTTTCCAGCTGTCAATCGATGTATCACCGACTTTTTGATAGAATAAATAAATTGAAGTATCATTGCTGTTTTTTGGGTCACCTGCTAAAGCGAAAACGATATGATATCCTTGATAATTTGCCGCAGTACCATCAGCGTTTTGCAGTGGCCAGCTATCCCATACATCTAAATCTATTAAGTTCCCTGACTTATCATACCCTTTTGCCGAATCAATGTTTTTGATTGCTGATACATTGAATTGAGGCACTTTAAATTGAGGACTATTTTGTTGTCCTGGAATTTTTAGCATGTCAGCGCGTGTAATATGGGCAAAACCATAGTCTTTTTTGTAATCCCCACTGGTCATTTGCTGCGCAAAAATTTGCGGTCCGCCCGCTCCTACTAATATAGCTGTACTGAATGTTACGGCAGCTGCTTTTTTCGTCAATCTTTTGAAGTTCATCTTCTTCCTCCTTGGATATGTATAAATTTGATAAGAAAGCTAGTGATAGTTTCTTATTAATTAAAAGTATAGAGGAGGACGAGTTTATTGGGGATGGCATGGATTGATTAGAATTTCGTCTTAAATTGATATAGGGGATGGCAACTCTTGCAGTTGAAATAAATAAAAACAAAAAAGCCCCCAAACGGAGGCAGAAAAGTTTATTTCAAAGTGGACTTGGCCTTATCCCAGGATTTTTGGAATTCTTCTAGTAATTGATCGCGAGTAAGCTGTTTTCTTACGTACAGCTGCATCGCCAGTCCGAACTCTTCTCTTACACCAACCGGGAAGTCTGGCCAATTGGATTCCAGTATTTTCCCCGCTTGATAGTAGGCGAGCGTATCATGAGCCAGCGGTCCTACATCGTCCACTTTTATGTTTTTAAACGCAGGAATAAATTTGAACTCATTGGTCATAAACCTTTTCCCCTGCTCGGAGGAAACCATCCAGTTTAAGAATTTCTTTGCTTCCTTCTTCTTCTCTGGTGTGGTTTGTTTGTTGACAACCCAATAGTTGGGTACACTGACTACTAAGGCGTCATTCTTCCTTTCATCATTAATGGAGAGTGGCAGAAATCCGACATTCATAT
Organism: Neobacillus cucumis; assembly: GCF_023715505.1. The sequence continues at coordinate 55,309 of NZ_JAMBOH010000015.1, read as the reverse complement.
TTGGCGAGATCTGGTCAAGCGTGGGCTGCACCCAGTTGCCTTGTTGAATCATCGCTGCTTTTCCTGTGGCAAATAAATTGACTTCCATATTGTAATCCGTTGAGAGCGGATTTGCATTTCCATATTTTAATGTAACATCCAACAGATTGATTGTATCTTTAAATGTTTGATTGTTAGTTATCTTTTCTGTTCCGTTATTAAGGGCTTTTATAAAAGCAGTTGGTTCTTCTTGCTGAGCAAAGGCAATATTCAACAAATGAACACCCAGTTTCCACTCCTCGTAATAACCGGTTGCAAAAGGCGTTATACCTGCTTTTTGCAATTGTTTGGCTGCTGCTGTTAATTGAGTCAACGTTTTAGGAACAGATTCAATACCTGCCTTTTTAAATAAATCCTTATTATAAATGAAACCATACCCCTCTAGGTTTAGCGGCATTCCGTAAATTTTATGATCCAATATCATTGGCTGTAAAGCCACTGGATAGGCATTTTTAATCCATGGCTGATCTGAAAGATCCTCCAAGTAGTTCTTCCATAGGATTGCATTTTGATACCCGGTATTTGTGAAAATATCAGGACCATTGCCTGCAGAAATCTCTGCCTTCAGATCGCTTAAGTCATCTGCAGCACCGCCAACCGTGTGAATCTTGATTTCTACATTTGGATTTTCCTTTTCATACACGGCTGCCAATTGTTCAAACTGCTTGGAAATTTCCACTTTTGGATTCCGAATATCCAGCGTAAGCTTATGTGTGGGGGTTTCTGCTTCTTTTGGCTTCGGCTCTTTCAAACTAGTCGTTCCACAGGCTGACAGAGACAGACTCAAGATGGCTAGACAAACCATGTGTAATCGTAAAGTCCTTTTCATTCCTACCCCCCATTTTTGTGATGTCAATTAGAAGAAGTGGCAACGTATCAGAAGCCCTCCGTTTGTTGCTTTTTTACATGGTTTCGGTATTCAAAAGGGGTTAAACCCATGACTTTTTTGAATAGTTTGGAGAAGTATTTCTCATCCTGGTATCCGAGCATGAGAGAAATAGAAAGTATACTTTCATCTGATTCTCTTAACCTAGATTTTGCTTGATCAATCCTTAGTTTCGTCATGTATTTGGACAGGGTCATCCCCGTTTCTTGTTTAAACTTTCTAGAAATATGTTCACGACTTAAGAAAAATCGGCTTGAGAGTTTTTCCAGCGTCAGCTCTTCCATGTAATACGTGTCTACATAATGAACAATGTTCCGCATGCGGCAGGCATTATCTAAATCGTTCAAACGGTGAATAGCTCTGAAATGTTGAACTTCCAACTCCATTTGTAAAGTTTTAAAAGCTATAGGAAGAACCTCCATTGACTTCAATGATTCACCATTGACAAGGCGGACAGGAATATCAAACTGTTGGCTGATCCATTCTTCGACAGATAGCCAGACTCCTTTAACGGTAATCACCAGACAAAGACTATGGTCATTCTGAAGTTCAAAGGCATTTCCCCATTCCTTATATACCAACTCTTCAGCTAACAACTGGATATACGGGGCGGAATGATGCATTTGGTAAAAAGAAATGAGGGTAAGGTCATATTCGTCAGCCGTTGGCAAAGAGGAAGCAATTTCGGCAGGGTCAAAAAACTCGCCTATGCAAGCCTCTGTGACGATTTGATTGATACGGAGCCTTTTCACATCGTCATACACACCAGTTTCTTTGTATTTACGGTCTACCTCTTCATTTGCCCACGATTTTACCGCTTCTTCCAAGGTATGATTAAAGGGTTCCACCTCGATTGGTTTTAATAAATAATCGAAGCTGTTGTACTTAATTGCCTTTCGCATAAAGGAATAATCGTCATATCCTGTAATGAAAATGACCTTGCCGGGATAAGAAATACTGTCGAGCCACTCAATCATTTCGATCCCGCTCATGCCAGGCATTTTTACATCGGTAAAAATGATCTCTGGTTTTTCCTTCTGTATGATTCTTTTTGCTTCTTCCCCGTTTCTTGCTTCCAATAGGTCTGTAATACCATTTTTCTCCCACTGGCCAAACTGGCTTATGACATAACGGACGTTATATTCATCATCTACAATGAGAGCCTTCATATCTCCATTCCTCCTCCTTACAGCTAACTTAGAGATTACAATGTTTCGAGTTCATTACTGGTAAACTTTGATTCTATTGGAATCATTAATCGAACGATAAAACCTTGTCCTTGGTTGGTATCTAATTCTAAACCACCCTTTTTCCCATAATTTAAGACCAAACGGTTATGAATATTTTTCAGACCAATATGCTCCATAGAAAACGATCCTTCATTTGATTTCGTATAAATATTTTTTCGGAGGGTTTGCAATTCTTCAGATGTCATACTGGATCCATTATTTTCTACTACAAGGTAAAGTATTTCTCCTTGTATTTCTCCATAGATGTTCAAATTTGCATTGTAGAAACCTTCTTCATAACAGTGTTTAAAGAAGTTTTCCACTAGCGGCTGAAGTGTCATACTTGGAATCGTTCTTTCTAGAATCGTTTCGTTTAGTTGGATCGTATAGTTCAGCTCGTTCCCAAAACGCTCGACTTGTAGAGACAAGTAGGTTTTTATATAATCAACTTCCTCACGGACTAAGACCCATTGATTGGCCCGTATAGAGTATCGCATCATTTTGGATAAGGAGGTGACCAATCCGTAGACCTTTGGAGAATTGGCTCTTAGTGCAACCGCACCAATTGTTTGTAAAGCGTTAAATAAGAAATGCGGATTCACCTGGGACTTTAATGCCCTTAATTGATTGTTTCTATTTTCAATTTCCAGTTTATACTCGCGGGCAATATGAAGATTGATCCGATTCATCATTTCCTTAATATGTTTTTCCAAGTGCCCAATTTCATCTTGTCCATTGTCATGAAAAGGAACATCCATATTCCCGGCTTCAATGCTCTGCACTTTTCTGCTGAGAATCTTAATGGGTCTAGTAATCATATAAGAAATAATTCCGATCATGATTAGGCCCAATAATCCGACCCCTATCCCTACAAGGATGTTGGTATAGGCGGTCTGCCTAACATCGTGAAATAATACTTGTTCAGGTGTGATCTTAACTAACTTCCATTGTCGCAAAGGACCTGACAACGTTTTGGACAGGATAATTTCTTTGCCCTTTTTCACACCCGAATTATTTATAGACTTTAACAAGTTGGATGGAACCGGTTTTCCAATAAGGTCTCGGTTACTAGCGTACATGACTCGGTTCTCTGTATCCACAAGTAATACGGATTCCTCATCATTCTGTACAAGACTGTTACATAGGTGGGCATAAGCATTTAAATCAATATCAAGCGTAATGACTCCCAGAAATTTGTTTGAAAGTACGTCCATTACTTTATGGTGAATCGTTAACACTATCGTGTTATCTGATTGAGGAACAATAGCCGCGTCATTATAATTCTCAATCGGATGAGGAGGCTCGATCAAATACTTTGAATGAGAGTGATAAAGCTTTTTAATTGAATCCTCTTTCACTAGATCCGGCTGAGATTTACGGGTACTGACCATGGCATTATAAACAGTAAATGATTCTTTACTTTTATCAATATAAAAACGAATCTGCCGGATTTCGCCCCGCATGAGATAAAACGTTTCGATGCTGTTTTTTACTGCTATAGGGTTGAAATAAATGGAATCTTGAAACCCGTCTTCAAAGATCCGGAACAAATCAGGGTTACGGTATGTTACATATGGGAGGCCGACTAAATCAGCAAAGTATTGCTCCAGCTCGTTTGATGCTTTCTTCATTTGATTATGGCTGACTTCGAGCTCATGCCGTTCCACTAGCTTCTTGGTATAACCATAAATAAAGAAAACCGTCAAAAAATACGGGAGGATGATAAAAATAAGAAGCATTAGAAATAAGCGGCTTTGAATGCTTTTCATGTTGTGATGCTCCTTTGGTTTATGAAAACCTTTTTAATAATATCCTATTACTCTTGTATTTAAATCTAATTCTATTTAATTATGGCGTCAACACGATATAATTCGGCGAAAAAGAAGACAGAGAGTGTCCCTTTTTCCTATTAGGACGCGATTTGGCAACGATTACGGAGAAAATGAAAACGGTACTAGAAATGAGGAAAATGAAACTTAGGAACTAGTGAATGGGTAATAGTTTCAAAAGATAGGTAGATTAGATTAATTATTGTAATACAAGATTAATAAAAAAGGACGTGTGCCAATTCACACGTCTTTTCTTATGTTATATATCAAGTATGAATGAGTAAATATAACCATTTAGGCATAATAGTTATTATACGTGTGAATAAAAGGTAGCTTCAATACACGAATCCAAACTCCCTTTATCCATCTATTTATATAATCTTAACTTTTTAAAAGTAATAATAAGTGATGAATCTGATAAAAAAAGAAAAAACAGCGCAAAAAAATACGCTGTTTTCTTCAAAGCGGACCCAAGTGGTTATTAATCTATTTAAATTAGACATAATTAACAATATTAAGTAGCGATCTTCTTGAACTAACCTAAACCTCAAGGAATCAATAGAACTCGAATTTTTTATTTCACTTCTTCCCAATAATATTGGATAGCTTCTTTCCTAACTACTTCTGGACAATCAACTTCATCATCCCAATGGTCATAATTGTTTTCTCCATTTACATGCTGAATATCTACACTGTAAAATTTATCTTTGTATTTGAAGATAATGACTACCATCTCCGAATATCCAGCATCATCGTTCCCAAGTTCCTGAACAAATTCAAGTCCGTAACTTTGATGACTTTTACGTTCAGCAACAGAATCTAGTATTATATTTTTAGGAAACTTCATCCTTCTCGCTCCTCCATATTAAAAGCGTATTTTGTTATTTTACCTATCTATAAAATCACATTTTTAGAGTCATTTCAAGTCAAAATTATGGCTCTTTTTCCATTCAACCTTTTACATACCAAATTAGTCGATTATTGAAAAAGCCTCCCAATGAATTATAGGGAGGCTGACTAGTTATTTGAACCGCATATGACGTTTTTTTGTTTTAGTTAAATCAATCGAGAGGGCGAGTTTTATTAGGATATTTTGCTATGATCAGGAGTTATTATAGATGTATGGAATACTAATCAATGACCCTTGCTACCTCATATCCACATTTCTTACATTTTCCACGCAATTCGATTCCTGAAGGCGAGTCTTCAACAGTATATTTTTCAATTGTGACTACATCCCCACAAGAACCACACCAAACATTTTGTTCAAGCATTCTACGTGTTTCTTCCGGAATAGAAAGCCATTTTTTATTAGCAGCAAATGAGATTACGTCTTTATCGTTTTTCATTTTAACAACTCCTTCTAATTACATCATAAACTTCAGTTTCTTATTTATATTGAATCATTTTCCATGCTATATGTAAAAAGAAAAACGCTAAACTCGAATTATAAGAGTTTAGCGTTTTTTGTTTCGACCTATGTAATAGCCCACACAATTTCACCAGTTATGGCTGCTGCGTTCCCGCCCTGACCTGTTCCTAGTGTCCTTGTTGGACTATGACTCCGCAGGTAGGACTCGAACCTACGACCGATCGGTTAACAGCCGATAGCTCTACCACTGAGCTACTGCGGAATAATGGTGAGTTATGTTGCTATCGCAAAAAAACTCTGGTGCCGGCTAGAGGACTTGAACCCCCAACCTACTGATTACAAGTCAGTTGCTCTACCAATTGAGCTAAACCGGCATATAATGGTGATCATAATAAGTTTGTTCACGCTCGATAGTTAACGTCATCCTGACCTCAGAAAGCTTAAGCAAGCAGCAACTCGGTCAGTATGCTGAAGACCATTCAGGAAGATTATTCGTTCGTGCTCTACCAATTGAGCTAAACCGGCATATCTAACATCATTTCATGTTTATATTATACTGATGAGATGAAGCTTATTCAAGTATTTTTTTAAAAATTTTTAAGTGGAAATGACGGGAGTTGAACCCGTGTGCAAAGATATTGCCACTTATACATCTACGAGTGTAGTCAGTATAATTAATTTCACTTACTTCTTTAGCCTACTGACAGGAATGGAAGCAGCTAGTCTGGTTATTCTCTTCCGTCATCCTCAGACGGTGGATTTCGGCGTAGTCCACTTAAAGTGAGTCCCTTACCCTACCACATGGACGATGGAGGGAGGAACCGCTATCGTCTGTTATTAGGCAGCGAAAGCGAAGTTGTTTTTTTGTTTGCCAGTTATTAGGCTTTATCGTTTTAACGAGGCCGAATCCCTCGACTCGCAATATAAGCTCAAACTATCCCTGTCGATACCAAGACATTCCCATTATAATATGGCAGAGAAGAAGGGATTTGAACCCTCGCGCCGGTTACCCGACCTACACCCTTAGCAGGGGCGCCTCTTCAGCCTCTTGAGTACTTCTCTGTAATAAAAAACTCTTTCGCGAAGTTCCGTTAAGAACTTACAAGAGAAATATATCATGTATTCCAAATGGATGAAAGCTGTAAATTTTGGTAGGTCTAAAGTCCTATAAAATCTTTAATGCTACTGAATGGTTACATCTGTTTAATCCCGGTTACTCATAATATTTTGGATTAACGCTTAATTGTTCATTCAAAATTTGTTTCAATGTAATGAAATCGAACAACTACCCATATAGAATATTACTAAAGGTATTATTAATAGAGAATAAACATGGTTTATTTACCAATAAGGCCAACTTACTGTCTCTTAGCGCAATTATTTTGAATTGAGACTTTCCAATGCATTTTTTCCTCTCGGTCTAAAAAAATTTATTTGTGACGTTTTAACCTTTTTTGATCGCCTCTTGGGCATAAATAGTTTCTATTATAACCTTTTAAGTAATTGTTTACTGCCTTTTGGGAACAAATAACTTTTATTGTGACCTAATAAGCTGTTTTTTCTGCCTCTCGGGTTAAATAATAATTCTTATAAATAGAAGGGATTTAAAAGATGATTATATGTGAGTATAAACAAAACTTTATCATGATTTCACAACATGACCATGCAAAAATATCAGGTGAAATCGCACAAAATTGGAACGATGACTTTTTTTATGGGATAGACAGAAAAGAAGAGGTGGTTCTTGCAGCCTACAAACATGATCGTGGATGGATTGATTTAGATGCCGCCCCATTATGGAACGACCAACAGCAAATACCTTACTCTTTTGTAGACTTCCCGATAGAAGAAAAGACTACTCACTACAAAACAGGAATAGATGAAGTAGAAAAAATGAATAAGTATGCCGGTCTTCTATGTAGTATACACTTCGCCTCTTTTTTCGACAAAGAACCCAATTCAATTGGACAGCAATTTTTTAAACAAGAAATCAAAAGGAAGCACTATCTTTTAAAAGAGTTGGCTATAGATGAAAAGGATAAAAATTTAAAATATCATCTTAATATTTTACGTTTTTGTGATAACCTTTCCCTTTATATTTGCTTAAATAAACCAGGGGTAAAAAAATTGGATGAGCATCCCTTCTTTCGTAACGGATTCCCGCAATTATTCCCTTTCGCAAACAATCAACCTATTCATGCACAATGGACCAATCAAGTAACCGTTTCGCTTTCTTTATCCCCTCTGAAGAAAGAGTTACAGGTTCAATTAGTATTAAAAGAAGTAAAAAAAGAAGATATAAAGGTAAAAGGATTAGTAAAGGCATATACCGATACTCCCTCTTCAATAAGAACAGTAACGTTTATTTAAAATATAACTTAATGCTTTTTAAATTTAGGTTGAAACTTTCCAAGGTTTTTAGTTGAGAAACACTTTGATACTTTAGCAACTACAAACTGAACCATATACAGATTCAATGCATTAACCATCATAAATAAAAAGAATTGAAGCCTATTGATCCTTTTCAAGTGGGCAATTTTTAATTTTTTATATAACCAAACACCAGGGAAAGCATAAAGAAAGTCTACGATTGCATTCACCAATAAAAATAAAGGGAATTTTCCAAACGTAAATTTTAAAATCCACATCGACCCCATTAGATAGGGCCCCCAATGGTTAGGATACATACCATCGAATGATGGGGTCTTATAAAACCACCACCACTTTTTCTTTCTTGCGTAAGAAAATTGAATTTCGACAAGTTTTGTTAGAATAACGGAAGCTACTAAGTATTTTTTAATGGCATTTCTTCCTATGAATAATGCCGTCATCCAGGATAAAAACATATTTGTTAGTAGAAATATTTTTCTAAAATCCAAAAATCTCACACATCCTTTCTCCATATTTGTTTGCACCTGTTTAGATTTTTATGTGTGGTGAATGTGTTTTTACCAATATAATCGATCTAAAATGATATTTTCCTTTTAGAACGCAATTTGTCATCATTTATGAATTAGTTATGTTTAAACCAAAACATATTTTTTCACTGCCATTCTTTTTGCAATTGTAATATTCGGATTCCAGTTGTTTATAATCCAATTTCCCTGCTTAATATTCTTTTACTAGAATTAATTTAAATTCTTCACTAATATTTAGCCATAAAAAAAACACCCCAAAAGTTAGATTTTCACTCTAACTTTTGGGATGCACTTCAAACACACTGCTTTGTCATTTATTATGAGGCTTTTTGAATATTAATTGTTTTTCCTTCTTTACGCCACTTCTTAAATTCAGCACTTGCTGTAAAAAGGACGTCTGTAGAAGAGTTAAGTGCCGTTTCAAACGAATCTTGTAATACACCGATGATAAAGCCCACTCCTACCACTTGCATCGCAACATCAGATGGAATTCCAAATAAGCTGCAGGCTAGAGGAATCAATAAGAGTGATCCACCAGCAACCCCAGATGCGCCACAAGCACAAACAGCGGATAATACGCTGAGGATGAATGCTGTAGGAATGTCCACATGGATGCCCAATGTATGCACGGCTGCAAGTGTTAAAACAGAAATAGTTACTGCTGCCCCAGCCATATTAATCGTAGCACCTAACGGAATCGATACAGAATAGGAATCTTTATCTAAACGTAGGTCTTCACATAATCTCATATTTACAGGAATGTTTGCAGCTGAACTGCGTGTAAAGAATGCTGTAATTGCACTTTCTTTTAAACACTTAAAAACAAGTGGGTATGGGTTCTGACGGATATTTACGAACACAATGATTGGATTGATAACAAAAGCAACAAAGAGCATGCATCCAATTAATACTGCTAGTAATTTTCCATAGCTTAGCAGAGAGTCGATTCCATTCGTAGTAATCGAATCGATTACTAGCCCCATAATACCAAATGGCGCGAACTTGATCACCCAAGTAACCATTTTGGATATGGCATCTGAGAAGTTAGATATCAACGTCTTAGTTGTGTCAGAAGCATTTTTTAATGCCATTCCAAGAATGATGGCCCATGCTAAAATACCGATATAGTTGGCATTATAGATTGCTTTAACAGGGTTATCGACTACGTTCAACAATAAGGACTTGAGAACTTCTACCACGCCGCCGGGCGCCGTTACGTCCTCTGCACTTTTTGAAAGGGATATACTGACAGGAAAAATAAAGCTTACAATAACAGCCGTTAATCCGGCTAAAAAGGTTCCTAAAAGGTATAGGATGATAATAGATTTCATATTCGTTTGGCGCCCTTTTTTGTGTTGCGCAATGGCCGACATAACCAAGAACAGGACCAATACAGGTGCGATAGCTTTTAACGCACCTACAAATAATGAACCCAAGATGACCACAGGTTTGGCTGTTTCTGGAATTGTTGCTGCTAGAATAATTCCAATAACCAAACCTATAATGATCTGCTTGACCAGACTGATTTGATTCCATTTTTTGAGTAGATTTTTCATAGTTAGTCCCCCTAGACAAGTATAGATGAAATTTTATCAGTCCAACAAAGCCAATTTAATTAAATAGATCGGCCTATTCCACTAGCATTTGCTTGCTAGACGAAATTCAAATCTGAACAATAAGTTAAAAAAAGATAATAATTTTCGGATTCTGTTGTTTTTATAAACTCATTAACAAATATCATTATAAGGAATTTTTATGTATATTACAATAATATCATTACTTTCTTTTAGATAACAATTATATCCTTTAAAAATACAAATAGTAAAATACGAACGTTCGGGAATTCTGCATTTGATGTAATAATCCATTCGGACTGTAGTGAGGGTTTAAAATATATTAACGGAAGTGGGTGCTTTTTTAACAAAAAAAATTGAATATATTAATTTGATTGGATATTAACAAGAACCGAAACGATATTAACAAATTTTAGGATTTATTAACAAAAATACAAAACAACACAACCAGATAAACGTGGAATAAAAACGAAAAAGCGCAAAACTCACTGTGAGTTCTGCGCTTCTTCCTTATTGTTCTATGTAATAACCCACACAATTTTACTAGTTATGGCTGCTGCGTTCCCGCCCTGACCTGTTCCTAGTGTCCTTGCCTGAGTTATGACTCCGCAGGTAGGACTCGAACCTACGACCGATCGGTTAACAGCCGATAGCTCTACCACTGAGCTACTGCGGAAAAATGGTAAGTTAAGAGTGGAAATGACGGTGTTTGCCAGTTATTAGGCTTTATCGTTTTAACGAGGCCGAATCCCTCGACTCGCAATATAAGCTCAAACTATCCCTGTCAATACCAAGACATTCCCATAATATAATGGCAGAGAAGAAGGGATTTGAACCCTCGCGCCGGTTACCCGACCTACACCCTTAGCAGGGGCGCCTCTTCAGCCTCTTGAGTACTTCTCTGTAGTTAAACCATCGTGTAAGTTCGGTTAAGAACCTTACAAGAGAAATATACCATCTCTACAATTTCGAAGAAAGCTGTAAATTTTGGTAGTCCAAAAGACCTAAACGAAATAGCATCCCCCTTAGAAAAGAAAAAGCTGCTTTGATGAATGTTAATCTATCGTAAATTTATTTTTAAAACTTGAAATATTACGCATCTAATACTATACTTCCTTAGACAGAAAATAGATTTTTTTGTCAAAAAAATAGATAAATGCAAGTAAATAACAACAAATTAAGGGAAGAAGGAAAAACATGAACGAACATATCATAGCGTTTATTTTGGGAATTGTAGAAGGGTTAACTGAATTTTTGCCTATTTCATCTACAGGTCACATGATTTTAGTAGGCAGCTTATTGGGCTTTGAAGGACAAAAGGCAAATACCTTTGAAGTAATCATCCAGCTAGGTTCGATGCTAGCCATCTTAGTATTATATTGGAAAAGATACCTGTCACTTTTAAATTTCAGCACAATTGGAAAATCAGAAAAGAAATTAGACGTCATTCACATTATATTAGGGGTTATACCTGCTGCATTAGTAGGATTAATTCTACATGACTTCATAAAAAGTCAACTTTTTTCACCCAAGGTCGTAGTAGTCAGCCTTATAGCTGGTGCCGTATTAATGATATTTGCAGAAAAAAAACATCGAAATTTTACATCTAACACAGTGGATGAATTAAGTTATAAACAAGCTTTCACCATTGGATTATTTCAATGTTTAGCTGTAATCCCAGGTTTTTCACGTGCAGGATCAACTATGTCAGGTGGGTTACTAGCTGGTGCAAATCATAAAACGGCAGCTGAGTTTTCCTTTTTGATTGCTCTTCCTATAATGGTGGGAGCCACAGGCTTGGATTTCATTAAAAGTATAGATTTTTTACATACTAGCGACATTCCAATGTTCTCAATCGGATTTATCACTGCGTTCATTGTAGCAATGTTAGTTGCAATCGTGTTCCTTAAATTGATAGAAAAAATCGGTTTAACTGTTTTTGCCTACTACCGAATTGTGTTGGCCGCTCTATTCATCATATTTGTGATACTTTAAGGTGTGAATGAATAAAGTTCAGTTGATAAAAAAAGCTTGAATCCAAATCAATGGTTTCAGGCTTTTTTTATTTTGATATATACAATTGAATTCTCGGCTTTAGAAGAAGAACATTTTTCTATATTCAGTTTATACTTCATGATGATTTTATTAGGTCCACTATTTCTCGCCATGTAGTTATCACAACAAATTTCTAGAAAGTATTAACAAATCTTAGAATGTATTAACAAATTATCAGAATATGGCCCCCCTCTGGTTCAGAGTTTTATGGGATATAAATTATATTACTACCTTTTTGATGAATTTGTTTTTACTGTTAATTAAGACAGGTGTTTTGATAATAGGAAAAAAGTCCTAGTAGTAGAGAGGTATCGAATAATATAAATCGGTTAAAATGACTTTACATAACTACTGTGCAGAAAGGTGCCCTTATGATTGGTCTTATCATCGCAACAGTTATTTTTAATCTAATAGCCCTAAAAATTAAAAAGAGGATTTCTCTAAGCCTCATGCACCAAATTTGGGTATTTACAATTGCATTTCAAACCGTCTTTGATGTTTTTGTTGATTTTAAATACCACGGGTATTGGTATTTCTCAAAAAATATTGATTGGCAGGAAGCCCTTGCACTTTTTCTTGTGCCACCAGTAAATATTGTTTTTTTAAATTACTTCCCTTATAAAAAGACGTTTATGAAAAAAATACTATATATGACTGGGTGGGAGATTATTTTATTACTTTATGAGGTGATCGCTTTACTTCCGGAACCATGGGGGTATTTTCATTATGGTTGGTGGACATTATGGCATTCGCTAGTCATAAACCCATTTCTTCTCTTGATATTGTTAGGATACTATAAATGGATTGTTAAATTAGAAAAAAGGTCTACAGTGAGTAGCGCCTTTAAGAATTAATATAACCGTTTTTGTCTACACCTCATTATTTAAATTATAGAACTACTCTGCGAACCCGCTACGTGAGGAATTTAAAACTTAACGTTAGATGCCTTTAGAATAATTTCGTAAAAACTTCTCCATCGAGGATAACAAAACTGATAAATCACCTTCAAAATTTTGCCTATCTACCAAATTGGTCTTATTATATTTTTTTTTACTCTCATTGTTTGATTTTTGAGGTGATTCATATTGTATTGATTCAAATGGTTGTGATTCAATAGGTAGTGATTCATGTTGTAATGATTCAGGTTGTAGTGCTTTAGGTTTTGGTGATTTAGGTTCTTGTGACTTATGATCTTCGGTTTTAGCCTTTTCAAATTTTGGACCATAACTCACATTTTTAATGTGGAAAATGGTAATGCGCACGACTTCGTCATTAGTGACGATATAAACAAAATCGTCTTTTACCTCAATGAGTATCCCCTCAACCGTGTCAGGACCTCCACGATTGATTCTCACCCATAGATAATTCATTGATTCAAGCAGTTCTTTGAAATTTTCAGCCTTTTTAAATTCAAAATCCTTAGGAACTTTAACGTCGAATTCCAACTGCATATTCCTATTTTCTGTGAAACTCTTAATGTGACGAGTGTGGTAATAAACGACCCCATCGTCTTCTGTGAGAACTGCGAAATAATCGTCACCTGCATCTATTAACTTCCCAATTCTTGATTCTGGGCCGCCCCGATCAACCTTGATTACTTTATTTGTGAAATACTGCTTGATGTCCTTACCCATTAAAAATCTCCCCTTTAATAAATATTTACACTGCATGTATATGTATCACGGCGGGAAGTTGTCCTAGGTAATGGCCTGTCTTTTAATACTTTGGACTCATGCCATGGGTATGGAAGGGGGCCGTCTCTGTCAGATAAAGAAAAAAAGAGTGTTAACTGAGTTAACACTTTTCCCCGACTGCCCGTCGCACAAAAAGCCACCAAATGGCTGCTTATATGACTATTTATAATATAATCGAACAAAAATAACTATTCTTTCTATCAATATATCTATAAATCGATCTGTGCCTTTACTTTTTGGGTTTTAGTCTTCATATTTACAAGACAGATGCTAATAACAATCAATAAAAGTCCTATGACCAGATTAATCGTGATAGACTCATGTAAAAGAAAAGAACTACATATAATCGCAATTAGAGGAATAAGAAAGGTATACGAACCAACTTTACTAGCTTCTCCCGAACCAACAAGTGTAAAGAAAGCAAGCCATCCAAAAGCAATGACAAAGATGGAGATAAAAAGCAAGTTTGATATAAATGGTAATCTCCATTCGATACTAGACCAGCTTTCAAAGCTCGAACCCACACACGATAAAAATATCCCGCCGATAATCAGTTGAAGGGTAACCATCCATAAGGAATCAACACGATTTCCAGTTTTCTTTACAAAAACGGTCCCTAATCCCCACCCAATGGCAGAACCTAAGGCAAGAAGAATGCCAATTGCTGAAATATCACCGGTAAAACCCCCAGAGCTTATGACGGCAACACCCGCAAATCCAAGAATTAAACCAATGATCTTTAATCCATACATTGATTCTCCTAACCAAATCCAACAAAAAATCCCAAGTAATACGGGCTCAATGAAGACAATAGCGGAAAATAGTCCAGCAGGCATAAAGCCCAGCCCAACTGTTTGCAGACCGTAAAACATTATAATGTTTAGTACAGCAGAAACGACGTAAAAATGCCATGTTTCTTTTAAACGGAGTTGCTTATATCTTGGTAATGCAAAAATGAGCAAGATAAGCCCGCCTAGAAAAGTTCTTAATCCAGCAAACAATAATGGCGGAGTATAGTTAAGTGCCATTTTTGATAATGGCCAATTAACTCCCCACACAATAACAAGAAACATTAGTAATAAAACAGTTCTTGTTCGAGAATTTTTTTTCATCGATGGACCTCCTAGATGTGAACTACTTTAACAATAATACTTATTTTATTGAAATAAACAATTGATTTGCTCTCTGTACCTGTGGCTATTGTAGTGACACGACATGCCCATCGTCCATAAATTGAACAAAAAAAATTTTCTTATACATATAAGATGTTATAATTTTTCGAAAAGAAGAAATTTTATGTTTATGAAAGGATGACTTACTTTATGGGGGATCCACTACACAAGCCATATGATCAGGCGGTACTTTCACGTTCCAGACGGTTGTCGATTGCCATTATACTTGGTATACTCGCAGCCTTTGGTCCTTTATCCATGGATATGTATTTACCGGCACTACCCAAAATTGCAAAGGATTTCCACACCAATGCTTCTTTTCTACAACTTACCATTACGTTTTTTGTCCTCGTTTTAGCATCCCTCAAACGTTTAGTTTAATTTTTGCTATGAACCCCATAGGGATTATGATTTGTAGTCAAACGCACGGGAAGATTGGAAGGAAAAATTCCTGAGTCAACGATGTTTAAATTTGGATTAGTAATGGCAGCCTTAGGCTCCATCATATTACTCTTTCTTATATTTTTACAGGCAAAATTAGTCTTTTTATTGATTCCATTATTTTTTGTTGTATCAGGTGTAGGAATGGTGAATACATCAGGTTTTTCTCTGGCGATGCAAACACAAGGAAAAAATGCAGGAAGTGCGTCTGCTTTGTTGGGTGTTACCTCATTTGCGATTGGTGGATTTGTCTCTCCACTTGTTGGAATTGGTGGAGGCCAGACGGCCATTCCGATGGGCATTGTAATGGTATGTACTGGATGTGGATCCATTCTATCTTATATGATTCTTGTAAAAAGAAAAAGAAGAGGAATAATAAACATAGGGAATAATCCACCTGAGCCTCAACTCAAGGGTGGATTATTTTTTATGATTTAATGATAGTATCCCTATTCGTTAAACAATGGGCTGGTAGGATATTCCGATTAAATGAGTAGACGCTATCAATCGTTATCTTGACAGTGTCTACTCATTCTACTACTCTGTGAACCCGCTATGTGAGGACTATAAAAAACTTAATCTTAGATGCCTTTTGAATAATTTCGTAAAAACTTCTCCATAGAGGACAGCAGAACTGATAAATCAACTTCAAAATTTTGCCTACCTACTAAATTGGTCTTATTGTATATATTTTTACTCTCATCGTTTGATCTTTGAGGTGATTCATATGGTAGTGATTCATATTGTAATGATTCAAATGGTTGTGATTCAATTGGTAGTGATTCAATTGGTAGTGATTCAATTGGTAGTGATTCAATTGGTAGTGATTCATGTTGTAATGATTCAGGTTGTAGTGATTTAGGTTTTGGCGATTTAGGTTTTAGTGATTTAGCTTCTTGTGACTTATGATCTTTGGTTTTAGCCTTTTCAATTTTTGGACCATAACTCACATTTTTAATGTGGAAAATGGTAATGCGCACGACTTCGTCATTAGTGACGATATAAACAAAATCGTCTTTTACCTCAATGAGTATCCCCTCAACCGTGTCAGGACCTCCACGATTGATTCTCACCCATAGATAATTCATTGATTCAAGCAGTTCTTTGAAATTTTCAGCCTTTTTAAATTCAAAATCCTTAGGAACTTTTACGTCGAATTCCAACTGCATATTCCTATTTTCTGTGAAACTCTTAATGTGACGAGTGTGGTAATAAACGACCCCATCGTCTTCAGTGAGAACCGCGAAATAATCGTCACCAGCATCTAGTAACTTCCCAATTCTCGATTCTGGGCCGCCTCTGTCAACCTTGATTACTTTATTTGTAAAATATTGTTTGATGTCCTTACCCATTAAAAATCTCCCCTTTAATAAATATTTACACTGCATGTATATGTATCACGGCGGGAAGTTGTCCTAGGTAATGGCCTGTCTTTTAATACTTTGGACGCATGCAATTGGTATGTAATGGGAAATGTTGGGCAAATACCGAATGCAACGTTAATAATCGAATCCTTTTATAACCTGAACTGTTAGTCGTTTCATGCAATCGTCGTATCTTTCAGACAAAAAAAGCCACCCAAATGGCAGCTTATTTTTCTAAAAAGCAATGGAACTTTTACTCCTAATGAATATTATGCTTTCTGAAATTACCGCCCTTAACCTCTGCAACGTCATATACGGTAACAAAAGCAGTTTCGTCCATTTCATTTATAATTTCCTTTAATTTGGTTTCTTCTAAGCGGTTAATGACACATGTGATTTCTTTGAATTTTTCATTGGAAAAACCGCCATAAGCATCCTTATATGTTGCACTTCGACCTAAGCGATCACGTATTGCCTCTACCATTAATTCGGGTTGAGTTGTGATAATTTGAAAGGTTTTAGAGCCGCTTAGGCCTTCTTCGACAATATGAATGACTTTAGAAGCAATATAGTAAGCAATTGCCGAAAGAATGGCTCCTTGCAGCCCAAATACAATTGAAACAAAAATAAATACAAATATGTTTAAGAAAAGAATTAAATCACTTGTCCCAAACGGTAATTTTCGAGCTAGCAGCACGGCAAGCATATCAATTCCATCTAATGCACCGCCATTTCGCAAGGCTAACCCCATCCCTAAACCAAGGATAATCCCGCCAACCACTGTAACTAACAAAGTATCCCCGTCAATAATGGCTGGGGCATGGTGAAAGAGGCTTGTGCCAAATGCTAGTGAAGCTATTCCGATAATGGAAAAAGATGCGAAACTTTTTCCAATTTGTTGATATCCTAACCAGATAAAGGGAATGTTTATAATTGCAATTAGAACTCCTAATGGTAAATCAAATAGTTCTGAACCAACGATACTAAGACCCGTCACTCCACCATCAGATACGTTGTTTGGGATTAGTACGGTTTCTAGTCCATATGCGGCTATAAATCCACCAATAATCACCATTAATCCTCGTAAAATAAATTTTAGTTTATTTGGCTTATTCATTTTCGTTGTATTCATATAATTCCTCGCTTTAAATTTTTTTCATAGTAAGCTTTAAATAGTATCTTTGCTCCCCCTTTAATTTGTACGAAATTATAAATTTACATCTATCTGAGTGGTTATCAATTCTTCTTTTTTTATTCCTAAAAATTTCAGAGTCTCCGCTGGTGTAGAATGGTTAAAGTGTATTTGTAAAAGTGCAATAGAGACTCCTTGTTTATACGCATGAAATCCAAAGGTCTTGGCCAAAGAATTTGTTCCTATCTTCCCTTCAATGCCTACCTTTACAGCTGCATCATGGATAATTCGATAGGCCTGTTGCCGGGTAATCGGTTGTTTAAACTTACGAGATTGGAATAAATAAATCTGTTCTTCTATGTTGACTTGGTCTATGAAAGATTCTATAGCTTCCTTTACTTTTTTATTTAAAAATACGGACTTCCTCCTCTCGCTCTCCATTTCAGAATAATAATAAAAATCCTTAATCTCTCCATTGCTATTAAAAAGATCCTTTACTTTAATCAAAAGTAATTCAGATATTTTAAGACCTGTATTGATTCCAAAAACGAACAGTAAGTAATCCCTAAACGAATGTTCTTTAAGATAATCTTTTAAGGCACTAATCTGTTCTAAGTCTCTAATTGCATCCACTGTTTCCAATGCTAATCATTACTCCTTCAATGTTACTTAATTAAAGTATAATCTATAATTGAGTAACATTCAAACTTTCCGCATTTAATAGTACTAGATGTATCTAATAACCTGCGACGATTTTTTTATTACTTTTCATGAACAAAAGCGCAAGCGCCTTGGTTAGCCCCGACAAGCATAAGACGACCCGGCCGAAAGGTTGCTCTTTAACCTTTTGGACGGATTGGTTATAGACCATCGAGGGGCTTGGCGCTGGAGCTGGACGTCGATAGTCCATTTATTAAGAGTTATCCACAAGCGAAAATTTTATCATTTCTTTAACGATAAAAAATAAGCCCTTAATGCTTTGAAGCAGAAGGACTTAAAATATATTATCATTGATTCTTTTTCCTTATTAATTCATCTCTATCGGATGCCATTGGGGGCTGTTCCAACCATTTATTTTTTATCATAATATTTGCTCCATCTTCAGCATACATTTGAATTTCTAAAGATAACCGGTTATACATTGAACTAATATCCCCCCTGGGACTTTGACTGACGGCTGTTCCGTAGTACCCAATGCTTAAAGAAATCAAACCAGAAGTGTAGAACATCATCAGCTTATCGGAAAAGGTTGGAGTTGTACTATTTGTTATTTCTGAATCCCAGCCCATAGGTGCTGGGAGTTTACTTTCCTCTAACTTACCTCTAAATAATTTAATATGTTTATTCCCAATTTCTAAACCTTTTAAAAAAAATTGTTTTACTTCCTTATCCCGTGCAACCTGACTAAATCCTGTAAGTGCTGCTACTCCCAAAGCATTTCTTTGGAGATTCGCAAATAAATTATCTACTTCAGCTGCTATTAATGGTCTTTTCTCTCCAAACACATCTAACATAAACCATTGCTTTTTCACGAATTCAACCTTCTCTAAATTAGGCAAGCTAGGAGATCTGATAAACAATCCTTTTGACAATAATAAATCCGTTGCTCTTTTATATAGTTGCATTGTTTCAGTAAGGCAGTCCATGTAATAGGTTTTAATGTCACTTCTCACAGATGTTGATACACTTGCAGCATATAAAGTAAGTCCAACCTTAGCCATTTGGTAAATAAAATTAAGCATAAAACTGTCAGAATAGAGCCTAGGCGCAGTTAAATCAACATCTTGTTTGAGGTTAAAACCATTTGGGACTACATTTTTTTCTTCTGTTAAGATATCGGTAATTCTTTGAATATGTTTCTTAGATAAACCTAAAGCATATTCAATTATAGGCTTAATTTCATCATCCTCTGCTTTTTCTAAAAAATATGTAAGAACACATATACCGGCGCTATCATTTTGGTATTGAGACCAAAGTTGAGCCACTTCGCCTGCTGTTAGTCGTATCTGGATTCCCTTTTCCACTATAAGTAACCTCCAAATAGATATACTAAATGATACCTTACCCATAAATCGTATATTGTATGTAATAATTTCCATAAAATATCCACTGGACTTCTGTTTCAAAATAATCATATAAGTTATATTTATTAAAGAAAAGCTACCTGTGAAAAAGAATATTACATATTTATAAAGTTTCAGATTAGGTGTATGATATTATTTTAAAAACAAGAAAGAGGTCATCATATGAATACAACATTCTCACCGGCAGTAACTTCTAAAACAAAGTCCATAGTTATCAATGCACTTTTCATCGCATTAACACTGGTAGCCACAATGTTCATTAACTTAAGGCTCCCAATCATGGGTAATGGCGGTCTAATTCACATGGGGAACGTGCCTCTTTTTATAGCTGCCTTGGTTTATGGTAAAAAAACAGGAGCCATAGCTGGCGCCTTTGGAATGGGCTTATTCGATCTTATCTCTGGCTGGGCAGTATGGTCGCCGTTTACTTTTATCATCGTTGGGGCAATGGGCTTTTTAGCTGGTCTCATATCTGAGAAATTACCCGGCAATAGAATCCTTGTAAACACATTAGCAATTGCGGTTGCATTGATAATAAAAGTCGTAGGCTACTATTTTGCTGAAGTCATCCTTTACGGTAACTGGGTACAGCCATTCGGCTCCATTCCTGGAAACATTATGCAGGTTGTAATAGCGGGGATAATAGTAGTACCACTTGCAGGACGTTTAAAGAAAAGATCTATTTAGGAATTAAATATGCCCAAAATAAAACAGTGCCAGAAATATTTTATTGGCACTGTTTTTTTATAATAAACTAGTTATTTAGCACTTCTGCTTTTACATTAGTGTTAAATATTTCAGTTAAATAATCTACTGCTGTCAGATACACGATCCCATTCCCTTCTAACTTTGGAGAATGACCGAGAGGAACCGTTCGTTTGATTAATTGCGCATAGAGCTCTGGTACAGTTAGCTCTCTCTCGAAGGATTGATTCGCAAGGAATTTGATGAGGGCAAGTGCACCCGATACATGTGGAGTGGCCATTGACGTGCCGCTAAGCGTAGCAAATTTCCCATTCAAATAGGTAGATAGAATCGTTTCACCTGGCGCTACAAGATCTACTTCATTATTAGAATTACTGAAATCCGAGATTCGTCGGTCTAAGTTAACCGCCCCTACACTGATTACTTCATTATAAGATCCGGGATAATCAAATTCATTGGTTGCATCCTGTCCATCCCCTTCATTGCCGGCAGCACAGACCACAAGAATATTATGTTCGACTGCTTTTTGAATCGCTTCATGTAACTCCGAAACATCTTCTGGACCGCCAAGGCTCATGGAAATAATGTCTACCTTTTGTTCAATCGCATAATAGATACCATTTATGATCCAGTCATATTGGCCGGATCCATTTTTATCAAGAACTTTAACAATTAATAGATTGGCTTCAGGCGCAACTCCAACTACCCCTCTTTGATTTTGTGTTGCTGCCATCGTACCGGCCACATGGGTACCATGGCCATTGTAATCCCGATAAACGTCTTTATTCCCTTTATCATCATTCGTGAAATTCCTGCCGCCAATAATCCGGTCTTTTAAGTCAGGATGTGTCAGATCACAGCCAGTATCCAGGATGGCAATGGTTATGCCTTTTCCTTTTGTTTTTTCCCATACTTTAGGGGCCTGAATCATTTCGACTCCTTTTGGCACCTCGGTTACTTCTTCAACATGTGCAATGAATTGGTACGGAATCAAGTGCATTTTTCGTTCCATTTTATCCCTCCTGATTAGTTTCATTGAAGCCGACCCATGATAGTAATACTAGTTTAACAATTCTGAATAAATTAAAACAGAGTCTTTTTACGTACATTTGTTCCCATACTTCTCTACTACGATTTATGAAATCAACATCTATATATATATAAATAATGGTAACGGACAGGTTAGGATTTAACATTTACTTAAAGATATTTTTCTACAATTAGTTAAAGCGCCTATTGGTTTACCGTCTGAATTTGTAGGAAAAGGAAGGAATTTTAATTTTACTTATAAAATATGGAGATTACTGTAGAAAAGTTTTATAACGTGATGGCAGGAAAAATGCTTCCCTTTACAAAATATTAAAGAAAACGGAAAACAGATGTCAAACGAATAAGTTGAAAGGTGGCATTATCATTGAATGAACTTACCCTACAACAACTCGTCGAAGGTCTACCGAAGTCTTTATTAAATGCATCTGATCGAGATTTGGAAGGATTCCAAAAAATTATTGAAGAAACGATAAAATTAAGAGAGGGCCATCGAAACCTGCAAAAAATGGTAAAAAACTTCTCACTCTCTACCATACAGAGGACTTAATACTTTATGTACTACATTGGAAGGTGAATGCCTTCTTTTTTTGTCGTAATAGGTTCATCAAGCTTGAACTTTATTCAAAATATTTTAAATCGATAACTAAGAGAACGAATAAAAATGTCTGGATAACCTGAACGAACATATATGAAGAAACATAGAAAGGTGTCTTTTTTATCTTTCGAGGCAATAGAAGTATATAATGATTTAGAAGGTTTTCTTGAAAAGAAATTCAATTCTATGTTTAATGCAGTAAAACATACGATAATTAGATGGTTAATCCGAGCTAATATTTACAATTTCATAATAAAATCAGCCAAATACAACCAGAACTAATCATTGTATTTGCCTGATTTCTATTCAAAAATGCTACTTGTTCATAGAACCACTGTTATTAGTAGCATTACCGTTTTTAGCAGCATTGTTATTACCGCTAAACTCCTCACCAACTTGGTTACCAAGCGCACCTCCTGCAAGTCCACCTGCAACAGTACCAATCGGTCCCAAAACAGAGCCTATTGCAGCCCCAGCAGCACCGCCGCCAACAGTACCAACCGCTTCACCAACATCACTACCTGCTTTGTTCGTTGTATTGTTGCCACCTTGGTTTGTAGCGTTGTTACCAGCTTGGTTTGTAGCGTTGTTGCCACCTTGGTTTGAGTTTTCACCATATCGATTACGTTCGTCGTTTGTAGGCATCATCTTTCACTCCTTTTTTGTAGTTGGAAAGCTACTAGCATGGTCAGTACCATTCCCTAACATATTTTAACCAAGCTAAATGATATTACACCAATTATTTGTAATTTCCATTAATACACTAACTTAGCCATGCTTCTCTCTTTATTGTTTCAACTTTTTGGGGTGCCATGTTAAAAAAGTTGGCACCAATGATAAAGCCAACTTTTCTGTTAAAATTATTTTATCTTTTCACATTCCTCTAAAATATTCTCCGTCTGCTCGATTAAGAAAAACGTTTCATTCCAAGAGTTCTCGGTGTTGATATCCTGGGAATGAGCCAGATTGTTCCGGAGCTCTTCTAACTTTTTAAAAAAATGCTTCCCCTTCGTCTTGGTTTCAATCCCCAACTGTTCCCTTAATGGATCTTCATTCAAGACAATGTCCCGTTTATCGCAAATTTGCAAGCAATCACTTAATTGAATCCCTTCATTCCTGGCTTTTCGAAGAGCAAATAAATCTTCTGTAAATTGAATCCGCTTCGGATTTAAATGCTTTTTCCAGGAATCATCAGGAAAATACTCATTAATAATCCGATAAAGATGCATCTCTAATAACGAGATTAATCCAAATAATAACATCCGAATCGGCGGCTTCTGTAGATCGGCAAGCGTGACAACCTTTGTTATTCTGTTTCCTTCAAGGATAAAAATTCGCTCATTTTCTTTAAAAATAAACAGTGTATGTAAAAGCGACGTTGATTCCGAGACAAGCTCTGTCGGACTAAAGCTCCGGTAATATTCTTTACAGATACCTTCCTTCAATTCATCTCTTACCACATATCCAATGACAATTCCGTTATCCTCCACACCGAGAATATCGTAGTCCTTTATTTCCATCATGTTTTTAATATGGGCAGCATCTTCATATAGATGACAAGTATCCAATGATTCTGCAATACTGTTTACGGTGATGTTTTGCTCGAATAAGGAACGAAGACTTTGATACGAACTCACTTTATCGCGCTGATGAACTGGTTGAATCGGCATAATTATTACCTCCGTGTTAACTCCTCTTATACAAATCTATTATAACCTTAATCATTAACAAATAAATAGACAACTCATTAAATGCCTGCCCCTTTCGAATGCTTGAAAAGTAAAAACTTTATAAATCACAGGGACGTTCATCTTCCAAACACATAGGTATCTCTTTAAGTGAATACAATGTAATAAATCTTTTCACTAGGGGCGATGAGATGCCTAATAAGTTAACAAAGCCACAAATGCTTAGCATCATACAAAATGGGCTGATGAAGTCGAAAGTACCCAAGAATATTACAATTGTCGGTGCAGGGCTAGCAGGACTGGTTGCTGCTTCCTTATTGAAAGAAGCCGGGCACAATGTCATCATCCTCGAAGCCACTAACCATGTGGGCGGCCGTGTCTATACTATCCGTTCCCCTTTTTCCAATGGGCTTTATCTGAACGCAGGACCGATGCGTATTCC
Source organism: Neobacillus cucumis (assembly GCF_023715505.1). The sequence continues at coordinate 31,040 of NZ_JAMBOH010000015.1, read as the reverse complement.
GGATTCTCATTTTTTAACCTTAGAGTATATTAAAAAATTCAGTTTGAATATAAACTTGTTCATTAACCGAACGCCCGCCGATATTCTTTATATCAACGGAATCAAAACACGCCTTAACATTTTTGAACGTTATCCGGATATTCTAAACTTCCCAGTAGCCCCGAACGAAAAAGGGAAGAGTGCTGAAGACCTTATAAATTTAGCTTTACAGCCCATTGTTGATTTTATTAACAAAGATCCAATAAAAAATTGGATTTTGATCGAAAAAGAATTTAAAGACTACTCACTGGGTTCGTTCTTAAAATTTTACCATTATCAATATGGAACGACATTTTCTGATGGTGCGGTTGATATGATTGGAGTGCTCCTTGACTATGAAGCCTATATGGGAATGTCATTTCTTGAAGTATTGCGAGAAGCCGCGCAGTTCAGAACGAATCGTTACTATGAGATAACAGGTGGTATGGATCTGCTTCCAAAAGCCTTTCTTCCACAATTAAAGGATGTCATCCATTTCAATCAAAAGATGACGAAAATTACCCAACATCACAACAGTGTAACCATTCATTCCTCCCATCCAGACACGTTAGCAGCTTCCACTCTAACTAGTGATCTTGCTATTATCACCATCCCCTTTTCCGTACTGCGATTTGTCCAAGTTGAACCACACCATTCTTTTTCCTACTATAAACGGCGAGCGATTCGTGAATTGAACTATATGGCCGCAACCAAAATCGGAATCGAGTTTAAAAGCAGGTTTTGGGAACGATTCGAACAAAAAGGTGGTAAGTCCATAACGGATCTGCCAATTCGTTTCACCTATTACCCAAGTCAAGGTATTGGTTCAAGTGGACCCGCTGTACTATTAGCAAGCTATACATGGGCGGATGAGGCTTCGACATGGGAGGGTCTATCAAACGAAGAGCGCATTCAATACGCTTTAAGGGACTTAGCTCAGATTTATGGAGACCTGGTCTATTCTGAGTTTAAAGTAGGAACTTCCTTTAGCTGGGTCGATAATCCCTATTCTACCGGGGCGTTAGCGGCTTTCGAACCAGGTCAGGAAAACGAGTTGTTTCCTTATGTCACTTTACCTGAAGGCAGAGTACATTTTGCTGGGGAGCATACCACACTTACACATGGGTGGATGCAAGGTGCCATTGAATCTGGGATACGAGTTGCCAATGAGGTAAATAACCTGCCGAAATAAACAAGTACAAAGCTAATCTTGAAAGAATATTAAAAGGGTTGCTCTACTATGAGCAACCCTTTAGGCTTAGATTACTATTTCAACTAACACTTTACACTGCATTAGAAAATGAATGGATTTGTGCTTTCTTATCTTTTCCTTTTTTCAAACTAACCATTGCGATAAAGGAAATACAGTAAAGGCCAGCAAGATACCCCATCGCTACCGTTACATTCGCGTGCTGCAGGATGTATCCTACCAAAATAGGAGATAATCCCCCTAACGCCCTGCCAAAGTTAAAGATCGTATTGGTTGCTGTGCTTCGAACCTCAACTGGATAATAATTACTGATTAATGCACCATATCCGGCAAACATTCCATTCGAGAAAAACCCTACAAGCGCACCGCCGATTAAAAGCCCTGCACTCCCTGAAGCAAAGGAGAATAAAAACACAGCCACCGCAGAAGCGAATAAGAAGATTCCATATGAGCGCTTCATTCCAAACCGATCCATAAATTGGCCGAAAGTTAACATCCCTGCAATCATTCCAACAGCCGTACTAATCGTCCAAAGAGCCGAATTGGAAACGGATAATCCTTGGGATTGTTGGAGCATGGATGGCAGCCAAATCATCAACCCATTATAACCGGCAATTTGGACAGTAGCCATGATCGCTAATGCAATCGTTGTAAATGAAGTTCTTGGTGAAGCAAACAACTGCATTAATTTCCCTTGCCTTGGTAAAAGTTGTTTTTGTTTTTGTGCACCCACCCAAACTGGCGATTCGTCTAATTTCTTTCGTACGATAAAAGCGAAAATAACTGGAACTAGTCCGATGAAAAACAATCCTCTCCATCCCCACGCAGGAAGGATCATGGCGCTAAGAAGAGCAGCGAGGATCACACCATATTGAGCACCAATGCTTACATAGGAAGAAGCACGTCCTTGTTTATTCTTTGGCCATGCTTCCGCCACAAGCGCCATACCAATGCCGTATTCTCCACCTGCACCTAAGCCTGCAATAAACCTAAATAGATAAACTTGTTCAATACTTGAAGCTAACCCTGTTAATGCCGTACCAAGAGCAAATAGTAGAATCGTATAAGTAAAAACTTTAACTCTTCCAAATTTATCTGCTAAAATCCCAAAAATGACGCCACCTGCCAGCATTCCTAAGTTGGTAATAGAAGAAATAAGACCGCCTGTAGCCATGTCGATATGAAATTCCGCAATAATCATCGACATCGCAAAGGAAATAAACATGATATCCATACCCTCTAATGTTAAACCTGCTACTGATGCTACTACTGTTTTTTTACGATAATCCATTTTTGTCGTTCTCCTTCCAAGCCTCACAGGACTTTATTTAAAAGATAGTTGGCAAAAATAAAAATGCCCTCTCATCCAAAGGACAAAAGGGCACTTATATACATGTAGAGTATATAAGCAGTCTACTTTCGCCTTTTTGGCCTCTCTGGACCAAATTAAAGGAATTTAATTTCACCTAATAGTATCACGATATCAAAAGGGTGACAATATTTTAAAATAATAAACCTCATTTAATTATAAGGTCATACCTCTATGACAATTAAAAAAATGACAAAAACACAAGAAAATGTAATCAAAAATTCAAAAAAATGTAACATGATATTAAAAAGGATGAAAAATATTTATGGGATAATCATTACTTTAGGGTATGTGAATAGATGAGGTGATGTAAGATTTGACACGCTCAAACAAGATTAGAAGAAAAGTAAGATGGAGGAGAATATTTGGTGCCCTTCTTCTATTAAGCATTTTTATAGTTGGTCTTTTTCATATATTTCAATACATACAAGGTACAATTGAAACAATTAAAGAACCACTTAATAAAGCGGAACGAAAAGATGCATTTCAAGGAGATAAAAATAAACTAGGTGCAGTCAATGTTCTTTTATTAGGAAGTGACTCACGGGGAGAAAAACAATCTCGAACGGATACAATCATGGTTGCTCACTATGATCCTCAAACACATAAAATCAAACTCATTTCTCTGATGCGTGATATATTGGTTACTGTACCAGAACATGGTCAGCAAAAATTAAATGCGGCTTTTTCGTTTGGAGGACCTGAACTGCTTAGGAAAACCATTAAAGAAAATTTTGGGCTGGATATTCATTACTATGCGATTGTCGACTTTAAGGGGTTCGAAAAAGCGGTCGATCTTCTCGTTCCAGATGGAATTCGTGTGGACATACCGTACGAGATGTCTTATGGCATTGATACGAAGTTAGAAGAAGGCAAACAAACACTACATGGAAAAGAATTGCTAGGATATGTCCGTTTTCGTCACGATCGATTAAGCGACTTCGGACGAATCCAAAGACAGCAGGAAGTGATAAAAAAATTAAAGGATGAAGCCGTAAGTTTGCAAAGTGTTGTAAAACTTCCTAAACTATTAGGTCTGATGAATGAATACGTAGATACCAATATGGATAGTTCCACTATTTTGACGATCGGAAAAGACCTAGTAACGAAGAAAAGTGGCAATATAGAAACCGTACGCATCCCTGAAGATGGCAGTTTTCAAAATAAACGTGATGAAGAGCTTGGTGCTGTATTAGAAGTCGACTTCGATAAAAATATCGAAGCTCTAAATCAGTTTTTAGAAGGAAAAAGTGTTGCGCAAAATGAATAAATAAAGTTATAAAAATAACGCTAGGATTGGTTTGTCCTAGCGTTCGACCTTATTGACGATATTAATGGTTGTGAGTGAGGTTAGTACTAACCACAAGATTTCTATCCTATCTTTGATTTCTTGAGTGCCGATTATAATCCCATTCAATCCCTTTTTTCCAGCTAGCAGAACAAGAAAAAGATGGCCGCAGCATCTCCCTCCTTAACTCCTGTACCCATTACTTTAAATACAATATTCACAATCTTCATACTACAACTATCATGCTTTATTAGACCAACATGCACATTCTTTAAATTTTTCCGTTATCTAGGTTATCGGGTACCGCCTGTAAGATGCGCGTCAAACATATCAATGATTTCTAGGAACCTATCAGCTTCCCGGAAAACATGGTCTGCTAAAAGAGGATGAATAATGCTCTTTATTTTACATTGCTCAATTAAATCACGGGCTGTTTTCTTGAAGTCCCTAAGTGATGTGACGGACACCCGATTTTGATCAAGGAATTGATCTAAAAGAGGAACTGTTTGTGATTGTGGCTTCATAGATTCTAAGTCCCTTGCTTGATACAGCAATTGATCAAAATCATTGCTGAAATTCCGTGCAACATCTACTAATTTCCTTTCTGACGGATCAAGGAGATGACCAATAAATTTGGCATGGTCTGCCATAATCCTTAAGAAGAAGACATTTTCTTTAATAATGGCATCTGGAAGCGATTGTAATTTTCCTTCATTTAATTCAATTAATCGTTTTCTAAAATAATTAGCTTCCCTACTTGTATGGTCAACTAATAGTGGGAAATTATTTGCCCCTGGCAATTTGCATGTGAGAATTAGTCCTAATACTTTCCGTTTAAATACGTAAATATTAGTTGCAGCTTGTTGTACCTCTGAATTAAATCTTCTTATTTGTTCGGGGTCTGTTTGATTATTAAAGGAATGTGCCGTTTGTTCGATGTGTTCAAATAAGCGATAAAATTGATTAGCCTCTTGAATTAGTTGAGTATCTTCTGCTCTAAAACCCAATCGAAGAAATAAAGAATGTTCTTTCATGATCCTAGCCCAAAAACGAATTTCATTTAAAGAGCGCTCAACAAACAATCCAGATGTAACACCGGTATCAGCATGCAAAGATGTACCATCCCCGTTCATTCTACAACCCCCCGAAATACTTCTTTTGTTATATTCATATTTACATTGTCATTTGAATATGCCTTAAAGCAAAAGGTCTGTTTTATTTGAAAATTATGAAATAAAGAGGACTACCCCTAATTCAATGGATGTTGTGAACCCGGTGAAACGTAAAACGGTGGTACTTTAATCCATCCGCGTTTGCGCATTAAATGTTTTAATTTAGTCGCAAAAGCTAATTTTTTGCTTGGAACTGAATAAACAATAATCCGACATCATTTCAGAATTTTTAAACCTAAGCATATTTCAATCTAAAATTTCAAAACCAGTGACTATCTGTTCAATTTACCAGCACCTTTTACTAAACAAAAAAGAAGTTGCAGCAGCAACCTCCGTTATTAAGCTATTGCCCCCTATAGATCAATAAGCTAAAACTGCTTCTGCATCTTCTATCATGGGGTTAAACCTCATTCAAACATGATTTTTTTGATCTCTTCAATGGGCATATCTTCACCAGTAAATAGTTTAAATGCAATGGCCCCCTGCCACAACATCATACCAAAACCATTAATGACAGTTGCTCCAGCTTGTTCTGCCAGCTGTAATAACTTGGTTTTTGAGGGATTATAAACAACATCTGTTACAACTAATCCTTCACGCAGTACACCTAAGGTATCATCCACGATACTTAATTGGTCTAAAGGTTTCATCCCTAAACTTGTACCGTTTGCAAGTACTGTACTTTCTGCTACTTCACGTTGGAAGGCCTTTTTATCTTCTAATTGAAAGATATTAGCTTTAACACCAAAGTCCTTCATATCATAGTTGATTTTATTCACATTTATTTCAGCTTGGTGGAAGAATTTATCATAACGGGCAAAAATACTAATTTCTCTGATACCAGATTGTGCTAATTCAATCGCGATTGGTGTGGCAGCACCACCGGACCCGACTAATGTAACTTTTTTTCCGGTCAGATCTACCCCATGTACTTCTAGGTTTTTCACATATCCTTTTCCATCTGAGTTATATCCAATTAACTTACCATCTTTATTTACCACCGTATTTACTGCACCGGTATATTTAGCACTATCATCTAATTCATCCAAATATTTAAAGACTTCCATTTTATTTGGCATCGATACGTTGAACCCAGCTACATGGAGAGCTCTCATCCCTTCTACAGCTTTTTCTAGCGTTTCATTCCCTACTTCAAACGCAAGATAAGAGTAGTTTAAACCCTTTAATGTATAACCTAAATTATGCATTCTTGGAGATAAACTGTGTCCTATTGGAGTAGCAAGTAATCCTACTAACTTTGTTCTGCCATCAATTTTTTCTAAGTTTTTATCAAAGTATGTCATAGTTTATCTCACCTAATATTTTTATTGATAATTTCTAAAACATTTCTTAGTTCAGAAACTGGAATTTGTCCTAGTGCAGAAGCTTCTTTCCCTGCACCAAATGTACATGCTGAGCCAAATACTTCACCTGCTAGTCTACTTATCAAGCCTATGTCCGCCATTGACATGGTAATAATGGGACGATTCGCATATTTTGTTTTCATTGTGTTTGTAGCATCTAATAAGGTGATCACATCTTGAACACTATTCGGCATCACAGCAATCTTAGGAATATGTGCTCCAAGTTCTTGCATTTTACGAAGTCGATGTATAATTTCCTCTTTTTTTGGAGTCTTACGGAAATCATGATTAGACATAACCACAAAAATACCATTCTCCTCAGCCAATGCCACAAGTTCTTTAACAGCAGAATCATTTGTAAACAATTCAATATCAATTAGATCAATGTTTTTTGTCCGAATTACTGTTTGTAGTAATTCTACATAATTACGATCCGAAATCTCTTTATTTCCACCTTCTTTATGGCTTCTGAATGTAAATAAAAAAAGGGAATCTTTTACAAGCCTTCTTAATTCTGATAGCATTTGTTTAACAGCTTCTAAATCTTCGACATATTCATATACATCCACCCGCCATTCGATAATATCATGGGCTAACGTTTTTACTTCGTTCAACTCTTGAAAAAGTTGTTCTTCTGTTTTACCCATTAATGGAATAATAATCTTTGGAGTCCCCTCTCCAATCACCTTATTTTTAATAGAGATTGTATTCATAGGAAATTAACTCCTTTAATTGTTTGATTAGATACGGCAACAAAGGCAGTATGAATTTTTTTATTTTAAAACAGATAAGAAGAGCCGACACTGGAGTTTTAAACTTCAGAATTGGCTCTTTTTATCGAAATAATAGAAAGGGTGAAACAATACACTCTTGCAAACTATTTTAGATAGTTTGTTTATTCGAAATTACTCGATTGTTTGATGTACCGGAACCAGCACTTTCAATCGGTTCTAGATCTGTAAGAAGGAACGCATAGCTTAAGATTCCAACAATTAGAATAGCTGCTGCTAATAAAAATGCATACATAAAGGAGCCTGTAGCTTGAACGATAAATCCAGTAGTAATGGGCGCTACAATTGCCATCGAATTGTTTCCAAAGGTAAGTAAGCCAGTCAAAGTGCCCACTGTTCCTTTAGGGGCAATAAAAGTTGGAATAGAATAGGCAACTGCGGATGTCACGACAAGACCGCCAAGTGCCATGGAAATCCAAAATACAGCAACGTTTGCACTATGAGTAAATGCTGCACCAATGATGGATAAACCAAAAAGCAAACCTATCACTAAAAATGTTTTGCTTACACGTGTACGATTATATCCCTTTTCGATGAGCCGATCTACTAGCCAGCCGCCGATCACAATTTCTGTAATCGTACCAACAATCCATGGTATTGCTGAATACCAGCCAGATTTTAAAATCGACATATGCATCTCAGTGGCAAGATAACCCGGTAGCCAAGTTAGGAATAAAAACCATGAATATCCATATGCTGCAAACCCTATAAATACGGCCCACACTTTTCGTTTTGACAAAAGGTACCGTATATTTTGCATGGCACTTCCTGATGCTACATCAGAACTTTGTGAACCGCCTTCAGTAATATATGTATACTCCTCCTTCGTCAAGCGTTTATCCTCATGGGGTTCACGGTACCATACCCAATACACAACAGCATAGAGAAAACTAAGAACTGCCGTTGCAGTAAAACCGCCGCGCCATCCCCATTCGGTCACAATCAAGGCTATAATAGGTGCACCGATTGCATTGGACAATTTGGACTGTGCATCATAGGTAGCGATGGCCTTCGAACGCTCATTTCGTGGAACCCATTGGCTAACTGCTTTGGCAGCTGCTGGGAAAAATGGCGCCTCCCCAACACCCAATAAAACCCTGGATAATATAATCAACCCCCATCCATTAGCGACAGCAGTTAAAAGGCACGCTACTGTCCAGATCATGGTAGCTGCACGTGTTACCCATTTGACCCCAATCTTGTCCAATATAGGTCCTACGGGAAGTTGAAGAAGTGCGTATGACCAGGCAAATGCTGATAAAAATATTCCGACCTGACCCGGCGACAAATGAAATTCCTTTTGCATTAACGGCATTGCAATTGACATATTGATTCGGTCAAAGTAGTTCACCACCACACCAACTGCTATTAAGAATACAATGGACCAACGATGTTTTTTCATCCTTTTCCCCCATTTATGAGATTTTTATTATCCAGGAGTATACGCTTTCAATATCAAATAGATATAAATCTATCATTTAATACTTAGTAATTCCGATGCTTAACTCATATTAGGATAATTGTTTACATTTTTCTTATCTTATATAAATATATAATTCAGAGTAAGTCAAACATAAAGATTATTCTGAATTAATTTTACCTTTGTAAATGCACCATCAACAATCAGGTGTCCAGCGGTCCACTTCACTCTTTTCTGGGTAATGAATCCCACTTGAATACGAAATTAATTCGATTAAACTTCCCCATGGTGCTTGGCCATAGACCCAGTAATTCTTTTCTCCACCTTCGATTTCTGAAGGCAGAGGGTGTGGATCGGAACATAGCGTACCGCCGGCCTCAACAAATTTTTTAGCCGATAACTCAATATTATCCGTATAAAATGCAAGATGGGTTAAGCCGAAATTAACAATAGTATCTACAACGGATTGTTTATTTGTTTTAATATGAAACAATTCAACACATGGAGTGTTTCCTATTCTTAAGAGTCTAATATGATCAATACTTGTACCTTCTGGTAGATTTACGTTCCTTTTTGCCGACTTTCCACGTTGTGGAGGCATATCCGGAGTATGCACATCATAACAAACTTTTGCATTAAAGACCTTTTTAAAAAATTCTGTTGCCTCTTCAATATCTGGTACGGTTAATCCAATATGATCGATTCCTCGTATTTCATGAGTTTTCGCTTCTATTTTTTTTTCCATTTCCGTTTCATTTACCTTTTGCATTTACTTATTACCACCTTTAACCTTAAATTTTAATCTTCCGCTTTCTTGAAAGCGTTTTATTAGGTTCATTATAGTAACAATATTCAGAAAAATAAATCCAATAAATTTTACAATATTGATAGAAAGATTCTATAGGTTAACTTATAATTTGGTTAAAGTAGTAAATTATGGTTTAGAAGGGAGAGTATGTGAAGGATAATGAACTTAAAACATCTTGAATATTTCCGTGTATTGGCGAAATTGGAGCATTATTCATTGGCAGCAGAACAGCTGTCTATTGCCCAACCAAGCTTAACTTACGCCATTTCGGAATTAGAGAAGGAATTAGGTGTATATCTTTTTGAAAAGAGCGGAAGAAACATTCGATTAACGAAATATGGATCTATTTTTTTACAATATGTAAATAAATCTTTAAATTCGCTAGATGAGGGGCAGAGAATAATTAATGATTTAGTAAGCCCAAATAAAGGTACGATTGATTTGTCATTTATTTATACACTGGGCTCGAGATTTGTACCGACTATGGTCAAGAATTTCCTGAGTATTGAGAAGCACAAAGATATTTCATTTTCTTTTAGTCAGGGAACTACGCAGAACATTATCGAAGGTCTTAAATCCGATAAATATGATTTGGCATTTTGTTCACATATTGAAGATGAACCTAATATCGATTTTATACCATTGGTTAAGCAGGATCTGGTCCTTGTCGTCCCTTCCAGCCATCCGCTAGCAAGTTACACAAGTATTGACTTAAAGGATACGGAGCCTTTCCCGTTTGTATCTTTTGATAAAGGAAGTGGTCTTAGACGATTGAGTGATCGTTTATTTAAAGAGGTTGATATTACTCCTAACATTGCATTTGAAGTGGAGGAAGATAGTGCTGCGATTGGCTTAGTTTCGATGAATTACGGAATTGCTTTGTTACCAGATATTTGGATGCTGAAACATTTCGATGTGAGGGTTTTACCAATAAGAAATCCACCTTATGAACGTTTTATTTATCTTGCGACCGTAAAAAACAAATATTTAAGCCCGGTCGTACATTTATTTCGAGATTTTGCAAAGCATTATAACAAAAATTATTCTGGTCAAATAGAAATTTAGTATTAATCCCTGTAGTTATCTAATTTCATTTTAGTGTGGTGTCAAACATACTGATACCACACTATAGTGGGAATTTGCTAAAAGATTTCTTTAATTAAAGTAAAATTCTTTAGAAGTTCACTTTCATTGATCGATATCCTATTCGTTAAATCTTCCGTTCTCAATACAAACTCTTTAACGCCTATAAATTCTGATTCACTAATCAAGTAAAACTGTGTTCCTCTTTTATATTCATTAAACTGCCTTTTAAGTCTATATACCTTCATTTAAATACCTCAAAATAAGTTAATTGATTGGGACAACACAATCACAATAATAGCAATTGGCAGAAAAAATCGCCATCTGTTAAATCCTCAGATGGCGATTTTTTTAAAATTTAATCCATACCTGTTTATCTCACACTTATATCAACGTGTTCCAACCATCTTAACTCTTCTTTTGTTAAAACAATTTTGGAGCCCTCATAACAAGAGATCAACTCTTCTTCATTTTGAGCACCGATAAGGGCACATGTCGGAAATGGTTGATTGAGCACATAGGCAAGAGCGATTTGAATGGTGCTGACACCTTTTTCTTTCGCCAATTGTTCAGCGCGGCGTAAACGTTCCCAATTATCGCCACTGTAGAAAACGCGAACAAGATCTTCGTTGCTTTGATCTTCGGGCGTGAAACGGCCAGTAAAGAAACCTCTTGCTTGGGAAGACCACGATAAAATGGGGAGCTGATATTTTTCATGCCACTCACAATCTGCGGCATCAACTGATACACAGCCTGCCCAAAATGGTTCTTTCGCTTTGGCTAAGCTTAAATTTGGACTACTAAAAGTAAATCCCACTAACCCATTTGCTGCCGCATATTCATTCGCTTCCTGCAACCGCCCGACCGTCCAATTCGACCCGCCAATTGCCTTAATTCTTCCCGCGGCAATATGCTCATTTAAGGCATCCATAATGACACTAACTGGAATACTTGGGTCATCACGATGCAACGCATATAAATCGATATAATCTGTTCCAAGTCTTTCTAAGCTCTCAAACAAATCCTTTGATATGGCTTCTGGATTTACACGAGGGCCGTTCTGATTGTGGTGAGCCCCTTTCGTCAAAATGACGACATCTTCACGATTATTCCGGTCTTTCATCCATTGACCAATTGCCAGTTCACTCTCACCGCCACAGTAAATACGAGCAGTGTCAATCGTATTCCCGCCAATAGCCAAAAAACGGTCCAGCACGTTGCAAACTTTTTCATAAATACTTGGTCTGAAATAATCAGAGCCTTGAATAAGAGTGGTTACTGGTTTTGATAATCCTGGAATTGCAATCGAATTCATGATTTTGACCTCCAATTAGTTAATCTCAACACGACGTCGTTCTCTTGCCGATGTTAGACATGCATCCAAAACTTTCATATTCAGGACGGCATCGGATGCTGGAAATGGAAGCGGTTCTCCGTTTCGAATGCTTCTTCCCATTGCATCTGCTTGCACGGCATATTGGTTCAAGCGAGGAACTTCCACTTCTCTCTGCCCATCCTTTGTATAAACAAAAAAGTTATCTCCTACATCCTGATTTACTACAAAAGCGCTAGGAACTTCGATTCGTCCTTCTGTTCCCAAGACTTCGAGCGTATTTCTGAAAGCTGCCCACATTCCGCAATCAAAAGTTAAAGCTACACCTCTATTAAACTCCAAAATGCCAGAGGCCATCATATCTACATAATCATGCTCTTCAGAAATATAAGCATGAACAGCTGCAGCTTTTGGCTCTTCGTTTAACAACATGCGTGCAGCACTAATCGGATAAACGCCAACATCGTATAACGAGCCGCCGCCCCACTCTTGTTTATATCGAATATTGTTCATATCCTTTGAATTGTTAAAGGTAAAGGTGCCATGGATTCCGCGAAGCTCCCCTATCTCACCCGATTTAATAATGTCACGAATGGTGGTATACCGCGGATGATACCGGTACATAAATGCTTCAGCAAATACAACACCAGCTTTTTCGCAAGCTTCAAGCATTTCCTGTGCTTCTTCTGCATTGATCGCTAATGGCTTTTCGCATAAAACATGTTTGCCCGCTTCTGCTGCAAGGATAACCCATTCTTTATGCAGGTGATTAGGCAGCGGAATGTAAACGGCTTCAATTGTAAGATCAGCAAGTAATTCTTCATAACTTCCATAAGCTTTCGGTATATTCAATTGTTCAGCTGTTTGCTTGGCCTTGTCCAATCCGCGGCTTGCGATTGCAGCGACTTCGCCCGTTTCAGATTGCTGTATTCCAGGTATAACCGAGCGCTTCGCAATTCCGGCGCATCCGATAATACCCCAACGAATTTTATTCATTCAATTCCTCTCCTTTATGTAAAGATAATACTATATTGTCATTATATGAAACTCATAATAAAATAAAAATAGAATCTTTTTGCCCTACATATGAAACAATATTGCGATGAAAAGAGTGATGGAGAATGCAAAGACAATATTTATTACCTACACTCAATGATCATGAATATATGGTCCTTCCCGAATCGATCGGATTGTATTGGGATGAGCCGCAACATCAGGTAGACCGAAAAGTGGGAACGCTTAATAATTTTAGTATCCACTTTGTTGTCTCTGGTTCTGGCACTGTAGAAATGGATGGTAAACAATATTCCCTAAAGCGCGGGGATGCTTTTTTGTATTTTCCTATGCAGGAACAGCGTTATTATAGCAGCCATAATGACCCTTGGAATATTCGATGGGTTCATTTTTATGGTAGCGTCCTCCATCCATTTTTATCGGATAAAGGTTTTCATCGGCATTCACTTTGGAATGTTCAACATCTTCAACCATTAGAAGAAGCGCATGAACAGCTGCTTCTTGAAGCAGAGAAAAATAGTTTTTTGCATTTGTCCCGATTGTCTACCCTTACCTATACTTTCTTAATAGAGTTTATGACAAATGTGGTGCCTCGAACTTCTGACAGAAAGCAAGAATTAGACGATCGTATTCAATCTTTGCTTCCGTTGATGCAAAGTAAGGCATGTGAACCATTCGAATTGGATTACTGGGCAGAACAAGCAGGTGTGAGCACCTATTATTTTTGCCGCCTTTTTAAACGGGCTACACAAATGACGCCAATGGCGTTTATTACATTATGCCGGCTTCAAATGAGCAAACAATGGCTGCTGGACAATAAGGAAATGACAATTAAAGAAATTGCTCTAAAGGCAGGCTATCCGAGTATAAGTTATTTTAATAAACGTTTTTTACAACATGAAGGAATGACACCTACCGATTACCGCCAGCTGTATCCTTTTAAAACACAGAAATAGTATGGCTCCATTTAACCTGTTTTGTTAGCACATTAAAAAATGCGTTTCTACCTAAAGTAGAAACGCAAACGTTATTTCATTCGGATGTATCACCTTTACTATTGTTGGTGTTCTTTGACTCCTCTGATTTTTTTACACCTTTGCTTACATAAGGTTTGGCACTCTTAGCTCTGTTGGCACTAGCTTGCCAACGATTCCAGCCCTTCTTTCCTGTTCCTCTACCTGTTCCGCTTTTACCCTTAGCTTTATTCATATAATCACTCCATTATTATTGTATACCTGAGCTCCTAAGGTTTGTTTTATCCATCTTACTTCCCTACTTACCAAGTACGATGCATTATACCATATCATAAATATTAGATTGAGAGCAAACCACCTCTTTAAAAAACGTTTACATAGAATTCATTAGAACTTAAACAATGGCTTTTATAATGTAATTATTAAGACAGAGGTCTAGTTCTTAATGAAGGAATATCCGCTGATAACGTCTTTATGATCACTCTCTTTTTCTTTATTTTTTTTACAATTTTTTATTGGATTCTCATAATCAAAATAAAAGGAGAAATTTTTATGCTGTGGTTAGATAGTATTTTAATTATGTGGGTAAATAGAATCTTACTTATTGGTACCGTTTTTTCGTTTTTTTTAGCGGTCGTTATTTTTAAAAAGTCATCTGACCGTAATTGGCCGTTTATCTCTTTTCTTATGGGTATTGGCTTTATCAGCACTTTTTTTATTGTTAATTACTCAACAAGATAATTTAACTAACGAATATTTCGATTGCGTAGAAATAGTGGAAAACTCGCCAACTCCCAGTGATTGGCGGTTCTTTTTTGTTTACCATATGTTCTAGCAAATGTTTCAAGTGAAGAGTACTCGGGTAGACATTCTATACACTTCGATGTAATTTTTTTACTTCATTAGTACATTATAGGAGGCATGATATTATGAGTATGGAAAAAAGAATCGTTGGAACATTCAATTCAGAACAAGAAGTCTTGCATGCGATCGAAGGTTTGAAACGCCAGGGGCATCGTGAAACAGATATGATGGTTGTAGCAAAGTATCGAAGTGACATTCCAACCATCACTTCTCAAACTGGTGTTATGGTAGAAGCCGATATACAAGTGAGTACCTTAGCTGGTGTTATGATGGAAAGTTTTTTTTCCTTGATGACGGTAGGAATGGGCGGAAGCCCGTCAAACGCCCTTTCCAGCAGGCTTATTGAGAGGGGACTACCCATCTTTACGGCAAAACAGTGTGAAAAAGAAATTAATAATGGGAAAATGATTTTGCTGGTTGATGCCTATGAAACTTACGATAGCCCTATTTATGAGGCTCAATATGAGACCGAAAAAACAACAGCTGTCCCACTTAGTGAAGAACAGCTTGATATTACAAAAGAGCGTGTCCAAGTCGGAGAATTACAGCTTCGTAAAGAAGTAGTTGAAGAGCAGCGAACTGTTTATGTTCCACTTACTAGAGAGGAAATATATATTGAGCGCCGTCCTGTCATTGATGGAAAGTATGATGCCACCCCATTTACAGAGGATGAAATCATTCGTATTCCAATTACAGAAGAACGAATAGAAGTTACGAAAAGACCTGTAGTCGTCGAAGAGGTGATTGTAGGCAAGCGGAAAATTCAAGAAACAAAGCAGGTACAGGATATCATAAGAAAAGAAGAAGCACGAATTGAGGAGCGTTCTGTCCCTTCGGTCACGGAAGAAGTGACGCTACTCGACACGGAAGTAGCGCAAGAAGAAGTTGTAACGGAAAGCCCAAACATTTTGATAGTGGAAGGAAATCCCGATATTGAAAGCATAATGAAAGAGGAGAAAAAGGGAGAAACCCGTGAAAAACGCACAGGCTCCCTCGTTGTTAAAGGAGAGAAAAACAAACCAAATGTATCTTCAAATAATAATATTGAAGCAAACGGAACTCTAACAAAATCTACTGTTATTAAGGAACATGAAAGTGAAGTATCCATTACAGTAGATAATGTGAAAGAAGAAATCCACAGTAACGAAAATTCTTCGGAAGAAGAAAATAAAAATAATAAAAATCAAATAAAAAACAAGAAAAAATGATCATTGTCAGTATATAAGATTGGATAGTTATATGATAAAAAAAGCTGATTTCAAGAGACTAAATTGTCCCCTTTTGAAGTCAGCTTTTTCCAATTGAATGATAAAAATACTGTAAGATTACCTACATGCAAAATATAACCCCAAACTCTTAAATGTGTTGCTCCAGAATCTGATTAATGATAAAAGACGCCTTCTTATTAAAGAAAATCGCCCTATAATGGAATAACCCCTGAACTTAAAACAGCAAGTTTAGTTAAAGTATTTTTAATCCCATTGTTATCCTAAAACCACGCCTTTTGTTTTATAAGGAGATCCAGCCGTAATTGGCTGGATTTTCAATTTCTAATTATTATCTTTTTCAAAATAAAACATTTAGAAAATTATTTTTTAACTGTTAACAATTTCGTCACAAAGATAGTTTAATATATTTAAATGGCAAACATATCTACCCCATTTGGAAAATCAAAACATATCAAATGAGTGATAATTTTGTTATGATAGAGTTTGTCTTTTTATAGAAACCAATTGTGTTATATCACAGGAGGAATATGCATGGATCGGTTATTACAATTGAATACGATTTTTATAAGTATTGTCATTGAGGCATTCCCATTTATTGTCATTGGGGCTTTTATTTCTGCACTGATAGAAGTTTTTGTTTCTGAAAATACACTGCTCAGAATTCTGCCAAAAAATAGATATTTATCTGTTGTTGCTGCTAGTTTTATGGGAGTATTATTTCCTGGGTGTGAATGTGGGATTGTTCCCATAGTTTCACGGTTAATAAAAAAAGGACTCGCCCCTCATGCAGGAATTGCCTTTATGCTTTCTGGTCCAATTATCAATCCGATTGTTTTAGTTGCTACATTTATTGCATTCGGAGATAGCTGGACGATGGTAGGGTACCGAGCAGGATTAGCAATCGGTGTTTCAATTTTAGTTGGACTTGTATTATCTTTTGTTATAAAGGACAATCCACTAAAAGAAAATAATGGAATACATGTTCACGACCATTCTCACCAGAATACTAGACAAAAATTAATGAGTGTTATTAACCATACCATTGACGAATTTTTTAGTATGGGAAAATACGTAGTGCTGGGTGCGTTAATTGCCTCTACAATGCAAGTTTATGTACCTACACGGATATTAACAACACTTGGCGGTACGCACGTAACTGCAATATTGGTTATGATGGCTTTAGCTTTTATCTTATCTGTTTGTTCGGAAGCAGATGCTTTTGTAGCAGCATCTTTTCGTAATTTTTTCCCCCAAACTTCAATCGTATCTTTCTTAGTATTTGGCAATATGGTAGATATTAAAAATTTACTTATGATGTTTGGGTCTTTTAAAGCAAAATTTGTTCTTCTTTTAGTTTCATTAATTTCTTCATTTGTATTCATTGGTTCACTTCTTTTGTAAAGGATGTGGGATGATGTTTAAAGTCCTTATTTTAATACTTACTACAAACTTGTTTTTTATGCTGCATGCCACAGGAAACATATCAAAATATATAAACATGAAATATAGCTTCTTATCTGCGAGTATGATCGTGATTTTATTCATACTTACAGTTGTCGAAGGAATTAAATTATGGTCATCTGAAGACGAGAAAGACAAACATGATGATTGTGAGTGTAGCCACGATCATCATGAGCATGAACACCATCATGAACATGGTCACGAAAAAAGGAAACAATCTGCTGGAAAAAAGATAAAAAAATTCTTGGCTTACACACTTGTGTTAATTCCTGCTATTTCTGGAGTGGTTTTGCCAGTTGCAACACTAGATTCACAGCTTGTGGATGCAAAGGGGTTTTCATTTCCAACATTAGAAGACGGGAGTAATCGGGAAGGAATGCACCAAGTTCTAAATCCTGATATGAGTAAATTTATGAATCAAACTGATTTTGAAGATTTAGTCAGAAAAGAATCTAAGTCTTATATTCCAAAAAATAATATTACCTTATCAGATGAAGACTATTTAGTCGGGTTAGAAGTGCTTTATAATTTTTCAGGGGCTTTTGCAGGAAAAACTCTTACGATGAAAGGATTTACTTACAATGGCCCTGGATTACAATCCAACCAACTATTTTTACTTCGATTCGGATTGATTCATTGTGTCGCAGACTCTGGAGCTTTTGGATTGATGATGCAATTCCCGAACAATATTCATATTCCAAATGACCAATGGTATCAAGTAACAGGAACAATGGATACCGTTTATTATCCACAAATGAAAACCAAAATTCCTGTTTTAAAAGTAACAAGCTACAAAACCATTCCAAAACCGAATGACCCTTATGTTTATAGAAACAGTTTGAATTAATAAAAAGGACCCTGCGTGTACTGCATCCCAAAAGTTAGAGTAAAATCTAACTTTTTGGGGTCACCTCAGCGGGGGTTTTTTTATGTTGATTTATTTATGGAGATACAGAAGAATAAAAGCGCAATCGCCTTGAACAGCACCGACAAGCATAAGACGCTCAGGGAAAGAAGGCGTTCTTTGCCTTCATTTGCCTGGTGGGCTGTGGGCCATCGAGGGGCTAGGCGCTGGAGCTGGACGTCGATAGTCCATTTATTAAGAGTTATCCACAAGCGAAAATTTTATAATTTCATTAACGAAAACAAAAGAGCTAGGAAAAGGTTCCAGCTCTTAGTTTAGATTATGTTTTTTCTCCCTCTTCAATCCATCTTTGGCAGATAGGATGGGTATTCCCCGCACTTTTGCTGCACCGAAACCAAGTGTTTGCCATGAAAACTTTAACTAAACCGCCCTTTTGGGTCTTATTTGCATTACTCAATTGGTACTTCCTTTGTTGAGGTGGGGATTTTTCTCTTTTTTTCTTTTTTCAATGGGACACCCATTTCCTTTACTGCATTTTTACTGTAGTATTTGCCCTTGGTATAGACAGCTACCACAATCGTAAGGAATGAAGCTAATATTGCCGCAAAGAAAGTAGCCGTATTTTGTAAGAACGTCCCCATGTATCCTAATGCAGCAATCGTTCCGAGGACACTTGAGATCATTAATGGCACAACCCCAACTGGATTCCATTTATATAATTTTTCTTGTCTCGCTTCATATTCTTTCGGTACAATTTTTAACAACTTCTTCACGACTAATGCATCTGTGACTAAAATAGCAGCCCACGCCATTAAGAGAACCCCTTGGAATGTCATCGCACTACCTAAATAATCTAATATACCACCAATCATTAACGCAATCGATACCACACCTGCGATAACAACCCAAAAACGACGATCAGGTTTGATATGAAATACATTCTCAAAAAAATTGGACAACGAAAGCGAAGCACTATAAATATTTGTGATGTTAATCCGTGTTTGTGTTAACATCGTAAAAGTTACTCCACCTAGTCCAAGAAGTGTGACAATGTATATCCCCGGATTAGATTCACCTAATCGGACACCAAACCATATTCCTAGTAAACCCATGACACCAAAACAGAAAATTTGCGGAACAAATCCAATCATAATGGATCCAATTTTGATATCCTTTGGTTTAAGGAAACGCGCATAATCTGACGCAATTAAAGCTGTTAACCCCATAATTCCGTGTTGCACTCCTATACATAATAGTAAAGCTGTTCCACCTATCTGTACACCGTCTGGTAAATATGTCCAAAATTGCCCATCAAATTTAGATGGTGTATGGAACGCGACCATTATTGTGATAATTAAAAAGATACCGAAGATTGGTAATGACCATTTTTGAAATTTGTCTAATTGTTTAATACCAAACCAATTTAGTGGGATGACAATTGATCCAAATACGATAATTAGAAGCCATAATGGAGTTGTGGGGAAAAATGCATGTACGGCGGTAACGAGAATCATACCTTCAAATGCACAGTACATGATAAAATTTGATGCGTAAATTAATGAAGTTAACGAAGCTCCAATATATCCAAAACCTTGTCTAGACATGAGATTTACGTTCATCCCTGATTTTGCGGATAAATAGGCAATGACTGTACCTAAGACTCCGGCAATTACAATCGCATAAATCGCTGAAATAATGGCGTTCATCGCACCGAACTTAAGGGCCATAACACTACCTGTTTAAAAATAAAAAATGGCAGTTGCAATGCCAAACGTTATGTTGGTTACGCTAAACCACCCCATATTCCGTTTTTCTTCCGGAACCTTATCAAATGAATAAGCGTCTTTTCCTTCTTCTTTGAGACCCTGTGTTTGGTCTACACGCATCCAATCATCCTTTCATGATGCTCTTCACAGCCTGTCTCCTTCCTTAGTTTCATTTCTACATTCATCTATACCCTTTCAAGATTGAATGCTTGATTTTGGAGGTAACAGAATGTGTGTTTTCTGGCATATTTTATTGAGAAAAGAAAAAAATAGACTCTTCTTCATAGACTATATTTTTCTACTATAATAATATTATATACCCTTTTAGTTGACATAATAAAATGTCGATAGAAAATTTCCCCGTTTTGTTCATAATTATTGTAATCCTTCCTTTGTTTACAATATTCTTAAAAGGCTGCTGTAAATACACCCTGCTCTTTAACTCATGCACCCCGTCAGAGTTTAAAACTTTGTTATCTTTTTTGATAGTAATTACCGAGTATCATAGAAAACTTGAGGAAAGAACTAATCGATATTGGTCAAAAAATGGGCCTTAGTTATCAATTAACTATTCCAGCTAGTGTGAAATTGATTATTTCTTAACGAATATAATAAGGTTTATGATCATTGTATGGACTATCAATAAATAACACCAAAATCCACCCAAATATTGGCAATACTTTTTTATTTCTACGTTCCCGATTAGGGTGTTATAATGGTGGTTATGAAATAATAAGGAGGATGCTACAATGACCACTTTTGAGAAATTAAAACCTATTATTGCTGACCAACTGGGTGTCAAAATGGAACTAATCAAACCAGAATCATCATTCAAAGATGACTTAGAAGCTGATTCGCTTGATATGGTGGACTTAACGATGGAAATAGAAGATGAATTCGCGATTGAAATTAGTGACAAAACCGCAGCGACGCTTCAAACCGTCGGGGATGTCGTAAACTATATTGAAAAGCGTTAAAAAAAAGGATTAGTTCTTCTTACAGATAGAAAAACCTACTCTAAATCCATACATATATATTAACGATTAACGTCACAAAAGAGACTTTCAAGAATGTCTCTTTTGTGACGTTAAATACATTGAAATATGAAAACTTATAAGCAGCACGTTTACCGTTGCCTATTAAAAATGCAAGGCCCGATTGGGCCCTGCATTTTATTTAACTATTACTTTTCCAACCATTCCTTCCTGGAAATGATACCGACATATCAGATCATATGTACCGGGCATATTCGGTTTCACGGTAATGGTTTTTTCTTTTCCGGGCTGGACTTCGGCGTCAATTCTGAGCTTTTCAACTGTGAAGGTGTGCTCTTTCCTACCTTCGTTTTTCAATATCAACGTTGTCGGTCTTCCATTGGGAATAGTGATGACTTTCGGATTAAAGTAATCATCGTTCAACTTGACCTCTATCGAATTCACCGTCTCCATAGGCTGTGTTTCGACGCCGGATCTTGCAAATACTGTGAGTGAGCCTGGAGTTGTCATAACCAAAATCACGGCAAGCAAAACGAATAATCCTGTTGACCATTTTTTTACAGACATTTTCAATCCCTCCTTTCCTAAGAACTATTTTTTTCTAATTCATAAAATATTATCACAATAAATTGTGGTCCAACGTCCTTTCTTACTCTAAAGGGTTGGAAGTTACAGAAAGTTTAGATAAAAACGTTGTAAAACCCTTGCTAATCAAAAATGACGTGTGAATTCACACGTCATTTTTGATTAGCAAATTTAAGCTCCGAGTAATGGTTGATCAAAAGCGAATAATACTTCATTTATTTCATGAATATTATAGTTAGCCTGTTGAATAAAGAACTCAATAATGATATCAAATTTACTGCTGTGTGATAAGGTGTACCCTGCAGTAGATAATAGATTCATCGTTTCTCTTAAATTCAACCTTAATGCAATGGCAAAAGCGATCGCTGTTTTCTTTGCAGGAGTATAGTCCACTCCATTTCGAATTTTTGAGAATAAGCGACGGTCTATATTTGCCTTTTTATAGGTCTCTACATCGGTCATCTCTTTTTCATCAATGAAACGTAGCAGCCGCTCGGAAAAAGTTTCATCGAGTTGGTCCAATAGGTTTACTAAAGATGCGTTCTTTACTTCTATGTATATCCTCTGTCCTAAATTCCTCTTCACGCAATGGCTTTACTGCAAATCGGTCTTCTCTTCCATTACGTTGAAAAGTGATTTCTACCTCTTCGACATAATTCTCATCAATATATTGATGGATGGATGAAAATAATTTCTTACTTACACCAAGCGATTTTTTATCAAAAACAACGAGATAAACGAGCATGTCGTTATGCAATAAAAACGTACTAATGGTGGAGACTGCAATTTGTAAGGCTTCTTCTTTCGGATACCCATATATGCCAGTCGATATTAATGGAAAAGCAATCGACTCACAGTGATGTTTTTTGGCTAGTTCCAAAGAGTTAAGATAAGAAGCCTTTAATAGTGCGGCTTCGTTATTACCCCCTCCTTGCCAGATAGGACCTGGCGTATGGATGATAAATTTCGCATCCAAGTTAAATCCATCAGTTATAACTGCTTCTCCCACATTACACCCGCCGATTTGATCACAGGCATCTTGCAACTCCCTGGCACCCGCCGCCTGGAATATTGCCCCACATACACCTCCGCCCATTTGTAAGGCTGTATTAGCAGCATTCACAATTGCATCTACGTTCATCTTTATAAGATCATGACGAACAATTTCTAATGGCATCGATCTTCCCCTCCTCCGAAAACCTCTTTCATGATCTAATAAACTAATTATACTTCTAACCATTGACTAGAAAAAAGAGTAGTCCTATGAAAAGGCTACTCTCCAGTTGAAACATTCTTTTACAAGAGTGATATCGATAGGTATCCTATGATTTCCTACTTCTGATTAATTCACCTTTTCGATTCCACCCTTCAACTGTTTCCTTTCCAACAATTTTGAGTCCAAATAATTGGTGAACTCGGATTCACTCGAATAAGATAGACAAAGATATTGCTTAGCCCTCGTCATCCCTATGTATAATAGTGATACTTCCCGTTCTTTATCCTCCTCTAATGGAAATGGCATCGAATCAACATTGACAATAAAGACTGCCTGGAAATCAAGACCCTTACTGCTGTCGACGGTACTAATTTTCACTTTGCCATCATCCTTCTTAAAGGTTCGTTTTGACACGTCATTCTCGGTTATCCAATAGAATGGAATCATAGACTCTACTAGTGATCGTTTGATGAGATCAATAATCGGATACTTATGTGTTCGCTTTACCCGATATAAAATAAGGATCTCTTCAAATGGCACTTTCCTCTCCTCGTGCAGCTTCTTGATTTGTCTTGAAACCAGCCTCATCTCGTCAAAGAAATTTGCTGCTTTGATAATACCGGGTTCTGGCCCTTTTCTCTTTGTACTTTGCGGAGCAATGATTTCCCCATCAAGCTCCCGATTAACGACTTTGTTTTTAAACACCGAATGTTTCCGATAGAAATCCCAGGCAAATTTTACGATTTGGGAAGTATTTCGATAATTAATCGTTAACACCTTGGAACGGCCCTGAAAGCTAAGACCTGTATCTTGTAAATAAGACCGCTTCCGCTTATAAATCGTTTGTGCCCTGTCCTCAACTAATAAAAGCGATTGTGTATCCGCATTGATCAATAAGCTAACCAACCGGAGCCAATCAGCTTCGAAATCCTGACCTTCATCAATTAATACGGCATCATAGGTTGGTAGAATCGTTTCCCGCCTTTCTATTTTATCAATGATTTCGGAAAGATTACTTTCTTTTATTGCATTAATATCCTCCATTGAAAGAGGTTCTTTTAAACGGAAGGGAACAACAAACATATTTAGAATCTTTTCCAGTAGGATTTCCTCGGAAAATTCGTCCTTATCAGGATCAATTTCATCCCTGGTAAAGCAAAGGCTCGGTTCTATGACCGTATAAAGATCATTCTTGATAAAATCTTGGGATGTCATTCTCGTAAAAATAACACCATGACCATACGGGAACTTTAAGTTAAATTTATACTTTCCTTCTAGTTGAATGAGGTTTTTATCCTTTTTTAATACATCTACTAATTGGAACGTATAGTCCCGAGCCTGTTTCATGGGACTTTTAATGACGGATTGCTCACCAGAAGCAGAAACAATATGCCACTCATCGTGATTAATTTGAAAGAGTGTGTTTTTGGTATAATCTTTCACTTCAAGAACTACGATTCCCAGGTCAGGGCCAATAATAACAAAATCGGGTCTCTTTCCTTGGATTTCAGGTTCAAAGTAGACGATATAATCATCTGGAAGATAGGTTTTCAATGTCCGAAAAAATAATCGTTCCCCTGCCGTAGCTGTAGAACGGATCGATTCAGGTATCGTAACTGCCATAATAAACGCTCCAAAATTTGCATTTTTCTCCATTATACTACAATTAGGAACATTCACCTAAATAAACACCCTACTTTAACCGCGTTTTTCTACAAAAATTAACAACAAAATGCGCCAAAAGTATTGTTTTTTATGAAAATTGCTTTAATAATAGAGTACAAGGAATTATTTACCTATATATAATGGTATGAAAAGGAAAGTGAAGTGTTTAAAATTGCTAAAGGGATTACTTGATAGATTTCTAAATATAAGTCAAAAACCAACCCAAACAGAGGTGAATTCGATCAGCCATGAGGAAGTAGAGGCAATAGTCGCTGCTAGGTTAAAAGAGCATGCAGCTATAATGGAGCAATCAGTAGCGGAGAAAGTGAATTCTGCGGTTCAAGGACAAGATAAAGAAGACTATTCGTTAACTACTAAACAGATTGAATTTGCACTGTCTTTAATTGAGAAAACGAAGAATTTTCAACTAGCTATAGACAAGACAAAGTTAACTGTAAAGGATCTAAATAGATTAATAGCTTACAACAAATTTAAAAATAATGGAATTCTCGTCAACCTAGTGAAAAAAGGTGTGAAAGAGTAAGTAATTTCTACTATCAGGAACAATGGCAATATGAACAAACGCGTTAATCTTTCTTGGATCAACACCTCTTTTAGTTCTAGAATATTTGAAATGCTGCTTCTAAGTGTATGACTTTTCATTAAAAATGGATAAGAATAAACTACGTAAAGTTCTATTTTGTATTTTTTTAAATTACATATTTAGATATCATCAATGATTTTCAAAACAGGATAACGGGTAGAATAAACGCATAACACATTATTAATGAATGGATAAAATGTACAATGCTTTTAATCATATGGAGGTAACCTGTATGCGTTATTCTATGTTTAAACGAGCCTTAATTGGCAAACCGCTTAAAACGAGTGAATTAGGTGAACAAAGATTAGGTAAATTAAAAGCACTTGCCATACTGTCATCAGATGCCCTTTCTTCTGTGGCATATGGGCCAGAACAAATTATCATTGTGTTATCCACTTTAGGGATGATTGCTTTTTGGTATTCTGTCCCCATTGGTGTTGGTGTTCTAATCCTTTTAACTGCACTAATTCTGTCATATCGCCAAATTATTTATGCTTATCCTCATGGCGGTGGTGCCTATGTTGTCTCGAAAAGTAACTTGGGAAAAAACGCTGGATTAATCGCAGGCGGCTCATTATTAGTTGATTATATTCTAACAGTAGCCGTTAGTGTTTCAGCGGGAACCGATGCGATTACATCCGCATTCCCTCAATTACATCCTTTTAATGTCGTTATTGCCTCTTTGTTAGTTATTTTGATCACCATTTTGAATCTCAGAGGTATTACGGAATCAGCTTCGGTCCTCGCTTATCCTGTCTATTTATTTGTATTGGCTTTAGTCCTTCTTATTGGAGTAGGAATATGGCAAATTGTAAGCGGACAGATTGCGTCTAATTTACATGCACCAATTGGGGCAGCCGTTCCTGGTATCAGTTTATTTTTATTATTGCGTGCATTTTCATCGGGCTGCTCAGCACTTACAGGAGTTGAAGCTGTTTCGAATGCCGTCCCGAATTTTAAAGAACCGGAAGCTAAAAACGCTGTCCATACATTGATGATTATGGGCTTTATTTTAGCAATTCTCTTCACTGGAACGATGTTTTTAGCTTATTGGCTGGGAATCTCCCCTAAAGCGGAAGAAACGGTTGTTTCCCAAATGGCTGCAGCGATATTTGGAAGAAATTTATTGTATTACTTTGTTCAAGGAACTACTGCCCTTATTCTAGTACTTGCTGCAAACACTGGATTTTCTGCTTTTCCTCTGTTAGCAGTTAACTTTGCAACAGACAAGTATATACCGAGAATGTTTCTAAATCGAGGGGATAGACTTGGCTATTCAAATGGAATCATTACTCTTAGTGTGGCATCCATATTGTTGATTATCATCTTTAGAGGGCAAACGGAACAACTTATTCCTTTGTACGCAGTGGGTGTATTCATCCCTTTTACACTGTCTCAGACAGGTATGATTGTGAAATGGATAAAAGATAGACCTTCTGGTTGGCTATTTAAAATGATGATTAATCTAATTGGTGCCTTGATCACCCTAACGGTTGTCCTCATTTTCTTTATCACAAAATTTTCTCAAGTCTGGTATATACTCATATTTTTACCGATTATCGTATTTGTGTGCCACCGGATTAAAAAACATTACGACGCCGTTGGTGAACAGCTGACGATTAAAGCGGGTGATGAGGCTCTTCCGCTAGAGGGTAACATTGTCGTTGTTCCTGTAGCTGGCATTACAAAGGTTGTTGAAAATTCATTAAACTATGCTAAGTTAATCGGTGACTCTGTTATTGCTGTTTACGTGGCTTTTGACCGTGAGAGCGAAAAACAAATGGAGGAAAATTGGAAGGAATGGCAACCGGATATCCGCCTCGTGACATTGTATACATCTTACAGAAGTTTACTAAGACCGATTGCACGCTTTATCGAAATTGTAGAAGATAAAGCAAATGAAGAAAATTATACTCTAACTGTACTGATTCCTCAATTCATTACGAAGAAAAGATGGCATGATATTCTGCATAATCAATCAAGTTTATTATTACGGCTTTACCTCATTTATCAAAAAAATGTGATTGTCTCAACCGTACCATTTAGATTCAAAAAATAACTCCAATTAGGACAACAAGAAAGGATTCATCTAAATTTAACCTTTCCGTTTGTTAAATCTTTAAATACTACCTTCCTTTGTAGGTAGTACTTTTTATTTTCAGTGACTAACAAAGAAAAAGGCGAAGTCATTGACTATTAAATCACCTGTTCGAATCGTGCGATTATTTCTTCTAATCACACTTGTATGGACTCTAATGTTTAATGTAGGATGGATACTTTTCTTTAGAGTGTTTAAATCAAAGGGATTTATTTCAAAGAAAAAGGGCGTACGATCAAGCAGAAATGAAGAGCAACCAGCTTAAAAAATTAAAAGAGCCTTAAGTGGCTCTTTCAATTTTGGGGGTTAATCCTTAGTTTGAAAAACTGATGGATATAATATTTTATATAACGCCCTGTGCAATCATAGCATCTGCTACTTTTACAAATCCAGCAATATTAGCACCGACAACTAGATTCCCAGGAGCATCATAATCCTCTGATGCTTTCATACTCTTACTATAGATATCTTTCATAATATCCTGTAATTTCCTATCGACTTCTTCTTGTGTCCAAGCCAACCGTGCACTATTTTGCGCCATTTCTAAAGCAGAGACGGCAACCCCGCCTGCATTTGCTGCTTTGGCAGGAGCAAATAAAACATGGTGATCCATAAAAGTATCGATGGCTTCTTGAGTAGATGGCATATTTGCCCCTTCGCCCACTGCCTTTACCCCATTCGAAACTAACATTTCTGCCGCTTCCTTATTAATCTCATTCTGGGTTGCACATGGTAAAGCAATATCGCATGGGATCGCCCAAATGCCTGAACAGCCTTCTTGATAGATTGCATCCGGATGTTCTTTGACATATTCAAAAATTCTTTTATTCTCTACTTCTTTTAATCGTTTCACAGTATCTAGATTAATTCCATTTGGATCATATACATAGCCGCTTGAATCGCTGCAAGCAACCACATTTGCACCAAACTGAATCGCTTTTTCCATCGCATAAATAGAAACATTCCCTGAACCAGATACCACAACGGTGCTTCCATTCATGCTTAATCCCTGAGCTTTCAGCATTTCTTCTACAAAGTATACTAATCCATATCCTGTTGCTTCTTTCCGGATTAAGCTTCCTCCATATCCGATCCCTTTTCCCGTTAGAACACCTGCTTCAAAAGCACCTTTTAATTTTTTATATTGCCCGAACATATAACCGATTTCTCTTGCACCTACTCCTATATCACCGGCGGGAACATCGATATCCGGCCCAATATGTCTGCTAAGTTCTGTCATAAAGCTTTGACAAAAACGCATAATTTCCATATCAGATTTACCTTTTGGATTAAAATCAGATCCGCCTTTTCCACCGCCTATCGGCTGACCTGTTAATGAGTTTTTAAAAATTTGCTCAAACCCGAGAAATTTGATAATACTTGCGTTAACAGAAGGGTGAAATCGTAGTCCCCCCTTATAGGGTCCGATAGCACTATTAAACTGGACACGATATCCACGATTCACTTCTATATTCCCGTTATCATCCACCCATGGAACTCTGAAGGAAATCAATCGCTCTGGCTCGATGATTCTATCTAAAACGGCAAGTTTCATATATATTGGATTTTTCACTAGGACAGGTCCTAGTGAATCAAGGACTTCTTTAACCGCCTGCTGGAATTCCCACTCATTTGGGTTTCGCATTTGAACCTGTTCAAATAAACGATTTACGTGATTTTTCACGATTTGCATTTGATTCATTTCTACTTCTTCCAGCACTTTCATAACATTCAGCCCCTAATTATTTTAAAGTTGAGAAAAATTTCTTTTCTTAAATGTGTTTTCATTTTATAATTTTATAATTGATAGTTTCAATATTCATTTTAGATGAAATCAATGCATTTAACGCATTAATTGGAGTGATAAATAGATGGAGACGAGGCAAATTCAATATTTCCTAGAAGTCGCAAAACGAGAACATGTCACAGAAGCGGCAGATGCCTTGCATGTTGCCCAATCTTCCGTTAGCAGGCAAATTTTTAATTTAGAAGAAGAATTAGGGGTAGCGCTTTTTATACGTGAGGGAAGAAGAGTCAAATTAACCCCGCTTGGCAGAATTTTTTATGAACGGATGAAACAAGTGTGGAATATGATGGAGGACGCCAAGCGAGAAGTAGAAGAATATTTAGATCCTGAAAAAGGAACTGTTCGGATTGCATTTCCTATTAGCATGGCAGCTCATACCATGCCCTCGATTATCTATGCATTCCGTCTTCGGTACCCAGAAGCTAAATTTCAGATGAACAATGGTCTTTATTCTGATTTAATAGATGGTGTGGTAAATGGGGAATTTAATTTAGCCCTGATTGCCCCCATGGTCAACCAGGATAAAGAGAAAAAAATTAAAGGAGCTACACTTTTCATAGAAAATATTGTGGCCCTCATCCCTATTCATCATCCATTAGCAGATCGGAAATCGATTCGTTTACGGGACTTAAAGGATGACCCATTCTGTGTCCTGCCTGAAGGGTTTAAATTTCGCGAACAAGTTGTTCAAGCATGTAAGGATGCAGGTTTTTCACCACAAATAGCATTTGAAGGAAAAGATATTGATGCATTAAAAGGATTAGTCTCTTCAGGATTAGGGGTAGCATTGATGCCGGAGACAACCTTGATTGATAACACACCGCGGTCTACCGTCGTGATTCCCCTAAATGATACCAATCTCACACGAACAGTCGGTGTCATCTATCCGACACAACGCAAATTACTCCCAACCGAAGCATTGTTTTATAACTTTTTACTTGAAACGTATGAAAGATTAAATGAATTTAGAAATTAAATCAAAACATTCAGGGACATACGTTTTTGTTTAATGATAAAGTAACAACAAGGTCAGGAGTATCCACTCTTGACCTTGTATTTTTAACAGATATTAGATTCCCAACAACCATCAATTTTTTAATAAAGAAGCAGCACTCAGTCTAAAAACTACCATGAAAATTAACTTCTGTGAGAACCGGAAAATGGCAATACTTAAATAGACGCAGCTTATTCATTTTTTAAAAAAGAGAGGAGCGCCTGATCAGGGTGTTTGTGGACTATGAATAATGGATTAGGATGCTTCGGTAATTGTCACAGTATAACCTAAGTTTTCTAGTCTTCGAACTGAATGGCGTACAATAGAAACTTGTTTTTGTTTATCGAAATAATCTTCGCCTAAGTCAACATACATTTCTTTTCGGGTTAGAAGATAATATGCGATTCGCAACATCGCATGAGCGACTACAATTGCTGCTTTCTTCTTTCCTTTTCGTCCAGCTGTACGTCTATACAGTGCACCGAGATAATTTTTTGACCCTCTTACTGATTGAGCTGCTTCTGTTAATGCGGATCTTAAATACTTATTTCCCTTTTTAGATCTGCTAGACTTCCTTTTACCTGCGCTCTCATTGTGACCAGGGACCAAGGCTGCCCATGAACATAAATGTGCGGCAGTCGGGAATTGATTTCCAACGTCCGTACCAATTTCAGCTAAGATTTGCTCAGCCATTCTTGTGGCGATACCAGGAATAGAATCGAGTCGTTCTATATCTTCCCGATAAGAGCTTACTCTTTGCGCTATCTCTTGATCCAACATTTCAATTTGCTCACTTAGAAAATCAATATGAGTTAAAATCGTTTTTAACATTAAGCGTTGATGTGGGTTAACATAGCCCTGAAGTGCCAATTCAAGTTCTTCCTTTTTCTTTTTCATTGAACGACGAGCGAAGTTTGCTAGTTTTTCAGGATCATTCTCACCATCTGCGATTGCTCGAAGCATATCCTTCGACGAAACTCCCATAATATCAGATACAACAGAACCAAGTTTGATATTGGCACCTTCTAAAACCTTTTGAATCCGATT
>NZ_JAMBOH010000149.1 GCF_023715505.1 Neobacillus cucumis | reverse complement strand
AAGATGAGATTTCCCATAGCGTCAAGCTAGTAAGATCCCTGAAAGATGATCAGGTTGATAGGTCAGAGGTGGAAGCGTGGCGACATGTGGAGCTGACTGATACTAATCGATCGAGGACTTAACCATACATTAATGATTAAACTCGTTTTTACTTCTTCTTCTACATTATCTAGTTTTGAGAGAATGAAAAAAATAAAATTTTCTCTTGCAAAATATGAAAAAGACATTATAATAAAATAGTGTCGAATAAATAGTCTGGTAATAATGGCGAGAAGGTCACAC
>NZ_JAMBOH010000148.1 GCF_023715505.1 Neobacillus cucumis | reverse complement strand
TCGGCGCTGAGAAGCTTAACTTCCGTGTTCGGTATGGGAACGGGTGTGACCTTCTCGCCATTATTGCCAGACTATTTAATTGAAAGAAGTTCGTTCTCTCAAAACTAGATAATATATAGAAGAAATTGGGTAAAACTGAGTTAGTTCGCTTTAAAACTTGGTTAAGTCCTCGATCGATTAGTATCAGTCAGCTCCACATGTCACCATGCTTCCACCTCTGACCTATCAACCTGATCATCTTTCAGGGATCTTACTAGCTTGACGCTATGGGAAATCTCATCTTG
>NZ_JAMBOH010000147.1 GCF_023715505.1 Neobacillus cucumis | reverse complement strand
GTAACATGGAACTTATAATTTACCAATGTATAGATAGATGGAACGCGGAATGATGGGAAACTATCACGTTCCGTGTGGAGCAGGGGAAAAGCTGGAGATAACTTCAAATGCTTACCTATTGCGAACATTACTGGAACAAAGTAATGCCTTTTTCTTATTTAGCTAACGGGTGCGCGCGACAAGTTCTGTTATAAGCGTTTAGCGCGTGAAATACAGGAAGTTCATTCTTGAACTTCAACTTTACAACGGAAGATAGGAATGAAGGAACCATGTTTCCTGAAACTATC
>NZ_JAMBOH010000146.1 GCF_023715505.1 Neobacillus cucumis | reverse complement strand
GGTGGGGTAACCTCACTGGAGCCAGCCGCCTAAGGTGGGACAGATGATTGGGGTGAAGTCGTAACAAGGTAGCCGTATCGGAAGGTGCGGCTGGATCACCTCCTTTCTAAGGATAATGCAGTCCTTATGGACTGATAACAAGTTGACTGCTTTTTGTTTGTTTAGTTTTGAGGGAGCAATTCTCTCTATATTTATGGTATGGGCCTATAGCTCAGCTGGTTAGAGCGCACGCCTGATAAGCGTGAGGTCGATGGTTCGAGTCCATTTAGGCCCACCATACTTCATAAC
>NZ_JAMBOH010000145.1 GCF_023715505.1 Neobacillus cucumis | reverse complement strand
GAAAGTTGCACCATCTGTCCAACCAAGGGTAAGCATACGGAAGCCTTTATAAAAGCGCATTTTTTGAGAGGCATGATCAAAACAACGAGCTAGTAATTCGACGGATTTACTACGATTTCGATCATAAAAAGAATCATCTAATACTAAGACCTTCGGTCGGTCATGATTCGAGAGTTTTGTTACCTTTTCAATTGTGTGGACACTAAGAAACAGTAAAAATCTACGCCACGCGAAGGTTGACTGATTCAAGAAACGATAGACAGTGTCCTTAGCAGGAAAATCGGTAGATTTTC
>NZ_JAMBOH010000144.1 GCF_023715505.1 Neobacillus cucumis | reverse complement strand
TAAGCTGAAATAATTTGATTAAGATTTTTCACAATCTGAATTAAAATGAAAAAACAAGCAAATTATTTCAGATTTTTTTCTGGACTAAAGTGAAAATGAATAACTGAAATATTGTGCTCGTTTACACGATTCTAATTCAAGAGTATTTAAATATTGAGATGGAGTCTTTTGTTCCAGCTCTCGTTCGGAATCAACATTAAAAAGATAACCAATAAGTAACATCTTAAATAAAAGTACAGGATCAAGAGATTTCCTGCCCAGGTTTGAATAATACATTTCCATTTTGTTGTATATA
>NZ_JAMBOH010000143.1 GCF_023715505.1 Neobacillus cucumis | reverse complement strand
TTTTCTTTCCCTTTTTGAGAATTGGAAAAAACTTTCTATTGTAAGTAAACACCGACGGTGTTAAGATAGAAAAGTCGCTCTTCAAAAGAGTAAACAAGGAATCAAAAATGGAAAAAACTTTCTATTGTTCTACAGCACATCACGTGTTAAGATAGGAAAGTCGCTCTCGAGAACAGAGCAAACAAGTCAATCGGAATTGGAAATAATTGATGATTGATAGAATGTGAGAAATGCGATAAGATAGTAATCCGGTCGCTTTTGGTGACATTGTTCTTTGAAAACTAAACAAACAAAAACG
>NZ_JAMBOH010000142.1 GCF_023715505.1 Neobacillus cucumis | reverse complement strand
GGACCACATCCTGAAAATCATTAGCGCTAAAATGTTGTCTTTCCATACATAACGCAAGTGAATCATCAAGTACTTCGACAGAACTTACATCAATACACTTTTTTATGATACTCAACTGATCACGGAGGTATCTTGGATATCTTTTTCGTAGTTCCTGAAAATACATCTGGGTCATCTCACTGTTTGTAAAGTGGCTACCCACAACCTCCATTAGTTCCTTAAGTCCTTTAGAGCGATCACGCTGATGCGATGTATTACGAATTAGTTGACCTTTATCGGGGCTGATTGAATGACTTGCC
>NZ_JAMBOH010000140.1 GCF_023715505.1 Neobacillus cucumis | reverse complement strand
TCCCAAACCAAGTGCTCTACCAAGCTGAGCTACTTCCCGTTAAAGTGCGCCCTGAGAGATTCGAACTCCCGACCTTTTGATTCGTAGTCAAACACTCTATCCAGCTGAGCTAAGGGCGCATTATATTTATAGTTATTTTGCTTTCGCAAAAAACTTGGTTTATTTTACTTCATAAAGAAACTTGGTGCCGAGGACCGGAATCGAACCGGTACGGTAGTCACCTACCGCAGGATTTTAAGTCCTGTGCGTCTGCCAGTTCCGCCACCCCGGCACTTTTGGAGCGGAAGACGGGATTCGAACCCGCGACCC
>NZ_JAMBOH010000014.1 GCF_023715505.1 Neobacillus cucumis | reverse complement strand
AATTTGAGAGGAGCTGTCCTTAGTACGAGAGGACCGGGATGGACGCACCGCTGGTGTACCAGTTGTCTTGCCAAAGGC
This sequence comes from Neobacillus cucumis, assembly GCF_023715505.1. The sequence continues at coordinate 143,565 of NZ_JAMBOH010000014.1, read as the reverse complement.
ATCGCTGGGTAGCTATGTGCGGACGGGATAAGTGCTGAAAGCATCTAAGTATGAAGCCCCCCTCAAGATGAGATTTCCCTTTAGCTAAAGCTAGTAAGATCCCTGAAAGATGATCAGGTTGATAGGTCAGAGGTGGAAGCGTGGCGACATGTGGAGCTGACTGATACTAATCGATCGAGGACTTAACCATAACGAAAAGCGGAGGCGACTGTTCAACTTCGACAGACGTTGGAGAGCCGTCCCTGCAAATCCTGGTTTTGGATTTGCAGGGACGGATCGAAACGGCCGAGAAGTTAGGAGCCGCAGCTAGCCAAGTTTATAAAGCGAACTCGTTTTAACTAATTTCTTCTATATATTATCTAGTTTTGAGAGAACGAACTCACAATTCAACAAAATGCGACGTAGCTCAATTGGATAGAGCGCCTATCTACGGATCAGAAGGTTATGGATTCGACTCCTTTCGGGCGCGTCAGTAAGATTTGAAACAAAAAAGCAGTGGATTCCAATTGAATCCACTGCTTTTTTGTTTCAGAAAGGACATCTTTTAACTAAGTTGGGAGATATGTAAGAAGATGAGACTTTCACTTTTTATTTATTAGTGATAGTGTAAAAAAAGAATTTACATAATGGAGTTGACTAGTTTGGGCCGGATGTTTGCTAAAGGGTACGACTTTTTTATGCGTCCTTTAGAAAAAATGAAGTTTAAAAAGATTCGTGAGGAGCTTTTATCTAAGGCTAATGGTTGTGTTTTGGAAATCGGATCTGGGACAGGTATTAATTTTCCTCTATATAAATCAGTTGAAAAAGTAGTGGCAACCGAACCAAGTACTTATATGATTGAAAGGTCACAAGAGAAACTGAAACAATCCCCTATAGAAATTGAAATAGTACAGACAGGTGCTGAAAAGCTGCCTTTTCCTGATAATAGTTTTGATACGGTCGTAGCTACCCTTGTACTATGTACGATACCGAATCCTAATCAAGCATTGTTGGAGATGGCACGAGTATGTAAACCTGGGGGTCAATTACTGTTTTTTGAGCATGTCAAAATGGATAACCGGTTTTTTGCTGGTTTGCAGGAGTTATTAACGCCCGCTTGGAAAAAAATATGTGACGGATGCTGCTTGAACCGTGATACTCTTCTATTAATAAAAAATAATGATTTGGAGATTAATGAGATAAAAGGTTATTATAATGGGCTATTTCTTTCGGTCGAGACAATTAAGTCGAAATCTGAGCTATGTTAGATTCGAGTTTGAATTGATGAGTAAGTTAGGAGGAGTTTTAATGGTAAACGAAATAGGTTTTATCGGACTTGGTAATATGGGACAGCCAATGGTAAAGAACCTTATAAAAGCTGGCTACAAGGTGAAAGTATATAATCGAACCCCAAATAAGGCGTACGAGGTCGTCGCAGCAGGTGCTGAACAGGTCAATCGTCCATGTAATGTGGTCACACCTGAAGGTATTGTCGTTACAATGGTGTCCAATGACCAGGCCTTAGAAGACATGGTATTTGCTCCAGATGGTATTGGGGAGAAATTAGGGAAAAATGGCATCCACTTATCCATGAGTACCGTGGCACCCGAGACATCACGGAAGATAGCGCAGTTCCATCAAGAAAAGGGGAGTTTTTATATAGCCTCTCCTGTTTTTGGTCGTCCAGAGGCTGCGGCAGCACAAAAATTATGGATATTATCTTCAGGTAATAAAGATGCACGGGAGAGAGTCAAACCAGTTCAAGAGGCAATGGGTCAGCGTGTCTTTGACCTGGGGGAAGAACCTGGTAATGCGAATGTTGTGAAATTAGGTGGTAATTTTATGATTATGGCAGCAATGGAGGCGATGGCTGAAGCCTTTAATTTGGCTGAAAAAAATGGAATGGATCGAGAGACTGTTGCTGAAGTATATTCGTCAACTTTGTTTAACTGCACCGTTTATAACGGTTATGGGTCAATGATTGCCAAAAAGATGTTCGAGCCTGCCGGTTTCCAATTAGCACTGGGTCTAAAAGATTGCAACCTTGTGCTGAATGAAGCAAATAGCACCGAGACTCCAATGCCTTTAGCGAATTTAGTACATAATCGTCTGCTTGCCTCTGCTGCAAAAGGACGTGGAAACCTGGATTGGTCGGCTTTAACAAAACTGGCTAACGAGGAAGCAGGGCTGGAATGATTAGATTGAATAAATAGCTTTTTTCAGTTAATGCTATAGTTTAAATGGCACAAAAAGGAGATATCACTGTGAAGCCATATGAAATTACCAATATGATTATCGATGATGATTTTGCTGTTGAGGAATATGTGACCGCGGAATTTGTTCACCAACATAAAAACTATAGCATTACATTTAAAAAAGCCGATTTAGAAATCATCAATTGCTGGGTTTTTGAGGATGGTACGTCTCTTCCGACGCATATACCAGATGAAATTATTGAATCAATCCGGGAAGATGTTAAAAAGAGAATCTGATTTTAAAGAGGCGATATTTATTCCCACCACGGGAGTAAATCCCGCCTCTTTCTTGCTTTATGACTTATTAAGCAATGTTTTCGGGTTTGCGTTTAAGACGAGCATGGCACAAAGAAGTATGCCTGAGGCGATCCAAATAGCTTTTGTCCCCCAATGTAAAGTAGACAGGGTACCAGCCAACGCACCCAATAGAAAAGAGGCAATAATGAGCGTAAAATCAAGAAATTGAAGAAGACCTTTTCGGTCATGAAATATTAGTGCAGTATAGGCCGCTTGCGCAGCTGTACGCAAATTTCCCGTTACCATTGCCGAATTATAGGGCCATTTTACTAAGGTCCGAAACGAAGAAATCTGTATGGAGGCTACAAATGCAATCGTTATGGTGACAACCATATTCGGTACTTGTACAGGCCAGGTTCCTACAATGACAAGAACAATGCTTTCTAACAAAAGAACGGTGCGAGCCGGGTGTGGAAAGGTCCTAGTAATATGCGGATGTTTTAAGCCTTCAGCCACGGCTACTCCTAAAACAAATGCGAACATCGGTGGAAGATGCCGTAATCCTTGAGTCCATTCTCCATGAGCGACCTCCACACCTAACAAAACAAGATTACCAGTCTGTGAAGTGGCAAAAACCCCATCGCGGCTTACATATGTGTAGGCATCTAAAAATCCACCCACTACCGCAAGTAGAATACCAAGCCCAACGGATTCTGCTGTTAGTCTGTGAACGAAAGTCCTTCTTTTATATAAATTTTTTCGTAAATCTAATCCGGAAAAATGGTTACGTCTAAGAGCCTGTAATTTTCCCATATCGTCTCTCCCAAATAAAATTTCACTTTTTCCTCCTATTTTTTGTTAAGGTCAAAAAATTTATGTAGGAGGGGTATTGGTAATAGAATGACAAATCGTTTTTTTGGAAAAGATAAAGGCGAGGTGAAGGAAATGGCTGCAGCAAAAATCGGTGATATTATTACATTTAAGCGTGATGGAGAAAGCCACGAAGGGACCGTTTCTGGGGTTCGGGAAAATTCTGTTATCGTCCAGTACGGTTATTCAAAAGAGAAGGATGAGCCACTCACGACAATTGTAAATCATAAAAATTACAAAGTAAAAAATTCATAAACCTGTCAAAGAAAAAGACAGGAAGTTACGGAAATGTAGTGTGGATGAACCTCACTACATTTTTTTTATGGAGAATGACAAAAGTTAACCATAATGGATTGTCAGGAGAAGCACCTATTTCATCACTTTTCCTTTCTAAATACTTATTTATATACTCGGAATTATCGGATATAATGGAATAGATTAAACTTTTATATTTCGTGTATCGAAAGAAAAAGAGGTAACGGGTTAGTACATAAATAAATATTTGGAGGTAAAAACAGTGAAGTACAGCTATGTTTCCCATCTTGAGTGTCCAAAATGCCATGAGATTTATACCGTCGATGAAGTAAATCAGCTATGTCGTTGTGGAGCACCATTATTAGTTAGATACAATTTGAATGAAGCTAAATCAATTTTGAAAAAAGAAGACCTAAACTCTCGAAAAAATAGTTTATGGAGATATCATGAACTGCTTCCTGTGAAAAACGAGGAAAATATCGTCTCGTTAGATGAAGGGATGACCCCCTTAACCCATCTAAAGAAACTAGGCGAAAAATACGCTTTAGCTAATTTGTTTATCAAGGATGAGGGGATCATTCCAACAGGTTCTTTTAAAACCCGCGGGGCTAGTGTCGGAATCTCCAAAGCAAAGGAACTGGGTGTGAAACAGCTCGCAATGCCGACGAATGGCAACGCAGGCGCAGCTTGGGCACTATATTCTGCAAAAGCTGGTATTCAAGCAACAATCGTTATGCCTCAAGATGCCCCGAATATCACGAGAAAAGAAGTTGCCGTCTCCGGTGCCAATTTATATTTAGTAAATGGACTAATTAGTGATGCGGGTAAAATTGTAGGCAAACTGATCGCCGAACAGGAGATTTATGATGCGTCAACATTGAAAGAACCATACCGAATTGAAGGTAAAAAAACAATGGGGTACGAAATATTAGAACAATTTAATTGGCAGGTTCCCGACATCATTTTATATCCGACTGGCGGTGGTGTTGGTATAATTGGCATTTATAAAGCACTATTGGAATTAAAAGAAATGGGCTGGATAGAATCAGATAAGTTTCCTAGATTGGTAGCCGTTCAAGCGGAGGGATGCGCACCAATCGTGAAGGCATGGCAAGAAGGGAAGAAGGAATCGGTATTCTGGGAAAATTCAAAGACAAATGCTTTTGGCATTAATGTACCAAAAGCACTTGGTGACTTCCTTGTTTTGGAAGCCATTTATGAAACAAATGGATGTGCGATTGCCATTTCGGAAGTTGACATTTCGGAAGCACAAAGGCTGGTGGCGGAAACTGAAGGGAACTTTATTTGTCCGGAAGGGGCGGCTACGTTTGCGGCAGCCCGTATTTTACGTGAGCAAAATTGGATAAAAGAAGATGAAACAGTTGTTTGCTTAAACACTGGGCAGGGCATCAAATATCCAGAAACGGTTGAAACAAACAATGTAACATTGCTAGAGCCGAATGATGTCATAAAAGCACTATAAACAAACGAAAAACTTGGTCTTTTCGTTCTAATTCGATTTGGTACTAAAAGCAGTGACATCTCTACTCTTGGCAACATAAGATAGTAGCGGAGGTGTCACTAATGAAGAAATGGTTAAAAGCCGTCATTTTGACATATCTTTGCTTGCTGTTTTTTGGCAGCTTTATCGCAGTTGGCATGTTGGGGACCGGTACGCTTGAAAAAACTCTGCCATTCATTGCTGATATCAAAATCTTTTTGTATTATTTTTTCGCTGGAGCAATTGGCGGTTCACTCAGACATCTTTATATGTTTTGTACTCACTATATGGAAGACGAATTACACGATTATCGAAAATGGATTATGTATATTTTTTATCCAATTTTTGCAACCGGCACCGCAGTCGTGGCCGTAACGCTGATCCAAAGTGGGATTTTACTAATTCAATTTACTGATTATCAAGATACTCCTTATGCGCCTATTAGTATAGCCTTCTTTGTGGGATTTGGGTTTAACCGCTTTGTAAAAAAGCTTAATACTGTATCAAAAGATATTTTTCAGACGAAACACAAGAAAAGCAACACGGCTGATGAAATAACGGATGAAATAGAAGAGTTCTCAGATATTCAGCACGATAGTACAAAGAGTTCCACAACCACTGGACCATCCTAATGAACAAGCCTTCATGTGCATCGAACATGAAGGCTTTTTATTGAAATCATTATATGTCCCTTAATCCTAGTCTAAGATTTGATACAGTTCATTTAGATTTTGAATTTCATAGGTAGGAATGATTTCGGTATGGTTTGGTTTACCAGCAGGGTTGAACCAGCAGGTATCAAGGCCCGCAAGCTGCCCGCCTTTAATGTCTGAGCTCAACGAGTCACCAATAATTAAAGTATGTTCTGGAGAGAAATTAGCAATTCGGGCAAATACGTAATCAAAAAATTCCTTCATTGGTTTTTGAAAACCTGTGTCTTCGGAGACAAAAATCTCTTTAAAGAGCGGGTGAAGACCGGAATCGCGTAAACGTTTGTCCTGTGTCTTGGAAACTCCGTTTGTAACAATATATAAATCAAAATGGTTTTGCAGCCCGGAGATTAATTCAAAGGCACCTTTAATCAATTGGTGACCTTCTTCTAAATAACCGCGATAGTTATTTTCCAATAAGATGCCATCAACGTTTTTTCCGTATTCCTTAAATAGAAGGGAAAAACGGGTATTGACCACTTCATCCCGTTCGATGTGTCCTTCTTCAAACGCTTTCCACAGTCCATAGTTTATTTTTTTGTAGTGGGCTTCCATTTCCTTTGTTAGCGTTATACTTTGACTCTCAAATAACAGCTTTAGGGCTGACGCTTCAGCAGCAGCAAAATCTAATAATGTATCATCGACATCGAATAATAATGGTTGATATTTTTTCAATATATTTTCCCCTTTGTTTCTTTAAATAAAACTTTCCTGATTTTTAACATTTTAATTTTAACGTAGAAAAGCGCCTAGTGCCATCCATATAATTGGAAAACCCCTAACGGCTGGGATCATGAAGTTATTTTTTAAAAACATGATGGCCAATCACAAGTGTTGTCGCTCTCGAGTCAAGCCAGCGGTTCGTTGCAGTGGCTGGATTATAGAAGAATAAAGAGCCAGCAGCTACATTGCGTTTTTCATTTATGGCCTCTTGGACTGCCCTAATCGAATCCTCATCCGCCAATTGATTAATTTCTCCATTCCGGACAGGATCAAATTGCCCTTTTTGATAGATAACCTCTTTGATCGAATTAGGAAACGAGGAGCTGGCAACTCGATTAAGGACCACACAGGCGACGGCGACTTTTCCTTGGTATGGTTCACTCTCAGCCTCGGCTCGGACTAATCTTGCAAGCAAATCCAATTCGTTTTCCGAGAATCCTACAGTTATGTCGGCTTTTGAAGAAGTATGTACCGCTTGTCCAATTGCGTTTACTTCCTGAGTTCCTGTATTGACAGTTTGTCCTACATAAATTAAATCAAGATTTTGAATCTGCGGATTGAGTCTCACTAACTCTTGCAATGAAAGATTCTGACTCCTAGCAATTCCAAACATTGTGTCCCCGCTTTTAACAGAATAGGCAAAAGCAGGTGAAGCAAATAATAGAGAAGCTATAACAGAAATGGCAGTAATAAGTTTTTTCAAGGGCATTTTCCTCCAATCGAATTCTCTTATTAATGTCTATTTCTATGAATGGAATTACTAGATTAGTATTACAGAGTATTACAGTTACATTACATAATAATAGAGTTGCATTTTATAGAAAGTGACGATTAAGAGACAAAAAAAGGGTAAAGAAAATAATTCTGGAAAATATAGGTCATGCTATAAGGTGATTCCAATTTTTGAAGGAAGTGAATCGATGGACCTTTTAACTTATTCAGAAAGTTTTTTAAAATATATAAGAGAATATTTAATCTTACGAGTTGTGTTTATGATTGTGATCCTAATCATCATTTCGTTTGTGATTAACCGAAGTGTTGATTGGTTTTTTCGAAAGTCTCACCTTTTGGAGGCTGAGGTTGAACAAACCATCCAAGGGGTAATCCGTTCTGCCTTAAAATACACTTCAGTGACCATCGTGATTGTTTATCTGATTGGACAATTTATGAATCTCAAAGGCTTACTTGCCGGAGCAGGAATTGTCGGTGTCGTTGTCGGACTTGCGGCCCAAGAGGTATTAAAAGATATCTTATTAGGACTAGTTCGGCTGTCAGATCGTGAATTTCGCGTGGGTAATTATGTCACGTTTAATGGGAATAACTCGGGGACAATCGAAGAAATCGGCATTCGTTTTATGCAAATTCGTGAATGGTCCGGCAAATTATTAACGATTCCGCATGGGGAAGTAAGAACCATCCAAAATTTTAATAAAGGAAAAATGCGCGTTATTGAACGAATGACAGTCAGCTATCAGGAAGATCCACAAAAAATGAAGCAGTTGATGGAACAAGTCTGCAGTACTTGTAATGAACAATACTCCCAATGCCTATTGAAAATGGAGGACGGCACCCCTGAGCAGGAATTTCAGTTTATCGGCATAACAGACCTTAATCCTAATCAGAAATATGTCGGGTATGAGCTTTGTATGGTGGGGTTGGTTTGGCCTGATGATTATTTTGAGGTATCGAGACAGGTAAGGTTTGAACTATTAAAGGTATTTCACAAACATCAGATTAATATGCCAGGGATGGTTCTTTATAATGATCCCTTGAATGATCAGACTCTTCCTGATAGGTTATAGGTTTCATGTTTGGGTCTTTGGATCTAATTGTATAAGGAAGGAAAAATTATCAATACTAAAACTGAAAAAATAGCAGAATAGGAGCAGTCAACCATGAAAAAACAGCTAATCACCTGTTTGTTTGTTTGTGCACTCACCTTTACAACCGCTGTTTCATCCGCTGGAGCAGAAGGAAGACCGGCACCGCAGCGGGCATGTATGAATCAATCGGTCATTCAATTAAAGTATCCAATGCAAAAGCTGTGGATTGAACATGCTTGGTGGACAAGAAGTTTTATTGTCAGCAGCCTAGCCGGGCTTAAAGATCAAAATGATGTATTAGCGAGGTTATTAGAAAATCAAGTTGATCTTGGTAATATTATTAAACCATATTATGGGGAACAAGCAGGTAACAAACTTACGAGCTTACTTAAGGAACATATCTTGATTGCCGGTAAAATTATTGAGGCAGCAAAAGCAGGTGATCAAGCAAAGGTCAATCAATTTAATAAAGATTGGATTCGTAATGCCGATGAAATTGTTGCCTTCCTGACTAGTGCGAACCCGAATTGGAACAAACAGGTTCTAACAGATATGTTTTATACAAATTTAAAATTAACAACAACTGAAGTGCAAGACCGATTGAAAGGAGATTGGATGGCCGATATCAAAACGGCCGATACCAATGAGACCCATCTCCTTCATATGGGTGACATTCTTACAGATGGAATTGTAAAACAGTTCCCTAATAGATTTAGGTAAAAAGAGAGGAAATCTATCGTAGACTGATTACGAAAGATTTCCTTTTCTTTTAATACTTATTACTTTTTTTATTTCGATACGCAATAATGTTTGTTTTTAAAGAAGAGTAGGAGCCAATCGCCGCATATCCATAAAACCAGCCCATGAAAAGACCAGAGATAAAGCTGTGTTTGTGACTAATAAAAATGGAAATACCAAGTCCGAATAAAACAGCAATCGTAGGGACAAACCATTTAGGAATTTTAAAATAAACCTTAATGAATTGCGTTAACACCATAATCATCGGGATCGCAAACACAGCATCCCAAAAATTCATCTGAATGGTAGGGAAATCCAAGAAATCCAAGCATAAACACACCTTTTTCCTGTATTATGTGTAAACTGCCCTAAAATTATTTTATCTGAGCTAGGGGTGGCTATAGACTTGAATAAACTATGATAGAATGGGTCTGTCATAATTAATTACATAATTCAAGTAGAAATTGGAGGAATTATAGGTGGAGATAGGGATTAGTACGTTTGTAGAAACCACCCCGGACGTTCAGACCGGAGAAGTAATAAGTCATGCCGAGCGGCTCCGTGAAGTAGTGGAGGAAATTGTCCTTGCAGATCAGGTAGGCTTGGATGTATTTGGGGTGGGGGAGCATCACCGCAAAGATTATGCAGCATCCTCTCCGACATTGGTCCTTGCTGCTGCAGCTACGCAGACAAAACGAATCAGACTGACAAGTGCTGTGACCGTTCTTTCTTCTGATGATCCTGTCCGGGTATTTGAAGATTTTGCTACACTGGATGGTCTATCAAACGGGAGAGCGGAAATCATGGTGGGTCGTGGTTCGTTTATTGAATCGTTCCCATTGTTTGGCTATGATTTGCAAGATTATGATGAACTTTTCGAAGAGAAACTGGATCTTTTATTAAAATTGCGGGAGTCCGAGAAAGTGAGTTGGAGCGGTAAGCATCGTCCAGCAATTAATAATCTGGGTGTCTATCCTCGTTCTGTGCAGAATCCCCTGCCGGTTTGGATTGGCAGCGGGGGAACACCGGATTCCGTTATTCGAGCGGGTTTGTTGGGATTGCCGCTTGTGCTAGCGATTATTGGCGGTCGTCCTGTCCAGTTTGCACCGCTTGTTAAACTCTATAAAAGAGCGGCGGAACAAGCTGGGCATGATGCTTCCAAGTTAACTGTAGCATCGCATTCCCATGGTTTTATTGCTGATGACACTGAGACTGCCGCTGATAAATTTTTCCCGTCTACTCAGCAAGCAATGAATGTGTTAGGCCGTGAGCGAGGCTGGGGGTATTACGATCGGTCCAGTTTCGATGCGGCGCGAAGTTTTGAAGGGGCACTATATGTGGGAGACACTGAAACAGTGGCACAGAAAATCATTCATCTTCGTAAGAAAGTGGGGGTTGCAAGGTTCATGCTCCATGTACCGGTGGGAAGTATGCCGCATGGTGATGTAATGAGAGCAATTGAGTTATTAGGGAAAGAGGTAGCGCCGCGGGTACGGGAGGAAGTTTCTAAATGGGAGGCAGAAGGCAATAGTTAAAATCGAGATACAAAATTACGGCTGTTGAAGGAAAGGTATTTGCCATAATATAGAAGGACATTTCATAACCCCTGAAGGAATAGAAAAAGGAATTGCTCGGGGGATAAGAGGTGGTCATAACCCCTGGAGGAATAGAAAAAGGAATTGTTCGGGGAATAAGAGGCGGTCATAACGCCTAAAGGAATAGAAAAAGGAATTGTTCGGGGGATAAGAGGCGGTCATAACCTCTGAAGGAATAGAAATAGGAATCGTTCGGGGGATAAGAGGTCGCCATAACCCCCGAAGGATAAGAAATAGAAATAGAGTAGTTAGAGGGGATAAGGATAGTTCAAATCCCCAGATCAATATTATTATTCCAATACTAAATCAATCCTAGCTTCGCCAACCCGTAAACAACCCCATCTTCTTCAGCAGAAAGAGTCACCATATTGGCAGCTTGCTTTAATTCATCAGATGCAGCTCCCATAGCTACACCCATTCCTACCAATGAGAGCATTTCAATATCATTTATACCATCACCAAAGGCAACTGCTTCATCAGGAGCAATACCAAGCTTCTCCAATAGCTTTGTGATCCCAACAGACTTGTTTGAATTCGTAAGATTCACATCACAGGTTCGTGCCCCAGAGCTCCATCTACGAAAATCCAGCTCGGGAATTTTAGCCTTATAATGAATTTCTTCCTCCAAATTACAGTGGAGGAACAACTGATAAATATCTTGGTCCATCCAATAATGAGGAGGTGCTAAATCAGGTTTCCACGGATCATGACTATAGGCTTCAACAACAAAAGGATGACTCAAGTCGGTTGCTGTAAAGCTTGAACCACTCAAGAAAGTGAGCGGATGTTGATAATCACCAGATAACTGATGAACCCTTTTTAAGATACTTTTATCAATTGCACTTTGATAGATATCTTTTCCTTCATGATAAACATACGATCCGTTAAAGAAAACCATTGATTCTACCCCGGTTTCCTCTACAACAGAATTTGAAAAATAAGGAGCCCGTCCCGTAGCAATGACTACCTGCATGTTTTTATCTTTTAACCGCTGAATCGCATCCTTTGTGGCGGGGCTGACGGTTTTTCCATGTGGAACTATAGTTCCGTCTATATCTAAGATGACTACCTTATAATTCATCATTCACACTCCTAAGCTGCTGTTCTATAGCTAGATTATCAAATGGATATCCTCAAGTATATCATGACTGTTTAAAAACCATACTCCACTCCAAAAGTGTAAACAAAAAATATGGTAAGTCAAGTTAATGGTACTAATAGCTTTCTCGCAGGCTTAATTTGTATTAGTAATTTATTATATTTAGGTTGATACTTCAGCTATTACTCAGAAAATAAAAAAAGGTTGATAGAATATCTACCAACCTTTTGTAACCTATAAAAACAAGGTTCCAGATACGATAATGCTAAACAATGAACCAAGGATTAATCCTCCTAAGGCAAACATAATTAAAACAACACCGTGCGCTCTACTTCGGTCATGGAAAGTAAAGAAGCCCATTAAAAATGCCGCTGCTCCGAATAAAATAGGAATAAACATGAGAGAAATAACAAAGAATGTCCAACCTAAAATAGGAAAGATGATACCTTGTTTATTGTCCGAATTAGCCCCTTCATGTTTTAAGAAGGTTATTTTTCCGCAGTTTTGACAAACATTTGTGTTGACAACTTCATAAGATCCATTTTGAGAATTGTACAAATCAACCACTCCAATCATTTTTATGGTTCCGTTCCAATGAAAAAAATTAGGATTAAATCTTGAGGCGAAAACGAAGAATGTTGAGGACGATGTTGGAATTAAATTTACTATTCTGAAAATATCGAAAATTCAATATTAGATTACCATAATTTTAATAATTTGCAAATATTCTTCACGTAAAAAGAAATATTATTTTAGAAAGACAAAAATACTCTTACCGTCTTTATTAAATAATCGGACTTGATATGTTATAAGGCAGAGGATCATCTCCGCCTTAAGCATTATCGTTTTACAATGTTTGGTTTTATTCTACTTTAACCTTTATATGATCAACTGCATTATAACCATAGCCTTTTCGGTTCCAGAATGGTTTGGAAGGTTGGTCGTTCCCATGTACATCTGTTGCTTTTGATTTTATCGTATACTCACCTTTTTTAAGAACCTCCCATTGATAATACCAAGTAACCCATGAATACTTCTCGGATGAAGAAGTTAATTGACAGGTCTCCCAAGTTTGACCATCATCTAAACTAATTTCGACTTTGTCTATACTTCCTTTTCCAGTCCAAGCAATTCCTTTTATCTGGTATATTCCTGTAGTCAGTAATTGCCTATTTAATGGATATTGAATCGTGGAATTTACATTGATTGTCATGACAGGAAACTTCCCATTATCATTTTCTTTGTTTGGATAGTAAACGTAGTCCACTGTTTGGAAGGGGCCTTCAAATTCCTTATCAATCACCGTTATTTTTTTTAGCCATTTTACAGAAGCCATGGCATACCAACCTGGTACGACCAATCTCAAGGGAAAACCATGCTTAAAAGGGATTGGCTGATTATTATACTCATAAGCTATGATGGTGTCTGGTTCAAGCGCTTTTTCAATTGGTAAGCTTCTTGCAAAGTTAACTATCTGGTCGGAATCAGGTCTCTCACCGTAATCATAGCCTTCAAAGACTATTTCTTTGGCTGCATCAATCAACCCTGTGTACTGCAATAAGGTTCTCAAAGAAACACCCTTCCAAATTCCTTGACTTATTGCACCTTTTTCCCATTGTTCTCCAAATACCTGTGGTTCAAAAAAGTCACGTTTATTCCCTGAACACTCTAAAACCACTTTGATCGTTCTCGAAGGCAGTGAGTATATTTCCTGTAATGAAAATGTTCTTGGGGTATGAACGAATCCCTGAATTGGAAGAAAGTAGAAGGATGATGTAAAGTGAGGATAAGAAAAATGGTTTCTTCTGTAAAATAAATTTTCATCTACTATATTCTTATTTATAAATTGTATGGGTGTTTCCTGATTTTCTGGGTTCAACGACTTTGTAATTAGGTAGGGTTTTACCCCAGGTTGATGAAATTTTTTCAAGTAACTACCTCCTTAAACTTTACTATTTAATGCATATGTCCTTGAAGACTTATTATTCAAGGTCTTTTATTTGCTCAAAAAAGGCAAATCGAAAGCCACTGCTTCTCGTAGATACAGTGGCTTTTTTGTTTCAGTTTTAGGTAGGTATTGAAACGATAATAAATTATGAGTTCTTTAATAACTTCATCCCAAAGGTTAAAATCTCGAAACTATTTTTGAGGATATAACCATAATTTTTGTTATGATCAATCACAACATCCCCATCCAGATGATTAATCACTATAGGGTCAATAAGGATGGTAATTTCATCGATTTTAAAAACCTCATCATTTTCTGACTGCTCAACCTGAGCAAGTTCATACATATAGGTGGCCCCTCAACCAGTAGTTCGGATCTCGTTAATTCGAACGGTTGGTTCCTTACCAAGCTGAGTTATCAGTTGCTGCTTTGCGTCTGTAGTTATGTTAACCTTCATTTTTTCTCACCTCAATACTTATTTTCCCTATACTCACTGTATAAAACCCTGAAAAAGGTTAGTAAGTCCAAGTATAGTCTATTGTGGCGATTTTGTGAAAATTTATGATTTTGTGTGAGATGTCTCTGTTTTTATAGGAGAGAAACTATGAAAATGGTAAAATAAGAAAACCTAGTTAAAAAGGAGTCAGAACAGATGATGAACAAAATAGAAATCCTTGCTCGTAGAATCCTTGGCTGGAAGCTGAATCGATGGGATCGTTGGTATGATTATGAAAAGGAAGTTTTCATTCCTATTTCAGAGTTTCAACCGGAAGACAACCTCGAACATGCTATCCTCCTAGTTGAAAGATTAAAAGAGCTAGGCTTTGTCTATAAAACAAATGGGACAACCAAGGCTTGTTTTGATGATGTTTGTGAAACGGGTGAAACCTTAGCCCAAGCAATTACAAACGCAGCCTTTTCCATTGCGGATAATAGATCCATTGATGAGGGCTGGCTTTAGTACAAAGGGGGATTTTTCATGAATAAACCAATTATCGGCATTACAGGAGCATATGTAAATCATAATCAATTTATGGAAGGCGTTTATGTTCATCATGATTACCATAAGACAGTCGCCGCCAATGGAGGCATACCGATCATTCTTCCATACATAAATGCGGAACTAGCGATAGAAACGATGCCGCTCTGCGACGGGATTATCTTAAGTGGGGGAGAAGATGTAGACCCACTTTATTATGGTGAGGACCCACATCCACAGTTAGGTCCAACTACACCTGAGCGCGACTTGGCTGAAATCGCTATTGCCAAATACGCATTAGATAACAATATTCCTTTGCTCGCCATATGCAGAGGAATTCAAATTTTAAATGTGGCCTTAGGAGGAACGTTAATACAAGATATTCCAAGCCAAGTCAAAGAGCCGATTCAACACTCGCAACAGGTTACTAGAAGCCGCGACACCCATTCGGTGAACATCCAAAAAGATAGTAAATTATTTCAAATACTGGATACGGAGCAGGTTAGAGTAAATAGTCTTCATCACCAATCAATAAATAAGGTGGCCAAAGATTTACGAGTAGTAGCCGATTCGTCTGACGGGATTGTTGAGGCTGTCGAATATATTTATCCCAACACGTTTACCGTGGGAGTGCAGTGGCATCCCGAATCGATGGCAGGCACCAATGATCAGATGAACAATTTGTTCGTAGAATTTATTAAAAGCTGTTTGAAAGTAACAGTTTGATGAATGGATGGAACGGAGGAATTGATAATGGAAAAAATTTATCTTGATTATAATGCAAGTACCCCATTGGCATCTGAAGTCGTTGATGCCATGCAGCCGCTGCTGACCGACTATTTTGGCAATCCATCAGCCTTACATTGGGCTGGGGAACCTGTAAAAGAGTTATTGCAGAATGCCAGAGAACAGGTGGCTGATTTAATTGGCAGTTCCGCCAGAGAAATTATTTTTACCAGTGGCGGCAGCGAAGCAAATAACCTGGCTTTGAAAGGCTTTTATTTTAAAAATAAACATAAAGGCAGCCACATCATCACCTCTAAAATTGAGCATCCTGCCATCATGAATCCTTGTAGGTTTTTAGAAAAAGTTGGGGCAAAGGTGACATACGTAGGAGTCGACCGATATGGGAGAGTTTTACCTGAAGAAGTCGAAAAGGCGATCACAGATGAGACCATTCTGATTTCGATTATGCACTCCAATAATGAAACAGGTACCTTACAGCCCATCAAAGAGATTGGGGAAATAGCTGAAAGATATGGGATTGTTTTTCATACAGATGCTTCCCAGTCAGCGGGAAAGGTGGCAATCCGTGTGCATGAGTTAAAGGTAGACATGCTCACGATTGCCGGTCATAAACTATATGCACCTAAGGGAATCGGGGCCCTTTATATCAAAAACGGAATCGAACTTGAACCGCTGATTCACGGAGCAGGGCATGAGTTCGGCCTCCGTGCCGGTACAGAAAATACACTACTGGCAGTTGGATTAGGAAAGGCCTGTGAACTCGCGAAGCAGCAGGAAGGTAATCCTGATTTAAAAAATTTGACTAACTATTTTTGGAGTCAATTAAAGGATGCATTTGGGGAGCAGATTGCCTTGAATGGTCATCCTGAACAAAGGCTGCCCAATACCTTGTATGTAAGTTTTGTTAGAAAAATAGGTCAAGACCTGTTATCTGCAATCCCTAGTCTGGCTGCCTCGACAGGTTCTGCCTGTCATGCCGGAAGCATTGAATTATCAACGGTTTTAAAGGAGATGGGTGTAACCGAGGAAGTTGGGATGGGGGCGATTCGCTTTAGTTTAGGCAGGTACACAACAAAAGACGAAATCGATCAGGTCGTAATAGGTTTAAAAAGAATAGTGTAGAAAACAAAGGAATATCAGATATTTACTTGAATTTGAAATTAAATAAGCCATTTGTGAGATGGATTAATCACAAATGGCTTTCATTTTATAACAAACCAACTTCTCTAGCGGCTTCAAAACTATTAATAGCAAATTCAAAAGGATCCCCAACATTCTCCCAGTGCATATACATTAGTCTTGGGTTTTCAAATAGCCAATGGTTATGGAGAGCTGTAACGGTAATTCCTCTACGACGTAAAGCAGATAGGAATGGATTTATCTCTCTTTGGAGTATAACCGTTTCACCTAGATTAAGTGTTTTTCCATTTCTATTGTTTTCAAAGGATAATCCAAATGGAAGGGCAAGAGGTGATTGGGTCCGGCGACCTAAGATAGTAGCGTTTATATTTCTATTACGCATAACCACACATGCAGGTGACGAACTAATTACCATCCCTCCAATAATGTCAGCAAGTTGTTGACAGGTGGATGTATCTGCATCGCGAAAATAATTTAGTGCAGCATTGTTGTTTCTTCTACTTTCATTGCGTCCTGAATTCGATTCGAGTTCATTATCGAATTGATTGTTATCATTAAAATCTGTATCAAAAGTTCTAAAATAATTTTGATTTCCTGTGTTATCATATTCTCTTTGACTCACTTAAGCCCTCTCCTTGTCCATCTTGTTCAAGAACAGTTTATTCATTATTCAAGGTTTGGAATAGGCAAAACTTCCAAGACAAAGAACCATTTTTACTATTCTTTTAAATGTTTTGCTATTGTATAGCCAATTAGATAAGCAGATGCAGATGTATTTCCATCAACTGTAAATGGAATGATTGATGCATCAGCTACAATTAAATTATCCACTCCATGTACATTACCAAACCGATCTACTACTCCACCACGGTTAAATGGAGCCATCCGTAGGGAACTCTGTTGGTGGTGGTTATGACCGAAGTTTTCTTTAATGAATTCTTCAAGTTCATCATCATTTTCAATCATTTCTAGTGTCGGGTTTATAAGCTTATAATTCCGATCTATGCTGGAGAGTTTCTCCGCAATATCTTTAATGTAAGTTTTATAGATTGCTTTAATTGCCTCCATGTCATAGCGGTTATCGAGAAAACCTTCATCTGCTAATACAATTTTTAACGGATCATTACTTTGTATTTTAATGGCTCCCCGACTTCTAGGCTGTAAGAATAAAATAGCAATAGTTAAGTTTCCTTCTGAAAAGATTCCTATTAATTGCACACCACGGCGTCGATCATTTATTCCGCTTAGGGGATTAGGTAAAAAAGCACCACCAGTATAAAGAGCAAATGGGTCTCTTTGTAACTCAGAGACATCTCTTTGATTTACCGTAAATGTAGCAGTATTTAAGGTGTGGTTTGTTAAAAATTCCCCGACATTCGGATTATCAAAAACTACAGGAATGCCGACTTGAATTAAGTCATTAGCTGGTCCAATACCAGACAGCATTAAAAGTTGAGCACTGTTGATCCCTGCTGAAATAATTACTTTTTTCCGAGCGAAGGCTTTTACCTTTTTTCCTTCTTTAAGAAATTCAATTCCAATTGCAGTTTGCCCGTTAAATAGAATACGAAGTGAAGTTGACTTATACATAACTCTTAATTTACGACCATTCACACCAAAACCATCGGGAGTCATCACATCGGAAGATAAAAATGCAGTGGATGAGCTTTCACGTTGTCCATTGTTTTTCTGAAATAGCTGCCATCGAGTAAAAGGCCCAATTGGGGTTCTAGGGTCATTATAATCTAGTATCTTTTTAAAACCAGTTGCCTGTTCCATAGCTGTAACGAGTTTTTTTGTCATACTAGGTGGATAATTTGGTGCCTGCCTGATATTCAAACGACCATTAAACCCGTGAAATTCTGGGCTATTTGTTTTACCATGGAAACTTTCTAATTGTTTAAAGTTTTCTATGGCTTGTTCAGGTGACCAAAGTGGCCCTAAAAGCCTTTCCCATTCTCTTAAAACTGCTGGTGTAGGTCTAACATATTGTTCGCCATTAATAGATGATCCACCACCAGAAAGACGGCCAGTTGTCCATTCAAAAGATCTATTATCCACCCCTTGTTGAGGTATACCTTCTCCTTGCCAAAAATATTGTGAGTAAAATTGTTCCTCTAGTTCGGGTGCAAATCTTGAGTCGCTTATCGGTTGATCCTTATCATTGTTTTCTCCCGCCTCCAAGACTAGGACCGAAGTTTTTTTATCATCTGTGAGTGTCTTAGCTATCACTGCGCCAGCGGGGCCCGTTCCAACAACAATAAAATCAAATGTGTTTTTTGAACTATTTATCATATCCATCCCTCTTTATATCATTAATCTGAAATACGAGAAAATAGGAAGGAGGTAAGATAAAATATCTAATATACTTTCCCCTCATTCTCTAATAAATTTTTTGAAAAAGAAGAGTGGACCATTAATCCACTCTTCTTTTACTTTTTGTAAATAATTTTACATCTGAAACATTATTCGGTATAAATGAAGAAACGTTTAAATCCCTTCCTTGGGTAAGATTTTCAAGACGCCTTATCGCTTCATTAAACTCTTCCACAGTCATTTGTTTTGTTGCAAGTAAGGAAGTAAGGATGGCAAATGCAATTGGAGTCGTATCCACAAATACATCGACTTTCACATCTACATCGGAATTGCCACTTTGTCCAATTGTGTTAATGTTTTCGCTTTTAATCTGTACATTATCTTCTTGGAATGCATGAGAATCGGAGGAGTTGTTATGGTTTCTTGAATTTTGCCAACTAGGAGGGATGTACTGATTCTTATTTCTGTATCTTTCCATTATTTCCACCTATCTTAATTAAGGGTGGAACATTTATATCCCACCCTCAATGGTTAATTAAAAATCTACATCTACATCAGTATTTTGATCTTGCTCGTTGTCTTGTTCTTGATCAGATCTTACACGTGCATTGCTTCTGCTGTTTAGTGTAATATCTACGCGGGAATTTCCTGAGTTATTGATTGTTGCTCTAGCAACATTAGTATTCCTGTCAGTATTACGAACATCTGCCTCTGCATCTGATTCTGAACGATTGCGAACGTCATTTTCAAAATCGTTGTTTACATCCACATTCACATTAGTGTTTGTGTTATTACGACGGTTTCTTCCACTTTCATTTCTTGCCATTTAATAATCCCCCTTAAATTTTTAATTCTTAATTCTAGTCTTCGACATCTACATTAGTGTTTTGGTCTTGTTCACTATCTTGTTCTTGTTCAGTGTTAGCACGAGCGTTGCTGCGGCTGTTTAATGTAACATTCACACGAGCATTTCCTGAATTAGCAACAGTTGCTCTTGCGACATTGGTATTTCTGTCTGTGTTGCGCACTTCAGCCTCTGCTTCAGATTCTGAAGTATTTCTTACTTCATTATCGAATTCATTATCAACATTAACATCCACATTGGAGTTATTGTTGTTATTGTTATTTCTAGCAGAACCCCTAAACACAGATTGATTTCCTTGATTATCAAATTCTCTTGTTCTTCTCAATTGATTCAACTCCTTTCCCTTTTCTATTAAGTATTTTATTCTCGAAATGTACTATGGATTGGACAAGTTACCGAGTATAAATACCTATTTACTGTAAAATAAGAATGAATTTATCTGAAATTTGTAATGTGGACTAAATGAGATATATAAGGAAATGCAGGAGGAGAAGGCTTAGAGAAGGATAGTATTACATTAGAGGCACTATAAAAATCAAGGACTAACGAATGGCCGTTAGCCCTTTTTACATTAGTATTCTTGATCTGATACCATCGATTCAATATACTCATGAAGTTTGTCCTCTTCATAATCATTTAGTTCCCTCATCGGAATGACTGTTAACTTAGTGGGATCATTCCCACGTACTTCCGCAACTAATAACTCATCTAGATACACATTAAAGGCTGGTTCATTCTCATGTGAACTTTTAATTGATTCTTTATGAAAATTCGGTTTCTTTTCTTCCATGACTGTTCCTCCAACTGATTTATTTCCACTTTACTATTTCCAAATTTTAAAGAAACCATTAAATTTTCATTTTCTCGTAATAATAAGGATGGAGGTGATAAAAAATGGAGAAACAAAATAGGTTTCCAGTTCCCATGAATGATATGGGGGAACCGGCTGAAATGAGCCCCGAAAATGAGTCGAAGATACCGATGGTGGAAGTGAACAAACCTACTGACACACAGGACCCGCTAGAGATTAGAGATCGTGCCTCAGTTACGGTATTCTAAGAATAAAACAGGTAAAACAAAATGTTTTGCCTGGTTCAAAATTCCTTCAATCCTAAAATTAGGTTTGGACAGTCTTTGTTATACATGCTAATATGGCTACTAAATTCAAAATGTTTGTAAATTTGATGAGCAATTTGGTTCGCCACCTTAAAACGTGGAATATCCTCACGGACAAACGACTAGTTTAGAATCGTAATTGGACCTGTCAACATCCCTTTTATAGGCTTTTCGATTATCGACTGAGCATAGACTGTTTCCTTAACGGTCATTGAGTCTTGGAAGGATACGTCTCAATAAATTCGCGGAAGGCAGCAAAGCAAGTAAGAGCAAAATAGATGTGAAAAGATAAAATACTTGTAAAAGTGTAAGTAGTATACTATATTAGTTGATATACAATATTTAGTATTTGTCTTTAAGTTTTGATACTAAATATAGATAATGACCGATGAAAATGGTGTCTATATATAGACATAATAGGGAATCTGGTGTAAATCCAGTACTGTACCCGCAACTGTAATTGCTGACGAAATAATCGTATCCACTGTCTTCGGACGGGAAGGGATTAAAGTAGGCTTAAGCATAAGTCAGGAGACCTGCCATTTTTATAGCGTGTTATCTTCTTCGGGAAGTAGGAAGATAGAACGAGGGGTATTCTGACTAATCCAGTGATGCTGCTGTTTTACGAGATCCATCCACGTTTTATTAACCCATCTTCTCTGAAGATGGGTTTTTTACTGTTGTTGAAACAAGTAATAGTGACCGAGCGGTGGGGCGAAAGCTGGTCTAGGGCAAAAAAGCAGATTATTGTTTCCGGGGACGTGTAAAAAATGGTTAACGGTCACAAAATCAGATAATTGTGCCCGTCCACTAGAGAAATGAGTATTAAAGGTCACAAAAAAAGATATTTACGACCGAACTCCAAAAATTCGGGGAGACATGGTCACAAAAAGGGGTAATCATATGACTGTTAAAAATCATCCTGAAATGGATACTGTTTTAGAAGCCATCAAAAGAGCAAATGAAAAATACAAACTGGATACAACACAGCTAATCCAAAAGATAGCGGAACTCGAGGAATCTTCACGATACGAACAATCATTGCTCTATTCCTTAAATCAAATCTCCATGGAAGATCCCAACTGGACCTTTCTTGCAGCAAACCTATTTTTAAATGATTTATATCATAAAGCAGCTAAACATAGAGGATACAACCATGCAGAAAAATACGATGATTTTTATAGACTGCTTACCTATCTTACGAAAATAGGAATCTACTCGGAAGAACTATTAAATAATTATACCAAGGAAGAGATTGATACCTTGGGATCTGAAATAGATCCAAACAAAGATTATTTGTTTAATTACATAGGCTTATTTTTATTAGCGGACCGATATCTTGCAAAGGATTATGAAGGTAAAACTTACGAATTACCTCAAGAACGGTTCATGATTATCGCGATGACTTTAATGAAAAACGAACCAAGGGATAACCGGATCTCATATGTAAAAGAAGCTTACTGGGCATTAAGCAACTTGTATATGACCGTTGCTACACCGACCCTCTCGAATGCCGGTAAAAGCTTTGGACAGCTTTCCTCCTGTTTTATTGATACGGTGGACGATTCGTTAGACGGAATTTATTTAAACAATTGGGACATAGCCCGTCTGAGTAAAGATGGCGGCGGTATTGGCATTTATCTTGGAAAAGTCCGTGCCTTAGGGTCCGATATTAAAAAATTCAAAGGGAATTCATCCGGGGTCGTCCCGTGGATCAGGCTGATCAACGATACGGCTGTGAGTGTGGATCAGCTAGGACAAAGACAAGGAGCCATCGCCGTTTACTTAGATGTTTTCCATAAAGACATGATGAATGGCTTTTTAGATTTAAAAACAAACAATGGCGACGAAAGACGAAAGGCACATGATATTTTCACGGGTGTTTCCATCCCAGATCTGTTTATGAAGAAACTGGAAGAAGTTGATGAAAACGGCCGAAGCATCGGAGAATGGCATACCTTTTGTCCGCATCAAGTCAAACAAATCATGGGCTGGAAGGATGAAGACGGAACGCCTCTTGGTTTAGAAGATTTTTATGACGAGCTGGAGGAAAAGTTCTTTACTGAAAAATACGAAGAAGCGGTAAGGCATCCATTACTGCCAAGGAAAACGTATCGGGCAATGGATATTATGGCGCGGATTATGATTTCTCAATTAGAAACAGGGACTCCGTATATGTTTTATCGAGATGAAGTCAATAGGCAAAATCCTAATAAACATATAGTAGGAATGGGACGTACGTCTATTTTTTGCAGCAATTTGTGTACGGAGATTGCTCAAAACATGTCTGCTACGACCATTGTCAAAGAATATAAGGATGAAGATGGAAATATCGTAATTGTTCGCAAACCTGGGGATTTTGTAGTTTGTAATTTATCTTCTATTAATCTACCTAAATCAGTGGATGTTTTAGAACGGTTAATTCCCATTCAGGTAAGAATGTTAGATAACGTCATTGATCTTAATACTATTTCAGTCGGACAAGCCGAAGCGACCAATAAAAAATATCGTGCCATTGGTTTGGGTACATTTGGCTGGCACCATCTCCTTGCCTTAGAGGGGATTTTCTGGGAATCAGATGAGGCCGTTTCATTTGCCGATCAACTTTATGAGGAAATTGCCTACTATACCATTCGTGCCTCAATGTTGTTAGCAAAGGAAAAAGGCTTTTATAGTAAGTTCGCTGGGTCAGAATGGCAAACGGGCCGTTATTTTGAACGAAGAGGTTATAAAAGTAAACGGTGGAATCAGCTAAAAGTGGATGTTTCCAAATTCGGAGTAAGAAATGGCTGGATGATGGCCATTGCTCCTAATTCATCAACGGCAAAAATCGGTGGTTCGACAGATGGAATTGATCCATTGTATGCGGTCGAATACGCTGAAGAAAAGAAGAATTTCAAATTTAAAGTCACGGCACCCGATTTAGATCATAACACTTATAACTATTATCGCCGGTCGAGACATGTCTTGGATCAGACTTGGAGCATTCAACAAAATGCTGCCCGTCAGCGGCACATTGATCAATCGATTAGCTTTAATCTTTATGTTCGTCATGACATTAAAGCGAAGGAATTATTGAATCTTCATATGGAAGCCTGGAAGCAAGGTTTAAAAACAACCTATTATGTGAGAAGTACATCTCAATCAGAAATCCAAGAATGCGAAGCATGTCATAGTTAGTGAATAAACGGAGGTATTTACAAAATGATTCATACACCATTAACCAAAATTAAACTATTAAACCCGGAATATCCTAATAAGTCAACCGGAATTATCAATGGCAATTCTTCAGGTCTGTTGAATTGGAATGATATCGCCTATCCAAATATGTATGATTTGTATCAAACCCTGCTTGCAAATTTTTGGAAGGCGCAAGAAATTAATATGCAGGATGATATTAAACAGTGGGATTCTTTAAGTGATATAGAAAAAGATGTTTTCCTGCGAATAAACACACAGCTTGCTTCACTTGACAGCCTGCAAACACCTACGATGAGTCAGGTCATGGATTATGTAACAGACTCTAGCTTCAAAGCAATCTTTGCCGTGATTTCACAGCAAGAAGCGGTCCATAATGAATCCTATTCTTATATCTTAAGCTCATTAGTTCCAATTGGCGAACAAAATGAGCGCTTCAATCAAGCCAAAATGGATCCGATTGTTAGGAAGAGAAATCAATTGATATTGGATGCGTATGAGAATTTTCGCGAGAATCCAACGCCGCAATCGTTATTTCAATTATGCGTGAATTCTATAAATCTTGAGGGTATTTATTTTTACGCAGGTTTTGCCTTTTTCTATCATTTAGCTCGTCAGCAAAAAATGCTGAAAACCAGTACCATGATCAGTTATATCCAGCGTGATGAAATGCAGCATGCCTACTTTATTGCCCAGTTTATCCGCATTCTTTTAACGGAAAATCCTGATCTTCATACAGATGAGAATATTAACTATGTATATCAAACCATCAACGAGGCAGTCGAGCTGGAAAAGGAGTGGGCTCATTATATTTTAGCTGAAATAAAAGGTATTGATTTACTGGAATTTGAAGGGTATGTTGAGTATCTGGCGAATAAGAGATTGAGACAGTTGGGATTGAACAATTTATATCCTGAAAAAATAAACCCTATGCCATGGATAAAAGTGTTTGGAGACGACATGGTGAATGAGACGAAGTCGGATTTCTTTGAGCAAAAATCAAGGACGTACTCAAAAGTCTCACAGTCCAATGGATTTGACGAATTATAAGATGAAGATTGCGATTGTGTATTCGTCTGTAACTGGAAACACGAAAGAATTAGCCGAAGTAATTTATCGGAACTTCCTCGGCCATACAGTCGACGTAATGATGTATAGGGTTGAAGACTTTTCTCCTGCTTATTTAAGAATCTATGATGCGATTGCGATTGGGACTTATACTTGGGGAGATGGTGAAATTCCTAAAGAAATGTGGAAACTCTATCAAGCCTTAGAGGAGCTTAACAATAAAGACTTGGTTACAGCAGTTTTCGGTACCGGGGATAGCTTTTATCCGAACTATTGTGGTGCAGTTAATTTATTTAGGGATATGTTATACGCTCACACAAACCTTGCTGCCACGTTGAAGGTTGAACTGCTTCCGCAAATACAGGACTTCCAGCGCAGTCAAAAGTTTGTGGATTCGATCATAAAAAGGTTAAATCAATTAGCTCACAACTCGGAGCACAAGAATAAACTACAACAAAAATCGCCATGATATTTCTGATGCAAAGGTGCTGGTGTCCATGAAAAATTTCCATTGCTGTGCAACCTGTGAATATTTTAAGGCGGAGAAAAAAACAGAAGGAATAAACTATTATTGCGGCCGGTTAGGTTATGAAACAAAGCCGAACTACAAATTTAATTGCTGGAACCCCAAGGAGCATATACAAAAATTAATGAATAAAACATCAGAATAAGGATTCAAAGAAAGCGGCCTTTCAAAGGAAAGGTCGTATTTATTTATTCAACAAGGACAAGACATAAAGAGGAAAATGGAGATCTCAATGCAGGGAACCTTCAAAACTTCAGAGATATTCTTTTTAAAAGAGTTAGAAAAATCTGCATAAGTGTTTGATTATGAAGAATATAATTGATTTTTATGATGCAAGGATTCTTTTTATGCAAAAGACGAACATTATTATTAATTGACAAACAAATATTCGTGTTATACAATCAACTCTGTGTTTAAGATAAAAAGTATTTAAAACTCAACTTAAAGAAGTGGATGAAACCGTGCACTTTCGGAAAACTACATTTATTAACCAAGTAATTTTTAATTAAAAACTATTTACGTACAAAACTTAAATATGGAGTGATAACACATGGAAAATGTATTTGACTATGAGGATATTCAACTTATACCAGCAAAATCTATTGTAAACAGCCGGACTGAATGTGATACAACCGTTACATTTGGCGGACGTACGTTTAAGCTGCCTGTTGTACCTGCAAATATGCAGACAATTATAGATGAGAAGATTGCCGTCTATTTAGCGGAAAATAATTACTTCTATATTATGCATCGTTTCCAGCCAGAGAAGAGATTAGATTTCGTTAAAGACATGCAAGCACGAGGGTTGTATGCATCGATTAGTGTGGGTGTCAAAGAAGACGAGTATCGTTTTATAAAGGAATTAGCAGAAGAGAATCTTACACCAGAATACATTACAATTGATATTGCACATGGTCATTCTAATGCTGTCATCAATATGATTCAGCATATCAAGAAACACCTTCCTGGCAGCTTTGTTATTGCAGGAAATGTTGGAACCCCTGAAGCGGTTAGGGAATTGGAGCATGCCGGTGCAGATGCCACAAAAGTCGGTATTGGACCAGGTAAGGTTTGTATTACGAAAATTAAAACAGGGTTTGGTACTGGCGGCTGGCAATTAGCTGCACTTAGATGGTGTGCAAAAGCAGCAAGCAAGCCTATTATTGCCGATGGAGGCATCCGTACACATGGGGATATCGCCAAATCGATTCGATTTGGAGCATCGATGGTCATGATCGGTTCGTTATTCGCAGGGCATGAAGAATCACCAGGAGAAACCGTTGAAAAAGACGGAGAACTGTATAAAGAGTATTTTGGTTCTGCTTCCGAGTTTCAAAAAGGTGAGAAGAAAAATGTCGAAGGCAAAAAGATGTATGTTAAATTTAAAGGGGCTTTAAAAGATACCCTAGTGGAAATGGAACAGGATCTGCAATCTTCGATTTCTTATGCTGGCGGCAACAAGCTCTCAGCGATTAGAAACGTTGATTATGTCATTGTTAAGAATTCCATTTTCAATGGAGATAAGATCTATTAAGGAATTGTTTTAAACTAAATATAAGTAATGTAAAGTGAGCAAGGTTCTATAAGGACTTGCTCACTTTCTAGTTTGAAAGCATTTTTAGTCATTAAAATGAGTAATTGGTTTGGCATTTTTTATATTAGTTTTAGGTTAAAAATATTACAATAAAATTTCTAAGATTAATTCCCTCATAAAAAATAGACTCCTTTCGAACATTTATATATAGTTTAATAAAGAATGGATCTTTTTTTCTGTTCAGCTATTAACATTAAAATCAACTTCATGAACAAGGGAATAGGGGAGAGTTTTTTTGAAGGAGTTTGTGGTTTGTTATACCTTAGAAAACGATATAAAACGAGAAAGAATAATGAAAGAGTCAACTATTAAAAAAGAAGATGTGGTCCAAGAAATACTAAAAAAAATCGAACAACGGAAATACTTTCTTGCGAAGGACAGTAAAGGAGATTGCTGGATTAATAGTTCCTTAATCCGTTATATACGCGTAAATGAAAAGAAACGGCTTAAATATAATCTCATCCATATGTTGTAACTGATTATTGCCTCTTAAATCAACTTTGAGTAACCAATTATACAGGGGAGAGAAGATGAATGTCAGAAGAAACATATCAATCTCGTGAAGAGCGAAAACGAGCAGAAAGAGAAAGACAGAATGAACAAAGGAGTAATCGAATCCCGAAAAAAACTTCCTTGTTAAAGAAGGTCATTATTGTCTGTCTGGTGCTTGGACTCATTTCAACAGGAGCAGGAGCGATAACGTTCGCTTCCATGATTAAGGATGTGCCTAAATTGGATTCTTCTAAACTGGTAGATCCGCTTTCGACGAAATTTTATGATAAAAATGGAAACTTTTTATATGAATATGGTAAGGAAAAACGAACAAAAATCACGTATGAACAAGTTCCTAAAGTGCTCGAACATGCGTTTATTGCTACGGAAGATTCCCACTTTTATGAACATCATGGAATCGACATTAAAAGGACGGCCAAAGCTATTTTAGTCAATTTAACAGGGGATTTCGGATCACAAGGCGGTAGTACGATTACGCAGCAGGTGATAAAAAATTCATTTTTAACTCCAGAAAAAACATTAAAGCGAAAAATTCAAGAATGGGACCTGGCGTATCAGTTAGAACAAAAGTATTCTAAGCATGATATTTTAATGATGTACTTAAACAAAATCTATCTTGGAAACCGATCATATGGTGTGGCTGCAGCAGCGAAGAATTACTATGGTATTGAAGCGGATGAATTGGACAAATTGACGCTGGCACAGGCGGCAATGCTAGCGGGACTGCCACAAAGTCCAAATAATTATGATCCAACAAAGCCAGAAAACAGAGATGATGCCACGAAACGCCGTAATATTGTTTTAAGTTCAATGCTAAGAGATGGTTATATAACAGCGGAACAAATGAAGGATGCAGCAAAAGTTCCCGTAACAGAGGGGCTAGTAGGAAAGACCACACAACAAAGTATGCCTTACGAGGCCTTTTTGGATGCTGTGGTGAAAGAGGTAAAGGGAAAACTAAAGGATGTTGACATCAGCACAGATGGGTTATCTATTTATACGACACTGGATCCAAAGGCACAGGATTATGCAGATAAAGTGATGAACACCAATGAAGTCATTGCCTATCCAGATGCAAGTTTTCAGGGAGCTTTCGTCTTTTTAGATACAAAGACAGGGGAAGTCAGGGCGATTGGAAGTGGGCGAAACGAATATAAAGCACAATTCCTTGGCAACAATTTCGCCGTCGATTTAAATCGCCAGCCAGGATCTTCATTTAAGCCGATTTTTGACTATGGCCCTGCGATAGAAAAGTTAAAATGGTCCACTGCCCATTTAATCAATGATCAGGCAACTTTCTATTCAACCGGTCAGCCCATTTCAAACTGGGATCACCAATATCATGGTTTACTGACGATTAGGACAGCACTTGAAAAATCTTATAATATTCCTGCGTTACTAACGCTTAGAGAGGTTGGACTTGATAGGGCCAAGAACTTTGCGGAACAGCTGGGGATTACTTTTAAAAATAATCTAGTATATGAATCTTATTCAATTGGGAGTAATACCGTCAATCCTGTAGAAATGGCAGGAGCGTACAGTGCTTTTGGTAACGATGGTGTCTACAATAGACCACATTTTGTCCAAAAAGTTGTTTTTCCAAATGGAAAAGTCGTTAATTTTGCCGAAAAACCAAAACGTGTAATGCAAGATTACACTGCCTATATGGTAACGGATATGTTACGATCAGTCGTAAACGAGGGGACAGGGACTACTGCAAATGTCCCAGGATTAGATGTTGCCGGGAAAACAGGAACAACCAATTTTGATGCTAAGACGCGTGCAAGATATGGTTATCCAAGTACTGCAACAAATGACAGCTGGTTTGCTGGTTATACACCACAATACACCATGGCCGTCTGGACTGGATATGCACAAAACGGCTCTGGAAACTATATGGCTGGTAATACGACGAAAATTGCTCAGTATATGTTTAAAGCCATGATGCAATCCTTTGGAACGGACTCTTCCAATTTTCAGCAGCCAGAAAGTGTATACAGCTACAATAATGAACTATATATAAAAGGAAACAGCTCAGCAGAAATCCCTGTAAAACCTAAAATCAACAAAGAAAAAGCAACTCCTAAAAAGGTTGAAAATACTCAAAATATGAAGGAAAAAGGTAAGGATAAGGGCAAAGCCAAGGGGAAACATAAAAAAGACTAAGTGGAATGGAAGCATGGGGACGTATCTTATGCTTCCATATAACGAGAACTATCCCAAAATATTGGGTATCCCTTTAGTATTTCGAGTTTAAGAAACATTACAAAGAGTTTTTTAACCTCAATATTTCCAATGACATTTTTACAGATAGTTGAAAAGAATTTCCAAGATCTTATGATTAAATAAACTGACGAAACCTAATGAGAATAAAATTAAGCCAATAATCCAACAAATTGGCGCAGCTTCTTCGGTTAGGCCATTGTTCCAAAAGAACGATCCTAACAATATAAATAAGATTCCAATCACAATTACAATTAATGCTGCCAGCAAATTAAATCACCAACCTTTTTCACATCTTATTATTTTACTGCTCGTCAGTTGAATGATATGATATGAAGTTGATCAGAATAATTTAAATATATAAAATATTTTAATATTGACTGGATCTCATACATTGACTAAACTATTGTTAATTAACAAAAAAAGGCATTGAAGAGAAAAAGTAAAATGATGTTGTTTTCCACAGAGAGCTTCGGAAGCTGATAAGAAGCAAAAACGCTCATTTGAACAATGGTCATGGTTTCTGAGCTTCGTACTGAACATACATTAATGTATTAGTAGGCTGCGACGAGTTTTGGCACTCGTTATCAAAGTCACAGTATAAGAGCAGCTTTCTTACTCCGTACTTGTAAAGGCAACTAGTGTGAGCTATTTGCAAAATAAGGTGGTATCACTTGGAATTCAAACCTCGTCCTTAACATTACAGTTAAGGCCGGGGTTTTTTTGTTTTTTATTAAATTTGTTATGAAACAAGAAGGAGTGTGGCCAAAAGAGATTGCCGATCGTTATCATCAAGAATTTGCTGATTGTTTTTCCAGATTAGGATTTTCATTCGATACCTATACAAGAACGGATTCCGAACATCACCACAGAATCGTCCAAGAAATATTTATAAGTCTCCTTTCAAAAGGGCTTATTTATAAAAAAGAAATCGAACAAACCTATTGTGTACATGATCAGCAATTTTTACCTGATCGCTATGTTGAAGGGGAACTTGTCCCTATTGCGGTGCAAAAGCACGTGGAGATCAATGTGATTTTTGTTCAAGTGTTTTAGAGCCACTTGATTTATTAGAGAGAACTTGTAAAATTTGCGGAAACACCCCTGTAACGAGAAAGACGGAGCATTTTTACTTTTCGCTAAGTTCCTTCCAAGTACTCTTAGAGAACTACACTCAAGAAGCTGACATCAATAAACTATGGCGTGAAAATGCCATATCATTGACGAAAAGGTATTTAAAGGAAGGTTTGCAGGATCGCGCAGTTTCGAGAGATTTGCCTATTGGAGTAAGCGTTCCGGTTGCAGGTTATGAGGATAAGAAAATCTATGTTTGGGTTGAAGCCGTTTCGGGATATTATACGGCCAGTAAACTTTGGGCGAAAGAAAAGAATCAGGACGATTCAACGTTCTGGAATGCTTCGGCCACATCCTATTATGTTCACGGAAAAGATAATATCCCGTATCATTCGATCATATGGGCAGGAATCCTGGCTGGTCTTGGCATAGATCCATTACCAACACATATTGTTTCAAACGAGTATCTTACAGTGGAAAAGAAAAAGTTGTCGACTAGTAAAAATTGGGCCGTTTGGGTTCCAGAACTATTGGATAGATATGACCCTGATTCCATCCGTTACTTTTTAACCATCAACGCACCAGAAACCCGGGATGCTGATTTTTCTTGGAAGGAATTCATTTATAGCCACAACAGTGAATTGTTGGGGGCCTTTGGTAACTTTGTCAATCGCACATTGAAGTTTATTCAAAAGTCATTTGAGGGTGTTATACCTGAAAATGACATCACTCCATCCATACAAGAAAAGGTTAATCATTTATATAATGAAGTAGGATCCTTGATTGAACATACCTCTTTCAAACTAGGCTTGGAAAAGGTTTTTGAATTGGTTAGGTATGCAAATAAATACTTTGATGAACAGCAGCCTTGGAAGCAAATTCACGAAAAACCGGAGTCCGGTAAACAAACACTTGCCAATTGCGTTTATTTTATTGGAAATTTAGCACATGTATTGACTCCGTTTCTTCCTTTCTCAAGTGAAAAAGTTAAAAACATGTTAAATCTATCAGAAACAAATTGGAGTTCTACTTTGGTTAAACCAATACGAATATCAAACGTGGAACCGTTATTTGAACGAATGGATTTAATACGAATAGAGGAAGAGCTTGAGAGATTAAACAGTCCAACTGTTTAAAAATTTATCAGGACAGCGCCTAAGAGTATTTGAAGAAGATGTATTATTAATGAGCCTTTATGGGGATGTCGAAATTTGGTGAAAAATATTTTTTTACTGTATCCGTTTTCAGTTGTTAATATATACACATGCTTAAATATTTTAAATATTTACTCTCTTACGACTACTTTGAATAGTGTTGTGTATTCATTAGAACTTTTGCTAGGAGGTTAAATTATGCAGCAAGTACACAAATGCGAAAAACTGAATGAAAGGAAAGGTAATGAAGCCAATACAAAAACTGTTCGATTAAGTATTGAAATCCCAGAAAACATTAGAGAAAATTTCCGTGATGCAGTGGAAAATAACGGAAAGTCAATGAAAGATGTACTTCGAGTATACATGCAAAAATATATATGGAAACAGAGCGAATTACAAAGAAATAGACAAAAACGTCGTCAGAATATCTGATGTAAAAGAGTGAAAACCAAAGTGCCTTCCCACACGATGGTTTTCATACAAGGAATAATGTCACAAGTTTATTATAATTAAAAAACGAAGTATTTCCCAAGTATCTTGTAAGATTTACTAACACACTTTTTCTAAAATAGTGAACAAAAAGAGGCAGGCTTAACCAAAAGCCTGTCTCTTCCTGTATTTTTTACTAGTTTTCTAACTTCTTCAAGGTTTGAAGGACTTCTTTGATAGCCTCGTTTTCGTCATCCCCTGAAACCTCTAATGTAATCTCTGCTTGCTTAGGAATGGCTAATGATAAAACGCCGAGAACTGATTTTACACTTACAGTTCTTCCGTTGTGGGTAAGAAAAATATCCGAATTAAATTGAGAAGCCGTTTGAACTAATTGGTTGACCGGTTGAGCGTATAGTCCTGCTTTGTTATTAATTTTCACTGTTTGTTGAATCATTGTAGCCTCCTTGGGTGCCTTTGTACTGTTTATTTGGTTTACTATCACCATTCTCTTATGTATGAAACAAAATCATAAAAAATGCGGTTGATTTGTAAGTTAGGCAAAAATTTGTAGGGAACTCCAACTAACAGTGGGAAAACAATATAGCAGGGACACTGATATATTAAATTAATAAAAGGTTCAAGTTTATGCATTGAACCCATTAAACTAGTTGTTTTATGATATTTTGATTCCTGCGATACCACATAAACAGCCCCGCACGTAGAGCATTATCAACGGCAATAGAGCCCCATACGGCGGGTAAACCAAGGCCAAGCTTCCATGCGAATATATAAACACCCAGAGTGCGGATTAACCATATGCCAATAATGGTGACAACCATTGGATATTTACTATTTCCGCCAGCTTGGACTACAGATGTATCGACCGTCACTGAAGCTAGGAATGGCTGTGAGAGAGTGTCTATGAATAAGACAATCATGATTAAATGAATAACCTGTTCATTGGTTGTAAAAAATCTCCCCAGCCAAGGGCTTGTACTAGCTAATATAGCGGTTATGACTGTCATAGTTACCGCCGATTGAAGGTAACTCCACTTTCGATATTCTTGAACATCAGACCAATTATTTCGACCAATTGCTTGACCTATAAGAGTACTTGCGGCTACTGCAAAGCCACCGCCAATCGTAGAGGAGAAGGTGGTAATCGTACCGGCAATGTTATGCGCTGCATAGACTTCTGTTCCCATTCGGACAATGAATCCAAAATAGAGAACCTGGCCTAATCTCATGGATAACCTTTCAACCGTAGCAGGAACGGCAAAACGTATCATGCTGCGTGCTAATTTCCCAATGAACTTAAAATCGCTTCTTTTTAAAGCAATGTTCGAAATGTTTTGGGATTTTATAACCAAACGAGTAAATCCATATATTCTCGCAAAGATCATAGCTATTGCTGCACCTGTTAAACCTAAGCCAGCAAAAGAGCCTATTCCAAAAATTAAAAGGTAATCGAGCATAACATGGACGAAATTCATCTCAAAACCGATCCGAAGCGGGGTTTTGGTATCACCTATGGCTCGAAATGAAGCAGATTGGGCAGTAAATAAGGCCATGAATGGGGTTAAACCCAAAACAATCTTAAAGTAGGTTAAAGCGGCTTCTTTAAGCTGCTCGTTTGCTCCTGTAAATACTAATAATGGTTTGGCGAACAAGACTGAAATAACAGAGAAAAGTAAGCCAATTAAAAAGGAGATTAATAGCCCGTGAAAAATAACGTACTTACTTTGTTCAGTATCCTTTGCCCCAAAGGCTCTTGATAAAAAGACGGAAAGGGTGGCTGAAATCGCTGTAAAAACTCCAATATAGGTCATACTATATATATTTGTCAAACCGACTGCATTGATTGCTAATAGACCTAATCTTGCGATGAAAAAAGAGTCTGCTACTCCAAGTAGACTTTGCAAATAAGATTCAACTATCGCAGGTAATGCCACACCTAAGACTTCTTTTGCCTTAACGGGAAGGTTCATAATTGTATTCCTCATTTTTAAAGTTTAAGAGTTTATTTTATTTTCTCTCGTTTGTAAAGCAAATGCTACTTATGTATAGTGATTCTTTGGTGTTTGATATACGAGTAGACCCCGATAATAATAAAAATAATAATTGCCCCATTTGCAGTCATATTAATTATATTCATATCCGGAAATAGCCTATTCATTGTAGTGATCCAATCAGTCAAAACGGGATCCTTTAATATGCCGATAACCGCATTCTGTGCAATAAAAGCTCCCGCGATAATATTAATCCAAAAAAAGGTGGTGACAAGTTTTATCACTAATGGGAGAAATAGGAGGGATACTAAAAGACTAGAAAAGATTCCAAGCGTGACAGCTTCAACATGTTGAGATATTCCGGCAATAATGACCACACTGTCAAGACATATTAAAAAGTCTGTAGCCGCAAGAACCGATAAAACCTTAATTTTTATAAAGATTGATTGATAAGAAGGCCTTGTAAATGATTCTCCATCGATTGATTTTCGAACAAGTTTAAATGCTATAAATAGCAATATGATTCCCATCACGAGTTGGAGCATAGGAATATCTAATAATCTTTTTATAATAAATACATAAAAAGCTCTAGCGAGTGTAAGTACGATAATAGCTGGCAGGGTAATCTTTAAATGTGTATATTTACGTAATATAGCTCCTAATATTAACATATTATCAATGTCACTCACGAAAGTGACTAAAAAAACCTTAACTAGTTCATTCATTAGAATTCCCCTTTTTTTCATCTCCTTATTACATTTATGTAGAAATACATTTTAATATTAAACTATTTCGATTCACCAATGAAACTTTGGACATGAATCCCACTGGGTTCGTGTTCTTTTTTATTTGGCTGGTATTGAACTTGTGCATGTACAGTAGAAAAAGTTTCGGTGAAAATTTTTTAATAAATACTGGAAAATGATAAAGGTGTGTTATATAATTACAATCAATTAATTAAACTGTTATATAACAATTGAGAACGTAAAAAGTTAACATTAATTGAAAAGGGGAATGGAAAATGATGAAAATTGATGCGATTGCACGGAGAATCCTAGGTTGGAAGTTAAATAGATGGGACCGCTGGTATGATTATGAACAGGGGAGATTTATTCATGAGTCCGAGTTTCAGCCTGAGCAAAATATAGATCATGCCATGCTTATCGTCGAACGTTTACAGGAGCTAGGCTTTACGTATCAAATTAAAGGCCTCTCAAAAGTTTGCTTTAATGATATTTGTGCTACAGGGGAATCATTGGCGCAGGCTATTACTAACGCAGCCTACGAAATTGTGGAACGGCATTCCATTATGAATAGCACCAGGTTGTGGCAGAAATTGTGTTAGCTGTATTATTAATAGGTAGGATAAAAGTAACCCCCATCTTTGCGAAAGGGGTTATTTTTATTTTCGTGGGAATTTTTCGGATAGCATATCGTAAAGCAAACCTGTCCGTCTCGAATCTCGACCTCAGTCCTTCCTTTGTAGAAGTGAATAATTTTTTGCGTTATAGTTAGCCCAGGTCCAAAGTTACCTTTCGTACCTTTATAGAGTGTTTTAAATATCTGATTAATGCTCTTCTCAGGAATATGTGGTCCATCATTTTTAGCTCAAAAATCCATGAAGGACCCGAATCTGTGAAGTACTTTGCAGGAATTTCTTTTCGTCATCATCGGCCAATTGAAGGGCATCTTTTATTTCCAATATGTTGTTTCAATCTACAGATCCGAATACTGAGGTATTTTTGTGGAATTTCAAGTAAATATGTGAAATTCTTTTGAATGGTTTCAGTGGATTACAAATAATTGGTAGAATAGTGACATAAGACAAGGGGGGAAATGAATGAGTGAGTTAAGTAAATTGTTTCATGAAAGAATTGGCCTGTCACAGGGGCAAAACATTACTTTTGATTCATTAGATCGTGTTCTAGAAAAAACAGCGAAATCAATTCCGTTTGAAAATATATGTATTATTAATCGTAAGACAAGCGGGATTTCAAAGGCTAACTTAGTCGACAAAATCTTGATAAGAAGGGAGGGGGGAATCTGCTATGAATTGAATTCGCTTTTCTATTTCTACCTAATTGAAAATGGGTTTGACGCTGCCTTGGTCCGTGGTGTTGTTTACAATCATATTAAACAGGATTATCATGATCTTGGCAGAACGCATGTTAGTATTCTAGTGAATCATGAAGGTCGAGGCTATGTTGTGGATACTGGCTTTGGCGGGAATTTACCTTTGAAACCTGTTCCTACAACAGGAGAGACGGTCAGTTCTAATAATGGAGAATTTAGAATTCGCAAACTGGAGACGAATTATGGGGATTATGTGCTGGAGATGAAGTTAAAACATAAAGATACCGAGTGGAAAAAAGGCTATGCTTTTGACACTAGGAAGCTTATTTACAATGTAACAGAATTTAATGAGATCCAATCCATTATTTCCGAACATCCGGAGTCTCCTTTTAATAAAGTACCGTTACTTACTCGTCTTACTTGTAATGGAAATATAACTTTAACCAATTCTACATGGACAGAGTGGAAGGATGGGAATGCTTCAAAAGAAACCATCGATGCTGAAAGATTTAAGGAATTGGCTAAACAATATTTTGGTCTAAATCAAGAGTAAAATGAAAAGCAACGCCCAAAAGCGTTGCTTTGATTATTTTTCCGAAGTGTGAATGACTTGTACACGCCCTACTTGTCCATCTGTCAGGCGGACCTTAATACCATGAGGATGGGTCGCCGATTTGGTTAGGAGATCTTTGACAATTCCCCTCGTTAGCTTCCCCGTTCTTTGGTCTGCTTTTAAAACAATGTCAACGGTCATGCCCGGCTGCAGGTCGATCCGATTTCGTCCGTTCATTAGACACCCATTTTTCTGCGGGTATTGCTTGGCTTCTTTGATTGCTGGCTTTTCATTTTCTGTGTCGCTAGGCTGCCATTTGCAGTTCCTTTTCCTGAAGAAGATTGATTCTTTTTGTTTGCTAACTGTTGCTTCATTAGTTCTTGAAGACTAACCTTCTTTTTAGATTCTTCGGTTTGATTATTTTCAGTCATGGAAAATCTCCTTTTTCAAATTAGGTTTTGTTAATACAGTATAATCTATTTTTAAGGATAGGGAAAGGATCGCTAAAGTAAAATGTAAGTAATTCTTGGGAGAACAACTGTTAATTCAAAGCCTCTTAAATTTATAATAATATTGGTGGAAATATATGCTAATATCGTAAGATTTATTGTCTTTCTTTCAGAACAGTTTTAAAAAGGGGAGGTCACTTTAAATGATCGTGAAACAAAAGGAATTTTTCATTCGAAATTTGCGATATCTGGTAAGATCTGCAATGGAGAAGGATGCGAAAAGGTTGTCCAAAGTTAGAGTGCAGATCGATGGCGAAACGGAAAATATGGATAGGGAACAGGGGGAGGCATACATAGACGAATCAGGATTTATACAAAGCATTAAAAATGACACGGAAAGTTTAAATAATCTCTTTTTAGTGGCAGAAGTCAGTGGGGAAATTGTAGGATTCTCAAGATGTGAGGGGAACAAATTAAAACGGAGCTCTCATAAAGTTGAATTCGGTGTCTGTGTATTAAAGGAATATTGGGGATTCGGGGTAGGGAGAAATCTTTTAGAACAATCAGTTCAGTGGGCAGATAACAACGGTATTCATAAAATCATGTTAAATGTCCTTGAAACCAATGAAAAAGCTATTAAGCTTTTTCAAAAATATGGTTTTGAAGTAGAAGGGGTATTAAAAAAGGACAAACTGCTTTCTGATGGAAAATACTATAATACTATTTTAATGGGCAGGTTTAATGAAAATAAGTCACATTGACGTGAAATTCAACCTAAAAATGAGAACGGTCAATGAAAAATCATCTCATTGACCGCCAAGACTCCAAATTTCCTTAAATAATAAACAAAGCACTAACTAAATACAAACCCATCGCAATCGCAGCCCCAATCACAGAAATCTTCAATTTAAAACGAGCATAATCCACCAGCGGCATATCGAGAATAGAGGCCGTCGTAATCGTCGTATCGCCGAGCGGCGAAGTTAATGCGCCAAACGCTCCGCTGGCAAATACGGCACCGACTGTTAACGGAATCGATGCCCCAGTCGAAACAGCCAATGACATACCTAGGGGCATAAACAAACCCCAGGTTCCCCAGGAAGAACCGATGAAGTAACCAATCAAAGAACCGAGTACAAAAATCGTAACCGGGGTTAAAAAGGCTGGCAGAAATGACCCCAATGTTGAACTGATAAATTTTGAAAAACCGAGATCCTCAGCTGACAATGTCAATGACCAAATCAGGACTAGTAAACTAATGGCCTCCATCATTTGGTTCCCGCCATCATAAAAATGGTATAAGATTTCATGCAAAGGTTGGCGCCTTATGATGTAAAACACAAAGGATAGTACAAGTGTAATAAAAACAGCTAATAGCATAACGAAAGTCGCATCTGCCATCGAAAAAGCTTCGAAAACCGTATGAGCCCCTTTATCCGTTCCATCTTTCCACAATAGGAATAATGATAATCCCAAGAGTAAAAAGACTGGAAAAATTAAATGCCAAGGCTGTGCTTTTACTAAGGACAACTCTTTTTGAATGCCCGCCCGATGAAATTCATTTCCTTCCTCATCTAACAGTTCATGATCACGTTGTTGAGAGAGATTCCTTTTTGCTGGATTCCAAAAGGTTAAAAGGACCCCAATCACTAACATAACTATCGCAAAAAAATCAAACAAGATACTTAGCAAAAATACATGATAGGCCGACATGTTTAAGTGCAGCTTTCCGATACTTCCCTCGACTAAAGAAACCATGAATCCCACAAACGCTGTCGCAACGGGTAAAAGGACAATGACTGATTCCGTGGAGATATCCATCATCAAGCCGACCCTTTGTTTCGGAACGTTCATTTTTTTAATAAGAGATTTTACGACGGGCCCAATCATCATAATCCGAAACATCGGCATCATAAACGTGAACGGGAGGGTAAGCCAAATGAGTCCCAACAGTCCACGTTCAGTCTTAATCCTAGTTCCAATCCATTCCGAAAACCCTTTAATGCCTCCTGAAATATTCATCATGCCGACAAGCCCGCCAAATAAATAAAGAAACCCGATAATTTTAATATTGTTCCCATTGGAGAGGGTCGTGACGATATAGGAAACTGTTTGATAGGCTCCAGCTAATAAATCAGTTTGAACAATAAAAGCACCGGCCAGCAAGCCAACAACAAGACCCGGCAAGATGTTTTTCAGCCATATGGACATGGAAATAACAATAATAAAAGGTAACAGAGAAAGCCAAGTATGTTCCAAAGTCTCTTCCTCCGGCAATTAATCTTTAAACTATTTGTTTATTATTGCCAAGGCCGTGAACATTATGTTGCATGGCAGAATTAATTGCTCCTTTTGAGGGGAATGACACAAAAAAAGCCCGTATCACAAAGGATACAGGCCAATTATTGCTTTTAAAGTTTAGTCCTTTTTCAATCTTCCCGCTTTTTTGGCAGCCTCTTTTAAAATAACCTCTATTTGGGCGTTTACACTTCGCAGCTCATCTTCTGCCCATTTTTCCAATACTTCATATAATTTCGGATCCATTCGAAGCGGAAAAGCTTTTCTCTTACTCATTTCCTACACAACCTTAATAAATGCTTCCGGTATTGATGATTGGCTGCGTACCTTTCTCTGAGACAATCGCTACCATCAAATTATTGACCATCTGCGCTTTTTTCTCTTCATCAAGCTCGACAATGTCTTGTTCAGTAAGCTGGTCAATAGCCGCTTTTACTAGTCCAACTGCACCGTCAACGATGACTTTACGAGCGGATAAAACAGCTTGTGCCTGTTGTCGTTGCAGCATAGCAGAAGCGATTTCGGAAGAGTAGGCAAGATGCATAATCCGAGCTTCGATTACATCGACACCAGCAACATCAAGTCTTTTTTGAAGGTCCTGAACAAGCACATCGGCCACCTCATCACTATTTTGACGAAGAGTTAAAGTATTTCCGGTATTCTCAAACGAATCATAGGCATACCGGCTGGCAATATGACGAATACCGGTTTCACTTTGTATCTGGATGAATTTTTCATAGTTTTCTACATCATACAATGCTTTAGCAGCATCATTTACTTTATAAACAACAACAGCGGCAATTTCAATCGGATTACCTTCTAAATCATTTACTTTTAATTTCTCGCTATTAAAATTCGTCACACGTAGTGAGACACTCCGCTTGAACGTAAAGGGAATAGTTGCCCATAAACCTTGATCGCGAATGACACCGAGATAAGTACCGAAGAACGTTAAGACTTTAGCCTCGTTTGGTTGAACAATTGTTAAACTTGTTGCAATAACTAATCCTAAAATTAACACAATAACTCCGGCTATTTTTTCAGGGATTGTTGCACCAGTAACGAGTAAATAGATACCGAATCCAATACAGGCAAGTGCAATAATCATTGCGGCAAATCCATTGATTTTAAAAATTGATTTTTCCCTCATCTAGAACCCCTCCCAAAGGTAAAGTGATATAAAAGTGATATCACATTAATATCATAGTTCATTTGGTCAAAAAAGTAAATCATTACCAATGTAAAATTAATTACATAAGGGATGTATTAATTGATGGTGGAATTTGCTAAAATTAGTTAGAAATGGAGGAAGGGCTTTATGAAAGAAACCTTTTATCTAAAACTAAATGTTTATTTATTGCTTACAATCATTCCTTTATCCGTTCTTGGTTATTATTTTGCCGTCTTACATGAATCTATGTTTTTCTTATATGAATGGCTGCTTGCTGGTCTAGTACTCATTTCTATATTCATCTCCATTAAAAATATCGTATCCATCAGAAGTGGGCTAAAGTGGGTTGCTATTTCTATTCTGGCTTTCTTACTTCAATTTTCGGTTCTTGGATTATTTTTGGGACCATACACATATTTTCTAATGATTTATCTATATTATGTTGTGGCGATCCTTTCTTTTATTGTCTATATAGTAACGATGAGGAAAAGCAAAACCTTTAAGACGGTCCCAATCATCTTTACTATATTAACTGGACTATTTACGTTATATATGGTGTTTTTAGATGCTTTATGGGGAAGTAATTTAAGTTAAAAGTGATAATGATAGATTAGTTTTTTAGGAGGGTTCGTGTTGGACGAAAGGTATCCGATAGGGAAATTCGAATTTAATGGTGAAATGACGAACGAAGTAACAAGTGGTTGGATAAAGCAGATTGAAGAACTACCAGGACTTTTAAGAGAAGCTGTAAATGGCTTAAATAAAGAGCAGCAAGACACTCCATATCGATCTGGCGGCTGGACAGTCCGGCAAGTGGTCCATCACCTCGCAGATAGTCATATGAATGCTTATATTCGTTTTAAACTAGCTCTTACTGAAGACAATCCTGTCATCAAGCCTTATGAGGAAGGAAAGTGGGCAGAGCTTTCAGATAGTAAATTATCCATTGATGTTTCATTAGAACTTCTTGAAGCATTACATAAACGATTGGTCAACCTTTTGCTTCATTTAAGTCCGGCTGATATGAAAAAAACATTTATTCATCCTGCATCCGGCGGGATTTCTATAGGCAGGAACATCGGAATGTATGCTTGGCATGGCAGTCACCATCTTGCACATATTACATCTTTAATTAGTCGAAAAGGCTGGTAGGGACCACATGTCATTTTGAAAAATAAAAAGGGGGCATAGAATATGGAAGAAAATATGAAGATTCGAGAGGAAGTTTTGCAGTCTGTTAGTGGTTTATCTGATGAACAGTTGAATGTCCAAGTACAAGATGGACGCTGGTCGATTATGCAGGTTCTCCATCATCTGCACTTAATAGAGCGGGCCATTACATTTGCTATATCAGATCAACTGGCAAATGGAGAAACTAAAAGTGTAAGCGATAAACCAATACATGTAGCGATTAATCGGACAACGAAGATAAAAGCACCTTCAATTGTAGATCCCCAATACAAATTTATCACCCTAGTTGAAATGAAGAATAAGCTCTCACAATCTCGAGAAGCGTTAACGAAAGTGCTGGACACTGCTGAACCATCATTATTAGCGCAAAGAGCATATCCGCATCCTGTGTTTGGGGAATTAAGTTTAAAACAGTGGATTCCCCTTTTAGGATTGCATGAAAAAAGACATCTTGCACAAATTGAAGAATTGAAGGAAGAATTAAATTAACACTTTTTTTAGAGAATAAATTATTTATGCTGTCACATAATAAGAAGGAGTATTAGCATAGCAATTTGTCACACTAAAAGGAGGAAAAAAGTTTGATACAAGACAACTCTAACTCCAAAAATACGAAAAAAGCATCAACGGCAGACGGGGTAAACCAGCCTTTGATGTCAACAGGAACAACCGAACCAAGTTTTGATTGGGTTCCTAATGAATCCAACTCCACGACCGAACCGAAAATCGGAAATGCGGTGATCGGTGACAGAGACAGCAAAAACAAGTAAATCTTTGTTAGAAGGGGCACTATTTATTTAGTGTCCTTATTTTTTGATAATACGATCCTTTAGGAGGTTTCTATGAAATTTTGTTGAACTTGTATATAACAATAAAATTTCATTTCGGGGCGGTGGGAAGATGGAGGAAATTCAATATGCTTTTTTAGATGAATTGGGTGATTATCGTTTTGATTTTGAAAAGGGGATAGGATCAACCCACTTTATTATTGCGTCTATACTCCTAAAGGAATCAAATAAAGAGTCTTTAGAAAGGGAACTTGAGCAGATTTGCCAAAGGTACTTTCAAACTGGAGCAATCGATCCGAACATTATTGACCATGATCCAACTCAGACCATGCAGCTCATAAATGACCTAAAGGACTTACCATTCAGTATCTATGCCTATGTCATTGATAAAAGAAAAATAAGAGAAAACCATGGGATCTTGTATAAAGTACCTTTCCTTAAATACTTAAACAGACAAATCTATGATGACTTAAATCGAACGTTCGAACAGCTTGACTTTGCGGCAGATGAACAAGAATCTAAGCTATTTATTAGGTCATTTAACAATTATATTAAAACAAGAAGCATACCGGATTTATTTAATTACTCCACCTTCGGATTCAACCAAACTCGTTCAGACATCCTTCTTCAATTAGCGAACCTGTTAACCAGGATCCTTGCAACAGGATATGAAAGAACAATCTATACCGATCAATACCGTTCTTTTTCTAAAATCTTTAAAAGCAAGATTGCTGCCGTAAACCTTTTGCCCCAAGACTATAAAAACTTTCTTTTTGATTATCAACCAGAGCATCCTCACTCAAAAGATGATGAAATTATAATTAAGCAAGCGGTGAACTTAACTTATAAATATATTGAAAAGCATCGAAAAAGTGAAGATGAAGATGAGAGGCTTCGCTTAGATTTTCTAAAGTTACTTTTATTTAATTTAAAGGAAAATCCGGACGAGTATGTATATACGGAAGAGATCTTAGATAATCTGAATGCAATTAGGGATGTTAAATTAAATCCGCATAATTTCCGCTCTAACATAGTCTCTAAGCTGCGGGACAGCGGATTATTGATTGCAAGCAGTAATAAAGGCTACAAATTGCCGGTTTGTTTAAATGACTTATATGA
Organism: Neobacillus cucumis; assembly: GCF_023715505.1. The sequence goes on along the minus strand of NZ_JAMBOH010000014.1, from coordinate 99,236 downwards.
CTTTGTGAATTTATCAAGTCTCACGATTCATCCCATGATTCATAGAATAGCGAAATGCAGGGATCAGATTCTCCTTGCTACTAACAATGAGATCGACATTTTAGAGCAAAAAGAATATGATTATCTTAAAAGAATCATTGATTTAGGGAAAATGAAGATATAAAGTATCAGCTCAGTCAGCCGGCTGAGCTTTTTGCTATTTATAAATAAAAAATGACCTATTTACACTATATTAGCGTTCAAGTTCGAAAAACGTCATTTTAATGCTACTTTTTAAAAAGAAAATACGTTCTGCTTATGTTTATAAAGCGAAAGGCACAGGTCTATTGATAACTTTGCATATTTTTGCAAGTTTATTTATAAGGATCTTTTTGTAAATAGGGATTTACCCTAATAAACCTAAACAAAATTGAAAACGCTTTCGAAATAAATGTAATAAATATTCAAAAAAATATGCAAAAAAGGATTGTCAAACTAGTATTTTTAAAATATAATCTAGTTATTAAATGATGTGACAAAATATAACATGAAAATGAGAGGTAATGTGACGTGGCTGAAACACTAATTTCAAACGCAACTGCAAAAGCAACTTTAGAACAAATTAAAGAAGTAATCAAAGAAAAAAGTGTTGAACTTTTACACTTGCAATTTGTCGATATTGAAGGAATTTTAAAACACGTCACTGTTACAAGTGCGCAATTAGAAGATGTTGTTGAAGGAAAAATGATGTTTGATGGATCTTCTATCAAAGGGTTTTCACCTATTAATAAATCTGACCTTTATCTTCAACCAGATTTGAATACATTTGCTGTTCTTCCTTGGACAGTAGAAGAGGGATATTCAGAAGCTCGTTTCCTATGTTCAGCAGCAAATCCAGACGGAACTCCTTTTGAAGGAGATACTAGAAATGTTTTGAAAAAAACAGTAGAGCGTGCTGCTGATAAAGGATATACCATTTCAGTAGGCCCTGAGTTAGAGTTTTTCTTATTTAAAAACGATGACAATGGTTACGCAACTACAGAGTTAACTGATAAAGCTGGTTATTTTGAACCATCACCACATGATCTTGGCGAGCGCGTTCGTTTAGAAATCTACCGTGCGTTAAAAGCAATGGGCTTTACTATTGAAGCTTCTCACCACGAAGTAGCTGAAGGACAACATGAAATTAACTTTAAATATGCGGATGTATTAACAGCAGCTGACCTTGCAACTACCTATAAATGGGTTGTGAAAACAGTGGCGAAGAAATTTGGCATGCATGCTACCTTTATGCCCAAACCAGTATTCGGAATCAATGGTTCTGGTATGCACGTGAATATGTCATTCTTCAAAGGAAGCGAAAATGCATTCTTCGATCCAGCTGATGAGATGCAATTATCAGAAAAAGCGTACCAATTTATTGCGGGTGTTTTAGAAAACGTAAAGGGGATTGCAGCGGTAACAAACCCGTTAGTAAACTCTTATAAGCGTTTAGTACCTGGTTACGAAGCTCCTTGTTATATCGCTTGGTCTGCTTCAAACCGTTCAGCTCTAATTCGTATTCCAGCAAAACGTGGTCTTGCGACTCGTGTAGAATTGCGTTGTCCAGATCCATCTGCTAACCCTTATTTAACATTTGCAGTGATTGCATCTGCAGGTTTAGATGGAATTGAAAAAGGTCTTGAAGCACCAGCACCAATTAACGATGACATTTTCCACATGAGTGAAGAACAAAGAGCATTCAGGGGGATTGATAACCTACCAGGCAGCTTAGCTGAAGCTGTTAAAGAATTAGAAGCAGGAGAAATTGCTTTTAATACACTTGGTGAGCATGTTTACAATGAATATGTATCTATGAAAAAAGCAGAATGGGATAGCTACCGTACAGCAGTTCATACATGGGAAATCGATAACTATCATTCTAAATTCTAATAAGAAAAGCTGGGCAGGGGTAATCAAAGCCCCTGTTACCCGCTTTTTTTATTTGTTTTGAAAAAGGATGCCACTAAATATAGTAATGTCTTCAGTATTTTTGTTATTAAATGATTACTAATTTAACCTTCGCTTGATTAGCCGCGGTTATCCCACGCCCTCTTAAATAGGTATAATCCAAAGACAAGAAAAGCAAGCAAGCCAATTAAAGCAATTAGGAAGTTAATAACGGTAACAAGTAAACCGCCTAGGCCGATGATTCCAAGCAATGTGCTAATCCAGCCCAATACAACTGCTAGTACCCAAAAGACCCCTGTTAAAAATCCAAGAAAAAGTCCCCAGGAAGAAGAATTATGACTCATTTCATTTCACCTCCTGTCATCGGTAGTTCATCAACATTGTATGCGTTTACCTGATGATTTGTTTTATTAAAATAGAAAAAGAGGCATATGACCAACATAACTCAAGCTTGAAAACTGGGCATTCGGAAAATGTTTTACTCCATCATTCTTATGAATGGTGGATTTTTTCGTCATGGTTCTATCCCTATAAGATTTAATTAAAAAAGACCTGATTCTATACAGAGTCAGGTTTTGTTTGTAAAAAGAATTCTAAAAATTTACATGACTTCTACACTCCCTTCACATTGGCTTAATGGAGTTAATGTATTCAAAGGCATCTGTGAAGGTGACCTATAATGACGGAACAAAGAAGACGGTACCACTCAACTATGAAACCTTGTTCAAACCTGGAGATGTGATAAATGGTAAAATCGCGGGCGTTTCCATGAATGCAAACGGCCAAGTTATGACCAAATCAAATGGAACTCCATACGTATCGACAGCTCCTGATATGAATAGCTTGATGAAGGTTCCCGGATTACCAAAAAATACATATTATTTGATCAGCCACTATGAATCCATGCCCAAAAACGAAAATGGATTAGAAAATCCCGGAACCATGAGCCTGAGCACACTAAAGATGGACCCGGCTACAGGTGGATTGACTGTCATCGACATCAAACCTATTGATTTTTCAGCTGTTCACGGGATTTGGAAGCCGTGTGCTGGTTTATTGACTCCATGGAATACCCACCTTGGCTCGGAAGAAACAGACCCAGATGATAGAGCACATGAAAAAAATCCTTCAGCTTCTGCGGTAACTAATTTCATGAAAAACTACTATAATCATCCAACTATAACGGGCAATCCCTACTACTACGGTCACGTACCAGAAGTAACAGTGGACGCTAAGGGTGCCACAAAGGCGGTCAAACATTACAGTATGGGCAGAATGACCTTTGAACGAGTAAAGGTAATGCCTGATAATCGAACCGTTATTTATGGAATCAACAGCAATCCTGGCGGGTTGTTTATGTATGTGGCTGACAAAGGAGAAGGATTTATCCGCAGGTACACTTTATGCGGCTAAATGGGTCCAAACCCGCACAGAAAATGGCGGTTCTGCTAATCTTGAATGGATCAAGCTTGGACATGCAACTGATAAAGAAATACAAAGGCTCGCTGAAAAAACCAAATTCAGCGATATCTTTGATGCTACAGATGATGCTGTAAAAGGAAAAGCGGAAGGGTATAAAGCGATTAAAACAGCGGCGAATGGCGAGAAAGTAGAGTGGGTGAAAGTGAAACCGGGGATGGGTACCGCTGCCGCGTTCTTAAAAACTCATCGTTACGCAGCTAACCTCGGCGCAACAGTTCAATTTAATAAGATGGAAGGTCTTGATTTTAACGAAAAAGACAAGAAGGTTTACGTTGCTATCTCCTACCAAGAAAAAACGATGTTGGCTGACCCAACTGCACCTGCAGATGGTATCCATCTTTCAAAAATTAGTGCAGGGGGAGTTTAAGAGCTTTCCTTCAAATCTAATAGAAAAACAAGGGATGACAAGAAAATTAACAGTCATTATGTACCCGTAAGCATGACGGGAACCCTAATGGGCGAAGATTTAGCAGCTCCGGATGCGGATGGAAATACCGCCAACGTTGATAAGATTGCGAATCCGGACAATGTCGTATTTTCACAAGATATGAGGACGGCTGTTCTTTGCTGAGGACTCGGATAACCATGAAAATAACTATACATGGGCTTATAATGTTGATACCAAAAAACTCTCTAGAATTCTATCAGTGCCAGGCGGCGGGGAATCTACCGGCCTGCAAATGGTCGATAACCTTGACGGACATACCTATTTGATGAACAGTTCACAAAATCCAGGATATGTTGGTTATCTTTTAGGGCTTCCGTTTCTGGGGAAGGATCATAAATAATTGGACAGGTAGTATGGCGCAGTCTTGTTTTAAAGCGAGGCTGCTTTTTTTGTATGATAACCAAGTCGGCCGTTAATCTGATGTTAAAGGATCATCGTCAGCTAGTTTAACATTTCCAACAGTTTCTATGTGGACTTTTTCTTCCTTCAACGTTTCATGAACCTTGATAAGTTCTTCATATTGATTTTTACATATTTCAACATCATTCAGTATAGTTGGGGTCAATGAGACCTCAATCTGATCTTCAGATAAAGGAATGCGGATCGTTTCCATTTTTGTATCCGCAGGATTTTCTGGATTTGCTACTTTTTTCTCGATAATTAGGTCCTCACGGGTGACAGGAACCAGAATTTGCTTTTCCTCGGTATACTTTTTCTTATAAATGGTAACATCGGCTGTATCAACCCACTTTTTATTTATTTCGATTTCTTCCTTATGTAGTTGGAGTGTTACTTCATCTTGGTGGTCTAATGGTGAATTCTGCTGTTCAGTCAACTAAATTTCCCTCCATAGGAAAGTGATGGGACACCTATTCATTGCCTAGCAATGAATAGGTGCTTTTTTTTAACTGTTATTTATATCGCTAAAGCTTGACGAATCGGAAACGATATTCACACTTCCAGTTGTATCAACATGAGCCTCTTCGCGTTTGAGCGTCTCCTGGACTTGCTGTGTTTCCTCAACTTGACGTTTAGAAGCAGTGATTTCCTCAGTCGTTACCGCATACTTGTTTACCTCCACTTGTTCCTGAGATACAGGGATTGTGACGGTCTCCTGCGAGATGGCTGATGAATCGCTTCGTTCGTTATTCATAGGGGTTCTCTTTATGACAACTTCCTCATGCATGACAGGAACCTCAACCGTTTTTTGCTCTTCAACAACATCCTTAGAAATCACTACTTCTCCAGCATCGACATTATTTTTTGTAATGTCTAACTCTTCTTTATGAAGTTGAAGTGTGCTGTCATTTTGATTACTTTGGGTAGTGGAAGTGGTTTGGTTCCCTTGATTACTTGAATCAGTCTGGCTATTTTGATTGTCGGTATTTTTTGATTGGTCATCACTAAATAAACCTAAGAAGTCGCTCATAAAAATCCCCCTTGTAAGTTTGATATTGGTCAAGCCTCTTATAGAATGTGCTAGGAAGAAATCTTTATTCTTTAAAATTGTGTTGAAAAAATGGAAAAAGTATGAGGTTCACGAGTGGAAGGTGAATAAACATTAGAAATAATGTGTTGATTTTTGGACACAGAGCTTTGGGTGAGTTTGTGATATTCTGAACATAAATTATTAAATTCATTATTGGAGGATCATAAAATGAGCTGCAATTGTACATCGAAACTAAAAAGCGGGAAAGATGTTGTTGATCATGTGAAAAGTAAAGGTAAGGAAAACTTTTCCCCGACAGTGGCTCGTAAGATAACATGTGAGTGTGGAGAAACCTTTACATTACAAATTATTGTTATGAACTGTCCAAAATGCGAAATGACCTATGCTGTTACGCCTTGCGGTTCATCTGATAAAAACAATATTAAGGCAGCGGGTATTAAATACGCCTAATATAGGCTAACATTAATAAGCCATAAAAATACAGGTTCGAAGTCTATCCTGTATTTTTGTGGCTTATTTTTATGTTAAAATGACATAATCTGAAAACAAATCAGGAGCAAATCGTCTGTTGTAATTACAACCTATTTACTTTAATGAGAAGGAGATTTTAGCAAATGATGAAGTCTAATGAAAAAACCGCGTTATTAATTATGGATTTGCAAAATGGTATTGTTTCACGATACTCGGAAAAGCAAGACATTCTTGTTCCATTTCAAAAGGCGGTGGAAGCAGCGCGTGGGAACGATATTCCCGTAATATTTGTTCGCGTGGCCTTTAGTGAAGGGTATCCTGAGAACAATCCACGTAATAAAATGTTTTCAGTATTGTCTAAATCTGGTGGAATGACGGTTGTAGATCCAGGGACGCAAATTCATGAAGCTATTCAACCACGACCTAATGAACCAGTCGTAACTAAGTTTCGGGTTAGTGCTTTTGCTGGGAGTAACCTCGAAGTCATTCTTCGATCGATGGGAATTGACACTTTAGTATTGAGTGGGATTGCTACAAGTGGTGTTGTTCTATCAACATTAAGGGAAGCGGCGGATAAAGACTATGCAATTAAGGTCCTTTCGGATGCTTGTCTCGATGGTGACCCTGAGGTTCACCGTGTTCTGACTGAAAAAGTGTTCCCGCGTCAAGCAGAAGTGATGACAGTGGATGGCTGGGTTAATTCCTTGAAATAAGCATTTAACTATCTGGTGGCACGGTGTGCTACTGAATGCAGATGATATTCAGACAAGGGCAGGTGAAAAAATAAGAGCCCTATCCGAACAAGGGACGCCTTTGGACAAGAGAAGGCAAAAAACTGAGAGCCCTGTCCGAACATGAGGCGTCTTCGGACAAGAGAAGGCAAAAAAATAAAGTCCCTGTCCGAACATGGTGCGTCTTCGGACAAGAGAAGGCAAAAAAATAAAGTTTCTGTCCGAACATGGGGCGTCTTCGGACAAGAGAAGGCAAAAAAATAAAGTCCATGTCCGAACATGGGGCGTCTTCGGACAAGAGAAGGCAAAAAACTGAGAGCCCTGTCCGAACATGAAGTGCCTTCGGACAAGAGAAGGCCAAAAAATAAAGCACGTGTCCGAACATGGGGCGTCTTCGGACAAGAGAAGGCAAAAAGCTGAGAGCCCTGTCCGAACATGAGGCGCCTTCGGACAAGAGAAGGCAAAAAAATAAAGTTTCTGTCCGAACATGGGGCGTCTTCGGACAAGAGAAGGCAAAAAAATAAGGTCCCTGTCCGAACATGGGGCGTCTTCGGACAAGAGAAGGCAAAAAAACTGAGAGCCCTGTCCGAACATGAAGTGCCTTCGGACAAGAGAAGGCAAAAAGCTGAGAGACCTGTCCGAACATGAAGCGCCTTCGGACAAGAGAAGGCAAAAAAATAAAGCACGTGTCCGAACAAAGGTCACCTTCGGACAAGAGAAGGCAAAAAACTGAGAGCCCTGTCCGAACACGAGGCGCCTTCGGACATGAGAAGGTAAAAAAATAAAGCACGTGTCCGAACAAAGGGCTTCTTCGGACAAGAGAAGGCAAAAAATAAGAGAATCTGTCCTAACACGGTCCACCTGCAGACAAGAGATTGCAAAAAGTAATAACCCTGTCCGAATTCAAATCCACTTCGGACAAGGGCATAATGAAAATGGAGAACGAAAGTCTGAACCTTGTCCAGTTGGTACAAGGGAAAACACAAAGACTTAATCAAGTCCCGGGGTATTGAAAAATCATAAAACTAATATCTATTTATAATAGGTATCACTAGTAACTCCAAACGCAGTAAAGTGTTTCTTCAAAGCTCTAGAAAATGTCCTTCTATTTAAGTCCACATTGCACCACTCATAAATACTTTGAGTCGTTATCTTACGTTCAGGAAACAAAAGCATTAATTCCTTCGTATGCCGAAAAATAGCTTCCTCAATCTTTTCATGACATCCACACTTTTCGCAAACAAATTCATTATTTTTAATAGAAACCTCAAAAGACATACAAATTTTACAATAAACGCCTTTTTTTTGCTGTTCATAAAAATATTTAGGCAAAGTTGTAAATGGATTTTTGGTTTGATGTAATGAAATGAGTTTTTGGGCTAGTTTTTTATGACCGTCATTCAACTTAGAAGGAGTTTTATTTAAATCATTAAAAAAGCGATTTACCTGCGTTGGTAAAATAATAGGTAGATCCATGGGGGCTCGATATAATGTAAATTCAGGATTGATAAAAATAACGGAAGCTTCCACTAGGTAATTAAGCTTGAGGGATTGAAGAAGTTGGCGGAGTAGACTCGAACTTCTTTTTAACTGAACTACCGGATTTTTATATTCACGATCGGTCTTTACGGAAATAAGTTTGTCAGATTCTAAGTGGAAATCACATTGAAAATTTTTCACATCCAATAAATGAATAACTCCTTGTGAAATAATCAAGCTATCAATTTGAAAATAGGATTGTTTACTTTAAGGAACAAGTCATTTATGATATACCTTTCTTCCTGAAGACTTTCTGCAAGAAGGTCAAATTTCACTTCGCCTTCGTAGCCTTTTTCCAAGCTTAAATAGTGCCATTTTTCTTCTTCTGCTAATTCCATTCGTGCATTTAAAAATCTCATCATCAATAATTCATATGACTCTGATCTTCCTTTGAGTAACATATGCCACTTCCTTTCTTAAGCTCTAAGTTTATTTTATAAAAAAATATCAAACTGCCATTTACGAGATATGAATATTCTGTTACATTTCAATTATTTTTTTTTAATATCAATATAGGACCTTTTGAAATACCATTTATTAGTCACTAAACCAATTCCCACAATTTAAAAAAACTCGCCGTCGATCGAACATGGCGAATTTTTTACAGCGCTTAAATAAAACTTCTCACATTATTATTCCGGCTAAACTTATAAATCGCAATCATGAAGAACACAAGAGCGAAGGCCAATAAGGTTACCAGATTCAATGACAAACTGCTGAGCGTGTGTCCTTTTTGCAGATCGGAAATGGTGTCGAGCAGCCATCTTTGCGGCAGAAAATCCGCAATTTTTTGTGCTGCCTTTGGCATAATTTCCACTGGCCAAAAGCAGCCGGCCAACAGACAAGTGGGTGTCATGATAAGATTTTGCAAGGCACCTGCCGAATTGGAATTGGTGGCGAATGCAGTAATGACCAATGATAAACCGACAGAGACAAGCGAGAAAAACATCATCACACCAATCAATTCTAAGTAGGGGACTCCAGCTGAAATTCCAAAGATTTTCGTCATAACGGTCAGGGTGACTACCACTTGAATGGTCATAATGATCATATTGACAATCACATTAGAAAGAACATACTTTTTTCCGTCAATTGGTGCTGACATAATCCGGAAATAGGTACGGTTTTCTTTTTCTTTTAAAATCAATTCAGATAGGCCGCCTGCAGAGTTAAGCATAACCATCAGCAGAAAGCCAATCGTTTGAATGGTCATATCGTTGTTATTAGATGTATCTTTTAAAGAATGGGTAGATACTTTAAACTCCGAATTGTGGTAATTTTGATAGAGAGTATTAAACACCGTAACATCCCCATTGGCAGCAGAGCTTAAGGACGAGAGGTTACCAATATAGTTGTTTAGGTAAGCCTTAATATAAGTCGTGACCTGTGCCCCTTTAATGGAGACGATTTGCACCTCCGGCTCTTCACCGTTCATGATCGCTTCTGAAAAACCTGGTTCGAGGATAATTGCGCAATCCAGGGCGCCAGAAGCGATTTTGTTTTTGACCTCAGATTCTGCTAGTTTACTTGTTTTTACATTATTTAAATCGCTGATAAACCTGCTGGTATTTTTCGAAATCGTCGTCTGATCCAGATCGACAATCCCGGCATTGAGATAGGTGGGACCTGTATTGCCATACGCCATGAAGGCGATGAAGATGCCCAATAACGGCACAAGAACGTATGCGAAAATTCTTCGCTTGTTTAAAAAGATGGAACGTAATGAATTGGATACCAGCCACATAATTTCCTTCATCCTAGAGACCCTCCCGTTTTCTGAATGCAACAATGGCTATCAAAAGAAAAACAATGGCTATTCCTATATTTAATGAAATCGCAGGCAGTGCCGCCATTAAGTCATTGTTATAAATAATTTTTGTTAACGCATCCCTTGCCCATGTAAGTGGTGACAAATTCATCATGAGCTTAAGAAACCCGTCCGCGTTGTCAATCCTGAAATACGCCCCGCCAAAAAAGGCAGCAAGCTGCAGGACGATCATGACAATGGTTTGCATACCTTGATCCGTCTTAATAATATAGCTGAGGCCGAGCCCAAAGCTGACAGCAAGGAATACGAGCGTAAACAGAATGAGCACCACCATTCCGGGATGGCTGCCCCAATTGGCGCCAAAAGCAAACCGGCTGAAAGCCATTACAAGCAAGATGCAAACAAAGTTAATACCGATTCCTCCCAAAATTTTACCCAGAAAAATTTCAATTTTGTTGATAGGTGCGATGGCGAGTCGAATGGCTGTATTCCGTCTTCTTTCCCCTCGGATCAGGGAACTGGCGGAGATGGCACTGTATAAGGCTATCATTGTTGTCATTGCCATCGCATAATAATCCATTGATCCTGGTGCTTTATCAGCATTTAAGGATGTTTCTTTTACATAGTCGCTCGAGGTACTGGCCAATACGGCTTGCACTTGTTCAGGTTTTTCCTTTGCTACCTCGGTGATCAAATTGTATTTATCGGTAAAAGCATTCAGCATGCCTTCAACCATACTTGCCTGGATGCTGTTCCGCTCACTGCCAAAAAATTGAATTCCTTTATCAGTAACTATCACATAAGCATCATATTTGTTTTGTTGAACAGCCCGCTGTCCATTTGTACCATTCGCTGCTTCTGAAAAATGTATGTCATGCTTTTTCGCTTCCTTTATAAAATTTTGGAAAGGAACTGAGAAGTTACTATTATTTTTTTCGGTATATAACACATTGATTTTTCCAATTTTAATGCTTGTGTCAAAGGTACTAGACAAAGCGGTTCCGAGTATTAGCATTAATACAATAGGGAAGGCCAGCATAAACACCAGCGTTCTAATATCTCGGATGTTGCGTTTGAATTCATTAAGAGCAATATTGATGATATTCACGATGGTCTCCTCCTAATCTCTTAAATTTCTACCTGTTAAAGTAAGAAAGACGGTTTCAAGGTTTGGTGCCAGCTCCTGGAGTGAGCGGATTTCCTTTTCTCTGTTAATGAAAAACTGAATAATTTGGTTCAAGTTGATTACTTCCGATTGGGAGTTAATTTTCACCACGTTTTCCTCGATGAGAACGGAATTGACGCCTTGGATTTCCTTTAATGACGCTTCATCGAGGTTTTCTGAGCTTTTCACTTCAATTAATATATCCTTTGTATCCGTAATAATCGCTTTTAATTGCTCCTTTGTTCCTTCCGCAATGACCTTACCATGATCGACAATGGCAATCCGCGAACAGATTTCTTCCACCTCTTCCATGTAGTGGCTCGTGTAAATGACAGTACAGCCCATTTCGTTTAACTTGCGGACAGAGGTTAAAATATAGTTTCGTGATTGTGGATCGATGCCAACAGTTGGTTCATCCATTATAATCAGCTTTGGTCGGTGGGCAATTGCACAAGCAATATTCAATCTGCGTTTCATTCCTCCGGAAAAGTTCTTAGGATAGCTCTTTTGCTTATCTAGCAGCCCGACAAACTCGAGTGCCTCTTCGACCCTTTCTTTCAACTCTGTACCTCGGAGACCGTATAATCCTGCAAAGAATCTCACATTCTCGTAAGCTGTCATATCCTCATAAATCGCTAGGTCCTGCGGTACAATCCCGATATTCATTTTGGCAAACTTACTGTGCGAAGCAATGTTCTTGCCGAGGATATGGATCTCTCCGCTGTTATTTCGTAATAGACCCGAAATCATATTAATCGTTGTACTCTTGCCAGCTCCATTGGATCCAAGGAAACCGAAAATTTCACCTTCTTGAATCGCTAAGGACATATTATCAACAGCAATAAAATCGCCAAATTTCTTTGTTAAATTTTTAATCTCCAACACGTTCATAAACTCACCTCATATGGAATGGTGCCTGACACCATTTCCTGTATTTGTAATTTAATTATAAGGAAAAAGGGTGAACTAACATAAGTGCATTAGTTCACCCTTCATACATGAGAAATTTCATGTCTTTCATATGAATGCTTTCATTAGGCGATGGGGAGGAGGGTGGTGACCGAGAATCCATTGGTTCCATCGACGATAATTGTGCCTTTTATGGAGGCGGTCCGTTCTTCCATTCCTACGATGCCGAGCCCTTTTACTACTTTGCCGGATCCAATCCCTTTGCCGTTATCCCGGACCTCGACACGAACTAGCTTATTCAATACCTGAAAGTCAATCGATATTTCCGATGCACCTGAGTATTTTAATGAATTCGTGAGGGCTTCGGTGATATTCTCAGTAATAATCTTCCATTGAATCGGCGTAATCAGATCTATGTTTCCTTTGTATACAAACGGCATTCGTAACTGGTGCTGGATGGAAAACTCTTCTATGAACAGTTTTAGGCGCTGCAAGCCGATTTGTTCGGAGGGAGGCTTCATATTTTTTAAGGTAATCCTAATATCCTCAATGCCTTCTTTTGAAATGTTTATCGCATTCTGAAGCAGCTCCACAGCTTTAGTCTGATCAATGGCCACAAGAGTCTTCGCGGCTTCCATTTGAATCAGTGCGCCAGTCATGGAGTGGCCGATGCTGTCATGAATCTGCTGGGAAATCCGGTTGCGTTCCTCTAAGCGATAGGTATATTCCGATTGCCTAATGTACTCTTTATTTTCATGAAGGCTTTTGGAGAGCCGCTGCATATCAACGCGCATCTTATCAAGCGTATTCTCATAGCTGAGCAGCCTTTTCGAGAAATGGATGCTCATAAAATATACTACAAAGCAGAAGAGGGCAACCAAACTGTATGATGCCTGTTGCAGAGGGACAATCAATACAGGCATCAATCCCACTACCAATAACAACCACTTTTTTCCGAAAAAAGGCCAGGTAAGCTCATAGATATTATTTGGAAGGAGCAGGATGAATAACGAATTCACTTCCCGAAAGAAAATAAAAATAAGCGTCATTGACACGAGGTGAATGCCAATCTTCACTTTTTCCGATTGAACAAGGTAAACAGTAATATTGATACTGATATACACTAAAATCGAAAGGACAATCCAAGCCAGATTGCCCGTTTCGGATTGGACATAGGAAAAGCTGAGAAACAGGATAATAATAAGCTTGCTGAAAATGATCCATAATTCCATCGCCTGGTCCTCTTAATCTACTGAGCCAGTAAGAAAGTAAATGGCAATTTGTGTTCGATGCTCCAAGCCAGTTTTACCTAGAATTGAAGTAATATAGTTAGCAACCGTGCCTTCCGAAATAAACAGCTCCTTTGAAATCGCCTTGTTGGAATAGCCCTTTGCAATCAGTGTCATGATGTCCATTTCCCGCTCGGTGAAGAGGCTCGCATCCACCTTGGACTCGGGTTTTGCATTGCCAGTCATTTTGGATTTAACCTTATCGAGTACGACATCCTGCATAACGGTGTTACCATAGTAAACACTTTTAATGGCATCGCGGATCCGTTCCGGGTCGGTATTTTTCAATAAGTAGCCTTTTGCCCCATTCTTTATCGCATCCATAATGTACTCATCATCATCAAAGGTAGTCAGAATCATCGGCTTAGTCTTTGTTGTTTCCGTCAGAAGTTTTGTTGCTTCAACGCCATTCATATTGGGCATCCTTACATCCAGAAGCGCAATGTCAACTTGATGATGTTGACAATATTTAACTGCTTGCTTACCATCATCTACGGTTGCCAGTACCTCAAACTCTCCGTATGTACTTAAAATGATCTTCATACCCTCGCGAATAAACGAATTATCGTCCGCAATCAAAATTTTTATATTCATCTCACAGCAGGACTGACCTGCCCTTCACATCCTTAAATTGGTAGTAGGTAACATAAACATAGCAGAAAGAAGGATTTTTGAGGAGTACCTGATCATAAATAAATTTTATGATACAAAGAATTAGTGCACATTAAAAAGGAGCTTTATTTTTAGCTCCCCTTTTAAAACATAATGAATCTTTATTAATTTTTTATCCAGGTCAATAATCGTAGTATGTCAAATGGTTGATTCCAAGTAACAATAAAACTCAAAAGGAAAAATGAAGAAACTGCTAAAAACTTTATATTACCTTGCTCCATTTTATACAATGCAGCAAAACTTGCAAATAATCCAAATAAACAAAATACTAAATCCTGAAACCATTAGTGACTCAAAATAAATTGAAAAATTATAAGCAGAACTTATGAATAGGACACCTAAAATAGTAAATATAATAGATAGTTTACTAATAGTTTTCATAAGAAACTCTCTTTTTACCAAATTATACCAATCTCAAACAAGTACGCTAATATTTGTTGAGGGTGCATAAAAAGATTTGGTCCCTTTTTTGAAAGAAAAGTTAAAAAACGCCAAATGATTGGCGTTCAATTGTCAATAATTATCTAGATCAGTATCGATTTGTCCTCCATACTTGCCACGTGGTTCAGGAACCTCGTCTAATATGATCGGCTTTTTAGAAGCATCGGTTGTTGAATCGTTATTGCTTTTATCATTCGATTTATGATTTTTATCCAAAGGTATCACCTCCATGTGTTAAGGTATGGAAAAATCGGGATAATATACAGTTAATTCCATAAAATTAGTTGAAAAATTATTAGTGGTCACAGTCTGAATAATTAATATATAATGGTAGAATCACGCTTTTGGAACATATGGAGTGGAAAGATATGCTTAATGAAATATTCATGTACAGATTTACCGTTATCATAGCAGGCGTATTAAGTCTCTTTTTATGCTTTTTCGCACAATTCAGGCTCAAGGATGCGCCTGGCGCAAGGCCTTATATATTAGTAACTCTGTTCTCGGCTTTTTTTACTTTTTCATATGCCCTTGAACTAGCAAGTCCGTCGCTAGAGCGAATTAAATTTTGGTTAAACATCGAGTACCTTGCTATGCCTTTTATCCCCGTATTTATTCTATTAATGTGTTTTGAATATGTGGAACAAAAGCTAAAACGATATTTATACTATGTCCTTTTCGTAATTCCAATCATAACCATCTTTATGCATGAAACAAATGACTTGCATCACTTATACTATACCTCCATGGGGCTGAATAGTGACAGTCCATTCCCGATTCTAAAGGTAGAACACGGTCCTTGGTTTTACGTTCATTCTATCTTTCTCTTTTTATGTCTAATGATCAGTATTATTACATTACTCATGAAACTAAAAAGGGCGAAATTTCGTTTTCGAATCCAAATCATCTTGATGGCATCAGGAATAGTTATGCCAATCATAGCGAATTATTTTTATTTAAATGGATTAAGTCCATACGGCATCGACCTAGGACCGGTTTCCATGAGTATTTCTTTTATTTTCCACGGTGCTGCGCTTTTATCCTATCAAATGTTCAATGTCACTCCCATTGCAAGGGACTCGGTATTTGAAAGCATGAAGGATGGAGTACTTGTTTTAAATCAAAATGGTGTAATCGTCGATTTTAATAATGCTATGCTAGATGTCCTACCAAATTTAAACTCTCAAGTAATTGGAAAATCAATAGATAATGGATATGGTCGACTTGCGGACATTATTAGGCTTGAGGAGGAATTGGATTATGAACTGTGCGTAGACGAAGAAAAGACTTACTACCATATTCGTTTTTCCACTGTTAGTAATAAAAATAATAAACTAATAGGGAAGATCATCACTTTTGTGAATGTGACAGAACGAGTCCTTCTTCAGGAACAGTTAAAGAATTTAGCTAGTATCGATGGCTTAACAGGAGTATACAATCGAACCTTTTTTATGCAGGAATCGGAAAAAATGCTGGCTTCCCGTAACTTAACCGGGGGAAAAGTGTCCGTCATCATGTTTGATATTGATCATTTTAAAAATGTAAATGATTCGTTTGGACATCAAGCTGGAGATAGGGTTTTAGCGCATGTTGCTAGTTTGGCAAAGGAAAGTCTGCGAAGCACCGACATCATAGGGCGGTATGGCGGTGAGGAGTTCATTCTATTACTGCCAGATACACCTTTAAACGTGGCATATGAGCTTGCCCAATCCCTTCGTGTAAAAATAACAGAGAGTGTAACTCCTTTTATGGACAAAGAAATTTATGTCACATCAAGTTTTGGGGTATCATCAGCTAAAATTATGGGGGGAGATCATGGTCAAACCTTACAAAACCTAATGAGAGAAGCTGACCAAGCGCTCTATGGAGCTAAACGCAAGGGGAGAGACCATGTTGAACTTTTTGAGCAAACTTTAGAGTATTCAAGTTAGGAGTAACTGAGAATAGATCGGGAACTTTCTGGTATAATATTACAGGATTTAGCTGTATCTGTAAAAATTTTTGTTATTTTGACATTAAAAAAGACAAGCTGCTCTTCATATATTCTAATGCATGATAAATTTATTTGAAGGGAGCATACATTTATGGTTTTTCTTTGTGTTTTACTTGCGATCCTATTGGTGGGAATTATTGGTTTCTTCATAGTGAAAAAGTCAAAAGTAAAGCAGGAAGAATTTCAAAACGCTGACACTTCAGAGGCATTACCCAAATTTAGATTTGATGATTAATAAGATGTTTCTATGAAAATTAAATGGTTTACTATTAACGGGTTCATTTCGGCTGTCACATTTTTGGCAGCCTTTTTGTTTGTATTGATAGAGGATTAAAGTCAAATATCTGTAGGGTGCTGATTAAACTATTTTGCTCTAAAAGTTAGCCCACATGTTTCCAATGCAGTCCTGAGCTTGGGGATAGAAGCTGGTCCCATACCATGAAATTGCAAAATCTCATTTTCGCTATAGTTGGAAAGCCGTTGTAAAGAAGTGATCCCATTGTCTTCCAACGCACGTCTGGCTGGTGCCGAGAGAATAGACAGAAATCCTTCTGCAGGTTTCCGTTCTTGCTCACAAATTGGGCAGGTTGGACAGTCGCTGCTTTTATAGAATTTGTGGCCTTTATCGCAAGTCCTTAAACTATTTATTGAAGTTGTCATTTTTTTAGACCCCCTGTTTGATCGTACATTAGTTAATTTAATCATATATTAACATAAAATCCCATTAACTTAGAAGAAGGTTAGATTTTATAGTGTTGAAAGGTCGGAAAAATAATACATTTTTTTCAAAAAATAGATAAGTGTGTTATAATTTCAACTAATTTAATAAAGAGGGTGAAAAGAATGATTAATATGTTAGGTCAAATCATGTTGTATGTGAATAATCAAGATGAGGCAGTTAAATTTTGGACAGAAAAAGTAGGTTTTAAGGTGATTTCAGAGGAAAATAATGCTCAGGGGATGAGATGGATTGAAATTGCCCCAACCAATGGAGTCGAGACAAGTATAGTCCTACATAATAAGGAACTAATTTCTAAAATGCAGCCAGAATTAAATCTTGGTACACCCTCCTTAATGTTTTTTTCAAAAGACCTAGATCAATTATATACTGACTTATCAAATAAAAATGTTACTGTTGGTGAAATGGTCACTATGCCTTCAGGTAGAGTATTCAATTTTGCAGATAGTGAAAATAATTACTTTGCCGTAATGGAAAGAAAGTGAAAATTAAATTACAATGTTCAGCTGTCATGTAGGAAAAACGATTAAATAAATCAAAGCGTTTCTACTAAAAGTGGAAGCGTTTTTTTTACTTTTATAATAATCAGAACATCACAAATATATAAAAAAGTATACCAATGTGTGAGTTATATAAAATGGATTTACTTGGAAGTTATCCATATGTTTTAATAGAATTATACCTGTTATTTAGGATATCTCAGTGTAAAAGTGGGTGTATCGGTTTGACGAATAATGAGACATACGACGTGCTGACCATTGACACGGTTTCACGACAACTAGGCATTACACCGAGAACGCTTCGTTACTATGAGCAATTCGGGCTAATTTCCCCTGCATTACGTACAAATGGCGGGCATCGTCTTTATGAACAAAACACGATTGATCGTCTTAAGCAAATACTGCGGCTGAAAGATTATTTGGGTATCTCCCTTCAAGAGATTCAGGAAGTGATGGAGGCGGAAGAGTCGCTTAAAGACATAAGACAGACGTTTCATGAGAATGCCGAGAGTGCCGATGTACAAAGAGTGCTGGTGAATGAGTACATCGATGTTTTGCACAACTTAATTGAAAAGATGAATTCGAAAATAGAAAACGTTGTAACCATGCGTGATATGTATCAAGAGCAAGTGGAACGTTCTTTACACTTTATGGACGAATTGAAGAAAAGGTAAAAGTCCCAATCTAATTCCTTGGAGCAAGGTCATTAATAAGATGATTAATGACCTTGCTCCTTTTTTTTATTTATTAAAAGATATGAAACAAGGAATATATTTTTCTAAAAATTCATATTATTTAATGACGTTGACGTTAACGTCAATTATGAATGAGGAGGTTTTTATGATGTGGCAACTTTGGCTTACTGGACTAATCGGTATCTGGCTCATCATTTCTCCGTGGGTGTATGGTTTCACAATTAATGTTGGCGCTATGTGGAATAGTGTCATTTTTGGAATCATCGTCTTAATACTAGCTATTTGGTCAGGCTCGGCGAACAAAAATAATTCTTAGAACAGTTTTAAATCTGCCAACAGCAAGCTATCTTTATTTTTTGCCGCTGTTGTTGGCAGAAATTATAAGTATGTATAGGAGATGCACAATGGATTGAATCAATAACAAAAATAGATAGCAAACAAGTGAGATGATTTCTAGCATAGGATTTCCATAAATCAGAGGAGCGGATGCGTTTTGGAATATACAGTTCGAAAGGTGAGAACAAAAATATTTACAGGTTCCCCTAATGATGTCGAGGAACAGGTAAATATTTTTTTAAATACGCTTGACCAAATGAATTATGTAGATGTCAAGGTAACAACTTTGGACGGAGGCATAATTTCTGCAGTGGTTGTGTATAAGGTCGTGCAAAAACTATAGAAGAATGGTCAAAGCTTGAAGAAAATATTTTAGTCACAAAGGGCAGCTCTATTTGATTTTTATAACCCAATGGTTTAGTTGCAGAAGGAAAAATAAAAAAGAGTTGAATGCTGTTTTTTTATTTTTCTTTTATTTGAATTAAATAGTAGGTTATTTTGCATTTGAATATGATTTCAACTGGAGGTAATACTAACCAAAAATGTGGATGAAGGAGTTCCCATGCAAACGATCAAAACTATTAAATTAAGTTCAAATAAAACAAACACGAAAGAAAAATTAACTTCAGCAGAAATGGGCAAACTTTGGGCAACTTATACGGGAAACAGTATGGAAAAATGCGTTTTAAGTTATTATCTCCAACACGTTGAGGATGAGGATATTAAAACTTTATTAGAGAATGCATTAAAATTATGCGAAGAGTTTATGAAAGTATCCAAAGAAATTTTTGAAAAGGAAAACTTTCCTATTCCTATAGGGTTCAGTAAAGAAGATGTAAACCTTGGTGCCCCTAGGTTATTTGAAGATCAATTCTATGTTCATTAATTGAAAAATATGCAGCTAAAGCCGGTATGAGTATCTATAACGTAGGATTACCTCTTGTTTATCGAAAGGATGTAGTGGAGTTTTTTACTTATTGTATGAATTCCACCATGGCTTTGATGGAACAAATCAAAGAGATACTAATGAACAAAGGTTTTATCATCAAACCACCTCTTATTCCGGTTCCGGATAAAGCGGAATTTGTTCATCAGGACTTTTTAAATGGTTTTTCGGACATGTCAGGCCTTTGCATGCTTTAGAAATAACTCATTTTTACGATAATATTGAAAATAATGTAACGAGTAAAGCGCTCATTATGGCATTTGCACAAGTTGCAAAGGATGAAAAGATTAGGAAGTTATTTGAAAAAGGCCGAGACCTGACAACTAAAAATATTGAAGCATATATGCAAAAGCTTTCTGGTGAAAATCTGCCTTCCCCGCCTTTTCTTGACCATTTAGTAACGGCATCTACATTTTCTCCCTTTTCTGACAAGTTAATGTTATTTCATAAGATGGATATGTTTTCAATGAAAATAAGAGCTTTTGGAAATTCAGTGGCTGTAAATGGACGACATGATATAGGCATGATCTATTCAAAATCGTTTATGAAAATCTCCCTATTTGTTGAAGAGGCTGCAAAAACGATGATTGAAAAGGGGTGGATGGAACAACCACCTCAAGCAGTGGATAGAAAAAATTTAACAGCAAATTAGTAGTTATTTGAGCTGAAAAACTGATACCGTTTCAATTACTTAACCCGTCCATTTTTACTCTTGTCCATCATTCTTAATTTAGAGATGACGACATATTAATAGATTAAAAAGACAGGACAAGGTGATATAAATTTTCCAGAAATTAGTGGCTACTCTTATTGGCAGTTTGCTATTAGGAATTGGGGTAAATGGGTTTTTAGTACCCCATCATTTAATTGACGGCGGAGTCCTTGGAATTGCGCTAGTACTTCATTACTTTTTTAATTTTCAGACTGGAGTTACAATGGTGGCTCTGAGTTTGCCAATCTGTATAATCGCATCAACAACGGAAAGAGGGTATTTTTTTAGCAATGTACAAGGGCTGTTGTTTTCTTCTCTGTTCATTGATTTGCTTTCACCGCTGCGTAATCAATTTTTCCTATCACACCTTTCAAGTGCATTAATAGGAGGAGTCATGATTGGAACGGGTGTTGGTCTAATGCTCAGATATAAAACTAGTACTGGAGGCACTGACTTACTTGCTAAAATCATTGCTGAAAATTTCACCTTAAATATTGCCCTTGCCATCATAATCATTGATGGACTCATTGTTTTAGCAGGTTTTACTGTACTGGCATTAGACACATTCCTTTATTCATGCGTGGCTATTACGATTGTTGGCATAACAACTTCCTTGATTAAAGGGTATTCTTCTTAGGAAAGTTGAAAAAAATAAAGCAGCGTAAATAATGTGTTTTGACTTAAAATTAAGTTTTAAGGGTTGACTGATGTTAAAAAAAGTAATAAAATGGTGAAAATTCAAAAAAGTTAAACGCAATGATTGGGAGTATTAAGGGATATTTATTGTTTAGAGAGCTGTCGGTTGGTGTGAGACAGTCAATAACGCCCCCAACTCACCCAGGAGTGGTAAGGCTGAAATGTAGGCCTTAACGGTTGATCACCGTCATAAAGTCGTTAAGTGGATTCGTTTGCTTTTTAAATGAATCAAAAAGAGTGGTACCACGTAGGCAAAGCCTGTCGTCTCTTATGAGATGATAGGCTTTTTTTATTTAAAAAGGACAAATTAAATTGATAAAAAAGGTGGGCAACAGAATGAAAAATATTGAAAAGTATTCCAGAGGATATTTTATGCCTCCAGTAAAAAGCTTAAAATGGACGGAAAAGGAGTATATTGAGGAAGCTCCAACATGGTGCAGTGTGGATCTGAGAGATGGAAACCAAGCCTTGGTTGTGCCGATGAGTCTAGAGGAGAAGCTGGAATATTTTCAATTACTGTTGGAAGTAGGCTTCAAGGAAATAGAAGTGGGCTTTCCTGCGGCATCTGAAACAGAATATACTTTTTTACGTACCTTGATTGAACAGGAATTAATTCCTGAAGATGTGACGATTCAAGTTTTGACCCAGTCAAGAGAACATATTATCAAAAAAACGTTTGAATCGCTTCAAGGCGTAAATAAGGCTGTCGTCCACCTTTACAATTCAACATCCGTCCCGCAGCGTGAGCAGGTGTTCCAAAAAACGGAGGAAGAAATTATCGACATTGCTGTAACCGGGGCAAAAATGGTTAAGAAATACGCTGCCGAAACGGAGGGGAATTTCCAGTTTCAATATTCACCGGAAAGCTTCACGGGCACAGAAATGGAATTTGCGCTTGAAATTTGCAACCGGGTACTGGATGTATGGCAGCCTACAGCTGACAACAAGGTGATTATCAATCTTCCAGCTACAGTATCCATGTCAATGCCACATGTTTATGCGAGTCAAATCGAATACATGAGTGATCATCTAAACTACAGGGACAATGTGATTCTTTCCCTTCATCCACATAATGACAGGGGAACCGGGGTCGCAGATGCAGAGCTCGGAATGCTTGCAGGAGCACAGAGGGTAGAAGGAACACTGTTTGGAAATGGAGAAAGAACAGGAAATGTAGACATCGTCACACTTGCCTTAAACATGTATTCGCATGGAGTGAATCCAAAGCTTCATTTTGAAAATATCTATCATATCCTTGCCAAGTATGAAAAATTAACAAGAATGAAAGTTCATGAAAGACACCCCTATGGCGGTGAACTTGTCTTTACGGCCTTCTCAGGATCACACCAGGATGCTATCGCAAAAGGAATGAAGTGGCGTGAGGAAAGAGAAAATGAGTTTTGGACAGTCCCTTATCTATTAATTGATCCAAAAGATATTGGCAGACAATATGAAGGCGATATTATCCGGATTAATAGCCAATCTGGTAAGGGCGGTATCGGATATGTGCTGATGCAGAATTTTGGACTTGATCTGCCGGCCGAGATGCGTGAAAGCTTTGGGTATAGTGTTAAACATGTTTCGGATCATTTGCACAAAGAACTTATGCCAAATGAAATCTATGATATTTTCTTAAAAGAATATGTCAATATTCATACCCCTGTTGAGTTTCTCAATTACAGATTTACTCAAAATGAAAAATATGAAACAACTGTATCAGTTAAAATAAATAACGAGGCTCATGAATTTACTGGTGTAGGGAATGGGAAACTTGATGCCATCAGCAATAGTCTGCAGACCACACTTGGTATCAATTTTAAAGATTTAGTTTATAAGGAGCATGCACTAGAAAGAGGATCGGAATCAAATGCTGTATCTTATGTCGGGTTTACGGCGCTAGATGGTGCTGTTTATTGGGGCTGTGGGATTGATGCTGATATTATGACTTCTTCCATAAAGGCGTTGTTTAGTGCCGTAAATAAAATGGTATCTAGTGTTGAATCTACCATTGGAAAAGATTATTCTCTTTCAAAGAGATAAGTTTTCCAGATTTATTTTATAAGTATCGATTTGGGCAGCTGCGTGATCTGTTGTATACAGTTAATGCGGCAGCCCTTTATCTTATTTTGAAATTAATCTTTTAAAAGCTAAAGCTACTTTAACTAATACGATAATTTTGGTTCTGGAAGTGTAAATACATATGAAAATGATCGATGCTCATATTCATTTAGATCAATATGAAGATCAAGAAGTAGAGTTGATATTGGAAGGTTTAGATTCGATTGAAGCATTGCTGTCCGTTTCATTTGACCTTGAGTCATGTAAGCAAAATTTAGAATTATCGAGAAAGTATCCAAAGGTAAAGCCTGCATTTGGGTTCCACCCTGAGCAAAGTCTGCCCACTGAAAAAGATTTCAGCATCCTGATAGAATGGATGAATCAACATCGAACAGAAATGATGGCGGTTGGAGAGGTGGGTTTGCCATACTATCTAAGATTGGACCAAAAGCTATCTAGGCTTCAGTACGGTCAATATATTGAACTCCTTGAGATGTTCATGAAATTCGCAAAGAAATGGGATAAGCCGATTGTTCTTCATGCAGTCTATGATGATGGCCCGATTGTTTGTGATCTTTTAGAAAAACATTCAGTGACAAAGGCCCATTTCCATTGGTTTAAAGGGGACGAAATGACCGTTACGAGAATGATTCAAAATCGATACTATATTTCAGTTACACCAGAGATTGTCTATAAAGAGAAAATCCAGACCTTAGTTCAAAGCTGCCCATTGGAGCAAATGATGATTGAAACAGACGGTCCATGGCCGTTCGAAGGTCCATTTTCGGGAAAAATGACTCACCCTGCTATGATGAGGGAATCAATTTTCAAGATTGCAGAAAAAAAAAATCTTTCAGAAACAGAGGTCTCTGAAAGATTAGTTGAAAACACTAAGAAATTTTATGGGATATAGATCAGCTAACTGTCTATTAGTTACAAGATGGATTCAGCCAATAACCTATATATTTCAATTTTGTCCTCAAAGTTATATATATTACTAATAATTATGAATTCTTCAGTCCGGTATTTTTCGCTCAACCGAAAGATTTCGCTTTTAACTTTTTGCGGTGTCCCAATAATCATCCGCTTTCGATTTTCCTGTATTTTCGTCCGTTGATCATATGTTAATGACGTGCCCTTTGCCTCTTTAACAGACGGTATTTTTGTGTCAATGCCTTTTTCAACAGCTAATAGCCATAAATCCTGGCTTAAAGCTAATTCTTCGGCCTTTTCCTGGGTTGAGGCACAAACGACAAAAACACAAACATTTGCTTTAGGCTCTGCTAACGCAGCTGAGGGTTGAAAATGCTGATAATAATAGTCTATTGCCCGCTCTCCATTGACTGGAGTAATAAAATGTCCATAAGTAAATGCTGTCCCATTTTCTGCTGCCAGCCTTGCACCGCGGTGTGTGATTCCCAGAAGCCACAGTTCCGGTAAACCTGCAGTATCAGGGAATGCTTGTACATCATGGAAAGGGTGGTCTAAAGGTAAATGATTCTGTAAAAACCCTTGGAGGTCTTTAACCTGCCGAGGGAATTCATTCAGGCTTTTTCGTAACCCATCTGTCAACGCCAGTCGTGTCGTCGCGGAACCGCCTGGGGAACGCCCGATTCCTACGTCAATTCGATTCGGAAACAAGGCTTCTAAGACCTTAAAGTTTTCGGCAATTTTATAAGGAGCATACTGAGGGAGTAATACACCGCCTGAACCGACACGAATTTTTCTAGTATTGGAAGCAATATGAGATATCAGGACTTCTGGAGAAGAGCCGGCCATTCCATTGGTATTATGATGTTCGGAAACCCAAAACCGAGTATATCCTAGCTCTTCCGTTATTTGTGCTAGTTTAACCGTTTTTTGTAAAGCGGTACTTGCTGATTCACCTTTACATATGACTGATTGATCGAGAACACTTAATTTCAATTGTTAAACCTCCAGCTAAACAAGCATACCGCATCGTTTCAAATTTGTTCTATCGTCTATGTTGTCTAATTTTACCTTTTTTTACTGCCATATATAAACAAATAAAAAAAGATATAATACACAATTATATCTTCGAAAATGATTATATTTCATTGTTTATAGAGAATAAAGCTCGAGTACCGTTTAGGTATATGTTTGACCCAATACTGATGGAATTCATCCAGTACTTCTTTTGCAAATAAGTCTCCTTCACCTTCATCCCTTATTACCCCGTAATCCAATCTGCTTTGATTGGTAGCACCATTAAGCTGAATGGAATTTTCTAAGTCCAATTCAATATAGAATTGCACTTCAATGCCATCCAAATTGGTGATAGCAGCAAGATAATTGCCGAATTCTTCGATAAGTATTTCGATGCTCCAGCCTTTTTGTTCACATTCTTTTAAAAATGCTTGATATAATCTGATAAAGGTATTTAAATCCATTTAGACTCCACATCCTTTACAGAATGTTAAATGTTTTTCTATCTGACAAATGACTAGAAGTTCACTCCGGTTTTGTTCCTTATCAAACTATATGCATTAAGTCCAACGAAAAGAAGACTCAGATGAAATATGTGGGACAATATAAGAAATCTGGTTTTATATTCCTTCTATGTTCAAATTGTATTGATAAATTCTTGTTAATTGAATAAAATTCTTTAAGCTTCATTTTTAAATAGAGTAATTGTATGATCATTAGATAGGATACAATAGTTTATAAAAAGAAAGGAACTTTCATGGAAACTCAACAATCCCTAAGTACTGAAAAAAGCAGAACATTCTTAAAGGTAAACCCAAAATACAATTATTATCTTTTACTCAGTATCGTTTTTGGAGGCTTTCTGATCTTTGGTTTATCCGAAAACATTAAAGGTCCTGCTATTCCAGTCATACAAAATGAACTTAAGTTAAGTCAGTCACAAATTGGTATTTTATTAGCCTTGAATTCCTTAGGCTATCTTCTTGCCTGTTCATTTACATCGGCATTAAGCAACAAAATAGGGGTCAAATGGACGGGAATCATTGCGTTTTTATCAATGGCTTTAGCAGGTTTTGTGATTTATCTTTCAGTCAATTATGCCACTTTGTCTGCTTCGTTCTTTTTACTCTATATTGGCAATGGCGTTCTTGAGATTGGGCTGGGCATCATGGCTGCTCGAATTTTCACTAAAAATACGGGAACGATGATGAACCTTTCGCACTTTTTTTACGGGCTTAGTTCAACCGTAGCTCCGACGATAGCGGCATCGATCATGGGCTGGAGTATGTTTGGTGATAAAATTGGATGGAGAGGGATGTACCTTTTGGTTTTACTATTGTCTCTTCTGCCAATTGTTCCTTCACTGTTTGGTAAATTTCCAAAAGAAACTCATGAAATAGAAGAAACTACTTCCTACAAGTCTCTAATCAGGGATCCTGTCGCATGGCTCATCGTCGCAGTATTATCTTTCGGTGTGGTCTCAGAGCTTGCAATTGGAAGCTGGCTGGTGCAATTCTTGGTGAAAGCTTATAGTTGGAACATTCATGATGCATCGAGGATGTTGTCTATGTTTTTCCTATTCTTTATGCTTGCTAGGCTTTTCTTAGGAGCTGTTACCGATAAAATTGGTTTTACCTTATCGATTATTATTGCTTCCGCTTTTTCAGGTATTTGTAGTTTAGCTGCCATTTTGACAGGCGAAAAAGGAGCGATTTTATTTGCCATTTCAGGAGTGGGCATAGCGTTAATATATCCAACGGTTATGGCGCTATTAGCCAAGAGGTACCCAAAAGGTACAGGAGCGGCGATTACGTTTACGGTAACCCTTATGGGAATCGCCAGTGTGATTGGTAATCTATTAATTGGTTTTATTATTGATTTAGTTAGTAAGATGTTCAAAAGTGAGAATGGTACAGTGAACGAGATCATGGGATTGCAGGCAGGATATGGATTTATTGCTGTTCTTGCCCTTATATGTTCGGGGTGCAGCATCGTCTTGTATATGATATTAAAAAAGAAAAATGAATTAATCTGACTTTAAATGTAAGAAGGTACAACACCATTTATGTGTGTGTACCTTCTTTTGTTGTCTGGCATTATTTTTAGTTATTCATCGCTTTTTGTATTTCTGGATGATTCATGAGAATTTGATTACCAAAATAATAACTAATCGTCAACGCTATGACTAAACCAATATAAATTAAAAATAATTGCATTTTCGTTTTTTTATCGGTTTTATAATAGCTTTCTGTAATTTGTACATCTTTTTTAAAAGCTGTTAATCTTTTTTCTAATTGGTTAAGGAGGCCTAAAATAACTTGTTGATTTTGATGGCTATGTTCTTCACTCAAAGAAAAGGTACCTGATAATTGCTGAAGATAATGATCTTTTTTCATTTTATCAATTTCCACATTCAGTGTATTTAAAAGTTTAATCATCTCCATATCGGTGGTGTTCCACTTTGCCTTTCTAACCAATTCTAGAGTCGAGTCTAGAGAATGGGATTCCTGTTTTAATTTTTTTAGCAAGTTTTCAAGTTCTTGCACTTCTAATTGATCGTCTTTTAAACGTTTTTGTTTTTTATATAATTTGTACCATTCTCTTGAACCTAGGATGACGATGATAAAACCTAATATACTAAGATGATAAATAGAGTAGGCAAATAACAAAATGATTCCTATGCCCCAAAGCTTAGTGCTAATCCCGGCGGCAATTCTCCCGCCATCTAGCGGGGTAATGGGGATTAAATTTAATATAATGAGAAGGGCCCAAAATGGCTCATGTGTATAAACATACAAAGGGATGGCCGGCAAAAAGGAAAACAATCCAAACAAAGGTCCCATGTAGGCGACAAATCCCTCATCTTTTGCACTCTTCGGCATTTCCTTCATTCCAATTACCGCACCCATAAAAGGAATAAATAAAGCAGGGCTAACGGGCAGTTTAATTTTTTTAGCTGCATACGCGTGGCCCATTTCATGAATAAATAAGAGATAGACTATAGCTACAGCAAACTTCCAGCCAAAAATGAGAGCGTATGTCCCAAGATAAATAAACATGCTCAAAAGTGTTTGAAGTTTAAGGAATTTTAAAATGACTAAAACATATTTTAATTTTCCTAATAATAAAACTCCAATTGTACCTAATACTCCCCAAGAGGTACTCTTCCCGTTTTTGATGGTCCTTTTTTTAAAATAAACAGCCCCTTTAAACACACATTATCGGAAAATTAGTTGTATGACTATTATACAAGAAAGGATGGGAAAATAAGTTAACAAATAAGCAATCATGGATATAAAATTTGAAGGAAACAAAGTGAGAAGGTTTTTGTTGAATAGGATCTAACAGCTCTTATGGGCGTTTTTTTTTTATAACAATTGGATATCTTAAACAAGAATAGAAAAAGTAGGTTGAGGTGAAATCAATTATGATATCAAAGAGGCACAAGGTATTTAATTTATCTATTATCTTGATTCCATGGTTATCGTTATTGTTGATAGGAAAGCGCAGTTTCAAACGTTATTCTTTAGCGGGTGTATTTATTGTTATCTTTGAGATCATAAACCATTTGTATGGACATAAGCGGAAGTTTTGGAAGTTTTACGACAAGCGCAGATCGTTTTTTAAGGATGAACTTCCTTTTAGTGTGGGGCCTTATATGCCTTTTTCCATGTGGCTACTTAAATATTCGTACGGAAATTTTAAAAAGTTTGTCTTACTAAATGTTATTTCAGATGGACTTTTTGCTTTTCTTTTCATTGATATTCTGAAAAAATTTAAAATTATCAGTCTAAATCGGTTAAGCCATTTTCAATTTTTTATTTATTTGCACTATAAAGCCTATTTATTATATGGAATACAGTATTTGATTGAGAAAATAAAAAGATTTAGTTGGATTTAACAACCGAAAAAGCCCCAACTCATCTTGTATGTGTGGGCTTTTATAGTCGTACGGGCTATGTCACAAACTGAGGGTTAAATGGATGTAATCCCTAAAAGGTAGAAGAAATGGGACTTTCTAAAAAGAGGGTCCCATTTTTATATTTTGTTGTTTGTTTGTCAATCTAGTTGACAATGATCGGAGTGTTTTGTATAGTAGTGGCGATATCATGATTGGAGTGATAGGATGAACGCTGAATTACAACATTTGGATTTAATTGATTTGATCAGTGAGCGGCATGTCCAACTTCGAAGAATAACAGAAAAACTGTGGAACAATAACAGTGAAGTATCCATTTCAAATTCTGAATGGTTTATTATGGCTAGAATCTATAAAAAACAGCCAACCATATCAACTGTTTCAAGAAATGTAGATATTTCACGCCAAGCGACTCATAAGTTTATTAGAAGCCTAGAGTCTAAAGGATTAGTTGAAATTAAAAATGTAGAGAATAATAAAAAAGAAAAATGCCTTGAGTTAACAGCATTTGGAGAAGAATGTTATGTGAAAAACGAGACGTTAAAGGCGGAACTAGAGAGGAAAATTGCAGATGAGATTGGAGCAGAACAGGTAACACTGATTAAAGAGATACTCAAATTGGATTGGGGATTATAGCACTTGCTATAATCCCTAACTTGTTTCTCAACTAGAGATTACTAGATTAATAGTTTATTGTCATACCAACAGTTTTCTTTTTACCTAACAGGTTTACCAATAATACACCCGAAACGGTAACGATTCCTCCCACAATAGAGAGGGTGCTTGGCCATTCATGTAGCCAAACCCAAGCTACTAGTATGGCAAATACAGGCTCAATGTAAAGAATGGTTGAAACAGAGCTGGCATTCCCCATCGAAAGAGCTATAGCCCAAGTAACATAAGCGATGCCTGCTGGGAATATTCCTACATAGACGGCTGACAAGTTTGCTTGTAAGGTTGCGTGCTGAATCCCTTCAATCAGTCCTGGTGAGAAAACAAGGAATGGCAGTGTGCCAGCCCATGTAAAATAGGCTGTTAATTCAATGGGCTTGTAGCGATCAAAGAGCGGTTTTTGTAAAACAAAGAAAACGGATGTAGCCGCAGCAGCAATTAATATAAGGATGATTCCCGAAGAAAAAGTGAATCTGTCATTTGAGCCCACGGTTATAATGGCAATGCCGGCAAAACCAATAAAAAGTCCAATCCATCCCATCACCTCAAGCCGTTCTTTTAACACAAACATGGCGATAATGGTGGTAAAAATTGGTGAAGACGCTACAAACATGGCAGCCGTACCGGCCGATACGGTTTGAGTACCAAAGGTAACACCTATATGGTAGGTGCTGATCCCAATCCAGCCCAAAATTAATATTCTAAACCAGTCTTTTTTGGCTGGAATTTGGAATTTAACTCCGGGAAGAAGTGCGTAAATAACAAAAGAAAGTGAGGCAATTAAATAACGAAATAACACTAAGTGGCCGGATGAATAACCACCTTCCAGGCTTGCGCGGATGGCAGCAAACGCGGAGCCCCATATGATTACCGTTATCATTGCCATAGCAAGTGCTTTTTTATTCATAAAAATCCCCTTTACAGAAACGCAATTGACCGTTTTAATCCGGTAAGGTCATATGCTTTTTATTATATCATTAATAACCAGCAGGAAATGTTTACAGGAGAATATATTGGAATTACAGCATTGAATGAAAAGTCGCTTTCTGTAAAAAATAGAATATCAAAGGGATAACAAAAAGGGAGGTACTAAAATGCCCAATGTAGAAGTTTCATGTGCGATCTCGAACTGTACATTTTATGGAGATGGAAACGTCTGTACTGCAGATAAAATTATGGTCGAACTAGATCGCCATGCAAGATATGATACTGAAATGTCTGCCGAGTTAGGCGAAAAGAATCATCAAGATACAGCTGACCATTCGGCGGAGACTTGTTGTAAAACATTTAAACCAAGGCGGAGCTGATTTTAGTTCAGACTACTGTTTATGCCCTGGCTAAAGCAGGGAGGATTCTAAACAGTTCCTTATTATATCATTAATGTATAACTGGGAAAGACACACGGCGTTTGGCGCAGGTGTGTTTTTTCTTAGTTTGAAGCTTATCTAAGGGAGGAGGACAAGGAGGACAGTAACATCTAGAGAGAGCTAAAGGTCTGTGAGAAGGAAAGGCCGATTCATACAGCAGTAGCTCAAAAAGCGAAAAGCTGTTCGAAGGCAAGGCTAATTCAGGCAGAACCATCAAGAATTAAACCGCTTAAGTCCAAACTGATTTTTTATTAAAATCCACGATATATAGTTAATATCCTAACAAAGACCTCTC
This sequence comes from Neobacillus cucumis, assembly GCF_023715505.1. The sequence continues at coordinate 68,067 of NZ_JAMBOH010000014.1, read as the reverse complement.
ATTAAATAATTCCCATTAATCCTTTTAAAAACTCCCTAAAATGGCAAAACTGAATCTAAAAATCAAAGTAAAATTAACTCTACAATTTTTTTACATTTAATTACTAATATCAATGTTATACAATAATAGTAATACAGCTTTATAAGGATGATGACATGTTGGAATCGACAATGAAAAAAATAATTGAAGCAAGCTATTTAACAGCTGATTCTGCGGCACACTATCGTACCATTCTTCGCTATTTTTACCATCAGCATGAGAGAATGAGAGATTTTATCGCCCCAGAGGAATTATTGGAATATATGCATACCATACCATCTTTCTCTGACTACCAAGAAGAGCTGCTCCATCAACAACTCGCACAGCTTGTGAAATGGAATAACCTAATTGCACGACAAGATATGACAAATGCCAAAACAATTGAGGAATACAAAAAGAAAAGATTCCGCTACCAATGTACCCCCTATACAGTTGAAATAGAGAGAATGCTAGTACAACTAGAAAAAATCGGGGATACGTTCCAAGGTTCCTTGGAACGGTCACAGTTTGAACGGCTGCTTCAAGCACTGACAACATTTCAAAAAGAATTGAAACAGAACTTGAATAAACCTGCAGAAGAATATATGCGTATTTGGGAAGATGCTTTTCGCTATTTTCAATCGATCCGAACGAGTACCGCCGATTACATTGCCTATATCAACAGCGAACAGACCGATCAGCGCATGCAAACAGAGGCCTTTCTAGTCTATAAAAATCAATTTACGACCTATTTACGAGATTTCATTGTTTCCCTTCAAAAAACATCACTGCAAATCCAGCAATTGTTAACAGAACTATCCTCAGCACATTTGCATGGATTTTTTAAAAAGCTGATTGAGCATCGTCAGGCCGTCCCTCGTCTAGAAGACGTTTCTTCGTCTGCGGATGATTGGTTGACTGAATATCAGGAATATTGGTCTTCTCTTCGTCAATGGTTCCTAGGTTCCCCTGTCCATCAAAGTGAACTTGACACCCTTCAATGGCAGACCAATGAAATGATTCGCAGGATGACGCGCTACGTTCAGCGCATCGGCGAAAGACAGCAGCATTTTCGGAGCCGGAAAAAGGATTATTTGCACCTAGCAAAATGGTTTACAGATTGTAGAAATTTAGAGGAAGCGCACAAATTGTCCTCCGTTGTGTTCGGCTCCATGTCGATTCAGCATTTACAGCTGGAGGAAGGTACCACTGAAAACCTTCACGTCGATACATGGGAAGAAGCACCGGTGGAATTAACGATAAAACCGAGAACCGTCCATTATCGTGAAAAAACGAAACCAGGTTCTTTCAACTCCAATGAGAAACGTAAAAAAGCACAGTTGGAGCAATATTTACAAGAACGAGAACAAGAAAGAAAACTAATAGAAACATATATAAACCAAGGAATGATTAAGCTATCATCTCTTCCAACGGTAGAACCCTTCATCCGAAAGGTATTACTAAGCTGGATCGGGAAATCGGTGGCCACCAAGAATCGGACCGTTAAGACAGATTATGGGCTACTGGTTCAAGTGAAACTTGATAAAAATCAAACGATCACACTTAAAGCAGAAGACGGAGACTTAATTATGCCGGATGCCACATTCGTATTTGAGGAGCAGAGGTGATTTAATTGGAAGAAACGCAGCTATTTGATGAAAAAGCCATGCAAGGAATGGACTTATTGTTCTATCATTATTGGATTTTACGCGCCGACCAGCCGGAATGGTATCAACTAATTCGCGAGCGGGAAAAGGTGCTTCGCCGTTATATAAACGAAAAGTTCGGACTAAGGCTGATTGTCCACCAGCATTTTATTAAACTAGAAAAAATCCCCGTTGAACCTGAGGTATGGATGGGGATTAGGGACTTTCAAGATCCGATGGATTATGCCATCTTTTGTTGTGCACTATCCTTTTTAGAAAGTAAGGCAGTGGACGAACAATTTCTGCTGTCGGAGCTTTGTCAAGAGACCCAAGCAGATTACCCCGGAGATTTTCCGCTTGATTGGACTCTCTATACTCATCGGAAATCCTTGATTAGAGCGGTTAAAGTACTGATGGATTTTCAATTGATTCGAACCATTGATGGCGATATTGGACGTTTTGATCATAATGAGGATCAAGAGGTTTTATATGAAGCAACCATCTACAGCCGTTATTTTATGCGGACCTATCCAGAGGATTTCTCCAGTTTTCAAAATTGGACGGAGTTAGTGAAAGAAGATTGGAAAATAAATCAAGAGGATGAGCGAAGGAAACGGGTTTATCGCAAGCTGTTCTTTTCACCAGGCTTAGAACGAAAAGATCAGCAAGACCCTGATTTTCTTTATATCCGAAACTTTCGAAATCGGCTGGCAGAAGATATTGAGAAACATAGTGATTATAAACTACATGTCTATAAAAATACTGCCTTTTTATCGATCGCAGAACCAAGGCAGTATCACCAAGTATTCCCTAATACAAAGGCATCTACAGATATCGTCTTACAGCTGTCCAAGTTTATTCATACTCACCCTGACCGTTTTAAAGCTAATGAAAATGGAGAAATCCTGATGACAGAAGGAGAGTTTGAACAAGTTATCGATGAATTACGTCAAGCAAATCGAACAGGCTGGTCGAAGTATTTTCGGGAAAGTAGTACGAGCGGAATCCGCACAGAGTTACTAACGGCCTTGAAGGAATGGATGATGGTGGAAGTGGATGAAGCAACCTCTCTTATTCGATTTAAGTCGTTATTGGGAGTTTTGACAGGCGAGTATCCGGTTGATTTTGTAAAAGAGGGGGCAAAACAATGACAGAGGCAAAATGGATCATGAACCGTGCAGGATTATTAAATTTCTGGTATTACGATGACGAAACGTTTGAGTTTTCCGATGGTAAGCTCCTCCTTAGAGGGACAAATGGTTCGGGAAAATCCGTAACCATGCAAAGCTTTCTACCGGTATTGCTTGATGGAAAAAAAACGCCTGACCGTCTCGATCCGTTTGGCTCAAAGGCCAGAAGGATGGAGGACTATCTGCTTGGCGAAAAAGAAGTCGTCGACCGCGATGAACGAACGGGCTACCTGTTTATTGAATATAAACAAGCAGGTTTAGAACGGTATATCACAACAGGGATTGGCATGCAGGCAAAAAGACATAAAGGCATTAAATCGTGGTATTTTGTTATGACCGATAACCGCAGGGTTGGGTATGATTTTGAGCTTTCCCAAACCCATTCGGGCGACCGTGTGCCGTTTTCTGCAAAAGAACTGGAGAATCGGATCAGCTCTGGCGGCTATGTCGTCCACACACAGCGGGAATACATGGAATTGGTCAATAAATATATTTTTGGATTTCAATCTACTGAGGCCTACGAAGACCTGATTAAACTGTTAATTCAGCTGCGCAGTCCAAAGTTATCAAAGGATTTCAAGCCGACTGTTATTTATGAAATTTTAGAATCCGCTTTGCCGCCATTGACTGATGATGAATTAAGGCATTTGTCTGATACGATTGAAAATATGGACCAAACACAGCAGCAGCTCGAGCAGTTAGAAAGAGAATATGAGTCAAGCAGCAGGCTGCTCAACCAATATCATGTGTACAATCAATATATTTTGGCAGAACGTGCAGAAAAATGGCAGAATGCCCTAATCAAGCACGAGGATGCTAGGGAAAAAGTCTCGGTATTATCCAATCAAAATCAGCAGCTCATTCAAGAAATCGGCCATCTTCAGGAGAAAAAGCAAACCTTTTCTCAGCAAAAAGAGGTTGCCGAGGCTGAAAAGAAACGGCTTGAGAGGCATGAGGTCTGGAACCTAGAAGAGGAAAAACGGAAAAAACAGGAAAATATTCAATCCTTAAAGACTGAAATCAACACACTTCAAACAAAATGGGATAACAAACATAATCAGTATCAACGTATAAGGCAGGAGCACGAGCAAGCTCGAACAGATTTAAACCACCTTAATAAAAAGTTCGATGAAGTTCTGGATGTGCTGCAATATGATGCGGAGGAATCAGCTTTCACTCAACATGAAGTAAATGCCCATGATTTGCAGCGCCATCAGCAGGAAGAGTTTGATTTTTCTGTCTGGATCCAAGAAATTAACCATCATGAACAATTGCTTAGCACGTTAAAACAGCTGTCAGATGAAGAAGCTCGGCTATTTGAGGATCATAACCGTTTACAGAGGCAATCCTCTGACAAAAAGAAGGAAATCGATGAACTACGTAAAAGTTTGGATCACCTGGCAGAGTGGTTTACCGAAGAAAAGCAAAAGCTGGAACAGCAGCTATTTTCCTGGATGGAAGAGCATCCAAAGCTTGTTTTTCCAACCGAGAAAATGCAGACAATTGCCCGTCTCATTGAAGGATTGTATGAGGAAAATCGATACGAACAAGTCCGTGAACAGCTATTTGCGGTGCTCAATGATTATAAAGCCAGATTGCTGACTGAGAAAAATCTACTGGAGAAGTCGATAGACGATAAAAATATTGAGGTTGCAACAGCACGAGACGATCTTCAATATTGGAAAACATTAAAGATGCCTAATCCTGAACGGGCAAATGATACAGAGTTGTTTCGTGAGAAGCTGCAAAAGGATGGTCAGGCATTTATTCCCTTTTATGCAGCGGTAGAATTTCAGGATCATGTGACAGAAGAACAGCGAGAACGGATTGAATCTGCCATAAAACAAACGGGCCTACTGGATAGTTTAATAACCGAACAGGACATTGTCCCAACTCATGACCGCATCATCCGGCCTGAACCGAAATTACTCGGCTTTACGCTGGCGGATTACCTTTGTCCTGATTTAGATGAAGACAGCACGATTACCAAAACCAAAGTAGATGAAGTTTTAAGAAGTATCTCAATCGAACAGGATGGATCGGGTTTTCATGTAGATGTAGATGGTACCTATTCACTTGGCTGTTTAATGGGACATGCACCGAATGAAGGACCGGCCAAATTTATCGGACGTTCCTCACGCAAGCGATATCAGCAAGAGAAAATTAAAGAATTTGAACAACTGATAGAGCATCTTCAAATTGAATTTAACCAGTTGCTTAAAGAGCGTCTGTTATTGGATGAAGCTATTCATCTCGCGGAGGAATGGAAACAATCAATCCCTTCTGACAAAGTGCTTAGCGATGTAAACGAGCAAATTGAAAAATTGGGACATCAGTTAGAGGAAAAGAAAAGTGTCCATCAACAGCTGGATGAACAGTGGAAAAACGTTCACAGCCAGCTCCAAGCAGTGAAAGTAAAGCTTCATCAATTAGGCAGCCATCTCAATCTTTCCCTGACCAATGACATTTTAGAACATGCCTTAGAGATGGCGAAACATTACAGAACAGAACTGTTTAATCTAAGAGAGCTATTCCAAAGAGGTCAATTTACCCGAAAGACCATCAGCCGGTTGACGGATAGAATTATGGAAATGGAAACGGAATTGGACGAAATAAAAGGTGATCAGAACATCAGGGAATCCCTTTTACGAAAAGAAAAAGCAGAAGTGGAATCGATTGAGAAACAATTGAAATTAAAAGGAATTGATGAAATCCGCCTGCAAATTCAGCGGGTACTGCAATCGCTTAGGGAAGCAGAGGATGGATTTACCCAATTGATAGTATTAATCCCCAAAAAGGAAATGGCCCAGGCCACTTGTCAAAAAGAGTTAGTTGCAGCCAAAACAAACTCTGAATTTTGGTCCCATATGGCGAATGAGTGGGAAGAAATGGTGAAATCGGAATTGGCAAAAGGTTTTATGGAAATAGAAGAGGTCAATTCTGAACAAATGGTTAAAGAGCTGGCACCCATTTTGAGGAAATATGACCGCTCTAAGTTAAATGAACAATTAACCAAAGCTTTCATTAATGAGCAAGTATTCCTAACTGAATACAGAATGTTTGAATACTCGGAAGAGAGAGAACGCCCTGAATGGTTTTCGCAGGATTGGGGTGAGTATTATGAACCCATCTTGAATGAATGGAACCAGCTAAAGGGACGGCGGATCATTCAAATGGAATATAAAGGACAGCGGGTCAGCCCATATTTTGTATTTGCCTCTCTAACCAAAGAAGTAGAAGACCAAAAAGGCTGGCTGGATGAGCAAGACCGTCAGTTGTATGAAGATATCATCGTTAATACCGTTGGGGTTATCCTGAGAAATCGGATCCAGCGAGCGGAGACTTGGGTCCATGAAATGGATAAAATCATGAAAAGCCGGGATAATTCATCAGGATTAACGTTCTCCATCGCTTGGAAGCCATTGACGGCAGAATCAGAACAGGAATTAGACACAGAGGACCTTGTAAAACTGCTGCAAAGGAATAGTAAATTTTTAAACGAAGAAGATTTACACCGAATTACTAAGCACTTCCAATCGAGAATTGCCAAGGCCAAGGAATTGATCCAGCTAAGGAACGAGGGTTCAACGCTTCATCAAGTGTTAAAAGAAGTCCTTGATTATCGAAAGTGGTTTACATTTGTCCTATCCTTCAAACGGGTGAATGAACCGAAACGCGAACTGACCAATAATGCGTTCTTTAAATTCAGCGGTGGTGAGAAGGCCATGGCGATGTATATTCCGTTGTTTACAGCTGCATATTCCCGTTATAAAGAAGCAGGGGATATGGCACCTTTTATCATTTCTCTTGATGAAGCCTTTGCAGGTGTCGATGAAAATAATATACGTGATATGTTTGAAGTAGTGGAACAACTGGGTTTTAACTATATAATGAACTCACAGGCATTATGGGGGGATTATGATACTATTTCCAGTCTTTCGATATGTGAGTTAGTCCGGCCGAAGAATGCAGATTTCGTTACGGTAATCCGCTACCAATGGGATGGGAAAAAGCGGTCCTTGGTATTGGATGATATTCCTGCGATGGAGCTGGTAAACCATGAATAGCAGGGTCCAAATTCTTAGGGAGGAACCTGGCTTTCATAAGCTTTTTACCCTTTTTAAGGAAAAATACCGGTCACTCGGGAGAATCAGTGGTACTGTTAGTACTCGCAGCTTCACGAAGGAAGAACTGGAATCGATTGCCGGTTTTTTGGGTGAATCCACAGACAAGCTCATAAAGAAAGGGAAAATCTCATTACTCGACTTTGAACAGGAACTAAAGCAGACGGTTTTCTCCTCCTATACGCTGTTGCAGCTGTTAGAAGAGGTGCTCCAAGAGTCGATTAAGACAAAACAGGAAGAAAATGATTTTGTAAAACAGAGTGAGCGAGATTTTTTTCAAAAGCTTAGAACTGCGTACCCAGAAGGAAGCTGGTGGTGGGACTGGATGGAGTCCAGGCCACCGGAAGCTAGATGGATTTGGTCGATGTATAAACAGGATCCAGTCGATTTTTATGAAAAGGTAACAACCGTATGGAGGGCCTATCAACAAATTCCTTCAGCAACTGATAAATTTGAAAGACTACCATTATTCGCTCAAAGGACAACTGGAAACCCTCATTTTTTTGATAATGGCAGTCTTACAGGAAAATTACTAATTAACTGTATGTCCGTGGATCAGCAAATAAAGGGGCTTCGTGAATCAGGAATGCCTTCAGCAACAGAAGAACTCAATGAATTATTAAGCAGCTATGGGATAATGCGAGATGATTTATGGAGTTTTGTTTCCTGCCGTGGTTTCCTTGCTGAAGGTGAGATAGGGATTCATCCCGTATGGAAAGGGGCTGCAGAAACGAATACCGTTTTAAACGTACCGATTAAAGAATTATTGAAGTTAAAAAGAATCTGGCCCGTCAAAGGGAAAAAAGTATGGATTTTAGAAAATTCAAGTGTCTGTTCGACGATCGTAGACGAGGTTCCAGGTGCTCCCGTTATTTGCACGCATGGTCAATTTCGTGCGGCAAGCTGGGTTTTATTGAATTTATTGGTGGAATCTGGCTGCTATTTATATTATTCAGGAGACCTGGATCCTGAAGGAATTGCGATGGCACAACGACTAAAAGACCGATTTCCAGATCGAGTCATCTTTTGGAGAATGGATACAGTTGCCTATGAAGTATCCATTTCCGACGAAGATATTTCCAGTAGACTATCGAAAATGCAAAGCATTACTTCGCCAGAACTAATTGAGGTCGCTGCTACTTTAATAGATAGACAAAAAGCAGGTTACCAAGAAGGCTTGGTTAATCGACTTATAGAGGATATCAAGCGGGAGTATTAAAGTGCAAAAAGGAATTTGACCAGAGTCAAATTCCTTTTTTAAAAGATAAGAAAGTATAAATGTTTTTGACTTCGAAAATTGTCCAGCTCCAGCGCCTAGCCCCTCGAGGTCACAAGCCAATCCGTCCAAAAGGTTAAAGAGCAACCTTTCGGCCGGCTCGTCTTGTGCTTGTCGGGGCTGACCAAGGCGCTTGCGCTTTTCTTAGTGCCTGAATATTTGATTGGCTGAAATTCTAAGGCTTTTGGCTGATTTTTAGGCTAGATTGGCTCAATATGGCCTACATTAGCCGGTTTACTTCCATCATTGGCTCATTTTTAAACACTATTGGATCTTTTACCAGTATTACCCAAAAAGAACAGGCTTTTTACTTGATTAAAGCCCCAGCTTTCTCCCATTGAATCGGCAAGCCCACATAATTTTCAGCTATCGTACATAATCCAGCTTCCGATGAAGTATAGTAATCAAGTTCTGCCAGCTGAACACCCCGTTCAAAGGAATCAAATTTAGGATTGGTATGAAGAAGTCTTGTCATGAAATAAGAGAAGCGTTCTGCCTTCCAAACACGGCGAAGACAAATTTCCGAATAACGATCCAGTATATCCGTACTGCCATCCTGATAAAACTCGGTAATTCCACGCGACATGACTTTTACATCCGTAGCGGCAAGGTTAAGCCCTTTGGCACCTGTTGGCGGAACCGTATGGGCAGCATCACCCGCAATAAACAGGCGGCCATATTGCATCGTTTCACAAACAAAACTGCGCATTTGAAAAATTCCTTTTGAATTAATCGGTCCATCTGGCACCTGCCAGCCATCATTTGTTTTAGTTCGTGCGGTTAATTCCGACCATATTCGATCATCTGACCAATTGGCAATATCATCATATGGGTCTACCTGAAGATAGTGACGCTGTAAAATCGGTGTACGTGTGCTAAGCAAGGCAAACCCCTGGTCATGATTCGCATAAATTAATTCATCCGCTGCTGGTGCGGAATCGGAGAGGATTCCTAACCAGCCATACTGATAAAAATGAACATGTTCTTTTCTGATATTGTCAGGAATGGCGAGGCGGCTTGGTCCATGGTAGCCGTCACAGCCTGCGATAAAATCACAAACAAGTACTTCGTCCAACCCATTTTTACGATACCTTATTTTCGGTTGGTTTGAATCGATATCATGTAGAGTGACATCTTCTACGTCAAAGATAATGTCTTTGCCATTTTTGTAGCGGGCATTGACCAGATCGATTATTACTTCATGCTGTGGATAGACCACAACCTGCTTGCCGCCTGAATATTTTTTTAAATCAATATGGCGTCTTTGACCATTAAATTGAAAGTAGTTGCCATTATGAAAATGACCTTCACGATCCATCCGGTCGCCAACACCGATTTCTCTTAAAATATCAATCGTCGTTTGTTCTAAAATACCGGCCTTTACGGTTCCCTCGATATTGTTTCTTGATTTACGCTCCAAGATAACAGAATCAATGCCTTGTAGATGAAGTAGTTGTGCAAGAATAAGACCAGCTGGGCCGGCCCCGATAATCCCAACTTGTGTTTTCAATTTTTCCAGCTCCTTTAATTGAAAGCGTTTTATGTTTTGATAAAAATATAATATAATTAAAATATTCTGAATAGTAGTATTAACTTCTTATATACGGAACAAATTAAATCTTTTGAGGTGATTTGTATCATTCCGACTCATAAAAAAACATCTGTTTTACAATCGGTCCAAAATGGACTGCAAATACTCAAACTTTTTACCATTGAAAAACCAGTGTGGGGAATCACTGAGATAGCCAATGCTCTTGAAATGAATAAAAGTTCAGTGAGCAGGCTAATATCCGATTTGACTGCCGAAAGTTTTTTGCAAAAAGAAGGGAATAAATATAGTCTTGGATTTTCGTTACTTTCTATTAGTGGAGTGATTACTTCCCATTTAGAAATTCATCGAGAGTCCAAAGATATATTAAAAAAATTAGTAGCTGATTTAGGGGAATCGGCTCATGTTGCGATTTTAGAAGGAATAGAAATTACCTACGTCCATAAAGTAGAATGCTTAAACCCAGTACCTCTTTTATCATCGATTGGAAAAAAGAATCCCGTATCTTGTACAAGTGCTGGCAAAGTTTTATTGGCATTTGGGAAAAAGAATATCGTTGACAGCATCATCAGGGAAGGACTTCCACGAATGGGACCAAACAGCCAGACAGACCCTGAGCAACTAATCGATCAATTACGTCAAATTAAAGAAGAGGGATATTCCATCTGTATCGATGAAATGCATGACAATGTTGTAAGTATTGCAGCTCCAGTTAGGGACTACACGGGTGAAGTGGTAGCGGCTGTCAGCGTTGTCGGGACAAGGGACCGTATTCAAAATCATGAAATTAATAGGTTTACTGGAAGGGTCATGGAGGCAGCAAATGAAATATCGCTGAGATTAGGAAATATTCCTGAAAAGGAGTGGTCAGAACATTGAGGTATCCTGCTGCGAATAGTTATCAATACTCGTCTTTGAGAAATGCTCTTCGTCTTCTCAATCTATTTTCCTTGGAAGAACCTGAATTACAATTAGAGGATATTGCCAGCCGTTTGGAAATAGGGCAAAGTACGGCGTTTCGCTTGGTTCATACATTGATGGTAGAAGGCTTTATTGTCAGGGATTCATCCACTAAAACCTACCGTCTAGCAGCATCTTTATTAGCTTTGGGACAGACGCTCATTAAAAAGGAAAATTTATATCATTTGTCACTCGATCCTATAGAGAAACTCGCAGAGAGGACGGGTGAAACAGCCCATATTGCTATTATTAAAGAATTTCAGCTGATGTATCTCCTGAAAATCGATAGTGCACATCCCGTCCATTTATTGTCGCATGCTGGGAGGCGGAGTCCGCTTCATTGTACGAGCACTGGACAAGTTTTGTTAGCGTTTCAAGAAGAGTCCACTATTAATCAGGTGTGGGAGAGGGGACTAATATCCTATACATCACAAACAATCACAGATCCAATCATGTTAAAAAAGTTATTACATACAATCCGATCCAAAGGATATGCGGTGAGTAAGGAAGAACTTCATGAAGGGGTTGTGTCGATCGCAGCTCCAGTTAGGAATAGTAAAAGCAAACCAATAGCCGCTGTGAGTATCGCAGGACCGATAACTAGAATAAATGAGCGAACTATTCCCAAATTAATAAAACAAGTACAGCAAGCGGCCGATGAAGTGACAATAAGCTTAAAAAATTGATTTGCTAGAATGAGTGGTTAAACAATATATTGACTTATGGTTAGTATAGGATTACAATTTAGTTGAAATCGGTTTCATTCTTCCTTCTTGAATGCAATGAAATCATTAGCGATGGAGGAAAGTTATGAAAAAGGAAAATATAACTATATATGACATTGCCAAAGAAGCTAATGTATCTCCAGCTACTGTTTCGAGAGTCTTAACCGGAAATGCAAAAGTGCGGCCTCAAACAATGCGGAAAATAGTAGATGTAATTGAAAAATATAATTTTAGACCTAATAGTTTAGCAAGGAGTTTATTACATAAGCAATCGAAAACGATTGGTTTTATTCTGCCAGACATCAATCATCCATTTTTTTCAACACTGGTTCAAAAATGTGAAGCACATGCACTGGAATTAGGGTATACCACTTTTTTGTGCAATACGATGAACAACTCAGCAAATGAATCAAAATACTTACAAAGTTTAGTAGAAAAACAAGTGGATGGGATTATCTATCTGGGCGGGAGAATTAATGATACGGACACCGATCAAGAATATGCGGAAGAAATGAAGAAAGTGATGGAAAGAATTCCGGTTGTTTTTGTGAACGGTCAAATGGCTGGGGTGGATGCCCATATGGTTAGAACGGATGAAGAGTCAGGGATTGAAAAGCTTGTTGAACTATTAGTAAATCTAAAACATAAAAAGATTGGTTTTCTAGGTGGATTGGAAGGAATTAGTTCAACGGATGTGAAAAAGAATACGTTTGTGAAAGCCATGAAATCTAAAGGTTTAGACGTGAAAAAAGATTGGGTTTTTGGTACTGGGTTTAGTATTGAATCTGGTGAAGAAGTGGCTGTACAATTACTCTATTTAAAAGAAAGACCTACAGCCGTGATCTGTGCCAATGATTTAGTAGCAATCGGGATCATAAAGGTTCTTACTAAATTTGGGTTAAAAGTGCCAGATGATGTTTCCATTGTTGGTTTTGATGATATTTATTTGGCGCAGCATTTCCCTCCAGGAATTACGACAGTCAGCCAGAATTATGATCAGTTGGGTCAGACGGCTATCAATGTTCTAGTCGATTTAATTAATGAGAACGAAGCAGAGAAAGAAACGGTCATCCCAACATCACTCGTATTGAGGGATTCTTGTAAATTATTTTCAGAATCATAAAATAACTTATTGCACACTTCCATAATTTAGGGTACGATAAAAATGAAATGGGTTTCGTAACGTGTGGAATATTAATTGATAGTATTCAATTTTACTATAATAGATGATTAATATTCCTTTATTATTTTAAATTTTTGAAACGGGTTTCATGAGTGGGGAATTGTGTGAGAAATTACGAATTTAAATGTATGGAAGAGAGGTATTTTTATGCTTAAACAGCTGAATAAATATAAGTATACTCCACCTAAAAATGGATATCCCGAATGGAATAACAACCCTGAGATCTTTCAATTAAATCGATTGGATGCTCATGCAACTTTAATGCCCTACAGAACAGTTGAGGAAGCATTAAAAGGGGACCGAACTTCGTCTGAATTTTTCCATTCGTTAAATGGAAATTGGAAATTCGCATTTTATGAGAATCCTGAAAAAAGAAATCAAGCATTTTTTAAAGAGGATTATGATGCTAGTGAGTGGGATGAAATCAAGGTGCCGGCACACTGGCAGCTACAAGGATATGATTATCCTCAATATACAAATCTTCGATATCCTTGGGAAGGAAAAGAAGATATAAAGCCACCTTTTGCTCCAACAAAATATAATCCTGTTGGGCAGTACATCCGGAATTTTACGATCCCAGAGGATTGGAAGGACCAGCCGGTTTATATCAGCTTTCAAGGAGTGGAGTCAGCCTTTTATGTGTGGGTAAATGGAGAACTTGTTGGATACAGTGAGGATACCTTTACACCTGCAGAGTTTGATTTAACAGCTTACTTAATTGACGGCGAAAATAAGTTAGCAGTAGAGGTCTATCGTTGGTGTGATGCGAGCTGGTTAGAGGACCAGGATTTTTGGAGGATGAGTGGGATATTCCGTGATGTCTATCTGTATTCAACACCGGAAGTTCATATCAATGATTTCTTTGTGACCACGGAGTTGGACCGAGACTATAGGGATGCTGCCTTGAAAATCGAAGCAAAAATTAAAAATGCCTTTGAGCAGGCAGTGAACGGTTATACGATCGAAGCAATGCTTTATGACCAAGAAAACAATCCTGTTTTTGAGGACTCTCTTCAAATAAAGGTGGATATGAATAATCAATCCTTGATTTCGATTAATTCTTCAACCCATGTAGCAAATCCTTATAAATGGAGTGCAGAAAAACCATACCTCTATACACTCGTTTTACTTTTAAAAGATGAAAGCGGAACCATACGAGAAGCGGAAAGCTGTAAGGTTGGATTTCGAACATTTGAAATAAAAGACGGTCTCATGAAAATCAACGGCAGACGAATTGTCCTCAAAGGTGTAAACCGTCACGAGTTTGCGGCGGATAAAGGGAGAGCCGTTGGTTATGAGGATATGATCAATGATATTAAACTAATGAAGCAGCATAATATTAATGCCGTCCGTACCTCTCATTATCCAAATAATACGTTGTGGTACGAATTATGTGATCAATATGGCTTGTATGTCATCGATGAAACAAATCTTGAAACCCACGGGACTTGGAAGTATGGGCAAAAAGATGAAGGCGATACGGTGCCAGGAAGCAAGGTAGAATGGCGGGAAAACGTCCTTGATCGGTGTAATTCCATGTTTCAACGAGATAAAAACCATCCTTCAATTATTATTTGGTCGCTTGGTAATGAATCATTTGGCGGGGATAATTTTATTGAAATGCATAATTTTTTAAAGAAAAATGATCCTACTAGAATTGTTCATTATGAAGGAATTTTCCATTACCGTAAATCGGAAGCAGCCTCAGATATTGAAAGCACGATGTATGTAAATCCTGAAGGTGTGCAGAAATATGCTGAATATGCCGAGAACGCAGAAAATCCGAAGCCATACATTCTATGTGAATATAGCCATGCGATGGGAAATTCTTGTGGAAATCTTTACAAATATACTGATTTGTTTGAAAAATATCCTATTATTCAGGGTGGATTTATTTGGGACTGGAAGGATCAAGCTTTATTAACAAAGACCAAGGATGGTGTACCATACTTAGCCTATGGTGGTGACTTTGGAGAAACACCTCATGATGGTAATTTTTCAGGGAATGGTTTGATTTTTGCCGATGGTACGATTTCACCAAAGATTATCGAGGTTAAAAAGTGCTATCAGAATGTTCGTTTTGCAGCCAATAATCTGGAAGAAGGACTTGTTGATGTGGTGAATAACTATCTGTTTACTGACCTTCGAGAGTATGAACTCGTATGGCAGCTAGCAGAAAATGGTATGTTCATCCAAAACGGAACTTTGGAAATAGAAGTAGACCCATGCTCCACCAAAACGATTCAACTTGCTTACTCTGTTCCAGAAGTCTGTAAACCGTCAGATGAATACATTTTAACGGTTAGCCTGCATTTAAAAAATAGCACCCTGTGGGCTCAGAAAGGCCATGAAGTTGCTTTTGAACAATTTGTGATTCCTACAGTGAAAACAGCAGCAGCAAGTATGCCTATCAACCTGCCTAAAACAGAAGTACGACAAGAAAAAGATTATGTAACGATAAATGGTGCTAGCTTTACTGTTGTTTTTAATAAAACCAATGGTACGTTAGAGTCTTATAAATTCAATGGTATCCCTCTACTCGAGAATGAATTGGGTCTGAATTTTTGGCGTGCGATGACAGATAATGATCGTGGAAATAAATTGCATGAACGCAGCTCTGTATGGAGAGATGCGGGGACGAATAAAGTTCTGACATCTTTTTTTGTTGATGCGAAAAGTCCATCGTCTACGGTAGTTACAACCGAATACAGTTTGCCAACAACATTATCTATATGCAAGATTGTTTACACCATTACGGGTGATGGAGAAATAACAGTAGACTATCAACTACAACCAGGGAACGACCTTCCAGAGATGCCAGAGGTTGGAATGATGACCTTATTAAATAGCTCGTTTGACACCATTACTTGGTATGGAAAAGGCCCTTATGAAAATTATTGGGATAAAGAGAAAGGCGCAAAAATTGGATTATATACTGGAAAAGTAAAAGATCAATATGTACCATACTTAAAACCTCAGGAATGCGGCAATAAAACAGGGGTAAGATGGGCTGTACTTTCCGATCAACAGGGCGCAGGGTTAAAGATAACTGGAAACCCTACAGTTGAGGTGAATGCCTTACCATATACTCCATTTGAGCTTGAAGAGCATGATCACGGATATAAATTATCACCCAGCGCAAAGACGGTGGTACGGATTAATTATAAACAAATGGGCGTAGGCGGAGATGATAGCTGGGGGCAAAAAACACATCCAGAATTCACGCTATTTGCCAATCGATGCTACTCTTATACATTCAAACTTAAGGGAATTAGTGTAAAGGATTTATAGAATATGTCTTGTAATTTTGATTAATCAGGACGTTCCGATCACTAGGTACGACCTACCGCTTTAAAGTTAGTGTGTTCCCTTGGACTATTTATTCTTAGCCAAGGGAACATCATCTAAACGGGTCATTAATATTGTCCTGAAACCCATTTCTATTTGATGTTATTTCAAGCGGAGTACCTAAAAAGTCTGTGTAACGTAAGTATGATTAAAATAATGGTAATTTTAGAATTAGTTAAAATTATCGAAATAACAGTATTTACATTTAATAGGTGCAGGAATATAATGAAGACAAGGTAACCGCTTACAATTGAGAATTCTAAAGGCTTCTATGTTATTCCTCACAAGAAATTGCTTTTATCTCAATTAAATGAAACCCATTTCATCAGCTACTGGGATCCATACATAATCAAAAACAAAATAACCGTATATGAATTTTTTGTAGGGGTATTTTTGAAACCCATTTCAAATCTCCTAGTTAAATGATATTGGTATATATCTTATATCCTATCTAAATCCTTTTGTTTCTTAAAAGAAAGTCTTTTTCAGGTACTAGATTAGCAATCTGCTAGCTCATCTTGTCGCTTGTTTTGTATGCTGGTTTGCCGCTTATTAGGTCAAATTATGTTGTTTAGGGGGGATTTATTTGAAAACTGTTACTGTGGAATCACCGACACCTATAGTTGAAAAACAAACAAAAACAAAAGAGTCCGCATTTAAAAGAATGTGGAAGAACCGAACCCTGCTTCTTATGTGTTTGCCTGCGATTATTTTCTTTGCTGTCTTTGCTTATCTGCCCATGCCGGGACTATATCTAGCATTTGTGAACTATGATTATTCACTTGGAATTTTTAAAAGCGCTTTCGTAGGCCTTGATAATTTTCGCTTTTTGGTCATGACCGGTGATTTGTGGAAGTTAACCTTTAATACAATTGCTTATAATCTAGCTTTCATTGTTCTAGGTAATTTCCTACAAATAGCAGTAGCCATCATGCTTAATGAACTGACAAATAAATGGTTCAAAAAAGTATCACAAACGATTATGTTTTTACCACACTTTATTTCCGCCGTACTAGTTGGACTTTTAGCCTATAACATACTTAGTTACGATTATGGTTTATTAAATTCATTTTTAAAAATGCTTGGCTTGGATCCGGTGCAGACTTACTCTAATCCCCATATTTGGCCTTATATTATTGTCATTACATTCCTATGGCAATCCACAGGCTATGGATCAATCGTTTATTTTGCTGCCATTATGGGTCTAGATAAATCTATTATAGAAGCTGCAGAAATCGATGGCGCTAATGCCTTCCAGCGTATTCGATATATCATTATTCCTTGGCTTAAGCCAACTTTCATCATTTTACTATTGTTCTCTTTAGGTGGAGTATTAAAAGGAAATTTCGGTTTGTTTTATAACTTAGTTGGGGCAAATAATACCATGCTCTATCCTACCACAGATATTATTGAAACCTATGTCTTCCGAACATTGATGACGAATTTTAACTTCTCATTAGGAAGTGCTGTAAGTTTATATCAATCTTTCTTTGGCCTCGTTATTGTCCTAGTGGCTAACTGGATTATTAAAAAGGTTTCACCAGATAACTCATTATTTTAAAGGAGGGACGTATTTATGGAAAATACGGCCAGACGAAATATAGATGTGTCTACTATAATGGTTCGTATTATTGGATATGGCTTTATCGGCGTTTTTGCTCTATCTTGTCTTTTGCCCTTTATCTTGATCATATCGTCTTCTTTATCAACAGAGAAGTCTATTATGGACCATGGATTTTCTTTATGGCCTAAAGAGTTTTCTACATTTGCCTATGAGATCGTTTTCCAGAATCCAAGACTTGTCATTGGATCCTATATCGTAACGCTCGGTATTACGATTGTCGGGACTGCGGTTGGTTTGTTTATTGTCGCAATGACAGGTTATGCCTTGCAGCGCCAGGATTTCTTGTATCGTAATAAAATTTCATTTTATATCTACTTTACAACCCTTTTTTCAGGTGGTCTTGTCCCGTTTTATCTATTAATTACGCAGTATCTGCATCTTAAAGATAATTACTTGGCAGTACTGCTGCCAGGATTGCTCAGTCCTTTTCTCATTATTATGATGAAATCCTTCACAAAGTCGATTCCACACGAGATTACGGAATCTGCGAAGATTGATGGTGCGGGAGACTTCACTATTTTTTTAAGGATTATTCTACCTATGTCTACGCCAGCCTTGGCGACAATCGGGCTATTCATTGCCCTTGGGTATTGGAATGAATGGTATAATTCCATGCTTTTCCTTTCACCTAATATGGAATATAGACCGCTACAGCTGTTTCTATATAACGTAATCACGAGTGCCGACTTTATCAGGAATTCAGCCGCATCCTCCAATGTACCGCCGCAAGACGTCCCATTGGAATCTATGAAAATGGCAACAGCCGTCGTAGCTACTGGACCGGTTATTCTATTCTATCCGTTTGTACAAAAGTACTTTATTACAGGAATTACAGTTGGTGCAGTGAAGGGGTAATAGAATATGACCCGAGGGGACTTCCTCGTATCATAGAGAGTAATAATTTTAATAATTTAAGGGGGAAATAGAATGTCCAAGATGAAAAAAATCCTGGCACTGATCATCATCATGATGTTGACCTTCAGCCTTGCAGCCTGTAGTGGCTCAAGCAAAACCAGTTCAGGAAACGCTGGAACAAAGGTGGACAAAAATGGAAAAATTGATATTTCCAAACCTGTAACCGTCACCATGATGGTGTTGGGGGATAAACCAACCAATGGACAAGTAGAAAAAGTATTGGAAAAAGTGAATGCTAAATTAAAAGAAAAAGTAAACGCTACGATTCAATTAAAATGGATTGAATGGGCTGATTATACGACAAAATATAATCTAACCCTAGCTTCTGGAGAACCTGTTGATTTAGTCATCACAGCAACTGACTGGTTAGATGCGTGGGGAAATGCACAAAAAGGGGCATTCATGGATCTTACCAACCTTCTTCCAACATATGCACCTAAGACATGGGCAGAGGTTCCCAAAGCTGATTGGGAGGAATCTAAGTATAAGGGCAAAATTGTCATGATTCCAGAGGACCAATATACTCAATGGGTTAACCACGGATTCTTCTATCGCACAGATTGGGCAAAAGAATTTGGAATCAATGAACATATTAGCGATTTTGAAACAATGGGTAAATACTTCCAAGGTGTTAAAGACAATAAACCTGGTGTCATTCCTTGGGATGCACAAGGAACAAACGTGACCACTGCATGGGGATATGTAACTTCTTATTCAGATGCAATTGAACTGCCAATTACGACAGGAGTATTCCCGATTTACTGGGCTAAATCCTATGATGAAAAGTATAATGTTATGAGTCCTATTTTCACAGATACATTTGTAGACTATGCAAAAATGATGAAACAATGGGGAGATGCTGGCTATTGGCGTAAGGATGTATTGAACTATAAAGGTGACACTAGAGCCGAATTCCAAGCGGGAAAAACAGGTGCTGACCAGCATCATACCCAAACATTCTCAGGTCTGCGCCCACAAATGGACGTGAAACAACCAGGTTCGGCTATCGATATGTTTGCTTGGTCTGATACACGGAACAACTTAATTTCAACATCCATTACACATGGTGCTATGGCTGTTGGAGCTCACAGTAAAAATCCTGAGCGTGCCCTAATGGTATACGATTTAATTCGAAATGATCAGGAACTTTATAGATTATGGAGCTACGGTATTGAAGGTGTACAATACGAAATTAAAGACGGAAAACGGGTTCAACCTGAAGGCTATGATGAAACAAGAGATACATTCTCTACTAACTTCTGGGGTGGCCGTATGGACAAGTACGAGATTTCAAGTGCCGACACATATGATGGCATTTCTGAGATTTACGCGAAGTACGATAAAATTAAGAAGCCTTACCCATATGGACGATTTGTGTTTGATAGTACCCCTGTTCAAGCTGAAATTTCTGCTCTATCACAAGTGACAGCCCAAATGGTACCAGCCATTGCATTTGGTAAAGCAGGCGATCCTGAAAAAGCTGTAAAAGATTTCCGCAAGAGATTAAAAGACGCAGGTTATGATAAGGTCCTAAAAGAAATCCAAAAGCAAATGGATGCATATAAAAAACAGGTAGAAGGTAATTAATGAGAGATTAATTGTAAGGGATAAAAGGGCTATCATTCTTGCTTGATAGCCCTTTATCTATCAGTCTGCCATTTTCAAATGGAAATAATACTAGTTAATTTGGGTAAGGGGTGTAAGCTGTATATGGTAAATGTAGTAACTCAAGAATGGAATCTGTCAGTTAAAAGTAGAAAGTTTAACTTTGATTGGAAATTCTTAAAAGGTGACCATTCTGATGCATTTAAAATTCAGTTTGATGATTCAGAGTGGCGTACATTAGACTTGCCGCATGATTGGAGTATTGAAGGTCCATTTAAAAAGGAATATGCTAGTTCAACAGGTTATTTGCCTGGAGGAATTGGCTGGTATCGGAAGAATTTTATCCTGCCTGACAACATCAAGGGAAAGAGAATAGTGATTCAATTCGATGGAATTTATAAAAATAGTGAAGTGTGGATTAATGGACAATTTCTAGGGAAAAGACCTTATGGATACAGCTCCTTTCATTATGATTTAACCCCCTATGTAAACTTCGGTACACAAGAGAATGTGATTGCGGTGAAAGTGGATCACACAGATTTTGCTGATTCCCGCTGGTATCCAGGGTCTGGTATTTACCGAAATGTATTTATCTATTTAACTGATCAGCTGTATATTAAGCCCTATGGTATTTTTGTCACCACTCCGAATATTTCATCATCAGAAGCAGAAATCCATATTCAAACAAGCGTGAAAAATGAAGAACCAAATGAAGCTAAATTCCAAATTGTACATCAAATTAAAGATGCTGCCGGCAAAGAAATCATCGCTTGCTCATCTGGGGAGAACATTGCTGCAAATGGTGAACAAGAATTTTCTCATTCGATCTTGCTAGAACAGCCGAATCTCTGGTCACCGGACAATCCGTATTTATACCGTGTGGAAACGACGATGATAAAAAATGGTGAAGTGATCGGTTTTGAGACGACTCCACTTGGTGTTCGATATTTTCATTTCGATGTAAATTCAGGATTTTTTCTTAATGGACAGATCATGAAAATGAAAGGTGTATGTCTCCATCATGATGCGGGGTGTCTTGGAGCGGCTGTTCCTGAAAAGGTCTGGCATCGACGGTTGCAGCTATTAAAAGAAGCTGGTGTAAATGCAATAAGAATGAGCCATAATCCACCCGCACCTGAGTTACTAGATATGTGTGATTCTTATGGGTTTTTAGTTCAAGATGAAGCATTTGATGAGTGGGAATATCCAAAGAACAAGTGGGTAGAGGGTTGGAATAAAGGCGAACCATCACTTGACGGATATGCTTCCGACTTTTCGGAATGGGCAGAGATCGATTTGAGGGATATGGTTTTAAGAGACCGAAACCATCCCTCGATTGTTTTCTGGAGTATTGGGAATGAAATAGATTATCCCAATGATCCTTATTCACATCCAGTCCTCGAAGATCGTTACAATCCGGACAAACCGGAAGCAAAGGGAATAGGTGAGATTGCAAAAAGACTCGCAAAGGTGGTAAAACAATACGATTCCACACGACCTGTTACAGCAGCTCTCGCAAGTGTGATTATGTCAAATGAAACGGAATTTCCAGATACACTTGACGTGGTTGGCTATAACTATCAAGAGTTTCTATATCCTGAAGACCATGTAAAATACCCTAATCGCGTGATTTATGGAAGTGAAAACGGAAGGCATCATGAGGCCTGGCTGGCTGTAGAACAGAATGACTACATATCAGGACAATTTATTTGGACAGGAATTGACTATTTGGGAGAAGCACGTGGCTGGCCGCTTCGTCACGCTACACCTGGATTACTCGATCTTGCTGGTTTCAAAAAGCCTTTATACTTTTTTAAACAAAGTGAATGGTCCGAAAAGGATATGGTCCATGTAGGCTTGACTTCTATTAAGGAAGAACATCCTGATCGAATTTATTGGGACCATGAAGTGGTCTGCCAATGGAAAGGGAAGGAAGGAGAAACAGTAAGGGTGGCTTGTTGTACCAATTGCCCTGAAGTGGACTTATTAGTAAATGGTGTATCTGTTGGCTTGAAAAAACGGGAGGACTTCCCAAATGGAACAATTTATTGGGACATCCCATATGAAAATGGTACGTTAAAGGCAGTAGGTAAAAGAAACGGAAACATTTGTTGTACACATGAATTAAAGTCAGCTGGTGAGCCAACTAAGTTACAGTTACTCGCGGATACCATTATTCTTAAAGCTGATAAACAGGATGTCGCACATATAGAAGTAAATATCCTTGATCAAGACAATAATCTTGTATATGAGGCGGAGAATCAAATAAATTGCGAGATTGAAGGACCTGGTGAAATGATTGGAATGGAATGCAGTAACTCTGTCAGCCATCAGGATTATAAAGCAAATTTTAGAAATGCCTATCATGGGAAATTATTAATTTATGTGCGGTCGACTGATGAACGAGGGACGATTACCTTAAAAACATCTTCTGTAGGTTTAGAAAGTTCAACTATCGAAATAAAGGTTGAATAAGAGCTACTTAAAGGTTTGAAGTAAAATATATTGGTTGGGAGTTGCTTACATGCCGTATAACAAGGCCTCTGACACATCGAATCCTAAAAAGGGGCACCGACTTATTGATATTCCTGCACACGACCCGTTCATCTTGTCGCATAAAGAAACAGATACTTATTATTTATATACAACCGGAATTCCAGAATTAACCGATTTAGAGAGAAATGGTGTACTAGCTTATAAAAGTAAAGATTTACTAGATTGGGAGGGACCAATTGTCGTTTTCGAGGTTCCTGATGGAACTTGGGCCCATCCACAGCATGGCACATGGGCACCAGAGGTTCACCAGTACCATGATAAATATTATTTATTCGTTACTCTTCATAATAGAGATACGAAGCTAGCTGAACCACCTGAAGTTTGGAACACCAATCATCTTCGTGGCACAAGCATTGCTGTATCCGATTCGCCAGAGGGCCCGTTTGAATTACTAAAAACGGATGGGCCGGTGCCGCCTAGAAATTTCATGACATTAGACGGAACCTTGTACGTGGATGAGGAAGGAACGCCATGGATGGTTTATTGTCATGAATGGATTCAGGTTATCGATGGTACGTTTGAGGCCATTCCACTAAAGGATGATTTATCTGCAGCAGATGGGGATCCGCAACATCTTTTTAAAGCTTCGGATGCCCCGTGGATTAATGCTGAACGAAAGCCTGATGTGAAGCCTTCGGTTTATGTATCAGATGGATGTCAATTATACCGGACAAAAGGTGGTCACCTTCTGATGCTGTGGTCAAGCTATAACAATGAGGGGTATGTCCAAACGATAGCTAGATCTAGGTCAGGTAAGTTAGAAGGGCCTTGGGAGCAAACTCGACCCGTTGGTTGTTGGTGATAGTGGACATGGGATGCTGGTCAAAACATTTGAAGGGGATTGGATGCTTATTCTTCATCATCCATTCAGTACACCTGAATCCCGGGCAAAGATTTATGAAGTAGAGGAAACGGAAGATAGCTTTAGGGTTATTAAAGCTAGAGTGGATCTTCATGATTAAATAGAACAAAGTAAATAAAATTCCTCTCGGTCAGAGAGGAATTTTATTTGGCTGGTCGCTATCCGCAAGTTGGTGCAGCTATCCACAAGTATGGGCTGTCTTCCGCAAGTTAGCGCTCACTATCTGTAAATTAGGGCTTGCCAACCACAAGTAACCTAGCCTTCTATCATATTTTTTTCAACTGGAGCATTTTGTTCTAATTGAACAATCCTTGTAAATACCTTATAGTAGGCAAAGAATCCGAGAAAAGAGATAACCGAGCCGCTGAAAAATGGCAATAGAAAGGTTATTTTCATCAAACTAATATACAAAATGACAATACTGATAATGGCAATCCCAAACGAAAGGATGGGGCTAGCAATCGATAAAATGAACACATTCTTTAATGCTTGTCCAAGTCTCGTTTCTGTATGAACGGTATGGGCAAAAAAGAAAAGAGTAATGATGAACAGCCAAATCATTAGGAATAAAAATAGGTAACTGCCTAGGAAAATGCGGGAATGAAAATAATAATAATCAACGCCAACAATCGCCCAAAGAACAGTAAGAATCAATCCCCCGACGAGACTCCTCTTATAATTTTCCTTATAGTATTTCCAAAAGAATCGAATAATTGGCACTTCTTCTTTCATAATCCATTTCCTGACAATGCCAAACATAGCCGTGGTTGCAGGAAATAAAATAAATGGTGCCAGCACGGCAATGGTCAAAATTAACATGGAAATTTGCGACATCTCATTAACAGTAAATAAAGATAATACTAGGTAAGCAATCGGAAAGTTAAACAAAACCCATAACAGATTGGTGCCGGCAAGCTTTGTAATCCACTCAAAAACGGGATTTAAACGTTCTAAGACATTATTCATTTTTTATCAACTCCAGACCATTCTTGTTGAGAAGTAAGTAGGTAATTAACACCTATGTAAACTCTTTCATTATAACATAAATTAAAGTCGAAAAGTGTATCTTGATGGAACAAACGAGGTATTTTTTACAAGAATTACAAAGGTAAAGAGCCTTTTATGGAGATCATAAAAAGGCTCTACATACTAATTTTGATATAGATAGTAATCCTGAGAATGGTAGCTTCTAAATCCACATGATTCATAGAGCTTAAGAGCATGCGCATTTTTCGCCTCGACCTCGAGGAAAATAGACAATCCTTTTTGAAACTCCAGCTTGACAACTCTTGATAGAGCCTTTCTGCCAATTCCTTTTCCCTGTAGTTCAGGAAATACCGCAAATCCATAAATCCAAGCTTCACTATCTGATTCAGCCACACGCATTTTTCCGGCAGCTTTGCCGTCTGCTTCAATGATGAAATTTTCCTTAAAGTGGTTTTCTCTGAGTTTCAGATTATACTCCCGAGATTCTTGCTCCTCAAAACAAAAGGCCAAGACTTCAAGCTGTACTTCAGTTTCAAAATCCTCCGTTGTGGTAGAAGGCCTGAGGGTAACTGCAGGGTCTTCGATTAAATTTGTTTTCTGCCATTTCATTTGATATTCGGCTACTGAAAAGGTACAAGGAATATTCTTTAAAAACTCCTTTGCCGATAAGGAATCAGTAGGGGCATTTAATAAAATTGTCTGGATGTTCCGTTTCTTTGTTTCCTCAAGACCCATTTCTAGCAACTTAGAAAAAATACCTCTTCTGCGGTAATCTGGGTGAACCATCCCGCAAAGCTCTACCTTATTGCCAAACACATAGCTGCCAAGAAAACCGACAAGTTTACCTTCCTCATAATGAAAGAAGTCTTCCTTTTTAATTCTGTTTCTATTTTCTAGCATGTCAAAATTAAGTTTTAGCTGGAATCCGCCGTCTTGCTCACACACCTCTTGAAGTGCTTTTATAGAAGCTAATTCGTCTTTTGTTAACATGATATCACCTCTGTTCGTAATCCTCTCATTCTATTCTTTTCTAAATTGCTTTTTTCCTTCTTTGATTGTCAAATATTGTAAAGGTATCTTTTTTTTCTTATTTTTTTAAGAACGCCTTTTATTTCTTTTATAAAGGCTGACTCCGTAAACTTTGTTGTTTTTTATAGAATTTAAGAACTATGTTATTATAAGATAAATATATGTATTATTTAACAATTATTTAAATATTTGGATGTGGTGGTTAAAAGATCATAACTAATACAGGGGATGAATGCGTCAATAGTAACTGCCAAAAGGTTGTAAAGATAGGAAAGGGGGGAACGCATTTATGATCCCAACAAAAGTTGATTCCATTTCAACCACTACGATAAGAGAAAAAGGCTTGGAATCCGTCGTCGATTGGTTCGATCAGCATAAACAATCGTTCTATGCACTTGGTTGGTCCTATCTTATGAATCAGCAGCAAGTGGAAGAGCTTTTTTATCGGTCGATTAAAAAGGTCCAAAAGCAGTTGCCTAGATATAAAAAAGATATACCAGTCGAAACGTGGATTACCTCCATTTTCATACATATCTGCCGGGAGCTGTCTAATAATAGAAGTGTACAAGTTTCAGAGGATAGTGAACCACGTCAGGTTTTATTTAAAGCAGTTGATCAATTGAAAGGGTACGAGAAAGAAGCGATCCTCCTTACTTATGTAAAAGGAATCTCTAAGGAGGGGGTAGCGCATCTTCTCCAAGTTTCAGTGGAAAAGGTTAAAGAGCTTTTGTTTTCTGGTATTCAGTCACTTAGAAAAGAACTGGGATATGGATCAACCTTTAATGGCTGTAAGGAGTATCATAAGGATTACATTGATTACTTAGAAAGAACCCAAGATCGGTCGAAAAAGATTGATTTAGAGATACATATTTATCATTGTCAAGGATGTCAGGAGGATTTGGCTACCTTTCAAGAAGTCATGTTAACCATGTTAGATCTTACTGAAACATTTCAAGATTTGCATGTGCCATCTGGTTTCATGGAGAACGTCAAAGATAAGCTCGCCGAAGAGGAAAAGCAAAGACGACAGAAGATCAAAAAACGTAAAAGGAAGGGACCTGTTTTTGCGAGCTTATTCGCATTGTTAATGGGTATAGTTTTTTTTATGGGGGTGTTTACTAACCTCTACTATTCATGGACAGTAGAAGATCAGCAATTACGTGCCTTTCTTCGACAGGACCTTGGTGAAAGGCTGAATCTGGAAGCAAAAAGCAATGGGGTGAAAATTAAGATTAAAGGTGCGATTGCTGATGATGTTCAGACGATTGTTTTTTATGAAATAGAGGATACAAATGAAGATAATCAATATGTGATAAATTATGATTATGGGGTTAATGTGGAGAACGAATATGACATCATGAGCAGAGAAGCATATCAAAGGTACGATCCTCCAAATCTTGAATCGGATGTAAACACACAGGAAAAGAATATGTATCGAGGAAAGATTAGTCTACTGCCACTCTCCAAGGATAACGGGACAATTAAACTGCAGATCACAAAGATTCAGAAGTTGGATCGTAATTCCACTAAACGGAATGGTTATTGGGCTGATGAGAAATTGGAATATGAAACGGGGGAGTGGGACTTTGAGATTCCTGTAACAAAACAACCCTCTGTCGAATATGCATTGGAAGAAAAAACAGAAGTCGAGGGAATCCCGGTTCGATTTGATAAACTTACGATTGCTCCAACAACTACGATTTTGCAATATAGTATTAATAGTGATCAGTCAAAAAGACGGATAGAAACTCTCAATATTGACTATTTAGAAGTGAATAATAAGAAAGCTAAACCTGATTTTACTGGCAGCTCTTTTCCAGATTCACAACAAGACATGAATTGGACTACTATTCAAACAAACTTTGATCCGCTTTTGGGAGAAAAGCCAAAAGAGATTAACGTTAAACTGGGTTCTATTTATTTAAGTTTTGAAGACCAAAAAAACATTGAACTGGATGCTTCTCTGAAATATCCTCAAACCTTTGAATATGCAGGCAGTACAATCTCCATTGACAAGGTGGAAGTTGGACAGCCGACCAATGTTGTCATAAGCAATCATGAAATTGAGAATCGCGCATATGAGTCGCTTCAATTTCGCATTGTGGATGAGAGTGAAAAGGAAGCTAGTTCAATCGAGATGAATACCGATGGAGTGCTAGTTGATAAAAACGGAGTGGAATACGATAACGATACGCCTGTCCCATACGAAGAAATCAAGCAGCCTCGTTATTTCTTTACCGTTCTAAATATGAAGTTAGACAATGATAGCACTGGAGAAAAAGTGATTCCTAAAAGGCTCGAGATTTTTGGATATAATAAAACAAAATATTTGGAAGACGTTGTGAAGATTTCTTTGGAATAAATATTTAAGTTATTCATGACATAGGGACAGGCTAGTCCAATTAAATTGGTAGACAAGGAACCTGTCCTTTTTCCTAAATGTAGTCGGATGACTCCTCACGAACTTTCAATAGTTTTATAATTAATAGTAAACATTTCGTTTAGTAATTCTTCAAATACATTATCAATAAACGACTCATTTCCAGCCTCAAGCCAATCATCAGGAATAATACGATAAAAGCAATTGCCGCTTTTTAAATAACTGTAAATAATTTGCGCCTCATCAAGTTCCTCTTTACTGACTACAATGGAAGAGCAGGGATGGGCCTTTTTAAAATAGGTTAATAGGTTATTCATTATGTTCCCTTGCTTTTGTTGGCTATTTAGTTTTTCTCGATATAAAATTTTGTTCCCCTTAATAAGAAAAAGTTTGTACGTAGACTCAGTTAAGGATTCAACGATGACAATATTTTGATTTGCCTCTGTGAACTCGATGACCTGTTCCTTATCGAGGAGGGCATTGATCGTTTCAAGGATGTTCCGATATTTTGCCGCCAGTTCAAACTGGAATTGTTCGGATGCAGCTAACATCCTCTGCTCAATTTCCTCCAGTATTTCTGTGTCCGTCCTATTTAACAATGAAATGATTTTGTCTAATATTCGATTATATTGTTCTAAAGCGGAACCTCCCAGACACATTCCGATACACACTCCTAAAGTGTAATTTAAACACGGTCCATGTTTCATGGATGGGTTGCTGCAGCAAATTTTAAAAGCTTCTTTTATTCCAATGATAGCTCTTTCGACGGTGTGCTTGTTTATATATGGTCCGAAATATAAATTCCCGTCATTTTCAACAAAGGAGTGGGCCATTTCCAAGACCCGCTTTCCTTCAACTATTTTTATAACGAGATAAGTATAGGATCGGGGACTTTTCATTTTTTTGTTAAAATGAGGCTTTAATTCCTTGATTAGTTTACATTCGAGCAGAAAAGCTTCGAATTCCGTGTCCGTAAGAACATAGTCAAAATCGTTAAGGTTAGCCACCATCATTTTAATTTTTTGAGGATGTGCTTTTGATTGTTGAAAATAAGACTGCACTCGCCTCTTTAGGTTTTTGGCCTTACCCACATAAATGATATGGCCATGGGAGTCCTTCATCAAATAAACACCTGGAGTTAGTGGCAAAGACTTTACCTTTTCTTTTAGTTTCATAGTGTGTTCACTCACCAAATAATAATAGATAGTTATTATTTTAGCACATGAAGGGATTACCTAGGAGAGTGCTTATATAGATAAACAAGCAGAATTAACATCACAATGTCTAAACGAGCTTGAAAAGCAAATGGAAGGAAGCCGGTGTGCAACAAGGGAACCTTTGTTAATAGAAGGGCTACGACCATGATGCCAATTAAAGGTACAACCGCATTTTTAACAGATTTATTGATTAATAGTAAAATTCCGCAAACCATTTCTAGGAAAATGACTAGCTTTAACATTTGCTGAGGATAGGGCAGTCCTAATCCAAGAAAATGGTTCGCTAATTCAGAACTCATTAATTTCATAAGTGCAGAGGTAATAAAAACATAGGCGACTGCGTATCTGATTAAGTTATTTGCTGTTAAATACGTTTTCATGAAAAATCCTCCTTTGTACATCTTTATGTATAAAGAGGGACTGACCATTACAAAAACACCAAAGAAAATTAGGAGTGCAAGGCAGAAAAATAAAAAACCACTGGCGTGGTTTTTTAATCGCGCAATGATCCTGCCTCCCGGGAAGTCATTGCACCTTGTCCTTGGCTTACATCTTTTTGAATTTCTTGTTTTACTTTTTGTGCATCTGTTCCAGCAAATTCTGGATTCATAATCGAACCGGAGCCCAAATTCTCTTTAGCTTGTTGATCCTGTTGCATACTAGACCTCCTCGAATTTTGTTTACAATCTTATTATTAGAACAAATAAATAGGGAAAAATAATAACAACTTATTTTTGGGTTGATTTTATTCTTCCTCATTTCTAGATATGTTCTCCTGTTTCAGCTTCAAATATAGCTATATTTTTCTTTCCTTCCTGATTGTTGAAAAGCTTTACCATCTAGGCGGGCTTAGGGTGAATGTTATTGGAGTTATGGATGGATCCGAATGGAGGGAGGAAGAATTGATGAGGAATAAGGAAAAAGCGTATCTAATTGCCATAATAATTATACTTGCTTTATTTATGGCTGGAAAGTTTGCACTGGATGCAATTTTTGGGGATATGTGCGGTAACGACATTAAACAAAAAATCCATTCTCCAAATGGTGAAAATATAGCATATCTTTTCGAAAGAAATTGTGGAGCTACGACGGGACATTCTCGCCAATTATCCATTTTAAATAAGGATGAAAAGTTCCAAAATGAATCAGGAAACACATTTAGGTCGGATAAAGAATTTTCGATGGCTAAACGACAAGAACTTGAAAGTGATTTATGATAAATCCTCTGAAACCTACAAAATGGATAAAGAAGTGAATGGGGTTAAGATCCTTTATGCAGACAAAAAGGCGACGGGAAAATGAGCTATTTAGGGAGATTAAGGAAGGGCTGAGGGAGCCTAGAGTTTTATTGAAGATATGCTAGACGATAAAGTTAAAGTTGAAAAATACATCATGGGCCTATCTTATGATAAATTCATAGAAAATGATTTAGTTTTTGAGAATATTTTAGTTAGTATAGACGTGGCAAGTTAGTAAGGAATGTGTTAATATGAAATTCCTTGGCAGGGGCATTAAAAATATATGGAGGAAGCAGGGGGACAAAGTCCAAATTCCCTGCTTCTTTTTATTTTCTAAACTAAAGACCGATGGTAAATGGTCTTTTTCTTTATATACAGATCATTGGTTCTTGTATAATAAGAATGAGGTACTGATTGTATGATGAAAGAAATACCAAGGGTTAAGATTAAAATTCCTAATACATAAAAAACATATTTCACTTTACTCGACCTCTTATCCTTATTTTTTTGTTGCAAGTGCAACAAAATTAGGTTGAATTTAATTTACATCCTTTTTTATTGATTTGCAACAAAATATGTCAAAGGAATTAATTATGAAGGAAATTCTTCGTGAAATTGGAATGATAGCAAGGGCATTAGATTCCTTAAGCAATATAGAGTTTTGAAAGGTGGAATCATTATGTATATACCTAAACATTTTAAAATTGATGATGGAAGGCACGATTTATAATTTTATTGAAAAGTATAGCTTTGCAACTTTATTTTCACAGCATAATGGAGAACCTTACGCTACTCATCTTCCACTGATCTTAAATAAATCAGAAAACGCTTTATATGGTCAATTTGCAAGTCTGAACGAACAATGGAGGAATGCTGAAAACCAACAAGTTCTTGTGGTTTTCCAAGGTCCACACTGTTATATTTCACCTTCTTTGTACGAATCCATGAAAGCAGTGCCTACTTGGAATTATGTGTCCATCCATTTATATGGGAAGCTGGAGATTATCGAGGATGAAAAAGTGATATTCGATTCTTTAAATGACTTAGTAAATAAATATGAAAGTCCTGATAGTCCATACAATTTAAATGATGTAGAACCGAGTTTTATCGAAGGAATGAGTAAAGGAATTGTAGCGTTCAGAATAAAAATCACAAAAATGGGAGCAAAAGCTAAATTAAGCCAAAATCACCCTGTAGAACGACAAGAGTCAATTATAAAGAACCTGGAAAACACTTCTAAACAGGATAACCTACAAGTGGCATCTCTTATGAGAAAAAATTTACAAAAATAAAAGTTATTCAATGCTGTTCTGCGTTACAGCTGGCAATCCTTAGTCGAAGAGGTAAAAACATTAATTGACAAACAAGCAATTATTTTCTAACTGAAGAAGGAGTTTTTCAAAAAAAACTCCTTCTAAGAAGCTGTTGTCTCAAAAGAATCTTTTATTAAATCAAAAAGCTCTTTCTATATTTATTGGAAATAAATTTTTGCAGTCTAAGCGCAAAAATAAAAAACGTAGTGCCAATAAATTTTGCATATTGTTTTCACCATCGTTAATAAATACGTGTTTTTAATATTGGCACAGTAATTGCATGTTTATAAGCGAAAAATATATTTTGGATAAATGTGCAAGATTATCCATTTTGAGAGGGGTGACAGGAAAAATTCTATGAATTTATAAGAAAACAAAACACTTGAATTGAAAAGATTCACAATCATCAAAGGGGGATTAACAATGAGTACAGGTACGGATCGTGTAAAAAGAGGCATGGCTGAAATGCAAAAGGGCGGCGTCATAATGGATGTTGTGAATGCTGAGCAAGCAAAAATAGCAGAGGAAGCAGGAGCGGTAGCTGTAATGGCATTGGAGCGCGTACCTTCTGATATCCGTGCAGCTGGCGGAGTAGCAAGAATGGCAGATCCACGAATTACAGAAGAAGTTATGAAGGCAGTTTCCATTCCGGTTATGGCAAAAGCTCGTATCGGACACATCGTTGAAGCCCGGGTGCTTGAAGCAATGGGCGTTGATTATATTGATGAGAGCGAAGTTTTAACACCGGCTGACGAAGAATACCATTTAAATAAAAAAGTTTACACGGTTCCATTTGTTTGTGGCTGCCGTGATCTAGGAGAAGCAGCTCGCCGTATTGGTGAAGGTGCATCCATGCTTCGTACAAAAGGAGAGCCGGGAACTGGGAATATCGTAGAAGCAGTTCGTCATATCCGTAAGGTAAATGCACAAGTTAGTAAAGTCGTTTCAATGAGTGAAGATGAATTGATGACAGAGGCTAAGTTACTAGGAGCTCCATATGAACTTCTTGTTGAGATTAAGCAGCTTGGACGCCTGCCTGTAGTAAACTTTGCGGCTGGTGGAGTAGCAACACCTGCTGATGCTGCACTTATGATGCAGTTAGGTGCTGATGGTGTATTTGTTGGTTCCGGAATCTTCAAATCTGATAACCCAGCAAAATTCGCTAGAGCTATCGTGGAAGCAACAACCCACTACCAGGACTATCACCTAATTGCAGAGATTTCAAAAAATCTTGGAATTGCAATGAAAGGTATTGATATCTCAACTCTGTCTCCTGAAGCACGTATGCAGGAACGTGGTTGGTAAAAAATTTTTAATCTTTGTGGAAGGATTTTGTCAAATAATAGATAATAATTTATATATTATTATAGATTTTAAAATTGGTTGTAAGCCATTTTCTAGATGTTGAAAGCGCTTTAATATATTTGAAAATTTAGAATATTATTATTGACATAGTTTTTTCTGACACGTATACTCGTGTTAGTAATATGATCAGTTGGTTTTTGAAAGGAGGATTAGGGGCATGCAAACACTGGAAACAGTGATTGTTACAGGATATGCAAAGGCTCCACAGGGTACCTCCATGTATGAAATGTATAAGCATGCGGGAATTGTACTCGAAGTGGAACTGAAAGAGCATAAAATTATCGGCGCCGAATTTACATTCGTAACAGAACTAACGAAAAATTATTTTCAAAAACTACTGATTGGTTACTGTCTTCGAGACGGTGTTGAGCCGCTGATAGAACGAATTCAAAGCTTTTATTTTGCTCCATCCCAGCAAGCGATCATTGTGGCCCTTCAGGCGGCAGTTCAACGTTACTGGGATAACATCAAGCAAAAGAATACATAACGTTTGGTTATAATAAAGTGGGAAGATGACCTCTTCCCATGGTCTTATTAAAACCGGGCAAACATGAACACTTTGTAAGGAATGTTCTTTAGAACACATTCTTTATGGAGGATTTATGTTTTGTCCGGTTTTTTATTTTTCCAAACCGTTAGAACACTCAAAAAGCCAAGAGGAGGTAGGGAAAAGGATGAGCAAGCTAATTACATGCGCTGAAGCTGTAAAAATGGTTAAAAGCGGCTCACGAATTATGGTAGGAGGATTTGGACTTGTCGGATGTCCGCTCAGTTTAATCGACGCTTTGGCTCAAAGAAACGTGAAAGACTTAGAGATTATTAGTAATAACCTTGGAGAGACGGGGAGAGGTCTTGGAGTCTTAGTACGGCAAAAACAAGTGAAAAAGGCGATCGGTTCCTACTTTACTTCTAACCCTGAGGTCGTGAAAGCCTATCAGGATCAAGAATTAGAGGTAGAGCTTATCCCGCAGGGAACGATATCTGAGGCTATCCGGGCGGGCGGTGCCGGAATAGGGGGGTTGTATACATCAGTCAGTGTTGGAACGAAAATCGCCGAAACCAAATAAGTGAGAGCCCTTAACGGTAAAAAATATGTGTTCCAAGAGCCAATTAAAGCCGATTTTGCTTTCATAAAAGCGAAAAAAGCGGATCAATTAGGAAATCTCATTTACAACCAATCAGCAAGAAACTTTAATCCAATGATGGTAACAGCTGCAAATGTTGTGATTGCAGAGGTTGACGAGATAGTGGAGGCAGGGAAAATTTCTCCTGAAGAAATTGTGACCCCTCATTTATACGTGGATTATATCGTTGTAAATGAAGGGAACTAGCATGAATCCTAAACAATACATTGCTGCAAGGGCAGCGAAAGAATTAAAGCCTGGCGATATCGTCAATTTGGGGATTGGGATACCAACTCTGGTGGCTGATTATATTCCATCAGATGTCAAAGTGTTTTTACATTCGGAAAACGGCATTCTTGGAGTAGGTCCTTCTCCAGATCTTGAGCATACGGACCCAAATCTGGTCAATGCCGGGAAACTACCCGTTTCGGTATTAGAAGGAGCATCTTTTTTTGATAGCGCTTCCTCTTTTGCGATGATTCGCGGAGGGCATGTAAGTGTCTCCATTCTTGGTGTACTGCAAATCGATGCCAATGGTCGGATCGCTAATTGGGCCGTACCAGGAAAAAGTGTTCTGGGTGTTGGCGGGGCAATGGATTTATTGGAGGGCTCCAAGAAGGTGATTGTCACCACGAAGCATACAAATACCGAGGGGGGGCCAAAAATCGTCAAGGAATTAACCTATCCAATTACATCGGAACGAATAGTGGATTTAATTATTACTGATTTGGCGGTTTTTACTGTGAAGGCAGATGGACTTCATCTGATCGAGCTGTCCCCTGGGGTTTCCCTCAGGGAAGTGGAGCAGAAAACGGATGCACCTTTCCATATACCTGAGTCATTCAAAAACAGCAAAGAGGTGACCGTGTAGTGGTTGTCATTGTAAATGCCTTTCGTACTGCCATCGGAAGCTTTGGCGGGTCACTGGTAAATACTTGTCCAGAAGAGCTGGTTTCCCTGATTATGAAAAATAACCTTTCCGCTTCCGGTTACGGTGCCAATATTGTCGATGAAGTCATCGTCGGGCAAACAAAGCAGAGTGCCCATGCTCCGAATATCGCAAGGGTCGCTGCACTATTGGCCCATTTTCCTGAATCCCTTCCTGCTTATACGGTCCATCGGCAGTGCGGCTCGGGAATGCAGGCGGTCATAAACGGTGCTATGTCGATTTTGGCCGGCCAGGCGAGCGTTGTGTTAGCAGGAGGAGTGGAAAGTATGTCACAAGCTCCTCATTATTCGGTTGGCAATCGATTCGGACCAAAGATGGGAGATATCACATTGTACGATTCCAATACGGAAAGTCAGCCAAGATCCCAGCCGGAGGAGATATACGGCCGCTTCACGATGGGGCAAACAGCAGAATGGTTAGCTGAAAAATATAACATTAGCCGCCAGGAACAAGACGAATTTGCTTATAAAAGCCAGCAGAAAGCGAAACGCGCCATTGAAATGGGTCGTTTTGAAGAAGAAATCATTCCTGTTCCGGTAAAGGAAGGAAAAACAGGGATCAGAAACTTTGCGACAGATGAGCACCCCAGATTAACGGAAATTGAAACACTTGGAACTTTAAGGCCTGTGTTTCAAATGGATGGTACGGTAACAGCCGGAAATTCATCCGGAAGAAATGATGGTGGCTCGATGCTGCTGTTGATGTCGGAAGCAAAGGCGAAACAATTCGGAGTTGTCCCGATGGCAAGGATTCGTTCCTTTGCTACAGCGGGTGTATCGCCAAAAGAAATGGGACTCGGTCCTGTTCCGGCATCCCAAATGGCATTGAAAAAGGCGGGGCTCCGATTGGAAGATATCGATTTGATTGAATTAAATGAGGCATTCGCTGCGCAAAGTCTTGCCTGTTTACGAGAATGGGGCATAAAAGGAGACAACGTCAATGTAAATGGTGGGGCGATCGCCTTAGGGCATCCACTTGGATGTTCCGGTGCAAGGATCGTCACTACATTATGTCATGAGCTTGATAAACAAAAGCGGAAATTTGGCCTTGCAACGATTTGTGTCGCGGGAGGATTAGGAATGGCTATGGTGGTGGAAAGATGGATGGAATAAAAAAAGACTACGTGTTTCATCGTGATTTAAAAAAGAAATATCCGATTATTACCCACGGTACAGGCTCCTATCTCTTCGATGAAAACGGGAAAAAATATTTGGATGCTTGTTCGGGGGCAGTGGCAGCCAACTTGGGCCATGGAATATCGTCCATCGGAGAGGCCATGGCGGAACAAGCAAAAAAAGCAGCTTTCGTCCATTCCATGCGTTTCGAGACAAAAGCACTCCATCAGCTGGCCGAAACAATCGGAAAAATGGCGCCGGACCATTTAAATAAAGTGTATTTTACAACCGGCGGTTCCGAAGCAAATGAAAGTGCACTGAAGCTGGCAAGGCAATATCATCGGGATGCCGGCAGACATCAAAAACAAATTGTCATAGGGAGATGGCAGTCGTATCACGGTAACACAATTGGTTCTTTATCAGCAGGAGGGGACGTCAAACGCAGGCATGCCTACACTCCTAATCTTTTAAACTATGCCCATGTCTATTCTCCATACTGCCATCGATGTCCGTATGATCGTCAAAAGGATGATTGTCTTTCGAACCAAAACTGGACGTGCGTTACGGATATTGAAAGATCGATTTTAGAGCTCGGGCCTGAGAACGTGTCGGCGTTTATAGCCGAACCGATTGTCGGAAGTCAGCAGGGAGCTGTTCCGCCGCCGCTCGGGTATTTTAAGAAAGTTCGGGAGCTGTGTGACCGTTATCAAATTCTTTTAATTATTGATGAAGTCATGACTGGATTCGGTCGTACCGGCACCAACTTTGCGACAGAACAGATAGGGATCGTTCCGGATATCATTACTTTTGGAAAAGGGGTATCAGCGGGATATGCCCCGCTTGCCGGAATGATTGTTCATGATCGAGTAATCGATGGGCTCATTGAAAACAGCGACGGGAAATTCATTCACGGTTACACATATAGCGGGCATCCCGTAGCGGTTGCAGCCGGCCAAGCTGCATTGGACATATATAAGCAGGAATCGGTGCTGGATAACGTCAAAAAACAAGGTCCTTACCTTTTCAACCGGCTTTTGGAGTTGAAGCAAAAACACGCTTTTATCTCTGATGTACGTGGTAGAGGGCTTTTAATGGGTATCGAGCTTGTGAAGGATCGTGAACAGGATCTATTGTTCGATCCAGCTGAAAAAGCGGCTGAAAGATTGAATGGAATTGCCATGGATCTGGGTGCGGTTTTTTACCCCGGTTCCGGTTCGATTGACGGCACAAAGGGGGAACACCTTATTATTAGCCCTCCTTTAAAGGTTACCAAAACAGAAATGGATGAGATTGTAAGAATTCTAGATGAATCATTCACCATATTCAAGCTTCAATTAAGAAAGGATGAACTCTATGAAATTACAAAGTAAAACAGCAGAAATCCAAGAAAAAGCCAAAAAACATTTATCACCGGTTATGACAAGGGTGACTGAGCTTGTCATTGAAAAAGCGCATGGCGCCAAATTTTGGACGATGGACGGAAAGGAATATATTGATTTCGTTTCAGGAGTCGCCGTCAACGCTGTCGGGCATACGAACAAAAAAATGGTCGAGGCGATTCAGAAGCAGGCAGAAGCCTTGATACATCTGGGATTGAACTATGGTTATTATGAAACAGGGGCAAATTTAGCAGAAAAGCTTGCCCACATCGCCCCTGGAAATTTAGACACCGTCTTTTTCTCCAATTCTGGAGCTGAAGCAATTGATGGGGCTCTTAAACTGGCAAAAGCGGCAACAGGCAGGCCAGCGATTATTGCTTTTGAAGGATCGTTTCATGGCCGCACATTAGGAGCAACAGCCATAACGGCCTCAAGCTCTAAATATCGCCGTTATTATGAACCGATTTTAGGCGAAGTATACCATGCACCATATCCGTATCCCAGCCAGTTGAAAAACATTAGAGAAGAAGAGGTTGAAGAATATTGTTTGAATCAGCTTCAGAAATTGTTTGATTTACGCGTCGACCCTTCACGAGTAGCTGCGATCATCATTGAACCGGTAATGGGGGAAGGCGGCTATTATCCAGCACCGCCAAGCTTCTTGCAGGCGTTACGAAAGATGACAAAGGAACACGGCATTTTGCTTATCTTTGATGAAGTACAAACAGGATTTGGCCGGACCGGTAAAATGTTTGCGGCAGAGCATGCGAATGTCACTCCTGATATTTTGGTACTGGCAAAAGCCCTTTCTGGCGGGATGCCTCTTGGTGCGATTGTGGCAAGCCGTGAGCTCCATGAAAAATGGCCGACGGCAGGTCACGGTTCGACATTTGGTGGAAATCCGGTTTCTTGTGCAGCGGCATTGGCAAACATCGAGGTTATTGAGGAAGAAAAGTTAGTTGAACGCAGTGCAAAACTAGGTGCGGAAATTGTGCGCAGGCTAGAAAGCTCGATCGGTCATTTACCAGGTGTTGTTGAAGTCCGTGGAGTCGGTATGATGATCGGCATTGAATTCGATTCGCAATCTGCTCCTTATTATGTACCTAAAATTAAATCAAAGGCACTGGAAAATGGTTTGCTTATTATGAACTGCGGTGTAAGCGGGCAAACAATCCGATTAATGCTGCCGCTTAATATTGAAGAAGATGTGCTGAACAAAGGATTAACGATTTTAGAAGATGTGATCACTGAAAGCATTTCAGGAAACTAATTTTCATTTCCTCGGAATACCACAAAAGGAGGTCTAGCTTATGTCTAGCCAAATCAAAACAGATATTCTTCAGGGAGATCTTTATATAAATGGAGAATGGGTAACTGCGCCCGACCAATCGTATTTTAATAGTTTAAATCCTGCAACAGGTGAACTTGTTGGCATATGTGCGGCTGCTACAACAGAACAAGTGGATGATGCTGTCGAAATAGCGAATGATGCCTATTTAAAATGGAAGAACACCCCCATTCCAGAACGAGCGGCATATTTAACGAGAGCAGCTCAATTGTTTGAAAAGCGAAAAGACGAACTTGCTCGTGTCATGACAATGGAGATGGGCAAAGTACTCTCTGAGTCTTTAGGTGAAGCAGGAGTTGTCATCGCAACTGCTCAGTACATGGCAGGTGAGGGACGACGCCTCTTTGGAGAAATAGTCCCTGCAGGTTTCCCAGACCGCAACGTAACAATGGTTCGTGAACCTCTTGGAGTTGTCGCGTGCATTACTCCTTGGAATTTTCCGGTTGCGCTTGCTTCCTACAAAATCTTTTCCGCCCTGATTGCTGGGAATACGGTCGTATGGAAGCCTGCCTCAGAGGTTGCCTTATCGGCAAAGATTTTTGTGGAAGTCTTGGATGAAGCTGGATTTCCTGCGGGGGTTGTTAACTTAATTACAGGTTCGGGAAGAATTGTGGGACAAAGACTTGCAGAGCATCCGGATGTGAAAGTCATCTCGTTTACGGGTTCAACTGAAGTCGGACAACAGCTGTGTGAAATGAGTAGTAAAACGTTAAAACGTATTTCATTGGAGCTCGGAGGAAAAAACGCCGTGATTGTCTTGAAGGATGCCGACTTGGGAAAAGCGGCAGACGGAATTGTAAAATCAGCGTTTACGACAACTGGCCAGCGCTGTACAGCAGCAAGCAGGGTAATCGTGGAGCGACCAGTAAAGGAATTGCTTTTACAAAAAGTAGTGGAATTAACAAAGTCTATGAAAATAGGAAATGGTCTTGAAGAAGGGATACAAGTGGGCCCACTCGTAAATGAAGACCAGCTTCATACAGTTGAACAATTTGTGAAAAAAGCGATCGAAGAAGGCGGGAAAATTGTATCAGGCGGTCAGCGTGTCAATGAATTGGGAGGCTTTTATTATGAACCCACCATCATTGAAAATGTCAAAACGAAGGATACCATTGCACAGGAAGAAATATTTGGCCCTGTACTTGCCATCATTGAAGTAGATTCATATGAAGAAGCCATAAGGGTAAATAACGGGACCATTTATGGGTTGTCGACTTCTATTTATACTCAAAGTCTACACTTTGCAAACCGTGCTGCCAAGGAAGCGGTAAGTGGACTTGTCTATATTAATAATGGCACATCCAATGCTGAGATGGGCGTGGCATTTGGAGGAATGAAAATGTCCGGAAACGGTCACCGTGAAGTATCCCATCATGTATTTGATGTCATGACAGAGTGGAAGTCGATTTATACAAATTATTAATTTTCAAAACGGACAGGGAAGTTCAGGGAGACTATATTAATAACTTCATATATCCGAGGGGGGAGAATATGAAAGAACATCGTATCGGTATCGCATTCTTTTACCATGAATCCCACAGTTTCAGCCCAATAAAGACTGAAATCGAACAGTTTCGTCATGAAGGCTACTTTATTGGCGATGAAATTTATGATGCCTATACGGGCACGAAAACGGAAGTGGGCGGGTTTTTGGATGTATTGGAACAAGAAAAGGCTGTCGAAATCGTACCTCTAGTGTGTGCGGCTGCAATTCCCTCCGGGGTCGTATCAACCGAAGCGTACTCGATGATCGAAAAACAAATGCTCGAGTCCATCCAACGGGCGGGAAGGCTGGACGGTTTATTGCTGGCATTGCATGGAGCAATGGTTGTGGAAGATCTCTTTGATCCGGAAGAGCATTTACTGGGTGAAATTCGGGAGCTTCTTGGACCGCGGATCCCGATTGCTACAACACTAGATATGCATGCCAATTTAAGTGAAAAAATGATTCATCACACACCACTACATTTTGGCTTTAAAACCTATCCCCATGTTGATATGTATGACCAAGGCGTTCATGCAGCAAAGGCTTTAATGAAGCAATTAAAGGAAGGGATAAATTATTATGCTTCTTTTGAAAAATTGCCAATGATGCCCCCTTCTATCAATATGAGAACTTCAGAAGGGCCGATGCACAAAATGATCGAGTGGGCAAAACTTG
This sequence comes from Neobacillus cucumis, assembly GCF_023715505.1. The sequence goes on along the minus strand of NZ_JAMBOH010000014.1, from coordinate 26,881 downwards.
CCGAACAGGAAGCAGGAATTGAGAATGTATCCGTTTTTGGCGGCTTTCCTTATTCGGACATCCCCATGGTCGGTGCAAGTGTACTAGTTGTTTCGCTTGATCCTAAAAAAGGAGAAGAAACAGCCAAAAGGATGGCTTCCTTGTTCTGGAGTGTCAAAGAAGAATTTATCATCGATTTACCCAGTGTAAAGGATGGGCTGGAATTGGCGCTATCCATTGAAGACGATCGTCCAGTCGTTCTGGCAGACATATCAGATAATCCTTTAAGCTGCGGGAGCGGCGATACAACAGAACTGCTTCGGGAAATGGTAATGCTCGATGTTCCGGACACATTGTTCGGAGGGCTCTACGATCCCCAATCGATCGAGCTTTGTCGTAAAGCGGGAGTAGGAAAAAGGGTATGGTTATCCCTGGGTGGGAAAGTGTCTCCTGAATTTGGGGAACCCGTTCAAGTGGAAGCAACGGTAATGGCTCTATCAGACGGAATATTTCAAAATACGGGCCCCTTCAATCAGCATTTAAAAGTTGATTTAAAGGGAGCGGCATACATCCGTGTGGGTCAGATGGATATCCTTCTAATTGGCAGGCCGATGTCAGCGAATGATCCTGCGATGTTTCGTCATATCGGGCTTGAGCCATCGACGAAGAAAATTCTCGCGCTCAAGGCTAAAAATCATTTTCGTGCAGCATTTGAACCAATTGTCGGCCGGATCATTTATGTGGATGCGCCGGGTGTTGCTTCTAATTGTTTATCAACATTTACGTATCAAAACATTCCCAAGCCAATTTGGCCGCTGGATGATGTCGAATATGAAGTGGAACGGAGGGAGAAAGAACGATGGAAACAATGAAAAAAAACTATTATATCGAAGTACCGGCCGCATTGAAGCCGGATCAGCTAACAATGATGATGGAGCTTGAGAAAGATGCATTTCCGGGATTTGGAGCAGTAGATGAACAAACACTTGTCCCGCTTACACGTTATGGGAAACTCATTCAATATCGGCAGGAAAGTGATCCAAGACCAATTGCGATTTGCGAAGTGATGAGAGCTTACCACGATATTCACAAAGCCTATATTTTTGGATTCTATGTCCGCTCTGATCAGCAAGGAAAAGGCATAGGGAAATTATTTTTACAGGAGATTTATCCGATTTTGAAGCAAGATGGATTTCAAAAAGTATGCTTAACGGTCAACGTTGAAAATAAGTCGGCTGTTAAGCTATATGAAAAAATGGGATTTGCTATAAAAGAGACGAGATTCGATGAATTTGGAGAAGGCGAGAATCGCTACTATATGGAATACTCCATTTCTTAATAGACAGAGAATTCATTAAAGGGGTCATAAAAAATCAATCCATTTAGGGGGAGTTTACTAATGAGAAACACTTTATTCAAACCGAAAAGACATTGGAAAGAAATCGAGCTTTGGAAGGATGTAACCGATGAGCAATGGAACGATTGGGTTTGGCAGCTGACCAATACAATTAAAAATTTAGATGATTTAAAGAAAGTTGTTAACTTAACACCTGAGGAAGAAGAAGGCGTTAAAATCTCAACGAAAACAATTCCATTAAATATTACGCCATATTATGCATCGCTTATGGATCAAGATGATCCAAGATGTCCGGTTAGAATGCAGTCTGTGCCGATTTCTCAGGAACTGCATAAAACAAAATATGATTTAGAAGATCCCCTTCACGAAGATGAGGATTCACCAGTACCAGGGTTAACCCATCGTTATCCTGACCGCGTGCTGTTCTTGGTAACAAATCAATGCTCCATGTATTGCCGTTACTGTACCAGAAGACGTTTTTCCGGACAAATTGGAATGGGCGTACCAAAGAAGCAGTTAGACACAGCGATAAATTATATTGCCTCAAATCCGCAAATCAGAGATGTGTTAATTTCCGGAGGAGACGGTCTCCTTATCAATGACAATATTTTAGAATATATTTTAAAAAATTTACGTGAGGTTCCTCATGTTGAAATTATTCGCATCGGTACACGGGCACCTGTCGTGTTCCCTCAGCGAATTACCGAAAATCTTTGTAATATATTGAAAAAGTATCACCCAGTTTGGCTAAATACACATTTCAACACATCCATAGAAATTACAGAAGAATCGAAGCGCGCTTGTGAAATGCTTGCAAACGCTGGTGTTCCGGTTGGTAATCAGGCGGTTATTTTAGCAGGGATCAATGACAGTGTTCCAATCATGAAACAGCTTATGCATGATCTTGTTAAAATTCGTGTTCGTCCTTATTACATTTACCAATGCGATTTATCAGAGGGGATTGGCCATTTCCGTGCTCCAATCAGTAAAGGATTGGAGATCATGGAAGGACTTCGCGGCCATACATCGGGTTATGCCGTTCCGACATTTATCGTTGATGCCCCTGGCGGAGGCGGTAAAATTCCGTTGCAGCCGAACTACATTATTTCTCAAAGCTCCAATAAGGTCGTGTTACGTAACTTTGAAGGTGTCATTACCTCTTATCCTGAACCGCTAAACTATGTGGCAGGCAGTGCAGAAGATTATTATAAAAAGGTCTATCCTGAAGTATTTGAAAAGTTTGAAAGCAATGGTGTCCTGTCTCTTATTGATGATACGAAATTTAACTTGACCCCGGAAGGTTTGAAACGTTTAGACCGCCGCAAAACGTACCGGGAAAATCCTGAGCATAGCTCTTTAAAGGATAAACGCGATAAACGTGACGAGTTAAAAGAGAAAAAGTTCCAGGCGCAAATGAGCAAGTACGAGATGGTGGGAGCAGAGGAGGAATAATGTTGATTTGTCAATGGTGCGAATCCGAAACAGTACATGAAACGAGCAACACAGTGTATTGGGAACTTCCCGATGGAACAAAAGTAATTGAAATTCAGGGCACACCGTCCATTCTCTGCCTGGAATGTGGAATGAACTATCAAACAGATACTACGGTAAAAGAAATTGAGGATCAGCTATATTTGATTGATTCTTCTATGCTTGAAAAAAGTATGAAGTATGAAACCCTAATGGCTGCTCCGCGCTTATTGAAGCGAAACTACTTTGATTTTTCCAAATAAATAGCGAGCCGTCTCCCGTTTTTCGATAACACCAGCAATGAACGTTTATTCTTATGGGCAATTTATCCCTGCTATCTTCAAGAAGGGATAAATTGTCCAAACAATCTGCAATAATAGATTCTTATAGTTAGATAGATTCTAAGTGTTCAAAATGGAAGGGAGACAAGACATGGAAGCAATCAAAAGCTATACAAGTAAAAATCAGAAAAATCAAAATAATGAGGAGGGCGAACAGGAAATTAAACGCAATTTAAAAGCACGTCACCTGACGATGATTGCTATTGGAGGGTCAATCGGGACAGGTTTATTTTTAGCAACAGGGGCGTCCATTCAAACGGCTGGACCAGGTGGCGCGCTAATTGCGTATGGAGCTATTGGCATCATGGTCTACTTTTTGATGACTAGTCTCGGAGAAATGGCTACGTTAATACCGGTTTCGGGATCTTTTTCAACCTATGCCAGCCGTTTTGTTGATCCGGCATTTGGTTTTGCGCTTGGTTGGAACTATTGGTTTAACTGGGCCGTTACACTTGCGGTTGAAATAGTTGCATCCGCTATTATAATGAAGTTTTGGTTTCCGGCTGTACCGAGCATCCTATGGAGTGCACTTTTTTTAGGATTAATCTTTTTATTGAATGCATTGTCGGTTAAAAGTTACGGAGAATCCGAGTATTGGTTCTCCTTGATAAAAGTAGTGACAATCATTGTTTTCATTGGAGTCGGTTTGCTTACCATTTTCGGTATTTTGGGCGGGCAGTTTATCGGGTTTAAAAACTTTACTTTAGGCGATGCTCCGGTTCATGGCGGTCTTTTATCCATTTTAAGTATTTTTTTCATCGCAGGTTTTTCTTTTCAAGGAACAGAACTTGTCGGGATTGCTGCAGGAGAAAGTGAAGAGCCGGAGAAAAACGTACCAAAGGCGATTCGACAAGTATTCTGGCGTATTCTTCTGTTCTATATTATCGCCATTGCTGTCATTGGCCTTATTATTCCTTATACAAGTCCTAATCTGTTGGGCAGGGATGTCGATAGTATTGCTGTCAGCCCTTTTACCCTTGTATTTGAGAAAGTGGGCATTGCATTTGCGGCATCGGTGATGAATACGGTCATTTTGACATCGGTCTTATCGGCAGGGACTTCTGGTTTATATGCGTCGACTCGAATGCTTTGGTCGATGGCAAAAGACGGACAAGCACCAAAGTTTTTACAAAGAGTAAATAATCGCGGGATTCCAATGAATGCCCTTGTCACAACGACCATTATCGGAGGCTTGGCCTTTTTAAGTTCCATTTTTGGAGATCAAGTGTATACATGGTTATTAAATGCATCCGGTTTAACTGGATTTATTGCATGGATTGGAATTGCTGTCAGCCACTACCGTTTTAGAAAAGCATATATCGCACAGGGCAAGGACATAAATGATTTGGAATTTAGAGCCAAATGGTTCCCATTCGGTCCGATTCTCGCTTTGGTCATTTGTGTGTTGGTCATTTTTGGCCAAAATTATCAAGCTTTTATAACTAGTGAGATTGATTGGTATGGAGTGGCTGTGTCATATATTGGTTTACCGATCTTCTTGGCAGTATGGCTCGGGTATAAAGTAATTCATAAAACGAAGATCGTTCCACTAAAGGACTGTTCTTTTGAAGAGAAGTAGTCATAATAGAGAAGAGTTATTCGTTTCACTCCGCAACTAATTATAGGCCTAGATTTATTTTAGGCGTAATAGAATAGAAACTTCTATTCAGGAAGGGGAGAGTAGAGGTTGAGGGAAAACGTTCTAAAAAACAATCAAGAGACTGCCGATATCCCTCGATGTTACACAAAATTATGAAGATGATTTGACCACTGGTGTCCTCGACAGTCTTCAAAACTGCTGGATACCTGTGTCACAGAATTGGTGAGATTCTGCTTACTCCACTCCGTGCAAGAGTTTGAAAAGTCGGCAATATATTAGTAGGTTTTAGAAAGATAAACGTAAATAGGTTAAGTGGCTATAACTTATTGGTGCAGAATAATAGATAACAGTCTCGAAAAGGAATATTCGAGACTGTTTATATTTATAAAGAATTCTTGCGGGTCATCGATTTGTAAGCCCGAATTATAAAAAAAGCACACCTTTTCGATGCGCATTACAAATAGCCGTATATCCTGATTTTTTTAATCAAATATACGGCTTATTTCAATTATTTACTACATTCGGTCTGGATTAAGATTAAATTTTTATTCAGCAGGCAGTTGCATTGGTAGAACTAGAAGGACTAAAGAAAGCGCTAAACAATAAATTGCTTTTGAACTAAGAATGGAATTCGCCTTTGAAGGAAATGTTTCTTCAGTAGCCTTTTTCTTCTTCAAGTAGCAGGAGAGTTGAACTTAAAATAAGCGTTTGTTGGGTCCGAGGGTAAATCTAAGTTAATCAACAAAAAGCTTTTTCTATCCCAGAATCGGAGACGCTGTACGGAGCAAAAAAAAAAGAAGCCGGCTAAACCAACTTCTTTCTCACTATTTTTAAACTGTAACATTGCTTATTTAACTGCTGATGCTGTTTTTTCCTTCTTTGCTTCTTTGTCTTGAATTAATTTTAGAAGATCTAAGAAATTATCATCACGTGTATGAATTGCTTTTGCCCCATTATCATCGTATTCATAGAAACCTTTATTTGAACGAATACCATGTTCACTTTTTTCGACCATTTCTTTTAAGAATTTAGGAACTTCTCTTGTATTCGATAAATCCTGCTCGATGTTGTATACCATAGCTTGTGTTGTTTGCAGACCTGCTAAATCCTGACTTTCCATTGGTCCGCAAAAAGCCCATTTAAAGCCCATGCTTCCTCTTACAGCGATATCAATATCTTCTGCCGTACAAACTCCCAATTCAATTAAGTTGAAGCATTCCCGTAGAAAAGCTACTTGTATGCGGTTAACGATAAAGCCGGTAATCTCTTTTTTCAGTACCACTGGAGTTTTACCGATTTCTTTCATTAGGTCATAAGTTACTTTTACGACATTTTCATCTGTCTTCTCAAATTTAGCAATTTCTACAATTGGTACAAGTTGTGGAGGGTTAAAGTAGTGTGTAATGATAAATCTTCCTGGATGTTTTGCTCTTTGCGTTAATTCTTTTAATGGAAAAGTAGATGTATTAGATGCAATAATGGTTTTTTCAGAGACAATGCTTTCAATAATCTCGTAAGTATCTAATTTTGTCTCAAGCACTTCTGGAATAGATTCTAGAATAAAATCAGTATCCTGGATAGCTTCAAGTAAATCTGTTGTATATTTAATATTATCCAAAGTCTGCTCCATTTTTTCTTGTGAGAGCATTCCTTTATCAACCATAATTTTCAAGCTGTTCGTAATCATTTTTTTTGCTGTTTCCAATGATGTCTCGCGTCTAGCTTGAATACGTACAATATATCCTGCTTGGGCAAGTAATTGAGCAACGCCATGACCCATAATACCTGCTCCAAGTACTGTCATGATTTTCATTTAAAAACCCCATTTCGTATTATATTTTCTTCATTTTTCATAATTAGAATAGAAAGTCTATTAGTAATAGGAAGCATGTTGCTATTTATTTTTATAATAGTAACTTCATTGTGAAAGGAATTTATCAGAAAGCTTTCTCTTGGTGTTATGTTAATATATAAAGATTAAACAGAAATATTTTTAATTTGCTTCTTCTTGCTTTCAGCCCCTTCAATCGTGTGAATAACAACTGCAGCAACTAGAATAGCTGCAATGGTTACACCAGCTAATATGACAGAAGTATCCATTAAGAGGACAAGAATAATTCCAACAATTGATGCTACTGATGAAAGAATCGTATATGTCGCAAATGTTTCTTTCATTGATAAGCCAAAAAATTCTTTTACCATCCAGAAGCCAGGATCATTTACGTGTGAAGCAAAAGTTGTTCCCGCTCCAGTAGCAAGAGCAACAAGTGCTAAGTTTGCCTCAGGATATGATTCTAGCATTGGAAGCACCAATCCGGCAGTTGATAATGCTGCAACAGTTCCTGAACCTAAACAAATACGGAAAATTACGGCAATAATCCACGAAAGAAGAACTGGAGAAATGGAAACATCAGTAAACAGACTAACAATATATTCGCCAACTCCGCCATCTATAATAACTTGTTTGAATGCACCACCACCACCAGTAATTAAGATTAGCAAACCAATCGCGTTGATGGATACCCCTGCAGAGGACGTTAAGTCTTTAATTGGAGTCTTCCTGGCAATTCCCATTGTATAAATAGCTAATAATAGTGAGATTAACAAAGCTACTGGAGCGTTTCCGACAAAACGAATAATTACAACTAAAAGATTATCGGCAAATCCCAATAGTTTTTGGAAAATATCTAAAAAAGCTGCTGCAAACATCAATAGAATCGGGAATATCGCTGTTAAGACACTGATTCCAAATCCAGGTGTTTCTTCTAATTTCCATAGTTTTTGATCTCCTATTGCTTCCGCATTGCCTGTTTTTTCAAAAGCACTTGGGATCCACTTTTTGTTGATTTTAGGGAACCAAACTCCCGCAACTACAATTGTTGGTATCCCAATAATGATTCCGTATATTAATACCATGGCGAGGTCTGCTCCGTACTCCTGTGTAACGGCAGTGATTCCTGGATGAGGGGGCAAGAAGTTGTGTGCGACAACTAAAGCACCTGCTAACGTAAGGCCAAAGTGTGTAATGGAAATTTTTAGTTCCTTAGAAATCATATAGATGATTGGAACTAATAGAATAAAGGCAACGTCCCAGAATAAAGCAATTCCTACGATAAAGGAAGAAGCAGCAATTGCCCATTGCACATTTCTTCTTCCAAACTTATCGATTAATGTCATTGAAATTCGATAGGCTCCACCTGCATCAGCGATCAAACGACCAATCATCGCTCCGAAACCTAAGATTAGCGCTATATGTCCTAAAGTACCTCCTAATCCAGCTTCTACTGAAGTGACTATGTCACCTAGCCGCATCCCTAATGCCAGCGCCACAACAAACGAGGAAATAATCAATGAGATGAAAGCGTTTAATTTGAAGACCGTGATTAAAATAATTAATAGAATAACTCCAAGTGCACCATTAATAATGGCATTTTCATTGTCCCCCTCTTTTTATATAACCCTAAATCTTCCATTAACTTATAGAATCCCCTTTGTCTTAAACATTCAAAAATAAATATTTTATATATGGGAATTTTCTGAATGTTTACAGTATAATAAAAAGCTATTGAAATATCTAATAGAATATAATTTATAAAAAGGCGGTTTTTTAAAAAAATTTTTTATAGTTGTAAGTCAATAGCGGGATCTATAAGGAGAAAATATTACTGTATTGAATAATAATTCTTATTTAGAAAATCAGAGCCATATTAGGAGGAAAAAACAAGATGGTACAAACAGCAACAAAATTTTTCTTGCGAATTTGCCCTTCTCTTTTTCCATATTTATACAAAAATGTACCCTCTAGGGGGCTGTTGACAAACTTATAGGAATTTCAAAAACCTGTGTAGATTATCTCTATACAGGTTTTTTATTGGAGGAATTCTTATGATGGGCCACAATGATGAGTATCAACGTAAAATGGAGTTTATTGATTTAAATACTTTTGTTCCCTCAAAATAATATTCTTCGCCTAATTAAAGAAAAGATTGATTTCTCTTTTTATATATAACAAAATGGAAAGTTATTATTCGAAACTCGGCAGAAAATCACTTGATCCTGTACTTTTATTTAAAATGATACTAATTGGGTATCTTTTTAACATTGATTCCGAACGTCAATTGGGCAAGAGGTGTACTTAAATATCGCATATCGTTGGTTTTTAGGACTTGATTTAACTGATTCTGTACCTGATCATTCTACATTTAGTCAGAATAGACGTAGAAGATTTAAGGATAGTACAGTTTTTCAGGAAATTTTCGATCATATTGTAAAACTTAGCATAGAGAAGGGATTAGTTACTGGAGAAGTGATTGTAACAGATTCAACTCATATTAAAGCCCGGGTTGCAAAAAGTAAAGTCGAAAAAGTGGTTGTTGAGAAGACTCCTTCCCAATATTTAAATACTCTTGAACTAGAAGCAAAGAAAATTGAAAAAGAGCAAGAAGATAAAAGAATAGAATCAGGAAAAAAGAAATCGGGACGAAAACCAAAGGGTCCTTCTACTGAAACAATATCCATCGTTAAAACTGATTCTGACTCTGGAATATTAAATCGACCTGGAAAGCCATCCGGACCTCATTACTTAGCACACACAAGTATTGATACAAAAATGGAATCATACGATATACATCCGAGTCCAGGAAACATAAATGATTGTGAGCCCTTTGTTGAAAGATTAAAAGTGATTCAAGAAAAATTGATTTAGATATTAAAAATGTTGGGGCAGATCGAGGATATGATACAACACCAATTTATCATGGATTAAAAACTATGGAAATAACAGGCTATATTAATCCTGTTAAACATGACAATGCATTTAAGACAACTTCTCATAGGGATTTTACCTATGAGAATAAAACTGTTCTTATATTTGTCCAAATCGAAAAATACTTACTTTTACTCATCTAGCATTACAAAAGAACGGAAATTACTTTAAAACGTATTCTGCTAAAGCAAAAGACTGTAAAGTCTGTCCTCTTCGAGAAACTTGTTTTGGAAAGACAGCTAGTAGAAGGACAATTGCTCGCCCTATTGCTCATGAGTTATTGGAAGAAAATATTCAAAGAGCAAAGACCAGTGAGTACAAACTGGTTCAAAAATTAAGAAGAGTCTGGTGCGAAGGTTCCATCGGAACCATTAAATCAAAACACAATTTATATAAAACGTATAAAAGGGGCATTGAAAAAATTCAAGAACAATGTCTTTTTTAGGCGTTGGCGATAAATCTAAAACGGGTTATAAAGGTGATGAATTAGGACCAATAAATTATGGAAGAGAAATTAGAAATCATTAATTAACCAACAAAAAAACAAAATGGGAAAGGAGTCACAGCTCCTACCCCATTTTGTCAACAGCCCCTCTAGGTAGACTTTTTTTAAGTACTCTATTAGGGTACATTTTATAGGGAGAACGGCTTTTTTTTTGGAAAAAAATAAATTTGGAAGGATTTAAATAGAAAGATTTCTTATTGTTTATTCGTGGTTTTATTTTTGATTTCCAACTCCCCTTACCCTTTTTTAATTAAATTTTTTTAGAACTCACTCAGGTCCACGAAGTCTAGTCATTATTCCTATTAAAACATTTCCTTGCACTAGAATTAACAATGTATTCATTGTGTTTATATATTAATAAAATCTTGAATTTTGGCTCTAGAAGAAAGATTATTTCGATTAGAATTACATGGGGAAAAGATTTAAAATTAAATTAATCAAGATAATATTCCGATATATTTTAATATTAACAATTTTAGACCATAGCACACTGTGTTAAGTTTTGGATGCGATTACATTTGGCTGAGGTATCCGGATCAATTCTAGTTTTTGTGCATTTGATAGTTGCACGACAAAAAGGAAACAGACCTTTTTCTTTACAAACCAAAAAAGAGATTACAAGGAATCGGGAAAGTGGTTGCAATTGGTTTATCACAAGCAGGTGCGACTGTATTGGTTACAGGAACCAATCCGGAACGTACGAAGAAAGTCACCGAGGAAGTGGCCCAATTAACAGGGCGGGAAACAGACTACTTTATTGGTGATCTATCAAAAGATGAAAACGTTATCTAGATGGTTGAAAAAGCCATACATAAATGGGACAAAATCGACATTCTTATCAATAATGCCGGCGGAGGCGTGATTCTCCCGTTCCTTGAACAAACACCGGAAACCTTAAAAACAACAATTGACCGCAACCTCTGGACTATGCTGTGGTCATGTTACAGAGTGTTGCCGCATATGGTGAAACAAAATTACGGACGGATTATTAACATAGGGGCAGATTCTGTTCGCAATGGTTAATGGGACCATGCATCCTATAATGTTGCAAAGGGCGGGGTCTATGCCATTGTTTCCGGATTAGGAAGAGAATTCGCCAAAAATTTAGTACAGCGGGCGTTACGATTACTGAAAAGAGAAGCCCATGTAGAATACCCGCACTCCACTACGCTTCACAATGTGACGAATGTAAGAATCGTTAATAATGAAGAGGATGCCGTAAAAGTTAGATGCAATTTCCCTCCCTACCGTACTAAGCGTGAACTACTTGACAATTATGTCGAAAGAAAATGGAGAATTAAAGATTCAATCCAAGAAAGTCATTCTCAATTGGACAGTCTCCGCCCCCACGGAAAAGTAAGTATCATCTTATAATTTGTAGACAAATTTTGGAGCTGACCCACGGTGGATTACCGCGGTGAACCAGTGGGTGTCAGACCCCCTAAAATATTAGGAGGTTTTCGAATGATTGGCTATTAAAAGTTGGGGTATGTTGTGTTAAGCGTGACGGATCTTAATAAATCGTTAGATTAGGAAAACATAGGTTTGTTGGCGGTCAAGAAGACATGATTTGAGTATGGCTCAGAAATTTAAAAGCCAAGAGCCTCGCAACAGAAAAATAACAGTGGAAATTAGTTTAATTTCATTATTCTTTATGGGGTAAGGGAGTCTACGGTCTTCTCACTTCTTCCTTATTTGGTGCCAGGCAAGCCGTTAATTACTAGTTGGTTTAAGTCCAACTGCCAAGACTTCTCGGTAGCTGACTGGTGGCTAAGGTTGAATCCCTGTGACAAAGTAACTCTTTGACAGTGTTCGCAAATTAACAAACAGGTTGTAACCTAAAGCGAATCCTGTAGCCTCGTCAGAAGAAATACGGGTTTTGCCTATCCTATTCCAAGTCAAATTACAGAATTTTCCTAGGAGGATTAAAACAACTGTTTTCAGGTGGGGGGAGTACCAACCTATTTACTTATTTTGCTCGAGTAGAGTCTAATTAGAAGGGAGCATTCATTATGGTAATGGTTTGTAAAGAACATCTCACAAAAGGATTGGAATTACTTCCTGTTCCACATGTAAAAAAAATGCCTGCCCAAACAAAAAAAACATGTTCCTTTTGTGGCAAACAGGCGGAACTAAAATTATTTCTTCTTCTTAGCGTTAGAGAAAAAATATCATTTAACCTGATTCATTCATAGTAATTTAAGATTTAAACCTTATAGTCTTGTATATAAACTTTCTCACCCAATTTAGTTTGCGCAAAAAAATGAAAAAAGAATCCACTTCTATTAGAGTTTAAGTAACCAGACAAAAACCACACAGAAAGGATTCTTTAACGCAAGTAACTCTTGATTTCAACCGAAAAATTAAATTGTCAAGAGATGGAGGATCTCTTTCCTCCCGATAAAGGTGAATTTCTCTTTAGAGAATTCGATGAAAAATCGGATTTTCGAAGACTTTAGGAGAGTATATAAAACTGAATGATTCAAGGGCCTATTAACTTCATTCAGAAGAAACCCTTAAATGCCAAAAGATTTATCAAATCATTGCTGGGTATTCCGAAGATGACGCTGCAGATTAATTAACTAAAGATCCTGTTTACACACAAATTATTGGAACACCCACATTGCTTCCTTATTTGTAACGTGAAGGATAAGAGAAACAATAGAGGAAGAACTTGTTCTTGTTCCCTCCAATTTTGAAATTAATATTAACAAATGAGCTATTAGGCCCATTTGTGGCTCTTACGACTATATTCGAAAATATGTGATTTATATCACATAGTCCCGGAATGAAGTGTTTTAAAATAACACCTTGTAAATAGTAATAACTTAAAGGGAGTGTTTAATTTGTTAGATCAAAAAAAATAGACGCTTGTAAAATCAACTGTTCCAGTGTTAGAGAAGAAAAAAATTACAACCCGCTTTTATCAATTAATGTTTGGAGCACACCCTGAACTCCTTAATATATTTAATCATACAAACCAAAAACAAAGAAAACAGCAAAAGGCACTTGCAAGGGCAGTATATGCCAAATACATCGATAACCTCTGTGCCATTCTTCCTGTTGTGAACCAAATTGCCCACAAACACCGCAGTCTTGGGATTAAACCGGAACATTATCCAATCATCGTAGGAAAACTCTTGCTATTAGCAATCAAGGATTTGCTGGGTTATGCAGCAACAGACGCTTATAAAGAAATTGCCGATACCATTATTAATTTAGAAGCTGAATTGTACAAACAAGCGTCCAATCAAAATGGCGGATGGGACGGGTTCTGACCTTTCATCGTTGAGCGGAAAGTATACACATATTCGTCAATACAGCCTTTCTGATGCTCCGGGAAAAGACTATTATCGAATCAACGTCAAACGTGAGGCGGGAACAACAAATCCTTCAAGTAAGTGGACCTGCCGGCGACTTTGTCCTGGATTAGGATAAAAAATCACCTGTTGTCCTGTTAAGCGGCGGTGGAGACTAATATTCTGAAGCGTATTTTTTTTCGATCAACATCAACATTGGGAAAAATCCAAAAGTCCCCTTTAATTTAACCGGTTCTCTTCAATGGGACAAAAGTTAAAAAACATCAATAATCACAGAAAGTTCGGTTAAGAAATAAGTAGGGAATATTGATGGTTTTACTCCATCTCGTTTCATTACAACTAGCCATTTATCTATAAATTTGTATAAATCTATTGGTGTTGCTTCAAACTCTCCCCATTCATTTTTAGTAGAGTTTTCCGCAAATTTTTTAAGAAAAGAAAGGAATCATCAAATTTCCATCATCATCCCCGTTGCCAAACCCTCATTATACAAACCCCACAATTCTTCAAATCGGCCACTTTTTTAATGAAATGGTTTATTAACAGCGTATTGCATTGTGTTTATATATAAATAAAATCTTGAATTCGGGCGCTTGAAGAAAGATAATTTCGATTAGAATTAAATGGTCGAAAGATTTAAAATTAAATTAATCGAGATAATATTTCGATATATTTAAATATTAACATTTTAAAATATTGAAATTATCTGAAAAATACATCAGACGCTGATTACCTTAGCACGTTGGGTTAACTTTTGGATGCGATTACATTTGGCTGAGGTGCCCGGGTTCGATGCTAGTTTTCGTGCATTTGATAGTCTCGACAAGAAGGAATTAGACTAGCTATTTAGAGTTTTTAGGGCCAGGCGGTTTTGCGACTCCGGATGATAATGAAGCACTTGAACTATGCCAGGAAGGCTTTTTAAATACTAAAGAAGTCGGGTGGAATGATATTTCCAAAGGAATGAACAGGGAAATTCTCCAAGCAATGGATGAAGAACAAATGCGTTCCTTTTGGCGTGAATGGGATAAACGGAGGACAGCAGCGGAAAGAAAAAATGAAGAAGCTGGGAAGGTGAAAGTATGAACATAACACGTCAGGAAATTGAGGATCTTTTAGTCCATGAGGCGGAACCTCTTGATGAGTTTAAGCTAAAGGAGTGGTCTACATTATTCGCAAGCAATGGAACGTATATGATTCCGACCATCGGAAATCCTGATGCGGACTTTAAAAAATTTCTTCGTTCATGATGATCGAGCCCGTCTAGAACAGGGGCGTTACGATTATGGAAAAAAGAGGCCCATGTAGAATATCCGCACTCAACCACTCTTCACAATATCACGAATGTAAGAAACGTTAGTAATGAAGGGGATGCCGTAAGGTAAGCTGCATTTACTCAACCTATCCCACAAAACGTGAAGTGCTCGATAATTACGTCGGAGTCAACGAATCCATCTTGGTAAAAGAAAAAGAAGAATTAAAGATTCAATCCAAGAAAGTCATCCTAAAACTGACAGTCTCCGTCTGCACGGAAAAGTAAGCATTATCTTATAATTTAGGTTGGGTCAGACGCACACTTTTTTAACTCTTTTAAGTGAACTGGAAAGTTCCATAAACAAATAAGCATTAACATAAAACATGTAAACATTAACGCTATATTTAGAAAATATGTAAATCAAAACCAAGGAGGAATTATAAATGGTGCAAGTCGAAACTAAAACAGTAGTTGAACCTATCGTAAAACCATTTGATTGTTTACATTATATCGACGGTAAATTTGTTGAATCTGTAGATGGAAAAACGTTTAATAACGTGAACCCTGTAACTGAGGAAGTTTATGGTACAGTTGCAGAAGGAAGCGCGGCAGATATTGATTTAGCTGTTAAAGCTGCTAAACGTGCTTTTGAAGAAGGCCCATGGGGAAAAATGACTGTAAATGAACGTTCAAGAATTATCCGCAAAGTTGGTGACATTCTTGAAGCAAGACAAGAAGAAATCGCACAATTAGAATCATTAGATACTGGTAAGCACCTTAAATTCTCACGTCACGTTGATGCTCCTCGTGCAGCAGCAAACTTCCATTTTTTTGCTGATTACATGATTTCTATAGGAACAGAGGCATACCAAGATGAAACTCACAATGCGCTTAACTACGGATATCGCCGCCCGATTGGAGTAGTAGGATTAATCCAGCCATGGAATCTTCCATTATTCTTATTAACATGGAAATTAGCTCCAGCTTTGGCTGCGGGATGTACAGTAGTGATTAAGCCCTCTGAATTAACCCCAATGACGGCAACAAGATTAATGGAAATTCTTAAAGAAGCTGGTGTTCCGGATGGAGTTGTAAACTTGGTTCACGGTTTTGGACCTGGTGCTGGAAGTGCAATCAACAAACACCCTGACATTGCAGGTATCGGTTTTATCGGGCAAGTATCTACAGGTGCTAAAATCATGGCAGAAGCTGCGCCTACACTAAAAAAGCTTTCTTTCGAATTAGGCGGTAAAAACCCTAACATTATATTTGCAGATGTGGATATTGATGAAGTAGTGGCAACAACCATTAGATCAAGTTTTACAAATCAAGGGGAAGTTTGTGTCTGCGGTTCAAGAATCTATGTTGAACGCCAAATTTTTGATGAATTCGTAGAAAGATTTGCATCTAAAACAAGAGAATTAAAAGTTGGCGATCCATTTGATATGAGCAATGATCAAGGCGCATTAGTCGCCAAAGTACACTATGATAAAGTAATGAGCTACCTGAAAATTGCTGAAGAAGAAGGCGGTACTTTCGTTACAGGCGGTAAGCGCCCTGATGGTTTGGATAAAGGATATTTCATAGAACCAACCATCATTACTGGTCTAGATGACAGATCTCGTTGTGTTCGTGAAGAAATCTTTGGACCGGTTGTTACAGTTATTCCATTTGACTCAGAAGAAGAAGTGATTACGGCAGCAAACGATACTCGGATGGGCTTAAGTAACACAATCTGGACTAACGATATCCGTCGTGCACACCGTGTAGCCCAAAAAATTGTATCAGGTTTATCTTACATCAACTGTTGGTTTGTACGTGATCTTAGAACTCCATTCGGAGGTACGAAAGACAGTGGACTAGGTCGTGTTGGCGGTAGTCACAGTTGGGAATTCTACACTGAAATAACTAATATTTGTGTTAAACTTTAATTTTAGTTTTTAACATGGATATGTTGCACGGTTTAAATAAGATATACCGTGCAACTTTTTTGAATGTTTCTCAGCTTATACTAAACAGTGTCAAAATACATTTATAATAGAAAGGATATATTCAATTGACTAGTAAAATTGAAAAGTTTGCTGCTAAATTATTAGAAGCTGAAAAAAAACGCGTTGGAATTAATCCGCTAACTGTGGTAGATCCAGAAATTACTGTCGATGAGGCATATTATATTCAATTGGAAAATATTAAAAAGAAGGTAGCTGAAGGACAGAAAATTGTTGGCAAAAAAATTGGATTAACCTCTGTTGCCGTACAAAAAATGTTGGGTGTTGATGAGCCTGACTATGGACATCTATTAGACAGCATGGTCGTTGAAAATGGCGGTACTATTTTTTGTGAAACCATGCTTCAGCCGAAAGTAGAAGGTGAAATTGCATTTATTTTAAAGAAAGATTTAAAAGGTCCGAATGTGACTGTTCTTGATGTGCTGCAAGCAACAGATTATGTTGTTCCTGCTTTAGAAATTGTTGATAGTCGGATACAAGATTGGAAAATTAAGCTACCAGACACGGTCGCTGATAATGCTTCATCCGGATTATTTGTATTGGGTGGCAAGCCTACAAAAATTAAAGATATTAATCTGGAATTAATGGGCATGGTACTTTTGCAAAATGGTGAAGTTGCCAATACAGGTGTTGGAGCCGCTGCACTTGGAAATCCGGCAACTTGTGTTGCATGGCTGGCGAATCGTTTAGCAGATTATGATATTACTCTTAAAGCAGGTGAAGTAATCCTTTCGGGTGCACTTTCCGGCATGGTTGTCGTTAATCCGGGCGACAATATTACAGCAAGATTTGCTTATCTTGGTCAAGTAAGCGTTAACTTTAAATAATTGGCTTAAATAGATACTGAATCTGGATCAAAGGAGGAAAAGGAATGGCAAGTGATATTATTAAACAAATTGCTGATTACTTAGTTGCTGCGGAAGTAGAAAAACGTGAAGTTGTAAAGGTAACTAAGACGTTTAAATCTGATTTAACAGTTGAGGAAGCTTATCAAGCACAGGAACTGCTTGTTCAAAAAAAATTAGACGAGGGCCGAAGAATCATTGGCCCTAAGATGGGATTAACAAGCAAGGCGAAGTGGGAACAAATGGGCGTTACTGAGCCAATTTATGGATATGTGTTTGATTATATGTTGATCGATAACGCTGGTGTTCTTCCATTTTCTGAACTGATCCATCCAAAAGTGGAAGCAGAAATTGCGTTTTTGATTGGCGATGATATTGAAGGACCAGGAATTACCGGCTCACAAGTGTTAGCTAAAACAGAGTATGTTTTACCTGCACTCGAAATTATTGATAGCCGTTATGAGAATTTTAACTTTACCCACACAGATGTAATTGCTGATAATGCATCTACTTCAAGGGTCGTATTCGGTAATACACTTCGAAAACCAAATGACTTTGAACTTGAATTAGTAGGGGCAACTTTATCGATTAATGGCCAAATTAAAGAATTGGGCGCTGGAGCTGCCGTTTTAGGACATCCTGCCAATGCCATTGCAGTATTGGCAAACATGCTCGCCAGAAAAGGAGATAAAATTAAAAAAGGCCAAATCATATTATCGGGAGCCTTAACAAGTGCAATATTGTTAAAAGTTGGCGACGTTGTTTCAGGTAAATTTGATGGCCTGGGCGAAGTAACTTTCTCTGTTGGTAAATAAATCAGCAATTTTAAAACATATTACAATAGGAAAATATAATTTATGAAAGGGGAATTATCATGCCACTTATTCAAGTAAATATTATGGAGGGCAGACCACCTGAAAAAATAAAAGCATTAATTGAAAATATTACTGATACTGTTGTTGAAACATTAGTTGTACCAAAAACTAGCGTTCGAGTATTGGTTAATGAAATGCCAAAAACTCATTGGGGAGTTGCCGGTGTACCGGTTTCTAATAGAAAATAAACGAATAAGCATGAGTCTAGTAACTGTATTCTAGAAAATTAACAAACTATTAGTTGTTTTTATAAAGGTAATTTTTTCACAACTTTAGAAATAAAAAACTAAAACTCACTATATTTTTTGAAAGGGAGTTCATACTGTCGACAAATTCGAAAATATTCGAGTTTGTCGATATACCTGAGGTACTGACTCCCCCTTAAGGGAGGTTCGCTACACCTCTTATTGTTATTCACTTATATCGTTATGATTAGCCATAGTAGAAATAGATTTAAAGGCATACCCATTCATCTTGTTGAATTGGTATTTTTTATATCTGTCTGATTTAATCGTTACATTAACGAATTTTTTTATCATGATAACCATTGTTTTCAGGTCTATTTTCCAGGTGCAAACTCAATAGCCATGATACGAGCGGAAATGGTATTTTTTACGTATGCAAGAGCCATTCATGCAGGGATCCATTAAATAATTTCATGCCAGAACAGGGAAAATTATGGCTTATCATTAGCGTTTGGACTGACGGCTTTATTATGGATATAACTGGTCGTGTTCAATACTTGGATCCTCTTACGCATCAGCTCAACAATTAAGTGAAACCAGGTGAAATCGAGCGAGTGGCATTTGCAACGTAGTTGGAGTGCTTGGCGTTGATTAGGAAGATATTTTAATATACCAATTAGGAGTATTTAATAGAAGTACGATGGACTATTTTATCAGGTCTAAAATTATATATTTCCTAAAATTAAAAGGGAATAACATATTGACTGTAGGGGATATTTATATTAATTTGAAAGATATTTTTTCTTAAACTATCATAATTAGGAAAAATATGTTTTGCATTTGTAGCTTTTCTAAATTGACGATGAACTTGTTTACCTTGTTTTGTAATAAATTGTCCAAACATAAATAAAGTGCAGACTCCTGTTTGATTTCTAAAGGTAATTTATACGATAAATAGAGTCTGGGTATTATTATTTTATAAAATAAATATGGAGGAAAATAAAAAATGACAGTATCTGAACTCATTGAAAAACTAGAGAAATTGGATATTCAAGATGCACAGATAGTGCTTAAAGATTCATCAGATGAATATTTAGACATAGGAGAAATTGAAAGTATTTTAGGATTCTATTATGTAATTCATTCAGTTTCAACAAATAGGAGCCAGGAGGAAAAGTAACGGGTTCTCTTTTCGGAGCGGAGGTAACTTTTAATTTTTCAAGTGATTTTAGAAAATAGATTATATCAGAGTTGGTTAGTCGATTTAGAAGTGCTGCAGTCATTTTTTTATCTCCAAATATAGACGTCCATTCCGTAAATTCTAGATTCGTAGTTATCATAACGTATCATTTTTAAGATATTTGCTAACAGTGTTACGTGAAATTCCAAGTTTTGGCGCAATTTGCCTTTGCAATAAACCTTCAACCTCTTTTAAGAATTTTGATATTATGAAATTGAGCCATTTCGATCATCCTGTTCTTCCTCTCATATGAAGAAAGTATAGTCACTTCTTATCATAAGAGAGGTTAATAGAATTGGAAATCATGTGGCTCATTTTTTATGTGATCAAATCGTATAAAAGTACCTCAAATCTAGATTATCAAAAACAAATTCCTTTTATAATTTTGAGCTCCCCTTACCTTTTTTTATTATGTCATGACCATTTAAATGTCTTTAAAATTTACTCAGGAAAAAGGATATATATAATTATTCCTCTTAAATCATCTCTTTGCAAACGAATTAACAGAGTATCCATAATTATCTATATATAAATAAAATCTTGAATTTAGTCACTTAAAGTAAGAATATTTCGATTAGATTTTCACAAAAAAAAGATTTAAAATTAAATCAATTAAGATAATATTCTGATATTTTTAAATGTCAATATGTTCAGATATTATCTTGAAAAATGCATTAAACGCTGTTTACTTAAGCACACTGAGTTAAGTTTTGGATGCGGTTACATTTAGTTGAGGTATACGGATCGATGTTAGTTTTTGTGTATTTGATTGTGACGACAAAAAGGAAACAGACCATTTTCTTTACAAACCAAAAAAGAGATTACAAGGAAAAGAGGTGATAGATATTAGCATGTCGAGTCGTCGAGTCAATCACAAGCCTATCTTTTGGAAGGGAGAGTAGCCATGTAACAGGTTCTTCACAATTGGGAAAGCGGATGCAAATGGTTTATCACAAGCAGGTGCGACTGTATTGGTTACAGGAACCAATCCGGAACGTACGAGGAAAGTCGCCGAGGAAGTGGCCCAATTAACAGGGCGGGAAACAGACTACTTTATTGGTGATTTATCAAAAGATGAAAATGTTATCCAGATGGTTGAAAAAGCCATACATAAATGGGACAAAATCGACATTCTTGTCAATAATGCCGGCGGAGCGTGATTCTCCCGTTCTTTGAACAAACACCGGAAACCTTAAAAACGACAATCGACCGCAACCTCTGGACCACGTGGTCATGTTGAGTTTTGCCGCATATGGTGAAACAAAATTACGGACGGATTATTAACATAGGAGCAGATTCTGTCCGAAATGGTTTATCGGACCATGCAGCCTATAATACTGCAAAGGGCGGGGTCCATGCCATTGTTTCCGGAATAGGAAGAGAATTCGCCAAAAATAATATTACCGCGAATGTCATCGCTCCCCCGGCAGTAGAGGGGGAAGTGCTGGATGAGATCAGAAAGAGAGAGACGGGGTAGATCGCTATATTAACATCATTCCAAAAGTAAGAGGGGCCTATCCGGAAGAGGTGGCGGATGCCGTCGTATTCCTTGCTTCCGATAAGGCTACTTTTATTACGGGCCAAGTGATTAGTGTAAATGGCGGAAGCAGGATGTAATAAAAATGATTTTAAGGTTTTCTAAAACCTCTTTCAGAACTGACACAAATGATGAGCAGGTTTACTAAAAAAACTTATTTAGGGGGAGAGCCAATGAGCAATTATCTTAAGGAAGATCAACAGAAGTGTTTATTCAAAGTAAATCGTGAAGTTTTTATTGATCGGGAAATTTTAGAAGTCGAACGCAATGAGATTTTTAATAAATGCTGGTTATATATCGGGCATGAATCAGAAGTACCGAATAAAGGCGATTTTCATAGAAGAAAAGTTGGTGGACGAAACCTTTTATTTACCCGCGGCAATGATGGGGTGATAAGGGCATTATATAATTCTTGTCCACACCGGGGTGCGCTCGTATGCCGTGAAGGAAAAGGAAACTCAAAAGTATTCCGCTGCTTCTATCATGCGTGGAGCTTTAATACGCAAGGGGAATTAGTCGGATTACCTGATAAATTTGGTTTCTTGGAAGACCATAACTGCGATGGCTCCAAAAATATGCTGGCTGTCAAACGACTTGAAAGTTACCGCGGTTTCGTATTCGTTAACTTTGATGACAACGCCATATCATTAGAGGAATACCTGGCAGGTGCCAAAGAGTATCTCGACTTGGTGGCAGATCAAACAGAAGTTGGAATGGAAGTTTTGCAGGATCCCCAGGAATATAGCGTACGAGCGAACTGGAAATTACTTTGTGAAAATAGTTTTGATTTATACCACGGGGTACCAACCCATAAAACCTATTTTGATATTGTTGCGACCCGCGGCGGAATAATGGAAAAAGACAGTCTTGCAGGGGAAGCACGCGCTCTGGGGAATGGACATGCCGTAATGGAATATTATGCCCCGTGGCCAAGACCAATCGGAAAATGGATTGAAGGTTACGGTGAAGAGGCGAAAGAAATTATCGACAAAATCAATGCCCGCTTAGTAGAGAAATTTGGCGAAGAAAGAGCCCACCGCATTTCGAAAAAGAACCGTAATATTTTAATTTTCCCTAACCTGGTCATCAATGATATCATGGCGATTGCAATCAGAACCTTTTATCCGATTGAACCGGGTTATATGCAAGTAACCGCCTATGCTTTATCTCCTATAAATGAAACAGACGGTTTCAGAGAGGTACGGAATGACAGCTACTTAGAGTTTTTAGGGCCAGGCGGTTTTGCGACTCCGGATGATAATGAAGCACTTGAACTATGCCAGGAAGGTTTTTTAAATACTAAAGAAGTCGGATGGAATGATATTTCCAAAGGAATGAACAGGGAAATTCCCCAAGCGACGGATGAAGAACAAATGCGTGCCTTTTGGCGTGAATGGGATAAACGGATGACAGCAGTTGAAAGCAAAAAAGAAGAAGCTGGGAAGGTGGAAGTATGAACATAACACGTCAGGAAATTGAAGATTTTTTATTCCATGAGGGGGAGCTTCTTGATGAGTTTAAGTTAAAGGAGTGGGCTGCATTATTCGCAAGCAATGGAACGTATGTGATTCCGCCCATCGGAAATCCTGATGCGGATTTTAAAAAATCGCTTTTCTTTGTTCATGATGATCGTGCCCGTTTAGAACAGCGGGCATTACGATTACTGAAAAGAGAAGCCCATGTAGAATACCCGCACTCCACTACTCTTCACAATGTGACGAATGTAAGAATCGTTAATAATGAAGAGGATGCCGTAAAAGTCAGATGCAATTTCTCTACCTACCGTACGAAACGTGAAGTACTGGACAATTATGTCGGGGTCAACGAATACATCTTGGTAAAAGAAAATGGAGAATTAAAGATTCAATCCAAGAAAGTCATTCTCAAATTGGACAGTCTCCGCCCGCACGGAAAAGTAAGTATCATTTTATAATATGAAGTCAGATTTTGATTGGGGTTCATACGAATTAACACATTAACGCGGTTAAGCTATGAGGGTCAGACCCTCTACTATAATACAGGAGGTTTTTGAATGATTCGTTATAAAAAGTTGGGATATGTTGTGTTAAGCGTGACTGATCTTAATAAATCGGTAGATTTTTATGAAAATATTGTTGGTTTGGAATTTGTTGAACGGGTTCTTGATGTGGCATACCTTCGATGCAGCGGGGACCATCACAATTTAATCCTTGAACAAGGAGAAGAACCTGGGTTAAAAAGAGTAGCATTTGAGCTTGAAAAGGCAGACCAATTTCAAGCGGTGTTTGACCATTTATCGAAACAAGGTGTAAATCCTGTCGAATTAAGCGCAGAGGAGTGCCAAAATTTGGCCCAAGGTAGAACATTGCGTTTTAAAGATCCATATTTAGGGGTAACGTATGAATTCTATGTGCAAATTATGCAAATGGGTACACCATTTGTTCCTAAGAAGGCCAGAATTACGAGACTTCTTCATGTGGTTTATGAAACTAATAAATTTGACGAATTATTTGATTTCTTTACGAATGTTTTGAACTTCAACATTTCAGATATCCAAGGAAGGGAAACGGGATGGGCCTGGTTAAGGGCAGCTGGAACTCCATTTCACCATAATTTTGCCCTGACAAAAGGGAAAGAAAATAAATTGAATCACCTTGCTTATCAAGCTCAACGTGTAGATGATGTGGGGATTCAAGTTAATAGATTAAAGGATAACAATGTTCCGATTCTATTTGGGCCAGGAAAACATCACCCATCGGGCAGCATTTTCCTATATTTTGCGGATCCTGATGGCTTAACGATTGAGTATAGTCAAGGAATGGAAGAATTTCCGGAGGAAAATCCAAGAGAGCCTCGCCGTCTAGAACCAACCATGCATACCCTTGATGAATGGGGAGGAAGACCTAAACCAGGATGGGGAAAAGTTGGTAAATTGATAAAGGAAGACCTGGAAAAAGTTAATCAATAATCAATCAACAATTATCCTTTAAGGAGGCAGCATCATGTCAAAAGGTGAGAATTTCCGTGTTGACTTTCACACCCATATTATTCCTGAGAATTTTCCTGATTTTGCGGAAAAATATGCGGATAATCGTTTTCCGATTTTAAAGCATACGTGCAGCTGTGGAGCTGAAATTTACAAGGATGGAAAGTCATTCCGAAAAGTCGACGAGAATGCCTGGAATCCTGAAAAGCGCATCGCTGAAATGGATGCAGAAGGTGTCAATGTCCAAGTTTTATCTCCGATTCCGGTTACGTTTACATATTGGGCAGATGTAGAAAAGTGTTTAGAGCTGTCGAAAGCACAAAATGATTTTATAGCTTCGGTAGTAGCCCAATATCCTGATCGTTTTGTCGGCCTTGGAACCGTACCATTGCAGAATTCAGATTTGGCGATTGTAGAAATGGAAAGAGCAGTTAACGAGCTGGGGCTGAAAGGGATTGAAATCGGCAGCAACGCAAATGGAAAAACCCTCGATGATCCAGAGATTCAAAGATTTCTGGAAGCAGCGGCAAAAATGGATGTACCCATTTTAGTTCATCCATGGGCCACGGTCGGAGTAGAGAGAATGCCAAACCATAACTTTATGTATTCGATTGGAATGCCGTCCGAAACAGCACTTGCGGCAGGAAGTCTAATCTTCAGCGGTATTCTTGATAAATTTCCAAAATTAAAAATCTGCTTTGCCCATGGCGGAGGGTCCCTGCCGTATT
Source organism: Neobacillus cucumis (assembly GCF_023715505.1). Next base: position 1,905 of record NZ_JAMBOH010000014.1, on the reverse strand, counting down.
TATTACCGCGAATCGACCAAGCCTGGGAAGTATGGCCGCATATCCGCACAACGGAACGGCCGCCAAGCTATTATGCGAAGAAACTCTATTACGATACGCTCGTTTACGATCCGTGCAATCTCCAATTTATGCTTGGAAAATTTGGTGCTGATCATATTATCATGGGTACAGATTATCCATTCATGTTGCGGGAAGCACCGCCGGGGAAAATAGTTGAAATGTTGGAAAATGTTTCGGATGTGGAAAAGAAACAAATGCTTGGAGAAAATGCGATTAAGTTTCTGGGATTAAATAAAGAGAGTTTTATTAAAGAATCGGAATAGGCCAAATTAGAGAACATTCCATTTTGATAGGAATGTTCTTTAATTTGGCCTATAGGTTCTATAGATCAGGAAATTTTTTTAAAGAGGTTTTAAACGACTGTAGAAATAGAAGAAGCTTTTCTAACTTTGGAGACTCCTTTTTATATATTCCTACAACATTATAAGTGAGATGCTCAAAGTCAGCAAAAGGGACGACACATAAATCTTTATTCGGTTTATTGGCAAGTATGAGTTCCGGTACAACACTGAAACCCCAGTTATTTTTAACCATAGAAATAACCATTTCAAATCCGCCGACTTCAATTCGTTTTAGATTTTTTACACCTACTAATCCTTCATCAATCGTTCGCCATAAAGCTGATTCCCGCCGATAGCAAATCATCGTTTGGTTAATGAGATCATCTTTGTAAATTTTAGTTTTTCCAGTTAAGGGATGGCTTTTTCCGACAATAAAAAAAGTTTTTCACGAAAAATTTATTCAGATTCCAGATTTGTAAATGGGATTACATCTCTTAGAATTCCGAAATCGATTGATCCTTCTCTAATCATTTTAGAAACTTCAACAGAGTCCGCAGCTTCGACTAGATCAAACGAAAGTTGACTCGTTTGCCGGAGCATTGATAAAGCCTCTAAAACAATCGAAACAGAGATAGCAGGTGATAATCCAATAGTAATTGTTGGTTTTTTAATACCTTCAACCACTTGTCTTGCTTCATTTACATAGTTTAATATTTTTCAAGCATATGGAAGGAGGGCTGTTCCTTCCTCCGTTAACAGTATCTTTTTTCCGTCACGGTAAAATAATTTACATCCGGATTCGATTTCTAATTTTTGAATCCGTACAGTGATTGCCGGTTGTGTTAAATTCAAATGATCTGCGGTGCGCGAATAATTATTTAATCAAAAATAGTCATAAATGTTAAAAGCTGTTCATCATCCATTTCAACACTTCCTATGATCATTTTTAAAAATGATTCCAGAAAAAAATTTTCAAAAGCGAGCTGTTTGTCTGCAATCTTAACATGGTGATTATCTAAATTAATTATAAAACGCTTTCATTCACTGGGTAATCCCAATATAACTATGAAAGAAAAGACAGAAAGGGAATCGGATAAAAAGAGACATAGATTCCTTTTTATCCGATTCCTTTTTCTTAAGTTGTTGCTATATTTGTCTGGTCGTTTTCTTTAGATAAACCTTATCTTAAGTCCAATTAAGGTACCTATCGTAAAACTATTTTACAAAATCATCTATTTGGGTGAAGAGTATGGAGTTTAATCCTGAGGTGCATTTAAATATTGAAGAAACAGGGCTATCCTCTAGAGGACATTTTTCGGCAAGTAATAAAAAAGAAATTCAAACGTTGCCCATCAGTACATACATGCGAATAAAGTGAATTTATTTCTGTCAGACATTCTCCACATAAGATTTTTTATTCTATATATCTAATAACTCAACTTTCGCAGACTGAAATAGGCAGGTATGCCTTGATATAGTTAGGCAAGCCCGCAATCCATTGCTCTAGTTGACTTTTAATTAACTTTTGAATCTTTTTGTTACTCTCTTTAAGGGTATCTTCAAG